>NZ_JAIUDM010000001.1:0-1079570 GCF_030418435.1 Gordonibacter sp. RACS_AR49 | reverse complement strand
CTCTGCCGGGCCCTGCCCGGCCTCCCGGCCCTCGGGCGCGGCCACCTCTTCCGCCGCTCTCCTCGCGGCCGCTTTGCGCGAGCGCTCGGCCGCGGCGCCCCCTCCCTGCGGCCCGGCCGCCCCGCGCCCCCCGCCTCGGCGCGCGCGAGCCGCGAAGTCGAACGGGCCGTCGCTGCGGTCCCTCCGCGCGTCGTCCACCATGCGCAGGAGAGGCCCCCTGCGGCCGTCTCTACGCGCGCCCATCCCGGTGCTCCTCCCTCGCTGCCCTCGCCTCGGCCTCGCGCTCGTTCGGGTTGGTCGTCATGAGCCGGTAGAGCGCGGTGCCCTTGGGGTAGACGTTTCTGAACGGGATGACGGCCGGCCCCGCCACGAGCAGGCCGCACCCCGGCTCGGCGTCCTTGATGTAGCCCAGCTCCGTGTCCGAGAGCGAGAGGATCTTCTTGAGGTGCATCCGGTTGTTGTAGGATTGATCGAGCAGGATCTGGAACTCGCAGGACGAGAGCATCTGCCGGAACGTGTCGTTTCCCAGGATGCGGTCGGGGTGCTGGGTTATCCCCGTGGGTATGAGGCCGTAGCTGCGGCCCTCGGCGAAGTACTTCTGCAGGTACCCCATCGCGTAGGGGTTGCCCTCGAAGTTCTGTATCTCGTCTATGTAGACCCACGTCCGCACGCCCCGTCCCTCGTTCTCGGTCACGTGGAGCCATGCGCGGTCCATGACGGCCATGGAGCCGGCCATGGCGAGCTGCGGCCCCATGCGCTTGGTGGACCAGCTCGCCCACGGCGCGTCGGCGTCGATGTCGGTGGTGTGGGCGAAGCACGAGAGCGTCCCGTTCACGTACATCTCCAGGGCGCGCGCCATCGTGTCGGCCTCGGGGTCGGGCTGCGCGCGCAGGAGGTTCCAGAAGTCGGCGACCGTGGGCATGTCCTCGGGCGGGGTGCCCGGGCTCCACCGCGAGTACGCCTGCCTCACGCACCGGTCGAGGATGGACCGCTCGACCGGCGTGACGCCGCCGTCGGGGGCGAGGATGTCGGAGAAGAACGCCACGAGGAACTCCGACTTGAAGAGCACGGGGTTGCTCCCCGCTCCCGAGTAGTTCTCGTTGAGGTCGAAGATGTTGATGTGGTGGGGGCTGTCCACGGCGAGCTTGAAGGATCGGCCTCCCCACGCCTCCATGCACGGGCCGTACTCCCCCTTGGGGTCGACGATGATGCCGTGGTCGTCGGGGTTGCCGAACCGCGCGTTGAATATCTCGCCCTTGTTGTTCATCCCCTTCCCGGCCCCCGGCTTGCCGAAGATGAACCCGGCCGGGGTCTTCAGGGTCTTGCGGTTGAAGATGATGGGGTTGCCCGAGAGCTGGTTCTGCCCGTAGTACACACCCCCCTCCTGCATGAGCTCGCGCGAGGAGAACGGCAGCAGCATGGCGGCCTCGGCCGTGGTGAAGGTGCGGTCGAGCCGGACGTGGTCGAACCCGAGGGGGAGCGCCGAGTTGAACGCCCGCTTCTGGCGCAGGTCGTAGGAGGAGAGCCTGACGCCCGCCTTGCGCGCCGCCGACGTGACCTGGTAGACGCGCGAGGAGAGCTCGTCGAGGTCGCCGCCCCACACGAGGACGACCACGGAGACGCCGAAGAGGTGCTGGCTGCGGTTGCGCAGGTCGTCCAGCAGGTCGCTCGCCTCGGACTCCCGGTGCTGCACCTCGAGCGACACCCCGAGCTCGGGGTCGAGCCCCTGCCGGAACGCCTGCTGCTGGGAGCGCGCCTTCTCCCCGCGCATCCACGCCAGCTTCTTGAGGACCATGGCCACCGCGTCGCCCTGGTCGTAGGCGTGGTAGTGGACGGACACGTTGAGGGGCACGGGGAGGTCGGTGATCGACGCGAGCGCGCGGTCGGTCAGGTCGGAGGGCCAGCTTTGGGCGACGAGCGCCTGCGCGAACACGTCCTTCGCCGCAGGAGCGTTGTTGATCCTGAAGAAGCGGCCCTGGGGGTCGAGGGACGCGGAGAAGTCGAACGACGACGGCGCCACGGCGTCCTTGGTCGTCTCGCCCGAGACGAGGGACCTGCCGTAGTCGAACGGGAGGTCCCCGTCGGGCGCGATCTGGGAGCGGACGAGCCTGAGCCGGTCCATCCCGTCGAGTTTGCGCACGTCGCATCCCATGCGCCTCAGCATGTCGGCCACGTCGTCACGGACCCTCGCGAGCAAGGGAAGCGCCTCGTCCCGGCCGGCGGCGCGCACGCTCACGGTCAGGTAGCGCTCGCGCGTGATGCCCTGCGTCGACTCGGCCGCCTTGTCCGCGAGCATCCGGTTGTACTCCCGCACGTAGACGTCGCTCGCGCCCCCCGTCTCGGGCAGCATCGTGCGCCTCATGCACGCGTCCTCGTCCCGCGCGAGGGAGACGGCGTTGAGCTGGAGCCCCACCTGGGGGCCGAAGTAGTTGAGAACGCCGCACCACGCGTTGAACGCGCTCCGCTGGTCCTCGGGGGACGCCGTCCGGTAGTTGATGTCCGAGAAGGAGAGCGTCTCGGAGAACGTCCCCGGCGCGTTCTCGCACACGCCGTCCTCGTACATGAGCGAGTAGCCGATGAGGTCCTGCGCCCTCTGGGCGCGGGAGAGCTCGTCGGACCACGCCTCGGCGCGGCGGCTCTCTGCCCGGCTCTGGCGGCGCATGAGCGCTTCGACGTCCCGGTAGACGCCGGCGCGCTGCGCGGCCGTCCGGCGCGCGTCCGCGCTCTGTGCCCGACGGGCGGCCTCGCACCCCCTCTCGGCGCGGCGGGCCTCCCTGCGCGCCCTCTTGGCGGCGGCCCTCGACTCGCCGACGGCCCGACGGGAGCTGTCGAAGAGCCTCCTCTCGGCCTCCCTCGCCTCCCTGCGCGCACGCAGCCTGCCGAGGAGGGGGAGGGAGCCGTCGGCCGCCGCGGCGCGCCTATCCCCTATGTACGCCCTGAGCTCTTCTCGCCCTTCGTAGCTCTCCCCGCGACGCGGGCCGTCCGAGAAGCTCCTCCCCTCGAGCGGGCCTCCTTGCTGCTCCATGTCTCCTCCTCATCCTGCGCGCTCCGCGGTCGGCGGGGCGCGCCACTTCGTTCGGTACGCGGTTCCTTCCGAGCCGGTGGCGGGCCCATGCGGCGAGGTAGTCCTCGGCCGGCAGCCCGAGGGGGCTCCAGAACCCGAGGAGCCACACGGGCACGCACGCCCCCATGACCGGCCATGCGGCGTCCTCGAGCCGCATTCCCCAGACGTGGACGAGCGCCGCGCCGAGGCCGATCGCCACCGTCGCGGCGGCGGCGACGCAGGCGGCCTTGCGCCTCGACAGCCCGAGCAGGGGCTTCTCCCGGTAGTCGCGCACGTCCGCGTGGACGGATATCTCGATCATCTCAGTAGGGCCAGGTCTGGGCGAGGGCCACGAAGCCGCCGGCCACCGCCACGATGATCGCCCCGCCGACGAGCTGGCCGAGGCCCGAGTTCATCGACATGCCCTGGCCGTCCTTGATGGCGTCGGACACCTTGAGGGCCCCGAAGAGCAGGTGGTAGCCTCCGTACAGCCCGACGGCCGCCCCCACGACGGTCGATATGCCGGAGAGAGATGTGAGGTCCATGGTCGGTCCTTTCGTGTAGAATGGCCTTCGGCCGTCGCCTTCGGGCCTCGGTCTGTCCTTTTCGGGCGGGGGCGCCGCGCGGGGGTAGGAGCCCGTCGCGGGGCGCCGCCCCCGCCCCTCGTCATCCGCCGCGCGCCGCCTCCTCCCTCCGCCGCCGGAGATACTCCCCGTCGTCGAAGGGCTCGGCGTGGAGCGCGCCGGGGTGGCCGGGATCGATGGCCGCGTAGCGCGGGTGCTTCCCCAGGTCGTACTTCCTCGACCGGAAGTCGGCCGCCTTGAGCCTCACGATGCACATGTCGGGCGGGATCCTGCCCACCTCCGCGGCGTCGATGAGGGCGCGCTGTATCAGCTGCTCGGACACGCCCGACGAGTTCGTGGCCGAGTAGGTCCTCGACCGGGAGTCGTGCTCGATGGTGGTGCTGCCTATCCCCTCGGAGATCATCTTGGTGGTCTTCTGCGACTTGCCGCCCAGAAACACCATGCTGTCGCATCCGTCCACGATGGCGTCCTGCGCCTTTTCCTCGTAGTTCATCGCGAGCTGCCCGTAGGATTGCAGGATGATGACGAGGGATATGCCGCGCGATCTGAGCGTGTTCACGAGGAGCTCGACGTCCGGGATGCGCCCGATGTTGGCGAACTCGTCGAGGTAGCACTGGATGGGGACGGGGAGCCTCCCTCCCTTGTCGCGGTAGTCCGTGTCGGCCTTGTTCTTGTTCAGCTGGAAGAACTGGGACAGCAGCATCGAGGTGACGAACGAGAACGTCGAGTCGGAGTCGGGCATCTGGAGGAAGAGCGCGCACCTGCGCTCCCCGAACTCGTCCAGGTCCAGCTCGTCGTCCGACATGAGGTCGCGCAGCTCGTCGTTGTCGAAGTCGGACAGGCGGCTCGCCACGGAGATGAGGATGGACTTCATGGTCTTTCCGGCCCCCAGCTTGAACTTGCGGTACATGCGGCACGGGTACGCGTTGGGGTGCGGCTCGAGCGCCGGGTCGCGCACGAAGTCCCCCGCCTCGTCGCTCCACGCCTCCCCCGTCTCGTACTTGCGGAACATGTGGTCGAGCGGCGACATGTAGTCCTCGTCGTCCTCCTTGCACCTTGCGAGGTCGACCAGGTCTATCATGGAGGGGAACGTGCGCTCCTCGGGGTTCACCGCGTACATGAGGTAGCCGATCACGGCGCGGAACAGGTTGCGCTCGGCCTTCGCCCAGAAGTCCTCTTTGGAGCGCTCTCCCGACCCCTCGGTGTTCTTCATGAGGACGTTCACGATGCGGCTTATGTCCGACTGGCACCTGCCGTCCCCCTCGTCCTCGGGGTCCGAGACGTAGGCGAACGGGTTGTACCGCATCGAGCGGGCCAGGTCTATGAGGTTGACCACCTTGAGGTCGTAGCCCGCATCCAAGAGCATTCGGCCCACCTCCGGCAGGAGCGTCGCCTTGGGGTCGGTCACGAAGAAGCTCGCGTTGAGCTGGGCGAGGTTGGGTTTGACCACGTAGCGCGTCTTGCCGGTCCCCGGCCCTCCGATGACGAGCACGTTCTTGTTGCAGTCCGTCCTGATGTCGAACCTCTTGGGGCGGAGGGCTATGCGCTCGGTCGCGGACAGGATTATGTTGTTGTCGGGATCCTCCGCGTCGGCGTAGGCGGCCGCCTCCTCCGGGGTCCCCCAGCGTGCCGACCCGTGCTCGATCCCCGGCATGAGGTTGCGCTCCCTCCTGCCGAGGACGGCCGCCGCGCCGAGGGCGAGGCCGAGCGCGCCCGCGGCCGCCGAGGAGGCGAGGGCCGCCGGGTCGGTGCTCCATGCGGACGGGTCTGCCAGTGCGTCGGGCAGGGCGGCGAGCGCCTGGGACAGTGCGAGCGGGTACGGCTGGGAGGACTGCGCGGCGGCCCACGCCAGCTTGTTGGCGGCGAGCGCCGACGCCGACGCGGCCGCCCCTCCGGCGACGGCCGCCCTGGCCGTCTTTCCCCGAGTGCCCATCATCGCTCGATCCCCTGCGACATCTCGCGGCTCTTCGACGCGGTGCGGCCCGCCTCGCGGGACTCCTCCGCGGCGACCGCCTCGGCCACCTGCTTCTCCAGCGGGTCCCGCGCCGCTTGGCGCTCGTCCCGCAGCGCCTCCTCCGAGATGATTCCGGCGAGCGCCGACTTGACCGCCTCCTCGTCGGGCGCGCGGAACAGCACGTCCACGTCGCCGTCCCAGCGCTCGTACAGCTCCATCTCCACTCCGGCCGCCGCGAGGCGCGATTCGATCCCCTCGCGGTCCCGGGGGTCCATCGTGACGCGCCTCCACCCTTGCGCGCCCTCCCCGCCGCCTCGGGCGGCGCGCGCCTCCCCGGGATCGATAGCGCGCACCTCCCCCTCGGGGCTCTCGAGGCCCCGGCGCAGCCCGTCGGCCATCTCGGCGGCGCCCCTCCGCGCGTCGCGCCTCGAGACGCGCTGCCACATCTCGAACGTCTCGCGGGATGCCCGGGCCGCCGCTTGGACCGAATCGTCTCCCAGGTCGTCCATCGTCCCTCCTCCTTCCTCCTTCCTATGCGCCGGGGCTCGAGGCCTCGATCTCCGCCATGCGGGCCGACGCTTTCTCTATCTCGCTCTCCATGCGGGCCGCCTCCTCGGCGTTGCCGTTCAGCTTCTCCCATCCCATCTCCGGGTAGAGGCGCCCGACCAGTTCCTTCAGCTCCCGGTACTCGGGGTTTCCGTCCATGAGCCTCTGCTCGAACCGCTCTCGCTCGGCCCTCCGATCCTCCTCCGGCGACGGCCGCCTCTTCCCGCACCGCTTGGCTGGCAGGTCGAAGGAGAGCCCGTCCGGCCTCGAAAGCCAGTTGTCGAGCCGCATGGCGTACCGGGCGGTCTCCGGGTTGTCCCGGCGGTACCTCGCCGTGTAGCGCCGGTAGCCCTCCTCGATCGACTCGGGGGAGTATCCGCGCGCGAGGGCCCTCGCGTAGGCCGCGGCCACCTCCTCGAACGAGGCGCGGCGGTTGATCGACGCCCCCATGAGGCGCTCCACGGCCTCCGCGACCTCTTCGCCCACCGCGTCCCGCGCCTCCGCCGGGGATGGTTTGGATGGATGCTCCCTTTCCCCATAACTTCCCTTCATCCTTTCAGGGCGACACTCCGTCGCCCGAACGGCGGCCTCCCCGGACATTCCGTCGCCCGAAGCGCGACGTTCCGTCCGGCGGTCGGGCGACGTTTCGTCGGGCGGGGCCTCGCGCGACATTCCGTCGCCCGAAAGGGCGCGCGCCGCCGCCTCCGCGTCGAACGACCTGACCGCCTCGTCGATGCGGGCTTGAGACACCTTGAAGCGGCGGGAGTCCCGGTTGTTGCCGAGGCGGTACCTGCCCACCTCGACGACGAGCCCGGACTCCGAGAGCGATTTGATGGCGCGCTGCACCTGGCGCACGGACACCTCGAAGGCGCGCGCGGCGGCCTCCTGCGTCTCGTAGTAGACGCCCGCCCCGCGCCTGCTGAACGCGTAGATGCGCGCGTAGAGGCACAGCTCGACGCTGCCGAGCTTGAGGCCGAGGCCCGACTTCGACCACATCCAGGCGTGCAGCGTCAGGTAGTCACGATCCCTCACGGCCGTCGCCGTCCGTCGGAGGGTTCACGAGGCAGAAGTTCCGCTTTATCCAGTCCCACAGGTCGCGCTCGGACACGCGCAGGATCTTGGGGTGTAGGGGGTCGTAGGCGAAGGGGATGGGGTCGATGTGCCGGTTGCAGTACTCGCTGAACACCGTCGTCCCGACCCCGAGCACGTCTTTTGCCTGCTGTTTCGTGAGCATCTTCATGAGCGCCCTCCTACGTACGGAGCATGCCCGCGGGCATCCTCGGCTTTCCCCTGCATCGCGCAGAGGTCCTCTATAAGCCATTGCTTCGGAATGCGAATGAGCTTTCCGACTCGCAAGTGCCTCACCTGGGAGCGGCAAAGGGACCGCATCGAGTTGTCGGATATGCAGAGGGCCCTCGCCGCCAGGGAGGGGTCGAGCATGTCCGGCATGTCCGAGAAGATCGCGCGCAGGTCGCGCATGCTCGCCCTCATCGCCGGCCCGTCCCGCTCCGGCGCCCCACGTAGTCGATGCGCCCGACACCGCCCCTCTCGATGAAGGCGGCGACCGACGCCTTGGGTATCCTCCACGCCGTGCCGACCTTCGCCGAGTGCTCGAACTCCCCCGACCTGCACATGAACCGGATGGTGCGCTCGCATATCTGGAGGACGGAGGAAACCTGCTTGGGCGTGAGCATGGGAGGGTATCCCTCCAAGTAGGCCATGCAGGGGCTTTCGGGGGCCTCCTGGCCCGCGGCCCTCCTGCCCGCCATCACGCCCGCCCCCTTCTTCGGGACGGCGGGAGGGAGGGGCTCGATGAGGCGAGGAGCCTTGAGCGGCAACCGCCTTCCTTACGCTCGTCCTGCGGCACGGTGACCTCCGTTCGTCGATGACCTTCCTGCCTTCCCTTCATAGTGTGACCCAAAATAATTACGCTATAAATTGTGTTTTTAAGCGTTTTAGTCTTGATTTGTCATGTTAAAACGCTATTAATTAGAGTTAATAGCGTATCGAAGGAGAGAAGATGTTCACTAAAGATGACTTCACGGGCGAGATAGGGGGGTTCGAGCTTTCGGTCACCGCAGGGGGCTCCGACCTCCTCTTCAGGCCGAGCGCGGTCGCGCCTCCCTCTCCCTCCCTCGCCCCTGCGCCTCTGTTCTACGAGTTCGGCAACCTGTCGAGCGACGAGCGGGTGGTGGCTTTCGCCGCCGTCCACGGCCCCTTGTTCGGCACGAGGGGGTGGGTTCCCGAGGACGGGGCCATTCGGGAGAGCGTCGAGGACTGGAAGGAGGCGGCCGGCGTCCTGAACCACGTCCTGAGGCTCAAGGCGTTTTGCGACGGAAAGGCGGGCGTGGGGGACGTGTCCGACTTCATGCACGTGATCGTCGCGACGGGGGCGAGGGGCTTCTCCCTGACGGCTTCCTGCTCCCTGTTCTCCGGCAGGAGGGAGGGGGCGTACCGCGATCTCGTGCGGTCTGCGCGCGTGGGCGAGAGCTACCAGGGGACGGGCGGGGAGCGCGTCGTCTCCGGGCTTTTCGTCGACTCCCTGGGCGCCCATGTGGCGACCACGTACGAGACTTTCGACTACTATCCGGCCCTCGCTCGAGGCGAGCAGGACCGTCCGTTCATAGACGCCTTGGCCTCGGAGGGATTTCCCGGCGACATAGCCGAAGAGTGCGCCCGCGCGGTCGTGAGGCTGTGCACGATGGCCCACACCTCCGACGTCCGGTTCGGGTTCGTCGAAGATTCGTACGGGCCCGTGGTCGAGTGCCTTCTCGCGGGGATATGGCATGAATTCGGCCAAGCGTACTCCCACGAGGCGATCGGGGTGTGCAAGGAGTGCGGCCGGGTCATAGACTGCACGAACGAGCGGGGAAAGCAGAGGGACTACTGCTCGAAGACGTGCAGGGATAGGGCTCGGAACAGGAGGAACGCTCCGAAGATGAAGCTGAGGCGCCGCATGGCCGCAGGAATGACCGTGGAGGAGGCGGCCCGGGACAGCGGGGTTCCGATCGATGAGGCGAAGCGTCTTGTGGGGATGGAGTGAGGCCCTGCCCGACGTGCGGATGAGCGAGGAGGCGGAAGATGGCGTACGTGGTCATAGGCGAGGGAACCGGCGAGTTCCGCGGGAAGAGCTCCTTCCGCGGCGAGTTCGTCGTGCTCGACACCAAGACCGGCGAGACTATCAAGATCCGCGAGACGATGAAGGTGTCCTCCAGGACGAAGGCCGAGAAGAAGCGCTGCCTTCGAGAGCTTCGCGAGAAAATCGAGAACTCGACCCGCTACGACGCCCGCAGCATGACGGTGCGGCAGCTTTGCGACGAATGGATGGGCTACCGGGCCCAGGACGGGGAGGTCGCGGTCGGGACGCTGCGCAAGGACAAGTCGCTCGTCGACAACATCTGCCTCCATCTCGGGGCCATGCATGTGACGGAGGTGAGGCCCTACGACATCAAGGACATGCTCTCCAAACTCGCCGCAGGGGAGACGGTCAGCGGCAGGCCCGCCTCCGGGACGCGTCGAGCCGATATATTCGTAAAGGCGAACCAGGTGTTCGAGGACGCGGTGATCAACGACATCATCGCCAAGAACCCTTGCAGAGGGGTCAAAAGGCCCAAGAACGATACGCAGGAGAGGTCCTTCCTCTCCTTCGAGCAGGTGCGCCTCATGCTGGTGCTGGCCGAGGCGCTGCCCGTCGGCACCCCGTCCATCGGGTTCTACCTCGCCCTGCTCGCAGGGCTCAGACGGGGCGAGATATGCGCGCTGCGGTGGAAGAACGTGGATTTCGACAAGGGCATCATTCACGTCGAGAACAGCTACAGCTCCGACACCCTCTCGCTTGAGAAGCCCAAGGGAGGCAGGGAGAGGAGGCTGTTCGCCCCTTCCTTCCTCATGGCGATGCTGAAAGAGTGGAAGGAGCGCCAAGCGCGGATCCTCCGGCTGACGCTCGGCATCGAGCAGGGGCCGGACACCCCGGTGGTCTCGTCCCAGAAGGGTGGCTTCATGCATCCCGACAACTTGAGGCGGTCTTGGGGACGGTTCGCCGCGCGCCACGGGATGGGGGCCTACACGCTGCATGAGCTGCGCCACACCTACGCCACCATCCTGTTCGCCCTCAACGCCGACCTGAAGGCGGTGCAGAACAACATGGGGCACCTGCGGATGGCGACGACGATGGAGATATACGTCCACTACGTCGAGGCCAAGGGCGAGGAGGCGGCCGGGGCCCTCGACGCCCTCGCCAAGGGTCTGGGGAGCGGGTCGTCCTTCGGGGAGGCGGCGCCGACCGTCCTTCCGGGCGGATCGCCCGGGGACGGGATCGCCTTGCTGAAGAAGGCCGTGTGAGGGGAGGGAGGTGTCCATGCGCGCGATCGTCAGGCTGCTGAAATGGCTGTTCCGCCTCGTGTTCCGATCGATCTGACGGACAGCGGGGCTGATCGGGCTTGCGATTCGGGCGGGCGTCCGGATCGCCTTTGGGAGGAGCGATGCGGCCTTGGCGTTGCCCGGGCCGCCCTCTCTCTGCCGGGGAAGGGGGCCGTTTTGGAGGAGGGGTGCCGAAGGGCGTCTGGATGCCCGAAGATGCGAGGCGTGCGGACGCCCTCTAAAACAAGGCGGGAGGATCGCCCTTTGAGTTTTTCGAAAAAAGATGGGAGTTGCGCCGTGGGAGGTAAGGCCCTACAATGACCGCGCTGCGAGAAGCCTTGCGGCTTTTAGCGACTGCGGGCGCACGTGCCTTCAGCCGCGCTTTCTTTTCAGGAGCGCCCGCGCCGGGAAAACCCGCCGCGTGACCGGGTTCTAGACTGAACGGCGTCCGACAGGTCGGCCCTATGAAGGAGGGCGTCCGTCCGGCTCGGCCGCCGAAGGCCGTGCGGAAGCGGCACCGTCCGCGGTCTGTCTAAGAGAGGTGGAAGGCATGAGGTTCGAGATATCACGCGCAAGCAATCGGAATTCGGCTCCGGACGAACCGCCGTGCAGCGGCGCCCTGCGCGCCGGGACGCGCGTGTATGGCGAGGAGTGGGGCTGCCCGAGGACGGTCCAGGATTGGGAGGTCGAGCTGGACTCGATCGAGGGGCTTATGGCCCTGGTCGCGGAGGTCGGGTCGATCATCATTGAGAAACCGGCATCCATAACCGTCTACGACGACTACGTGGAGTAGGCGGCGCTCCCCGCGTCGGCGGGGGTCGTGCGGGAGGGGGGGGCGGCGCGTCCCGGTGGATCTGGCAGGCCTGGGGGCCGTGGGTTACGCCGTGCCGTGGGTTACAATGGGGCCGGGCGGGGCGGCACGGCCCCTCGGACGGAGGAAGGGATGCGCGATGAACCTGGGACCCGAGAGCGAGACGGCCGAGCACAAAAGATCGACCTCCGAGCTCAAGGAGGGGGCGGCTTCCGTGGCGGCCATCCTCAACAAGCACGAGCGGGGCGAGCTCTTCTTCGGCGTGCGCAACGACGGGGAAGTGTGCGGCATGCAGGCGTCCGACTCCACGCTGCGCGAGGCCAGCCAAGCCATAGGGCACTCCATCGAGCCGCGGGTGTACCCCGTCGTGGAGGCGCTGGGCGACGGCGAGGGCCGCTCCTGCATCCGCGTATCCTTCTCGGGCGACGATGCGCCTCACGCCTGCAAGGGCGTCTACCCGCACGCGCGCCTCGGACGAGGACGTCCTCATGAGCGCCGCCTTTCCACCAAGGGAAAGAAGCCCGCGCTTTTCCATGCTAGGTCTTATGGTGGGACTGGACATGCGGTTGTCGTGGAGGGGTATTTCCAGGCGAGCCGGAAATCAGATGGGCAAAGCTTGAGCGTCATCCAGGTCGCTGACGGCTGGTACAGCGGCGTGCGCTACCTGAACTTCTATCACTCAGGTTTGACCAATCGAACGGCAACCCTGCTCTATTAGCCGTTCGCATGGTGTTGAGCCTTCGCATCCACTCAAGGGCGGCCGCTTTTGCGGTCGCCCTCGTCGCGTCTGCTGTTTTGTTCGGGTGCCAACCTGGGGGAGGTGCCGGTGAGCGAGGAGGAAGGGAGATGCTTGAGGTGGAGGACATTCCTCTTGGAGAAGACGCTTCTTCGTATGACGGGGGAGTGTCGACTGTTGTCCTTCGCGGAACCGGAACCGTCGTAAGCGCGGATGCTGAAGAGATGACGGCCGAGATTGCCATGGACGAAGATTCCGGGATTTTGGCTGATCGAGAGGTCGTCTTCGACTTCTCATCCCATACGGAGTATCTTCCGGTTATGCTTGACTCCGTGCAACCAGGCGACAGGGTTGAGGTCACGTACTTTTACGCAGAGAACTCCAGGGGATCTCTGTGCGGCGAGTCGATCGTTCCCACTTCCGACCGGCCGTGATGGGGTTATGCGATCGGCTCGAGGGCGGGAGTGCCCCGAATCGATCTTCTTATCAAAAAACAGAAAGCGAACTAGATGGTCCGGTGGTTTCCTCGTTCGCAGATCGCCTTCGGGCTTCGGGCGTCCGGGTTGCGTTTGCGGTCCATCGTCGAGCGGGGCAGAAGGGCCGTCCTTTGAGGTCGCCCTAGGAGGGATTGCGCCGCGGGCGGGAAGGCCTCATAATGACCGCATTGTGAAAAGCCTCACGGCTTTTAGCGGCTGCGGGTGCACGTGCCTTCAGCCGCATTTTTTTTTTCAGAAACAACCCTGAAAGAAAGCCCCCCGTGCACCCGAAGCCCAAGCTGACTGCGGCCCCGCAGATCGACTCCATGAAAAGGAGCGGCATCCGGTTCGACCTCTTCCCCGAAAGCCGCGCGGAGAGGTTCTTGACGCGGAGGAACTACTTCTTCAAGGTGAAGGCGTTCGCCAAGGGCTTCGACCGGTGGAGGGGGCCCGACGGAGCTCCAGGCGCGTACATGAACCTCGACTTCGCCTGTTCGCCGTGATGGCGAGGGAGATGTGGGTCTGCCAAGTGAGCAGCAGAAGGATCCGACTGGTAAGCAGATCGATGATAAAATGCTTGGAACGCAAGAGCATCCAAACCTTTGAAGCGAGGGGCCATGAGCGATTCTGACGCTGAGAGCAAAACAGCCGGATCGAGCGCGCAGATAGCGCCAACCGATGCCGCCAACATAGAACCCCTGATCCACACGGTCCGCGGACAGCAGGTCATGCTCGACAGGGATCTCGCATGGTTGTACGAGGTCGAAACCAAGAACCTCAACCGTGCGGCATCGCGCAACGCCGACAGGTTCCCGGCGGACTTCCGCTTCCAGCTGACCAAGGAGGAGGACGAGGCTTTGAGGTGCCAAATTGGAACCTCAAACGCCGGAGAGGGCCGGGGCGGTCGGCGCTACCTCCCCTACGCCTACACCGAGCAGGGCATAGCCATGCTCTCCGGCGTGCTTCGCAGCGAGGTGGCGGTGCAGACCAGCATCAGCATCATGAGGGCGTTCGTGGCGATGCGGCACCTCCTCGCTGAGAACGCCGCGCTGCTCGAACGGCTGCACGGCATCGAGGCGAGCCAAGCGGCGCTCAAAAGATCGACCGACGAGCGTTTCGACCGGGTGTTCCGGCTGCTTGAGGGGGAGGTCGAGAAGCCGCAGAGGATCTTCTTCGCCGGGCAGATGTTCGACGCGTTTAGCCTGCTGGCCGACCTCGTGGGCCGCGCCGAGCGCGAGATCGCCCTCGTGGACGGGTACGTCGATGTCCGCACTCTGAACATCCTTGCGAAGAAGCAGGACGGCGTTGCGGTGACCGTCTACACCTCGGGCAGCCGACTCACGCAGGACGACGTCGACGTGTTCAACGCGCAGTATCCGAAGCTCACCGTCTGCCGCACGGGATCGTTCCACGACCGCTTCCTCATCCTCGACGGCGTGACCGCATACCATATCGGAGCATCCCTTAAGGACGCTGGGAGAAAATGCTTCGGCATCGACCTTATCCAAGACGAAGGATTGACGAAGCTGCTCGTTGAGAAGCTGGAACTTCTCAACGAGCGCTCAGCTGTCTGATCGCCGTCCGACTTTCCTGTCGCGAAGCCCTCGACTCCTGGGTGCCTGCTATGTGAGTCTGGCTTCGCAGCAGGTCAGAGTAGATTTCGGGTTGCAAGTCTCCGATAATGCTTGCCGAGAAGTGTCCGACTCCACGCTGCGCGAGGCCAGCCAAGCCATAGGGCACTCCATCGAGCCGCGGGTGTACCCCGTCGTGGAGGCGCTGGGCGACGGCGAGGGCCGCTCCTGCATCCGCGTATCCTTCTCGGGCGACGATGCGCCTCACGCCTGCAAGGGCGTCTACCCGCACGCGCGTCTCGGACGAGGACGTCCTCATGAGCGCCGCCGAGGTGCAGCGCATGGCGGTCGAGGCGTTCTGCCGCCGGCGGCCTTGGGACGGGCAGGCCTCCGACCGGCCCGTGTCGGATGTGGACGAGGGGGAGCTGCGCAGCTTCGTCGAGAGGGGCAACGCCTGCGGTCGCATCGGGTTTCCCTTCGCGGGGGTCGAGAGACGCTCGAGGGGCTCGGCCTCATGCGCGGAGGCAGGCTCTTGAACGCCGCGGAGGCGCTCTTCTGCCCGTCCCGGGGCGTCGGGCTCAAGATGGGCATCCTCGCCACCCACGCCCGCACCGAGATACTCGACCTCCACCAAGAGCGGGGCGCGGTGTTCCAGCTGGCGAGGAGGGCCCAGCTCTACATTCTCACCAACACGAGGCGCCGCTTCGTCATCGACGGGCCGGGCCCGCGGGAGGAGGTGCCCGAGCTGCCGCCCGACGCGGTGAGGGAGGCGGTCATCAACGCGTTCGCGCACCGCGACTGGACGTCGTCGGCGAGCGTCCAGGTGGAGATATACAACGACAGCGTCGAGGTGTTCAGCCCCGGGTGGTTCATCGAGGGGCAGGACCCCTACGACCACCTGTCGGGGGTGAGCCGGTCCTCGCTCACCCGCAACCCGCTCATAGCCCAGACCCTCTACAAGTCGGGCGACATCGAGTCGTTCGCCTCGGGCATCCCCAGGATCCGGGACCTCTGCGCCGCCGCCGGAATCGGCATCGAGTACGTCAGGATGGCGGACGGGACGAACTTCGTGTTCCATCGAAGGGACGCCTTCGCCGCCGGACCCTCGCCGACCCCTTCTGGAGCCTTGCCGGAAACGGGCGGCTCTTGCCAGATTCTCGCCGAGTCCTCGTCGGTCCTTTCCGGATTCTCGCCGGATTCCAACGGCTCTTGCCGGAATGCGGCAGGCTCCGCAGCCCCTCCGGAGCCTCCCGCCGATCCGGCGAAGGGGCCTTGCGGCGAGCAGAAGCCGCCGCTGAGCCGGAGGGGAGGTGCGGGACAGGCTCGTGCTCGCCTACCTGGTGGAGCACGGAGCCTCCAAGGCGGCCGCCATGTCCTCCGACCTCGGGATCCTCAAGAGGACCCTGAGGAGCGACCTGGCGCGGCTCAGAGAAGGCGGGGCCGTGGCTTCGGAAAGGCTCACCAGGGGTCGCCTCTACCGCCTCGCCGACGGCTCGGAGGGCTGAGAGTCCGTCGCGGCCCGTCCTCCGGGCGCTCCGCGCCCGCCCCTTCCGGCACCCTCCACGATATCTCCTTCTGCATAAACGCGACGTCCCCGGCGCTTCCGGCGCGGCGCTCGCCGGGGCGAAAACGGCCTCCGACCTGCTGGGGTCCAGGGTCGGCTTCTCTCGGGCGATTGGGGTGCGGCGGGGGTGCGGGGGCTGAATTGGGGTGGGATCGGGGTGTTCTTGGACTTCCCCGCGATCATGCCCCGTCATGCGCAATCCCAGGTCAGAAGGCGCATGATCATTCCCGATCACGTATAATCAGACGCCCTTCGAACCCCATGGAGGTTCAAGTCCTTTCACCCGCACCATTTGAACTTGGAAGAGCCCCGGAATCCGGGGCTCTTTTCGTTGTCGGCAAGTGTGGCTTCGTTGATGCACAGCAATGTGCCGAGCCCTGCGTCGTTTGCGCCAGTGTGGTACAATCCGAAGCGAACGGTGCCCCGCATACCCGGGCGGCACTTGTTTAGGCGAAAGCCGGGATTGGCTTACCAGGCATCCCGGCTTCTTTCTTGTGCAAGGCCGTTCGTCACTCCCTTCTGGCCAAACTCACGATTCCGATTACCACCCTAAGAAGCGCGCATACCGCAATGATCGTTTGGGGATCCATAGGCTTCTCCGATCTTTCGAAGCCGCCCGGGCGACGAAGCACCGAACTTGCTCATTATAGCATGCTACACAGCAGCTACCCGCTCTTGGGCAGAGCACATGATCGCCGACATGCGCAGGCGTCTGAATGCAGAAGGGCCCCGGTCAACGACCAGGGCCCTTCTGATTGCGCGTTGGAGCTTGTTACGCCAGCTCGGTGATCGTCTTTTTTCGCTTGCCGACGGCGCGAAAGGTAGATCAGGTTCCCACGGGAATGTTCCTGCAGGTCGCAAAAGCAAAAAACGTCCGATTCCTGTCCAACGGGCACGCTGAAATAATTCCGCTCCAAAGTCAAGGGTGAAATAGCATATGGTTGAAGCACTATATTGTATACAATTGTGCAAAAATTCTCGAAATTGGGTGATAGATAATGGCAGAACTCGTTGAAACAGCAGGGGGGGGGGCGATAGACTGCCTGGCGCTCCCCGTCGCACAGATGACGCCGAACCAGAGGAAAGCCCAGTTCAAAACAATCTTCTAATCGAGCTCGGCGATCTTGGCGAGCTCGTGTACATTTCCGACCCGGATACGTACGAGATATACTACGCGAACGATGGGGTCCAAAAGCTCATCGGCGGCTCGTACGAAGGCAGGAAGTGCTACGAGGCCATCATAGGCAACAACGTTCCCTGCGACTTCTGCACCAACCACCTGCTGCGGCATGACGCCTACTACGCATGGACGCGCTACAACGAGAAGCTCGGCAGCTACTACGCCCTTAAAGACAAGCTCGTCGATTGGCACGGGCGGCCCGCCCGCCTCGAAATCGCCTTCGACATGTCCGAGCACCATCGGCAGCTCCTCGGCTTGGAGACCGAGCTCAACTTAGAGCGCCTGCTCGTCCGGTGCGTCAAGGAGATGCGCAACATCGACGGCTTCTCGGGCGACATGTCGTCGGTGCTCCGCATGATCGGCGAAGCCATGGACGCCGACCGGGCGTACATCTTCCAAGTCGCGAAAACGCCGGACGGCCGCGAGGCGTTCAGCACCATGCACGAATGGTGCGCCCCCGGAGTGCAGTCTCAAATCGACGCGCTGCAGGATGTCAACGTCGAGATGGTCCCGTCGTGGACCCCTGTGCTCTTGCGCCGCGAAGCGGTGGTCGTCGAGGACGTTGACAACCTCAAGGACACGGCACCAAGCGAATACGATCTGCTCAAGCCCCAGGGCATCGACTCGGTCATCAACGCCCCGCTGCTCGTGGAGAGCGAGCTGGTCGGCACCATCGGCATCGACAACCCTAAAGCCGTCGAGCTCGAACGCACCCGGGAGTTTTTCGACAACCTGTCGTACTTCCTCTCCGCGGAGCTGGACGCATACCGCGCGAAGGGGCTCCTCGAGTCCATGGCCTGCACCGACGCGCTCACGGGCCTTTCCAACCGCAACCGATACACCACCGACATAGAAGCCCTCGACGCGCAGGGCCCGCGTCGCGGGTTCGGCGTGGCGTATTTCGACTTGAACGGGCTCAAGGAGATCAACGACTCCGAGGGCCATGCCCGAGGAGACCGTACCCTCTCGACAGTGGCGCGGGCAATCGGCAGCGCGTTCGGAAAGGCACGTACATACCGGCTGGGAGGCGACGAGTTCCTAGCCCTCGCCCTGAACGCAGGCGAGGAGGAATTCCGCTCGCAAGCCGAGCTCGCCCGCTCCCTCCTCCAAGACAACGCATGCTCCACGGCCATGGGCTTGTTCTACGCGAACGAGCCCTGCCTGGTCGAACGGGCCGTGAGCCTGGCCGACAGCGAGATGTACAACTCCAAGCGCGACTACTACAGGGAGAACCCCGCCGCTGACCGCAGAGGTGCCGCGCGCTAGCGGCGGTTCCTGAAATCGAAAAGGTTGAATATGAAACGAGACAAATCCGCGAGGTACCCGCTTCTCCTACTGGCGGTGCTGGTGGTCCTGACCCTTATCACCGTGCCCGTTTGCGTCATGACCGTGCAACGCGGCAAGGACATAGCCTCCGAGGAAACCGACCGTTACCTTGCCGAGCTCGCGAAACAGGCGACCTACAAGGTGAACCAGCGCGTCGAGTTCAACCTCGAGCTCTTGAACCTGCTCGGCCGGGAGCTCACGGGGTCCTCCGCCGACCGGGACGCCTCCATCTCGTCGTTCGTCGCCAACGGGCCCTTCGCGTGGATCGGCACAGTAAGTGTCAACGGGATACTCGCCGTGGAGGGGCAGGAGGCCCGGGACGTGTCCGACCTCGAGGTGGTGCAGCGCGCCCTCGCCGGAGAGTCGAGCGTGAGCGACACCGTCCTGTCCGTGTTCAGCACCGAGAAGGGCGCGCTCTACGCCGCGCCTATCGGCAACGGGCCGGAGGCGGTCGTCGGCTGGATTCCCCCCGAGCGGATGCAGCTTCTGCTGGGAACCGACAGCGCGGACGGGATGGGATTCGCTCACGTCGTGGCGGCCAACGGCGATTTCGTGCTCAAGTCGAAGAACGCGAACTCATTCCTGCAGGGCGACAACGTGCTCAACGCCTTGGAAACGCAGGTGACTTTCGAGGACGGAAGCGTCTCCGACCTGCGGGACGGCATGGCCGAGGGGAAGAGCGGGCACGTGCGGTTCTCCTTGAACGGAGACGTGCGCGAGATGAGCTACGTGCCCCTCGACAAGGGCGGATGGTACCTGCTCTCGGTCGTGCCCCCAAGTGCCTATTCGAGCACCCTGAGCGAGTTCACCACCTTCTCGGTTGCGGGCATGGCCTTCTTCGGCGTGCTCGTGGCCTTCGCCGCGTTCGGGGCGCTCGTCATCTGGCTGTCGGGTAGGAACAAGCGCGAGATCGAGAAAATCGCCTATGTCGATCCGGTGACGGGCGGCCATACGGCGGTCCGCTTCGACCAGCTGCTGACGGAGAAGATGGAGGAACGTGCGCCGTTCACCTTCGTCTCTCTCGACATCAAGGACTTCAAGCTCGTCAACGACTTTTTCGGAAAGGAGAAGGGCGACAGGGTGCTCGAGCACGTCTACAACTCCCTTGCGAAGGAGCTTGCGGAGGGCGAATTCGCCGCGCGTGTGTCGTCCGACGTGTTCAACGTCGTCCTCGACGGCACCGACGAAGATCGAACGGAGGCATGGCTCGATCGGATGGCGTCGAAGGTCAACGAGTTCAAGACGGGCGACACGCCGTACGTGCTGACGCTGAGCTGCGGTGCATACGTGGTCGACGGGTCGTCTGCGGACATCGTCACCATACGCGACCGGGCCAACACCGCACGCAAGAACGCGTCGAGATCGGTCGCGACCTTGCGGAGCCTCTCGTACTACAGCGATTCGGACTTCGAGCGCATGCTGCACGAGAAGGAGCTGGAGAACCGCATGGACGACGCACTCGCCAACGGCGAGTTCGTGGCCTACCTGCAGCCGAAAGTGAACCTGGCCACAGGACACACGGTGGGCGCCGAGGCGCTCGTGCGGTGGAGGAGCAAGGACCTCGGCATCGTCCCGCCCGACGACTTCATCCCCTTCTTCGAACGCAACGGCTTCGTCGTCAAGGTCGACCTGTGCGTGTTCGAGCAGGCGTGCCGCTTGGTGCGCTCGTGGATCGATGACGGGATGGAGCCGCTGCCCATCTCGGTGAACCTCTCGCCCGTGCACCTGCAGGTACCCCGGTTCCTTGATGCGTTCGAGGAGATCAGGGCGAGCTACGACGTTCCGCCCGAACTTCTGGAGCTCGAGCTGACCGAACGGGTCGCCTTCGAGAACATCGAACTGTTGGGACGCGTGGTCAACGAGATACACGAGCGAGGCTTCCTGTGCTCGATGGATGATTTCGGCAGCGGCTACTCGTCGCTGAACGTGCTCAAGGACATACCGGTGGACGTCCTCAAGATCGACCGCGCGTTCTTCAGCAAGGACGACGAGCGGGCGCGCAGCGTGGTGGAGTCGGTCATAGGACTGGCCAAGAAGCTTGATATGGGTACCGTCGCCGAGGGCATCGAGACCATCCCGCAGGCGCAGGCGCTGCGCGCGATGCAATGCGACGCCGCTCAAGGGTACGTGTACTCACCTCCCGTTTCGATCGAGGAGTTCGAGCGGAGGATTTTGGGGAAGCGAGGATTCGGCGCGATCACCCCCGAGAAGGGCTAGGGGCGGAGGAGGCGGCAGTTCGCTACCGGGCGCCGCCTCCTCCGCCGAAGCCGCCGCCTCCGCCGCCGCTGAAACCGCCGCCGAAGCCGCCGCCGCTGGAGAAGTTGCCGCTCGCGCCCGAGATGGCGGCCTGCGCCGTGCTCACGGTGTTCGAAACGGCCGTGTGCAGCAGGTCGCCTGCTGCCGGCATGACGGCGCCGCCGGCGCCGTGCGTGGGCGCGTACCAGAACCACCATGGCACGTAGCCGTAACCGTACGCCGTGCCCGCCGCGGGCTCGAACAGCTCGGGCACGTGCGTCTGCAGCTCGCTCATGACCTGCTTCGCAATGCCGAACACGTAGGCGTACACCATGAACTCGCCCCACACCTTCACGTCGGTGGGAGGGCGCTCGTCGAGCGACGAGAAGTCGCGCAGCCAGTTGCGCAGCGCCTTGCACTTCGCCACCAGGTTGTTCCCCTCCACGCTGCGCCGCGGCAGGTAGTTGCCTATCACGCCCAGCGCAATGGCCGTGGGCAGCATGAAGATGAGCGGGATGAAGTTGTCCGTGAGCAGCCCGACGCCCAAGCCGGCCACCCCCACCAGAATGGCGAGCGTAACGAGGTACCCCTGGTAGCGCTTGCCTTTGACCTCGAAGAAGTCCCAGCGGTTCGTCTCGGCCGACACGATGCCCTGCCAGGTCTTCATGGCATCCAGGAACTTCTCGGGGTGGTCCTTCCCATACTGCTGGATGGTGCCGAACCACAGCGAGTCGCCACCGGCGGCAATGGTGCCGAACAGGAGGTCGAGCGCCTGCCGGTCTATGGGGTTCTCCACCGCGTCGGCCACGGCGGGCACGCGCGTCAGATAGTAGTCCTCCACCGTCTCGGTACGGCCGAAGGACTTCTGGTCCTGATACGTGCCGCGGTCGATGCGGATGGCGCCGCTGTGCGACAGGTGCATGAGGGTGGCCGTGAAGTCGTCCTGGCTCTCGCGGTCCCAGCGCCACAGGCGGCCGATCACGGCCGGGTGCACGCGCGGATCGGGAACGTCGCGCCAGTACTCGTCGGTGAAGCTCGGGGCATGCTCCTTGCCGTAGCGGAAGTAGGACCACAGCGCCCAAGCAATGAGCAGCACGCACAGCACACCGCAGCCGATGACGAAGGCCAGCGACTGCATGCGGTTGTGGTTGGCCTGGTCGGCCCAGTCCTCCTCCTCGGCCAGCACCTTGTCGAGACGCGCCTCGTCCGCATGGAGCTTCGCCGCATCGGGAGAGAGGTTCGTGAGCCACGCCACGGGGAACAGCACGCGCGCCTCGGCGTACTGGCCGGCGTTCACCTTCGGCACGGTGTACGTGACGCTGCCGTCCGAATTGATGGCCAACGACCCGTCGAGCGGGCCATGGCCCCATGCACGCACGTTCTCGCCGGGCTCCACCGCCACGCCCTGCGGCACCGGCAGCGCCAGCGTCATGGTGATGTCGGCCGACGACTCCTCCCACTGGTCGCCGACGTACTTCCAGTTCACCTCGGCCACGTCCTTGTAGGCCTGCACGCCGTTCACCACGGTGTAGTCCAGCTCGATAACCGCCTTCTCATCCGAGACATCGAAGAAGGCGTACACCGTGTTCTTCGGCGCGTCGACCGAGTACGCATCCGTTCCGGGGCCTCCCGCATCGCGCCAGTCCAGCACGAACGGCACGCCGGGCAGCGTCTCCCACTCGCCCACCACGTTGCCGTCCCCGTCCACGCGCGCCATGCGCACGGAGTTCACCTTCAGCTCCGCGTTCGAAGGCAATCCCTCGAACGTCCACCACACCGCCGTGAAGTCTCCGTTGAAGTCGAACGTGCGCTGCTCCACCGCATGCAGCGACCCATCCGTCTCGGCCTGCGCCGTTATGTCCACCTTCGTCATGTCGTAGGACTTCGCGAACGCCTCGCCCGGCGCGGCAGCCAGCAGCGCTGCGGCAGCCAAGACGAGCGCGGATGCCAGCAGTATGAGGCGCGCCGCAACGGGACGGCGCACGGCCCGAGCATCTGCAGCGGCATGGCTCGCACGGCGTGCAGGGGCGGCTATCGCAGCACGCGCCCCGGTATTATGAGGATCACTCGTGATTTGCACGGTCAATCTCCTTGCAAGTTCGAGATGGTCACGGTATCATAGCGAATCGCACCTATTATAGCGCGGAGAAGTGACCGAGAGGCCGAAGGTGCTCGCCTGCTAAGTGAGTATACCCCACAAGGGTATCCAGGGTTCGAATCCCTGCTTCTCCGCCATCGAGACATCCTTCGCACCCCTCTTGGGGTGCTTTCTTTTTTGCACCTTCGCCCGTCCTCCCTACCGCTTCCACGGCGGCGTGAACGGGCGCCGAGGATGATCGTCCGGGTGCGTCGTCCGCACGGGTTTCTGCTTCCAGCCGGGGTGATTGCGCACGAACACGGCGCGGCAGATGCGCGTTATGCCCAGGCCGATGAGCGCGGCCACGAGGAAGCTCGCGCCCAAGTCAAGTATGAGGGCATTGCCGTCAAGCAGCGCATACAGGCTTATGAGCAGGAACACGACCGAGAGAGCCCCCGTCAACCATGTGAACAGCCTGATGAGTATCTCCTTGCCGCGGTTCGGCGAGTAGCGCCATGCGGCAACAAGGTACACGATGCCCGCGACAACGGCCAACACGATGAGCAGCGGCACGATACGCGAAAGCCTTGCTACCATCGGTCCACTCCCTTCAATGCCGCTCCCGCCTACGTTCCTTCGCCACCATCATACCAAAGAGAAGGCGGGCTCCGCCGACTCGTTTGCCGCATGCTGCCCATCCGATTCGCTGCGGGCTGGCAGGCGCAGGTCCATCACGTCGCATACGTCGGCGAAGCCGAAAGGCTTCACCAGGTAGTCGTCCATGCCGGCATCGAACGCGCGGCGACGGTCCTCCACATACGCATTCGCCGTCATGGCCACGATAACGAGCTGCGGCCGCCCCTCGCGACGGCAGGCATCCCGCAGGGTGCGCGAAGCCTCCAAGCCGTCCATGTTCGGCATCTCCACATCCATGAACACGAGGTCGAACCAGCCGTCGGGGGCGCCCAACACCGTCTCGACCGCCTCTGCGCCATCATGCGCCCAGACTACCTCGGCATGCGTGCGTCCCACGATGTCGCAAGCTATCTCGGCGTTGATCTCATCGTCTTCTGCTACCAGCACGCGCACGCCCGAGAAATCCACGCGCCTCGGCAGCGTGGGCACCACGTCGTCGGCGGGCAGGGGCTTGGCAGCATCGGCTCTCTCCAGGCAGAGCGGGAGGTCGACCGTGAACGTCGTGCCATGATGACGCTCGCTTTTCACGGCGATGGCGCCGCCCATCTGATCGACGATGCTCTTCGTGATGGACATGCCCAGCCCGGTTCCCTCGATGCCGCGCGTCTCATCGGAGCGCTCTCGCTCGAAGGGCTCGAAGATACGCCCCACGAACTCGGGCGCCATGCCTATACCGTTGTCCTCGATCTCGAACCGGTACAGCGCGCAACCGCACGCTCCTTCTCCGCCGCAGGGCGTTTCGGGAAAGTCGGTGCCGCGGCTCTCGCCCAGCATCAGGGACTCGTCGGTACAGGGAGCCCGATCGGGCGACACGCAACCTGGGCGCTCCAGCCGCACGCGCAGGCGAACCTCGCCGCCCGGCTCGGTGTATTTCACGGCATTGCCGATAAGGTTCAGCAGCACCTGACGCAAGCGCAGGGAATCGCCGCGCACGTAGACGCCGGAAACGTCGTCCGCTTCCATGTGGAACACGAGCTGCTTCGTGCGCGCCTGCTGCTGGGCGATAACGTCGACCAGGGACACGAGCTCTTCCAAACTGAACGATTCGTCATTCAGCATGAACCGCCCGCTTTCGATCTTGCTCATCTCCAGAACATCGTTGATCAGGCTTATCAGGTGGTGCGATGAGAGCGTGATCTTCGACAAGCACTCCTCCACCCGGTCTTTCTCGCCCACATGGCGCTCGGCAATCTCCGTCAGCCCCACGATGGCCGAACACGGCGTGCGTATGTCGTGCGACACGCTGGCAAGGAACTGCGACTTCGCCTGGCTGGCGTGGCGGGCCGTTTCGAGCGCTGCCTCGAGGTTCTTCTGGAGCCGGTCGCGCTCGGCATTGCGGCGCCTTAACGTAACCAAGAAGACAGCGAGCACGGCCAACACGCCCGCCATGAGCACGGTAGCGTACAGCGCGGTTTCCGCACAGGCCTTGACGGCCAGCTCGAACAGGGCGTCGAACGATTGGTGCGAGCTCCCGATGATCTCGGAATTGCGTGCGAGCATTGCCCCGATCAGCTGGTCTACCTGCTCGCTTACCGTGCGCTGCACCTCGGCGTCGGTAGTGGCGGGATCGCGGCACGTGTCGATGAGCCGTCGCTGCTCGGCCTTCAGCGTTTCATAGTCAGCCGAAAGCGCGCCCGCCTTCTCGGGGGACGACCGGCATTGGCTGGCAATGGTGGCCAGCGGATCCGCTATCGCCCGATCGATGCTCGCATACTCGTCCTCGACGGCATCCACGGCCTCGGGCGTCCTCACGTACACGAGCCGGTCCGACAGCGTGCGCAGCTGAACCAGGTTGGTTTCCACCTCGCCTGCCGCCACCGTCACCGGATAGGGATGCGCGTTTATCTCGTCGATTCGACTGGAGATGGCGCCCATGTTCACCATCGTCACCGTGTAGAACACAAGAAGAAGAACGACCAGGGCGCACGTCATTGCGAACGAGAGCATGCGGGTGTCGAGCACCCGCGCGAGTTGGTCGCGGTCGAGCATCCGATGGTAGCGGAAACCATGCGTCATACAATCACTTCCGACCTGTTGTCTCCGACAAGCGCCCGAATGGAGAAGGCCACCGGGCATATCCGTTCGCGCAACCGCGCCGCTCGGCGTGGCTGCGCGAACGGATCTTGGCTAGGCTAGAATGGAGCGCCCGCCTCGTTGGTTCGGGCGCGCGCGGTGATCGCTCTTAGAATTGAACCTTGGGGGCGACGTCCGCCCCGGCAGCGGCATCGAAGCTGTCGCGCTGCTTGAAGCCCATCATCCCCGCGAACAGCACCGCCGGGAAGGTCTGGATAGCCGTGTTGAACTTCATGACCGTGTCGTTGTAGCTCTGGCGCATGTAGCTGATCTTGTCCTCGGTGTTGGACAACTCGGCCTGGAGCTGCTGGAAGTTCGCATTGGCCTTGAGGTCGGGGTAAGCCTCGGCCACGGCGAACAGGTTCTTCAGGGCGCCAGCAAGGATGCCGTCGGCCTGCATCTTGCCCTCCGGCGTGGGCGCGTTCATCACGGCGGTACGTGCCTGCGTGACCTCCTCGAGCGTCCCGCGCTCGTGCGAGGCGTAGCCCTTGACCGTCTCCACGAGGTTCGGGATCAGGTCCAAGCGGCGCTGCAGCTGCACGTCGATCTGCGCCCAGGCGTTGTCCACCATGTTGCGCAGCTTCACCAGGTTGTTGTACAGGCCGATGATGGCAACGACCAGGACGACAACGATGACGAGGATGACAATCAGTGGGATGCTCATAAGCTCTCCTTTGCTATTACGTAACTGGGATTTTAACATCTTGGGTCACGTATGGGGAACATAGATTGAATCTGTAACCCAGGGCATCCTTCTTTAGTACGAGCCGTAGGCGGACAGCGGAGCGCTGCATCCCCCTTTCGGGCCATAGCGGGCGGCGGGAGCAGCAGCCAGTCGGGGCGGGCCGCGGTAGGACGGCTCACGGTCATAGGCGGGACGGCGCCGGTGGGGCAGATTGCGGGCTGGTTGCAATCGGGACGGCGCCGTCGGGCCGGAGCGGGAGGCGCGGCTCCGGCGGGTGCGCTCAGCGGGAAGGGACGGCGGCGGCGCGTACCCGGCCGAACGTCGTGGCATGGGCCCACCAGCCGCGCAGACGGGCCTGGGCGGCAGCGCGACCGGCGGCCTCGAACGTGTCGCAGAGCGCGAACACGGCCGACCCGCTGCCCGACATGAGGGCCTGCTGCACGTCCGGGCACGCCTCGGCCCACGCGCGCACGTCGGCCAGCGCGGGCAGCAGCGACTCGGAGGCGGCCGCCAGGTTGTTGCGCAGGGGCACGTCCTGGGCGCGTGCGGCGGCAAGCGCCGCGTCGCGGTCGGATGTGGCCACAGGCACCGGGCACTCGTCGAACGCCCGGTACGCGGCAGCCGTCGACACGCCGCCCGCAGGCCTCACCAGCACCACGGGAGAGCCCATGGGCGCAAGCTCGCGCACGAACGCATCGCCCGCGCCGTCCAGAACGGCGCATCCGCCGTGCAGGAAGAACGGCACGTCGGCGCCCAGGGTGCGCGCGACCTCCTCTATGCGCGGGTCGTCGGCGGCCAGCCCCCACAGCTGTGCCGCACCCACGAGAGCCGCGGCGGCATCGGACGAGCCGCCGCCCAGCCCCGCCTCGGAGGGGATGCGCTTCTCCAGCAGCACGGACACCTGCTCGCGCCCGCTGCGGCCGATTGCCTCGGCGAGCCGGCGGATCGCCCTGCTCACGATGTTGTCCTCGGGCGGCACATCGAGCGGGGGCAGTCCCTCGGCCACGCGGCAGTCGAGGGCGATGGAGAGGCCGGCGGGGCCTTCGGGCTGCGCGGGCGCCAGCCGCATGCGCAGCACGTCGTGCATGGTGAGCGCGTGCATGACGCTCAGGGCCTCGTGGTAGCCGTCGGGGCGCCGCTGCCCTATGCCCAGGAACAGGTTCACCTTGGCAGGCGCGATGACCTTGACGGCTCCCGGGCCGCCGAACGCCGCCTCGTCGACCTTCTGCGCGGCACGCGCCGCCGCCAGCATGTCCACCGCATGCGGGTCGCTCGCGGGCATGCCGGCTGCAGGCTGCGGGTTCGCAGCTGCCGACCGCGCCGAAGCCGGGCAGGCGGGAGCTTGCGAGCCTGCGGCGTCTGCCTGCCGTCCCGGGTTGGAGCAGGCAGACGCTGCCCCCTCGGGAGCGTCGGACACGTGGGTGCCGGGGAGGTTCTCTTCGTTCTGGTTCGTCATCGGGGCTCCGTTCGTTTCCTTCTCTTGCGCGCGAAGAACGCACGCAGCATCTCCGCGCACTCGTCGCCCAGCACACCGGGCGCCGCGGCGAAGTTGTGGTTGAGCCGCTCGTCCTCGTTGATGCGGTACAGCGTTCCCAACGCGCCGGCCTTCGGATCGGGCGCACCGTACACGCAGCGGTCGATGCGCGCCTGGTGCATGAGGCCCGCGCACATGATGCACGGCTCCAGCGTCACGTACACCGTGCAGCCGGCAAGCCGCCACGCGCCGAGGACGGCCGACGCCTGCCGCATGGCCAGGAACTCGGCGTGCCCCGCCGGGTCCCACGTCGTCTCGCGCAAGTTGCAAGCTCGCGCGATCACCCGCGGCTCGGCCAGGGGGCGGCGAGTCGCAGGGTCGATGGGCTCGTACACCACCACGGCCCCGATGGGCACCTCGCCCAGCCCTTCGGCGCGACGCGCCTCGTCGATCGCCAGGCGCATATAGTCCTCGTCGGAAAGGCGCGGCCGCCAATGAGCGGAAACACGGGCAGCCTCCTGCGCCGTCAGGCCGCTCGGCGCCGCCGCCTCCTCCGGCCTGCACGTTCGGGACGCGGAGGCCGCAGGTTCGCAACGGGGAGCGTCGGCTCTGTTGTCTTCGTCGTTCATGCGGATTATTATATGGTATCCTTTGCTTGCTTTTCGGAACCTCTTTTCGAAAAGCGCATGCGGCGAACAAATGTTTCACGTGAAACATTGCCGTGCGGAGCGCCCCTCGCGGTCAGCGCCCGCATCCCCCATCGCGGAGGAATGGCCGAGTGGTTGAAGGCGGCAGTCTTGAAAACTGTTGACGTTCACGCGTCCGTGGGTTCGAATCCTACTTCCTCCGCCAGAGCGCAACGCGCCCGGAAGCCAGCGGCTCCGGGCGCTTTTTTCTGCGGCGGCCGACCGGTTACTGCGTCGTCCGAGCAGGTATTGCGCGGCCGGCCGGGCGGGTGCTGCGGCAGCCCGCCGGTTACTGCGACGGCCAACCGGGCGCGGGCCGGCGCGCACGTCGCCGTCACGCCCTGCGCAGCGCAGGGTCGCGCAGCAAAAACACCGCGACCAGGGCGGTCGAGGCCACGTCGGAGGCCAGCATGCCCCAGAACACCGACTCGAGCGGGGTGGCGCCCGTCAGCTGCGGCAGCACCAGGGGCGCTGCAACGATGAAGGGCAGCAGGAACACCACCTGCTGGCAGAACGTGAGCAGGATGGCCTTGTTCGCACCGCCGATGGCCTGGAAGTAGTTGGTGCCCGTGATGCGCACCATGAGGATGGGCATGGCCAGCAGCGACACCCGCAGCGCCCACGCCGCGAACGCTGCGGTTTCCCCGTGGAAGCCGAACAGCCCCATGAGCAGCGCCGGGTCTGTTTCCACCAGCAGCCATACCGCCGCCAGGCAAGCCGCGCCTGATGCAAGGGCCACCCTCACGATGGCGCGCACGCGCACGCGGTTCCCCGCGCCGTAGTTGAAGCCGACCAGCGGGCGCGCCGCCACCGCAATGCCGATGGCGGGCACCAGCGCGAACTGCAGCACGCGGTTGATGGCCCCGGACACGGCGAGCGCGTCGTCCCCGCCGATAGCCGTCGCGGCTCCATAGCCCACGATCAGCGCGTTCATCACCAGGTTGAGCGCGGCATCCGATCCGCGCACGATGAACGACGGCATGCCCAGCAGCGCGATGCGCCCCATGAGCGGGGCGTCGGGCCGCAGGTCGCGCACGCGCAGGCGGAACGGCATGTCGCGCTTGAACAGGAGCGCCAGCGTAACGACCAGGGACACCCCCTGCCCCAGCACCGTCGCCCACGCCGCGCCCGCTATGCCCCAGCCCCAGGCCACGACGAACGCGTAGTCCAAGCCGATGTTCGCCAGCGCACCCGCCACCTGCACCAGCAGCGTGCGGTTCGGGAAGCCCGCGGCGCGCAGGAACGTGTCGATGCCCAGCGAGAAGCCCAGCGCGAACGTGCCGAGCACGGTGACGACCAGGTACGTCTTCGCCTGCCCGAGCACCGCCCCCGACGCTCCCGCCAGCCCCAGCAGCGGATCGGCCCACCACAGCACGGTCGCCCCCAGCACGACGGCCAGGATGAGGAGCATTACCAAGGCGTTCCCCAGCACAGAAGCCGCCCCCTGCCGCTCGCCGGCGCCCAGGCGCAGGGCGACCACGGCAGTGCCCCCGTCGCCGATGAGCATGACCAGGGCGTTCAGCAGCGTGACGAACGGCATGGCTATTGCGGTCGCGGCCACGCCCGCCGAGCCCAGCGCCTGGCCCACGAACATACCGTCCACGAGGATGTAGAAGCGCGATACCAGAAGCCCCGCAACCACGGGGACGGCGAACCGCGCCAGCAGCCGCCCGACGGGATCGGAGCCCATGCGCACGGCGGCGCGGGGCGCCATGCGCCCCGAAGCGCTTTCTCTCCTGCCGGGCCGTCCCATCGCTCCCCCGTCTGCCGCTCTCCCCGTTCAATAGTGACATGTCAATGCCATGTCCTATGATACCGGCTTTCCCCGCATATGCAAGGCCGGGCGCCGCACGGTGTGCAGCGCCCGGCCATCGCGGAGGGGGCGGGAAGACGGATCGGGGAGGTTCGAGCCCTCGGGCTCGCTATGCTCCCGAACGCGCGACGTAGTACACGTTCGGCTTCGTACCGTACTCCTCGCCGAGCACCCGCACCTGCTCGGCGGCCAGCAACCTGGCCACCTCGCTTTCGGGGTCGTCCAGGTCGCCGAACACGCGCGCATCGCCGGGGCAGGCACGCACGCACGAGGGCCCGATGCCGTCGGTGTAGCCCTTGCTGCGGCAGAAGTCGCACTTGTACACCTTGCCGACCTCGAAGCCTCCGTACATGACCCGCTCCTGCTCGGTCAGGCCGCTTCCGGGAAAGTACCCCTCTATGCGCTCGCTCAGGAACGAGCGCACCTCGTAAGGGCAGGCGGCGATGCAGTACTTGCATCCGATGCACTTCCCGTGGTCGACGCGCACCACGCCGGCCTCGTCGCGGTACGACGCGCCCGTCAGGCACACCGACACGCAGGCGGCCTCCTCGCAATGCCCGCACAGCATGGGCGTGTAGCGCGCAGTGGCGTTCGGGTACGCGCCCTCCTCGCGCAGCGACACATGCGAGTAGAACATGCCGGGAGGCGTGCCGTTGGACTGCTTGCACGCGACCGTGCACGCGTTGCATCCCACGCAGCGCCGCAGGTCGATGACCATTCCGTATCTCATAAAGTCCCCCTTACGCCTTGTAGACCCTGACGGCAACCGAGTTGTTCAAGTTGCCCATCATGAAGCCGATGTCCCGCTCGTCGTCGTTGAGCAGCGTGTTGTAGTGCGGCCCCTCGTGCGCGAAGTCGACGAGCCCCGCGCCCTTCGCGCCCCACTTGCCCGAGATGGCGAGCGTGGAGGGATGGATCATCTCGGAAAGGTGCAGCACACCCGTGGTCTTGCCGCCGTACATGGACTCGACCACCACCTGGTCGCCTTCGGCCAATCCCAGCTCGTCGGCGCGCGACGGCGCCACGAGCACCTTCTTCAGATGAGGGTCGAAGCGCTGCTCGATGTCGTGCAGCCAGTGGTTGTACGACAAGCCCGTGGAGTCGTTCACCTGGAAGTGCGTCTTGAACTGGAGCACCTTGAGCGGGAACTCCTCGGTGGGGTGCATGCCCTCGAACTCGAAGAACACCGGTGCGCCCGAGTACTGGCGCAGCACCTCGTCCAGGTCGGCGTGCGGGAACTCGATGCCGTTCTCCTCGACGAGCGCGCGCAGCATCTGGGCGCTGCGGGCGTTGTAGCGGAAGTACAGCGGCACGCGGTACGCGTTCTCGGGATGCCAGTGCCAGATATAGCCCGACTTCACGTCGGGCTGCGTGTACCCGACCACCGCGCACTCCTTCACCGCTTCCCAGCCCTGCTCGCCGAACTGCGTCTTCAGCTTGCGCTCGCACACGTCGGCGTACGTGTAGGGCTCCTTGGGGCTGAGCGCGTACTCGTCGGCGATGCCGCCGGGCTTGCCGGGCAGGAACTTCCCCTGGAAGCCCTTGTTGGCGATGCCGGTCATCTTCGGCAGGATGCCCAGGCGGGACGCCCATTCGATCAGCAGGTCCTCCTGCTGGCGCGTGTCGAACACCGGCTCCACCACCGGCTTGCGCGCCTCCAGCACGCGCAGGCTCTTCACGTAGTCCGACGCGCTCTTGTTGGATATCCAGCTTGCATTCCACAGCGCGTAGCGCTCGAGCGCGTGGTGCTCGGGCAGCACCACGTCGGCGAACTGGGTCATCTCGTCCATCCACAGCGAGATGGTGAACGTGAAGGGGATCTGCTTGAGCACCTCCACCACCGCCTCGGGGTTGGAGTTCGAGCGCAGCGGGTTGCCGCCGCCCAGCACCATGTACACCTCGGGCTTGTAGTCCAGGTAGTAGCTCTCCGGGTCGAGCGCGGCGCGCCACACCAGCTGCATCACGTGCAGCTCGTGGGGATAGAAGCACTCCAGCTTGTAGCTTTTGGGCGGGAACGACAGCTTCTCCTGGCCCACCGCCTGGTTCCTGAAGTTGTCGGAGGCCGGGGGGAGCAGCATGCCGTCGTCGTCGGTGTCCATCACGTGCAGGTCGCCATGTTCGAGGCCCAGGATGCCGCCGGGCACGTCGATGCAGCCCAGCAGCTCGTTCACCACCTCGATGGCCTTGAACAGCTCGACGTTCAGCGGATTCGAGTTCGAGCCGCGACCGGGCGCCAGCACGCCGGCGGGACGGAACGGGAACGTCTCGCCGTCCAGCTCGATGGTGGAGCCGATGAGCGCGTGGTCCACCAGCTCGTTGGCGATGCGGCGGATGGTGTCGGCGGGCACCGACGTGATCTCCTCCGCCCATTCGGGCGTCATATCCGCCGTGTAGTCCTTGATGAGCTGCAGGCAGGTCTTCACGTTCTTGCCGCCCACCGCGTACTCTCCGAACAGGGCGTACGTCTCGCCCGACGACGTGTCGAACGGAACTGCCGCGGCTGCCCCCTCGTCCCACACGAGCGGCTTGCCCGTGGCCTCGTCGCGCGCATAGTCCTGGAAGCACACCTTCGTGCCCTTGAGCTCCTCGGGCACGTCCTCTATGAGGTACGGCGCGTTCGTGCGCACCTTGAGGAAGTGCTCGTCGACGTCTTGGCGCTCGTACAACATCACGTTCACCAGCGCCCAGCACATGGCCACGTCGGTGCCGGGCACGATGGGCACCCATTCGCCGGTTTGCGCCGCGTTGGTCTTGCGCGGGTTCACGCAGACGATCTTCATGCCGCGCGCAACCGAATCGACGTACTCCTTGGTGTTGCGGTGCGCGAGCCCCCACTCGTCACCCACGGAGCGGCCCATGATGACCAGGTAGTTGCAGCGCTCGGTGTCGGCACGGTCGACCTTCGTGCCCTTGGTGCACATGGGGCCGAAGTGGTCGGCGCACAGCGGGCCGGAGGTGGTCAGGCCGTTCGGCGTGCCGAAGGCGCTCTCGAATATCAGGCGCTTGAACGAGTCCTCGTTGCCGAAGCCCGTCTGGGTGAACAGCGTGCGCGGGTCTTTCTCCAGGCAGGCTTTCAGCTTCTCGGTGGTGATCTGCAGGGCCTCATCCCAGCTGATCTCCACCCAGCCGGGGTCGACGTCGAGGCCCTTCTCCGGGTTCGTTCGCTTGAGCGGCTTCTTCACGCGGTACGGGTGGTACAGCCCGCCCAGAACCGACAGGCCGCGCGGGCAGAGCCTTCCTTGGTTCGTGGGCGAATTCGGGTCGCCCTTGATCTCCACGGCCACGCCGTCGACCACTTTCACCTGCGTGCCGCAGATGGGGTTGTGGCAGGCCGGGCACGTGGCCGGCTTCCACTCCTCGACGGGGGCGGCGTGCGCCTGCTCGGGCGCGAGCGGCGAGAACCAGGGGCTGGCACCGGCAGCCTCGGCGCCCAGCATGGCGGCGGCCCCCGCCACTGCGGCGCCCTTGAAAAACGTGCGGCGTGTGAGCGTCATGACGCCTGCACCTCCTTTGCGTTGGCGGCCGCAGCCGGATTGGCGGCGGCGGTGGAACGGGCGGCGAGAATGCGCAGGGCCGCCGCGTACACGAGGGTTCCCACGCCCACGGCGCCCGCGAACACGACGAGCTCCATCGGATCGAACGGCGCCGCACCGGCGGCCTCGAGCTCGGCGAGGGGCACGACGGATTGGGTCGCTTGGAAGATGGCCAGCTTGAACAGCGGCACGGCGGCAACGACGCACGCTGCGGCCACCCGTGCGACGAGGGCCGAGGCGGCCGGCAGCGCCAGCAGTACGACGGCGGCAAGGCCCATGACGGCCGCAGCCCAGAACAGGGGCGAAGCGGCGATGGCGGCGAACTGGGCGCCCAGCACGGTGCCATCGCCCTGGTTCAGCACCACGTCGAACACGAGCGACGCCGTCATGACCAGCGCTGCTCCCGCTAGCAGCGCGCGCCATCCGCGGCGCGCGGGGCCGCACAGCACGACGATGGCTATGCCGAGCGCCGCCGCCTGGATGAGCGCCGGGCCCGCGCCCAGCAGCACGCCCCACGCGTCGCGGCCGCTGCACGTGGTGAGCAGCCATGCCTCCACCGCCAGCAGCGCAAGCCCCGCGACGATGCCCGCGAGGGCGAACGTCCTTCCCGCAGCCTCGCCCTTCCCGGCGAACAGCGCGGCCGCAACGGCGAATGCGATGCACAGCGGCAGCACGATGGCGTCGAAGAACACCGGCGAGGCCGGGTTGGCCGAAGCGTACGTCAGCAGGATGGCCGCCGGGTTGCCCAGGTCGACCACGATGAGCACCGATGCCACCACGAACAGGGCGCATGCGACGGCGTAGAGCACGCCCATGTCGCGCGCGCCAATGGCGCCCGCCCACCGGGCGATGCCCGTAACCATCAGCAGCCCCGCGCCGGCCGAGGCCGCAGCGTAGAACAGCGCGATGTAGAACCCCCAGGGGTAGTGCGAGCCTCCCGCCATGCTCTGGTTCGCCATCTGCACGGCGAACGCCGCCGCGCCGACCACGGCCAGCACGATGCCGGCGACCCACACGGCCCTCGGCGGCGGCGCGATCGCAGCCCCCGGCTCTCCCGTCGCCGCCTGTGCGGCCGACTTCGACAGATCGCTTTCCATGAATCCCTCCTTCTTCTTGGTCGTCTGGAAGCGCAGACCGGGCTTCCTTCCCATTACCCGGTATGCTTATTGACATGTCTATTGACTTGTCATTTGTGAATCCTAGCAACCGGCTGTTGACATGTCAAGACAATGACCGTATATTCTTCACCAGCGAAGGACGAGCGAAGCGAGGGGATGCAGGATGGAAGACGCCCGGAAAGCGGCAGCCTGGTACGGCTACGGCGCGCACGTGCTGCTGGACCCGATAGAGGTACCGGGAACAGCCTACGTCGTCGATCTGGCGAAACGCACGCGGATGCTGCTGGAGTGGACCGAGGCCGAGAGAGCCGGAGCGGCGGGCACGGTTAGTGCGACGGTCGCTGCCGATACGGCCGAGGCGATGGGCGCGGTAGGAGTCACGGCTGCAGCAGAAGCGACAGGAACGGCATGCGCGGCCGGGGCGGCGGACACGACCGGGGCGGCGGATGCAGCCGGGCGCAGCGGGCTTACCGCTTGGTGCAAGCGCGTGGAGGATCTGGTAGCGCGCGGGGTGGAAGGCGCCGATGCGCTCGCCGAGGAGCAGCGGGCCGTCGCCGCAGACCGCACGCGGCTCTGCCGCGGCATCAGCCAGGACGCCCCGCTGCCCCCCCCCTACGAGGCGTACTATCGCGAAGGCGCCGTCGAGGGCGATGTGTCTGCCAGCTACCGGCGTGTCGGCGTTAGATTCGACGGCACGGCCGAGCGTGACGACTACCTGGGAGTCGAACTGGCCTTTCTCGACTGCCTGGCCCGCGCCGAGGAGGCCGCGCACGCACGGGGCGACGGCCCCGCAGCCGCCGCATACGCGCAACAGAGGCAATCCTTCGAGCAGGAGCACCTCCCCTGGGTCGCCGCCTTCTGCACCGCCGCGCTTCCCCACGCGCGCACGGCGTACGGCAGGGCCGCGCTCGAAGCGCTCGCCGCCCGCTCTGCGCGCGGCAACCAACCCGAATGTTTCATGTGAAACATTCGTTCTGATTCTCCCGTTGACGCGCAGCGCGCCTCCCGTTGGTAAAAAACTACCGAATTCGGAAGATCAGGACCGCTTTACGGCCGAATCTGAGGGTGCTTCCCTGCAAAATGCCTGGTGAATAAAAATATTCATATAGTCAGACCGTGCGATCTTTCCTAATTCGGTAGTTTTTTACCATTGCAGTTGGTTATGCGTCAAAGGGAGGGTCAGAATATTCGTTCGATTATTTGAAGCAGCAGGGAGAAATTTGCCACGTGCCGCGGCGGGTTCTCGCGCAGGCAGCAGGAGGCGGGCGGATCGCCCGGATCGCCCTTTAGCGCGGGAGTTCCAGGCGGGCGAGGAGGTCGCCGAGCTGGCGGCGCTCTTGCTCGTCGAGGCCGTCTTGGGCCTCCTCCTCCCATGCCGAAACGAGCTCTTCCACCTTGACGGCCGCCTCGCGGCCCGCGGGCGTGAGGCGCAGCACGTTGCGCGCGCGGTTCTCAGGATCGGGATGCACGGTGATCAGCCCTTTTTCAGCAAGGCTGCGCGCGGCGCGCGTGATGAGCGCCGGGTCGCGGTGCTGGCGCTGCGCGATGTCGCTCTGGCTGACCTTCAGCGTGCCGTCGCCTTCGCTCTCGCGATGCACCAGGTAGATGAGCACGGGATACTCCGACGACCCAATCCGGTACTCCTTGAGGTGCCGCGAGAGATACGCCTGATACTGGTTCACCGTGAACACAAGGCGTTGCGCCAGATTCACGGGTATGGAGTCTTGAGTGTTCATACGCCCATGCTAGCACGTTCGTTGATATATCAATCGTCGACCCACAGAAACAACAAAGGCGCGGCACCGCCGAAGCGATGCCGCGCCGAAACCCTTCGAGCGCCGATCTTGCCGGTCCTGCGGTAGCGAATGCTTCGCATGAGGCATCCGTTCCCTTGTTGGCCGCGCGGCTTGTCCTACCGCTCTTCCATGGCCACGTAGTCGCGCTTGCCGCTGCGGGTGGACTTGTAGGCGGGACGGATGATGCGCTTGCCGGAGACTATCTCCTCGAAGCGGTGGGCGGCCCAGCCGGACATGCGGGCGCAGGCGAACAGCGGGGTGAACAAATCCTCGGGGATGCCCATCATGGAGTACACGAAGCCGGAGTACATGTCGATGTTCGCGCACATATCCTTGGCCGTGCCCTTCTCGCGCAGGATGACCTCGGGGGCCAGTCGCTCGATGGACTTCAGCAGATTGAACTCGGCCTCGAACTCCGTGCCCACGGCAAGGCCCTCGGCGAACTGCTTGCAGATGATGGCGCGCGGGTCGCTCTTCGTGTACACCGCGTGGCCCATGCCGTACACGAGGCCCGTTTTGTCGAAGGCCTCCTTGCGCACGATCTTCGCCAGGTAGTCGGCCACCTGGCCCTCGTCTGACCAGTCGGCCACGTTCTCCTTGATCTCCTGCTGCATGGCCAGCACCTGGTGGTTCGCGCCGCCGTGCTTCCAGCCCTTCAGTGAGCCGATGGCGCCGGCATACGTGGAGTACGGGTCGGTGTCGGACGAGGTCAGCACGCGCGTGGTGAACGTGGAGTTGTTGCCGCCGCCGTGCTCGGCGTGCAGGCACAGCATGACGTCGAGCATGCGCGCCTCCTCCGGCGTGAACTGGCGGTCGGGACGCAGCATGGAAAGGATGGTCTCGGCCGTGGACTGGCCGGGTATGAAGCGGTGCATGATCATGGACTCGTTGTTGTAGCGGGCCCGCTTGGCGTAGTACGTGAGCACCATGATGCGCGGCAGGCGCGAGATGAGCGAGATGGCGGTGTGGATCTCATGGTGGGCCGAGCGATCCTCCGCGTCGGGATCGTAGGCGTACAGCAAGAGGATGGTGCGTGCCAGCACGTTCATGATATCGGGCGGCGTGTCGCGCATGATCATAGACGCGGTGAACCCGTCGGGCAGCTCGCGCTGGCCGTCGAGGACCTCGATGAAGCGGTCGAGCTGCTCGCGCGTGGGCAGCTCGCCCATGAGCAGCAGGTACGACACCTCCTCGAAGTTGAAGCGGTGCTCGGCGGACTGGTCGCCCAAGAGGTCGTACACGTCGTAGCCGCGGTAGCGAAGATGGCCCTCGTCGGCGATCTTCTCGTTGTCCGACACCACGTAGCCGTGCACGTTCGCGATGTTCGTGAGGCCGGCCACCACGCCGGTGCCGTCCGCGTTGCGCAGGCCGCGCTTCACGTCGTACTGCTCGTAGTAGGCGGGGTCGATGGAGTTGATGGTCTTGAAATTCTCGTAGAGAGCGATCTTCTTCTCTTCTTCTTGCATGCAAACCTCCCTGCGTCATGGACGGCCCCGCTCCCGCCGTGCATTGCCCGAGACCCGGCGAGACCGGGCGCAATGCGAAGCGAATGGCGGGGAAATCGGATGGTCGTCCGTTCGTGCTTTAGTATGATAAAGCCTTGGGATACGCCTTCACAGCACTTTCCGGCGAATAACAGAGGGAATCTTCATGTGGAAGGTCAGCGGAGCGGAGGAGGGCGCGCCGCCGTCCGACCGGAAATGGCGGATGCGCGCACGGAGCGGGGGTGACGGGCAAATGACGGTTCGTATGCGGACGGCAGGGCGGGCGATGGCTCAAGGGTCGGAGCGCTTAAAATAGCCGGCACGACACGGTGCCCATCCAGTGAAAACGAGGCGTCCATGCTCTCATCCCTGTTCCAGCTGCTCATCGAGAAGCGCGCTTGGTTTTTCGACCTGTTCCTTCAGCATATAGGCATCTCGTTCATATCCATTGCGCTGGCGGTCCTCATCGGGTTGTCGCTGGGCATTGCCATCGCCCAGTGGCGGCGCGGCGCGAAACCGGTGCTCGCGCTGGTGAACTTCGTGTACACCATCCCGTCCATCGCGCTGTTCGGCTTCCTCATCCCCGTCACGGGCATCGGCGACCTCACGGCCATCGTGGCGCTCACCGTGTACGCGCTGCTGCCGATGGTGCGCAACACCTACACCGGCCTCACCACCATCGACCCCGCCATCATAGAGGCGGCGCGCGGCATGGGTTCCACCGACCGCCAGCTGCTCTACCGCATCGAGTTGCCGCTGGCCGCGCCCATCATCATGAGCGGCGTCCGCAACATGGCCACCATGACCATCGCGCTGGCCGGCATCGCCAGCTTCATCGGCGCGGGCGGCCTGGGCGTGGCCATCTACCGCGGCATCACGACGGGCAACGAGGCCATGACGTTGGCGGGCAGCGTGCTGATCGCGCTGCTGGCCATCGTCGTTGACCTGCTGCTGGGGCTGGCCGAGAAGTCGACGCGCCGCCACCTCGAGCCGTCGAGCGCGCACCGTCGCAAGCGCGCGGGGGCGCGGAAGGGTGCGGGCCCGGGCTTTCGGCGGCGCACGGGCGCCGTCGTGGCCGTGGGCGCGGCCGTGGTGCTGATCGCAGGCGGGGCCTTCGCGTTCGCAAATCGCGGCGGCGGCGACAACGTGGTGAACATCGCGACGAAGCCCATGACCGAGCAGTACATCTTGGGCGAGATGCTGAACACGCTGATCGAGCACGACACCGACCTCGCCGTGGAGCTGACGCAAGGCGTGGGAGGCGGTACGTCGAACATCGAGCCCGGCATGGAGAAGGGCGACTTCGACCTCTACCCCGAGTACACCGGAACAGGCTGGAACGCCGTGCTGAAGCACGAGGACACCTACGACGAGTCGATGTTCGACACGATGCGGCAGGAATACGAGTCGCAGCTCGGCCTCACCTGGGTGGGGATGTACGGCTTCAACAACACGTACGGCCTGGCCGTGAGCAAGGACGTGGCCGAACGCTACGATCTTCGCACATACTCGGACCTTGCGGAGGTTGCGGGCGGGCTCGCGCTCGGCGCGGAGCCCGACTTCTACGACCGTCAGGACGGCTACCTCGGCTTGCAGGCTGCCTACGGCATGGACTTCGGCAGCACGCGCGACATGGACATCAGCTTGAAGTACCAGGCGCTGTTCGAGAACAAAGTGGACGCCATCGTCGTATCCACCACCGACGGCAAAGTGGCTGACGATCGCCTCGTGGTGCTCGAGGACGACCAGCACTTCTACCCCTCGTACCTCTGCGGCAACGTGGTGCGCCAGGACACCCTGGAAAAGCACCCCGAGCTGCGCGACGAGCTGCTGAAGTTGCAAGGAGCCATCACCGACACCGACATGGCGCGCATGAACAACGCCGTTGAGACGCAGGGGCAGGAACCGAAAGCGGTGGCCGATGCGTTTTTGGCCGAGAAGGGGCTGATATAACATGGAAACAACATCCGCGCAGACGCGCCGCTCAGGATCCTTCGACTCCGACGGCCTCGCCGCCTCCGCTCGGGACGACAAGAGGGAAGCCGCTGACGGCGTTCGGAATGACGGACGATGCCGTACCGCCTCCGCCCAAGACGACACGTGCGCGCCCGCGGTGGCGTTCGAGCACGTGACCAAGCGCTTCGGTGACGCCGTGGCCGTGAACGACGTGGACCTCGCCATCGAAGAGGGCGCTTTCGTCGCCATCATCGGCAGCTCGGGCTGCGGCAAGACCACGTTGCTGAAAATGGTGAACGCGCTGGTGATGCCCGACGAGGGCGAGGTGCTCGTGCACGGGCAGGCCACGTCGAGCGTCGATCCCATCGAGCTGCGCCGCACCGTCGGCTACGCCATCCAGGGCAGCGTGCTGTTCCCCCACCTCAGCGTGGAGCAGAACATCGCGTACGTGCCCACGCTGCTGAACAAGCGCGATCGCCGCCGCACCGAGGCGGCCGTGGAGAAGTGGATGGACATTATCGGGCTGCCGCGCGACATCATGGACCGCTACCCCGCCGAGCTGTCGGGCGGTCAGGCGCAGCGCGTCGGCATCGCCCGCGCGCTGGCAGCCAGCCCCGATATCCTGCTGGTCGACGAGCCGTTCAGCGCCGTGGACGCCATCACCCGCAGCAGCCTGCAGGACGAGATCAAGCGCATCCACCGGCAGACGGGCATCACCGTGCTGTTCGTGACGCACGACATCGACGAGGCGCTCGACCTCGGCGACAAGGTGCTGGTGATGGAGGCCGGCCACGCCGTGCAGTTCGCGCCGCCCTGCGAGATCCTGCGCAGCCCCGCCACCGAGTTCGTCGACCGCCTGGTCTCCCGCAAGCAGAGCGTGTACGCGCGATAGGGCCGCACGAGCGTGACAAAGGGACGGGGATAATGTCTCACTCCCCGCTGTGCTCGAAAGCAGTAGAGTTCCCGAGAGTGTGACATTATCCCCGTCCCTTTGTCACGCCCCCAAACATTCCGCTACGCGCACGTAAACGATGTCCATGCCGAGCTTGCTCGCCGTGTCGGCGCCTTACGATTGGTTCCAGCGTACCATTCGTCCGAAAGATGGGAGAAACCATGTCCGACAAGAAAACGCCCGAGGAAAACGGCTCCGAGGAAAAGATCGTCATCCCCAGCAACGAGGAGGTCTTGGAAGTCGTCGAAACGTCCGACGAGATCGATGTCATCGATGTGGGCAACAAAGAGTCCGCCAAGATCATCGAGAACTGGTCGGAAGCCAAGTAGGCAGCTAAGACGCGTCTCTGCATTCCTGCTGTCCGCATCAGGCGTGCGCCCGATGCGGACAGCGCTTGGTGCTCGGGCACCGGCAAGCTGTGCGCAACCAACGCTTCACCCCAACGCTTCACGGGAAATATTTCTCAAACTTCTTAAAAATAGCCGTTGACAGAGAAGATGGTTACCGGCATAATAGCTTTTGCTGTTTCGACGTGCGCCGTTACCTCAGCTGGATAGAGGGACTGACTACGAATCAGTACGTCGGGGGTTCGAATCCCTCACGGCGCACCACTTGTCATCCCAGATCAGAGCCGATTTTTAGGCTCTGATTTTTTGTTTTACGGGGACGTTTTGACCAAAAATTGCCGAAATTGGCTCACTAACTCGGTTCAAACGCCTTTCCATGTTTCGTTGCAAAATTATTTTCTCTCTCCACGCATGGAGATTTTGTATACGCACTCAAGAATGCTCTGATTTGGTTCCAAAGCAGATGAAAGATGCTTGGCGCCGCCTTCGAAAAAGACGCTTAAACAACGATTCAAAGGAAGGCGTTTGATTGCGCCCTTTTCGACACGACACGATTTTTCGGTCGGGGGTTCGGCAAAAAGCCCACAGCGCGCTTTCGCTCCGCTGCGCGACACACGGTACAGTCTGCATCACGTCTCGGGCCGCGGGCGATCCGGGACCGAGCCGCGCCAGTCCGCGCTCGAACCTTCTTTCGGACCTCGATCCCCGAGGCTCGCGGAGAGCTTCTTGAACGAGTCCTCGGAAAGGCAGTGTTCCATGCGGCAGGCTTCCTCCGAGGCGATCTTGGCGCCCACGCCGGCCTCCAAGAGCATGCTTTCGAAGAACCTGTGACGCTCGAGGATCGAGCCCGCGACCCGCCCGCCCTCCGGAGTCGGGCGCACATCGCGGCCGACCACCTCGGCGAACCCCGCCGCGGACAGGCTCGACAGCGCCTTGGTGACGCTCGCCTTCGAGACGCCCAGCCGCTCGGCGATGTCGGCGTTGCGGCACGACCCGCGCTCGGAACGGATACGCAGGATTGCCTCGAGGTAGTCCTCTTGCGACTCGCTTCCACTCATGCGGTCGCTCCTTCCCGCTCATTTCCGTTCGAGGTGTCACGACGCAGGTACTGAATGGCCCAAACCAAAAAACTCGCATCGACCGGGCCTTCTCGTAGAACAGCCCCCCTTTCCAGCACGACCGCGAAATCGCAGCACTCCGCCACAAGATCCATGTCGTGCGTCACCACCAGCACCGCCATCCCGTCTTCGGCAATAGCCTGGAACAGACGGGCTGCCTCGAGCATGTGGCTGTAGTCCAAGCCGCTCGTCGGCTCATCGAAGATGAGGACTTTCTTGCTGCTGGCAAGCGCGGAGGCTATGGCCACCCTCTGCTTCTGCCCTCCCGAGAGCGACATGGGGTGCCTCTCTTCCAAACCCTCGAGATCGAGGTGTCCGAAGACTTCTTCGAGACCGGATATGGCACCCTTGCCGGCGGAGAGCAGAACCTCTTCGCGCACGGACGGGCAGAAAAGCTGGTGGTTCACGTCCTGCATCACGACATAGCTCATAGCGAGGCGCTCCCGCTCCGAGAGCGGACCGGAACGGCCGAGGAGCTTCCCCCTGTTTGGCTTGACGAGTCCGGCAAGGCATCGAGAGAACGTCGATTTGCCCGCGCCGTTCCTTCCCAGGACGGCGGTCACGCTCCCCATCCTCACATCCATGCGGTCGATGCCGAGAGCGAGGCCGGCGCCCTTCCGATAGGAAAAGCCCACATCGTCGCAGACTATGCGGTCGGTGCTTTTTCCTGGCAGCATTGCCCGGCTCTCAAGGTCGTGAGAAAGCTCGCTGCGCAGAGGGCGCAGGCCGGTCCTCGCCCGGTCCTCGCGGCTCATGCGCCTGACGTCCTCCAGCGACATCTCGCAGACGAGCCTCCCGTCCTCGATGAGAACCGCCCTGTCCGCCACGCCGTCGAGGTATCCGAGCCGGTGCTCGGCGACGAGGATGGTCGCGCCGCGGCGCTTCAGACTCGCGATAATCGTTCCCAAGGCGTCTATCGCCCTCAGGTCGAGGTTGGAAGAGGGCTCATCGAGGACGTACACGCTCGGAGACATCGCGGAGACGCTGGCGAACGCGACCGCCTGCTTCTCTCCTCCGGACAGCTCGAATATGCTGCGGCCTTTGAGTTCCGCGATCCCCGTCTGAGCGAACGCCTCGTCCACCCGCCGGGCGATTTCTTCTCGTACAAGCCTCATGTTCTCGCAGCCGAAAGACACCTCGGACGTCGTGTCGGTGGCGTAGAACTGCGTGCGGGGATTCTGGAACACGGTCCCGACGATGCCCGCCAGCTCCCATATCTCGCATTCAAAGGGGTCTCTCCCGGCTACCGAGACGGATCCGGAGAGAGAGCCGTCGTAGAAATTCGGGATCATTCCGTTGACGAGGCGCAAGGCGGTCGACTTCCCGCACCCGCTCTTCCCGCAAAGCACCACGCACTCCCCGGCGCCAACGCAAAGCGAGAAATCCCTCAAGGCCGGGGTGCTGGAACCTTCGTAGGCAAACGTCGCATGGCTGAACTCGATCATCACAAAACCCCCTGGAGCTTGAGCGCGCATATGACCGCAACCGACAACAAGGCGATGACCACGACGGCCCAATCGACGAACGACATCCTGGCGTCACGAAGGCATGTGTGCTTCCCGGGGCGGTTGATGCCGCGGCACAGGGCAGCGGCGGACAGCTCGTCGCTCACGTTGACGGCGGACATCATGACGGGCACGACGACGTGCTCGAACGACAGGTTGATCCCCCTCATCCTCATAGCGTCCCGTACATCCGAGCACTCTTGCCTCAACGTGGGGAAGTAGCGGAAGGCGACCGAGAGGGGCACGGTCACGGCCCTGGGAACCCGGAGCTTCGCGGCAACTGCGAGAAACTCGCTCACCTCGGTGGTCGTGATGATGAGAAGCCCCACGGAGAGGACGGGGAGAATCTTGCGGACGAGGACCGCCACGAACATGACGAGCCCGCCGAGAAACCCTCCAAGAACTGGCACCACGGCAAGCTCAACAGCCACGAGGATGGCGAAGGCCGCTGCAAAGCGCGCAGCTGATACAATGCGGCCGCACAACACGGAAAGCGTGATTGCGAAGCCCATGAGGTACACCTCGACCGCAAGCGACGTGGACAGGAACAGCACCGCGTTCATCGCGATGAGAGCCACCGCTTTCGCCCGGGGGTCTATTTTTACAAGGGGTGCCGGGAAACCGCGCATCTTAAACAACGCCGGCTTTCTCGAAATGCTTCTTGAACAGGGCGCGACTGGCGAAGAATCCCGCAACCGCGCAGACGGCGACGAGGGCGACCTGCGCGAAGAGCACCCACGTGGGCGTCAGGGCCGCCAAAGCGTTGCAGAACTCCGCCCCCATCGCCGCCGTCTTCTCGAAATACAGGTCCCGCATGATCCAGATGGGCAGGAATCCTCCGAACAGGTTCTGGGTGAACAGCACGTATGCCGCCAGATTCCACTTCCTGTTTTCGAACTTCCCGATTCCCAGGCACACCTCGGCGAGGACCCCCGCCAAGACCCCGGTGAGGCCCACCACCCAGATGTTCCCCTGAAGCATGAGAAACGCGCACGGCAGGACGGCGGCGATGAAAACCGGACCGTGGACGGGCGCCTTTGCCACAAGCATGCTGAACACAGGCGCGGCGACAAAGGCAATGAGCGCCGGCATCACGAGGTAGAGGGGCGGTATGGGCATGCAGATCGAACCGAAGATGACGAAGATGACGAAATAGAGCGCTATCCACACTCCCGCGGACACGAGCCGTCGGGATTTCGACGCGCTCCGTCTTCCTTTCGCGCCTCTCGTGTCGCGAACCTGGGTGCCGTTCTTTTCCATTGGACATTCCTTTCTCTTGCGCGCTAGACGATCTTCCAGTTTTCGGAGTCCTCTTGGAGGCGGTAGAGGCTCGCGTAGAGCCCTCCCTCTTCCATGAGGAGATCGTGCGTTCCCCGTTCGGCGATGCGCCCCCGTTCGAGCACGGCGATCTCGTCGGCGCCGCGAACGCTGCGAAGGCTGTGGGCCACCATGACGACGGTCCTGCCCTGCAACAGGGCGCCCAGCGCCTTTTGCACCTCGCGCTCGTTGATGGGGTCGAGCGCGCTCGTCGCCTCGTCCAAAAGCACCACGGGCGCGCCCTTCAGGATCGCCCGCGCTATCGCGATGCGCTGGCGCTCGCCGCCGGAAAGGGTCGACCCGCGTTCGCCGACAGGCGTCTGGTATCCCTGCGGCAGAGCCTCGATGAACCCATGGCAGCGCGCCGCCTTGGCCGCCGCGACAACCTCCTCGTGGGTGGCGTCCTCGCGCCCGTAGCGGATGTTGTTCTCCACGGTGTCCTTGAACAGGTAGACGTCCTGGAACACCATCGACACGTTCTCGTAGTACGACTCGGGCGAGGCATGGGAGATGTCGGCCCCGCCGAGCTTCACCGCCCCGCTCGCCGGGTCGTAGAAGCGCGCCGCCAATTTGAGCAAAGTGGACTTGCCCGAGCCCGACGGCCCCACAACGGCGATTCGCGAGCCGGTGCGGGCAAGAACGCTCACGCCTTCGAGCGCCGCCGAGTCGGATCCCGGGTACGTAAAGCCGGCACCTTCCATCGAAAGCTCTGCGCCCTCAATGCCCCCGTTTCCGGGAAGCGGTTTTTGCTCCAAAATCTCGAGAACGCGCCGACCTGCGCGGGCGGACGTCTCGAGCTCCGCCCAGTTCATGATCGCGGCGGACAGAGGATCGTACATGCGCGTTCCCACCATGAGGAACAAGACGAGCACCAGCGGGTCGATCCCGGTTCCCACAAGGGCGGCCGCAACGGCGAGCGTGGCCGGAAGCCCCGCTTTGAGCGCGATGCCGGATAGATGGTTCAGCGCCCCGGTCACGCGCTCCTGGTCGATGCAGGCATCGCGGTAGGCCTCGCATGCGGAGCGCACGCGGTTCATGACGGGTTCGGCTTCGCCCGACGCCTTCACGGGCTCTATGCCGTAGAAGAAGTCCTGCAAGCTCGACGCCACCTCCACGCGAGCCGCCGAAAGCCGCTCGTCCCTGCGTTCGCGAAGGTTGCGCCCTGCCGCCAGAATGACAATGGAGAGCGGCAGGCCGAGCAGCGAGGCGGCGGCGAGGCGCCAATCGACGCAAGCGAGCACCACGCAGGCGATGAAGATGATGGCGATTCCGCTTGCCACCTGGGGAAGCACGTGCGTCATCCCGCGCTCGGTGACGGCGATGTCGCTCATGAGGGTGTTGGTCAGGCGCGCCTGCCCTCCTTCGTCGAGAACCCCCAGCGGAAGCTTGCGTATATGCTCGGCAAGCCGCGTCCTGCTTTCCGCGGAAACCTTGTAGCCATCGGAGAAGCTGGCGTTGATCGCGAAGTGCTCCACGACGAAGGTGGCGACGAGGAGTACCCCCATCGCCGCGCACGCCGCCCACATCGCCGCGATGTCCGCAGCGCCCGACACGATCTGGGCGACGACGAGGGTCAGAAACGCGAACGGCGCCAGCTCGACGATGTTTGCTGCAGTGGTCAGGACTATCGGCTTCGCGAGCCTGCGCGCCTGGCCGCACGAAATGCTGTCGATCATGCCCATTTCCCATCACCTCCCGGCGTCCCACGACGCCGATTCGACGGACGCCTCCCACAGGCGCCGGTACATTCCGTCCTCGGACAGGAGCTCTTCGTGCGTGCCCTGCTGGACCACCTCGCCGCCGTCTAGGACGATGATGTTGCCCGCTCTGACGACGGTGGAAAGCCGGTGCGCGACCATGATCACCGTGCGCCCTTCGGCCAGGCTCGCAAGCGCCATCTGCACCTCGCGCTCGGTGTCGGCATCCATCGCCGACGTGGGCTCGTCGAGAACCAGGACGGGCGCGTTTTTCAGGAACGCACGCGCTATCGCGATGCGCTGCCGCTCGCCGCCGGAAAGCCCGACGCCACCATCGCCGATCACCGTGTCCATGCCGTCCGGCAAAGCCTCGATGAAGCTCGTGCAACGCGCGGCGCGGGCGGCTTGCGCCACCTCTTCGTCGCTCGCTTCGGAACGGGCGAGCCGAATGTTGTCCGCTACGCTCATGGAGAACACGTGGCTTTCCTGGAACACGAAGGAGACGAGGTTGGACAGCTCGCCCTCGGAAAACGAGGCGACGCTTTCCCCTCCGATGCGAACCCGCCCTTCCGTCGGACTCCAGAACCCGCACACGAGCTGCGCCGCGGTCGACTTTCCGGATCCCGAAGGCCCCACGACCGCGGTGAGCTCCCCTTCGCGCGCCGTGAAGCTCACGTCCGAGAGGACGGGGGCGTCGCCGTAAGCGAAGGAAGCGTGGTCGAACTCGACGCTGAACCCTTGCGGCTCGCGGCCGCCCGCCGTCCGATGCGGCTCCTCTTCGAGCACCGCAGCGATGCGGCCGACCGACTCCGAGAGCAGGTTCATGCCTTCGGAGAACGAGCGCAGCTTGCAAACGGGCATCGCGGCCGCCGGGGCGAACACCAGGAAGAAAAGCGCCGTTGCAGCCAGATCGGGACTCGCCGGATCGGCGGAGAAAATCGCCACGACGAGAGGCGCCAGAAACGTCGCCACCGAGATGACGACCGACCGGAAGAACGTCACGCCGACCCCCACCTGGCGGCTCATGCCCGAGGTGAAGTCCCGGTACGCCTCGATGTCGTCCTGGAAGCCGGCGAAGGATTTGGGCGTCTGGCCGAACATCTTGATCGAGGGCATTCCGTGGACGTACTCCGTCGCCGCGGAGCTGATGCGCTCAAGGGCGTCGAAATTCTCCTTCATGGCGCCTGATTTCAGCAGTTTGACCATGGGCACGAACTGCCCCAAGAACCCCACCGCCAACACCGCCACGGCGGCGAGGGCGAGCAGGGCGTCGAAGGACACCATGCTGGCGACGAGAAGGGCGAGCAGCGCCACCGTGCTCACGAAATCCGGGAGCTGGTGGGCGATGAAGCCCTCCAGCTGGTCCACGTCGGTCTGGACGACCTGCACGAGCTTGCCCGACGCGTTCTTCTTGAAGTACGAGATCGGCAGGCGCTTGATATGCTCGACGAGGCCGATGCGAACGACACAGATCGCGCGAAACGCGAACTTGTGGCACAGCATCGACGAGGCGAAGGACAGAAGGAGGCTTCCCGCCACGCCGACTGCGGCGGCGGCCGCGCAGACGGCAAGCGTCGATGCAGATGCCGGGAACCATGCTGGCAACGGCAAGCCCGCGAACGCCGAGAGCGCGAAGAACACCGCAAAAACGGGGACGGTTTCCAGCAATGCCGCCAGCACCGCGAGCGCAACGCCGGGCGCCACGCCGGAAAGCGGGACCCCCGAGCGGGACAGAACCCCGCCCAAACCTTTCTTCTCTTTGCGAGCCATAAGGCCGACCTCCTTAACGCAACGTCGGCATAAAGGTAAACCTTGGCTAACTGTTTGCGGTATACTGTGCGACGAAACGAGCATTTCGGACGCTTGGAGCAGTCTTGCGCATACTTGACCATATAGAGCAGACCCTGGAACGCACACCTTCGCTCCCCTTCGAGGTGGTGTTCGAAGGGGAAAGGGCGATGATTTCGTATCCCGAGGGCGGATTCACGGAAATGATGGAATCGATCGAGGGGATCCTGGTGACGAAACACCGCATGAAGTCATCCGGGTTCGAGATGTCGACCAAAGGCATCGGCGAGGGCGTGAAGCTCAACTACTGCATCGCAGGCCGATTAGAGGTCTCCATGAACGACGGCAGGAGCTTCTATCTGGGGCCAGGCGAGCTCTCCGTTGAGACATCGACGGCATCGGAATTCTCATTCCCCTGCGGGTTCTACCAAGGGGTCGAGATCTTCATCCATCCATCGTGTCTCAACACGCCTCCTCGTCTCTTCGTGGAGGCGGGGATCGATCTCGCCGCCGTCGTCGCACGGCTGAGCACGCCAGAAATGCGAAGCTGGACGAAAAGGAGCGACGACGCGACGGAACGAGCATTTTTAACCATATTCGAGCCCCGCCGATTCGCGGAAGACGCCTCTGCCCGCATAGGCATCGCACAGCTTCTGCTGAAGCTTGCGGAAGACGGAGCGCCAGCAAGGGAGTCCGATTCGACCATCCTCACGAAACGCCAAGTCGATTTGGCGAAGGAGGCGGAGCGCATTCTTGCGGGAGATCTGTCCAAAAGGAAGAGCATCGAATCCATTGCCGCTGAGCTCGGGGTCAAGCCGACCGCGTTGAAAACATGCTTCAAGGGGGTTTACGGAGCTCCCATATCGGAATACCTCCATAAGAAGAGAATGCGGACGGCTGCCCTCTTGCTCGAGACGGGAGACGACTCGGTTGCCACGATTGCACACTCCGTGGGATTCGCCAACGCGGGAAAGTTCAGCGAGGCTTTCAAGCGAACATATGGAATGACTCCTTTGAGGTACAGGCATTCGTCTAACGGCGAAATCCGAGGAAGCAGCCCCTCACGATTGCTGGCAGAGGGCGCCATGTTGCCGTCTTCAGGTGCGCAAGCGGGATTGATAAACGCAAGATTCTCAGCATAGCTTCTCTTCGATTCGTTTGGACGATCATCGGGATGGCAGGGCCCTCACCCCTCGGCCCACCTCGCCAGGGGCGGCAGCCCGAGGGAGCGCAGGGCGGCGTCGCACCCGTAGACGGTGAGGCCGCCCTGCGCGAGCAGCGCGCGGTAGGCCTCGTGGAGGGCGCACCCGCCGAGGTGGTAGCCCACGGCGTTGAACAGCCCCTCGGCGTCGGGCAGGGGCAGCCCCAGCCCGACGCACACCTGCATGACCGTCTCGGGCCTGGGGCGGTCGGCGATCCTGCCGTACCTGATGCGCTCGTAGGTCTTCTCCGAGAGCAGCGTGCGCCGGCAGAACTCGGCCTTGGACACCCCCAGGCGCTCGACGTGGGCCCGGTCGAGGAGGGCGAAGGGCGCCGGGGAGGCCTCACCGCCCGCGGCCAAGGCGGTCGGCGAGCTTCCTGAACGACCCCTCGGACAGGCAGTGCTCCATGCGGCAGGCCTCGGCCGAGGCGGTCTTCGCGTCCACGCCGGACTCGGCGAGCAGCCGCTCGAAGAAGCGGTGCTTGGCGAGGGTGGCCTCGGCGAGGCGCCCGCCCTCCTCGGTCAGCCGCACGTCGCGGCCGACCACCTCGGCGAGGCCCCTGCGCGTCAGGTTGCCGAGCGCCTTGGTCACGCTCGCCTTCGAGACGCCCAGCCGCTCGGCGATGTCCACGTTGCGGCACGACCCGCGCAGGCGGCGGATCACGAGGATGGCCTCGAGGTAGTCCTCGGAGGACTCAGTTAGCACCCCATTCCGTGGGCCGCAGCCTGCGTCGGCGTCATCCCTCATTCCAATCATCCTCTCGTTCGCCAAGTCCCTGCAGGCGACATGGCATCGCGGGCAATCTGCCACATGAGCCGACTTTGCATCGGCAAAGATGACGAGATCGACCGATTAGCGATGTTGTCCCCTTATCGAAGAAAAAACCTGGGTCTGCTCCATGTGGCACGCCCCTTCTGCCATTCGGAAAGAGCCATGGAGTCGACTCCCACTGCGTTAAGTGAAAGCAACTAGCGAACGTGCTCCATAAACCTAAGGACGCTTTCGCTGGACCCGTGCGCTCGCAGATCGACCTTTTCGCAGCCGCTCCGCCCCACCATCAGAGCCGAAGTGCAGACCTTGAACAAAAACTCAAGGTCATGGGTGATGACAGCCACGGGACGGCCTTTGGCAAGCTCCTCGATGAGTTCGGCAATCCTTGCCATGTGCATGAAGTCGAGGCCCGATGTCGGCTCATCCAGAACGACAATCTTCTTGTTGCTTAGAAAGGCGCAAGCCAGCGCCAAACGCTGCTTCTGGCCCCCCGATAGACTCTGCGGATGCTCGGTCCTTTTGTCCCATAGGCCGATGGCCTTGACGATGCGCGCTGCCTCGTCAAGGCGGTCGTTATCAATGTCTTTCCAGTCGGTCAGGATCTCGTTTTCCACCGTATCGAAAAACAGCTGGTAATCGACGTCTTGCATCATGTAGTACGAACAGCGAAGCCTCTGCCGCGGTCCAACCCCCCACGAGAAGGCTTGCCGCCCGCCGGCAAGGCCGCACATCGCTCGGGCGAGCGTGCTCTTTCCGACTCCGTTCGCCCCAAGGACGCCCATAACCTCGCCTTCTCGCAAAGAGAGCGTCAAGGGCCCAATCAGGGCTCGCCCGCCTGCAGAGACCGAAACGCCCTTCATTGAGGCAGCCTCTGCCCCGAGCTGACGGTGGTTTTCCGGATTCAAGCCGCGCAAATCAAGTGCACGAAGCCCATAGCGCGCGCAATCCTCGGCACGAAGCCGACCCGCTGCGAACGAATCGATGATTTGGCCGCCCGCCATGACGTAGAGCCTGTCGTAGAGATCCGCCAGAAAGTAAAGCCTGTGCTCGGCGATGACGACGGTCTTGCCGAGGGCCTTCAAATCGGCGAGGATTCGGCGAAAGTCCTCTATCCCTCCGTGGTCGAGGCTGGCGGACGGCTCGTCGAAGAAAATCACCTGGGTGTCGTAGACGAGCGTCGAGGCTATGGCGACGCGCTGCTTCTCTCCTCCCGAGAGGCCTACGAGGTCCTTGCCCGCCAGATGCGCGATTTTCATGCTCTCGAAAGCCGACTCGGCCCTTTCGACCAGCTCCTCGCGAGGCATGCCCAGATTCTCGCCGACGAGGGCCACCTCGTCGGCCGCCTTGCGGGTGAAGAACTGGTCGGTCGGGTTCTGGAACACGTTGCCGATCGCACGGGCAAGCTCGCCGGAGGAAAACTCTCCCAGGCTTTTCCCGAGAAGCTCGATTCTCCCATCGAGCTCGCCTTCGTACTGATCAGGAATCAAGCCGTTCATGGCGCGCATGAGAGTGGTCTTCCCGCACCCGGAGTTGCCAGTGAGCACGACGAGCTCGCCGCGCTCCACCGAAAACCGCACGTTCTTCAATGCCGCAAAATCTTCTCCCTTGTACGAGAAAAACCGAATGTCGACGTCAATCACATCCATACCGCGACCCCCAAAAGAACGACTCCGGCGCCCAAGGCGGCCCCGTCAAGCAGACCGAAGGAGAGACTTCGGTAGCTCGTCTTTTCACAATCCGCTTCGATTCCTTTCGAAACCACGGAGGAGACGAGCGTCTCGCTCACGTGCAGGCACTTGTACACCAGGGGCACGAAGTAGAGCTCGAAGGCGCGCACAGGACGAAGCGGGCTCGGGCGCAGCCCGCGAACCCGCATCCCGCGCTTTATCTCCTTCACGCGGCCGCCCATCTCATCGAGGAAGCGCAACCCTATGACTGCGCCGACTGCGGCTCTGTTCGGAACGTGCAGATTGCGCATGCTCGCCAGAAGCTTCGAGGAGCTTGTCATCATGAGGGCGCAACCGACGTTGACGACGGGGAAGACCCTCACCACCAAAACCGCCACGCCCAGGAAGATGCTCGTGACATAGCCGATGTCGACATGCAGGATCAGCTGCACGACCCCGCACGCTACCGCAAAGAGCACAAGCTGCCTCAAGAAGGATGCCGGCGAGACGTCCAAAAGGACGAGAAACGACAGCACCAGCACGAGGACATATACCAGCTGATTGGCGAGAAACGCTTGGATGAGCGCCAGAAGCGTCAGCGCGAAGAGCGTCAGTGGGTGCAGATGCCCCTCGCGCCCGCCGTCGAGCAGATCCGTTTGCCCCATCAACCCAGCCTGCTTTCCTTTGCGCCCTTTTCGAAGAACTTGTCGTTAATGAACATTCCGAAACGCCCGGCCAGAAGCTCGGTCACAATGTTAATCAGCACGCAGATAACCATCATGTCGACCGTATACATCGCCACCATCTGCTGCGCCTGTTCAAGCGAGATGCTCTCGACGAAAGTCGCCAGCCCATCGGATCCCAGAACGAGCACGAACACTATCATGTGCATCGAATAGATGAACATCGATGCCGAAAACGACAGCCACACCCTCTTCTTGTTTCCGTAGTCGCCGACGATGATCTCTGCGACGATGCCCGCGATCAGGCACAAGGGCGTCGCGACGGCAAAGCCCATGATCGCGTAGAGCACGCCGTAGATCAACCAGAAGCAGAAAGCCGTCCCTCTTTTTTGCACCTTGCGTGCCATGATGATGTAAACGGGACCGACGAAGAAGGCCGCGAATCCCGCCGAGACGTACATGGAAAGCGCGCCGAACATGCCGGTTATCATGCCGACGCCCATCCCGAGGGCGAATCCGATTACCCCCAGTACCGCTATTGTCGCGATGTCCTTCAGTTTCATGTGATCCTCCTTTTGCTCGGTTTGCTATGCCAATTGCCACTGGGAGCTCGCGTTGCGCTTGTCCCAGAAGTCTTTGTATTTTCCTTCGAGGGCGATCAGCTCGTCGTGCGTTCCCATCTCCGCAACCTTGCCCGAGCGGTCCATGACCACGATCTTGTCCGCCATGCGCACGGTTTCGAGCTTGTGCGCGACCACGATGAGCGTGGAGCGCCGTTTGAGCGTCTCTATTGAACGAACGACGTTCTTCTCGTTTTCCGCATCGAGAGCCGACGTCGCCTCGTCCAGAAGCACGATGGGAGCCTGTTTGAGAAGCGCTCGAGCGATGGAAACGCGCTGCCGCTCGCCGCCGGAAAGCGAGCGACCTCCTTCGCCGCACAGCGTCTCCCAGCCCTCGGAAAGGCGCTCGACGACCTCCGTCATCCCGGCAAGGTCGGCGACCGCGCGAAGCTGCTCCTCCGAAGCATCCGGGTTCGCCATAAGCACGTTGTTTCGCAGCGTGTCGTTAAAGAGATAGACGTCCTGGAAAACGAAAGACACCCGAGCGAAAAGATCCTTTGTCGTCATATCGCGGACGTCTACACCGCCGATCCTGACCGCTCCGTCGTCGACGTCGTAAAAACGCGCGATCAGCTTGAGCAAGGTCGTCTTGCCGCAGCCAGATGGGCCCACGATGGCGACCATACTGCCTTCCGGAACGTCGAGATCGACTCCACGAAGGATCGGCTTTTCCTTCATGTAAGAGAAGCGAACCCCTCCCATTCGGACGCTTGCGTCGATCGGACAAGCCCTCGACTCGCCCACAACCGGCAACTCGGCTGCTTCGACCACCTCGTCCATGCCGTCGAGCATTGCCCGACGGTCCTCCATCCCGAATAGGGCTGAGGCGACCTCGTTGAGGAGGGTGGTGAACCTTAATGCGACGCCGATCATGACCACCGTCTCAAGTGCTCCGATGCTTCCGCTTGCACCCAAGCAGCTCACCGCGATAATCATGCTCACAACGAGCGCCTGCACGCTCGCTCCGGAAAGGATTTCGCCGAGAGCGCTCCACCACAGGCCGCGGACCGACCGCCTTCCACCTTCTGCGAAACTGCCCTCAAGCTCCGCATAGTCGGCGCCCGCACGGCAGGCGCGCAGCGATCCTTGGCATCGTGCGAACTCGACTATCCTCGCGGCGATATCTCGCTCGGCGGAATCCTCCAGCCCGTTTCCTTTTCCGACGCATGCCTGCGAAACACGCAGAAGAAGGAAAAGGATCGGGATGGAAAGTGTCAGCATGATTCCAATTTGCCAGCTCCAAAGCCACACGGCAGCGCAGAACACGACTGCGGCGGCAGCGTTTTTGATAAGTTGACCGACATAAAGCGCGGCGGCCTGTCCGGTCGAGATCATTTCCTGTGTGACCACGCGCGAAAGCCTTCCGGCGCTATCCGCCTTGAACCAGCCGAGCGGCAAACGCGACACTTTGTTCCCGATGACCACCTGCATATTGCGCATGAAGCCCAGCCCTGCCGCATAGCTGAGTTTGGTGCCGAAGAACGAGGCTGTCGAGCCGACGACTGTCACCGCTGCAAGCGCGACCGCCCAGCCCCAGAATGTCAAACCCCATTGGGGGCCGCCGGACTGGAGAGCCATGGCCGCCGGCATCATGATGGCGAGACCAATGCCGCACATCACGCCGGAAAGGGCGTAGAGCAGAGTTCCCAGACGGTGCTGGCGCCTATCGCTCTCGTCCATATAACGACGAAGCCTCGGTAAGAAGCGTTTGGAATTACTCATCTGCATCGCCCTCTTCTTCACTGCCGCAGAGGCCTCCCTGCTTGAGAAGCGCCTGGTAATGCTCGTTGACTTGAATCTCCGCATGCGTTCCAAGGGCGACGATCCTGCCTTCTTCCAACACGGCTATTTGATCGGCGCCTAGAACGGCGTTAAGCCGGTGGGCGATAGCCAGAACGGTTCGGCCCTCGACCAAGGCACTTAGCGCTTTCTGGATTTCGAGCTCTGAATCCGGGTCAGCAAAAGCGGTGGCCTCATCCATGATGAGAACCGGCGTGTCGGCCAAAAGGGCGCGCGCTATGCTCACGCGCTGGCTCTCGCCGCCGGAAAGCGAGCAGTCAGTTCCTAAAACGCTGTCGTACCCCTTGGGCAACGACATGATGAAATCGTCGATCTGCGCTGTGCGGGCAGCCTCCCGAATCTCTTCCAGAGAAGCCTCCGGCTTCGCTAAAGAAATGTTCCTCCCGATGGAGGCGTTGATCAGCATGGGGTCCTGGAGCACGAACGAAACCGCGCTATAGAGGTCACGGGAGGAGATATCCCGCAAATCAACGCCGCCGAGACGGATGGAGCCGCTTTCCGGATCGTCGAAGCGCGCGATGAGCGTGGCGAGCGTCGATTTTCCCGAGCCTGACGGGCCGATGAGCGCCGTCATGGTACCAGGATTAAGGACAAGGCTGACGCCGCGCAAGGCCTGGTTATCGCCGTAGGAGTATGATACGTCGTTCACCTCAACGACGACCCCGTCGGGCTTCATTGGGGCTCCCGACTCGGGAATCGACGGCGTGTCCAGGATCTCGCACAGCCTGACGGCGGCGGCGCCGGCCATCTGGTACGACCATGTGCTGTTGGCGACAGCGCTGATGGCGGTCGGCAAAACGATGGCTATCAGCGAGCACGCGAGAACTTGGGGGAGGCTGGCCAGCCCCGCCCCCATGACGATTGCGCCGCCGCAGAGGTTGATCAGCAGAAGCAAGGGAGAGGAGATGAGCTCGCCGGCAATCGAGCAAAGCCCAATGAGCGGGGCGCACCAGTCCCAGTACGACTGGGAGAATGCCGATGCGGCGTCCGCGTAATTACGATGCGCCTCTCCTGTTTTCCCGAACGCTTTGACCACCTTGATGCCGGACACGAGCTCGACCATCGTCGAGGACACTTGTGCAAGATGCCCGTTCATCTCGGCGGTTTTCGGGCCCATATCCTTCATGGAGAGCGCCTGCAGCAGGAAATAGAGGGGGATTGTGGCAACGCCGATCAACGCCAGACGCCAATTGACCCAGAGCATGAAAGCCAGAAGGACCATCGGCTGCAAAACGCCGTTGAGACGATCGACCGGCCCATGCGCGATAACGGTGTGAACCGTCTTCGTGTCATCCTGCACAGCGCTTCTGACCTTACCGGATTCCGTAGCGCTAAACCAAGCAAGAGGCGCGTGGCTCAACCGCTCAACGATACCCTTGCGGATGACGTAGCGCAGCTTCATGTCGGCAAAATGCGTAATAATAAGCGCGAGAGCGCGAAAGAATAGCTGCGAGAGGAACGCCATAACGAGAAGGAGGGCAATTTCGTATACCTTGGACGCATCGGCCTGCGCGAGCGGGCCTTCTCCCACTAGGAATAGGTCTCCCAGCCATACCAAAGCCAAATACGGGGCAAAGGACAAAAGCGCCGAGAGTACCGTAAACACCTGTGCCAGCATGACACGTCCCTTGACGGGACCAGACAGGCGCCTGATAGCCTCTCGCCCCGCTTCGTCCCGTTGCCGGTCTTGCTCGCTTGTCTCTGCCATGGGCACCACCTCAAGTTATAGTCTCGGTTAATAATGACTTAGTTATCTTTGACGGCAAAAAAAGAAAGAGCCGTCAAAGCGTGCGATATTTCTCCCAGCCTGCATTGAAGAACGTTGAAATAACCTCGGTTGTCGCGTTGAGTTCCTCGACGCTCTTCGCATGGATGATGTTCTCAGAAAGAGCGCTGTAGAACGCGTGATTGACGATGTGGAGAGATTCCTTCGAGATAACAGCTCGAGCCTTCTCTGCGCCGTGGATTAGCTCAAGAGCACGAAGGGTCGTTCTGTCCTCCTCGTCGACGAGCCAATCCAGGAAATGCTCGTAAGGAGTGCCGTAGGAGCGGAACACAAGGAGCTCGTAGATGTCGCGATGGGAGTACAGCATCGCCGTGGTCGCGAGCGTCCCCGCCGCTTTGGCCTCGAGCGCGGCGCGCACCTGCTCCGGAGTCACGGGCTTTCTTTCGTCGTACCCGGCGAAACCTCGCTCCTCACCCTGAGCGTAAGCTTTGCGAATCATGTTTGCCAGCGGCTCGACCAGCTCCGAGAAGAGCGCCTCTTTGTCCTTGAAGTGCTTGTAGAACGCCCCGGTGGTCACGCCGGCTGCCTTGCAGATCCTACGCAGGTTCGCCTTCTCGAATCCCTCTTCCAAAAACGCCGCAAGGCCGCTCTCCAAGATGCGCTCGTGCGTCTCCTGGTAGTTTCCGTTGCCCACTACGGCCACCCCCCTTCAAAAGTAACTTAGATATCTTTCGTTCTGGGGATTTTACCACCAAAGTTAGTTATTGCAAACTCTTATGCCGACAAAAGGAATGCCTTGGAGAGTTTTGCCCTGGCTACAATCGTGTCGCGTGCCGCTTGCTTCACTCGAGGAGCTCGTCGCTGAACGCGAAGCGCCCTCTCTTCCTGCCCATCATCCTCCTCAGCGGCAGGGGGTCGTCCTCGAGGAGGCTCCATTCGTAGACCGCGTTACTGCTCACGCGTAGGAGTATCGCTATCTCCGCCACCGAGTACGTGTCTTGTATTGGCACGGGAACCTTGACATACGGGCATCCCGCCGATTCGACTGCCATGCGTCTGCTCCTTCCGGAGCGGCAGACGCTACACCTCGGCGTCGCGGAACTTGGCGGCGATGGCGCGATGCTCGTTGCCATCGCCGCCGCTCGGTGTCGTATCGTCGTCCGCACGAGTCCTTTCAGGCGGGCGAAAGCGGCGCATACCGCCCGTCGCGCGGGTTGCATGCGCCGCAGGGTTCAGCACGTTTCGCCTGGGTCAATGGACGCTCGGCCGGTTACCCGTCCCGGTCCTCTTCCCGCATATTCGCAAGGTGGTCTGCCAGGCGGCGGAAGGAAGGGGCGGAGATGCAGTGCTCCAGGCGGCACGCCTCTCTGGCAGCCAGGTGCGCATGAACGCCGGCGTCGCAGAGCAGCCGCCTGAAGAACTCGTATTTGTCGAGGGTCGAGCGGGCGACGCCCAGCCCCCTCTGCGTGAGCCGCACGTCGCGGTCGACCACCTCCACGAGCGATTGGGCGGAGAGCCCCGCCGAGCGCCTTGGTGGCGCCCGGGCTTGAAGAAGCCCGGGCGCTCGGCGATGTCGGCGTTGCGGCAGCATCCGCGTTCGGCGCGGATGACGAGAATCGCCTCGAGGTAGCCCTCGGACGAATCATGCCTTGCCGTAAGAGGCCCCTCCTAACTGCCAACCAGCCGCCTCGCGGCGCACCTCGATGAAGCGGCGGTAGATCCCCTGCTCGCGCATGAGCTCCTCGTGCGTGCCGCGTTGGACGATCCTCCCGCCGTCCACGACGATGATCTGGTCGGCGTCGCGCACCGTGTTCAGCCGATGGGCGATGGTGACGAGGGTCTTGCCGCGCGTGAGCTCAGCGATCGCCGCCATGAGCAGGTGCTCGTTCTCCGGGTCGACCGAGCTCGTCGCCTCGTCGAGGATGACGATGGGCGCGTCCTTCATGATGGCGCGCGCGATGGACACGCGCTGGCGCTCCCCGCCGGAAAGGCTCGCCCCTCCCTCCTCGAGAACGGTGTCGTAGCCCTGCGGCAGCCCTATGATGAAGTCGTGGCACCGCGCGCGCTTGGCCGCAGCCACCACTTCCTCGCGCGACGCGTCGGGCCGTCCGAACCGGATGTTGTTCTCCACGGTGTCGTTGAACAGGTACACGTTCTGGAAGACCATCGAGATGAGGGAGAGCAGGCTCTCTGCCGTCCCCTCGCGCACGTCCACCCCTCCGATCGTGACGCGCCCCTCATCGACGTCCCAGAAGCGGGCGAGCAGGTTCACGAGCGTGGTCTTGCCCGATCCGCTCGGTCCCACGAGCGCGCAGGTCGTGCCCTCGGGGATGGAGAGCGTCACGCCGTCGATCACGCGGCGTCCTCCGCCGTAGGAAAACGACACGTTCTCCATCGCGAGGCCGAACCCCTCGCAGGCAAGCGGCCTGTCCGTCGAATCCTGTCTCGGGATCGCGCACACCTCGTCGATGCGGTCGAGCTCGCCCTCGATCTTCTTGGTGAGGAAAGCGCCGTTGTTCGCGCTGATGAGCTCGCCGTAGATCATGAACGCGGCGACCAGCAGCGTGAGCGCCCAGGATAGGGGGAGCGCGCCTGCCAGGTACAGGGCGCACGAGGCGAGCAGGACGCCGCAGCTTGCGAGGTTGAACACGAGCGCGTAGAGCTTCAGCACGCCTTGGGCGGCCTGCTCCTGCTCGAAGTCGGCCTTCCGCTTGCGTTCGAAGGACGCCTTCGCCTTCGCCAGAGCCTCGTCGGGCGAGGCGAACGTGCGCAGCACCGCCATTCCGCGGGCGTACTCGATCACCGCGTCGGCCATGTCCTCCTGGGCTGCCGTGACCTCGCGCGTGACCGAGGTCGACCGCCTCCGCAGCCACTCGAGGACGACGAGCCCGACCGCGATCCCCGCGAACGTGACGGCGGCCACGGGCGGTGCGAACGCCAGGAAGAACAGGCTCATGATGACGGCCATCGCCACGCCGCCCGAAAGCCCCGTCAGGCAGATGGTCATGAACTCTTCGAGCTGGTGGACGGTCGTGGTGAGCGTGGTCGTGATGGCGGAGAGGCGCTGCTCCGAGAAGTAGCCCATGGGGGCTCCCTTCAGCCTGTCGCCAACCCTGAGGCGCAGATCGCGGAACACATGGAAGCCCTCCGCGTCCATCTTGATGTCGACGAGGTACTGGAACGCGAACTGGCCTGCCACGCTCAAGGCGAGCATTCCGAAGCACTGCAGGGCGACCTCGACGCCCAGCCGGTCGCGGTTCTCGAGCGCCCACCACACCGCAGCGAGCATGCCCGCCATGAAGAGGGCCTTGAGGACGTTGCACGCCATCCCGACGACGAGGCTGCGCCGGGAGGAGGCGGAGAAGCTCCCCGCCAGGTCGAGTATCCTTTTCACTATCGCCAGCATCTAGCCCTCCTCGCTGTCGTCGGACAAGGAGCCCGTGTGCTCCGCCCACATGCGCGCGTACAGGGGGCAGGACGCGAGGAGGTCCTCGTGCTTGCCGCATGCCGCCACGCGTCCTGCCTCCATAACGACTATCTGGTCCGCACTCGCGACCGTCGACAGGCGGTGCGCTATCGTCACGAGCGTCTTGCCCGCCACGAGCTTCTCGATGGCGCGCTGCACCGCCGCCTCGCTCTCGGGGTCGGCGTACGCCGTCGCCTCGTCGAGGATCACCACGTCCGCGTCCTTCAGGATCGCCCGAGCGATCGTGATGCGCTGCCGCTCCCCGCCGGAGAGCCGCGCGCCGGCCTCTCCGGCCGGCGTGTCGTAGCCCAGCGGCAGACGCTCTATGAACCCGTGCGCGCCCGCTGCGCGCGCGGCCCGCTCCACCTCGGCGTCCGTCGCGTCGGGCCTTCCCAGCCGGATGTTGTCCGCGATCGTCGCGTCGAACAGGAACGTGTCCTGCGCCACGTAGGAGACGTGCTCCATGAGCTGCTCGAAGGGGATGTCGCGGACGTCGCGCCCTCCGTAGCGGACCGTGCCGCCGCTCGCGTCCCAGAACCCCGCCATGAGCTTCGCCACGGTGGACTTCCCCGAGCCGGACGGGCCGACGATCGCCGTCATGGTGCCGGGGTCCGTGCGAAGGCTCACGCCGTGGAGCACCTCGGCGCCCTCGTGGTAGGAGAACGACACGTCCTCGAACGAGAACGGCTCGCCGGACAGCTCGACTCGCTCCGTCGGGCGGGAGAGCTCCGGAAGCCCCAGGAAGTCCCATATCGCGTTCAGGCACGCGTCCATGCGCGAGATCTGGCCGGCAGCCTGGGCGAACTTGAGCACGCCCCCTATGAAGCAGAGGGGGATCGTGATGCACACCATGAATTCCGGAAGCGATATCTCCCCGATCGACAGCAGCCACACCCCGAGGGGCAGCGAGAACAGCAGCGTGCAGGGGACGACGGCCCTCACGAGCGCCAGCCACACCCAGCTCTGGCGGAACCAGGCGAGCGTGGAGTCGTGGTAGTCGGCGACCGCTTCGGAGAACGATCCGTACGACGACGCGCTCCGGCCGAACGCCTTGATGACCTGGATGCCGTTGACGTACTCGACGAGCGTCGAGTTCATCTTCTGCTCGCTTGCCATGTAGCGCGCCATCTTCGCCTTGTACCCGCGCATCATGCCGAGGTAGAACAGCGCGCCGAGCGGGATCGTGGCGATGCCCGCCAGCCCCATTCTCCAGTCGACGGCGAACACGATCGCCATCGCGAGCACGGGCGCGAACACGTTGCTGGGAAGCTCGGGCATGAAGTGCGCGATGGCGTCCTCGAGCTGGTTCACGTTGTCGACGAAGCGGTTCTTGAAGGCTCCCGTCGGGGTGTCGACGATCGTCCCCATGGGGACGCGGGCCATCTTCTCCGCCATCCTTTCCCGCATGGTGCGCAGGGCTTTGAAGGCAATGCCGTGGCTCATCATCGACGAGCGCCACGTGAAGAGGAACTTCGCCACCTGCCCGAGGGCCGCGGCGGCGGCGAGCCATACGGCCTCGTCGAGGGACAGCGTTCCCTCCAGAAGACCCGCCGCCAACACGGCGATCACGATGTAGGGGACCATGCCGAGCGTCTCCCCGATGCAGGCCATCGCAAGGGAGAGGATCATCCTTCCCTTGTCGGGGCGCATGAAGTAGAACAGCTTCGCGAACGCGCTCGGGCGCGCGCTTCGGTCTTCAGGGTTTGCGTTTCCCATGTATCTCACCTCTCTTCGGACTTAACGGACAGGCTCACTACGCGATCCCCTGCCAGCCGCGCGAGCGTATCGTCGTGGGTGATGACGGCCACCGCCTTGCCGCTCGCGGCGAGCTTTCGGCACCACGCCGCCACTTTCCCCATCCCGCGGCCGTCGAGCCCGCTCGTGGGCTCGTCGAGCACGACGAGCTCCGCGTCCGAGCAGTACGCCGCCGCCAGGGTCACGCGCTGCTTCTGCCCTCCCGACAGGCTCGCCGGGTGCCGGTCGGACAGGTCGGCGAGGTCGAACGCGGCAAGCGCCTCCCATGCCCGCGCTTTCAGCGCCTCGTCCACCTTGCGTCCGAGCACCACCTCGTCTGCGACGCTTCCCGCGTAGAGCTGGTAGTCGGCGTCCTGCATCACGAAGTAGCTCAGGAGCCTCCGCTTCCGAGGGGAGAGCGCCACACCGTCTCTCGTCACGCGCCCTTGTTGCTCGCGCGCCGCTCCAACCAGCACTTTTGCGAGCGTCGTCTTCCCGGTTCCGTTACCGCCGCACACGACCGTGACGCATCCCAGGGGGAACTCGGCGTCAACCCGGCTGATGCCGCGCCCCGTCGAGGGATAGGCGAAGGTGACGCCCTCGAGCCGCCATGCGGAAAGGTCGGGCACCGCCTCGCTTTCTCGCGCAACCGCCATATCCGGATGGCGCAGGCCGAACCGCGAGGCGTCCGCCAGGGAAAGGCGAGCGAACTCGTCGGCGTCCCAACGTGCGGCGACGCGCCCCGACCTCATGCACACGAACTCGTCGGCGACGGGGAGGAACCGGTGCAGCCGATGCTCCGAGACGACTATCGCGACGCCCTCGCCCTTCAAGCGCGCCAGGATCCCGACGAGCGCCTCCGAGCCTGCCGCGTCGAGGTTGGACGTGGGCTCGTCGAGCACGAGGATCCCCGGGCGGCACGCGATGGCGGCGGCGAGCGCCACCCGCTGCTTCTGCCCGCTCGACAGCTCGGTGAGCTTTTCCGACAGCAGCGCCTTCACGCCGCAAAGCTCCGCCGCCTCCCGGACCCGCGCGACCGTGGCGCTCGGGCGGGTGCCCAGGTTCTCGAGGGAGAAGGCTATCTCGTCGGCGACGGTCCCCATGAAGAACTGGCTCCTCGGGTCCTGCATCACCACGCCCATCCCCTCGGTCCGCTGTCGGGGCGATAGGTCGAGCACCTCCGTTCCGCCGACGAGGACGGCGCCCTTCCTCTCGCCTGGAAAGAAGGTGCCCGCCAGCCCGTCGATAAGGCGCAGGACGGTCGACTTGCCGTCGCCTGACCGGCCACAGAGGACCGTGCACGAGCCGTGCGCCACGCTAAGCGACACCCCGCAGACGCGGCTGCCCGTCTCGGATGGCTCCTGCTCCTGCCCCGCTACCTCCGACTCGTCGAGATAGCGGAAGGACACGTCGTCCAGCGCCACTGCTTCCGAGCAGCTCATAGGACCACCCCCAGCGCGTACACCGAAGCGGCGGAGGCGATGGCGAGCGAAGCGCATGCCGCGTCGCGGGCGGAGAACCCGACGTGGTGCACCGACGTGCGGCCCTCGCCGATCTCGATGCCCCTCAGCTCCGCCGAGGCGGCGAGCTCGCTCGAAAGCCGCAGGGAGCGCATGACGAGCGGCGTGTAGACGCACTCGTATGCCAGGGCGGGATGCCTCACGACGTCGAGGGCGCGGGGGAAGATTCCCCTCATCCTGATGCCGCGGATGATCGAGCGGATCTCGAAGGAGAGGATCGATGCGAACCTGAACATCATGCAGATCCCGACGAGCACCCCCTGGGGGACATGCCAGCGGTCGAGCGCGCACATGATCGCGGACGTCGAGAGCGTGAAGAGCGCGCAGCCGACCGTGAAGGGCGGCACCATATGGAGGATGCTCACGAAGAGGACGCCGTAGAGGCCCGGCAGAGGCAGGAAGCTCAAGGCGCAGACCGCGGCGAAGCTCGCGCATGTCTTGGCGGCGAGCCTCTGCCTGCCGTTCGCCGCAAGGTAGGCTGCCGCGAGCGCCTGCAGAAGAGCCGTCTCGAGCAGCCCGGTGACCAGCATGGCGGCAACTCCCACGGCGAGGAAGGACGCGAGGTGCGTCCTGGGATCGAGTCCGAGGACCCCCGTCCTCATGCCCGTATCTTCCGCCCGGCTCATGCGATCTTCGCCTTGCGGACGTGCTTCTTCAGGAATTTGGAGCCGATGAGGCCGCCGACGACCGTCCCCGCGACGAACATCGCCATCATGAGAAGGATCCAGGGAAGCTCCGTGTACTGGGCAACCATCGCCGCGACGTCGGCGGCGTCGTAGTACGTTCCGAGCTGCTCCATGTACGCCTCGCGGAAGAGCAGGTAGGGCATGATGCCGTAGAAGCCGAACGTCACCCAGTAGACGATGTAGCCGCCGACGATGCGCTTGATGTCGTGGTAGGAGCCCTTGCCCCACATGACGAGCTCTCCGACGACGGCGCCGACGACGGCAACCGGAGCGCAGTAGAGTCCTCCCATGAACGTGTAGAGAACGCCGAACACCAGGATCGACGCCGCCAGCACCCCTCGCTTTCCGATGCGGTCCGCCATCACGACGTAGAACGGCGTCGAGAGCAGGGGGAACAGCCACGATCCCACGAAGAACGTGTTCTGGGGAGCGAGCAGCATGTCCTCGATCATCTTCGCCGCCATCGTGAGGAACACGATGACGAGGTTGAAGACGACGAACGTCAGGATGTCGCGCGTGGTCCATCTGCCGCTTGCCGACCGAGAGTTTTCCGCTTGCATAGAGAATCCTCCTTAGCATGATTGTTAGCTATAACAAACTTTGATCTATAATGAACGGAGAAAGGTCTCGGGGGGTCCGAGACCGACGCACATGCGACCCAGCGCGGAAAGACCGCGCCTAAACACGGAAGGAAGCATCTAGGAGCTGGCAGATGGAGAGCTTGGAAGAAGACCTCTACAGTGCGGCGTTTCGGAAGTGGGAAATCTCGCCCTCCTCTAAAACGCATCCATACGGGCCTGAAGGCGCCCTGCGGACCTTCGAGAACGAGTTCGGCGAGGGGGAGTACTGGTCTTACTTTCGCGGAAACCTCTTCGCGATCAATTCCTTCAGGATGAAATTCAAGAAAAATTGGATCCTGAGGTATCGGTGCACTGAACATCTTTGCGTTTCGTTCTACGACGAAATCGAGGGAGTGGCGCAGAAGCAGGGAGCGCCGCTCAGCGTCGGAGCGATCTCGGTATATCTCGGAGGAGAGGGCGAAGAGTACGAGGCGCGCGTTTCCGAAGGCGCGTCGGCAAGGGGCACGTCGATCACCTTTTCCCCTGACTACTACCGCACCTACCTGCAAAGCAGGTTCGGGAGCGTCGAGGACATGAGAAGAGCCTTCCTGGAAGCCGACGGAAGGCATGACATGCCGGATCTCGTCAACCTGCTCAGGAAGGCTCGAAGCTACAAGGGCACGGGGATGGCGGCGGAGCTCTTCTACGAAGGGGTGATCTCGGAAGCCGTCGCGTTCGTCATGCAGCATTCTTCCTTCTGCCCCGACGAGCATCGCAGCATACCCCTGACTCGCGAAGACCGCGAAGTCATCGATTTCATCTGCGGATACATTGCCTCGAACCTTGGAGGGGACCTGTCCTGCTCTCGCCTGGCAAACCAGCTCTACATAGGGAAGACAAAGTTGAAAAACCTCTTCAAAACGGCAACGGGACTGTCGCCGTCCCGCTACGTCGCGCACGAGCGCATGGAAGAGGCCGCGCGCCTGCTTGCCGAAACCGACTTGGCGATAGCAGAAATCGGCGAAAAAGTAGGCTATACCAAGCCAGGTGCATTTACGGAGGCCTTCCGAAGGGACAGGGGCTGCACGCCCACACAGTTCAGAAAGCAGTGCTAGCATTCAATCCCAGAACGAGAAGAGCGCTCTCGGCTCCGGTCTTCAACCTGACGGCAAGATTCACGTCGCGTGGCGCTTGCTCCACTCGAGCAGCTCGTCCCTGAACGCGAAGCGCCCCCTCTTCCTTCCCATCATCCTCTTCAGCGGCAGGGGATCGTCCTCGAGAAGGCTCCATTCGTAGACCGCGTTCCTGCTCACGCGCAGGAGTATCGCTATCTCCGCCACCGAGCAGGTGTCCTGGATCGGCACGGGGACCTTGACGTACGAGCATCCCGCTGATTCGACTGCCATGTGTCTGCTCCTTTCGGAGCGGCAAACGGCTGCATCTCAGCGTCGCGGGATTCGGCGGCGATGGCGCGAGGCCCGTTGCCATCGTCGCCGCTCGGTATCGTATCGTCGCCCGCACGTGTGATTCCGCGCGGGCGAAAGCAGCGCATACCGCCTGCTGTGCGAGCTGCATGCGCTGCTGGGTTCAATGCGCTTCGCCTGGGCTTTCGGACGCCCGGCTATTCACCCGTCTCTGTCCTGCCCCTGAAGACTCACAAGGTGGTCCGCCAGGCGGCGGAAGGAGGGGTCGGAGATGCAATGCTCCATGCGGCACGCCTCCTCTGATGCCGTCCCCCCGTCCACCCCGGCGTCGCAGAGCAGCCGCCTGAAGAACTCGTGCTTCTCGAGCGTGGCGCCGGCGAGGCGGCGCCCCTCGGGGGTGAGCCGCACGTCGCGGTCGACCACCTCGACGAGCGACCGAGACGAGAGGCCCGCCAGGGCCTTGGTGACGCTCGGCCTCGTGACGCCCAGGCGCTCTGCGATGTCGGCGTTGCGGCACGACCCGCGCAGGCGGCGGATCACAAGGATGGCCTCGAGGTAGTCCTCGGACGATTCGCTCATCGGGATGCCTCCATATACCGGGGGTTCTTCTCGTCGGATCTGGAGGACGAACTGCCTGGCATCATTGGCGGAAGCTCCATCCCTCGGCCGTGCTTCGAATCTCCACGAACCTGCGGTATATCCCCTCCTGGGACAAAAGCTCTCGATGGGTTCCGCGCTGGACGATCCTCCCGCGGTCCACGACGAGTATCTGGTCGGCGTGCTCGATGGTGGCGAGCCTGTGGGCTATCACCACGACGGTCTTGCCTCGCGTGAGCTCGGTGAGCGCTGCCTGTATGAGGGCCTCGTTCTCGGGGTCGATGCTCGCCGTCGCTTCGTCGAGGATGACGATGGGGGCGTCTTTCAAGAGCGCCCGCGCGATCGAGATGCGCTGCTTCTGGCCGCCCGAGAGCGCCGCGCCCCCTTCGCCCACCATCGTCTCATACCCGTCGGGCAGCGCCTCGGCGAACTCGTCCACCCTGGCGCGTTGCGCGGCGCGCCTGACCTCTTCCTCCGTCGCGTTCGGCTTGCCGAAGCGGATGTTGTTCTCGATGGTGTCGTTGAAGAGGTAGACGCCCTGGAACACCGCGGAGAAGTTCCGCAGCAGGCTGTCGCACGTCAGCTCCCTTACGTCCCGCCCTCCCACGAGCACGCGCCCCGCGTCGACGTCCCAGAACCTCATCATGAGGTTGGCGATGGTGGTCTTGCCCGAGCCCGAGGGCCCCACGATGGCGCACGTCGATCCCTCGGGAACGCGAAGGCTCACGCAGTCGAGGGCCTTCCTGGCCCCCTTGCCCCGGCCGTAGGAGAACGACACGTCCTGGAACTCGACGTCGTGTTCGGAGAGCTCCGCCTCCCGGCCGTCCTCGTCAATCATCTTCGCTCCCTCGACCTTCTCCAGCCTGTCGAGGATGTCGCCCAGGTCGCCGAGCATGTGCGCGGAGTCGTTGACCCTCTCCACTCCCGAGAAGATGGTGAACGAGAACGCGAGAAGGGCGAAGAACGTCCATAAGGGAAGGGATCCCGCCGAAAAGCCCCAAACGGCGCATGCGACCACGCCCACGCTGGCGAGCTTGAACGCGACCAGGTGGACGACGTTCCTCGGCGTGAACCCGAACTCGATGGCGATGCGCGCGTCCTTGAGCCTCTCCACCGAGCGCAGGATGGGCTTCTCCGCAGCGCCGCTCTGCCCGTACGACTTCGCGGTCCCAAGCCCTCGGACGTATTCGACGATGCTTCGGGCGAGCCTCTCCGTCGCCTCGTGCGCGGCGGGGGCAAGGCGCCGCGACGTCCGGTTGATCGAGGCGAGGGCCAGGCACGAGACGGCAGTGCCCAAAACGGCTGCGAGCGCCGCCGCAGGGCTCAGGAAGAGCAGGAAGCACAGTATCGCGAGCAGGTTGACGTAGCCGTTCACCACCGCGTCGACCATCTTCATCCCCTGCAGCTCGAGGACGCCCAGCTCCGTCGTGGCCAGAGCGAGGATGTCGCCCGTATTCACTTCCGAGAAGAAGCCCAGCGGGACCCGTTTGAGGACGCTGCCGATCCTCGTCCGGTCTTCGGGCGCGACCTCGTAGCCGATGGATTCCTGCAGCCTGTTCTTCCCGTAGGAGAAGACGAACCGGGCGAGCACGCATGCCGCCAACGCGAGGAGGGAGAGCCATACCCAGGAAGGGTCGAGCGGGGAGCGCCCGCTCGCGTCTTCGACGACTTCGGCGAGAAGCCACGCCCCGATGACCACCGGCGCCGCGGTCGCCCACGTCATGAGGAAGGAGCAGAGGCATCCGAGAAACAGGCGCCCCCTGTACGGCCCGGTCCACCGGATGATGCGGATGAGCGAGTTCATCATCGCCTGTCCCCTTCCTCGCCGGAGCCTGCCGCCCACGCCCGGGCGCCGACATGGGCGTCCCACATCCGCGAATAGAGGGGGCAGGCCGAAAGCAGCTCGTCGTGCCTTCCCATCGCGACCACCCTGCCGCCCTCGATCACGGCTATCCTGTCCGCGTTCACGATCGTCGAGAGCCGATGCGCTATCACCACCAGGGTCTTCCCCGCAGAGAGGCGGGCGATGGAGCGCTGGATCTTATCCTCGCTTTCAGGGTCGGTGAAAGCGGTGGCCTCGTCGAGGACCACTATGGGAGCATTCTTCAGAATGGCGCGAGCGAGGGACACGCGCTGCCTCTCCCCGCCCGACAGCTCGAATCCCGCCGAACCCGCCGGGGTATCCAGCCCCTGGGGCAGCCTGGAGATGAAATCGTCGCAGCACGCTGCCCGCGCCGCCTCCTCCACCTCGTCGTCGCTCGCCGCGGGGTTCCCAAGCCTGATGTTCTCCCGGATGCTCGCGTCGAAGAGGTAGTTGTCCTGGGCGACGAAGCTCACGAGCCCGGAGAGCTGCTCGAGGGGCATGTCGCGCACGTCGACGCCCCCGATGGCGATGCTGCCGCCGTCGACGTCCCAATGCCGTACGAGAAGGCGGGCGAGAGTCGATTTTCCGGATCCGGACGGGCCGACGAGCGCCGTGAACGACCCGCACGGCATATCCAAGGACACCCCGTGCAGAACCTCTTCGCCCTCTCCGTAGGAGAAACGGACGTCCTTCAGCTCGATGGACGAGTCCTTGACCCTGGTAGCGCTTCGGTCGATTTCGGGAAGTTCCGGCAAACCGAGGAACTCCGCCGCGTCGGCCACGGCGTACTCCATGGACTTCAGTTCGTTGACGAACGATGTGAACCTGGCGATCGGATCGACGATGGCCAGCGACAGCACCACGCACATCGCCAGATCGGCCGGAGACAGGGCCCCGCCGAGGTAGAGAGCCAAGCTGGCGGGCATCACCCCGAGGAGCGTCGTCGGCATGATGGACGACATCAGGTTCATGGCCACCCAGGTGGACTTGAACCACTCCATCGTGAAGCCCTTGAAGGCCTCGACCGCGCCTGCGTACTTCTCGTAGGAGTCGCTCGCCTGGTTGAACGCCTTCACCACCTGGATGCCCTCGATGTACTCGACTATGACGCTGTTCACGTGGTTGCTCTCGGCCATGAACGCGGCGTATTTGGCGTTGAACTCCTTGAGGCTCGAGGCGAAGACGGCGAGCCCCAGAGGCACGCAGGCGAGGCACGCCAGGGCCATCCGCCAGTCGATGGCCGCGAGCCATCCCGCCAAACCCGCCGCGAGGACGAGCGAGCCGCCGAGCTCGGGGATCATGTGCGCCAAGGGGGGCTCGATGTTCTCGATTCGGTCGAGGAAGACGCTCTTGATGCTGCCGATGCTCTTCGATTGGACCGTCCCCAGGGAGGCGCGCATGAGCTTGCGCGTGAAATCCTTCCGAAGCGATTCCAGGATCGTATAAGCCGAAACGTGGGACAGCAGGGTGGACGCCCCGAAAAGAATTTTGCTCATGACGTAGGCAGCGGCAGCAACCGCAATCCACACCAAAGCGCCACCCCAGGTCAGCGAACCGACGATGGCCATCTCCATCAGGCTGTACACCGCGTAGAACGGGACGAACCCGGCCGCCACGCTGGCGACGGAAGCGATGACCGAAAGGGCCATCCTCCCCTTGCATCTCGACGCATAGGAGAAGAGCGTAGAAACCCACGACCTCCCCTCGGCTCTCCGGGAAACACCTGCTGTTGTCGACATAGCCTCACTCCCTCCGGCGGCGTGCTGGCGAGGCGCGTGCGCGCCTCACCCCAATTGTTATCTAAGGTTTATTATTGGACGTGCCGGACGTTGCTTCAGCCCCGTTCGGGCCGAAGTGTTCCGATTGGGCAGAACGTGTCTATCCGCGGCGGCGGTACTCGCTCGGCGTGACGCCCGTGGAGTCCTTGAAGGCCACGGAGAATTTGGAAGGACTCTCGTATCCGACGAGGGCGCCGATCTCAGCGACCTTGCGGTCGGTCTCCCTGAGCAGTTTCGCGGCGAGCTCCATCCGCACGGTGCGCACGTACGCCGCCGGGGAGGAGCCGTAGACGCCCTTGAAGCACTGCTTGAAGGCGGTGAGGGACATGCCGGCGTCTTTCGCCGCCCGCTCGACCGTGACGCTCTCGGAAAGGTCGGACACCATGAGGTCGTGCGCCTTCTTGACGCGGGCGACCTTCGAGCGCGGGTAGTATCCCGTTCCGTAGGTGTGCATGCCGGGGTCCGTCGAATCCAGGAAGAGAAGCAACTCGAGCGATTTGATTTGGCAGTACGCCTTCTGCTTCTTCACGGGCGCAAGGTAGAGCTCCGAGGCGATGTGGCTCGCCTGCTTGCTGGCATGCAGCAGAAACGGCCTTCCCTCCCGGCAGAACCGCCTTTTCAACTCGGAAAGGTCGACGGCGAAGCCGGGGAGCGCCCGCCCGATCGAGGCGGGCGCGAACGAGAGGTCGAAGGAGACGGTGACCCCCCGGTACCGGCGCGTGGGGAAGACGAACTCGCCGGTATGGCACGCCCTGTCGTCGACCTTGAGGTCGCCCGAGGAGACGTAGGCGTACGACCCGCCGGGCATGGGCTGCTCGATCCTGCCCTCACGGCACCAGTCTATGCACAGGACGTCGCTGTCGGTCGAGAAGGAGGAGACGCAGCGCTCCATGCGGAAGTCGTTGAACGAGACGGTGATGCCCGGGAGGACTTCGATGAAACGTATCTCCCCGAATCCGTCGTCGCCCTCGACGCGCAGCACGGCCTCCCCGGCGGCCGAGGCCAGGTGCGCGCCCGCGCCCGGAGTCAGGCTCGACGCCGCGTCGAGCGAGAAGGGGAAGGCGGCGTCTTCGCCGTCCGAGAATATGCTTTTCCGCCTGACGCTCACCGAGCCGCCCCCTTGCCCGCTGGGACGCCGAGCTCGACAACGCCGTCGCAGCAGCGGTTGAGGAGCTCCCTGTCGTGGGTGACCAGGACGACAGCCGCCCCAGCCTCGGCCAAGCCCCGCACAAGGCGCGCGACTTCGACCATGTGCTCGAAGTCGAGCCCGCTCGTCGGCTCGTCGAGGAGCAGCACCCTCCTGTCGGAGAGCAGGGCGCATGCGAGGGAAAGGCGCTGCTTCTGCCCGCCGGACAGGGACATGGGATGCGCCTGGGCCTTGTCGGAGAGGTCGAGCCTGGAGAGCGTCTCCCCGATGCGCGCGCGGGTCGGCTCGTCGTCTCGACCGCCGACCGCCAGGAGGCACTCGTTCCAGACGCTGTCCGTGAAGAGCTGATGGTTGACGTCCTGCATCACGAGCGCTGCCGACCGCCTCCTCTCTTTCCGGGTTTGCCTGCTCCCTCCGAACCGCACATCGCCCGTCTCATGTCGCTCAAGGCCCGCCAGACCGCGCAGGAGCGTCGATTTGCCGGCGCCGTTCTCGCCCAGGACGCCGAGCACCTTGCCCGCCGGCGCAAAGACGCTGACGGGCTCGAAGACGGGACCGCCCCCGCGCACGACGGCGTACGCGGAAAGCTCGAGCCCCTTCGGCTCGCCGCCGGCTACGCTCTCGCCGCCGGGCGCGGCGCGGGGGACCGTCACGGAAAGGGCCTCGTCGGGATCCGTCGCGCGAAGCCCCAGCGCCTCGCGCTCCTCCGAATCGAGGGCCAGCAGATCTCCCGGGGATAACTCGCGGGAAACCCGCCCGTCCTCGATCAGCACCGCCCTGTCGATCAGGTCGGAGGCGAAGTAGATCCTGTGCTCCGCGATGACCACCGTCTTCCCTTGCGCCTTCACCGCCGCCATCTCGTCGTGCAGCGCCTCCACGGAAGACGCGTCGAGGTTCGCCGTCGGCTCGTCGAGGACGAGGACATCCGGGCCCGCGATGTCGGCGGAGGCGAACACCAGGCTCTGCTTCTCCCCGCCGCTCATCTTGCTCACGTCGCGGTCAAGCAGGCGCTCCGCCTTGAGCGCAGCGACCGTTCTTGCGATCCTGCCCTCGATCTCCTCGACCGGGACGCCGCGCGATTCCAGACCGAAGGCGAGCTCGTCGTTCGAGGTCAGGTTGAAGAACTGGCTTTTGGGGTTCTGGAACACGCTCCCGACGAGCTCGGCGAGCTCGTGCATCTCGCAGCTCGACGGGTCGAGGCCGCAGACCCGAACCTCGCCCTCGAGGACGAGGCTCGGCTCGAACGAGGGGATCAGCCCGTTTATGCACTTCGTGATGGTCGTCTTCCCCGAGCCGGAGCGCCCCATCAGAAGCAGGCATTCGCCTCTCCTCACCTGGAGATCGACGTCGTCCAGGATCAAGGCCCCGTCGCTCGAGGCGCAGCTCACGCCCGAAAGCGAAATCACCGGCTCGTCCTTGCGAAATTCCATCAGAGCTCACCCCCGAACAGCACGACCAGAACGACCGCGGCGGCGGAGACCGCCAGAACAACCCAGTCCGCCGTCCGCATCGAAAGACGCTCGGTATCCGTCGAAGGCGTTGGGTTCTCGATGCCGCGGCACGTCGCCGCCTTCGCCAGCTCGTCGGCGGTCGAGGTCGCCGACATCACAAGCGGAACGACGAAGCACTCGACCCTGCTCGCCGCCGGGATATCGCGCAGGGCCATCGCATCGCGAACATGCGACGCCTCCTCCTTGAGCGTAGGGAAATAGCGCAACGTCACGGTCAGGGGAATGAGCACCGACCGGGGAATCCTGAGCTTGGCAAGCGCGGCAGCGATCCTGTGGACGGACGATTCGGAGACCAGGAGGGTCCCCACCATCAGGCACAGGTATATCTTCCTGGCGAACGTGAGGCTGATCGTGAACATAGTGGCAGCGATTCCCCCGACAGAGGGAAGGACAAGGTGCAAGAGCGCTGCCAAAACGGCATAGCCCGCGACAAATCCGAGGGCCATCCTCGGGTGCCCGCAGAGAGCCTGGAGCAGCGCCACGGCGCAGACGAGCGCAAGCTCGACGGCAAGCCCCTTTCCGACGAAGGCGAGCGCCGATACCGCAACGAGAACCCCCATGAGGGTTCTTGGATCGAGGTTGAGTACGCCTCGGGAACGGGGCTTTCCCAGGATGGCGCCCTTGGGAAGAAAAGCCTTTTCGTCGGCAAGCATCCCCTGTCCCATTACACGAGGCCCGCTTTCTCGAAATGCTTCTTGAACATCCCCTTCGCGATGTAGGCACCGACGAGCCCTGCAAGGAACGTGGCGGCGAACATCGCGACGAGCATGGTCGGGTTAGCAGCGGTCTCGAGCGTCGCAAGATAAGCGGCCCCCATTCCCTGCGAGGAGATCTGGGCGACGAATGAGTCATGGAACACCCAAAGCGGCAGAGGGCTGCCGCACATGCCGAACCCGAACACGGCGTACGCGACGGCGTTGCCGGCGAAGCTGCGGTACTTGGTGGCTGCGCGAATCGCCTCGGCGACAAGGCAGGCGCAGATCATCATCCCGAGGATGAGCGGCGTGAACATTCCGGTAATGAAGTAGACCAAGGACGGAACCATCCCCATGATGAGCACGGTGCCGAACTTGGGAACCTTGGCGCACGCCAGCATGAACGGGATCGCCGCAAGCAAGCCGTCGAGGGCGGGCATGAACACCCACAGATACGGATGGAGACCTGACAAGAGCATGCACGCGAAGTTCACCGCGAAATACAGCGCAGTGAAAATGCCTACTGTTATCAGGTCGCGGCCCTTGAGGGCACGTGAGTTCGGTTTGGAAGAATCGGCGCTACCCATCTTTCACTCCTTTGTTAGCCTATGTTAACTCATTCGCGAAGTATCCGATAGCTGCTGATGAACTCCTAGCCCAAATAGCCAGAATTGTTCCATTTGGACAGGAGGTTGCCCTTCGGGTCCATAATATGCGTCTCGGCGACTCATGCCTCCAAGCTGTCCGCCGTCCACCCCAGAAGACAAGCGGATTTAAACAGGGGTAACGAGAGGCGTCCTTTGAGCAGCCGAAATACATCTTTCGCGAGAAATCCCGCCTAGATGGAGAGCGAAATTCATATCTGCGTAGGCCGTTCATTTGCTTCAGCCTTGCTGTCAACGCAGGATATGTCGAGCACTCCCCGGTTCGAGAGAGGGGAGTGCGCAAGGACAAGGAATCTCAAAACCGTGCGCGCTATCGAGATGGGGCAAGCTCAAATCTTCTATCAGAGGCAGCGGTGCCGAGCGCTCCCGCGAGACGCTAAGGAGATTCGCGCTTATTCGCTGTTGAAGCCACAATCTATGTTCTGTAACGAGAAGGAGGAAGCCTTGCGTCATCGGCCCTTAATGATAGAATTTTTCAACCAAACCGCTAGACGATTGGCACGGTACCCGAATCGTTTTCCATGAATCGGCTATGCTTGATATATTCCGATAATTGGCAAGATCGCTTTGAGGGAAAAGCTAAAGGCCGCATCAAACGGCTTGCCCGATTGCCACTTCGACTTGATTTGCTTGGAGCTGCACAATGCTGAATGAGAACATAAAAATCGATTTGCATATCCACTCAATTGCCAGCAAATATAAAGAGAGCGTCGGGGTGGTTGACCAGTCGACCGCAGAAAAACTTCCCGTACTCTTCAGTAAATTCGAGATGGAAGGGATTAATCTCGTTTCGAGGCCAGATGTTAGCGTTGTTTCCTGAACTGCGACAACGGCCGCCATCGCCGCCGGCCGTTGTCGTTTTCCCGCCCGACGCGGAACCTCCGGGCAGATGAGGGCGACATACGCCGGTAAGGTCAGTGCGCCTTGTTCGGACCGGCAGGCGCCCACTTCATACGTCTCGTCCCCCTTCCCGCCAACCCCCGAGGTGATCCGCCAGGCGACGGAAGGAGTCCCCCGAGATGCAGTGCTCCATGCGGCAGGCCTCTTCCGACGCGACCTCCGCGTCCACCCCGGCGTCGAGGAGCATCCCCTCGAAGAAGCGATGCTTGGCGAGCGTCTCCTCGGCAAGACGGCGCCCTCCGGAAGTGAGCTTTACATCGTAGCCGACGACGCTCACAAGACCCTCGCACGTCAGGTTGGCAAGCGCCTTGGTGACGCTTGGCTTGGTAACGCCCAAAAACTCCGCCACGTCGACGTTGCGGCATGAGCCGCGCTCGGTGCGAATGACGAGGATGGCCTCGAGGTAGTCCTCGTACGACTTGCGGATAAAGGGGCGGGCGGAACTCTCGTCGAGGTTCCGACGATTTCCTACAGCGCCCATTGAGAGCTCTCCTGCTGCAGACGCACCATGCGGGCAAACAGACCGCCCTGTTCCATAAGGCAGGCGGGAGCGCCTTGTTCGGCGACCCTTCCGAATTCGAGCACCACCACCTTGTCGGCATTCGCCACCGTGCGCATGCGATGAGCGATCACGATGACGGTCTTGCCGGCAAGCAGCCGCGAGAGCGCCTGCTGCACCTCCGTCTCGTTCTCCACATCAAGCGATGCGGTCGCCTCGTCGAGCAAGACTATAGGCGCACCTTTGAGCAGCGCCCGCGCGATCGAGATGCGTTGACGCTCGCCGCCGGAAAGCCGCGCCCCATTCTCCCCGATCATCGTTTCGTAGCCCTGCGGCATACGCGAGACGAACCCATCGCAGTTGGCGGCCCGAGCCGCAGCGAGCACTTCCTCGTCGGTGGCATCGCGCCTTCCCAGGCGGATGTTGCCCATCACGGTGTCGTCGAACAGCAAGACGTCCTGGAACACCACCGAGAAATCGCGCAGCAGCACCTCGGGGTCCACCGTCGCCACGTCTACGCCGCCCACGCTCACGCGCCCAGACGTCGCGTCCCACAGGCGCGCCGCCAGGCGGGCGCACGTCGACTTGCCGGAGCCGGACGGTCCCACGAGCGCCGTGACCTCCCCTTCGCGTGCGGTGAAGCCCACGTGCGAGAGGACCTGCTCGCCGTCCCCGTAGGAGAACGACACGTCGTCGAACACGACGTCGTGACCTTGCGGCGCGTACGTTTCTCCGCCGTTCGCAAGCGGCTCGTCGTAGAAGCTCCTCATGCGCGCGCTCGCCGTCTTCGCCGCAAACAGCTCGGCGATGAGCATGAGACACTGGTCGAACGGCGCGTAGATGCGAGACACCACCAAAAGGAAGCAGAACAGCGTCATGAAGCCGCACGTCCCCTCGAGGACGAAGGCCGCCCCTGCCAGCACGGTGGTGGCGATCCCCAGCCGCAGCACGATCTGCGCGCCGTTCACGCAGATGCCCGTGGCAAGCTCGCCTTTCACGGTCTGGGCCTCCGCCTCGTCGATGTGCGCGCGAATGCCGTCCAGGTAGCGCTCCTCCTGGTTGGTCGCGCGCACCTCGCGCACGCATTCGAGCGCCTCTTGGATATCGTCAGACACAGCAAGGTTCTTCATACGCGTGGCGCGCATGAGAGGCGAAAGGAACCGGCGCGACGCGAACAGCAGCGCGAGCGCCACCGGCGCGCTCCACAGCGCCGCGATGGCAAGCCTCCAGTCGAAGGCTATCAGCCCGACTGCCGCAACGCCCAGCATGATGTAGGCGCCGTAGAGCTCGGGGAGCACGTGGCTGTAGGCGTGCTCGATGGTCTTCACGTCGCCCATGATCGTCTCGGTGAGGTCGGCCAGATCACGCCTGCCGAAAAACGACAGCGGGAGCTTGCGCAAGCGCTCCGCCAGCCCGATGCGCTGGCGACCGCTTTCCTTGTAGATCACGCCGTACTGGTAGTAGTAGGCGAGATACTCGGTGACGAACAGGGCGACGACGAACGCGGCGAGCCCCAGGGCGTACGGGGCGATGTCGGGCAGCGGCGCTCCCGACGTCAGATGGTCGGCGAACGCCCCCATCGCGAGGAACAGGATCCCCACGCCCGCGAACACCGCGATGTTGGACACGGCGGTCCACAGGGCCCCCAGCTTGACGTTGCGAACGCCCTCGTCGGTAAGCTCGTACTTCTCTTTGATGGACATCTAGGCCACCTCCTCGGACGAGATCTTCCAGCTGACCGCCTGCTCGTAGTCGGCCCACATGCGGGCGTACAGACCCCCGGCTGCCAGGAGCTCGTCATGCGTCCCCTGTTCGGCCACGCGCCCCGCGTCGAGCACCACTATCTTGTCGGCGTTGCGCACGGTCGAGAGACGGTGCGCAACCATGAGCACCGTGCGCCCGCGCGCGAGCTCCGAGAACGCCTTCTGGATCCTGGCCTCGTTCTCGGGATCGGCGAACGCCGTCGCCTCGTCGAGCACCACCACGTCGGCGTCCTTCAAGATGGCGCGCGCGAGCATGAGGCGCTGCACCTCGCCGCCGGAGAGGTAGGCGCCTTGCGCGCCATAGACGCTGTCCATTCCCCGGGGAAGCTTCGCTATGATGTCGTCGCACTGCGCTGCGTGCAGCGCCGCCCGCACCTCTTCGCGCGACGCGTCGGGGCGCGCCGCGCGCACGTTCTCGAAGATGCTCTGCTTGAACAGGCGGTTGGCCTGGAACACGAACGCCACGCGGTCCATGAGGTCGTGGGGGTCCATGTCGCGCACGTCCACGCCGCCGACGAGCACGCGGCCCTCGTCCACATCCCAGAAGCGCGGCACGAGGCTTGCCGCCGTGGTCTTGCCGCCGCCGGAAGGCCCCACGAGCGCCACCGTGGAGCCTGCAGGCACCTCGAAGCTCACATGGCTGAGCGCAGGCTCTTCCGCACCTTCGTAAGTGAAGCTCACGTCCTCGAACGCGATCGAGTTGCCCTTGGGCGCCTGCGGGCTCGACGGCGCCTCGATCACGGGAGCCGACAGCACCCCCTCGACGCGAGACACGGCGTCGGCCGCCGATTGGAACGCCTCGGACATGAACATCACGCGCGTCATGGCCGTGGGGACGACCGCCGAGAAGATGGCGTAGAACGCGAAGTTTGCCGCAAACATTCCGAAATCGCCCTCGCCCGGCGCGAGAAGGATCGCCACGGGCACGAGGAACGCCGCCACGCCGTTGATGACGGTCAGCGACAGCGACTGCGGGGTGCGGCACCACTTGACCGCGTAGTCCTGCGCGAGCCGCGTGAAGTCCTGGATGGCGTCGTGGAACGCCTTGAACGAGTGGACCGTCTGCTGGAACACCTTCACCACGGGGATTCCACGCACGTACTCGGTGCCCGTCTTGTTCATCTTGACGAGCGATTCCATGTACTTCGTCATGAAGTCCATGCCGCGCCCGCCCATCATGTAGAACATGCAGCAGAGCGAAAGGACGACGGGCACGAGGCACGCGAGCCCGAGCCTCCAATCGAACGCGAAGAACAGCACGAGCATGCCGGCTATCATGGCCACGGATCCTGCGGTGTCCGGCAGCTTGTGGGCGAGCAGCCCCTCCGTCTCCGCTGCGCACCCGTCCACCACGCGCCGCAGCGCGCCGGAGGCATGCGTGTCGAAGTACCCCAGCGACGTGCGCATCAGATGCTCGACCGCCCTTTTGCGCATGTTGGACGCGCAGCGAAACGCCGCCAGGTGCGTGCACATGAGCCCTGCGAAGTACAGCAGGATGGACGCGACCGAGAAGCCGAGCGCCCACCATCCGTAGGCGGCGATGCTCGTCGCAGCGCTCCAATCCGGCGCGACCGCGATGAGGTCGCGCGCCACGAGCCAGATGCAGACATACGGGCCGAAGCCCACGATCATCGATGCCGCCGAGAGCGCGCAACCCAGGTACGTGAGCGCCTTGCGCGGCCCGGCGAAGTCGAGCAGCCGCCCGACGGCGCCCTGCTTGCGGGACGGCCCTCCCTTTCTGTCCATACGAAACCTCCAATCTTGACCCTGCGCGCCGACGTCTGAATCCAAGACCCTCGACGCACTTGATAGTTAGTTGTGGTAAACATATCATTATGGACGGGTCCTCTCTTCCAAACCCGGAAACAGAAGACATCCTCGAAACTAATCGGGACAGGCACGAAACACAGGAGCAAAAGCATGGGCGCACCGCAATCGAATCTCCCGCAGCATTTGCGGACGTTCGTCGAGCCGCAGATAGAGCAGTTCTCCCTCAGGATGGAGCGCGTTCGCTGCGGTCTGTACGCGACGCTTCCGGAATCGCTCGGCGAGGGGTTCCTCTGGACGGCGGCACTCGGCGAGGACTGCCTTGTCAGCATGCACTCGCTGCGGCTCAAGAAACCGTTCGTCCTCGAGGAGCGCCCGACGGACTTCTCCTGCATCTTCTCCGGATCGCGCGCAACGCTCCAATCGATGCCGAACGTGCCCGCCGAAGCACCCGCAGAGCGCGAGAACCTCGCAGCGTTCTCGCAGGCGCGCGGAACGACGCGCTGCCTTTTGCAGGAGGGAGTTCTCTACGAGTCGACGAGCATCACCTACACGCCTGGCTACTTCGACGGCATGAGAAAGAGGTTCCCCGACGATTTCAGGGACGTCGAAGCGGCGATCCGCGCGGGCGTCGCCGCGAACCCTCCCGCCGAGATGCGCTTCATCCTGAGATCGTTCACCCCCGAGCGGGCGTCGCTGCCCGGAGCCGCGCCGTACTTCCACGCGAAGGCGCTCGAAGCGGTTATCGCCCTTTCCGCCCAGCCCGACCCTGACGCCGACGACGAAACGATGCGCGGGGATCGCGCGCTCGTGGAACGCGCGGAAAAGATCATCGCAACGCGGTTTTCCGAGGGGCTCACCGCAAAAGCGATCGCGGACGAGCTCTACGTGAGCCGATCGCGGCTCTATGGCGCATTCAAGAACGTACGCGGGGCAGGCGTGGCGGAAACCCTACGGGCGGAGCGCATGAAGGCGGCCTGCGGCCTTCTTAGCTCCGGGAAGGCGAGCGTGGCGAACGTGGCGCGCGCGGTGGGATACGCACGCGTCTCGGCGTTCGACGAGGCCTTTCGCCGAACGTTCGGATGCCCGCCATCCCAGTGGCAGCGCCGCAGCTCCGAGCGCCTGGAAAACTAATCAATTTTTCTTGTAGAGAACGCGGCGTTTTAGAGCATGCGCGGCTGCCCAGAGTTGCAGCTCTATGCGTATCCGACAAAATGGATTGTTGTTTCATAAGGTTAACTTTATGCAGGGCACGGCGGCCAAAGATCCGCACGGGAAAGGATTCGCACATGAAGATCACCGGAAACGCATCCGCCTCCGCACCGAAAACGGGAGGGAGGCTCGCAGGAAAAGACTTCATCAACATAGGCATCTTCACGGCGATCTACTTCGTCGTCGTGTTTGCCGTGGCGTGCCTGGGGTTCATCCCCATCCTCATGGCGGCGATCTGCGGAATCGTTCCGCTCTTCGCGGGCATCCCGTACATGCTTTTCCTCACGCGCGCCCGTAAGTTCGGAATGATCACGATACTCGGCCTGCTCATCGGCATCATCATGTTCATCACCGGCATGGGGTACTTCTCCATCGCGACGGGTCTCGTTTTCGGGCTCATCGCCGACCTCGTCTGGAAATCAGGCGGCTATGCGTCGGCATCGCGCGCCATCCTGTCTCACGGCATATTCAGTTGCTGGATCATCGGCAACTTCCTCCCCTTCCTCCTCACCGCCAACACGTACCTCCCCACCGTCCGTGCCCAATACGGCGACGCCTACGTGGACGAACTCATGACCTACCTGCAACCGGAGCTCTATCCGGTCCTGCTCGCAGCGTGCTTCGTCACGGGGGTCGTCGGCGGCTTCATAGGGCGCGCCATCCTGAAGAAGCATTTCAAGCGCGCGGGCATCGCATAGGGCATCGCGAGAGGGTCTTGGACAATGGAGCTGCTTCGGTCAAAGGCGGGAGAGCGGACGGTACGGCTCGACCCGCGCACGAAGATTGTGATGCTGTTCGCGGTTTCGACGGTGCTCCTGCTCGGAGGGAACGGAGGGGCGATGTTCGCCGTGCGCACGGCGATGCTGCTGTTTCCGTTCGGGCTGCTCGCGATATCGGGGCGCGTGCGCGCGGCGGGGCTCATGCTCGCGGCGTATCTCGGGACCTGCGCGCTTGCCGCGTTTGCCGCACCCGCGCTTGAAGGCTTCACGAACGCGATCATCGTGGCAACGGCAACAGTGGTCTCCCGCTTCGTACCCACGCTCGCGCTCGCGTATTTCGTGTTCGCCACGACGACGGTGTCCGAGTTCATGGCGGCCATGGCGCGCATGCGCATGCCCGACTGGATCACTGTTCCACTATCGGTGCTGTTCAGGTTCTTTCCCACGCTCGGGCAGGAGGCGCGGGCTGTCAACGCCGCCATGCGGATGCGCGGCATCACCCCGATCTCCCGCGGGATCGATTATGCGGAGAACTGCCTCGTCCCGCTCATGAGCTGCGCCGTCTCCATCGGCGAGGACCTATCTGCGGCCGCTCTGGCCCGAGGGCTCGGCGCGCCCTGGCCGAGGACGAACACCGGCAGCATCGGGTTCACGCCGGTCGATGCCGCGGTTATCGCCGCATCGCTTGTCGCAACGGCAACCCTCGCCTTAAGTCTCTTTTTCCCGGAGGCGATCGCATGAGCAGGGAATCGAAAACCGAATCCCCCGTCCTTTCCATGGACGATGTTTCGTTCTCCTATGCTGGAGGGCGCTACGGGGCAGGCGTCGAGGGGATCTCCTTGTCGCTGGGAAGAGGCGAGGTGGCCTTGCTGTGCGGGCCGTCCGGCTGCGGCAAGACCACCGTCACACGCCTCGCGAACGGCCTCGCCCCGCATTTCTACGAAGGGACGGAAACCGGCACCGTGAGCGTGTGCGGCATCGACGTTGCGCGCGAGGAACTATGGAAGACCGCGCGGTACGTCGGCAGCGTCTTTCAGAACCCCAAAACCCAGTTCTACAACGTCGACGTCCGAGGGGAGGTCGCTTTCGGGTGCGAGAATCTGGGGTTCGAACCCTCCGACATCGACCGACGCGTGGACGCTGCGGCAAGGGAGTTCGACCTTGCGCCCCTGATCGACGAGAGCCTCTTCTCTCTTTCGGGTGGTCAGAAGCAGCGCGTGGCGTGCGCGAGCGCCGCGGCGGTATCTCCCGCGCTCGTCGTGCTGGACGAACCGTCCTCCAACCTCGACTTCGAGGCGATCGCGCAGCTTCGCTCGGCTATTGCACGCTGGAAGGCCGAAGGGGTCGCCGTGCTCGTGGCGGAGCACCGAATCCATTACCTCGAGGGAATCGCGGATCACGTGCTTTACCTCGATGACGGCCGCCTCGCGCGCCGATGGACGGCCGACGAGTTCGCGCGACTCGATGACTCCGAGCGCATGCAGCTCGGACTGCGCGCGCGAAGCGTCGACGGCATCTTCCACGGCAACGGTCGCTACAACGCCTCGGCAAAGGCCGAAACGCAAAGGGCGGCGGCCGAGAAAGAAACGGTACGCTTCGAGGGCCTGACGGCGCGCTGCCGGAAGAACGGAGCCTTCGAGAGGATCCTCAAGGTCGACAGCCTCGAGCTTCCCGCCGAGAGCGTCACGGCTCTGGTCGGCTCTTGCGGCGCAGGCAAATCGACGTTCGCCGAAGCAGTATGCGGTCTCAACCGATGCGACGGAACCGTAACTTTGAGAGGAGATCGTTTGGGAAAACGCGCCCGCAGGCGCAAATGCTTCATGGTCATGCAGGATGCAAGTCACCAGCTCTTCTCGGAAAGCGTGCTCGACGAGGTGACGCTCGGTATGGAGGGTCCCGATCGGCAGCGGCGCGGCCTCGGCATCCTGCGCGACCTCGACCTCGACGCTTTCGCCGAGGATCACCCCCTGTCGCTCTCGGGCGGGCAGCGTCAGCGCGTCGCCATCGCCCAGGCGCTTGCCACCAACCGTCGGCTCGTCGTTTATGACGAGCCGACGAGCGGACTCGACCTCTTCCACATGCAACAGGTCGCCGAGGGCATTCGCCGTTTGTGCGAACACGGCATCACGCAGGTCGTTATCACGCACGATCCGGAATTCGCGCTATCGTGCTGCACGCACGTCGCCGTAATGGATGGGGGATGCATCACGGAGGTCTACCCGCTCGAAGAGGACGGCATCAACCGGTTAGCATCCTTCTTCTGCTCGAAACACCATGCAGAAGAAAAAAGGGGGCTCGCCAATCCGGCGGACACCCCGACGTCCTTCCTCGCGACAAAAGGGGTGAATCCATGACGGTGTTCGACATACTCGCAAGGAGAAACGCCGACAAGCTGCGCGCCATCAGAGCGGATGGGGCCTCTGTTCGATACCACCTGCGCATGGACGACGGCACGGCGGGCGTCATCGACGCGTTCGAACTGTTCGACGGCGTGTCCCTGGCGTTCAACAGCATTCCCCAGGGCACCGCGACATGGGATGATGTCGAGCCGCTCGAGCTCCAGATCGACTGGTGCTTGCACGGTCGATTCCAGCTTGACGACGGCATCCGTCTCGGAGAAGGCGAGCTTGCCGTGCACGACGAGCGGGTGAGAAAGCGCTCTATGGAATTTCCCGCGCCGCTGTACACGGGGCTCACCATCAGGATCAGCCGGTCAGAGGGAGCGAAAACCCTCTCCCGCTCCCTATCTGCAACCAGTCTCGACTTCGACGTCCTCGCACAACAACTCGCAGGGTCGAGCGGCTGCAAAGTCTATGCGCCCGACCCCTCGATGAAGGCCCTCCTCGAATCGTTTTGGGACATCGACGAACGAGAACCCCTGATGCGGCTACGCCTCAAAACGCTCGAACTCATTGCCCTTGTCAACGCGACCCCTCGTCTTGCCCCGCGGACAGAAGACTACCAGCGAAGAAGCACGATCGACTCTCTTGAACGGGGCATGTGGCTTCTCGGATCGAATCTCGAGCATGACGTCACAGTAGCAGATGCGGCGAAAGCGTCATGCATGGGCATATCCGCCTTCAAGGAAAAGTTTACGAAAACGTTCGGGGTCACGCCGATGGCATTCCGCCGCCAATGCCGCATGGAACGTGCTGCCCAGCTACTTGAAACAACCGAAAAGAGCATCTCAACCGTCGCACTTTCAGTGGGATATCGCAACCCAAGCAAGTTCTCCGCCGCTTTCGCAGCGACCTTCAAGTACTCGCCTTCGGGGTACCGAACCGCAAACCGCTCAGGTAACATGCATCTAACAAATTCTTTTCAGTCACGCGAGTTGAACATGAAGCGCAAACTCTGTCGAACTTGCGCGTCCGGGCCTAAACATTAAAGGCTCGACAGTTCACAGCTCTCAATCCAAGTCGAATCACCCCAAAAGTATCGCGAGTTTACACAGGAATATTGAAGGAAATGCCTTGAACAGCAGAAGCATTCCTTTTGAGTTTCCTCAGGAATGACACTCGGATGATCGACGCTGGCAAGTGTGCCGCCTTCTTCAATGCATCTTTGGGAAAACCCTAGCCAGACGAGAGGTGTTGTCATATCAGGAATAAGATATTTAAGCAGGTCACGCAACAAAGCCATCTTTCACTAAAACACAAGTCGAAAACTCATGCAATGGCGATGCGCAAAACAGCTGAGCTTGAAATGAGTTTTCTCCCGAAGGAGCTAGCGGGATACAACCAACAATGGAAAGCAACAGCGGATAAAACGAGAGCGAAATTGCAAAAGCGGAACACTTTTCTTTTATCGGGTGAAAATAATTATCTGAACAAGTAAAGCCTTCTGATCTGCGATTATTTTAGTACGCAATAGTAAACAAACCACTGGCGATTTTAAAGAATGATGAGTTCCTAACGATTTCCCCGAAAACATCGATTTTCGGGGGGGGGGAGTTTACTTTAAGCACTGTTAGACGATGTTTAACCATGCTTACCCATAGGCGCTTTGCAAACCACCTGATATTATCCCTACAAGTTTGCATGATGCAGAAAAACGCTCTGTAATCACCCCCTATTCTTAAGGGATCAAAATCATAAAATCCTAGATCAAAAATGAGGAGTAATAAATTGGCTTAAAATGGTAAAACCGAGCGCTTCAAGAGCAGTTACAGTACAAAATTGCAAAACGACCTTGCGAATCAGCGATTACAAGCCCTATTGGGAAAACGGCGACAACGGCGGCGGACGCCGCTGCGGAGCTCAGAAGCCCATGCGGGCATCGCATATCGTCGTGGCCTTCGCCCGACCTTTTCGGCCATGGCGAGATGGCTCCCGAAGCGACTTGCGCACGGCGAGGGGCGGCGCATGACCCTGGTCATCGACACGCGTCCAAGCGGTCAAAGCGATCGCCCGCCGCCTCGCGGCTCGCACCCAGGCGGGAGGCCGCCGTCTTGCAGCTCGGACCCTCGTCGAACAGGCCCGCGGCGACCTCCCCCGCCTACCTACTCCAGCGCATCGCGGCCGCCGCCAAACCGGCGCGCACGTCGCAGGCGCGCCGCCGCCAGCGCAGCGACCCCCAGGGCCGCGGCCGCCAGGGCCGCTCCGGCGATCGCGGCCGCAGGGGCGGCGTCGCCGGTCCTCACGAGCGCGCCGCCGCCGTCGCCTGCCGGCGGCAGGGGCTTCGGTCCCGGACCGACCGGCGCGGCATAGGCATTGCAGAACACCATGTCCTCGGCGCCCTCCACCGAGGCGGTCAGATGGCCCTCCCCGTCGTCGGCCACCGTCACCACGACCTCGTGCCTCGCGTCGTCGTAGGCCACGCCCTCCTGGCCGTCGTCCACCTCGACGATCGTGTAGGTGTAGATACCCGCCTGCGTGAACTCGACGGTCGGGAACGTCACCGCGCCGCCCTCGTCGTTCCTCGCCTCGCGGAACACCTCGCCGTCTCGGTCGAGCATCTGGAACGTGAACTGCCCGTCGGCCAGCTCGGCGCCCTCGAGCACCTTGGCGGCGCCCAAGGTCACCGAAGCGGGAGCGGCGACGTAGGAGTTCCGGAACACGATCTCCTCGCTGCTGGCGCTCCACGCCACGGACATCGTGCCGTCGCCGTTATCGGTGACGGTCGCGGTCAGGGGGTGAATCGTACCATCGTAGGTGACGCCCTCGAGGTCGCCCTCGGGAACCATCTCGGATAGCTCGAACTTGTACGTACCCGGCGCCATGAACGCGATGCCGCCCAGGGACACGTTGCCCTCGGCGTCGCTCACGCCCTCGGAAACCAGCGTGCCGCGCTCGTCGCGCAGCTCGAAGGCGAACTCGCCCTCGACCAGCTCGCGGCCGGTCAGCTGCTTGGTCACCTTCACGGCACCCTCGACGCTCGGGTCAGTGGGCGACACCGGGTCGGTGGGCCGCACCGAGTAGGTGTTCACGAAGGTGAAGTCGGTCGCCTCGCCAGCCGTGCTCTTCGCGACGTCCAGCGTGCCGTCGCCGTTGTCGGTCACCGTCACCTCGATGGTCTTGACCTCGGCATCGTTGACCACGCCCGCTACCGAGCCGCTCTCGGTGATCTCGTAGGCGAAGGTCTTGGTGCGCTGCGCCGCCATCGGGGCGACCTCGGCAGCCTCGCCGGTCGCCTCGTCGACCGTCGGCTCCTCGGGTGCCGCGGCCTCGCTGCCGAAGACGTTCTCCATCGTGTACACGATCTCGCCGAAGTCCACGTTGCCGAAGGCGTCGTTTGCCACGGTCTTGGCATCGCCGCTGGATCCCTCGGGCATCGGCGCGCCGCCAGAGCCCTTCATGGTGAAGGAGAATTTGCCCGCGATGTCCGGCGGGGTCAAGCCGTCGGCAGCATCCAGCGCCTTTGCTCCCTTGATGGAGATCGCAGCCGACTCGGAAGCGCCATAGGCGTTCACGAAAGCCATTTCGGGCTGGCTCACCTTGGCGGTCAGCGCGCCCTTGCCGTCGTCGGTCACCTCGACCGCGAAGCTGAAGCTCTTCTCGACAGCCGCCACGCCGCCGTCGAGCGAAGCCTCGTCCTCGGCGACGATGTACTGGTAGGCGTACACGGCAACGCCGTCAGCGCCCTCGGTGCGCGTGGCCGCGCCGCTTGCGGCATCGGAGTTCAGCTTCTCCGTTGTGTAGACGATAGGATCGAAGGCCACGGTTCCATCGGCCGCATTGGTGCCGCGCGCAACCTCCGCACCGTTCTTGTCCGTCACCACGAACGAGAACTCGCCATCGGCCATCGGGCGTCCGATCAGCTCCTTGGAGGCCACGATCTGCGCCTCGCCCTCGCCGCCGACCGTTGCGGAATCGGTCTCGTAAGCGTTGTCGAACGCCAGCTGCACCGGTTCGCTTGCGGCGCGCGAGGCGGCTTCGCCGGTATGCGTGGCCGCAAGCTCGCCGTTCACGTACACGTCCACGGTTAGCGCGCCGTCGCCGCCGTCCGACACCGCGAACCTCAACTCGTACACGGTGTCATCGTAGGTGTAGCCCTTCGCGCCGTCGTCGATCTCGGACACCTTGTAGGTGTACGTCTTTCCCGCATCGGCCTTCTCGAACACCAGACCGGTGGAGACGGGCACGACATCGGTGGCAACGTTGCCGTCAAGCTCGGCATCGCCGGTGGTGTACTCCCTGTTCCCGCCCAGCTTGTCGATGGAAGCCTGGTCCTGGCCTTCCATCTTGAAGTCGAACTGCCCGGCTTTGATGGCATGCCCGGTGAGGTTCTTTACGATCTCCAAGCCGCCACCCGCAACCGTGTCGAAGTCAACCTCGCCCGTGTCGTACGTGTTGACGAAGGTGCCATCCGCCACGGTCGCGCTGGCAACCAGCTTGCCGGCGCCGAGATCGGTCACGGTAACCTCCACCTTGGCGGTGTTGGTGGCGTACGCGATGCCCGCGTTGCCGCCCGCAACCTCGTTGACCTCGTACTCGTAGGTGCCCGCAGCCGCGTACTCGATCGCGCCGAAGTCGAACTTCGCGGTCTTGCCGTCATCCTCGGTCGGAGCGTTCACGACAACGGTATCCACCGCATTGCCCTCGGCATCGGTCGGCATCGGCGCGTCGCCGACGGGCGTCAGCGTGAACTCGAACGCATAGTCGTCGGTCCATTCGCGGCCCTCGAACACTTTGGCGAGCTGGAAGCCGGCGGGCACGCCCGTGGCGGCCTCGGCGTCGTAGGTGTTCGTGAACGCAGCCACGCCGTCGATGGTGGCCACCAGCTGGCCCTTGCCGTTGTCCGTCACCTCAACGGCGATGGTCTTGGACGCGGCGTCGTACGTCCAGCCCGCAGGCACGTCACCCTGCGCCTCGTCCTCAACAACCTGGAACTGGTAGATTCCCTTGGCCTTGAAGGTGAACATGCCGAAATTCGCGGTCTTCTTATCGCCCGCGCCGAAGTTCTCGGTCACGGAAGCCTTGTCCGCGCCCTCGGCAGCCTCGACGTTGTTCCACTTGGCGTCGTCGGGGTTCACCTTGCTCAGCGTGAAGTTGAAGTCGGCCTCGGTGCCCTTGCCCTCAACCGTCTTCTCAACGCTCAGATGCTGCGTGGCGTCGTCGCCACCCACAATTACGGGTTCGGCCTTGTAGCTGTTGGTGAACGTGGGGTTGTTGCCGGAAACGGCGTTCACATGCAGCGCGCCGTCATATTCGTCCTGGGCGTTCCGCGGGCTCACGGTCACAGTGATGGTGTACGTGCTTTCGTCGTACGTCCAGCCGTCGACACCCTGGCCGCCCTGGTTTTCCGTCACCTCAAAGGTATACTCGCCAGCCTCGACGAAGGCCAACGTGCCGAAGGAAATCGGCGTGGAAGAGCCGTCCGCCAGCGTGCCGCTAGTGGAGGCGGTCATCTCGCCGTTCTCGTCCAAGCCCTCAACGTTGGCGGCATTGTTCGAGGTCAGCCTCAGCGTGAAGTCGAACCGCGCATCGGTGTCGGCGCCCTCAACCTTCTTGGTCACGCTCAGCGCCGTGCCGCCCTCAAGCACAGCGGGAGTGGGCTCGTACACGTTGGTGAACGAAACCTTGGCCGCCTGACCCTCGTCGGAGTTGTAGGTGCCCACAAGTTCGGGCGTGCCAAGTTCGCCCTCGGCGTTGGCGGTTCGGTGCACCTTGGTCACGGTGTGCATGGTGCCGTCAAGGTCGTCCACGACCTCGATGTCAACGCGGTAGGTGTTCTGGTCGTAGGTCAGCGAGGGCTTCTGCTGCGCAGGCAGCACCTCGTCGACGATGTAGGAATACGTCTTGCCCGCATCGGACTGGGTGAACGTCAAGCCGAACAGCTTGGCAGCGCTCCACTCGGCACCCTCTGCGCTATCGCCGTTGGTGAAGCGCTTGTCCTTGTCGGACAGCTTGGCGTTGGCGTCGACCGCAGAAACCGTGCCGGACGCAACGCCCTCGATGGTGAACTCGAATTCGCCCGCGAACATCGGACGACCCTGCGTGGCCTTCGCCACGGCCAAGCCGCCGGCATTGCCATAGCTCATCGAAGCGGTGTAAACGTTCGTAAACGCGTTGCCTGCGGCATCGACATTGGTGCCGTAATCGACAGCAGCCTCAAGCGCGCCCGTTTCCTTGTTCAGGGTCACGTTCACGGTCACGGTGCAGTCGTGCGTGTCGTAGTTCACACCACCGGCCTTGTCAGCCTCGGCGGGCACGTTCTCGCTCATGGCGAACGTATAGGTGCCCACCTTGGTGAAGGCGATGTCGCCGAAGTTGAAGTCAACGGCAACGCCGTCCTCGCCGCCCTTCGCGGCGGTGGAGGTCAGGCCGTCGGTGGTGATACCCCTCACCGTGTCGTTGTTGATGGCGGCAACCGTGTTGCCCGTCGGCGTCAGCCGGAAGGTGAACTCTTCGCCCTCAAGCATGTCGCGCCCGGTCATGGTCTTGGTGCCCGCAACGGCGGTGTCGCCGGAAAGCGTGGCGGAATCGGGGGTGTAGCTGTTGGCGAACGCAATGGCGTCGGCATCGCCCTCCGCCGTGGAATACGTCGGGGTGGCGGTGATGTGCGCGTGGGCGTCATCGCCCTCGCCCTCCGTCTCTTCGGTCACTTCAACCTTGACGGTGTAGACCGTCTTATCGTAGCTCATGCTCTCTTCGGTGCCCGCGACCTCGGCCACTTCGTACACGTAGGTGTTGCCCACGCATGCGGGGCCGAAGATGATATCGGGGAAGTTGAACGCGTCGGCCACGTTGCCCTGCTGCATGGTGGTGCCTTCGGCACCGAGGGGCATCGGCACGTCAGCCGCAGAGATGGTCAGGTTCTGGTCGGAACCGCCATCGGTAACGTAACCGCCCTTCGCTTTCAGCTGAAAGGTGAACTTGTTCTGGTCGATGGGGTTGCCTCCCTGGCCGCCCTCGGCCACGGAGTTATCCGTGTAGCCCTTCGTGCCTTCGAGGTTCAGCACGGCATTGCTATCGATGGTGTAGATGTTGTTGAACACGGCGGTGTTGCCGTCGGCGATCTCGGGCTCAACCAGTTCAATGCCATCGTCGCCCGTCAGCTTCTCGACTTTGGGCGTAGCCGTCATGGTGCCGTCGCCGTTATCGACCACGCGCACAATCACGCGCCACTGCGCAGCGGAGTAGTTCACGCCCACCAGGTTGCCGCGCTGCTCGGTGATGGAGTAGCGGTATTCGCCGGGCTTGGTGTACGTGATGGCGCCGAAAGCGGCCGTGTGATCCGCGGTGTTCTTGCTGACAGTCTCCGTTGCCGGGTTGGGCAGCGGGGCGCTGTCCGTGGTTCCAATGGTGAAGGCGAACTCGTCACCATCGCGCCAATCGCGGCCGGTGAAGCCCTTCCGCACCTTCAAGGTGCCGTCAGCCAGCTGGGTTTCCGCGGCCTTGTATTCGTTGACGAACTGAGCCGTGGCAATTTCGCCCGCCGCAAACGTGCCAGCAGTACCAGTTGTTTGGTCGGCCACCTGAGTGAAGCCCGCAACCGGCTGCTCGGTTACGGTGTAAGCGCCACCCGCAGGCAAGCCGTAAATGTAGAGAACCTGATTGGGCTTGATGGCATGCGCGGCTTTGCCGTCCGAAACGGCTACGGTGAAGCCCGGGTCGCTCACAACAGCCCCGTTCTGCTTCACCTCGGCCTTGTACGCGCCATTGGGCACGTTCTCAAACGCCATGTCGAACGTGAAGTCGGTGTCCGTGTAGTTGGAGGCATCGAAGCCTTCCGCCGCAGTGATGCTTTTCTTCACTTCAAGCGTGGCGCCCTGCTCGACGGACACCTTGCCGTTGTTGCCGAGCGAGACGACAATGCCGCTTTGGTCGTCGTTCCAACTGGGCGAGATGAATCTCCCGGCAGTGCCGGTAATATTAGAATCCTTTTCAGCGATGAAATCGTTCGTGCGATTCAAACGCGGAGCACCCGCCTTCATGAAGGCATTGCCATCACTATCGGCACTCCAGTTGTTGGCATGCTGGCTCTGGAACACACTCACAGGGATGGCGATAGCCTCTGTCTGCGCCGTGCCGACAGTGCCGTCCTGCGTGTAGAACTCATTCTTGTAGTACACGGTTTCGGTCTGCCGACCTTCGATATCATTCCGGGTGGCACGCTTCGTGCACCCTTCGTCGGTGTACAGCGGCGTGTCCTGGGTGAAGTAGTAGAACTTGTTGGTGGACGCAGGCGTGAACGTGGCGGTAGTGCCAGCGGTTTTCGCGTCGCGATTCCAGTCGTTGGAATAGAAGGCCACGGTGCCGTCTTCGGTCTTGTTGGCGGCGATGTAGGCGCTCATCGCGTTATCGGGGTTGTTCACCTTGTCCTGCACGCCATCCTGCAAGCCCACGCTGTAGAACACTCGGATGGGATACGCCTCATCCGTCTCGAACGTGGTGCTGCCGTTTTCCGTCTTGACCGTGTAGTTGCGCAGCGGGATGAGCTGAGCGGGGATCTTCACCTCCACGGTGTCACCCTTGCCGTTTACACCCGGCGTGACCTTCATGATGAGGTTCGAGAGGTTCGCGTTCGGGTAGACGGGATTGCCCGACACCTGGCTCTCGAACGTGTAGGTGTACGAGCCATCGTCGGCCACCCCGGACTTCTGCCCCGTGAACTCCTGGTTCGCGAAGACGACCGTCGCCGTATCGCCCTTGACCTCCATGTAGTCGCCGAGCGTGTCGGTGAACGTGATGTACCCGCCATTAGCCCCGGCGAAACCCTCCTCGGTATCAACCTGAGTGGGCGAACCGGCGGCAGTCGCCTGCTCGTCGAAGATTTCCTGGAAGATGCGGTTCAACGATGCGGCGTCAGTTGCGGCCTTGTAGTAGTCGCCTTCAACGCGATTATCGCCCCATGTAACATTTAAAGTGTTCCAGCCGCTCTCTTCTCCCCAACCACCTTGCTGCCATCCACTATACGTAGCCGTAGCATTGGGATAATTGCTGGAAACAGCATTCATGAACTTGTTGATGTTTTGGGATGTATCGCTAGGGTCGGCACCTTCGACCATCCCGACGCTGTAAATGATAACACCGGATTCTTTCATGGTATTCGCCGTATTGATGGCTTCAGCGGCAAGGTCGGCATCCCAGTTACGATTCGCCTTGGAAGGCTCGCCATCCGTGAAGAAGATGACAACCTGCTGGGCATTCTCGCGCGCGTCGGAAAGCGCCTGACGAGCGGATTCCATGCCCTTGTTGGAATATGTGTTGCCGCCATCTTCGTAATTAACTTCGTTCACAATACTGTGAAGCTCGGCGGCATTTTGAGGATTCGCGTAGGTAAGGCGCTTTTCAATCCTCGCTTCGTCAGCATAGGTAACAAGCGCGATGCGATGCTGAAGATCGCCAGACAGCTCCTTGTTCGCGTCGACGGCATAGTCGATGAAGTCGTTGGCGGCGTTCTTTAGAGCCTCGATGCGGCTCAAGCCACCGATCTTCTCATAGAACTGCGTGCCTTGACGGTCGCCCACGAAGGCCTTCGGGGTTACGGAGTTCCAGCGACCGCCCAGCACACCGCCGTAGTAACCCCACTCGTTCTCCTGCGCGTTCCACTGAAGCTCTTCATAGCTTCCTCCAAAGAAGCCCCCGTCGTAATAATAGTAGGTCTTGCTCGTATCCAAATTGTCGGCATAAACCTCAACGTAAGACTCTTCGGAATCCGTCTGGCGCATAGAATAGGACTCGTCCATAACAAGCACGATATCCAATGGCTTGCCGGAAACGGAAGTCAGGTTGGAAGTTGAGGAAAGTGCCGAGAGACCCACGAGGAAGTCGGCGCCGTCGGCTTTGTCCACCTTGATGCTGTCTGACGTGCTGCCGGACAGCGTGATGTCATCTGTTTGAACCGTCTTGTCGGTCCAGATGCGACCGACGTTCTCGGTGCTGTTTTGCGCGTGGCCCTTCCACGTATCAAGCGTGGATTGATCGGCCACCACAGCGCTCATGTCGGCGAATGCCAAACCCGGCACAAACGAGAGGACGAAGACGATTGCGGCTAAACAGACGATTAGCCTAGAACTGCGCCCCCCCCCATCTGCCTTATCTCAATCCTCCCATCAACCATAATCTGCTCCGTTCCTCACAATTCAGTTCCATCGCTTGGTAACAGGCATCGGCGCTGCACGACGCCATGTATGCCTTCGTCGCAATTATATAAAGGGAATGGCAGGTAAAATGTCGCTCGCAACGCAAAGACGCGCGCTCATATTCTCTGATACCCCCCCCCATCAGGATGAAGGCTAGTGTTAACCTGATTAAAATACCCATTTGAAGAAGCGAAATATTCAAAAATTTTCCATATTGATCAAGCGAGGCCATGGTGGATCTTTACGATATCCGTATGAGAAGCACGCGAGTTTCGCGCCGAATCCGCGTCGGCCTTGCGCAATTTATTATCTCCCAGCACGTAAGCAAGGGAAGAGAAGGCATAGGCGAATCATCGTGAAAACGACCCGGTTTTTCACGATGCGGCGCGCCGGACGATACCGAAGGCGAATCGCTCTATCCTGCCGTACACCTCGATCTGCACCTCGTTGAGAAGGCCCCTCTCCAGCGCATCAACCGCGGCATCGTACAGAAGGCGCGGCGAGCGCGATCCCGCGCGAGCCCCGACGCCCCGCTTTCCGGCCTGGGCGAGCAGGAAGTCGGCGATCTCCTCGCAGAACGCCTCCCCCTCGCTTACGGCGCCCTCCACGTCGTCCTCGCCCGAGGCTTCCGAGAGGGCCATGATCCGCTCCCCCAGATCGACGTAGCGCTTCGTCAGGGAGCGCTCGTCCAGGAACCTTCCCAGCTCGAGCCGCACGCTCGACAGGTCGCCGTCGAAATCCAGCGCGCCCATCAGCAGCAGCTCGTCTCTCTCCAGGGACAGAAGCCTCTCGCCCGCCCCGAGGCGCTGCAAGGCCAGAAGATGGTCGGCGAAAGCCTCGGGCTCGTCCCCGCGCGCGTTGCGCGAGCGCAGGGCCCTGACCGTCCTGAGCTTCCGCCTGATGCCCGCCTCGGCTTCGGCCAGATCGGCTTCCAGGCGCGCCAGCGCGCAGTCAGCCCGCCCCTCCTCGGCTATCAGCGAGCGGATGGCCCCCAGGGAGAAGCCGAGGTCGGCGAAGCGCCTTATGCGGAGCAGCAGCACAAGGTCCTCGACGCGGTAGTCGCGGTACCCATTCTCGCTCCTCGGCGGTTCCGGGAGCAGCCCGATCCTATGGTAATGGCGCAGGGTCTTGACCGTCACGCCGGCAGCGCCCGCGATCTCTCGGCTTCGCACGACCGTCCTCCCTTCCCGTCGAGCGTTTCGTCGGCACGGGCCATTATATGCGCCTCATGGTCTTCATCGAAAGCGCGAACACGGCCAGCGCGGTCCAGGAGGCGATCAGGAGCAGGGAGGCCGCCCTCAAACCGAACGCCGTCACCATGGCGGAGCACAGGAACATCGACGCGGGCGACGCCGCCAGGTACAGGGCGTTCTGCGTCCCCAGGACCGATCCCCGGTCAACCTCCGGCACCGAGTCGAAGACGAAGAAGTTGAGCAGCGCCGCGAGAGGCCCCGCCGAGAAGCCCAGCACCGCCGCGCCGGCGATCATCAGAGGCAGGTCGGGCAGCAGGCCGATCACCGCTATCCCGCAGCTCATGCCCAGGAACGAGAGCACGTACCAGAGCCGCCTGCTCAGATCGAGGGCGAAGCGCGTGTAGACGAGGGACCCGACCAGCGTGCCGAGCGAGCACGCGGACGTGACGAAGCCGACGAGCTCCGGCGTTCCCATCGACGAGTAGTACGCGGGCAGAACCAGCCCCTGGAAGCCCCCGACCGCCATGACGAGCAGCAAGGCCAGCGCGACGGAGGACAGCAGCAGCCGGTCGCCCCGCACGAGGAGGGAGAAGCCCCGTCCCGCATCCCTCAGGGCCTCCCGGAGAAGAAGGCGGGGAGCGCGCCCCTTTCCACGGGAGGGCAGATGCGCCCCTCCGACGCCGCGCGGGACGGTCAGCATGGCCAGCACCGCCAAGACGGAGAGGCCGGAGGTGATCCACAGGGCGTTGATCGGCCCGAAGGCACCCATGGCTATCGCGGCGAACGCGGGGCCGACGACGGTCACGACGCTCTCCACCGTCTGCTGCACCCCGACGAACGACTGGAGATCCCGCCGATCGCGCTCGGCCACTGCGGGAAGCAGGGTGTCGCGGGCCGTCATGCCGGGCACGTCCCCGACGGCTCCGAGCACGCCGAACAGAACGAACCAGCCGAAGGAGAGCCCTGCGACGGCATCGACCACGGGCAGGGCGGCGACGCAGGCGGCCGACACGAGATCCGACGCCACCGCCACGTCCCTGCGGTTCAGGCGGTCGAGGAGCGCCCCTCCCAAGATGCCGGCCAGCACCTGGGGGACGGCGCAGATCAGGGCGAGGCATCCGGCAGCGAGCACGTCGCCCGTTCTCGAAAGGAGGACGAGGGGCATGACGACCCCGGCGACGGAGTTCCCCATGAGGGACGCTCCCCCCGAAACGATGTAGCGCGCAGACACGCCCGGCCTTCTCACCATATCCTCCTTTCCACTTGGGTTTCATCCCCATGGAAAACCATGACCTTGGGGCGGGGTCAAGGCACCCTTGGCGAGATCGGGCCATCTCCAATGAAATGCCGCCTTCCAGTCTTCTTGGGAAGAGCAGATTCGTCAAGAATCCCGCAGCGCACCGCTTCTCGAACGTCCCAGCCTCGACGGTCGAATCCTTGCCCATGGCGGTTTCGCAGTTTCGCAATTGCGAAGATGCGCTGTTGCGAATGGTTGAATACAATCAATCGGTTGTGATACAATGTATATACGCTATATATACATCATTACCGAAAGGAGAATGCTATGGCATCCGTGACGTATCCCATACGGGTCGACGATGCGCTCAAGGGCGATGCGGCGCGCGTCGCCGAGTATTACGGCTTCGACCTCGCCAGCGTCACGAGGGCCTTCTGGAAGCAGATGGTCCGCACCGAGAGCATCCCGCTCACGCTGCGCAGTGAGGAGCCCAACGAGGAGAGCCTGGAGGCGATCAGGGAGACGGAAGAGATTTTCGCGGCCTACGAGGCGGGCGAGCGCAAGGGCTTCGACAGCGCCGAGGCGATGTTCGCCGCGATAAGGAACGACGATGCTGAGGCCTGATTACACCCCGGCGTTCAAGCGCGATACCAAAAGAATCATCAAGTCCCACCGCAGCATCAAGCCGCTCGAAGAGGTCGTATCCCTCATTCTCGAGAACACCCCCGAGTCCATATCGGAGCTGAAAAGGCGCCACAACATGCACACGCTGTCCGGCAAGTGGTCGGGCAGCAACGAATGCCACGTGTGCAACGCCGGAGATTGGCTTCTCGTCTGGAGCGTGAAGGGTGATCTGGCGGTCATGCAGAGAACCGGAACGCACGACGAGCTGTTCAGATAGGCTATCGGAGCCGAGGGGAAACCCTCTTCGATTCCCTCTCGGCCATCCGCCGAACCAGCTTCGTCTATCCCGGAGGCTGCTGGCGGCCATGGAAAACCCTGTGCTGCGCTCCGGGTTTCCCACAACCGCACGACCGTTCCGCGCCTTCAAGCGTCTCCGTGTGGAAAACGCTGCGCGTTTACCACACTCCGACCGGTGCTCCCGCTCCACTTCGTCGGTTTTTATTTATCAAATGGAAGGAAGAAGGCGCGAGGCCGCCACGCCGGAGCGTCGGGAACCGCCCGCAGGCGCGACATGGTTCGCCCTGTGCGGAATCCTTAGAGAAGGAAAATCCTTGAATACCGGAGACTATAGACGCCTTACCCCGAAAGAGCTCGGGCGTTACATGCGCTACTACCGCTCCAAGGCGGGAATCACCGCGAAGGGGGCGGCCGAGGTCATCGGGAAGACGTACCAGGCCATATACCGCTACGAAAGCGGGGCCACGTCCCCAAGCCCGGTCGACATGTTCCGGTTGCTCGCCTTCTACGGGGTCGCCGAAGACGACGCCTTCACCGAGCCTTGGGAGATGGTCGACAACCCTTCGCGCGTCAAGGCGGCGGGCTCGCTGCGGGCGCAGGAGCTGATGGAGGTGTTCGCGTCGCTCGGCGACCAGGAGCAGAAGGTCGTCATGCAGGTGGCGCGCCTCGCCAAGAAGAGCATGGGGGAAGACGGCTCGAAGCCTGGTTGCGGCGAGCTGGAATAAGCGCCTGGCGCCCGAGGGCGGCGTGGCGCCACGGCCACGTCTCGGTTCTCTGCGAAGATGCGAAGATGCGCAATCCCGCAATATAGCAGTTTTGCATATGCGCTATCACTATCAAAGATCGCGCAGAAAGCAGAGCAGCCGCCGAGTGACCTCGACGGCGTTTTTACCTATCCAGTCGCGATGAGATGTCTTCGTGCGTGCGAGGAATCGCTTGTTCGAAAGCGCGCGCTCGCCCCGCGAGGCGATGCCAGCCATATCGTCGTCCCGCATGCCAGGATCATCTGCCGACAAGGCCTCAGGCCCTAAATCGATGAAACCGTAGATTAACGATGCCGATAGGTCAGTTTTTATGGCAATCAAAACTATTTTATGCTAAACGTCTAAGGGAGCTTTCGCGAATGCGCCGCGCAAGCCGCAAAACGGCATCCAACGGCATCGACCATATGATCAGAAGATACACCGAACAAAACGTTTTCGAAGCGCTGCAGGACCGTCTTCGGTTCGTGTTCGAAGAGTTCGACAACGTATTCGTGTCATTCTCTGGAGGCAAGGACAGCGGCCTTCTGCTCAACCTGGTGCTCGACTTCAGAAACAAGCACTTCCCCAACAAGATCGTCGGCGTGTTCCATCAGGATTTCGAAGCGCAGTACTCGGCCACGACCGAGTACGTCGAGCGCACCTTCGACAGAATCGAAGGAGAAACGGAACCCTACTGGGTGTGCCTGCCCATGGCCACGAGAACCGCCCTCAGCAGCTACGAGATGTTCTGGTACCCGTGGGACGACGAGAAGGAGGACGCATGGGTTCGTCCCATGCCCGAACGCCCTTACGTCGTCAGCCTCGAAAAGAACCCCATCGAAACCTATTGCTACAGGATGCACCAAGAAGACCTCGCCAAGCAGTTCGGAAGATGGTACCGGATGGCGCACGGCGGCGGAAAAACGGTCTGCCTGCTCGGGATCCGCACCGACGAATCGCTGCACCGCTACAGCGGAATACTCAACAAGCGCCACGGCTACGAAGGGAAATGCTGGATCACTTCGCAATTCAAGGACGTTTGGGCCGCAAGCCCCCTTTACGACTGGTCGGTGTCCGACGTCTGGCACGCAAACGCGCTCTTCGGGTACGACTACAACCGGCTCTACGACCTGTACCACATGGCGGGCCTCTCGCCCGATCAGATGCGAGTCGCCTCCCCCTTCGGAGATTCGGCGAAGGACAGCCTCAACCTCTACCGCGTGATCGATCCCGAAATATGGGCCAAGCTCGTCGGACGCGTGCAGGGTGCGAACTTCGGCGCAATCTACTGCCGCACCAAGGCCATGGGATATCGAAACCTGGAACTCCCCAAAGGGCACACGTGGAAATCGTTCACGTTCTTCCTGCTCGAAACGCTCCCCCGCCATCTGCGCGAAAGCTACGTGCGCAAGTTCAAAACTTCGATCGAGTTCTGGTACGAAACGGGCGGAGGCCTGAGCGAAGAGGTTATATCCGAGCTCTTGGAGCACGGCTACCGCATAAGGCGCAACGGCGTTTCCAACTATACCCTTCGCAAGAACTCCCGCATCGTGTTCGAGGGCGATCTCCCCGACCACACCGACGACGTGAAGAGCACCAAAGACATCCCCAGCTGGAAGAGAATGTGCTACTGCATCCTGAAGAACGACCACAACTGCCGCTTCATGGGATTCGGGCTGACGCGCGAGCAGCAAAGGCGCGTCGATGCTCTCAAGCGCGAATACCGGGCGGTAATCGGAAAGCGAGGAGAGAATGGAGCCTAGAAGCCCTGTATACAACATAATCGCCGTACCGATCGAAAAGGTGAAGCCGAATTCGTACAACCCGAACTCGGTGGCTCCACCCGAACTCGATCTGCTTTACGACAGCATCAAAGAAGACGGCTACACCATGCCCATCGTGTGCTACTTCGACGAAACGGGCGACGAATACGTGATCGTGGACGGATTTCACCGCTACCGCGTCATGCTCGAGCACCCCGACATCCACGAAAGGGAGAACGGCATGCTGCCGGTATCCGTGATCGACAAGCCGCTCGACTGCCGCATGGCATCGACGATCAGGCACAACCGCGCACGGGGATCCCACAACGTCGACCTCATGAGCAGAATCGTCGCCGACCTTCACGAGCTCGGCCGCTCGGACGCATGGATATCGAAGCACCTCGGCATGGACAAGGACGAGATCCTGCGCCTCAAACAGATTACGGGGTTGGCGGCCCTGTTCAAAGACGCCGAGTTCGGCGCATCATGGGTTCCCGAAGAAGACGCCGAGAATCCCCGCTCCTGAGAAAGGGCGCGAATTCTCGAACTCCTGATAGCACGACAGATAAGACAGATAAAAGTCTAGTCATCGAACACGGGGTGGTAGCTCGCGCGCCAACTCGTCTTCCCTCGCTGCACGAGGGAATCCCTGACGTAATGCACCTCAGTCACCACTCAGCTGAAGAAGCATCGAGAAGAACGCGCTCAGCCCGACGACCTTGGCGACGGCATTGAACTCTCGAGCCATCGCCTCAGGGAAGATGTCGAACAACCGGTCGCCAGCGCAGGCGCGCCCCTCGCGACGGGATACCGCATAGGCCAGATCCAACTTCTTGCGCGTCACAAGAGATGTTTCGAATGTTCGCGGTTTCGCATAGGCGACAACCTCCCCATGCTCGGGCGATATGTGCCACACAATGCGTCCCGCTGCGAACCCGCAGTCGAGATCGCCCCATTCTAAGGCGGCAACCTGGCATGCCATCGCACGGGCGTCGACCGCGAGGGATGCAGACAGCCCGATCCTGCCCTGCAAGGAGGACACCATCGAAAGCGCGCGCCCGGCGTCTTATGGCACCGCCCTCTCGCGCAAGCGCTTTTCAAAAAAAAAGGGGGGGGGGCTGACCTCCCTCGCCGGGTTGCTCCTGATTCCGCCCGAAGCCACCGCCGCGTCGAGGGCGGCAGCTATAAGGGAATGCTCCTTGCGCACCGTGTTGGGCGATACGCCTTTTCGCAACCGCGCATCTTCGTAATTGCGAATATGCGAAGGTTCGAGCTCCCGCAAAGGCATGGCGACGATTCTCCGCGAGGCGCGGGCCATCTTGCCCAAAGAGCCACGGTAGCCCTTGGCCGTCAGAGGGGACACCTCCCCTTCCTTCGAGGCGATGTACTCCTCGATCGCCTCGCCCAAGGAGATTGAGCCGTCGCTTATGGGCGACAGGTCGTGCAAGGCCATCCATTCGGCTTCCTCGACGGCACTTTCGCGGTCGGTGCCCGAGAGCATGCGCCTTATCCGAGGAGACAAACTCCCGTCTTCGTTTCTCCACCTGAAATCTGCCCGGTATCGCGATCCGCAGACGGACACGCCGCTCACTTCGTAGCCCATGCGCTCCTCCTAGAAGCCTCGATGATTGATTTTTCGTGTCTTGGTCGACGCCGATGGAATTGGCTCGAAAATTGGCTCGGCAACCTTCTCGGCGCGGCGGAGGCATGGTATCACCCGTTTTTTCGAAAACTTGTGAAATATGGCCGTTTTCCTGCATCATCGTTGCATCTGGGTTTGATTGCATGTATCATACTTAAATCGGCTTTTGCTTGTGGATGGCGTACTTGATGGCGCTACGAATCAGTACGTCGGGGGTTCGAATCCCTCACGGCGCACCATTTCAGCACTTTCATTCCGCAACGACTGGCAGCAGCACGTGCGGTTTTTTTATTGGTCGAGCGAAAGGGACTTTGTTGAAGGTTCGAAAATCGAAACCTCACAGTAAGTAGTCCTCCTTCGATTCCCTTACGTCGGCGGTCGAAGGACGACTGCCTGCGAGCAAACACGTAAGGGAATTCACATGCTCTATCTCTCTCAAATGATGGGAAAGCCCGTCGTCGATGCGACCGGCGAGAAGATCGGCACGATCTCCGACCTGGCCATCTCAACCGGCGAGGTGTTCCCCCGCATCACCAGCCTGGCCTTCCAGGGGCCGGGCAAGGTTCCGTTCATGATCTCGTGGCGCAAGTACGTCGAGGAGTTCGACGAGGACGGCATCAGGCTGTCCGTGCCGGCCCACGACATCCGCTTCAGCTATCTGCAGCCCGAGGAGATCCTGCTGGCGCGCGACCTTCTGAATCGCCAGATCGTGGACACGCAGGGCATGAAGGTCGTGCGCGTGAACGACCTGAAGCTCTCTATCTCGGGCACGCAGCTGCGCCTTTTGGGCGCCGAGGTGGGGGCACGCGGCATCCTGCGCGGCCTGGCGCCGTGGCTCGAGCGCGCCGTGGTGGCCGTGGCGAAGGTATTCGGCAAGCGTATCGACGAGCAGATCATCGCTTGGAACTACATGGACCTGCTCGACCGCGACCTGTCCGAGGTGCAGCTGTCCGTGACGCACAAGCGCCTGGACGAGCTGCATCCCGCCGACGTGGCCGACATCTTGGAGCAGCTTGACCCCCAGCAGCGCGCCAACGTGTTCCAGCACTTGGACGACGCCCAGGCCACCGAGGCCATCTCCGAGATGGAGGACGAGTACCAGGCCGACTTCATCGAGGACTTGGACGACGCCCGTGCCGCCGGCCTGCTGGGCAGCATGGACCCGGACGACGCGGCCGACATCGTGCGCGACCTGTCCTACGAGAAGGCGGAGACGCTGCTGCGTCTGATGGGCGTGGAGGACGCCACCGAGATCCGCCGCCTGCTTGGCTACAAGGACGGCACGGCCGGCGGCATGATGACCACGCAGTTCGTGTCCGTGCACGCCACCGACACCGTCGGCGAGGTCATCGAGGTGCTGCGCGAGCTTCCCGAGGACCACCCTACCGTTCACTACGTCTACGTGCTCGACGAGTACGACGAGTTCGAGGGCGTTCTCAGCCTGCGCACCCTCGTGCTCACCGACGACGCGAGGCCCGTGGGCGACGTCATGTACGAGGACGTGATCTCCGTGCCGCCCGACGAGACGGAAGAGGACGTGGCGGCCGACATCTTCAAGTACGAGCTTCCCGCCATGCCCGTGGTGGACGAGCACAACATGCTGCTGGGCATCGTCACCGTCGACGACGCCTGGGATGCCATCGAAGAGGACGTGAGCGGCGACAAGACGAAGGCCACGGCCCTCAAGGCGGTGGGTATCGTGCTGGCCTCCCTGCTGTTCCTGGGACTGTACACGCTGGTGCTGCTGCAGGTCATCGGCTACGCCGGGAGGTAGGCCATGATGGTGAGGAACCGGGAGGAGCGCGCGGGCCGGGCGCAGCGCGAATGGGGCAGCTTCAAGATGACGAAGGCTGGAGACGAGGGCAAGGCGTCTGCGCGCGCCGTGCCCGCCGATGCCGTGGAGGGGGGCGCCGATCCCGCCCAAATGCCCGCCGAGAAGAAGCCGAGCAAGCTGTGGCTGCTGCTGGCCGCGCTCGGTCCCGGCGTGGTCACGGCCATGGCCGGCAACGACGCAGGCGGCATTTCCACGTACTCCACCGTAGGTGCGAAGTTCGGCTACGCGACGCTCTGGGTCATACCCATCATGTGCGTGCTGCTCATCGTGGTGCAGATGACGGCTGCCCGCATGGGCGCCGTCACGGGCAAGGGCTTCGCAGCGCTCATCCGCGAGCGTTTCGGCATTCGCCTGACCGCGCTGGCCATGCTGGCGCTGCTCGTCGGCAACGTGGCCACCACGTTCTCGGAGTTCGCCGGCATCGCCAGCGGCATGGAGATGTTCGGCGTGTCGAAGTACCTGGCCGTTCCGGTGGCAGCCGTGGCCGTATGGCTCTTGGTGGTGGGCGGCAGCTACAAGCGGGTGGAGAAGGTGTTCCTCGTGCTGTCGCTCGTGTTCGTCACGTACATCGTGGCTGCGTTCATGGCACAGCCTGACTGGGACAATGCGCTGGTCAGCACCGTAGTGCCGCACGTGGTAAGCGACACGAGCTTCGTCTCGCTCGTCATCGCCATGATCGGCACCACCATCGCTCCGTGGATGATGTTCTTCGCCCAGAGCAACGTGGTCGAGAAGGGCGTGGGCGTGAAGGACTTCTTCTCGCAAAAGGTGGACGTGATCGCCGGCACTATCGCCGCGTGCCTCGTGGCGTGGTTCATCATCGTGACCACGGGCGCCGTGCTGTTCCCGCAGGGCATCGAGATAGAATCGGCCGCCGACGCCGCATCGGCCCTGGCGCCGTTCGCGGGACACTACGCCGAGGCGCTGTTCGCCATCGGACTCATAGCCGCATCGTTCTTGGCAGCGTGCGTGCTGCCGCTTACCACGTCGTTCGTGATCTGCGAGGCGTTCGGCTGGGAGGCAGGCGTGTCGTTCAAGTGGAGGGAGGCGCCGCTGTTCAAGAGCATCTTCACGTTCGTGATTGCGTTCTCGGCCATCGTGGTGCTCATCCCGGGAATCGACCTCATGGGGGTCATGCTCACGGCGCAGTTCGTGAACGGCCTCATCTTGCCGGTGCTGCTGGTATTCATGGCCATCATCTCGGCCGATAAGCGCGTGATGGGCGCATACCGCACGCGCCCGGTTTCCCGCGTGCTCATCTGGCTGACCTTGGGCATCGTCACCGTGCTTACGGCAGCGCTGCTGGTCATGCAGATGCTGGGCATCGGCTAGGAGCGCGAGGCCAGGATGGCAATCGGCACTGGGGCCGATGCAGCCTTCCGCAACGGCAAGCTGCACAGGGCGCCTAAGGAGCCCAGGGCAGCGGAATATCGCCGAGCACGCCGGCAGGCGGCATAGACGGCCGACTTACGGGGCGCGTCTTTCAGACGCTAGGCGTTCTCGGCGAGGCGCTTGCCCTCGTCCTCGAGGCGCTCGGCCAGGAAGAGGCGGCGGTTGTCGCCGTTCTTCACGCTTTCGAGCAGCATCTCGATGGTCAGGCTGTCCAGGTAGGCGTCGAAGCTCTCCTCGATAAGCTGGTAGGTCTGCTTCACGCCCTGCACCATGGCTCCGCCCTTGCGGGACGAGCGCTTGGCGCGGGTGGAGGCCTTCGCATCTTCCTCGAGCGCCTTCATGATCTGCAGCACGGTGATATCGGACGGCTCCTTAGCCAGCCGATAGCCGCCGTGCTTGCCCGGCCGCGCCTCGATGAGGCCCGCGTTGCGCAGCAACTGGGCCAGCTGGATGAGATAATCACGCGGTATGGACATGTCCTGCGCGATGTCTTTGGAGGAGCACGTGGTACCCTGTGCGGCCAGGTACAGGATGGCGCGCATGCCATAGTCCGTTGATGCCTTGAATTGCACGATGTCTCCTAACTCGCCGCTGCTTTCGGTAGGCTAAGGTGCCTGCTATAAGCGACTTTCATATATATACGCTAAATGCTCAAACATGTCCCGAATAACACAAAAGACGCCGTAAAACAGCGTCTTTCAAACATGTACGCTCCGAAGACCAGCAGGGCGTTCCGGGACGATTCGAGTGTACCGAATGCAGAACGATTATAGCAAGGTCATTGAGCCGATTGCATAGCAAATCGAATGGAAACGGTTACGTCTACGCAATCTTGACCTGCAGTTATCGACTATCGTTAACTATCTGGGCCATCGAATGCAGCCGTCCATTACCGGCGTTGCCGCGGTGTTATACTGGCGACATGGACGAGAAGAAAAACATGCGCGCAGACGTGCTCGGAAGGCGCGACGCACTGGATGCGCAAACGCGGGCGCACAAGTCCGCGACGATTTGCCGCGCGCTTGAACGATTGGTTGAGGAAGCCTGCGCGCCGGACACCGGCACCGGCAGAACATGCCCTCCCGCCGGTGATTCCGCGGGAGCGAACCAGCAGAGACCGGCACATGAAGTTCGGACATATCGGAACTTCGGCCGCCCGCCATGCATTGCCGTGTACGCCGCCATGCGCAGCGAGGTGGACCTGCAAGCGTTCGTTCACGCCGCCTTCGCGCGCGGGTGGGACGTGTGCTTCCCCTGCATGGTGCGCGCAGGGGCGGATGATCGGGAGCCAAGCCGCATGGCATTCTACCGCGTGCCCCGCGAGCGCCTCGATCAGGCGCGCACGGCATTCCTGGACAGCCCGCTGCGCTGTCTGCCCTGCGCCGCGCTGTCCGACGGAGGCTACGAGGAAGCGGAGCCCGCCGACCTCGATGCAGTGGCGGTGCCGCTCGTAGCTTTCGACGATGCGGGGAATCGGCTTGGCTACGGCGGCGGCAACTACGACCGCCTTCTCCCCCTTCTCCGGGACGACGCGCTGGTCGTGGGCGTGGCCTTCGACGAGCAACGGGTGCCAGCCGTGCCCTGCGAACCGCACGACCGCCCACTTGCCCGCATCGTCCACGCGTAGACGGCGGGGATGCACGAACGGCCGGAATGCCCCCCTCCTGGTTTTTCGTCATTTCGACCGAACCAGTCGGGGCTTCTGAAAAACAGGCCGTGCGCCTCTTCGCGGCGCACGGCCCGGCAAAACAAGCAACGGCAGAGGCGCGCTAGTCCTTCAAAGCCCCGTACCTGGACTTGTTCAGCACCAGCACGGCCGCCACCATGAGCACGGCGCCCACGGCAAGCGAGATCCAAGGATTGCCCGTGAACCCGGCAATGAGATAGCCCACCAGGCAGATCACGGCCACCACCGACGCGTACGGCAGCTGCGTGGCCACGTGGCGCAGGTGGTTGCACTGCGCGCCGGCCGACGACAGGATGGTGGTGTCCGAGATGGGCGACACGTGGTCGCCGTACACCGCGCCGCCCAGCGTGGCGCCGATGGCCACCAGGAACAGCGGGTTGTCGGCGGGGAAGACACCGATCACGATGGGCAGGATGAGCGCGATGGTGCCCCAGGACGTGCCCATGGCGAACCCGATGAACGCGGCCACCACGAAGATCACGGCCGGCAACAGAGCCAGCCCCACGCCGATGCTGTTCAGGAAACCGCTCACGAACTCGCCCGTGCCCAGCAGGTAGCGGCACGTGCCGCCGAGGCTCCACGCCAGCACGAGGATCATGATGGCGCCCACCATGGAGCGCACGCCCTCGGAGATGCCCTCCATGTACCCGGAAAGCGTCATGAGCTTGCGCGGCAGGAACATGATAGCGGCCACCACGAGCGAAACGCACACGCCGATGCACAGGCCGAACACCGGATTCTCGCCCACGGCGGTGGCGAAGTCGACGCCCTTGAAGAACCCTCCCGCGTACAGCATCCCCAAGATGGAGAAGATGATGAGCACCACGATGGGCACGATGAGGTCGAACACGCGGCCCTTCTCGGAGATGGCGATGCCCTTGAACTCCTCCACCGCCGTCTGCGCCGCCTCGTCCAGCTCGTCGCGCTCGGCCACCACCGTCTCCATGTTGAACGGCGGCAGCGTGTCGGCGGCCTCCCGGTCGGAAAGGCCGACGGTCGCCATGGCCTCGAGCGCGCTGTCCTTCGGGGGGATATCCTGCTTGGCGCCCTCGTCTTGGAACTCGGCCTCGGCCACGCGCATGGGGCCGAAGTCCTTCTTGGTGGCGCACATGAAGAACACGAACACGATGGTGAGCAGCGCGTAGAAGTTGTACGGGATGGACTGGACGAACGTGGTAAAGCCTCCCTCGCCCAGGTAGCCGCCCACGGCCACGGCCCACGAAGACACAGGCGCGATGATGCAGATGGGCGCGGCCGTGGAGTCGATGATCCACGCGAGCTTCTCGTGGCTGATCTTGAAGCGGTCGGTCACGGGGCGCATGACCGCGCCCACCGTGAGGCAGTTGAAGTAGTCGTCCACGAAGATGATGATGCCGAGAACCGCCGTGAGGATCTGCGCCATCTTCGCGTTCTTGATATGCGTGGCCACCCACTCGCCGTACGCGCGCGAACCACCCGCTCCGGCAATGACCACCACGAGCGCGCCCAACAACGCAAGGAACAAGAGCAGCGCCCCGTTGCCGGCTATCTGCTCGGCCATCATCTGCGGAACCATGGTGAACGAGTCCACCAGCTGCTCGAACCCGGCGCCGTTGAGGCTGAACTGGTAGATAACCATGCCGGTGAACACGCCGATGGCGAGCGAGGAGTACACCTCCTTCGTGATGAGCGCCAGGGCCAGCGCCAGGATGGGCGGGATGATGGACCACACGCCCGTGCTGATAAGGTCGAAGCCTTCCATATGCGTCCCCTTCAGTCGCATCGGATCCGTCAGCGCCGACGAGTGCGGCGCTCGAGTCATGCGCCCTAGTATACGATATGGAAGCGTCGCGAGCAGCGCGAATACCGCTTTTGCGCCGGCACGGACAGCGGTTGATCGCGGCGCTTGCGGCTTGCGGCCAGGAGGGTGGCCGCAGCTGGGATGCTTAGAGCTGGAGCAGCGCGACGGCGGCGAAGGGAAGCCAGAGCACGAAGATCGCCACGAACGGCCAGCGATGGGCGTTGCTGACGGCCACGAACTCGCGGATGAATGCGGTGGGCCAGAAGTAGCGCGCGGTCTTGCTGCCCACGCCGTCGGCGGCGAGCCCGATCTTGTGCGCGTACTCGGCGGTGCGGAACACGTGGTAATCGCTGGTCACCACGGCTGCGCGGTACGCGCCCGCGCCCGATCGCGCGTCCATGATGGCCTTGGAGTTGCGCAGGTTCTCCATCGTGGTGGTCGAACGGTCCTCCTCGATGATGGCGTCGGCAGGCACGCCGCGCTCCTCGACGAGGTACGTGCGCATGGCCTCCGCTTCCGACACGGCCTCGTCGGCGCCTTGACCGCCCGACCCGATGATGACCGCGCGGCGCCCGTCGGCCTCCCAGAGCTCGACGGCCTTGTCGAGGCGCGCGGCCAGCAGCGGCGTGGGCTTCGTTCCCGACAGGCCCGCGCCGTGCACGACGATGTAGTCGTAGTCGCGGCGCTTCGGCAGTCGACGGTACAGCCATGAATAGAGCAGCAGCGCCGCAAACGTGAACGCCACGTACGAGCCTTCCATCAGCACGAGCAGATACAGCGCCAAAAGCAACGGGGACGCCTGTACAAGCAGGAGAACCGGCCCGCCAACGCAAGCCGTCACGATCCCGAGCGCCAGGAGCCCCGGCAGCAAATGCGACAAGCTGAGCCCCTCGCGCCTCACCACCACGAACGTGTTCGCCGTTAGAAACACGACAAGCGCTACCGTGCCGAAGGGGATAGCGGCGAACCCGATGAGCACGAGCCACGGCAGCTCGAACTGGATGGACAAGCCATAGAGCGCGAACAGGCACAACAGCAGGAAGTACAAGGCGTTGCGGAACTGGCGCGGCTCCTTGCGGTAGTTTTTTATGAACAGGAACCCGAACACCAGCGCGGGAAAGTATATGAGGATCAGCGTGAAGAGCATAGGTGGGCTTCCGACGGGGTACGGGAGGATGAGTGCGGTCATCAGATAGTATAGCGTTCGACGCCCCGCCGTCACCGAATTGTTCCTTTTGGAGCGGCCGGACGCGTGATTCATGCGAGACACGCGTTAACGCGGAGAGCTAAGCAAATGGCGGGCAAATGAGATTCGGGGCGGATTTGGAGCGGAAACGGCCGCAGCGCTCGCGGTCAGAAGCGCTGCGGAAGGCGAATCAACCTCGGAGCGCTCGGCGCAAGGCATCGAGCGCTTCCAGAAAAGCAAATGGCGAGCAAATGAAAAAACGCCGACCACTGCCCGCGACGTCCGCGGGCGCTTCCGCTCCGTGCCCGCCGAACGGATGGTTCTCATGAAGCATCCGTTCGTGCGACAGGCGAATGAGACGGCGCGACCGCGCTCCCAGCCCGAGCATGCCCGCGCTGGGAGCGCGTCTGCCGCCCCTCGCGCGGGGCGGCCGCTCAGCCCTATTCCGCTTCCAGCTCCTGCTCGTACTCGCGGTCGATGGCACCCTCCACGCGCGGCGGGTCCACCTCGAAGTCCACGCGCTTCGTGAACAGGCTCACCACCGGAACGATGACCAGCGACAGCACCATGGCGATGGCGCCGCAATTGATGGGGCTGGCGATGAACGCCGTGCCCACGAACCCGGCGATCATGTTCCCTGTGGTCAGGCCCACACCCACGATGAAGCTGGCCCACACGGCCGGCCGCGAGATGCGCTTGGAGAACAGCCCCCAGAAAAACGGGCCCAAGAACGAACCGGCCAGCGCGCCCCAGCTGATGGACATGAGCTGCGCGATGAACGTGATGGACGAGTTGTACTGCACGAGCGCCAACACCGCCGAGATCACGATGAACACCACCAGCAGCACGCGCATGTACGACAGCTGCTTCTTCTCGCTCATGTTCTTAACGAGGTTGTCCTTGATGAGGTCGAGCGTGAGCGTGGACGACGACGTGAGCACGAGCGACGACAGCGTGGACATGGACGCGCTCAGCACCAGCACGATCACGATACCGATGAGCAGGTCGGGCAGCGTGGACAGCATGGTGGGGATGATGGAGTCGTACACCGGCGTTCCGGCGGCCGTCATCTCCACCTGCCCGCCGTACAGGCGGCCGAACCCGCCCAAGAAGTAGCTGCCGCCGGCCACGATCATGGCGAACACCGTGGAGATGATGGCGCCCTGCTTGATGGCGGGGCCGCTCTTGATGGCGTAGAACTTCTGCACCATCTGCGGCAGGCCCCACGTGCCCAGGCTGGTGAGAATGATGACGCCGATGAGGTCGGGCAGGTTCGGCCCGAAGAAGCTCACGAACGGGCCGGCCATCTCGGACCCCTCGGCTGGAATGAGCGAGAGCGTGGTGATGGCCTCGGTGAAGCCGCCGTTATTCACCAGCACGGCCACGATGACCGCCACGATGCCTAGCAGCATGACGATGCCCTGGATGAAGTCGTTCATGACGGTGGCCATGTAGCCGCCCAGCACCACGTAGATGCAGGTGATAACGGCCATGCCGATGACGCACCACTCGTAGGGCAGCCCGAACGCCATGCCGAATAGACGCGACAGGCCGTTGTAGACGCTCGCCGTGTACGGGATGAGGAACACGAAGATGATGGCCGCGGCCGCGATGCGCAAGCCCTTCGACTGGAAGCGCGCGCCGAAGAACTCGGGCATCGTGGACGCGCCCAGGCGGTGCGTCATCTCGCGTGTGCGCGGGCCGAGCACCCACCAGGCCAGCAAGCTGCCGAGGATGGCGTTGCCGATGCCGATCCACGTGGCGGCGATGCCGTACTTCCAGCCGAACTGACCGGCGTATCCCACGAAGATGACGGCGGAGAAGTAGCTCGTGCCGAACGCGAACGCGGAGAGCCACGGCCCCACGTTGCGGCCGCCCAGAATGAAGCCGTCGACGGTGCCGGTGTGGCGTCGGCAGTAGATGCCCACACCCACCGCCACGCCCACGAAAATGAGCACCATGCATATCTTTTCGATCATTGGTAGTTCCCTATCGTCTCATGCGGGTCGCCCCGCCACGTTCGCTTTACGTTGAGTCCGGGCCGTTGCTCCAGCTTGTTTCACGTGAAACCCTTGCCGCACCATCTTACAATGCGTACAAATGTTTCACGTGTAACTGTGCAGTGGAGAGAAGCCCGCGCAGTGGCGCACATGGCCTTGCCGACAGCGGGCACGTCATGTCGGATTCCGACACGTCGCAGCACCACGGGCAAACCCATGTGCTAGAGGTATCGATAGGAATAATAAGGAAGGGCGCGGTAGGTTCCGTCATCCTGCTGCGCGACCGTGCGCTGCAAGGCAGACGGTGAGAGGCATTCGGAAGCACGCGGAGCGAAGGCGCGGCACACGGCCGCGACGGCCAGCTCGAAACGCCAGCGCTCGTCAACGACTATATGTCCCTTCGCGGAATGCATGCGCATACTTTATCACAGTGGAGCGCTTCAGCGAGCGAAAAAATGAGCAGACCGCCTCGTTTCTCCCGCTAGCGAACGAATGTTTCACGTGAAACATTCGGGGCGCACAGGTTGATCGGGCGGAAGCGCAGCGATCCGCCCATGCGGCCGGAGGCCGCATAACGGGCTCGCAGGTTGAGCAGGGCGCTCGCCAGAGCGCCCTTTCGCGCCGGCAGGCGCGAAAACCACGGGAGAGCCGCCGCCGGCCGCCCGCAGGGCGGCCTTCGCGCCGCAGGCGCGAAAACGGCCGCGCAGGTTGGTTGGCCGGGGCGCAGCGCCCCGGCCATGCGGCCGGAGGCCGCATAACGGCCGCGCAGGTTGGCGTAGTAAGTCAGCGAGGGCGGCTGAGGTGCCCGAGATTCGTGGGATCGCGGAGGCGACGCGTACTTTGGTACGCGAGCTTCTGCGATCCCACGAAGACCGGGTGCCTCAGCCGCCCGCAGCATCGGCTGATTCCGTTTGCCGTAGGCAAACGGAACTAGTACCGGCTGTCGAAGATGCGCTTGGTCTTCTTCTCCGAACGGGGCAGCTCGCCCATGGGGACGCCCTTCGCGTCGGGGGTGCAGCCGCACTTCGCCTTGAAGATAAGCGCCAGCTCCTCCTCGGCGCGGGTCTTCGCCTCGCCGTCGAGCGGGGTCTCGAACAGCACGGTGAGCACGTCCTTGCCGCTGATGTTCTCGATCATCACCTGGTACTCCGAGCTCGTGCCGTCGGTGGCGGCGATAACCTCCTCCACCTGCGCAGGGAAGATGTTGCAGCCCTTCACCTTGAACATGTCGTCGGTGCGGCCGGTGAGCGTATCGATGCGCGGGTGGCGATGTCCGAAGCCGCACGTGCAGTCGCCGGGGATGATGCGCGTGAGGTCGTGCGTGCGGTAGCGGATGAGCGGCGCGCCCTGCTTGCGCAGCGTGGTCAGCACCAGCTCGCCCACCTCGCCGTCGGGCACGGGCAAGCCCGTCGCAGGGTCGACGATCTCCACGTACACGTAATCGTCCCACACGTGCATGCCATGGTGCGCGTCGCACGAGATGCCGATGCCGGGGCCGTACACCTCGGTGAGGCCATAGATGTCGTAGATCTCCACGCCCAGCTCGCCGGCGATGCGGGCGCGCATCTTGTCGCCCCAGCGCTCGGAGCCGATGACGCCCTTGCGCAGGCAGAGCTTGTCGCGGATGCCGCGCTCGGCGATTTCCTCGGCCAGCAGGAGCGCGTAGGAGCTGGTGGCGCAGAGCACGGTGGACTTCAAGTCCTGCATCATGCGCAGCTGTTTCTCGGTGTTGCCGGGGCCCATGGGAATGGCCATGGCGCCCAGGTGCTCGGCGCCCAGCTGGAAGCCGATGCCGGCCGTCCACAGGCCGTAGCCGGGGGTGATCTGGATGCGGTCGGTGTTCGTGATGCCCGCCGTCTCGTAGCAGCGCGCGAACTGGATGGCCCAGTCCGTCACGTCCTGCTGCGTGTAAGGCACGATGACCGGCGTGCCCGTGGTGCCGGACGACGAGTGGATGCGCACGACCTCCTCATCGGGCACGGCCTGCAGGCCCAGCGGGTACACGCGGCGCAGGTCATCTTTCTCGGAGAACGGCAGCTTCTCGAAATCTTCCTGGGATTGCACGTCGGCGAGGTCGATGCCCTCGAACTTCATGGCGTAGAACGGCGAGCGTGCTTTCAGAGTCTTGAACTGCTCCTTGACGAGCGCGAACTGGTCGGTGGTCAGATGCATGGGAGATCCTCGTTTCGTTGGATGGCTGGCGGGGTTGCAGGGGTCGCTTCAAGCTCGCCCACGGCGAGTCTTGAAGCTAGAGCCATCGACCAGCCGAAACCACGGCTGGGAGGAAGACGATGTCGTTCGCGATTACCATGCTTGGTATTCTAGGCGAACGGCCGCGGAAAGCAAAGCCGTTTTTTCGCATGAGGACGAGGCGTCCCTCGCAGCGGTTTGCAAGCACCAGACGAGGCGCATGGAACGCAGCGCCTTCACAGCGCCGCCGCGCTTCGCCCCAGAGCAATCACCGCTACTCTGCCCTACCAGCTGAAGCGCCCCTTGCCGTTTCGCTTGCTGGCGTAGAGCGCCTTGTCGGCGGCGTGGTACAGGTCGTGGAACGACTGGCCGCGCGCGACGGACGCCAGGCCGATGGAGCAGCCCAGCTTCACGCGCCCGTCCGACCGCTCCGTCCAGCGCTCGATGAGCGTGCGCGCCTTCGCCTCGGCCTGCGCGGCCGTGAGCGGGCACTCGGTGAACGCGGCGAACTCGTCACCGCCCATGCGCCCCACGTACGCATCCCGTGCGAACACGTCGGAGAGCACGTCGGCGAACTCCACGATGACGCGATCTCCCTCGGGGTGCCCGAGCGTGTCGTTCACCAACTTGAAGTCGTCCAGGTCGATCATGAAGAACGTGCTGTCCGCGCTGCCGCGCGCCAGGGCCTCGCTCACGTAACCTTCGAAGGCAACGTGGTTGAACAGGCCGGTCATTGAATCCATCTCTGCGCGGCGCTCGAGCGTCTTGGAATATGCGAGCGCGGCGTTCGCCTGCTCCGTCACGGTCTTGGGGTAGTACTCGTCGCGGCGCTGGTCGACGTTGGGTGTCGAATGGTGCAGGTGGGCAAGGAGCCAACGGTCGCCTTCGCGGCGGAACACCATGCTGAAGCGCGTGTCCATCTCCACGAGCAGCGGCTTGGGCTTGCTGGGTTTCTCGCGCACCCACAGCGTGCCGAACACGATGCAGCAACGCTCGTCGAGCGGACGAGCCTCGTAGTAGTCATCGAGTATCTCGAAGGTTATGTCCTGGGCCTCTTCCTGGTCGCGCTCGAGGCCGGCCATGAACGCCGGGAGGCTGGGGTACATCTCGTGCTTGCCCGTGCCGATGAGCGAGAAATCGCTTTGGAAGAGCGAGTCGAAGATGAAATGGACGCCCTCCTCGGTGGGCTCCAAGAGGTAGGCGTGCCAGAGTGCCTTGGTCAGCTCGACGGCCTCGTCAAGCCATGCACGCTCCATCGTCTCGTCCATGTCGTCCCTCGTTCCGGTTCGGATTCGGCATGCCGCCCCTGCTTCACCGTTCAGTATAACAGGGTATCCGCCACCCCCCTGCTCATTTGCATGGGAGGTGGCCGGAAAGTCGCAAGACGAAGGCGCGGCCGAAGGACCTACGCGCCCGCCACCGCGTCGATGGCGGCCAGGTTGAGGTCGACGAAGCGCGGCTTCACGCAGGCGGCAATGGCGCGGCGCAGGTCGTCCAGGTCGAGCGGCAGGCAGCCCGTCTTCAGCGCGCTGGCCAGGAGCAGCGTGTTCAGCACCTTGCGGCTTCCCGCCTGCGCGCACAGCGCCGCGTCGTCCACGGCCACGAGCATGGCGGCACCGGCCAGCTGCTCCTGCAGGCGCGCGACCACGGCAGCCGCGCGGTACGGGGTCTTCGACAGCGCCGCCGTGACGGGCTGGAGCGCCGTCGTGGCCGTGACCAGCGTGCCGCCAGGCGCCAGGAACGGCACCACGCGCGCGGCCTCCGCCGGCTCGAAGGCCACCACGAGGTCGGCCGTGCCGCGTGCCAGCAGCGGCGCCAGCACCTCTTCCCCGCCATCGCCCATGCGCACGTGCGACACCACGTTGCCGCCGCGCTGCGCCATGCCGATGGTCTCGGCCGTGCGCACCTGCCAGCCCTTCTCCTGCGCGGCCTGGGCCAGCACCTTCGCAGCCAGCACCGTGCCCTGGCCGCCCACGCCCGCCAACAGCACGTTACGCATGGGTGCCTCCTTCCGCCGCCGATTCGTCCGAAGCTCCAGGTCCGCCAACGTCAGCGAGGGTTTCCGCAGTGCCCGAGATCGACGGGCTGGCGGAGGCGTGGCGCACCTCGGTACGCGAGCCTTCGTCAGCGCGGCGAGGTCGGGTGCTGCGGGAAGCCGCAGCGTCGACCGCATCCGTCGGCTGGCAAGCCGACGGAACACGAAGCGCGTCGAAGGGGCACACCTGCACGCACAGGCCGCAGCCGTTGCACAGGCTCGCGTCCACGAACGCCTGGCCGCGCTCGCCGCTCTTCGGGCCGCGCGCGTCGCCGTCGAAGCCGATGCCGGGGCAGCCTATCTCGGTGATGCACTTCTTGCAGCCGGTGCATGCATCCGCGTCCACCGCCGCGGGCGCGCCCGGCCTCACCAGCTGAACGCACGGCGATTCGAACAGGATGGCGCTGGGACCCTCGAACGCCAGCGCCTCGGTTGCGGCGGCAACGGAGGCGTCCAGGTCGAGCGGATCGGCATGCACGATGCACTCGAAGCCCACGGCCTGGAGCACGCGCTCGATGGAGACAGGCGCGCGCCTCGGCCCCATGAGCGTGACGCCCGTGCCGGGGTGCGGCTGCGAGCCGGTCATGGCGGTGGTGGCGTTGTCCAGCACGCACACGGTCACGTCGTGGCCGTTGTAGACGGCGTTCACGATGCCCGGCAGGCCGCTGGCGAAGAACGTGGAATCGCCCACGAACGCCACGTGCTTCTTGCCCGGCTCGGCCACGGCGAAGCCCTGCGCCATGGTGATGCCCGCGCCCATGCACAGGCACGTGTCCACGGCGTCGAGCGGCTTGGCGTTGCCCAGTGTGTAGCAGCCGATGTCGCCGCACAGCACGGCCGGGGCCTTCCCCAGCGCGCGCTTCACGGCGTAGAAGCTGCCGCGATGCGGGCAGCCGGCGCACAGCACCGGCGGGCGCACGGGCAGCGGCTCGTCGCAAGCCGCCGCTGCCGAGGCGTCGGGGACGGCGCCCGGCACGCCGAGGAAGCTTGCGATGCGCGCGGCGATGTCATCCACGTCGTTCTCGCCGCGATCGCGCGCGTCTCCGGTCAAGCGTCCGCGCACCTCGAGCGCCGCGTGCGTGCGCCCGGCGAAGCGAAGCAGCTCGTCCTCCAGCACATGGTCGAGCTCCTCCAGAACGAGCACCTGGTCGAGGCCTTCCACGAACCGCGCCGCGGTCTCCTCCGGGAACGGGTACGGCGTGCCCACCTGCCAGAAGCGGTAGGCCGGCAGCTCGACGCCGCGCTCCTCCAGCATGCGCAGCGCCTCGCGCGCATAGGCCGCCGACACCCCGCCCGCCACGATTCCGAGGCGCGGCGCGCCTGTTTCACGTGAAGCATTCGTTTGCGCTATCGGGTTGAACGCGGCCAGCGCGGGCTCGGCATGGAAGTCGTGCGCGATGGCGCGCAGCCGCTCGTTGATCTCGCCGTGCGCCTCGTAGGCGCGTCGAGGGAAGATGATCCACTTGGGATCGCGCTCGAAGCCCTCGGGCGGCACGGGGCGCGCGTCGGTGGCATCGGCCACGTCGAAGAACGTGGACGCGTGGTTGATGCGCGTGGTGGGCCGCACGATGACGGGCGTGCGGTAGCGCTCGGAAAGCTCGAACGCCTCCTTCATCATGGCGAAGCCCTCGTCGGGCGTGGACGGGTCGAGCACGGGTATCTTGGCGAAGGCGGCGAAGCGGCGCGTGTCCTGCTCGGTCTGCGACGAGATGGGGCCCGGGTCGTCGGCCACGAACAGCACGAGGCCGCCCTTCACGCCCACGTAGTTCAGGCTCATGAGCGGGTCGGACGCTACGTTGAGCCCCACCTGCTTGCAGGTGAACAGACAGCGCGCGCCGGCGTAGGAGGCGCCGGCCAGCAGTTCGAGCGCCGACTTCTCGTTGGTGGACCACTCCACATGCACGCCCCGCGCGGCGCCGGACGCGTGGAGCTTCGCCACCGTCTCGATGAGCTCGGAAGAGGGCGTGCCGGGGTAGCCCGCCGCCACGCGCACGCCCGCCTCGAGCGCCGCATGCGCGAACGCCTCGTTTCCCATCAGAAGTTTCTTCGTCATATGCGTCTCGCCTGCTTCGGTACTCGTTGGCCGTTGCCAGGACAGCAACGGAAAGAATGCGCCGCCAACTATCCGTACAAATGTTTCACGTGAAACACTCGTCGTCTCATGCCCGGACTCTCGTGGACCCCATGATAGCAAAACCGGCAGCCTCCATGCGCGCGCGTCCGGGCGAGGCGCGGTCGGCGCAGCCTACGCCTCGGCCATACCTCGCTTGAAGTCGATGATCTTCTGGCGGGCGGTATCGCAGCCGGTGCCGAGGATCTGCACGGCCAGAATGGCCGCATTCTTCGCGCCGTTGATAGCCACGCAGGCCACCGGCACGCCGGAGGGCATCTGCACCATGGACAGCAGCGAGTCGAGGCCGCCCAGATCGCTCGTCTTCATGGGCACGGTGATGACCGGGTTCGGGGTGTACGCCGCCACGACGCCGCCCAAGTGAGCGGCCTTGCCCGCGGCCGCCACGATTACGCGGATGCCGCGCTCGTGCGCCGTCGAGGCCCACTCATGCACCTCGGCCGGCTTGCGGTGCGCGCTGGCCACCTTCACCTCGTAGGTGATGCCGAACTCGTCGAGCTGCTTCATGCACGGCTCCATGGCAGGCATGTCGCTCTCGGATCCCATGATGATGCCGACGACCGGATTGTTGTTCTCGCAGGGCATGTGGCCTCCTTCGCTCGGCGCCGCCTGACGCGGCGGCGCGCGTATTGTTCGATCCTGTTATTGTAGGGGTTTCGGAAAGCGCGCGCCCGCTCATGCGCTGCTTTTCCATCGACCGGCCGCGTCCTGCACGCAGACCGCGGAAGGCAGGCGCGGCGCCCTACCCGACGATCCGCCTGACGACGGCCTCCACTTCGGCCGCCTCGGGGAGCGACGCATCGGGATCGGCCGTGGCGCGGGCCAGCGCGAACTTCGCCGCCTCAAGCGCCTCGGCCACCACGAGACCCGCCTCCTCGGAAGGCGCCAGCTCGTCCGGGCAGGTGCGCCTCTCGGGATGCTGCTCCAGGTAGGTGGTCAAAATGCCGCGGAACTCGGACACGAAGCCGAACGTGCCGTCTAGGAACAGCTTCATAAGCGCCGGCGTCTGGGCCACCAGCCGCGCCCGCATGGCGGCGATCTCGCTCGTCCAGTCCAGATCGCGCACCACCTTGAGGAACAGCGCGAGCGTGGCGTGGTACGGCGTGCCCTCTATGCGGTCGTAGGCAGCATGGACGGCTTCGGCATCGAGGTCGGCGAGCCCCAGCCCCACGATGGCGGCGTCCTTCGTGGGGAAGTAGTTGAAGAACGTGCCTTGCGATACCACAGCCCGCTCGCTGATCATGGCCACGGTCACGTTGTCGTAGCCCAGCTCGTCCACCAGCGAGATAGCCGCGCGCTCGATAGCCGCGCGCGTCTCGCGGCGTTTGCGCTCGCGCAAGCCCTCGGCGCCCGCCTCAACCGCAACGGCGTCCGCAACCGTCGGGCTATCCTCCGGCTCGGCGGGTGATCCAACGGCGTCTGGACTCCCTTCGCCCGGCGCCTTCCGCTTCTCGCCCCTCGGCGCTCTCTTCCGCTCGCCCGACTTCTCCATGCCTGCTCCTCCCCCCCACCGTCCTGCCCGTTAAACTTCTTGCATTATACGGAAGTTTCGCGAGTCATTTCTTTATTTGCCATAATTTTATAGTCGCTATAAAGTTAGGGCTGCTATACTACCCAAGGCATCGGAAAACCGGACCGCGAAAGGGGCGGACAATGAAAATATTCGGCATGGGACTGCCCGAGCTGATCCTGATCCTCGCGGTCGTGCTCGTCATCTTCGGCCCCAAGAACCTGCCCAAGCTGGGCGGCATGCTGGGCCGCACCGTCAAGAAGATCCGCGGCCGGGTGGAAGACGATACCCAGACGGCATAACCTCCCGCCTGGGCGGCGCAGCAAGGGCAAGAAGCCGGCCCGTCTCCCTAACCTGTTCGCAGCCGCTCACCCCGACATACCCCGCACACCTCCATTCCAGCGGTCCCTACCAACTTGATTGCGATTGAGGTTAAGGTACGCGTTTCGGCCTATAACCCCTCGATGGGGCACCGCAGTCGCTTGGAACGACCCGCATGCAAGCGATCCTTGGAGAAGCGATTGGGATTAGGGCCAGGGTACACGTTTTGTCCTATAACCCTATAAACCAGAGCGTGCCCTGCTCGGCACACAAAAAGCGCCCCGAATCTCAGGATTCGGGGCGCTGTCGTTGCAGTGGTGGTCGGAGGGGGACTTGAACCCTCGGCACGCGGATTTTCAGTCCGCTGCTCTACCAACTGAGCTACCCGACCACAGGTACGCGTCCGTGAGGACGTGGAACGATATTGTACCGGTCGCGCGTGCCCGGGTCAAGCGCCCATGAGGCATTTCCTCTCGGATTTTCGCAAGCGGGCTTCCGAGCCGCAACCTAGAGCTGAACCCTTCTTGCCAGTTGTCGTTCTCGTGCGTTAGAACACCCCGTTGGGGTTACAATGACAGCACTTGCAGAAAGAGGGTTAATGGTCGTGGGAATATCCCGAATAGCGCGCTTCTCCGTTGTGGCGAGGATCGTCCTTGCCGCATTGCTCGCCTGCACCCTCATGTCCATCATACCGGCCACCAACGACGGCGCAGCGGGCAAGGCATTCGCGGATACGGCGTCGACGCCGGGCACCCAATCAACCGGTTTCGAGCAACGCGTGGTCAGGGTGGGGTACATGGATATCCCAGGCATGCTCTGCCGCAATGCCGACGGTACGCTCGAAGGCTACACCTACGATTACCTGCAGCGTATCGCACAGTTCACCGGATGGACGTACGAGTTCGTGGAAGCCGAGGGTGAAACCACCAACGACCAGGCAGTCGACCTGATGAACATGCTCGATGACGGCCGAATCGACCTCGAGTGCGGTATGACGTACAGCCCGGCACTCGACGACATGTACGAGTATCCCCGGAACAGCTACGGCACGGCGCACACCTCGCTGTTCGTCCCCAACGAGAACGCCAAAATAACGTCGACCAACCTCTTCACCGAGGGGCCGTTGAGCATTGCTCTTTTGAGCTCCGCGAAGCAGCGGCGCGAAGAGCTCGTCTATTTCTGCGAGAAAAACAACCTTGAGTACACCACCGTAGAATGCTCCGCCAACAACGAGCTGACAGAGAGGACGATATCGGGAGAGGCCGACGCCTTCCTTGGCATCGATATCAGTCCCGTCGAGGGATTCCACGTGGTTGCCACGTTCGCCGGGCGACCGTTCTTCTTCGCAGCGCCGAAGGGCGACCGCACGATCATCGACGAGATCGACCAGACCATCGAGCGCATCAACGAGAGCAATCCCCAGTTGCAGGACTCCCTTTACAAGAAGCACTTCGCCAACAACGGCGCAGGCTACGCGCTGTCGAGCGACGAGGCGGAGTTTGCGCGCAACCACGATACGCTGCGCGTAGGAATCATCGCCGAACGGGCGCCCCTCCAGTCCTTCGACCGTCTGACCGGCGAGCTCGAGGGCGTGTCGCGGGGCATGCTCGACTGCCTGTCGCAAAAGACGGGCCTCTCGTTCGAGGTCGTGCGCATCGAGCGCAGCGACGACATGGCATCTGCCATCCGCGAGGCCGGCGTTGACTTGGTAGCCGGAATAGACGGCAACGACACCGTGGCCTCGACTTTGGGCCTGTCGCTCTCTGCACCGTACATGACCACGAACCTGCTGCTCGTATACAACCGGTTCGTCGATCCCGACGATCTGTCCAATCGGAAGCTGGCCCTTTCCTGGGAACTGGAAAGCGCCCTGCCCGCTAACGACTCCACAACCATATACGGGTCGATGGAGGAATGCTTCAAGGCCGTGAACGACGGCCGGGCTGACTATACGTACGGCACCTCGTACACCACCCCGTACTACACGAACGTGGACGGGCTGAGCAACCTGCTGACCCTGCCCACCTCCACCGAGGCCATCGAAGTGTGCTTCGGCCTTGTGCATCCGGTGGAGCCCGACCTGCTGTCTATCATCAACAAGTCCATTCGCGGCCTCTCCACCGAGGAGCTGGACTCCATCGTATACGAGAACGTGCTCGTCGATTCCGAAGAGCAGGTCGGCGCATTCCTTGCGAGCCACCTGCTGGAGTTCGCCATCGCAGCTATCGCCATACTCGTGGTGGTGATCGTGCTGCTGGTGCTCTACCTGCGTTCGCGCGTGCTTGCCAACCGCCGCGTGCGCGAGGAGAACCTGCGTTTCCAGAAGCTGTACAGCCTGACGAACGAGCTTTTGTTCGAGTACTCGCTTGCCGCGGACACGCTGATCATGTCGAACCCCAAGGGCTCCCGCTCGCGCGTGATCGCCTCCGTGGGCGAGGAGTCGGACGACGGATCGTACCGCATCATCTCCCACGCTCACGCCCTTATCGCCGCCAATGCCGACCCCGAGATGCTCGACGCGCTCACGTCTCCTACCAACTCTTCCGTAGATCTGCCGTACGAGCCCAGACCGGGCGAAAAGCACTGGATTCGCATCGCGTCGCATCTGGTGACGAACGACGAGGGACGGCCTATCTCGGTCATCGGTAAGATCACGAGCGTGGACAACGAGGTGCGCGAGAAGATGGACCTTTCGGATCGCGCGCGACACGACGGCCTCACGGGTTTGCTGAACTGGGCGACGTTCTGCGAGCAGGCCGAGAAGCTGCTGGAATCGGGCACGTGCGGAGCCATGCTGGTCATCGACACAGACGACTTCAAAAGCGTCAACGACACGTACGGGCACCTCACCGGCGATGTTGCGCTTCGCGAAACTGCCGAAGAGCTGCGCGGCGCCTTCCGCCCCCACGACCTTATCGGACGCTTGGGCGGAGACGAGTTCGCCGTATGCATCGACGGCCCTATCGACTACGACCAGCTGGCCGAACGCTGCGCACGTCTCGTAGGCCACGGCGTGACGTTCGACGACCAACACGGCGTCGAGCGCACCATTACGCTGAGCATCGGCGGCGTGGAACTGGCCGGCATCACCATGCCGTACCGCGACGCCTACCAGCAAGCCGACAGCGCCCTCTATCGCGCCAAGGCCGACGGCAAGGACCGCTTCGTGTTGGAGAGACTGAGGGAAAACTAAAAGCGGCCGCCTTGCGACGACCGCTTAGAGATAGCTACGATGCGCTCTTGTCAACCAAGCCGCTCAAATTGGTGGCGCCTTTCGTCGTCTCGTAATAGGTGACGTCGAGCGTGGCGCTCACGCTCTCGATGCTGCCGTCGGCGAGCATCTTGCCGGTCAAGGAGAAGTCGGTGACGTCGCAGCGGTACGTGCCGTTTTGGAGCGACTGCACGATACCGAGCGCCTCGTTGTATCCCGCCACGGTGTACGTGATGGTGACAGGACGCCGCACCAGCTCGCCGTCGAGCTCGGGCTGGCTGAACTTCACATCGTAGGTGCCCACGCCGGACAGAAGCGTGTTCAGCTCGTCGAGCTCGTTGCGGATGTTGTCGTAGGCGGCCACCACGGGCAGCTTCCCCACGTCTCCCAACTCGGCGAGCTCGTTCTCCATGCGCGTGCGCGCCATGGCAAGGGCCGTCTGCGTGTCGACCTGCATCTGGATCTCCTGCAGCTGCAGGTCGTTCTCGGCCTTGGTGTCGGCCACGTTCTTGACGACCAGAAAGTAGTAGCATGCCACCAGGAGCAACGCCACCAATACCAGGATAAGCACTTTCTCGCGCGTGGAGAAGGATCGGTTCAATATGCTACGCCGCGCCATTGCCGGCCCCCTCTCCCGTCTCGGCCCCATCGTCGAGCGCGCCCTTGAGCGTGACCTCGATGGTTGCCGACGTTGCCGCGTTGTCCTTTCCCTGGGCCGTGGACACGGTAACGTGCGAGACGCGGCTATCCGCCTCAAGGCGCTCCACCAGGCGCGAGACCTCGGTCAGATCGGCTCCGAGACACGTCGCCGTCACGGTGTTGCCCACCACCTTGACCGAGGACAGATAGCCCACGGACATGAGGTTCGAACGGATGAGGTCGAGCACGGCGTTGCGGTTCGCCAGGTTCGCCTCCTCCTCCGTGAGGCCGGTCACTACGTAGCGCGCGTACTTCTCGTTGAGGGCCGCGTAGTTCTCGTTTGCGGCCTGGAGCTCGTCGAGCTGCGCTTGGGCGGCAGCCACCTCGGCCGAGCTTTCCATGCCGCTTGCCAACGGATCGATGACCGCGAACTTCGCGAACACGCCGATGAGAACGAGCGTGATGGCGAACAGGCCCACTTGCGTTGCGATGCTGCCGTGGGTTGCCTCTTGCTTGACAAGGTTGATGGTGGTTTTCGTGGGGTACACGACCTTGGCACGGCCGCCGCGCGAAGCGCGGCGGCCGGAGCCAGGGGCGCCCCCTGGCTCCGGCGACTCGGCGCCGTCCTTCTTGTGCCCGAACGGACCGAACGATATTTCCTTGTTGAGATCGACCACGACTCTCACCTGGCCTTCATGGTCGCGCCCACGGCGCCGGGGCATTGGGCGCGCAAATCGTTGTCGCCGCTCGCTTCGGGCATGATGTCGGATATCGACCGCAGGTCTATATCGATATGGCTTGCCACGGCGTTCACCAGCGGCTGCAGCGACGAGCCTCCGCCGCAGCAGTACGCCATCTCCACGTTGGTGTCCGGGTTGTTGAAGCCGTAGAAGTTGAGGGCGCGCCCTATCTCCACGGCGATGGACTCGTAGACGTCGAAGGCCGCCGCGCCCTGTTGCACGCCGTCGTAGTCGGAGAGCTTGTACCCGTTCGCCACATGGACGTCCACACCGCGCTCGGCGGCGATGGCTCGGTCGATGTCGGCCCCGCCGATGTCGATGACGCGCGTGACGTCGTAGGCTCCGTCGGCGAAGAAGTGCAGCTTGGTACCGCTGTGCGCGAAGTCGATGACGCAGCAGTTCGCCAACGCGCGCGGATTCCCGCCCACCAGGTTCTGGAAAGCCGCGGCCGCCGGCGTGGCTATGCGCAGGCGCATGCCGGCGCGACGGAACATCTCCAGGTAGTCGTCCACGGTCTGCTTCGTGGTGGCGGCGGCCAGCAGGTCCATGCCCTCCGGCACGCCCTCGGGATCGAGGTGCGTGGCGAGCACCGCGTAATCGTAGTAGTAGCGATCCTTGCCCTGGGCGATGTAATCACGGAACTCGTAGGGCAGGTTCAGCTCCAGCTCCTTTTCCGTCATGGCCGGAACGGACAGCCGCCGCACAAGGCAATCCGTCGAGGAGAGCACGAGGGCCGCATCCTTCGCAATACCGCCTGTGCGCTTGACGAGCCCCTTGATGAAGTCGGCCATAGCGTCGAAGCTGATGAGCCTGCCTTCGGCCATGAGCCCTTCCGGCAGCGCCTCCACCACGATGTTCTTGATGACGTCGTCATCGCACACCGCGAGCTTCACGCTCGCATTGCCGATATCGACGCCCGTGTAGGTTTTACCCATGCGGAGAAGTCCTTTCGATCCCGCATTTCCCTTTCAAGGACAGTTTATACCATCCCCCCTGCCATTCCCGCGCCATTGCCGGAACAGGCCGCGCGGCCAGCCCTAAAACAGCCCGACGTACCAGGTGAGGACGAGCGGGCCTCCCAGCAGCGTGAGCATGGTGGCCGCCGCGATGGCCGGTCCGAAGGGGATGGCCTTGTCCACCGGCGGCGGGGTGCTCTCCGGGGAGGCGCCCCCGCCTTCGCCCGCGGCGTCCTTGACGGCCTTGCCGCACGGAGCCGAGGGAGCCCCGCGCAAGCGGAAAGCCGCGAACACGAGGCCCAGCACGCAAGCGACAAGCAGGTTCAACAGGGACAGGGCCGCGCCGAGGAACAGCCCCACGGCGAACAGCAGCTTCACGTCGCCGCCGCCGAGCGACGTCTTGCCCGTCACCGCGTCGAACACGAGCGAGAACAGCAGGATGCCGCCACCCACGAGAAGGCCGCCCGCCAGGCCGTCTAGCAGGCCGGCCAGCCAGCCAGCCCCGACCAGCGGGGCGAACAGGCTGCCCACGCCGAAAACCGAGGAGACGGCCTCGGGAGCAGCACCGGCAAGGAGCGAGTCGGCAGCCACCAACGCAGCGGGCTCACGCATTGCTGCGGGAACGAGCGGAAAGCCGATTGCACACGCGAACGACGCCACCATCATGAGCAACCACACGGCCGCTGCCGCGATCACGAAGCCGTTGGGAATGGTGTACGTGTCGAGGTCGACGAGCGAGGCACCCATGAGGATGCATGCGAGCGCTGCGTAGGCGAACCATGGCGCGCCTATGCCGTACACGACGAGAAGCGCGACGAACAGGGCGGCCATCAGCAGCTCCACCATCACGTAGCGCGGGCTCACCCGCTCGCCGCAATGCCGGCAGCGCCCGCGCAGCGCGAGCCACGATATGACTGGGATGAGATCGAGCACTCCGAGTGAATGCCCGCAGCTCGTGCAATGGCTGCGCCCGGCAAGGACGCTCTCGCCGTGAACGAGGCGCCACGCAAGGCAGTTCACGAAGCTGCCAAACACCGCACCGAGCAAAGCGGCGACCCCGATGAGGATCGCCGCTTGCATAGGAGTGAAGATGTTGAGCGGGAGGGACAAGGGCTATTTCTTGCCGCTGTCGTTATTGGGCAAATCAGAAGACACAATATATGCGGTAACTTTGTAACCACCGTTATTGTCCGTCACGGCTGAATCTTTTGGATCCGCAGTAGTGTCTGCAGTTAGAGTCACTTGGCCAACATTGCCTTCTGCGTCTACCGTAGCTTCTGCTTTCCATTGTTTCGCACTCGTAATCGTCGTGTCTTTGCTAGATAGAATCTGCGTAGCAGCAACTGATTTGACTGAACGAATATCAGCATTTTTCACGGCATTATTCGCATTATTTAGCGCACCAGTAAACACAGGCACAGCAATCGCAACCAACACCAGTACGATCGCTACGACGATCAGCAGCTCGGCGAGCGTGAAGCCGCCCTTCTCTTCCCTTACCCTCTTAATCATTTCCTTCACCGTTGTTTCCTTTCTCTCTCCCGGCAGCCTCTCGCCGCCAAGAACAAGCCCCGTTCATGATCGAACGATCATACCACCATTTAGCACACCCCCGGTGGCATAACAGCCTACATGTTCGCGTACATGGTGAAAAGCGGCAGGTACAGCGCGATGACGACGAACCCGGCGAACACGGCCATGAGCACGAGCAGCGTCGGCTCCATGAGCGAGAGCGCGCGGTCGGTCACGCGCTGCGTCTCGTTGTCGTAGAACTCGCCCATCGTCTCCAGCGTCGCCTCCAGCTCGCCGGTCTGCTCGCCTACCGAGCACATCTCTATGAGCGTGCGCGGGAAATACCGGCACTGCTCCATGCACTCTCCCAGCGTGCGGCCTTCCTCAAGCCCCGCCTCCATGCGTCCCACCTCGCGCGACAGCACGTAGTTGCCCAGCACGCGGCCCGTCACGGCCACGGCGCGCGTCATGGGCAAGCCCGCCGCAATGAGCGTGGACATAGTGTTCGCGAACTGCGAGGCGCCGGAGAACTCGCCCACCACGCCCAGCACCGGCATCCTTAGCTTCGCTTTCGCCAGCAGGGTCTTGCCCGCCTCGGTCGTGCTGAACAGCTTCGCCCCCACCGCCGCCAGCACTATCACTATAAGCATGATCAGCCAGTTAGCCGACACCCAGTTCGAGGCATCAATCAAAAATTGAGTGATGGCCGGCATATCGGTGCCCAGCGACGATACCATGCCCGCGATGGCGGGAATCACCATCACCATCATCACGGCCACCACGACCACGGCGATGATGAGCACGAATATCGGGTACGTGAGCGCGCTGGCCACCTTCGCTCCCACCTTCGCGCGCTTGTCGTAGTACTTGTGCAGCCGCTCGAAGCTTTCCGGCAAATGGCCGCTCTCCTCGCCGGCGCGCACGGTCTCCACGAACACGCGCGGCAGCTCGGGCCCCTTGTTCTCGAAGCTGTCGGCCAGACCGTGGCCGCTCGCCACGTCGGTGGCCACCTCGGCCAGCACGCGGTGCAGGTACTTGTCGGTGGTCTGGTCGGCCACCAGGGACACGGCACGGGCGATGGAGAGCCCCGCCTGCAGGATGATGGCGAACTGCGAGCACATGATGGCCAGCTGCTTCGGCTTCGCGCGCGGCTTCGTTATGTCCATGGTCAGGATGTTCTTGCCCTCGCGCACCTGTTTCACGCTCTGCACGATGCGGCACAGGTCGCGCGCCTGCTCCATAGCCTCAATCTCGTCGTAGGCCTCCACGACGCCGCTGACTTTGTCGCCGGTGACGGAAAGGCCGGTGTAGGTGAAGGTGGGCATCAGCGGACGTTCTTTCTCACGTAATCGACATCGTGGGCGGCTTCGAGCGCCGTCTGGGCGTCTATGGCGCGGGCCCGGTACAGGTTCAGCAGCGCGTTGTCCATGGTGACGCTGCCCGCGGCGGCCGAGGTGGCCAGCGAGCTCTGGATCTGCGGCGTCTTCCCCTCGCGGATAAGGTTGCGGATGGCGGGCGTCACCATCATCAGCTCGCACGCCAGCGCACGGCCGCTCCCGTCGCGGCTCGGCAGCAGCTGCTGGGACAGCACCGCCACGAGCGTGGTGGATATCTGCATGCGTATCTGGCGCTGCAAACCCTCGGGGAACACGTCCACCATGCGGTCGATGGAGTCGGCCGCCGACTTCGTGTGCAACGTGGCCAGCACGAAGTGGCCCGTCTCGGCGGCGGTGAGCGCCGTCTGGATGGTGTCCAGGTCGCGCATCTCGCCGATGAGGATGATATCGGGGTCCTCGCGCAGCACGGCGCGCAGGGCGTCGTGGTAGCTGGCCGTGTCCTGTCCTATCTCGCGCTGGGAGATGATGGAGCGGTCGGGCGTGTAGATATACTCGATAGGGTCTTCCATGGTGATGATATTCTCGGCGCGCGTGTGGTTGATGGCGTCGATGAGCGCCGCGAGCGTCGTGGATTTGCCGCTGCCCGTCTCGCCCGTCACCACCACAATGCCGCGCTGGATCTTCGGGAAGTCCATGACCGCCGGGGGCAGGCCCAGCGTCTCGAGCGGCGGGATGACGTCTGACAACAGGCGCAGGGCGGCGCTCACGTGCCCCTGCTGGCGGAACAGGTTCACGCGCACGCGCACGCCGGCGATGGTGTCGGCCCGGTCGAGCTCGCCCGCACGTTCTATGCAGGCGTAATCCTGCCCGGCTAGCTCGCGCGCCAAGCGCTCGCACGCCTCGTGCGTGAGCGGCGCGTCGCCGTCCACGCCCGCATCCACCAAGTGGCCGTTCACGCGGAACTTCACCGGCAGGCCGCACACCAGATGCACGTCGGAAGCGTTCGCCTCGTGCGCATGGTTGATGAGTTGTTCGATGTTCATGGTCGCGCCTTTCTATTCCAGCGCCGTGATGGTCTTACGGGCCTCTTCCACCGTGGTCACGCCGTTCAGCACGAGCTCGCGGCAGCTGTCGGCCATGGTGCGGTACGAACCCGACTGCTCGATGGCGGTCTGCAGCTCCTCGCGCGTGGCGCCGCCCGTGATGCGGGCGCGCAGCGCGCGGTCGAGCACGAGTATCTCGAACACCCCGGTGCGCCCGCGGTATCCGGTGCCGAAGCACATGGGGCAGCCTGTGCCGCGGAAGAACTTCACCGCAGGGTCGTAGCGCATGCCCAGCGCGTCCAGCTCCTCCGGGTCCGGCGCATACTCCTCGCGGCAGTGCGGACACACCAGGCGCACGAGGCGCTGGGAGATGATGCCGCGCACGCCGCTGGCTATGAGGTACGGCTCCACGCCGATGTCGACGAGGCGGTCGATGGTGGACGCCGCGTCGAACGTGTGCACGGTGGAGAGCACCAGGTGGCCGGTGATGGCGGCGCGCATGGCAATCTCGGCCGTCTCGCCGTCGCGGATCTCGCCCACCGCCACGATGTCAGGGTCTTGGCGCAAGATGGCGCGCAGGCCGCTGGCGAACGTCATGCCCGTCTTCTCGTTGATCTGCACCTGGTTCGCGCCATCGATGTTGTACTCCACCGGATCTTCCAGCGTCACCAGGTTCACCGAGTCGTCGTTCAGCTCGCGGATCATGGTGTACATGGTGGAGCTCTTGCCCGAGCCGGTGGGACCCACGATGAGCACCATGCCGTTGTTAGCATGGATGAGGCGGTTGTACTTCTCCAGGTTCGAGCCCGCCAGGCCGATGCCCTTGGGGTCGAAGAGCGACTCGTTCTTGTCCAGCAGGCGGATGACCACCGTTTCGCCGTGGATGGTGGGCAGCGTGTTGATGCGCAGGTCGATGTCCTGCTTCTTCAGGCGGATGTTCGCGCGGCCGTCCTGGGGGACGCGGCGCTCGGACGTGTTCATGCCGCCCATGATCTTCAAACGCGAGATTACGGAAGCCTGCAGCTCCTTCGGCACGGTGAGGATGGTGCGCAGCACGCCGTCAATGCGCATGCGCACATGCAGGTCGGCCTCGCGCGGCTCCAGGTGGATGTCGGACGCGCGCTCGGTAGCGGCTCGCTCGATGATGCTGTTCACCAGGCGCACCGTGGGGGCGGACTGCGCGTCGGCGTCGTCGCCCAGCGTGGAGGTTTGGAAGCTGCCCCCGTCGTCGGTGCCGGCGGCGCGGGCGTCGCGCTTCATCTCCTCGATGGCGCGGGCGGCGCCCTCGTTGCCGTACAGCGTCATGATGGCGCGCATGACCGAGTCGTTCGTGGCCACCATGGGCACAACGCGCTTGCGGGTGGCATTCTTCACCGCCTCGATGGCCATGAAGTTCAGCGGATCGCTCATGGCCAGGTACACGTCCTCGGGCGTGGTGCGCACAGGCACCACGTTGTACTGCCGGGCGACGTTCTTCGACACCACGCGGCTCATCTCGGGATCGAGGTCGATGGCGGAAAGGTCCACGAACTCGATGCCCAGCTGCATCTGCAGCGCCTCGATGAGCTCCGCCTCCGTGATGACGCCCTCGGCGATGAGCTCGTCGCCCAGGCGCCGCTTCGACTCCTTCTGCTGCGCGAGCGCATGCCCCAGCTGCTCATCGGTGATGAGCCCCGCATCGGTCAACACGTCTCCCAAGCGCTTGTATGCCATTGCTACGATCCTATTCTTTTCACGGTCATGGTGGTTTCCGCGTACACGGTGGTTTCGGTTGCGTTTTCTGGAACTATCTGAATGCGAAAAGTCCAGGTCCCCGCAGAGATGTTGTCTTTCGCTTTCCGATAGTATACCAATTCGGAAATCACCGCTTTGAGGCCGTGCTGCGTGGGAGCCAAATTCGAGTAGCCGCTGTTGGCAGCAAGCTCGATGCCGCGCCCAAATTCACTATTGATAAGAGCACACGGTTCATGAAGCGTCGCACTGACAAAGTAGATCTCGTTTCCCCCACTTTGTCGTTCGATATCGTTGTTTCCCTCCACCGACAAAGCATAGGAGAATTCGTCGCTCACCCGTGCCACAGCTTGGAAGAGCATCTGGTCAGCCTGGGTTTGACGCGTGATGTTTGCATAAACGCTCATGGCCGCACCGATGCCGGCGGCAACGATGATGCCCAGCAGCCCGATGAAGATAACGCTGACTAACTGTTCGGCCAGCATAAACCCGCGTGTGTCGCGCAATCTGGCACGCAAGCGAAGGGGGAATCGCCGGTATGAAGACTGATATGTTGCACCGTTGCTCATCTTTAAAGCTTCTATTTTGGCTTCTCTGATTTGGCATATCGAGCGAATTCGATACCGTTCGGCCCGTTCACTTGGTAGAGGCCAATGTAGATAGCGCCGGTTGAGAGGGCGCCTGTATCATTCTGCGCCGGTATGCTGACCGACACGGTAGAACCGCTCGGCGTAGCAGTGGCTAGATTGCTTTCTGCCTGATAGACAGCCGAAAGGGCCCTTTCGTTTCTGGATGCGATGTTGGTCGCCGACATCACCATAGTGGCCAAAAGCGCAGAACCTAGAGCCGCGATAAGGATCGCCGTTAAAGCTTCCACCAACGTATCGCCCGAACGCTCAGTAAGCTTTCGCCATAAGGCTTTTCGCGCTCTCATCGCTTGGCCCCCTCGGCTTTTGTGATAACCGGAGATTCGTATTCGACCGCTTTGAGCTCTCCCTTGATATCGAACGTCGGAATGCTTTGGATATAAACGTGCATATTATAGGGAGAAGATGCCGACATGTCCTCTTCCAAAGAAAGGTCTATTTCAAAATCCAAGTTTCCCGTAACGACTATGCGCCCAAAGACCGTGCCTACCTCGGATTGCTGCACCTTGAGGCTTTCGACTTCAAAGTAAGCGTGGTTCCGATAGGTTTCAGCGATCTTTTCGCCATATGCCTGCCAGAAAACGTAAAAGAAAGGCGCATCGTTCGTTTCGCCTGAAACCGGTGCAAGGCGGAGGAGGTTATCGCTGTCATCATAAACCGCAGTGAGCGGATACTTCAGCTGCGAGCCGATAAAACCTGCAGCCGACCCTACCGTAAACTCTGCCTGTTGCATTTCCCTATGCGTCTGCACAGCCTTCGCCTGCACCGAAGCCGCCGTGAGCACCACCGACCCGATGACGGCGCAGATGAGGAAGAACACCAGCGCAATGACGATGGAGGCGCCGGTTTCGTCTTCTAAGTGCGAATGTACACTCGTGCCGCGGCTCATTTCGGCGTCACCTTTTCCCCGATCGCCGTTTGGATTAGCAGCCCGCTAGGGTTGGTTTTCGAGTACAAATACGCATCAGAAAAACTATTGGAGCTAGCCACGCTGCCGCCATCCTTGAACCCGACGACTCCTCCAACAGCATAGCTTTTCTGGCTCTTCGCAACAAAGCGAACGCTCGTCGCTTTGCATCCGCTCATCTGCTTCTCGGTCTCGCCACTTGAAGAAAAAGAGCCTACCATCCCTCCGGCCAATAAAAAGCTTGAAGATTGGGTGGGTGTGAGACCCTCCATAATCACCTTGTTTACCTCGCAATTGGACAACGACGAATTGGAACACTGACCGACGAGTCCTCCCATGGAATAATTCTTATTACCCCAAGTATCCTCTCGACTTTCAAGCGACAAGGAGAGCCCTGCCACGCTGCAATCGGAGAGAGTTGTATCGCTTGCCAACCCTACAAGCGATCCCATGGCCGAGGACGAGCTTGTCCCCACGTTCGTTACCGAAATGCTCAGATATCTGTCCCCGATCGAATCGTTAACAATCGAGCATTTGCTAATAATACAGTTTCGGGCCTCACCTACCAAGCACCCAAACATTGCATTGACATTTTGCCCATCCCAAACGTCAGTATGCTTAGCAGCAGACGCACCGTGAAGAATGATGTTTTTCAATATGGCTTTTTCTGCATAAGGAAATAATCCCTGCCGATGATTCTGCTCGCTCATCAAGCGATACCAATAGTTTTCTATGCTGCACCCAGCTTCGCCTCCCCCATCGTAAACGCCGGAGAAGGTACTGATAAACTTTCTTTCATATGCATCGGCAGGCGCATCCGCCATATCTATGCTGTGGGTTTGTTTGAAATGACCGCTCGTGTAAACTGCCTGTATCCCACCGTTTGCTTTAATTGCTCCTGGAAATTGCGTTGCGTGGCGCACCTTCCACGGATCGTTTTCGCTTCCAAGAGCGTTAGCGTCGTCGTTCGTTACAGCTATGGCACAAGCGAAGTTTGCATTGAACCAGAAATCGTACTTGTCTTCCTCATCCGCTCCTGTAGCGAACATCTCCACTCGCTGGGTGCTCGATTTGCCGCTACTTGTAATGAGATAGGCATCGTACGCAACTTCGCCAATTGCAACTTCTTGAGCAGTTTTCGACACCGTAATCGCATTGCCGTTGACTTCTAGCTGTTGGTTATCTCCAAGAGTGCCTTGCTCCACGACAGCATAGTATCCCCAAGACGTGAACGTGTTGTCGGTTGGCAGCGGATCCGTCCAAGCGCCTTTTTCACCAAGATACCCGTAGCATGCGGTTACCTTCCCCTCTTTATTAATTTCGAGGTAGGCAAGTCCGAACTTGGGAACAATGCGATACTTGGCAACAAGTTTTGCCCCAGTGTAGCTAAGCGTTTTATCATAGCTCGACAAAAGCGAACCACTCGATAAGATTTCGATTTTACCGGTGCTCGTATCTTCGGTCTGCCATCCTAAAAACTCCCAGTCAACCTTATCGATTGTTTTGTCGTATCCTTGAGCCACCTTCGTTCCTTGATCACCATAGGGCACATATTGGGAGGGTATGTTCAGCTTGGTCTCTATTTCCAGATCGCCATTCTTCGTTTTTTCGTAATAGGAAACCGCGCGGTAGAAACGATAGTCTTCCGTTGTCTTAAGCTCATAATCGGTCGCGTTGGTGGTACTCGTAAAAGTATACGATCCCGGTATGCTTTTATACGGTTGGGCGGTTGCCTGCTTCGTCAGTCCGCCGTGTTCGTTTTTCAGATACATGAACAACGAGGCATTTGTTATCTGCGTGCTTCTCAAATTGAAAGGATCGGCGTTATTCTGTATGTTCTTGAACCCCAAACCCGGAGATATCGAATAATATACGCGAACAGCACCGCGGTCATTGGAAAACACGTTCCCGTTATTGAATCCTGTATCGTTGTCACGTGCAATGGACCATGCAACGTCCGCCGACGAGGCGCCGAATTCCCTCTCGAAATTCTGGCTAACAGACGTGTTTACGGTCTTGTTCACTCCGCGCGCGCTGATCTTGTTGTATTCCTGCCCTTCGCCGACTGTCAAATCCGAAATCAGCGTACCGTTTTCCGCCTTCTTGTCGAAGTATTCGCTCACCTCTGAAGTTCTTGGAGCCGTCCGAAGATAGAGGGACACGCTTCCCTCAGGATCCCTCAAGCTAAGCTTATCCGGCACGTCCCCCCAGTTATTCGCCGATATCTGCATCTTGACAATACGACTGACGTCAATAGCAGGATCGGTTATGCTGTCGAAGGTTGTTCCATCTTCATAACCCCACGAAATGGCATCGTCAAGCGACGAGCAGTTCGAATTGTTAACATTCGCCCACTCCCAATCGCCATTGCGCACGTATCCGACACGCACATACTCTTTGTCGGCATTTTGAGCCCATAGCTCCCAAGGCTGATAGTAGTGGGTTTTGCGACTTCCCGTCATACTAGTGAACGATCCAACCGATCCTTCAAGGACAAAAGTCTGATCGGCTGCTGCTGCGTCATACGCCACATTCATGCCGAGGTACGACTGCCAGCCATTTTGTTTATTAATGCCCTTGAGCGTGACATTGGATTTCGAGTTGGGTAATGAGAAATCCTCTTGGGTGGGAACGCCTTCGATGGTGAGGGACGATCCACCTTCGATCGTCGTCGCTTTCATCTCAGGTTGATTGTAATTCGACTCAGAGAGGTAAGAGGGATTGTTCTCGCCTTCTCCGGTTTCGCCCGCAAGCACCGTCGACCAAGGGGTGCTAATGTACAGCGACAACTTACCGACTTGTTGGGGCCATTCGATATTTGCCGTTGCGGTGGCAGCTACGCATGGGAGATTCGCCGCTTCCACCTTTGCTTCGGCGCGCACAGAATCATGCACTTTAAAATTATCTAGTATCGTGATCAGCTTTTTACCATCTGGAAGAGGGTCGGCCTTCACTGCTCGGACAAGCGCATTCAGGTCAAGCGCGTATGCTTTTCCTTGACTCCCGTCGCGATCCAACCGCTGTAGAACAGGCTGTCCGGAGGCTTCAGAAGTATAGGAACCGGTGACCGTTTTGCCATTTGCATTAGCCGTGACCGTTATTAGCGAGTTTTTTCCAGCATCGTCGTCCATGCCCGCTATCGTAAATGACACTTCGCTGCCATCGTCCAAAGTTTTCGAGAGCGATAGCTCGGTTACCGTCTTCCATGACGTATGATCGACAATATTTTGATCGAGTACGAACAACAGCCCTTGGGCTTTGCCTTCGCTTCCCACCCAGATCACCGGGTTCTGCAAGGCTACGGCGTCAGTGGCGCCGGCGGGGGTGCCCTGGTAGTAACCGATCATGGGGTCGTTTTTCATGCGGGCGGCTTGGTCGGTGGAGCCATGGCTGGCGTAGTAGGTTTGGGCGGCATTCGTGCGGGCGGGGGAACTGCCGAAGAAGCCGGATTTTCCGTCGGTGTAGTAGACAGCCTCCACGCTGGCAGTCGAAGCCTTGAACACAATGACGTAGTCGCCGTTGCGGACGGCATCGTCGATGGAGAGGCTCGGAACGATGCCGTTGCCTCGCGCACCCTGAAGGCTGTCAAGATCGTCTGCCACCATATAGTAGGTGTCGGAATCGGCTGATCCCGTTGCGGCAGGGTACTTCACCTTGCCGTCGGGGCCGTCGATCAGCGCCAACCACGTTCCGGCAGCCTTCTTGGCGGTCATCTGGGTTTGGGCGGCGTTGGCGATGGACTCGGCGGCGTTGTTCAACTCCGCCATGCGCATGTTGTTCTGCGCGTTGACAATAGAGGGAATGGCAATGGCGGCGAGCACCAGAATAATGGCGATGGAGAGCAGGAGCTCTGCGAGCGTGAAGCCCTCGCTATGCTTCTTGCTACCGGTCATCTTTCAGCTCCCTCGTTCTCGCCGCTTGGCATGCCGGGCATAGACGTACTGAAAATACATCTTAACATTTTGCACACGGGGGGTTAACTAAACCGTAGTTTGAAGACTGAATTACACGCCGGTGCCTGGACCGCCTCGCTACCCGAAAATCAGCTCCCTCTCCTCGCCCACCAAGGCGGCTCGCGCTTGGTCGCGGAGGTTGTTCACGCCGATGAAGAACTGGCGCATCATGACCACCATGAGGTAGCGGCCCTTCGGGGTGAGGGTGAGCTCGTCGGACGTGTCGCGGTCGAAGGCTCCGGATGCTTTCATGAAGGCCATCTCCACGGGCAGGCCGGCCTCCACGGTGCAGCCGAAGTCCTTTCGGAACTGGCGCTTGTCCAGGCGCAGGCCGAACAGCTGCATCATGAAGCGGTAGCGCATGCGGTCATGCTTGCTGAAGGTGGTCTTGCCCATGAGCGACATACGGCCCTGCGCGATGGCGGCGTTGTAGTCGTTCACGGAGAACGTGTTCACGAACAGGTTGTCGCCCAGGTACGTGATGCCGCCGCTTCCGATGGCGGGGTACTCCTCGTAGTCCACCACGTACTCGTCGATCATGGCGTCCTCGCCGGCCACGCCGGTTCCGCGCTTGTTGAACGTCCAGGCGCTGCCGTGCTCGAACAGCGGGTCGGGGCCGCCGGCCAAGAGTTCGCTGATGATCTCGTAGTACGTGCGCTCGCGGGCGTAGTCCACGCGCCCCACGGTGCGGGCGAGCTGGCGTGCGACGCTGGGGCTGGCCATAAGCGGGTAGAACGTCGTCTGGCTCGTGCCGCTTTCCACCACGCGCTCGATGTCGTTGATGAGGATGTCCTCGGTCTGCGCGGGAAAGTTGAAGATCATATCCACGTTGAGCGAGGTGAAGTACGGGCTGGCCTCGCCGATTCGCGCGAGAATCTCGGCGCCGCTGCCGTACTTGTCGTAGCGGTCCATCTGCTTGAGCAGGCCGTCGTCGAAGCTCTGCACGCCCACGCTCAAGCGCTGCACGCGGCCCTGCAGCTTGTCCAGGTACGCCGGTATCAGGTGGTTCGGGTTCGTCTCGCTGGAAACCTCCTTGATAGAGAACGTCTCCTTCGCCAGATCGATGGTGTCGCACAGCTCGTCGATCATGATGGTGGGCGTGCCGCCGCCCACGTACAGGCTCTCGAAATCGTAGCCCAGCTCTTTCAGCATCATCATCTCTTTGCGCATGCTGGCGAAGTACGGCCGCGCGCGATCCTCCGCGAACGGAAAGCGGTTGAACGAGCAGTACGGGCACAGCCGCTCGCAGAACGGCACGTGCATGTACAGCATGTACTTCTGCCCCGGCTTCGGCGCGGGAACCCGCACGTCATCGGTGGGCCGGAGCTTCAGGTAGCTTTTCGTGCACTGGCGGACCACCGCCGTGAGCATGCGTTCAGATAGCAATGCGAAGACCTCTTCTCGTTTACTGCGAAAACGCGCGGGCATGCCCCGAAACGCGCCCCTGCGGGACGCCTCGGGGCATGCCCGGAGTGGTTAGTTCCAAGCCTCGCGACCGGCGGCGGCCTTCTTGCCGATGTCGGTACGGTACTGCTTGCCCTCGAAGTTGATGAGACTGCAGGCCTCGTAGGCCTTCTCCCGGGCGTCGTCGAACGAGTCGCCCAGCGCCACCACGTTGAGCACGCGGCCCCCGGCCGTGACCAGCTCGCCGTCGGCGTTGCGGGCCGTGCCGGCATGGAACACCGTCACGCCCTCTATCTCCTCGGCCTCCTCGATGCCGAGGATGACCTTGCCCTTCTCGTAGGCACCGGGATAGCCTTCGCTGGCCAGCACCACGCACACGGCCCACTGTTCGCTCCAGCGCAGCTCGATGTCATCGGGCCGGCCCTCGGCCACGGCCAGCACGATGTCCACGAGGTCGGCCTCCAGGCGCGGCAGCACAACCTGCGTCTCGGGGTCGCCGAAGCGCGCGTTGAACTCCAGCACCTTCGGGCCCTCGGGCGTGAGCATGAAGCCGCCGTACAGCACGCCGCGGTAGTCGCAGGCGAAGTCGGTGGCCGTGGCGGCGGCGGACTTCTCCATGATCTCGTGCATGGCGGCCAGCTCGTCGGCCGTCACGATGGGCACGGGCGAGTACACGCCCATGCCGCCCGTGTTCGGGCCGCGGTCGCCGTCGAAGGCGCGCTTGTGGTCCTGGGCCGTGGCCATGCAATGGGCCTTGCCGCCCGACACAAACGCGAGCAGCGAGCATTCGGGGCCGGTGAGGCACTCCTCGATGACCACGGTAGAGCCGGCCTGGCCGAACGCGCCGTCGAAGCAGGAGCGCACGGCCTCTTCCGCCGTCTCCTTGTCCTCGGCCACGATGACGCCCTTGCCCGCCGCCAGGCCGTCGGCCTTCACCACAACCGGGGCTTCCAGCGCGGACAGGTAGCCCAGCGCTTCCTCGAGATCGTCGAAGCTGCCGTAACGCGCGGTGGGTATACCGTGGGCGTCCATGAAGCGCTTGCTGAACGTCTTACTGCCCTCGAGCTGGGCGCCCTGGGCGTCGGGGCCGAACACGGCGATGCCGGCCTCGCGCAGCTCGTCGGCCACGCCCGCAACGAGCGGCGCCTCGGGGCCGATGACCACGAGCTCCACGTCGTGCTCCTCCACGAACGCGAGCACCGCGCGGCCGTCCTCGACGGCCAGGTCGCCCACGTTGCGGGCGATATCGGCCGTGCCGCCGTTGCCGGGGGCCACGTAGAGCTTGTCCGTGCGCGGGGACTTCGCTAGCGACCACGCGATGGCATGCTCGCGGCCGCCGCCGCCCAACACCAAGATGTTCATTAGCGATCCCACCCTCTCATGATCGTCTGGTCGCGATCGGGGCCCACGGCAATGATGCTGACGGGCACGCCGGTGATCTTCTCCAGGTACTCCACGTAGCGCTGCGCGTTCTCGGGCAGCTCCTCGAAGGTACGGCATTCGGTGATGTCGACGCCCTTCCAACCGGGCAGCTCCTCGTACACGGGCTTCGCGTGGAACAGCACGCTTTGCTGCATGGGGAAGTAGTCGTACACCTTGCCCTCGCACTCGTAGGCCGTGCACACTTTGATGGTGTCGAAGGCCGACAGCACGTCCAGCTTCGTGAGCGCAACGTCGGTGAGGCCGTTGACCTCGGCCGCGTAGCGCGCGATGACCGCATCGAACCAGCCGCAGCGGCGCTTGCGCCCCGTGGTCACCCCGAACTCGTGGCCCACCGCGCACAGCATCTCGCCGACCTCGGCCTCCTCGCCCTCTCCGCCGTCCTCGGGGAAGCGCTGCTCCGTGGGGAACGGGCCCTCGCCCACGCGCGTGATGTAGGCCTTCTGGATGCCCAGCACGCGCTCGATGGCCGTGGGCCCCACGCCCGAGCCCGTAGCGGCGCCGCCGGCGCAGCACGACGAGCTGGTGACGTAGGGGTACGTGCCGTGGTCGATGTCCAAGAGCGTGCCCTGCGCGCCCTCGAAGAGTATCGACTTGCCTTCGCGCAGGCCCTCGTTCAGCAGCTGGGCCGTCTCGGCCATGTAGGGTTTGAGGATGCGCGCGTAGGGCAGGTACTCCTCACAGATCTCGTCGACCGTGTAGGTGTGCAGGCCGTATATCTTCTGCAGCACGGGGTTCTTCTGCGCCAGCGCCGTCTCCAGCTTCAGGCGGAATATCTTCTCGTCCAGCAGGTCCTGGATGCGGATGCCCTTGCGGGCGGCCTTGTCCTGGTAGCACGGGCCGATGCCGCGCTTGGTGGTGCCGATCTTGTTCTCGCCCAGGCGCTTCTCGTCCGCGCCGTCGAAGTCCTTGTGGTAGGGCATGATGACGTGCGCATCGCAGCTGATCTTGAGGTTTTTGCAGGAGATTCCCTCGGCCTCAAGCATGGCCATCTCCTTGATAAGCACGCCGGGATCCACCACCACGCCGTTGCCGATGACCGGCACCGCATGGTCGTACATGACGCCGGAGGGCATGAGGTGCAGCGCGAGCTTCTTGTCGCCGTGGATGACCGTGTGGCCGGCGTTGTTGCCGCCTTGGTAGCGCACGACGAAATCGTATTCGCGTGCGATCAGGTCGGTTATCTTGCCTTTGCCTTCGTCTCCCCACTGGGCGCCGACGAGTACCGTGCTGGGCATATGGTTCGCATCCTTTCGCGCCCGCGCCTGCGCGCCGGGCCGTCAACCTATCCGCAGATTCATGATTATATTACAGTTCCACAACGTTCAGCGCCGGATCGACCGACCGCATGGACTCTACTATTTCTTCATGGCAGGTGAACAGGATCACCTGGCGCGTGCGGGACAGTTCCGCAAGCGCACGGGCGGCACCGATGCGGCGGCGAGCATCGAAGTTCACCAAGATGTCATCGGCCAAGATGGGCACGGAGCGGCCCACGTTGTCGGCCGTCATGAGCAGCGCGATGCGCAGTGCCAGGTAGAGCTGCTGGCACGTGCCCAGCGACAGGTGAACGGGCTCGCGCTCCGTCTTCACCGCATCCATCACCTGCAGCCGGCCCTCGGGCGTCATGACCACCTTGACCCAGCGCCCGTCGGTCATGAGCGAGAGAAGGCGGCTGGCCTGGCGGTACACCTCGGGCTGGCTCTTGGATTCCCATGCGGCGATGGCGGCCTCCAGCATGCGCTTCGCCAAGAGCAGGCGCGCGTAGTCCTGGGCGCTCTCGTCTTGGCGCGTGCGCACCTGCTGGTAGCGCAGTTTCAGCTCGTCGAATCGGTGCGCGTGCTTGGCCTGGGAGAGCTCCTGTTTCAGCTCGCCGTAGCGACGGTTCAGGCTCTCGCTGGTCTCCAATAGGCCGACGCGCTGCCTGGTGCGCTGTTCGATGGCGGCATCCACGTCCTCTACAGAGGCGCCGTCGCGCAAGCCTGCGCGCTCGACGGCCCGGGCGCGTTGGCGCTCGACATCGGCGAGGTTGTCCTCCACGGAGGACAGGCGCGAGGCCAGCGCCTGCTGGCGCTGTTGGAACAGGCCCGTCTCGGCGCGGGCGTCCTTCGCCTCGGCCAGAAGCGAGCGGGCGCTGCGAAGAGAACCCTGCGCAGCCGAGAGGCCGACAGCATCCAGCTGGGACCAGATGCGTGCTGCCAGCTGCTCTTGCGCCGACAGGCATGCCTCGAGCTTCTTCTTGTCCTGCAGCATGACCCACTGGGCATCCTGCTTGCGGGCCTCCAGCGCCTCGGCGGCCTTGTCGGGTCGGAACAGCATGACCAGCGCAGCGGCGGCCAGCATGAGGGCAAACACCACCAGGCCTATGCCGAGCGCGGTGAACGACAGGCTGGTGATCTCGCGGCCGTGCATGAACAGCGGCACGCCGGCCGCCACGAACACAAGGGGCAGCGCGATGGACAGTCCCACCTGCACGCTGCGCTGGCGCCGGCGCCCCTCATGCACCTGATGCACGTCCTCGGTTTCGAGCAGCGCCTCGTAGGCGGCGGTGGACGTTGCGCAGTTCTCCTTGGCCAGGTCCACGCTGTGCGCGCATTTCGCCTGCTCCTCGGCCAGCGCGTCGATGCGGTCGCGCAGGGCGCGCTCGTCGGCGGCGCCCAGGGCCACGAGCGCCGGGTCCGAGGTCTGCTCGCGCACACGGTGCTCGGCGGCCAAGGCGGCCTCGTCCTCGCGCAGGCTGTCGCGCTGACGGCGCAGCTGGTCGCGCTGGGCGTCCAGCTTCTCCAGGCTGGCGCGCTGCGCGGCAAGCTCCTCGATGGATGCGTTGAGCGCGTCCAGGCGCGCCAACAGCTGCGCACGCTGCGGCGCCAGCTCGTGGAACTCCTTGTCCTGGGCCTTGTAGCGCTCCGTTTCGTCCGCGGCGGCGGCCATCTGGGCGCGCAGGTCGTCCTGCTCGGCGGTCAGGCGCGCGATGGAATGCTCGATGCCGGCGGCCTTCGAGGTGTATTCGGCCAGGCGGTCCTGCACCTCGGCGAGCGCGTGGGCGGGGCTCGCGCCCGTGCCGGATCCCGCCGTGAGCAGCTTCGCGGTCATATCGGTGGTGTTGCGCAGGCTGCGCAGCTCGTCGGCCGTGAGCGAGAACATGGTCTGGAACGTCTCGCGGTCGATGTCGTCCACCAGCTCGACCGGACCTTGCAGGCCGTCGGCGTTGCGCACGCGCGAGAGCACGAGCTCGTTTTCGGACTCGGAGACAGACCCGGATGCGAGCACCCCGGGTTCGGATGCCGAGGCGGCCGCGGAGGCGTCAGCATTCTCGCCCTGAAGAGAGTCCCCCTCTTCCGGGCGCGGGGCGAAGAACAGCGAGCCGGCGCGGTCGGCGTTGCGCGGCTTATAGGTATTGCGGACGCCGCGGGCCTCCTCCCACCCGAACAGCACGCCGCCTGCGAACGAGGCCAGCGTGGACTTGCCGGCCTCGTTCTCGCCGAACACCACGTTGAGGTGCGGGGTGAACGGGCCCACCACCTTGTTGGCGAAGGCGCCGAAGCTCGTGATCTTCATGCGCTTGAGGTACGGCGCGCCACCGTGCTCGGCCGTCATTCGTCACCCCGGCTCAGCAGGTCGAGCACCAGGTCCTCGGCGTCGGCCGCCAAATCGTCGATGCGGCGCGTGTAGGCGCTGGGCAGCTGGATGTTCTTGAGCAGGAACTCTTCCTGGATATAGGCTATCTCGTCCTCGCGGTCGGCGCGCAGGGCGTCGGCCACCTGCAGGAACACGGCTGGGAACAGGCCTTCCCGGCGCAGCGCCTCCTTGTCGTACGGACGTAGCGTGGCATCGACGAGCGCGTCGCAGAAAAACGACGGGTAGCCGTCGTTGATGTGCTTGCGCAGGTCTTCCAGCACTCCGGGGCGCGCGAACACCGCGTGCAGCGGCGTGGTGCCCGTGAGCGTGATGCGCACGCACATCTCCTCGCAATGGGCCTTGCCGTTCACGCGGAACAGCTCCCGCATGATCTTGTCGGTGACCTCGGCCACGTTCGCGCAATCGGCCACGTCCACATCCATGCGCTGCCATACCACGCTGGCCGTGGGAACGAACTCGAGCGCGGGGCTCGCGCCTTCCTCCAACGTCACGGCAAAGCAGCCGCGCTCACCCGTCTCCTTGATATCACGGCCCTGGATGCAGCCCGAGAACACGAGGCGCGGGTCGTCGAACGAGGGATGGGCGTATTTCATATGTATATGGCCGAGCGCCCAGTAGTCCATGCCCGACCGCAGGAGGGCGGCGGGGCTCGTGGGCGCCTTCACCGGATCGAGGTCCAATCCCGTGTGCAGCACGCCCACGGCGAAGGGCGCGTGCGCGACGTCGGGCACGGCATCGGCCAGCGCCTGCTCGGCCGCTGCACGCGTCAAGCCGGCAGCGATATCCTCGTCGGACGGCCACGTTTGGTTGTAGTAGCCGCGCCCGCCGATAAGGGCCAGCGTCTCGCCGTCGCGCCGATAGGCCGCGAAACCGGGCTTGTCGGCCGGCAGCATGAGGGTGTTCGGCGGGAACGCGAAGAAGTCGCGGCTCCATGAAGTAAAGGGGTCATGGTTGCCGGTACACAGGTACACGGGGATGCCGGCCTTGTCCAGACGGCGCAGACCCTCGAAGAAGTGCAGGTAATCGCCGTAAGACGCGCGTGCGCTGTCGAAGATATCGCCTGCGATGACCACGAAGTCGACCTTGCGGGCCAGCGCGGCGTCCACCACGCGATCGTATGCTTCGGGGATAGCCGTGAGCAGGCGGTTCGCCCACGTTTCCGAGAGCGCTCTCAGGCCGCGGAACGGCGCGCCGAGATGCAGGTCGGCCGCATGGATGAATGTGATTCGCTTTCGCATGGGCACCAGTGTAGCGCGTACGCGGCTCGCGCGGGCCGGCTAGAAGCCGCCTGCGCGCGAATCGTCGATGAAATCCATGAAGCGCGTGTACTCCGGGTTGAACGCCAGGTCGATATCGCGGGTGGGACCGTTTCGGTGCTTCGCCACGATGAGCTGCGCCGTGCCCAGATCAGGGCGGTCCTCGCTTTCCGCCTCCGTCTCGTCCATGCTTCGGTCGATGAACATGACGATGTCGGCGTCCTGCTCGATGGAGCCGGACTCGCGCAGGTCGGAGAGCATCGGGCGCTTCTTTCCGCGCATCTCCACGGCACGGGACAGCTGCGACAGCGCAATCACGGGCATGTCCATCTCCTTCGCGAGCACCTTCAGGCCTCGCGATATCTCGCCCACCTCCACGGCGCGGTTGCCGTCGCGGCGCGTGGAGGGCGGCTGCATGAGCTGCAGGTAGTCCACGATGATGAGGCCCTTGCCTTCGGTGCGGCGCAACTCGCGGCGCGCCTTGGCGCGCGCTTCGAGGATGGACAGGCCCGGCGAGTCGTCGATGTACAGCTCCAGCTTCGAAAGCGTGTTCGACGCATCGGCGATGGCCCCCCAGTCGCCCTCCGATATGAAGCCCGCGCGGATCTTCGACAAGCTGACGCGCGCCTCGGCGCAGAGGATACGCTGGACCAGCTGGCCCGCGCTCATCTCCAGCGAGAAGAAGGCAACGGCCGCGCCCGACTTGGCGGCGTTCACGGCCAGGTTCAGGGCGAACGACGTCTTGCCCACGCCGGGGCGGGCGGCCAAGATGACCAGGTCGCCGCCGCGGAAGCCGTGGAACAGGTCGTCGGCGTCCTTGAAGCCGGTGGGCACGCCAGCCATATGGTTCTGCTGCTCGGCCAGCTTGGTGATTTCCTCGAACGCCTCGGTGAGCAGGGAATCCATCTTGGAGAACGTGGACGACACGCGCTTCTCGGTCACACCGAACAGCGTCTTCTCAGCGTCCTCCACCACCTCGTCCAGGTTGTCGGGCGCGTCGTAGGCCAGCGCGTTGATGGAGGCGGCGGCGTAGATGAGCTCGCGGAGGATGGCCGTGCGCTTCACGATCTCGGCGTGGTTCTGCCAGTTCGTGAGCGCGAACGTGTTGTCGGCCAAATCGACCAGATAAGGCTTGCCACCCACGGCCTCCAGCTGGCCCGTTGCGTTCAGGTTGTCGGCGAGCGATATCTGGTCGATGGGAATGCGGCGCGTGTTCAACTCGCAGATGGACTCGAAGATAATGCGGTGCGCCGGGCGGTAGAACGACTCGGGCTTGAGCTTCAGAATGAGCTCCTCCACCGCCTCGGCGTTCAGCATGCAGGCCGCCAAGACGGACTTCTCGGCCTCGATGTTCTGCGGCATCGGCTTGTTCTTCGGTGCCGATCCGTCGTTGAAGTCGTTGCTCCTTGTGCTGGCCTGGTACGCTTCCGGCATAGTGGCTCTTCTCGCTCCTTCAGGTGTCCGCTACCTTGTTCCCCGCTATAGTACCGCATACATTACCGCAGATCATATGTATTTTTCTTCTCGAAAAACCATGAGATGCGTTATCCACATGCAACGGAAAACCCCCTTCGCCCGTCAGCGGGGCAAAGGGGGTTTTCCCCCGTTTCCACAAGTTGGGTCCTGTGGAAAAGTATTTATTCCTCGGTAGCCGTCTCGGCAGCCTCGGCGGGAGCCTCGGCCTCCTCGACAACCTCCACGGTCTCCTCGACCTCGACGACCTCGGCCTCGGCCGGCTCATCGACGTTGCCCACCAGCAGCTTCACGGACACCTTGATGTCGCGGTAGATGCCGTAGACCACTTCGTGCTCGCCAGCCGTCTTGATGGCATGGCCGAGCTCGAGGCGGCGCTTGTCCACATCGAGGTCGGTGGCGGCCTTGATGGCGTCGGCGACCATGACGGCGGTGACGGAGCCGAACAGCTGGCCCTCCTCGCCGACCTTCGCCTCGACCTTGACGGTGGCACCCTCGAGGGCGGCCTTCATCTTCTCGGCGTCGGCAATGCGGTTCTCCTCGCGCTTCGCAATGTTGTGCTTGCGCTGCTCGAGCTGCTTGAGGTTCCCCTTCGTCGCCAGGATGGCGAGCTTCTGGGGAAGCAGGTAGTTGTTGGCAAAGCCGGGGGCCACGTCGACGACGTCGCCTTCACCGCCCTTGCCCTTCAATTCTTGAAGCAGGATGACTTTCATGGAACCCTCCTTGCGCCTAGCGGCTGCGACGATCGCCGCGACCGCTGACGGCGGGCACCGCGTACGGCATCAAAGCCATCTCGCGGGCACGCTTGACGGCGTTCGCGATGTCGCGCTGGTGCTGGGTGCAGGCACCCGTCACCCGGCGCGGCTTGATCTTTCCGCGATCGGTAACGTATTTGCGCAGCATTTGCGTGTCTTTGTAGTCGACGTAGTTCGCCTCGTCCTTGCAGAACTGGCAGAACTTGCGACGCGGCTGCTTCGCGTAATCGGACATTTCACAAACCTCTTTCGTTTCGCTTAAAACGGGATGTCTTCATCGTAGACCGAAGAAGAGGCATCGACCACCGGCGCAGCCATGGGGGCTGCGGCCGGAGCCGGGGAATAGCCGCCCGCGTTGCCGCCATACGACTGGTTTCCGCCGTATGAGGACGAATCGCTGTTGCGGCTCGACATGAACTCGAGCTCGTCGACGATCACCTCGATCTTGCTGCGCTTCTGGCCGTCGCGCTCCCACTGGCTCCAGCGGAGCTTGCCCTCGATGGACACCTTCGTGCCCTTGTTGAGGTAGCGCGAGAGGCTCTCGGCACGGGCGCCGAACATGGTGCAGTCGATGAAGTTGGGATAGTCCTCCCACTCGCCCGTCTGCTGGTTCTTGCGGCGGTCGTTCACGGCAACGCCGAAGCCGAGTACCGGCAAACCGCTCGCCGTGGAGCGCAGCTCGGGATCGCGCGTCAGGTTTCCGCTGATGATAACTCGGTTGATGCTCATGATACCTACCTCTTCTTCTCATGCTGGGGCGCCGCGGGCGCCCAATGCCACGTGCTCTTAATCGCGATCGGTACGCTTGACGATCATATGGCGCACAACGGCGTCATTGATGCGAAGAACGCGATCGAGTTCAGCAACGTTAGCGGGATCGGCATGGAAATCGATGAGAGTGTAGTCACCGTCGGTCAGACCGTCGATCTCGTAAGCGAGTTTGCGCTTGCCCCAGTTGTCGACGTTGTCAACCGTACCCTCGCCCTCGGCGATCGTGGTCTCAATACGCTTCATAACAGCGGCACGGGATTCTTCGTCGATAGACGGAGCGACAAAAAACAGCAATTCATAAGCCTTCATCAGCTCACCTCCTTTGGTCTTTAGCGGCTCCGGGGCTGGTGAAGGCAGTTAACCCGGAGCAGGATTAGCTTGCCTATTCTAGCAAAGGGCCTCATGGGCTACAAGGAAAACTTTCTTCCTTACCAGCGCGCACATGCTTTCACCATCATTGCGCGGCGTGCCTCCCGCTTGTCCGCTGAACTTCTCTGCGAGCAGTATAGCAACGCGACCTTGCCGGGCGACCGTAATTCAACCGTCGTGGAGCCGCGTGGAACTGACGCGGATCCGACGCGGATGACGTGCGGACCTTGCGCATCAGCCGCGCGTTCCTTGCGCGGGTAAGGCGCGCATCTGACACGACCGCTTCCGTAATTCGAAAACCCTGGCCATGAGCGTGAGCGGAAGGGTCTTGCGTACACGGGTAACCGCTTCTTTCTTGAAAGGATCCTCAATATTGGAACATGGCCGAATTGAAAACAGAGAGCCGGCTGTGTTCCATGTGGGACACAGCCGGCTCGATTATCCGCCTCTTCGCGGCGCTTCTTTAGCTGCCGCAGATGATCAGCGCCTGCGTAGTTACTCGGTCTCTCCCTCGAGGTCCTCTTCGTCGTCGAGGTACTTCTCGTCGATCTCGTCCTCGTCGTACTGGTCGGCCTCCTTGAGGCCGCTCATGAAGTTCGGCGCCTCGCCGATGTAGGCCGGCTCCTCCTCGAACGCAGGCTCCCCGTCTTCGCTCATCGTGTAAAGGAATCCAACGGCCACGCCCTCGTCCTCGCCGGGAATGCCGCCCTCGGCGATGAGCGCATCCTTCGTCTCGTCATCGACTTCCACGTAGCCGTCATAGCACAGAGCGTACGCCTCGGCGCCGCGGGCGTTCTCCACCGTGTGGCGCGCGAAGGCGAAGCATTCGTCCGCCGACTCGCCCGGATGGTTCTCCAAGAACAGGTTCTCCTTCACCACGAGCGCGGTGAACGGCACCACGTCGGCACCTTGCTTCATCTTCTCCTTCGCCTCTTCCAGCGAGAAGAGCAGTACCTTTTCCAGGATCTCGGGGATCTCGGGTACTTCTACGTCCGAGCTCTCCACTACGCGATCGGCCATAGCCTCGTCCTTTCAACTGGCCGCCGCTGCCTGTCCGCTCTTTTAGGCGGCCCGCATGCGGCCCTCGTTTTTCCGTTGCGGACCAGTGTAGGGCTTCCCAGCGAGCCCTCGCTCGCGGACGGCTAGTTATTCGGCGTATCTTCAGATATTGATACGCGGCCGTTATTCAGGGCGTTTTCCCGCCCCTTGATGTTTCACGTGAAACATCAAGGGCATTCGGCGGTTTCGAACGGTTGGGAAGGCGGCTACTGCAGGATACCGTCGAGCATGAGGTTCACCTTGAGGACGTTCACACGGGCATCGCCGAGAACACCGAACTGGGGCTGCTCGGTGCACTGCTCGATGATGGCGCGGATCTCGGAAGGTGTCTTGCCGGTGTTCTTCGCCAACCGCTCCACCTGGTACTCGGCGGCAGCCGGGGAGATATGGGGGTCGAAGCCGCTGCCGGAGTTCGTGACGAGGTCGCTGGGGATGGGCTCGTCGCCCTTCTCGGGGTGGGCTGCATGGATCTCGTCGATACGGGCCTGCACCGTAGCGGCAAAATCGTCGCTCGCGGGACTCAGGTTCGACGGGCCGTACCACATGACGGGATTGCCCTCGTCGTCGGCAAACGCAGAGACGTTTGCGTTCGTGAGCCGGCCCCACATATGATCCTGATCGTGGAACTCCTGGCCGACAAGCTCGCTGCCGTACTTTGTCCCATCGACTTCGATGATAGAGCCGTTTGCCTGATAAGGGAAGAAGATTTGCGCGACACCTGTGCAAACAGCCGTGTAGACAACACCGCACAGCACTGTTGTGACGAGGAAGAGGAGCGCTGCGCTTCCCCATATTTTCACTTGCTTCATGAGGTGATCCTTTCCAATTCGGTCCGCAGGTCAGTTATTGCTTTTGACCTGCGGAGTATTGAATGCAGAGCTTTTGCCAAACCAAACTGCAGGACGAGAGCTATCCTCACGCCACACCCAAAGCCGTCAACATCATGTCGAGCAGCTTGATGACAACGAACGGCAGGACGATGCCGCCCAGACCGTATACCAACAGGTTGCGGGACAGCAGGCTCTGCGACGACGCCTCGCGGTACTTCACACCGCGCAGCGCCAACGGAATGAGCGCCACGATGATGAGAGCGTTGTAGATGATGGCCGCCATGATAGCCGTGTAGGGGTTCGTGAGGTGCATGATGTTCAGCGCCTCGAGCTGAGGATACAGCGGCACGAACAACGCGGGCACGATGGCGAAGTACTTCGCCAGGTCGTTCGCTATGGAGAACGTGGTCAGGCTGCCGCGTGTCATGAGCAGCTGCTTGCCGATGCGCACGACGTCGATGAGCTTCGTGGGCGAAGAGTCCAGGTCCACCATGTTGCCGGCTTCCTTGGCAGCCTGGGTGCCGCTGTTCATAGCCACGGCCACGTCGGCCTGCGCAAGCGCGGGTGCGTCGTTCGTGCCGTCGCCCGTCATGGCCACCATGTGGCCCTCGGCCTGGTACTGGCGGATGGCGGCCAGCTTCGTCTCGGGCGTGGCCTCGGCGATGAAGTCGTCCACGCCGGCCTCGGCTGCGATGGCGGCGGCCGTCATGGGGTTGTCGCCCGTTATCATGACGGTCTTGATGCCCATGGTGCGCAGATCAGCGAAGTTCTCCTTGATGCCCTGCTTCACGATGTCCTTCAGATGGATAACGCCCAGAATACGATGATCGCGAGCAACGAGCAGCGGAGTGCCGCCTGCACGCGAGACATCCGCAACGACTGCGGCGCACTCGCCGCTGTACGCGCCGCCGCGCGACTCCACATAATCCTTGACGGCATCGGCCGCCCCCTTCCGAATCTCGTGGCCCTCGAAGTCCACGCCGCTCATGCGCGTCTGCGCGGTGAACGGGATGCTGACCATGCCCGAGCCTTCCAGCTCGCGGGCGCGGATGCCGAAGCGCTCCTTCGCCAGCACCACGATGCTGCGGCCCTCGGGCGTCTCGTCGGTGAGGCTGGCCAGCTGCGCCGCGTCGGCCACGTCGTGCTCGGTGGCGCCGTCCACCGGTATGAACTCGGCGGCCTGCCGGTTGCCCAGCGTGATGGTGCCCGTCTTGTCCAGCAAAAGCACGTCCACATCCCCCGCGGCCTCCACGGCGCGGCCGCTCATGGCCAATACGTTCGCCCGGTTCAGGCGGCTCATTCCGGCAATGCCGATAGCCGACAGAAGCGCACCGATGGTGGTGGGCGCCAGGCACACGAACAGCGCCACGAGCGAGGTGATGGTGGTGGGATTCGCGATACCCTCCTGGTTCGCGCTGAAGCCGCTGAACGCGAACAGCGACACCGACACGATCAGGAACACGATGGTCAGCGCCACGAGCAGTATCTCGAGCGCGATCTCGTTCGGGGTCTTCTTGCGGGTAGCCGACTCCACCATGGCGATCATCTGGTCGAGGAAGCTGTGGCCCGCATCGGCCGTCACGCGCACGACCAGCCAGTCGGAAAGCACGGTGGTGCCACCCGTCACGGCGGAGCGGTCGCCGCCGGACTCGCGGATAACCGGAGCCGACTCGCCGGTGATGGCGCTCTCGTCCACCGATGCGGCGCCGATGACGATCTCGCCATCAGCCGGGATCTGCTCGCCAGCCGCCACGTAGAAGAGATCCTTCTTCTTCAGAACCGCCGAGCTCACCTCGTCGGCCTGCAGGCGGAAGAACTCCGCCGGGTCGTCCACGTGATGGCCCTTCGCCACCAGGCCCTCGTTGAGCTTGTGCGCGGGCACGTCGCGCTTGGCGGCGCGCAGCGAGTCGGCCTGGGCCTTGCCGCGGCCCTCGGCGAGCGCCTCCGCGAAGTTCGCGAACAGCACCGTGAGCCACAGCACCGCCGAGATGGCGATGATGAAGCCGGGCTGGGAGTCCGTGATGCCGAACAGCGACAGCACGAACAGGACGAGCGTCAGGATGGCCGATAGGTACACCATGAGCATAACGGGATTCTTCGCCTGCTCGCGAGGGGCAAGCTTCACGAAGGAGTCGCGCACGGCGCGCTTCGCCAAATGGGTCATTTCATTGTTCCTCATAGTTGCCGTTGACATTTCTTTTTTCGCCCGCCTTCCCTAGAGCACCATATGAAGCTGCTCGGCTATCGGGCCCAGCGCCAGCGCCGGGAACATCGACAGAGCGCCAACCAGCAGCACGACAAGGATCAGCAGGAACACGAACATGGCATTGCTCGTGGAGAGCGTGCCTGCACTCACCGCCACCTTCGGCCGCGCGCACAAGCTGCCAGCCAGCACGAGCGTGGCCGCAAGCGGGATGAAGCGGTTCGCCAGCATTTCGAAACCCAACACGACGTTGATCATCGGGGTGTTAGCGTTGAAGCCCGCGAAAGCCGATCCGTTGTTGCCGCCCGCCGATGTGGCGGCATAAAGAACTTCAGAGAATCCATGGGCACCCGCGTTGTTCAGACTATCCACCGTCGCCGGATCGAGGCACATGACCGCAGCGCCTATAAGAAGAACCATAGGCGTGGTGATGCACAGGATCGTTGCCATGCGCATTTCCTTGGGTCCGATCTTCTTACCCAAGTACTCGGGCGTGCGACCCACCATCAACCCCGCGATGAACACGGTAAGGATGACGAAGCCTATCATGCCGTACAAGCCGCAGCCGATACCGCCGCCGATGATCTCGCCCAATCCCATGAGAATGATGGGTACCATGCCGCCGATGGGCGTGTAGCTGTCATGCATGGAGTTGACCGCGCCGTTCGATGCGGCTGTGGTGAATGCGGCCCAGAGAGAGGAGTCGGTCACGCCGAAACGTGCCTCCTTGCCCTCCATGTTACCGCCGGACTGGTCGTACGTGCCCATGTACACCGAGCCGTCGGCCGCAAGCTGCGGCGTACCGGCCTGTTCGAAGAAGGCTATCACTGCCAAGCTCGCCACCAGCACCACGAACATGGCCGCGAAGATAGCCCGACCCTGTCGCCGATCGGCCACGAAGCGACCGAAGCTGAACACGAGCGCGAACGGGATGAGCAGCAGCGAGATACACTGCACCAGGTTCGTGAGCGGCGTGGGGTTTTCCAGGGCGCTCGCCGAGTTCACGCCATTATAGCCTCCGCCGTTCGTTCCGAGCTGCTTGATGGCAACCTGGCTGGCCTGCGGCCCCATGGGCACCACGCCCTCATCGATCACCTGCACGGCTGCCGGATCGTCGGCTTCTACCACATTGCCCTCTGCATCGATACCAACCGGTTCCAGCAGCTGAACTTCCTGATACTCGGATACGTTCTGCGGCGAGCCCTGCCACACGTCCACCACGGTCACGACGAGCGCGAGCGGGATGAGCACGAAAAGCACGGAGCGCGTCACGTCGACGAAGAAGTTGCCCAGGCCAGGGGCGCCTTCGCTCACCAACCCGCGGAACAGCGCGAACAGCACGGCCATGCCCACGGCCGGTGTGACGAAGTTCTGCACGGTCAGGCCGATGGCCTGGGAGAAGTAGCTGAGCGCGCTCTCGCCGCTATAGGCCTGCCAGTTCGTGTTCGTCACGAAGCTGACCGCCGTGTTGAACGCGAGGTCCCACGTGAGGCCGGGGAGCCCCTCGGGATTGCCCGGCAGCACGCCCTGCAACATGAGGATGGCGAACAACCCTGCCAGCGAGAGCGCCGAGAACGCCAGCGCGCTTATCAGGTAGCGTTTCCAGCCCATGACGTCGGCACGGTCGACGCGGATGCACCGGTACACCACGTTCTCCACCGGCACGAGCACACGCGAGAGCACGGCCACCCTCTCGCCGGCCATGACCTTGTTGATATAGCCCGACAGCGGGATGGCGAGCGCCACGAGCAGGGCAAGGTAGATGCCGTATTCCAGCAACTCGTCCATCACCGCTCGTCACCCCCTCGAAGCAGAACGTAGAACAGGTAGAACGCCACGATGACGCTCAACCCTCCAACGACGGCGGTTACGTAGTCCATCGTCTTCCTTCCTTGTTTCCAGGCCGCCGCAGCGGCACCTTTGCAAACTAGGAAAACGATAAGGTTGCGCGGATTAGCGCGCCGTTAAGGAGCGAGGGCGGGTGTTAAGAAGGCGTTAAGGCAGGGCGCGCAGATGGGATGAAAAAAGCGCCCGGAGGCGCTTCATCTGGAAAACTGGCGGAGGAGGAGGGATTCGAACCCTCGTTACCCGGGTTACGGGTAAAACGGTTTTCGAGACCGCCGCATTCAACCACTCTGCCACCCCTCCGCGTGGGGTGCGGGGCTAGGCCCCATATGGAACGCGCCTCGCAGGCGCGGGTGTAAGCTGGCGGAGAGATAGGGATTCGAACCCTAGGTACTCTTTTGGAGCACACACGATTTCCAATCGTGCACCTTCGGCCTCTCGGTCATCTCTCCGCTCGTCCGAAACGTGCATGCTCGCGCTGGGCGCGGACGTGCAGCAGCTACGTAGTATACAACAGCTAATAGGCGCTCACAAGCGAGAAATAAGCATCCTCTTCGGCATTTTTCGCGACAGAGGGAACCGCCGTGCGCTTCACGCGCAGGGGGACGCCGAACAGCGCGCTCATAGTGTCGTCTGAGAGCAGCCGCTCCTTCGGGCCGTCGGCGAACACGGCACCGTCCTTCACGAGGACGAGGCGGACGATCTCGGGGATGACGTCCTCGGGATAGTGCGTCACCAGCACGATGGACTTCCCCGCCTGGGCCAGCGCGCGCATGCTGCGGCGCACGTAGAACATGCCCTCGGGATCGAGGCCGGTGCAGGGCTCGTCGAACACGAGGGCCTCGGGATCGTGCACGAGCGCACGGGCGATGAGAGCGCGGCGCGCCTGGCCGGTAGAGAGCGTCATGGCGTCGCGGGCGGCGAGGTCGGCGACGCCGAGCAGCCCCATGGTGGCGAGCGCCCGGTCGCGGGCGCCATCGGCATCGGCGGCGGCAACGGCCTGCGGGATGCCGAGGGCGCCGAACAGGCCGCCGGCCACGATGTCCACGACCGGCAGGTGCACCGTCATCTGCTCCTGCATGGTAGACGACACCACGCCCAGGCTGCGCTTGACTTCGGCGAGCGTTGCGCGATCACGGCCCTTGAAGAGCACGGGGGGCTCGTCGCGGTGCAGCGGCAGCATCTCGCGCGTGACGAGCTTCACGAACGTCGACTTGCCCGAACCGTTCGGCCCGAGCAGGGCGATGTTCTCGCCGCACGCAAGCTCGAACGCGTCGACCGTCAGGATGGCGCGTCCGGCTCGGCGCACCACAGCGTTGCGCAGCTGGAGGAAGGGAGGCGGGTTGAGGCTCATGTTCGTTTAATCGCTCCTGTTCAGTGGAAGTGTTTCACGTGAAACACTTCCGAAGTGGCCGGGCGCGGTTGTGCGGCAACGCAATCGGAGGGGCGCTTGAAGCGGAAAGGCCGCGGATACCCCAAGAGGAAGACAAAAGCAGGAAAGAGAAACGGCGGACACCCCGCAGGATGCCCGCCGTTCGTAATCGTCTGCGCATCTGCACCGTGCGGTCGTACCGCTAAGCCGCCTCGGCAGGCTGCTGGTTCGCGCTGTCGCCGCCTTCTGCAGGCTGGTCGCCGGCCGCGTTGTCGGCAGAGCCGTCGGCGCTACCCGTCGCATCGCCCCCATCTGCAGCATCGGCCGCGCCGCCGTTGTCGGCGGAGCCGTCCGCCGTGCCCTCGGCACTGCCGTCGGCATTCTCGCCGGCAGCGTTCTGCTCGGCGCCCGTCGACCCCTCGGCCGGCGTGTACTTCGACATGTCGACGGCGTAGGGCAGGCCCTCCGGCATCGGGTTGATCTGGATGTCGGCGTTCTCCTTGTACTCGTTGAACCACTCCTGAACCGCCGTGCTCTGGTTCTGCTGCTTGAGGGATTCCTTCACGCTGTCCAAGAACTCGACGGGAATCTGGTCGAGGCTCGTGAGCTCGACGGTCTCGGTGCCATCCTCGCCGACTACCTTCGGCGCGTTGAACACGTCAGTGCACTTGATGATATGGATGCCGTACTGGCTCGTGACCAAGCCGCTGACCTGATCCTTCTCAAGGCCGCCCAGCGCATCGGTGTACTCGGTCACGAAGCTGTTCAGCTTGTCCCAGCCCACGTCGCCGCCCTTCGCCGCGCTGCCGCCGGTACCTTCCGCGTTGTCCTTGGAGTACTGCTTGGCAGCCTCGGCGAAGTCCAGCTGGCCGCTGTTGATCTGGTCGAGCACGCTTTGGGCCGTGGCCTCGTCGCCGCTGTCGAACAGGATGTGCGAGGAGCGCTTCGCTCCGTCGTAGGCGGAGGCGTACATCTGCGCATACTTCAGCAGGTCCTCCTGGCTGGGCTCCTCGTCGGAGGCGAACGACTCGGTCAGCTTCTTCTGCAAGAGCTGGCTCTCAACGTTCTCGCGGTACTTCTCCTCGGTGAAGCCGGCCTGCTCGAGGGCGGCCTTCCACTTCTCGTCGTCCTCGTAGTTCGACTTCGTCTTGCTCACGATGTCGTCGATCTCGGAGCTCTCGACGCTGATGTTCTTCTCCTTAGCGCCCTGCTTGATGAGTTCCTGCTGAGCGAATGAATCGATCATCTCCTCGCGGACGGACTCGGGCGTCATGGCGTTGTCAGCAAGCCACTGGCCCCAGGTGTCGGTATCGGTCATGCTCATTTGGGAGCGGATGCTCTCGACCATGCCCGTGACTTCGTCCTCGGGAATCTCCGTGCCGTTGACCGTGGCCGCCACGCCGCCGGTATAGGTCTTCGCGCCGGAAGCGGAGGCACCGCCCGCACAGGCCGCCAGGCTCCATACGCACGTGGCTGCCAACCCGGCAACGCACACGGCCTTCATGATGTTAGCAGTCTTCATAGAACCCTTCCCTTGAACATGCCGGCTGCCGCAGCTGCCGTGCATGATGTAAGTTACTGATCAGTATTTTCGCACACGCGGCAATTGCCCCCTTAGCGATGCACAATATGCCCACTTTCGCTTCACGAAGCGTGGACGGGGCCTTATGCGAAGAGGCACCCCCTACGCTGACGTGGAGGTGCCTCTTGTCGAAGCGCATGCGAACCTGCGGAAACCTGCTAGTTCTTGTTGGCCTTCTTGCGCTCGATGGAGTTTAGGATGCGCTTGCGCAGGCGGATACTCTGGGGCGTGACCTCCACCAGCTCGTCATCCTCGATGTACTCCAGCGCCTCTTCCAGCGTGAACGTCTGCGGCGGCGTGAGCTGGATGGCCTTGTCGGCGCCGCTCGAGCGCTGGTTGCCCAGCTGCTTGGACTTCGCGATGTTGACGACCATGTCGCCTTCCTTCGCGCTCTCGCCCACGATCATGCCCTCGTAGCAATCCTCGCCCGGACCGACGAACAGCTTGCCGCGCTCCTGCAGCGTGTCCAGCGCGTAGGCGACCGATTTCTCGGTGGACATGCTGATCATGGAGCCGTTCTTGCGGCCGTTGAAGTCTCCGCGGTAGGCGCCGTACTCGCTGAAGTGGTGGAACATGGTGGCCTCGCCGCGAGTGACGTTCAGCAGGCGCGTGCGCAGGCCCATGGTGCCGCGCGTGGGGATCTTGAACACGAGGTGCGTCTGGTCGCCGCGCTGGAACATGTCGGCCATCTCGCCGCCGGCGCTGCCGAACACCTCGATGGCCTTGCCCGCGTACTCGCTGGGCACGTCGACCGTGGCCTCCTCGATGGGCTCCAGCTTGCGGCCCTGCTCGTCCTTCTTGATGAGCACGCGCGGGCGGCCCACCTGAAACTCGAAGCCCTCGCGGCGCATGGTCTCCATGAGCACGGACAAGTGCAGCACGCCGCGGCCGGCCACTTCTACGCCGGACTTGTCCTCCAGTTCCTCGATGCGCATGGAGATGTTGCTCTCCGCCTCGCGCATGAGGCGCTCCTTCAACTGGCGCGCGCCCACGATGTCGCCCTCGCGGCCGATGAGCGGGCTGGTGGACGCCTCGAACACAACGGCCATCGTGGGCTCCTCCACCTCGATGGGGTCGAGGCGCACCGGGTTCTCGCGGCTCGTGACCATGTCGCCGATGTCGGCGTCCTCCACGCCCACCACGGCCACGATGTCGCCCGCATACACTTCCTGCTGCTTCTTCTTGCCCAGCTCCTCGAACGTGAACACGTCTTTGATGACGGTGTTGTAGCGCGTGTTGTCGTTCTTGATGACCAGCGCCTGCTCGTTCTTGTGGATGGTGCCGCTGAACAGGCGGCCCACGCCGATGCGGCCGACGAAGCTGGAGTGGTCGACCGTGCAGATCTGCAGCGCCACCGGGCCGTTCGGCTCGCAGTCGGGTGCGGGGATCTCCTTGAGGATGGTGTCGAGCAGCGGCAGCATGTCCATGTTGTCGTCGTCAGGGGCGTAACGCGCATAGCCGTTCACGGCGCTGGCGTAGATGATGGGGAAATCCAGCTGCTCGTCGGATGCCTCGAGCTCAACCATGAGGTCGAACACCTCGTCCACCACTTCCTCGGGACGGGCGCCGGGACGGTCGATCTTGTTCACCACGAGCACGATGCGCAGGCCGAGCGACAGCGCATGCTTCAGCACGAAGCGCGTCTGGGGCATGGGACCCTCGAACGCGTCCACGATGAGCAAGGCGCCGTCGGCCATGTTGAGCACGCGCTCCACCTCGCCGCCGAAGTCGGCGTGGCCCGGCGTGTCGATGACGTTGATCTTCACGCCGTTGTAGGTGACGGAGATGTTCTTCGACAGGATGGTGATGCCGCGCTCGCGCTCCTGGTCGTTGCTGTCGAGCACGCGCTCGTCCACCTGCTGGTTCTCGCGGAACACGCCGCTCGTGTACAGCAGCCGGTCCACGAGCGTGGTCTTGCCGTGGTCGACGTGGGCGATGATGGCGATGTTGCGGAGGTTCTCTTGTTTCACGCTGTTCCTTCTTCTCTCGGTATCGGTTGCGCGGCGCGGGGCCGCGGTGGTTCCCTTGCAGGTGCGCCGGGTGCCGGCGCGAGGTAGAAAGGCGGCGGGGCTACTCCAAGTCCTCCAGCTCGCTTTCCAGGCGGCGCTGCTCGGCCTTGAGCTCGTCGATATGCTCGTTGAGCGTGCCGATGGTGCGCTGGGCGCCGACAGCCTGGATGATGCCCCACACCACGGCCGTCACACCTGCCGTGGCCAGGATGAGCAGCGGCCCCGGCTTGCGGAACAGGATGGCCACCACTGCGCCGACACCCGCCATGACCAGCCCGTTGCGGCGCTCGTCGTACACGACGTCGCGCTGGTGCACCAGCTGCGTGCGCGCCGCGGCAATGCCGGCGAGGCGCGCCTCGGCCCGGCCTCCCGGCCCATAGGCGCGCGTTGCGGAAGCGGTGCGGCCGGCCTTCGTGCGCGAACCTTTTCCGCTGGTCAGGTATTCGTATGCCTCTTGGAGGTTCTTGAACTGCTCGGTGGCGCGGTCTTGGAGCTTCTTGTTCGTGGCGAAGCGGTCGGGATGCAGGATCTGCGCCGTTTCCTTGTAAGCCGTCTTGATGTCGGCGAGGGTGGCATCCTCGTCGAGTCCCAAGATGCGCAGTGCTTCCGTCCGGTTCATAACTCCCCGCAGGATCGTGGTGGCGCGCTGCTCGCGCGTTTGTTTGCCGAAGAAGTATAGTACCACGTCGGCATGGGGAGCCGCGGCGCGGCAAGGGGCGTCACAGAATGCACGCGGGACGAAGGCCGCAGCAGGATCAAGCCAGCCGGTCGGCTCGTGCCAAGCCGCGGAGCGCGGCGACGGCAAGAGGAACGAATAGCGCGATCGTTCCCAGCAGAACGGCCAGGTCGGCGGGGCTGCCCGTCACATAGGTTTCCACCAGCTGCCCGCTCGTCGCGAACGACGGCAGCTCTGACAGGGCATTGAACGCCGCATGCGCGCCTGAGACCAACCACAGGTTCCCCGACTGCGCGTACACGCCCGCCATGATGACGCCGAACAAGGCCGCCTGCACCGGTTTGCCCGCAAGCTGGACGAGGAAGACGGCATCGGCCGGCGGAGCAGCGGTTCCCGAAACATGTAGGATGCCGAAAATCGCAGCCGAAGCCGCTGCTGCGACGAGCAGCGGGCGGCAGGTTCCCGCCCTTTCCAGCGACTCCGCAAAGCTGCGGAACAGGACCCCGCGGAACAGCGCCTCCTCGAACACGCCGGTAAGAAGGCAAAGGATCAGGAACAGGGCGATATCCTCAGAACCGGGAGGCTTTATCCCGGCCGCCGCCCCTGCGAGGCCGGCCGTCGCAAGCCCCGCCGCAAGGGCGATGGCCAGCACACCGGCGCACATGAGGAAGGCGCCGCATGCGCTTCTCGGTATGGGACGCCTGATTTTCAGGACCGCCGGATCGAACAGCGCGAGCACCGCGAGGACAGCGGCTCCGGCTGCGGCCGTCTGCGCGGCAACAGCGCCCGGCGAGCTGCCGGGCACGACGTTCAGGCACACGACGGCCAACGTACAGGAGGCGACGACGTACGCAAGGAGGTGGCGGCGGCGTAAGGCAGGAAGGCTCATGGGATGCAGTATAATCGATGCCTTGCACCGTCAGGTGCACGAAACAGCCGCGGAGACGGAGGCAAGCCGATGGCAGGCAGCGAACGAGGGGCAGCATGTGCCGGAACCGGCGGGCTGTCGTCGTTCGCGCTCAAGGCGGTGGCCATCGTCGGCATGACCGCGAACCACGCGGGCTACCTCTTCGCAGACCAGCTTCCGCTCTGGGCGTCATGCGTGCTCATCGGATTGGGCGGCCTCACGTTTCCCACCATGGCCTTCCTGCTGGTCGAGGGATACCGCCGCACGTCCAACGTCAAGCGGTACGCGTTCCGGCTCGGGGTGTTCGCGCTGGTATCCCAGCTTCCCTATGGCCTGTTCCTCGCCGATAACGGCAACGTGCTGTTCACGCTGCTCATAGGCCTGGGCGTGCTGTACGCCGACGAGCATATGCGCAACCGCGGTGCGTTCTGGGCAATAGCCGCAGCGGGGGCGCTGGTCAGCCTGACATGCGACTGGGGCTTTATCGGCGTGGTCGTGATCGTGCTGTTCAAGAAGCTGGGCGCCGGCCCGTGTCCAAAAGGCGGGGCACGACCAGCGGAGGCGCCCACATCGAAGGACTCTCCTGCAAGCGCTGCGACGGACAATGGCGAGAAGGTGTCCGCCGCCGTCTCGGCTGCCGCACCCGACACCCCGCTTGTCGCCGCACCCGACGCGAGTGCAAGCTCCTCCCCTTTCGTCCACGGCGCCGACGACGCCGTGCCCGCCCTGCTGCGCACGCCGCTCGGCGCCGTGGCCGCCCCGGTCCTGTTGGTTGCCATCGCCGACGGCCTTCCCCTACTCGGAGAGCTCGCGAGCTTCGTTATCAGGAGCGGAGACTGGTCACTGCTCCCCTTCGTCCTCTACCCGCTCGTAGGCTGCCCCGCAACCATCCCGCTGCTCTACGCTTATCGCGGCCGCCGCGGGCTTCCCATGAAATGGTTCTTCTACGCCTACTACCCGGCCCATATTGCTGTGCTGGGCGTAGTGCACCTGCTGCTGTTCGGTTGAGGAAAAAAGAAACGGCCTCGCGGCCGTTGGATGATATGGTGGAGCATAGGGGGATCGAACCCCTGACCTACGGCTTGCAAAGCCGTCGCTCTCCCAGCTGAGCTAATGCCCCGTTCTGTTTCGTCTCGCGCCTGCCGCCTCGGAACGAGCCTCGGCAAAGGGAAACGGCACTTTCTTCGGAAAATAATAAACGCTCCACCGGCTAACTCGGCTCACGGTGGAGCGTTTATCGCAAAAAATGGTGGGCCCGAATGGATTTGAACCAGCGACCTCACGCTTATCAGGCGTGCGCTCTAACCAACTGAGCTACGGGCCCGTAAAAAAGTGCCTGGATACTGTAACCCAGAATCAACGGTTTGGTCAAGCGATTTTCAAAAGGAATTTCAAAAGGTTTCCCTGACGACGCTTTCGAGCATCCTTCCCGCAAAGCCGAGAGGAGCGACGGTCGCGCCGTCCGCCCTGCACTGACTATCGAAACATCGCGATCGACACGGAGACCGACGAAGACTCGCGGACAGTTTGCCACAGGCCCGTCACACGAGGAAAACGCCTTCCTCGCGAACCGTCCCGGCCTCAAGGGAGCGGTATAATCGGGATTAAGCGACGTACCGGCGAACCCGAGGCAACGAGGAGCTGCGATGAAACCCGTCAACGTGCAAACCCTGATCGTGTCGGCCGCGCCGGCGCCCTCCATTCTCGTACTGCAGCCGATAGAGGAACCGTCGCAGCCCGGAAAGTACCGCATCGTGCCCATCTGGGTTGGCATGAACGAGGCCACTCAACTGGGGATAGCCCTTGAGAAGGCCCGTTTGACGCGGCCCATGACGCATGACTTGTTCCTCGATGCGCTCACGAACCTCGATGCGCGCGTCGACCACGTGGTCATCAACGACGTGAAGGGCGCCATGTTCTTCGCACGCCTCACGCTCAAACAGCACGACCGCCTGATCGACCTGGATGCGCGCCCGTCCGATGCCATCGCCCTCGCGCTGCGCCAGCAGGCTCCCATCTTCATCGAGGAGGACGTGCTCGAGCGGGCGTCGTTCCCCTATGTGTTCAAGAACGCGCCGGATGCGGAAGACGAGCTCGCCGATTTCCGCACATTCCTGGAAGAGCTGGCCCCGGAGGACTTCGAAGGATAAACCCAGCACCGGCCTGCCGACTGCTGCCCTGAAGGGGCGGGCGGGGGCAGTTCGGCGGCGGGCGGCGGGGCCCGAGAAAGCCCCGCTTACCAGAACGACGAGGCGATGTCGTCGAGAACGGACGCCGTGTTGCTGCCGTCGAACGCTGTGGTCACCACGAACGAGGGGGCGTTCACCCCCACGATCTCGCCCTGCTTCACCCGTGTCGGCGCAAAAGGGCCGAACGTCGGCTCGGTAGGCGGCAGTTCAGGCTTCTCCAGGGCCGCAGACGCACGTGAGCCGCCCTCATCGATGCCGGTCGACGCCGGATGTCGCCGGCGCGAGCCTGCATGTTCCCTTTCGCCCCCTTGGGCAGAGCCGGGCACCCGTCGCTTCCAGCCCCCACGCGCGAACGTGGCGATGAGGAAGCCGGCGCGCAGCCATTCGTCGATGCACATCGCTATCCACATGCCCACGAGGCCCCAGCCCCAGCCGATACCCAACAGCCAGCCGCCGCCCACTGCGAACACCCACGAGAACGCCACGTTCACCGTTACCGGCGTGCGCACGTCGCCGAGCGCGATGAGAGCGCGCACCATCACGATGTTCAGGCTGCGGCCTATTCCCAAGAACACCTCCACCAGCATGATCTGCCGGCCCAGCTCGTGCACGACCGGGTCGGCGGTGAGCAGACCCACCACGGCGTCGAAGTTCCACCACAGCGTGAGCGACACGGCCGTGGTGAGCACGGCCGCGATGAGGTCGGCCATCCATACGCGCCGGCGCACGATGTCGAACTTGCCGGCGCCGAACAGGTAGCCTAGCACGATCTGCGTCGCCTGCGAAAGCGCGATGGAATACAGATAGGCAATGCTCGCCAGCATGGAGCAGTACACTTTCACCGTGACCACCGTCGTACCCAGCACGTTGATGAACGACAGGATGACGATCTGCGCCAGGTCGTAGTTCATCTGCTCGCCCGACGAGGGAATGCCCACGCCCAGCATGTTCTTGAGCGTCTTTTTCGGGAACGGACGCAGCAGCCGCGGCGACGGGCGCACGTCGGTGTGGCGCAGCAACAGGAACACCGCCAACCCCAGGCCCACGACGCGTGCCGCCACGTTGGCGGCTGCGGTGCCCTCCACGCCGAGCGCCAGCACGCCGCCCAGACCGTTCACCAGCACGAGGCCCACGCCAACGTTCACCGCGTTCATGGCCAGGCTGGCACCCATGACGTCGCCCACGCGCGCGAAGCTGCGCAGAAGAGCCGTGATGGCGAAGAACGCACCTTGCAAGATGGTGGTGGAGCCCACGATAAGCAGGAACGAGGAGCCCATGCCCCACAGCGTGGTATCGATGTGCAGCCACCCGAAGAACTGCGGCCAGAACGTGAACAGCACCGCCGTCATGAGCGCGCCCAGGGCCATGTTCACCACGAGCGCGACGGTGGCGATCTCCGATATCGTGCGCTTGGACGAGGCGTTCCCCAGCACGCGCGTGACCAGCACGGTGGACGCCGTTCCCATGGCTGACAACGCGATGGTGATGATGTTGAGTATCTGCAGCGCGTTGCCCACGGCGGCGGCCGGGTCGGTGCCGTGCGGGGCCAGCATCATCTGGTTCACGTTGCCTACCATGATCTGCATGAACAGCTCGATGAACAGCGGGACGGACAGCACGAACACGTCGGCCGACGAGGTCTTCTCGGCCGGCGCCCGGCCGGCGCGGGCCCTCCGCGCCTCTCCGGCGCGCCGCCGTGCGCCCTGCGCGTGCCCCCAGGCTCCCTGTGCGCACCCGCGCGCCCCTTGGGCCAATGCGGTTATGGACATGGGCTTCTCCGCCCCCTTTCATCACGTTGCGCCGCCCCTTCGGCGGACGCGCTTACGATCACAAGGCGTGCAGTATACGGCACGTCAACATCCGTGTTACGGACGGGCATCCCATCCACGAAGTCCGCATTCATGAGTACGAACGTTCGCTAAAAATAAGCGCGTAATGAATTTTTAATTCATGATTTTTTGAGTCATCAAATGTTTCACGTGAAACATTTTGCGTGAAACACCGCAAAAATTGAAATTATTGCAAACATTGAAAGAGTGAACGAGAGTAAATAACGGGGAATAGAAAATCGGATCATCAAAAAAAATTATTTTCCTTATTAGGAGAATGTACTAATAAGGAGAAATACACTTCTCCTTATTTTTCTCCTTCGCCTTTACTTAGCCTTTACCCACCGTTTCCCTTCGGCTCCCCTCGCAACTGCCATTCCAAATCGCCATCCCAAACAACAACGGGCCCTTTCGGGCCCGCTGTCGATGATTCTTATATTTCCCGTTCGGCTTTAAGCCTCGTCGATTTCGTTCTTGGCGAGGTCGCCTTCCTCGGACTCCTCTTCCAGAAGGTCGATCTGCGACTCGTCCTCGGCTCCGGGCTTCTCGCCGGCGGGGCGCTTCTTCTTGGCACGGCTTGAGATGGCCACAGCCGTCACGCGGTCGCCGTCACCCACCTTCATCACGCAGACGCCCTGCGTGGAGCGGCCGAGCTCGGAGATACCGGACACCGGGGTGCGCACGACCACGCCCTCCTCGGACATGATCATGATCTCCTCGTCGGGCGCCACGATCTTCATGGCAGCCAAGAGGCCCTTCTTCTCCGTCATCGTGATGGTGAACACGCCCTGGCCGCCGCGGTGGTGGTCGGGGTAGTCGCTCACCGGGGTGCGCTTGCCGAAGCCCTTCTCGGTGATGACGAACAGCTCGGTACCGGGCTTGGCTATCTCCATGCCCAGCACGCGGGCGATGGGCGGCACGTTCATGCCGCGGACGCCCATGGTGTCGCGACCCATGCCGCGCACCTCGCCCTCGTCCCACTTGATGGCCTTGCCGGCGCTCGACACCATGATGACCTTCTCGCCGGGAGCGACGCGCTTCACCGAGATAAGCTCGTCATTATCCTTCAGGTTGATGGCGATGAGGCCGTCGCGGCGCGTGCGGTCGTACAGCTCCATGGACGTCTTCTTCACCATGCCATGAGACGTGGCGAACATGAGGAACTCGTCGGATGGGAAGTCCTTCGTGGCAATGACGGCGGAGATGGTCTCCCCCTTCGCCAGCGGCAGCAGGTTCACGATGGCCGTGCCGCGCGCATGGCGCGATGCCTCGGGAAGCTCGTACACCTTCAGGCGGTACACCTTGCCGGCCGTGGAGAAGAACAGCATGTAGGCGTGGGTCGACGCCACGAACAGGTGCTCCACGTAGTCGTTGTCCTTCAGGTTCACGCCCTGCATGCCCTTGCCGCCGCGCTTCTGCTGGCGGTACGTGGCCACGGGCAGGCGCTTCACGTAGCCGGCCTTCGTCACCGTCACCACCATGTTCTCGTCGGCGATGAGGTCCTCCACGTCGATGTCCTTGGCGTCGGCCGAGAGCAGCGTCTTGCGCGGCGTGCCGAACTTCTTCTTGATCTCCTGCAGCTCGTCCTTGATGATCTGGCGCACGAGCGTCATGTCGCCCAGGACGCGCCGGTAGTAGTCTATCTTCTCGCGCAGGGCGGCCAGCTCGTCCTCGATCTTGCCGCGCTCCAAGCCGGTCAGGCGGCGCAGCTTCATCTCCAGGATGGCGTCGGTCTGCTTCTTCGACAGGCCAAAGCGCTCGGTGAGGCGGGAGGCCGCCTCGGCGTCGGTCTGCGAGGAGCGGATGATGCTGATGACCTCGTCGATGTTGTCAAGGGCGACCACCAAGCCCTCGAGGATATGCGCGCGCTCCTCGGCCTTCGCCAGCTCGTAGCGCGTCCGGCGCACAATGACGTCTTCCTGGTGCGCGATGTAGTAGTGCAGCATCTCCTTGAGCGAGAGCACGCGCGGCACGCCGTCCACGAGCGACAGCATGATGGCGCCGAAGCCCACCTGCAGCTGCGTGTGCTTGTACAGCTTGTTGAGCACCACCTGTGGAATGGCGTTCTGCTTGAGGTCGATGATGATGTCGATGCCGTGGCGGTCGGCGCCGTCGTGGATGTTCGAGATTTCGGGCAGCTTCTTGTCGCGCACGAGCTCGCCCAGCTTCTCCAGCAGGCGCTGGCGGTTCACCATGTAGGGGATTTCCTTCACGATGATGGAGCTGCGGCCGTTCTTCTTCTCCTCAACCTCGCAGCGGGCGCGCACGGTGAGCGAGCCGCGGCCCGTCTCGTAGGCGTCGATGATGCCCTTCTTGCCCATGATGATGCCGCCCGTGGGGAAGTCGGGGCCCGGCAGGGCCTTCATGAGCTCCTCGGTGGTGACGTCGGGGTTGTCGAGCATGAGGCACGTGGCGTCGATGGTCTCGCGCAGGTTGTGCGGCGGGATGTTCGTGGCCATGCCAACGGCGATGCCCTGCGAGCCGTTCACCAGCAGGTTCGGGAAGCGGGCCGGCAGCACGACGGGCTCTTCCAAGCTCTCGTCGTAGTTCGGCTGGAAATCGACCGTCTCCTTGTCGAGGTCGGAGAGCAACTCCATGGCCGCCTTGTCGAGGCGCGCCTCGGTATAGCGCATGGCGGCCGCGCCGTCGCCGTCGATGGATCCGAAGTTGCCGTGGCCGTCGATCAGGGGCACGCGCATGGAAAACGGCTGCGCGAGGCGCACCATGGTGTCGTACACCGCCAAGTCGCCGTGCGGGTGGTACTTGCCGATGACGTCGCCCACGGTACGGGCCGACTTCATGTGCGGGCGCGAGGGCGTGTAGCCGCTCTCGTTCATGGCATAGAGGATGCGGCGATGGACCGGCTTCAGGCCGTCGCGCACGTCCGGCAGGGCGCGGGCGACGATGACGCTCATGGAGTATTCCAGGAACGACGTCTGCATCTCCTTGCCCAGGTACGCCGTGCGCACGATGGTGCCGTTGCCTCCGTTGGCGCCCTCCACGATCTCGCCATGGGCGCTCGGCAGGTCGTCCTTGATGAGCGCCTTCGCGCGCATCTCGTCGGAGATCACCGAGCCTGGGCCGCGCGGGGCGTCGTCGTCCTCCTCAGCATCCTCGGCATCGGCGAGGGCGCCTTCCAGGTCGTCCTCTTCCCCGTCGCCGTTCGCCGCGTCGAAGTCCTCCTCCGCGCGGTTCAGGAACTCGTCGAAAGAATCGTTGTTGTCTGCCACTTAGATTCTCCTTAAATGTCCAGGAAACGGACGTCGCGGGCGTGCTTCTGGATGAACTCCTTGCGGGGCTCCACCTGGTCGCCCATGAGCTCGCTCACCACGCGCTCGGCCTCGGCGGCGTCGTCGATGTTCACCTGCAGAAGCGTGCGCGTCTCGGGCTCCATGGTGGTCTCCCACAGCTGGTCGGGGTCCATCTCGCCAAGGCCTTTGTAGCGCTGGACGTCGAACTTGTCCGGGTTGTCGTACTCCGCGAGCACCGAGCCGAGCGCGCTCTCGTCGTAGATGTAGCGCTCGATCTTGGGGCTGCGCGAGTTCTTCTTCTTCAGGCCGAAGATGGGCGGCTGCGCGATGTAGATGTAGCCGCGGTTGATGAGCTCCGGCATGTAGCGGTAGAAGAATGTGAGCAGCAGGCAGCGGATGTGCGCGCCGTCCACATCGGCGTCGGTCATGATGATGATGCGGTGGTAGCGCGCCTGGTCGGCGTCGAAGTCGTCGCCGATGTTCGTGCCGATGGCCGTGATGAGCGAGCTGATGGTGTCGCTGGAAAGCGAACGGTGAAGGCCCGCGCGCTCCACGTTGAGGATCTTGCCGCGCAGGGGCAGGATGGCCTGCGTCTTGCGGTCGCGGGCCTGCTTGGCCGAGCCGCCTGCGGAGTCGCCCTCTACGATGAATATCTCGGAGTCGGCCGGGGTCTTGGACGAGCAGTCGGCCAGCTTGCCCGGCAGCGCGAACGAGTCGAGCACGCCCTTGCGGCGCGTCATCTCGCGTGCCTTGCGGGCGGCCTCGCGCGCCTTCAGGGCCTGCGTGGCCTTGTCGATGATGCGCTTGGCCGGCTTCGGGTTCTCCTCCAAATATTCGGCGAGGCCCTGCGTCACGGCGTTCTGCACGAGCGGGCGGATCTCGGTGTTGCCGAGCTTCGTCTTCGTCTGGCCCTCGAACTGCGGATCGTGCAGCTTCACCGAGATGATGGCCGCGCAGCCCTCGCGCGTGTCGTCGCCGGAGAGGTTGGAGTCCTTCTCCTTGAGGATGCCCTTCGCACGGGCGTACTCGTTGATGGTGCGCGTGACGGCCTGCTTGAAGCCGTCGAGATGCGTGCCGCCCTCGTGCGTGTTGATGTTGTTCGCGAAGGCCATGACGGAGTTCGTGGAATAGGACGACGACCACTGCATGGCCACCTCCACCGTGCCGTCATCGTTCTCGGCCTCGAAGTAGATGGGCTTGTTCAGCGTCTCCTTGCCCTCGTTCAGGAACTTCACGAAGTCCACGATGCCGCCGGCATACTGGAACACCTCGGTGCGCGGCTCGGGCGCGAGGTCGGACAGCGTGCTGCCGGGGTTCGCGCGCTCGTCGTGCAGGATGATCTTCAGCCCCTTGTTCAGGAACGCCATCTCGCGGAAACGGCTGGCCAGCGTGTCGTAATCGTACACCGTGGTATCGGTGAAGATGGTGGGGTCGGGCCAGAACGTCACCGTCGTGCCGTTGCCGCGCTTGACCTTGCCCACTTCGCGCAGCTTCTCGGCCGTCTTGCCGTGGTCGAAGGAGATATCGTACTGCACCCCCTCCTTGAACACGCTCACCTCCACGCGCGAGGACAGCGCATTCACCACGGACACGCCCACGCCGTGCAGGCCGCCGGACACCTTGTAGCCCTCGCCGCCGAACTTGCCGCCGGCATGAAGGATGGTGAGGACGACCTCCACCGTGGGGATCTTCTCCTTGGGGTGCTTGTCCACGGGGATGCCGCGGCCGTTGTCGTCGACCGTGATGGAGTTGTCGGGGTGGATCCACACCTCGATGGTGTCGCAGTAGCCGGCGAGCGCCTCGTCGACTGCGTTGTCCACGACCTCGTACACCAGGTGGTGCAGGCCGCGCGGGCCCGTCGAGCCGATGTACATGCCCGGACGCTTGCGGACCGCCTCCAGGCCCTCGAGGACCTGGATGTCGGAACCGTCGTAATGGTCAGGTTTGTTTGCCACTGACATGCTCCTTTTTCAGTGCGTTTTTCGTGAGGACGCGCCGCAGTCCCGCGCGCGACGGGCGCGGACGGCGCAGCCGTCGCGGGGCCGTTTCGACCGAGTCCGCATTGCGGCGGTCGGATGGCGGGACGGCAACTGGAAAATTGTACCATAACCACGGTACGGCACCAACAATTTCAACGCCTTTTAAAGGCTTTGAGAAGCCGTATGAGGGGAGATTGGACGAATGTGTAGTAATTTTGTCGAAACGGTCGTTCAGAACCTTGTAGGAGCAGGCTTCGCATCCCCTGGGACGGGATTGGCCGCAAAAGGCCTCTAACGGCGCGGCGCGGAGGGACGCCCTCCCTTGGCGCTCCCACCGGACGCCCCCGGGCCCCCGCCCACCGTCGGCGACCCCGGGGCGGATGCGGCGGCGTCCGCCGCATCCGCATCGCTGCGCGCGGCGCTCGCCAGCAGGGCGCGGTAGAGGGCACGGCGCACGGTTGGGTCCTCCACTTGGTCGGCGCTCTGATGCACGGCGGCCAGCTGGCCCTCCGTCAGCGCGCGGGCCGTGCGCGCCGGGCGCACGAAGGAGCGGGCGGGCGCGCCGGGGCGGGCGGCCTCCTCGCGGAAGGGATGGCGGTTCTTCATGTCTCGGGTAGAGGGCAGTATCCGCAGCGCCTCCACGTCCTCGCCCTGCTCCTTGAACTTCATCTTCAGCAGCTCCTGGCGGTTGTCCAGCTCGGAGCGCACCATGCTGTCGTCGCAGTACACGGCCAGCACCTTGCCCGCAACGGACCCTTGGGTCTCGCTGCGCGGACGGTCGAAGCGCCGCAAGTTGCCCCCTTGCTCGCCCGACATCACGTACACGCTGTTCGTATGGTCGAGCACGAGATCCGCCGAATCACCGCCGAAAACGGCTCCGACGGCATTCCTCCACAGATCGTTCACCTCCGCGAAGCGCAGCGCCTCGGCGCCGCTGGGGTTCTTCTCCTCCAACGTGGCTTTCAACCGGTCAAGGTCCGCCTTGAGCTTCCTCATCGCCCACCCTCCCCCGTTGACGGGCCGGCCGCCGCAGGGCCGCACCCAGCGTGTCGCCGATCCGCGCCGCGCTCGTCCGCAGCGTCCGCACCAGCCGCGCCCGATGCGCGCGCCTCACCCGGCTCCGCCGCGCCTTCCAGCGGCAGTTCCACCACGCGGGCACGGGAGAGCAGGTCCTCGTCGAAGTAGGCGAGGTTCGCGGTGGTGATGAACGTCTGGATGTCTCCCTCGATGAACGACACGAGCGCGTTGCGACGGCCCTCGTCGAGCTCGCTCATGACGTCGTCCAGCAGCAGCACCGGCTTCTGGCCCAGCATCTCCTGGATAAGCGCGGCTTCGGCCAGCTTGAATGCCAGCACGACGGAGCGCTGCTGGCCCTGGCTACCGTAGAGCGCCACGTTGCGCCCTGCGATGAAGAACTCCACGTGGTCCGCATGCGGGCCCACGAGCGCGCGCCGGCGCGCACGTTCCTCGTCGCGTCGGCGGGTGATCTCGGCCTGAAGCCGCTTGCGCGCCTCGTCGCGCCCGAAGGCGAACGTGGCCGGGAGGTCCGGATCGTGGGGCTCCCACGACGGCACGTAGCCCATCATCAGCGCCTCGCGCCCGCCGGCGATGGCGGCGTAGTAGTCGGCCACGCGAGGCGCCAGCTTCTCCACGAGCGCGGAGCGGTAGCATGCCAGTTGCGCTCCGCACGTCACGAGCGTCTCGTCGATGCTCGTGACGAGCTCGGAGGGTGCGTCGTCTTTCAACAGGCGGTTCTTGTAGCGCACCACCTTCTCGTAGTCCTTCTTTATGACGTAGTGGTTCGCCGAGAGCTGCGAGCCCAGCGCGTCGAGCGCAGCGCGCTTGACCGCAGGCGCCCCCTTCGCCAGCTCCAGATCGTCGGGTGCGAACGTCACGGAGGGCACAAGCCCCTTGAGATCGGCTGTTCGCTTGCCCTTGCCGTTCAGGAGATAGCGCTTCTTCCCCTCGCTCACTTGGAGCGACAGCGCGAGCTCGCGGCTGCCGTCGGTCACGTCCGCGTCAAGACGCGCGAAATCGGCGCCCTGGCGCACTATCTGCTCGAGGGAGGGGCGGCGAAACGACTGCAGCGCCGTGAGGAGCTGGATACCCTCCACCACATTCGTCTTTCCCACGGCATTCGGGCCCACGAGCACCGTCAGCGGCCCCAAGGCTGACAATTCGAAGGTCTCGTAGTTCCTGAAGTTGCGAAACGCTATGCGTTCGATACGCAGGTCCATGGGATGCAGAGGATGCGGATGCGCCTAGGCGATGCGTACCGGCATGACGAGGTACAGGAAGTTCTCCGGCTCGGCTGCCTTGAAGATGCCCGGCTTCAGCGACGACTGTACCTCCAGGAACACCTCGTCGGTTCCCACGGCGGCAAGGCCGTCGAGCAGGTACGCGTAGTTGAAGGCTATCTCCACGTCCTCGCCCTCCCCGGAGCACGCAATGGTCTCCTGCGCCGAGCCCACGTCCTGGGCCACGGACGACAGCTGCGTGGTCTGCGAGGCGATGTTGATGTCGAAGCGCACGGGCGAGGAGGACTGGCCGAGCAGCGACGCGCGTTTCACGCCTGCCACGAGGTGTTCCACGGGCATGCTCACGCGGGTAGTGTGGGAATCGGGCAGCAGCTGGCGGTAGTTCGGGAAGTTTCCCTCTATGCGGCGGTTCACGAACACCGTGTCCTGGTAGGTCACGACGATCTGGTTCTCGGCCAGCGCAAACGAAACGGGCCCGTCGGTCTTCGGCAGCGCGGCGATATCCTGCAGGAATGTGCCTGCGATGACGGCCTGAAACTCCTCGCCCGCGTACTCGGGCAGCTCGGCCTCGGTGATGGCCAGGCGGTACGAGTCGGTGGCCACCATCTTCAGGCGCCCGTCTTCGATGGTGATAAGCACACCGGTGAGGATGGCCCGGCTCTCGTCCTTGGAAACCACCCGGGCCACGCGGCGAACCATGGACGAGAACTGGGCGAACGGGATATCCACGCGCTGGGTCACGTCGACATGCGGAAATCCGGGGAAGTCGTCGGGATTGAGCGCCTTGATGGAGAAAGAGGCCGTGTCGCAGGTGATGACGGCGTTCTCCTCGTCGGCCTCCACGTGCACGGCCGCATCGGGAAGGTTCTTCACGATGTCGGCGAACAGCTTGCCGGGCACGACGGCGCGGCCGGGCTGCTCCACGAGGGCGGCAACCGTGTACTGCACGGACAGCTCGAGGTCCGTGGTTTGCAGCGTGAGGGAGTCGTTGTCCGCCTCGAGGAACACGCCGGAGAGGATGGGAAGCGTCGATCGCGTGGCCACGCCCTTGAGCACCACGCTCAAGGCGTTCTGAAGTTCCGATTGGTTGATGCTGAATTTCAAGGCGTTCCCTTTCTCTCACCTATGCGCGTGCGCAGTTCCACCCAGTATGGCAAACATCACGTCATGTTACGCTGCCATTATAAATTCTCCCGGTTATTTTGCCTCACGGTTTTGTCCGGCTGCGGCGGGTGCGCCGCGATTCTTTTCTCTAAAGGTCTTCCATAATTTATCTGAGTTTTTAATAATGATAACAATAAGGACGGTGGATTTGTGGATAACTTGCATCGTCCCTCTTCAACGTCCCTTTTTATTGCTGTTTCCGACGTGGAGGGCACGTACCCTCCCTCAACATCTTTTATTGCTTTCATTATCTTTCCCAAGCGAACCGGTGGTTTTCACCAAGTTGCCAGTCATCTTTCAGTCATGTTTCCGCCGAACGATCGTTCGCTCTATGCCAGTTCGCGGATCTTGCGGTGCTCGGAAAAACTTCCAATAGCGAAGGCTTCACATGCAACGTCAGTTTTAAGCCTGGATGCCTTCCTGACGAGTTCCCTGTGTTTCACGTGAAACAGCACAGCGGTACCGTCGAACGGAAATGCACGTTCGGTCGAATCGAGCGTGTTTCACGTGAAACACAGGAGGTGCGATCAGGCCCGCCACGGCCCGCCCAATAGGATGTTTCACGTGAAACATCCGGCGGGGTTTACTTCTCTCCTTGTTTTCCCGTCATCTGCTGAAGCTTATATTTCCCGGATGAGCTGCTTCAGGGTTTCCAATTCCTCGCGCAGCTCGCGGCTTTCCTTCATCTTCTCCTCCACGTTCGTCACCGAGTACATGACGGTGGAGTGGTCGCGGTTGAACTTCTTACCGATGTCGTTGAACGGCAGGTCGAGCATCTGCCGCGATAGATAGATGGCGATCTGCCGCGCGTAGATGATGTTGCGCGTGCGCTTCTTTCCCACCAGGTCGGCGTGGCTCACCTTGTAGAACGTCTCCACTTCCTTCTGGATGTCGGCGATGGTCAGCCGCTTCGACGGTCCGCCTGAGAAGTGGTTCTCCAACAGGCTGCGCACATCGTCCAGGCTCAGGTCGGGCTGGTTGAAGAACGTCATCTGGTAGATAACCTTCGTCACGGCGCTCTTCAACTCGCGGATGTTCGAGCTGGAGCTCTCCGCGATATACATCTGTATATCGTCGGGGATGGAGAAGCTGGCTTTTCCCTCGGTGGCTCGGTACTCGTCCGCAAAACTCTTCACGATGCCGAGCTTCGTCTCTATCTCCGGCGGTTGAATATCGAACGTGCCGCCGGAGTTGAAGCGGCTCTTGTAGCGCTCATCGATGTCGATGTTCTTCGGCGCGCGGTCGGCCGAGAGCACCACCTGGCGTCCTTGGCCGGTGAGCTTGTTGAATATCTGGAACACGATATCGAGCGTCTGCTTCTTGCCCTGCAGGTACTGCACGTCGTCGATGAGCAGCACGTCGGCTTCCTCGTAGCGCGTCTTGAAGTTCTTGTAGCTGGATTTCTCCTTGTCGTGCGCGGCACTGGCTTCCATGTAATCAGAGAGCAGCTCGGCAGAGTCCACGTAGATGGTAGAGAGGTTGGGCATGGTCTCATGCACATAGTTCTGGATGGCGCGCAACAAGTGGGTCTTTCCGAGGCCCGACTTGCCATAGATGAACAAGGGGTTCAGGTGCGCCTTGCCCGGCATCTCGGCCACGGCCACGGCCATGGAGTAAGCCATGCGGTTGGAGTCGCCGATGACAAAGTTCTCGAATGTGAGCGTGGACGTGGGCCTATCGGGTCCGCCCGGCTCATCTTCGTCTTGGTAGACGTCGCCCAGGGCATCGTCGCCGCCCGGCTCGTAAGCGTCGGCGATCTGGGAGGCGATGGGCGGTTGTTCGGCCGCCGTCTGCTGGGAGGGGGGTTGGGAGGCCGTAGGCGCCCCTGCCGTGTAGCCGCCGACGCCTGCAGGTGCTCCTTCTGCAGCAGCGGCCGGTGCCCCTGCCGGCGCCATCGTCGCCGACGAAGGCGCGGCCGGCGCCGAGGCAACCATGCCCTGGGCCGCTCCTGCCGCCTCCGCTGCGATATCCACCTCGATGAGCACGGTGAACGCCGTGCGGTACAAATCCATGAGCGCCTGCTTGATGAAGTCGACGTAGTGCCGCTCGATCCATGTCTTGATAAAGTCGTTGTCGGCTGTGAGCATGAGGAAATCCTCGCTCATCGCCTGGGGCTGCAGCCGCGAGAAGAAGGCATTGATCTGCGAAGGGTCTATGTTGTTGTAGCTTTTGACCTGATCGCAAACTGCGCGCCAGACCTGCTCGAGCTTTTCGCTTTCCATGGTTATTCCCCTCTTGAGGAGGTTTTACTTACGGTAGAACGGATGCCGCCCTGTTGCGTCCTGTTACGGCGGATGCCCGTCCCTTCGTGGCGATTATAGCGAATTCGCCACGTGGAAGCCCAGATCGGTCAGAATGCGCTTCTGCCCGGCGGTCTTCTCTATAAGGCCGGCCTCTTCCAGCTTCGAGAGGGTTACGTACGTGCTCGACTGGGGCACTCCGGTGAGCCGGGCTAGGTCGGTGACGCCCAGCGCACCTTCGCTCAAGAAGATGGGCAGGAAGTCGCGCTCGCGCTGTGATAGCGGCGGAAGCGGCGGCATTGCCGGCTGCGGAGCGTATCCCCTCCCGCTAGTGGCAGGTCTTCGCTGTTCATAGGGTGATTCCGGTACGTAGGCCGCCGATTCCTCATTGCTTTTCAGGCTGATGGTGACCACCGCGCCAGTACCGAGGTTATCTTCGATCGAGATGGTGCCGTGCGAGAAGTCCAAGTACTCCTTCACGATGGGAAGGCCCGATCCGACACCGCGGATATAGTGCTTCATCGGCTCGATGGCCGATGTGAAGCCGGGCAGCTGCGCCTTGTCTTTCATCATGATCCCCGGACCCTGGTCGGCGAACCTGATGGTGTTCCCCTCGTCAAGGATGGAGACGATGATCTCGGCGAACCGTGCATGGATGAAGTTTTCCGATACCTCGCGGATGACGGTATAGGGAATCGTGCCGCCCGCCATCTTCGCCTGTTCGTAGATTTTCGAGGCAAGGTGCTCGATGAAGTCCGCCGTGGGTGCCGGCTGGATCTCGGTGATACGCGGCGCGCTGCGGAGATCATCGTACTGAGCTATGCGCGCAACGGTCTGCACATAGGTATAGTCGAACGCACCGGCGTTGCCATCAGCGGGTTCATTGCCTTGGTTTGAATGTTCAATCTGGTCGTTCAATGGTATTCCGTTTTTCAGATTCGATATTCAACATTTTTCAAAGACATTCAACGGCATTGTACCTTTTTTTCATGCGTGAATCTATTCACCTGCGGAATTCATGGATTGAATTTGCTTTCATTCATTATCGAATGAAAATGAAAGCAGTAACGAAGAGGGTTTTTCAGAGTTTTCAACATTTTATTCAGAAAAAGTGGAAAACCATGAACAAGACTGAATGGAGAATTCTGGAAAACGTTGAAAAGCGCCTGAATTGTTGAAATTTTCATTGACTTGCAAGAGGAAAAGGTTTCCCCAGATAGGATTCATCTACCCATGCAAATGGTGTCGATTCGGTGTAAGGAACATTGCGATACGGCAACCTCTGAAAATAATTTGTATGGTGGATCGGTGAGAAATACCAGATCAAAAGCGTGTTCATTAAGAGTGGAATCCAAAATGGCTGATAGGGCCTTTGTAAATTCCTTTTAAACACACCCTTGACAAACGGCTGTCGTTAGAGATTTCCACAAAGGCCGCCGAATGAAATCGCGGTTTTCCCCATTTTCCACAATTTCTCGCTCACTTCGAGCATTAAACCTCATTGGTTTTGTTGGAGAAAAGCAGTGGCAGGTGCTCCACCTTAGGTTTTCCCCTTCGAAGAGTTGTGAAAATGGCATGGAGGTGAACAGGTGTTCTTTCCTTAAGTGGAAAACCTGTTTGGCGGATCTCCGCGCTCCTTGTCTTCAAACGATTCATCCTTCGATTTATTGCCGCTGCTTCGTGGAAATACGCTTGACGTCCCGATAACATGATATATACTTTGGAAGTTGCTCTTGAAAGTATCGAAAGGGAAATGACCATGAAGCGCACGTATCAACCTAACACGCGCAAGCGCGCCAAGTGCCACGGCTTCCGTGCCCGCATGTCGACGAAGGGTGGCCGCGCCGTCCTGTCTGCTCGTCGCGCCAAGGGACGCAAGCGCCTCTGCGTGTAACCAGGGGTTCTGGGTTGGAGACCATAAAATCCAACGCGGAGATATCGTCCCTGTTTACCCACGGCAAGCGTTTGCACACGCCCTACCTCACGTTCATCGTGGTACGCAACGAAAAGCAGCACGACCCATCCGGTCGTGCTGCTTTTATTGCTGGGAAGAAACTGGGCAACGCGGTGTGGAGGAACAGCGCTAAACGACGCATGAGGGCGATATGTCGCGAACTTGGCGGCCCTTGGAGGGGCTACGATGTGATTTTCCTCGCAAAGTCGAACATCGTGCGGGCGTCTTATAGTAAAGTGCTAGCAGCATGTGACGATACGTTGAAGCGAGCCGGGGTGCGATGAGGTTCACGCGATGGGGACGATCTCCGATTTCATAAAACACCTGCCCTGCAAGACCGCGGTGTTTATGATCACGTTCTACCGCGCAGCCATCTCTCCGCTTTTTCCCTCGTGCTGCCGTTTCACGCCAACTTGTTCTGAATACGGGATCATCGCGTTTAGACGCTACGGGTTCTGGAAGGGGCTGAAGCTGACGGTGAAGCGGATTCTACGATGCCGTCCAGGAGGCCCTCACGGATACGATCCCGTCCCTTGATCGAGGGGATCGTGCGGCCTCTTTGGTATATAGGAAGGAAAAAGCTACATGTGGGACGCATTTAAGGATTTGATATTCCAGATCATCCAGTTCTTCTATGATTTCTGCGGGGACTGGGGCATGGCGATTATCATCGTAACGGTCATCTTCCGCGTGCTGATCTCGCCGCTCATGCACAAGCAGACGAAGTCTTCTTTCCAGATGCAGAAGGTCCAGCCTCTGATGAAAGAAATCCAGACGAAGTATGCCGACGACCCGCAGCGGCAGCAGGAGGAGATGCAGAAGCTCTATGCCGAGGTGAAGTTCAATCCCCTGGCGGGCTGCCTGCCCATGCTCCTGCAGATGCCTATCTTCATGGCCCTGTTCCAAGTGCTTTCCGAGATGGGGGCCCGTACCGAAGGCTCTACGTACGAGTTCTATAACTTGGTGCCTAGCCTTGTCGAGCGGCCTTCCGAGGCGTTTGCACAGGGTTTTGGAACATTTGTTCCTTATTTGATCCTTATGGTGGTGTTTGCTGGAGCCACGTTCCTTCCGATGGTTCTGCAGCAGATGAACAACAAGGACAACGCACAGCGCAAGCAGATGGTGATCATGTCCGCGGTCATGAGCGTGTTCATGCTGTGGATCAGCTGGGGCTCTCCGGCTGGTGTTCTGCTGTTCTGGGGTGCTTCCTCGCTCATCGGCCTCGGCCAGCAGCAGATCTCCATGCGCATCATGAAGAAGCGCGACGCGGAGGCTGCCGAGACCATCGAGGTGAAGCCGATCGAGGTCGACGTCACGCGCAAGGTTAAGAAGCCTCGTCCGACGAAGAAGCGCTAGGCTTCGCACCGATTGTTTCACGTGAAACAATGGGGCTCGGAAGATCGGTTTCTCCCCGCCTCATTTGGATTGCCTATTGAAGGAGTCTGCCATGGCTGATGAAATTGTCGAAGAGAAGCAGAGCGCTGGGGAAACTGTGGAGGAGCCGGTTGATCTGACCGACGAGGAGCTCGATCGCATTGCCGACACGGCTATTGCGGCGCTGCAGGATATCCTCAAGTACTTCAACGTCGGCGAAGTGACGATCGACGAGTACGAGGGCGATGAGGGTGAGCTTATTCTCGATATCACAGGTGACGATCTTGCGGTGCTTATCGGTCGCCATGGAAAAACGCTCGACGCCCTGCAATTCCTGGTATCTGCCATCACGGTGCGCACGATAGGGTATCGTTATCCGGTCGTCGTCGATATCGAGGGTTATAAGGGGCGTCAGCGTGAGAAGCTGGAATCCATTGCCCGTTCTTCTGCCAACCGTGCAGCCAGCCAAAACCGTAGCATCAAGCTCCGTCCAATGACGCCTTACGAGCGACGTATCGTTCATATCACTCTTCGAGATGATGACCGCGTGGAAACCGCGTCAGAAGGTGAAGGAAGCGCCCGACACGTTGTGATCCTCCCTCGTTAATTGAAAGCCTCCCATTGGGAGGCTTTTTTATAGGCGATGTTTCACGTGAAACATTCTGCGTGATGGTACACTTGTGGTGAAAACTCGCCTCGTATCGAAGGATTGCCCATGCAGCACGAAGCACTCATCGATCTCTATTTGGAGAAGATCCTTGAAGCGAATGAAAAAACGAATCTCACGCGCATCTCATCGCTCGAAGAAGCGCGCAAACTTCATATAGAAGACTCGCTAGCCGGACTGGAGGAGTTGATGAAGGCTCCTGAAGGCTTGTACGGCGATCTTGGGAGCGGTGGCGGATTTCCCGGTGTTCCTTTGGCACTTGAATCAGGGAGGAAGACCGTTCTCGTAGATTCCGTTCAAAAGAAAATGGCTATTGTCGGTACAGTTCTTTCAGAGCTTGGGATAGCCGAGCAGGTGTCGACCTATGGTGGCCGTATCGAAGACCTGGCTCTCGAGCGCCCTCGCGCGTTCGCAGCGTTGACTGCACGCGCTCTTTCGAAGCTGTCGGTTCTCATGGAATTGGCAAGCCCGTTGCTTATAAGCGGCGGGCTGCTGATCTGTTATAAAGCAAACGTGCAAGACGAAGAATGGGAGCATGCTCTGTCGTTGCAAGAGAAACTTGGTATGCGCCTGTATTCTGACAGAACGCTCATGTTAAGCGATGGCGAAACTTCTCGAAGGATCATAACCTTCAAGAAATCAGGCCGCTCTAAGTTAAAGCTCCCCCGTCATGTCGGTTTTGCCCAAAAGAAGCCTCTTTAACCAAAGGATGTTTCACGTGAAACATTCGAGTGTTCGAGCGACAACAAGCGATGATGTTTCACGTGAAACATCATCGCTTGTTTCGAACTTCTGAAAGAGGGATAGACGAAAGGTCATTCCTTCGGAGTTCGACTTCTCGGTGAATAGTCTCGCACACTCCTTCGAAATGGTCCCAAATATAAGAGTTTTGGAAACGTAATTCCTTGATTCCTTCCATTTCCAAGTAAGTAGTTCGTATCTCGTCGTATTTTCGGTGGACCTCCTCGTAATGTTGGGATCCATCGAGCTCTATGCTTAACCTTACTTTTCTGCAATAGAAATCGACGATGTAAGGACCGACGATAATTTGGTTCGAGAATCGAATGGGATATTCACGGAGGAAGCGAAACCAAAATATCTTTTCCGCTTCGGTCATATTCTTTCTCATGTATCTGGCCCGTTCAGCTAGGCGGGTACGCGCAGCACGGTTCATTGGCACCTTCTTAGGTTGATCGACGTTATCATTCAGATCATAACGCCGCAACCTTGCCGGAGAACCGTATTTCAACCGGCTCCCAGTTGCTTGGACCTTGCAGGAATACAACATGGCAGCCGGCTGAATCTTGCACCTATCAGACAGGGTTCTTGCATGGATCTTGCAAGAACCCTGTCAATCCACCGCTATAGTGTTTCACGTGAAACACAAACAAGGTATACTAGCTTCAATGCTCTTGAAAGGGGGCCTTTTGTGGGACTGTTCGATAGTCTGAAACGTGATAGAAAAGCAGCTGAGACTGTCAAATCAAATGAAGAACCCATCGTTATCGAGAATACGACGTACGAGGACGATATCGTCATAGAGGATATCGAAGTAGTCGAACGTGAAGTTGTTCCCGAGGTGGAAAAGGATATACCCCTTAAGCCTATCAAGTCTTTCAAGGACAAAGCGCCGGTAAAGCATGTGGTGGGCCAGACGAAGGTCATGGCGATCATCAACCAGAAAGGCGGCGTCGGGAAATCAACGACCGCGATTAACTTATCTGCTGCGCTCGGTGAAATGGGCAAGCAGGTGCTCTTGGTAGATCTCGACCCCCAGGGCAACTCTTCGAGCGGACTCGGTATCGAGAAAAGCCGTGTCGAGCATTGCGTTTACGATGTGCTTTTGAATGATGTAGCGGTAGAGGACGTTATCATTCCCGACGTATGCGAAGGTTTGGACGTTATTCCCGCCACTATCAACCTGGCCGGCGCGGAAGTCGAGCTGGTTGCCGAGATGGCTCGTGAGAACCGCCTGCGCGACTCGGTTGGCTCGTTGCGTGGTAAATACGATTATGTTTTCATTGACTGTCCCCCCTCGCTTGGCTTGCTTACCGTAAATGCCCTCGTGGCCGCTGACAAGCTTCTCATACCTATCCAATGCGAGTTCTATGCACTGGAAGGTGTGACAAAACTCCTCGATTCGATGAAACGTGTCAAAACACGCCTTAATCCGTCATTGGATATCTTCGGTGTGTTGTTGACGATGTACGACGGCAGAACCACGCTTTCAAAGCAGGTTGTCGAAGAAGTGCGCAATTATTTCGGCAAAATTGTTTTCGATACGCTCATTCCGCGTACCGTTAAGCTTTCCGAGGCTCCAAGCTTCGGGCAACCGATAACACAGTACGATCCGTCTGGTAAAGGCGCCCAATCGTACGTTGATCTTGCAAAGGAAGTGATAAACCGTGGCTAAATCGACGAAAAGCGGATTGGGACGCGGTCTGAACTCGTTGTTGGGTGGCTCTTACGAGGAAGCTGTTCCTCCGGAGCCGGCAAAACCGGCACCTCGGGTTGTTATCGAGGCAGAGGAGCTTGACGAGCCGATAAAGCGCGCGTTTTCGGCACCGGTATCTGCCGAGGCGCCGGCTCCCCCACTTGTGCCGCAGGACAAAGGCGTATCTGCAGATAATTTCATCAAGGACGAGGACCATGTGACCATTAAGAGTGTGGTGCAGCGCCGAACCGACGAAGTGCCGCTCGAATCAATATCGCCGAATCCCGATCAGCCGCGAACGAACTTCAAGCAAGAGGAAATCGAGGAGCTTGCGACCTCTATCCAAAAAGACGGTCTACTGCAACCTATTCTCGTAAGGCCGGTCGGTTCTCAAAAGTACCAGATCATCGCTGGAGAGCGTCGATGGCAGGCATGTCGTTCGATCGGCATGAAAACCGTTCCTATCCGCATCAAGGAAGCGGATGATGATAAGGCACTCGAGCTGGCTTTGGTGGAGAATATCCAGCGTTCGGATTTGAATCCCATCGAGGAAGCGTACGGTTACCGTCGAATGATGGAGCGACGCAACCTCACGCAGTCGGAAGTCGCCCAGGCAATGTCGAAAGGACGATCGACGGTCGCCAATGCGCTGCGTCTTCTGGAACTGCCAGAAGAGGCCCAGCAATTGCTGTTCGAGGAGAAGATCACGGCAGGTCATGCGCGTGCAATCTTGTCCATCCCTTCGAAGGAGGGAAGACTGAAGCTATCCCAGAAGCTGGTGGAAGAAAAGCTGTCGGTGAGGGAAACGGAGGCAATTGCACGCCTGCTTGCCGGCAAGAAGAGCCCAGAATCGGCCCAAACGCGCCAACCGACGCCGAAATCGTTTAAGACCGTGGCGAAAGCGCTTAGGGATGTCCTGCACACGAACGTCAGGGTGAAAACAGTGCAGGGCAAGAATAAGATCGAGATCGAGTTCAAGGACGAAGAGGAATTAGAGAAGTTGTTCGAGGAATTGATAGCATCGACTTCGTAATGTTTCACATGAAACATTACAGATTAGAAAAAAGAGCGCCCTTCCGAGGCGCTCTTTTTGTGCGATGAGATTGAAATGTTTCACGTGAAACACCTAGAGATGTTTCACAGCATTCTTCAGTTGGCCGCATGCGCCAGCGATGTCGCTTCCACGCGAATGCCGTATGGTCGTCTCTATGCCGCTCTTATTGAGGGACAGGTGCCAGTGGTTCATTGTTTGGATCTTGCTTGGGGAAAACTCTGACTCTTCGATTTCGTTCAAAGGAATAAGGTTGACATGGCAGAGCAATCCCTCGCAAAACTCTATGAGTGCTTTCAGGTCGTTTTCGTTGTCGTTAATGCTGTTCATCATGGCATACTCAAGGGTGATGCGCCTATTCGTACGCTCGATGTATTTGAGGAGCGCCGTTTTAAGCTTGCCTAGCTCATAGTTTGCAACGCCCGGCATGATCTTGTCACGCGTACGCTGAATTGCCGCATGAAGCGACACTGCAAGGGTAAACTGTTCGGGTTCGGTTCCGAGGCGGTCGATACCGGAAAGGATACCGCAGGTGGAAAGCGTGATGTGTCGCGCTCCGATATTGAGGAGTCTCGCGTCGTTGAGAATACGCAGGGCGCTTAGCGTCTGCTCGTAATTGAGGAAGGGCTCCCCTTGTCCCATAGCCACCACATTGGATACACGTTTTCCCATACGCGTCTGCACAATCAAAACCTGCTCGACTATTTCTCCAGCCGAGAGATTGCGGGTGAAGCCCTCTTTGCCCGTAGCGCAGAAGGCACATCCCATGGCACAACCAGCTTGCGTTGAACAGCACACGGTGAGCCTGCCATCGGATGAAGGTATGGCAACTGTCTCTACCCGTGCCCCGTCATGGTAAGAAATTACATACTTTGCTGTTCCATCTTGTGAGGTTTGAGAATCCACGACATTGGAAATGAAAAGGGGATAGTCGATGGAAAGTTGCTCACGCAAAGTTCGAGGAAGGTTCGTCATCTCGTCATAGCTGCTCGCATTATGTAAGTAAAGCCATTCGTAAAGCTGCTTTGCCCGAAAAACCGGTTGATCGAGTTCCTTCATCAGCTGTTGAAGTTCTTCGAGCGAATATGTTTTGATGGGTTTTATCATGGCCGCATTATATCTCATCATAGTTGTTTGAAATGTTTCACGTGAAACATTGCTATACTCAGCAAGCTATTGGTTCTTCAACGAAAGAAGGTTCGTTTCATGGTTGCATGCGTTGACCCCCAGCATTGCCATGTTGCGCTGCTCGTTGGCGGCATCAGCGGTGAACGTGAAGTATCGCTTGCGTCGGGCGAGGGAGCACACCAGGCTTTGACGGAGGCAGGTTTTCGAGTGACGGTACTTGATCCTGCTGACAAAGAGGACCTGAAGAAGCTCATCGATGGCGGATTCGATGTGGTATTCATCTGTCTGCACGGCAAATACGGGGAAGATGGAACGTTGCAGGGAATGCTCGAGATGATTGGACTTCCTTATATTGGTTCGGGCGTGTGGTCAAGTGCCCTTGCCATGGATAAGGTGAAATCAAAGGTCTTTTACCAAGCGGCCGGCATTCCAACACCCCCATCTGTCACATTGCGTTCTGCTAACCCTGCTGACATCGATATGATTGTAGACAGCTTGGGAGAGCACTGCGTGGTGAAACCTGCCACAGAGGGAAGCGCTTTAGGTGTTTTCATAGTCGATGAGCGAAAAGCACTTCAAGAGGCGATTGAGAAAGTTCGCGAGCTTGATAACGAGATCTTGATCGAGCGCTATATAAAAGGCAAAGAACTGACCGTGGCAGTAATCGGCAACGATGATCCGCGAGCTCTTCCGATTATCGAGATCGTTCCAGTAAACGACTTCTATGATTACGAGGCAAAATACAAGCCGGGCGCTTCGCAGCATCTTTGTCCGGCCCCTCTTTCGGAAGAAACGACGAAGCAGATTCAGGATATGGCCGTCAAAGCGCATAAGGCCCTTGATTGTGCTGGCGTATCTCGGTCGGACTTCATTCTGGATGACGAGGGAAAGTGGTGGATACTCGAGACGAATACCATCCCGGGTATGACGGGTACTTCGCTGCTCCCCGACGCGGCCCGCGCTGATGGGATATCGTTTCCCGAACTGTGTACGATGCTGATTGAATTTGCACTTGAGAAAAAATGATCAGTGCGGGTCGGCTGATATAAAGTCAATGTTTCACGTGAAACATTGACTTAGGGAAGAGTCAAAATAAAAATGATCGCCGATTGTTTCACGTGAAACAATCGGCGATTTCTCTAGCAAGCACCAAGGATGTTTCACGTGAAACATCTGGAGAGAGTTAAAATACTCCACATGTTTTCAGCCCGAACAGGGCAAGCGCAACTACAGCAAGTATGAATATCCAACTAACTATATAGCAGCCCTTGTTACCTTTGCGTCCTTGCTCGATAAGCCTCTCCGACATCTTGCGTCGGCCCTTCATGATCACCGTTCCCGGCTTCTTGGTTGGAAGAGGCACCGTTTTCGAAGGTGACCAAGTGCCGTTGCTATCAAGTATCTGTTTGATGCCCTGCTCGCCGAGGTCGACTTCGGGGCGGATTCCTTCCATCAAGCGCTGGGCGACGTTGCCTGCAAATGTCGTGAAAGCCTGCTCGTGCTCCGGTGAGAAGCAGAGAATGGCAACCTCGCCCCAATACTCGCCTGGTTCCGGGCTGTCCGTGAAGGCAACGAAAGAGAGCAGCGCCTTGATCATCCAATTGCGGGCGTGAAGTACGCGGAGCCGTCTCGTTGTATCCGCATCGAGGAAGGCGACGCGGTGTCCGAAACGGTTTACTATCCAGGCTACGGCCGTGCCATCTTCGGTGACGAATTCCACATCGAAAAGGTCGCCGACAAGATTGTCGGCTCCAAGCAGTACCGCAGCGTCCTTTTTGGATGGTGTATCGAAGCGTGCGTAAAATCCAGTGTAGGTGGTTTCCATGGTATCCCCTCGAGCGGTTCAGGTGCAGGATGAAGTGTACCATGAATGTTTCACGTGAAACATTTCTGATGTTGGATGGGCTTTTACCCGGGCAAGGGCGTTTTGGTTTGTACGAACAGTTGAGAGATGGTAGGCTGATCGTTATGGAAAAGCACAGCGAGCAGGCGCATGGTATCCTGCAAACTTTTATAAGCGATGGGACGTCTGCAGCTATCGAGGCGCGTTATGCTTCGCTGCCGGCAATTGCCGCTGAAAGCGATTATGGGGATCTTGATCGCAATATCGTGGTCCTCGACACCGAGACGACCGGTTTCTCGTTCAATCACGACGAGCTGACGCAGATCGCCGCCGCCCGCATGGATCAGGGGAGGATCGTCGACTGGTTCATCACGTTCGTGAACCCGGGGAAGCCTATTCCGGAGGATGTCGCCTATTTGACCGATATCCACGACGAGGATGTGGCGGATGCGCCACATCCATCCGATGCCTTGTCTGATCTGGTAAAATTCGTGGGAGATGCGAAAATAGTCGCGCATAATGCCGAGTTCGACCGCACGTTCACCACCCGCCATCCCAGTGGTTACCCGCTGTTGGAGAACACGTGGATCGATTCGCTCGACCTTGCGCGCATCGCGCTTCCTCGTTTGAAATCGCATCGCCTGCTCGACTTGGTGAAGGCCTTCGGCGCGCCGCTCTCGACGCATCGGGCCGATGCCGATGTCGAGGCCACCTGCTCCATCTTCCGCATCCTCTTGGCGGCTGTCGGGGCGATGCCCGTGCCGCTCGTGCGCGAGATAGCGCGCATGGCGACGCCCGAGCAATGGCCGACCCAGGTCGTGTTCGATTATTTCGCCGGCAAAAGAGGCGATGATGATATCATATGCGCAGGTCAAACGAATGAATTGGGAAAACCAGAATCCGAGGCAGCACGTCAGCGCTTCTCGCTGCGCGTCTTGCGCCGTGAGCGTGTGGCGAAGTTCGACCGCAAGCCGAAGACGGATGCCGATGCCATAGCAGCCGATCCCCTCCGCGATCTGGCATTCCCTTCTGACGAGGAGATCACCGCCGCCTTCGCCGCCGAAGGGTTGGTGGGAGGCCTCTATCGCAACTTCGAGCCGCGTGCCGAGCAACTGGCGATGGCCGAGGCCGTGCGCGCCGCTTTCGCCGCCTCCGAGAACCTCATGGTAGAGGCCGGTACGGGCGTGGGAAAGTCTATGGCCTATTTGGTTCCGGCAGCCTTGACGGCCCGCAAGAACAATATTGCCGTGGGTATTGCGACGAAGACCAATGCCCTGCTCGACCAGCTTGTCTACCATGAGCTGCCGGCGCTGGGCACTGCGCTTGCGGAGGCGGGTATCACCGGTGGAAATGCTCCGTGCGATAATGCTGATGCCCTTGGTGAAATCCCTGAAGGGCTCACCTATGCCGCGCTCAAGGGATTCTCCCATTACCCGTGCCTGCGGAAGATCGACCGCTTGACCGTCGAAGGGCCCGGCACGCGCCTCGTTGCCGGCAAGGAGCAGTCGCAGGCTCCCGCGCTCGCCGCGCTGCTCTCGTACATCGAGCAGACCGAGTACGACGACATGGACGGCCTGAAGATCGATTACCGCCTGCTTCCGCGTTTCGCCATCACCACGACGAGCCACGACTGCCTGCGACGCAAGTGTCCCTATTTCGGCACGTCGTGTTTCGTCCACGGCGCCCGCCGTCGTGCCGAGAGCGCGGATATCGTGGTAACGAACCATAGCCTTCTGTTCTGCGATCTGGCTGCCGACGGGGGATTGCTGCCCCCGATCCGCTACTGGGTGGTCGACGAGGCTCACGGTGCCGAGGCCGAGGCTCGCCGCGCCTTCTCGCTGGCACTTTCGGCCGAGGATATCTTGCGCCTGACCACGCGCTTATCTGCCGACGAGGCGTCGCGCAATGTGTTCCTGCGCGCCGAGCGCCGTGTGATCGCGCCGGAGAAAGGGGAGGGCGCTGTGCTGTTCTACGCCCTCACCAGCAAGGCGCGCGCCGCTGGCAAGGCCTACGGCGAAGCCGCCCGGGAGTTCACCACCCACTTGAAGGACCTGCTGTTCTTCGATGCGAACAAGCGCGGAAAGGCCTACGACTACGTGGAGCTTTGGCTCAACGACGACATCAGGAGCAGCGAGACGTTCTCTTACGTGGCGTCACTCGGCCGCGTGATGGCCGATGCGGCCGAGAAGCTCGTCACCCCGTGCCAGGAACTGGTGGGATACCTGGAGGACGTTGATGGCGCCGCCGACGTGCAGCGCGAGATAGCCTCCCTCGCTATGGAGTTGAAAGACCAGATCAGGGCTGTCGAGCTGATTCTCGTGCAAGCGCCCGATGGCTACGCCTACGCGGCGTCGCTCTGCCGCAAGAACGACAAGGCCACCGACAAGCTGGAGGCCCTGCTGCTCAATGTGGGCGAAGCGATGAACGAGACGCTGTACGCCCGCACCCATTCCGTGGTGTTCGCCAGTGCCACGCTGGCGGTGGACGAGAAATTTGACGCCTTCGAGGCGGCCTTGGGCTTGAACACCGGCGAACTGTCGCACTGCCGCGCTTGCAAGCTGGATTCGAGCTACGACTTCGATGCGCATATGACGGTGTACGTGGCCTCGGACATGCCCGAACCGAACGACCCTGCCTACCTGGAGCGTTTGCAGAGGTTGCTCGTGGACGTGCACCGCGCGCAGCAGGGGTCGATGCTCACGCTGTTCACGAACCGCCGCGAGATGGAACGTTGCTTCGACGTGGTGCAGCCGGCGATCAAGACCGACGACCTGCGCCTCGTGTGTCAGAAGTGGGGCGTGTCGGTCAAAGGCCTGCGGGACGATTTCCTCGCGGACGAGCACTTGTCGCTGTTCGCGCTCAAGAGCTTCTGGGAAGGATTCGACGCACCGGGCGCCACGCTCAAGGGCGTCGTCATTCCGAAGCTGCCGTTCGCGAAGCCCACGGACCCGCTCTCATGCGAGCGTGCTGCACGCGACGACCAGGCATGGAGGCGTTACGTGCTGCCTCAGGCCGTGCTGGAGACGAAGCAGGCGGCCGGCCGCCTCATCCGCAAGGCGGACGATCGCGGCGTGCTCATCCTGGCGGACAAGCGCCTGGTGACGAAGGGCTACGGCAAGGCGTTCCTGAACTCGTTGCCCAGCCGCACCATCAAAGTGTGCACGTGTGCCGAGATCGTGGCGGAGCTCGCAGCGGCCGCTGACGACGAGTCGCCCGCCTGACGGGCGGCGGTTCTCGCGGAGCCGATGCATGGGTAAGCGAAACGACAAACTGGGACGGGCCGCCCACATCAAGCGACATACCGTGGGCACGTCGAACGAGATATCGTTCAGCGTGCTCGACGCCGCTAAAAACGAGCTGGAGGGGGACGTCGGGAAGGACGCCGCCGCGCGCCCTTCCCGGTTCGGTCATGTATCTCTGTTCACCTTGCCGCTACGTCGGAAGAAGAGCATCGCCACCCCCACAAAAGAGCGCGGTCTGCTGCTCTCGAGCGGTGAATTCGCCTCGGCGGAGAACCCGACCCCTGCTTCTTCTTTGGGAACGGTAGACGTCGGCTCTCCCAAATCCGATGTTGGGGGTCCGACTACGGTGCCAACAGGAGCGCCGCGCAAGACGGCCGCTGCCGGCTCCGCGGCGCCGGCAGCAGGAGCCCCTGCCCCCGTCCCCTCGAAGCTAGTTCGTTCTCCCGAGGAAGAGATAGCCCTCCGCAAGGCCCGGCGTCGCCTTCATCGCATGTTGGCGGCTACCCTCGTGGTGGTGGTGGGTCTGTGCCTAGCGGGCGCGGGCGGTTGGTACCTTTACCAGGATCATCAACGGCATTTGCATCAGGTGGCCCAACTCGACGAGGCGCTCGATCTCATCAGGGAGGCTGACGAAACGGTGGTGGCACTGGACGGGATCGTGGCTAATCCGCTCGATGCCGGCTCCCTGGCCCAAGCCGACAGCGTGCTCGCAAAGCTCCCCGCTGCGCTCGCACAGCTTGAGGAGGCCGATGCCGCCGCGCGCCGCGTGTCGGTTGACCTGCGCGAGTCCGAGGACAAGGAGGCGGCGAACCAGACCGTTGCGGCCACAGGTGCGCGTACCGCGCTGATCGAGAGCGGCCGGCAGATCGTCGAGCAGGCGCAGCGGGCGGACGAGGCCGCGCGCGCCGTGAGGGAGGCATGGCAGCGGGTCGTCGAGGCCGATGCCCTCGCCCGCGATGCCGCCGCCTTGGTGGCCGATACTACCGCAGAGCATGTGACGGCCTCCAAGGATAAGACCAATGCGGCCGTCGGAGCCTTCGCAGATGCCCAGACGGCGCTCGAAGCGCTTGACTCCGCGTATGCAGACGTCGATCTGGCGAGCCCGCTCGACTACGTGGCAAAGCGAATCGAGGCCATGGGCTACGCGCTGGCGTCCGATGACGCGTTCCTGGCGAAAAACAAGGAGGAGGCCGTCGCCCAGAACGATGCCTACAACCGTGCGGACGCCGAGGCTGCGACGCTGGCCGCAGGCCTTCCCGACGATGTGGCGCAGCTGGTTTTCGATGCCTACGATCAGGCAACCGGCACGCTTTTCGAGACGTATTCAACGGCTCGTTCACAAGCTGGAGCAGCGGATGCGTTTCTTCGTGATTATTTGGGAACCACCAGCAAATAGCGTATACTAACGGCATATATGCCTAGCAGGATGTCACAAGTTCGTGAGCGAAAGGCAAAGGGTATGCCGGAAATTCTAGACCACGTTGCATATTTGTCGCAGCAAATAGGCCCGCGTCCTGCCGGAACGGAAGAAGAGCAGCAGGCTGCGCTGTACATAACCGAGCAGATGCAGAAGGAAGCTGGCCTGTCGGCCGTCATCGAGGATTTCAGCGGTGCCGGAAGCGCCGATGCCCCCCGCGCGATCTGCTGTGGGGCCACTTTGGTCGTGGCCGTGCTGGCACTGCTCCTTTCCGTCATGGTTATCCCTGCTCTTATCGTGTCCCTGATTGCCTTGTTGCTGTTGGTTGCCGAGGTGCTCGACCGACCGGTGTTGTCAAAAGCATTCGCGCGGGGGGTCAGCCAGAATGTCGTTGCGAAATACGAGCCCGGCTACACGGCCGAGGCAGGCGGCTCGCGGCGCCGCAAGATCATTCTCGTGGCCCGTTATGACAGCGGCAAGGTGCGCTCCGAGTTGAAGCAGCCCTTCCTTTCGGCGCTGCCCGTGCTCCGTTGGGTGAACCTCGGTGCCATGGCGGCCGTCCCGTTGCTGCTTGTTTTGCGCGCGACGCTCTTCATCCATGCTGCCGGCACCACCGAGATAGTGCTCAACGTGCTCATGGCCATCGTGCTCGTATTCGTGGCGCTGCCGGTTCTTGAAGCGCTTGCACACAAGTTTGCGGCCTATAACGAGGCGGCGAACTGCAACGCCTCGGGCGTCTCCGTGCTGCTTGACGTGGCGCGTCGGGTGGGCCGCGGGCGGGTGAGCGAGGCCGAGCTGGCCGCGCGCGCCGAAGGGGCTGCCATCCATGGCGAGGAGGCTGCTCGTGCAGCCGGTCTCGTGCCCGAGGGAGTGGAGATCGTCTATGCGGCCTCCAACGTGAAACCTCCCGAGCTTGCTCCCCAAAGCGAGGCCGCCCGCCTGGCGGCCGCTAAGGCCGCCGTTGCCGCGCTCACGGGCAAGCCGGTAAGCGGTCGCCTGTCCACCGACTTGGCCGAGAATCTTGTCCAGGTGAAGGAGCCCCCGCTGCCGAGTCCGACCGACGTGGACTTCCAGACGCAGCGCGGCGAGACCCGCGAGGCGTTCACCACCATTCCTGCCGAGACGGTGCAGGCGGCGCTTGCGAACGCAGAGGCTGCTGCTTTGAACGGGGCCGAAGCCGCCGCAGCAGCTGCCGCGGGTATCCCGACATCCTTCCCGCCTGCTCCCGCACCGGCTGCCGAGCCCGTTTCCAGCGACGGGGTGCCTGATTGGTTCAAGAAAGCTCAGGAGAAGGCTAAGAAACCCGTCGACAACAAGCAGGTGCACCGCTCACGCTATGCCGATGCCCTTGATGCTGCTCTCGGCGACAACGCGGAAGGTGCCGCCGAGGAGCCTCCGACGCCGCCGTCCGACATGGAGGTGCGCCTTCAGAGTATGCGCGAAGGCATCATGGAGGTCAAAGCACCGCAAGCGAACCGCTCGGATGAATCTCCGGCGGGCGGGCAAACGGAAACCTTCGCGAACACCGTCGCCGTCGCGATGAACGGCGCCGCTCCCGAAACGGTTCCTGCGCAGGCTTCGGCGACCATGCCGGAGGTGCGCTTCGAATCTCATGACGGTACGGATGCCCCTGATACGGGTGCTACGTGCGCTATGCCGCCTATCGATGTGAGCGAGCTGCGCCTTGGCGACGTGCCGCCCATGGGAGATGTGCCCATGCCCTCGTTCCTCGATCCGGCGAAGGCCCAGGCCGAGAAGCTCGAGGAGCGCGGCGAGGTGAACCGCACCGCGAATCGCGTCGACGTGACCGCCGCGCCAATCGGCGACAGCGGCCGCATCGAGCTCCAGTCGGCGCAGGGCGCCCCTTCGGTGCAGCCCGCCGGTGCACCCGTACCTGTGTCCCCTGAAGGCGGCGAAGCTGCTCCTGCTTCGCAACGTCGTCCCATCGTTCTGCCCGACATCGGCGTAGCGGCTGCCAACTTGACGCCCATCACCGAGCTGCCCAAGCAGCGTGCCCCGCTCGCCGAGGCCGAGACCTCCGGCAAGAGCGCGGCTAAGAGCCTCCTCACCATGCTGCCGTCCATCGAGCCCGTATCGGATACCGCCACCTCTGCAGTTGGCGATGCTCCTGCGGTGCCGGCTCCCCAGCGTCCCGACCTGCGCGCAGCGCTTCCCTCGTTGTCCGGTGCCATCGCGCGTCCCGACGAGGCTGCCGTCAGCACAGCCGGTGCATTCGTCCCGGCCGGCGCCACCGGGGCGTTCGCCCCGGTGGGCGATGAGTTGCTCGAGAACGTCGATCCCGACGACATCTACGTGGATGATGCCGACGATTCCGCCTATGAGGGCGAGTACACCGAAACGGGTGCCTTCGCAGGTACCGGTTACGTGGAAATGCCGAAGTCGCGCGCGCATCGCTTCCTCGACAAGCTGCGTTTCCGCAAGCGCAAGGAAGAAGATGAGCCCACGCCTCAAGAATGGCTCGAAGTGGACGAAACGTTCGATGCCCGTACCGCCGGTGCAGCGCGCGGCGGTTGGGAGAGTTTCCGCGAAGAGCAAAGTGCCGCCCCGGACTACTACGAGGAAACGTACGAGGACGATGCCTACGTCGACGACGGGGAAGAGGACTCTTACCTGGCTCCCTTGGTGGGAAAGAGCCCCGAGGACACGTTTGCGGGCGTCACGAGCGCCTCTCCTGCCGCTGGTTTTGCCGATGACGATTTCTCGCTCGACGATGTGGACGAGTACGAGGATGACGCGTTCCGCTCCGATGCCGGTCGACGCTGGAACGGCGGTGGATTCTCGCGCCTGCGCATGGGCCGTGCCAACGACGTGACGCCCGAGGAGCTGAACCCCGAGGACGACCTGCTGGCCGCCCATCCGGACGACCCGGCGACGCCTCCCGAACTTAAGGAGATATACCAGTTCCGCAACCCCGACATCAATACCGAGGTGTGGTTCGTCGCGTTGGGCTCCGAGCTGGCGCAGCACGGCGGCATGCATGCGTTCCTCGCCGAGCACAACCAGGATCTGCGCGGCTCCATCATCATCGATGTCGACGCGTTGGGCGCGGGCGAGCTCTGCATGATCGAGCGCGAAGGAATGTATCGCAAGGCCAAGGCCTCCTCCCGCATGAAACGCTACACGAAGAAGGCATCGCAGGCCACCGGTCTGTCAATTGGCGCCGCGTCTATCATGTGGGAGGACAGTGCGGCTTCGATTGCAATCAAGCAGGGCTTCCAAGCTATGCACCTCGTCGGCATGGACGGTGCGAAACCGGCGTTCTTCGCGCAAGGGGACGATGTTCTCGAGAACATCGACGAGGAGACGTTGAACAACAATGCGGAATTCGTTATGGAGTTGTTGAAGAATATATAAAGGCGCGCCGGCATCCCCGGTGCGCCTGCATCGCGGTACCGTATAATGGCGGCCGTGTGTTGCTCGTAAGATTTCTTGAATCTCGCGCGTTCTCACGCGGGCGTTGCGCCCGATTCAACAAAGAACAGAAAGGTGTTTGGAAGCCATGGCTATTGAAGCGTATTGCGTGAAGTGCAAGGCCAAGAAGATCATGCAGGACCCCGTCGAGAGCACGACGAAGAACGGCAAGCCCATCACGAAGGGCAAATGCCCCGACTGCGGCACCACCATCTGCCGTATCGGCGCCGCGAAGAAGTAGCTCCGGCTCATCCAAATCCTTGGACGTACCACGGCCCCCGCGCTTCTGTTCGGGGGCCGTGGTGTATTCTGACCGGCTCGCGTCCATGGATGTTTCACGTGAAACATTTTCCGTCTGCGTGCTGCTAGTATTTGCGCTATAATCTGTCATCATGCGGGTGTCGCCAAGTGGTAAGGCCCAAGCTTCCCAATGTTTTGGCTGGCACGTTCCGCTCACTTCCCTTGCAAACCATTTTTTAAGTAATCCCACTTCAAAGGGCATTTTTACGCTCCCATTCCTTCAGTGGGAACGGCTTGCGAAACGGAAGAAACACTGGAAAATCCAGTCATCCTCCCGCGCTTTCCAACCGCGTATTCCGCATGGGGACGACCGTTCCCGAAGGAGATACGCGAACGCGCGGACGGTCGGCTGAAGGCCGCAGGGCGACAAGGCCCCGCCCCGACTGCGATTCCGAAACCTCCTGACCTCCCGAGACGCGGCAGCGCCGCAGATGGGAGGAAGAAAGATGACATGCAGGACGATAGCCGTCGCCAACCAGAAGGGAGGGACGGCCAAGACCGCCACGGCGCTGAGCCTAGGGGTCGCGCTCGCCAGGACGGGGAGCCGGGTGCTTCTCGTCGACGCCGATCCCCAGGGAGACCTGACGAAGTCCCTCGGATGGAGGGACCCGGACTCGCTTGAGACGACCCTCGCTACCCACCTTTCCGCCGCGATAGCGGGCTCGGACGACGACCCCGCGGCGGGGATGCTCCGCCACCGCGAGGGCGTCGACCTCATGCCCTCCAACATCGAGCTCGCCGCCATGGAGATGGCGGTGTTCATGGCGATGTCCCGCGAGCGGATGATGGGCGCCTGGCTCGCGCCCATCAAGGCGGACTACGACTACGTCATCGTCGACTGCGCGCCCACCCTGGGGATAATCCCCATCAACGCACTGGCCGCCGCGGACAGCGTCCTCATCCCGGTCTCCGCCGAATACCTCCCGGCGTCCGGCATGACCGGCCTCCTGAAGACCGTGGCGCGGGTCAGGAGGCAGATAAACCCCGGCCTCTCCGTCGAGGGCATCCTCGTCACGCTCTACGACTCCCGCAACAACCTCGCAAGGGAGGTCGAGCGCGCCGTCAGAGGGCAGTACGGGAAGGCGTACCGCGTCTTCGAGACCGTGGTGCCCCGCGCCGTCTCCGCCGCGGAGTCGGCCGCTGCAGGGGAAAGCGTATTCGCGTACGACCCCGATGGCAAGGTTGCCGCGTCGTTCGCCCGCCTCGCGGAGGAGGTGGAGCGCCGTGGCTAGGAGGAGGGCGGCGGTGCCGCTGCCGAGCATCGAGGACCTTTTCACGTCCCAGGAGGCGCGCGACTCCGCCGCCGCGGGCTCCGTGGAGCGCATCCCGCTCGGCCTCATCGACCCGTTCCCGGACCACCCGTTCCGCGTCGCCGACGACGAGGAGATGGAGGCCCTCGCGGAGAGCGTCGCCGCGTGCGGCGTTCTCGTCCCCCTGACCGTGGTGCCCGGCGACGGCGGCAGGTACACGCTCGTGAGCGGCCACCGCCGCAAGCGCGCCGCCGAGCTCGCGGGCCTCGAGGAGGCGCCGTGCATCGTGAGGGAGATGACGGAGGACGAGGCCGTCATCGCCATGGTCGACTCGAACCTGCAGCGCGAGAACGTCCTGCCGAGCGAGCGGGCCTTCGCCTACTCCATGAGGCTCGAGGCGATGAAGCGCCAGGGCGAGCGCACCGACCTGACTTGTGCGCAATCTGCGCACAAGTTCAACGGCCGGAAGTCCCGCGACGTGCTCGCCGAGGAGCTGGGAGTGAGCAAGGACAAGGTGCGGCGCTACATCAGGCTCACGCACCTCGTCCCGGGCCTCCTCGACCTCGTCGACGAGGGCAGGATGCGCATGCTGCCGGCCGTCGAGGCCAGCTACCTGTCCGAGGAGGAGCAGGGCTGGCTGCTCGACTCCATCTCCGAGTACGCCTGCACCCCGTCGCACGCCCAGGCGATCAAGCTGAAGCGCTTCTCGCAGGAGGGCTGCCTCACGCACGCCCTCGTGCGCTCGATCATGGAGGAGGAGAAGCCCAACCAGGTCGAGTCGTTCAGGATCCCCAAGAGAAGCATAGCCCGGTTCTTCCGGCCGTCCGCCACCCGCGAAGAGGTGGAGGCCCGCGTCGTGCGCGCCCTCGAGCTGCTCGAGCAGGCGGAGCGCAGGCGCGCCGCACAGGAGAAGGGAGGGGAGCCGTGGGAAATGTGATTCACAGGGGCAAGGGCTCGTTCACCCATGTCGAGAACACGGTGTTCTTCGACCGGAGCCTCTCCCTCAAGGCCAAGGGGATCTACTGCCAGATCCGCTCGCTCGAGGGCAACCCCGAATGGGTGTTCACCATCCGCGGGTTCGCCTCGCTCGTGAAGGACGGCGTCGACTCAGTGTCGGCCGGCATCAAGGAGCTCGAGTCGGCAGGCTACGTCGTCCGAGCCCGTAGGCGCGGGGAAGCGGGAAGATTCCTCAAGGCCGAGGAGGCCACCTGGATTACGCTCGACGACCCCGCGATGCACGACGACGTCGCCGAGGAGCTGCGTTCCGAGGGGTTCGCGATTCTCTCGGAGTTCACCCGCAAGGAGCGCGCGTCGAAAGGGCGCGGCAGCGCCGAGGAAGGCGGCGTAGCCGAAAAAGCCCAGGTTGTCCCCAGAACGGGAAAATCCGTATCTGGTCCGGCCACATCCGGGAAAGCAACATCCGGAAAACCCAGATCTGGAGAACCCGGCGCTATTAATTACTCATGGGATAAAACCCCTGAATCCAATCAACTACCCCTCTCCTCCTCCCCGCGGGAACCCGGGGACGGAGGGGAAGGCGGCGGCTTCGAGCCCTACAGGAGAGGCGAGTTTCCTAAGGAGTTCGAGAGGCTCTGCGCGATGTCGATAAAGCCCGTCGCCTCCCTCGGGTTCAAGAGGTCCTGCCTCGCAGTTTGGGAGAAGAGGGTCGCCGAGGGATACTTGCCGGGCCAGATCGCGGACGCCTACGCCGCATACGCCGAGAGCTACCGCGGCCGCAACGGCGACGACGGCAGGCTTGCGAAGAACCTGGCGAGGTGGCTCGAGGGCGACGACGGCCTGCCCGTGTGGTCGGACGACCCCATACCCCCCGACGCCCTGGGATGCGACGGGGAGCCCCTCGACATGGAGGGCCTCGCGAAGGCGGACCCGGGGTTCGCGAGGCTCTGGCGCAAGGTCGCCGCGCGGCGCAGCGTAATCCTGTCGCTGCTCTACGACCGCGACCCCGGGGCGTCAAGAGAGGAGTTCGAAGCGGAATGCGAGGCGGACGAGATGCTCGCGAGGCACATGGCGGCGTGCGAGGAGCGCTACGGGCGCTACCTCGCCCTGTGCGGCTCGATGGAGGGCGGCGTGTCCACAGGAGGGAGGGCTGCGTCGTGAGGATCGTCGTGCGCTTCGCCCGATGGCTCTTCAGGGCCGTCTTCAGGTTCATGTAGGAGCCCCGCCGGCCGCTTCCCGTCTGCAGCCCCGGACAGCGCCCGCCTCGCGGATTTTCCGTAGGGACGGGAGGGCTGCGCTTATAATGAGACGGTCACCCTAATTGAATATTCGTACGCCAAATACCGGACAGAGGGGCATCTGCCGTTTTGGGTATTTGGCGTACATTTCCCAACAGGGTGACAACTGAGGTGGATGCCTCTCTCTTCATGCCCCTGAGGCCTTCTTCCCTCGGTGACGAGCGCCTAGGAAAGGACGCCCTATGAAAGGCACCCCATTGAACACCCTACCCAAAGAATCCATCGACGCAATCGTGCGCTCGACTGAGCGCATCGAAGGCGCGGTTTCAATCCTCGCGATGCTCGAGGAGAAGGCGGACGAAGGGCGCGTGACCCCGTCGGAGATAGCCGCCGTGAGGTGCGTGCTCGAGAGCTGCGCGGCGGAGCTGGATGGAGCATGGGCAAGGCATTAGGCCATCGTCCTTGCCGTAAGGCTGCCATCAGAAGCTCTTCTGCAGAACCTAGCCGCCTTTCAACTTGGCAAAAGCTGCGTGTCCTAGATATCGGCAAGATATTCGAGGCTCTGGGATATGGCGCCGAAATAGATTCGTTGGAAGTGCTCCTTGGCCTCAGCCTTGCCAATCTCCGATCCGAGCCTTTTGGCCCAAGCTGCGAGGGCCTTCCTGTCCTCGCTCTCGAGCGAGGCGAGGCGTGATCCCATGAGGTCGTCCGGAGAAAGGACCCTATGCACAAGCTGAATGTCTTTGGGAGGCATCTCCTCCATCGCCCTCACGAAGAGGGAAGCGTCGAGGAAGATGAGCGACAGGATAGGTTCCGACCGATCGTCTGATTTCGAGAAAGTCAGATAGAGCTTCTCCGCGAATTGGTCGGGGGCGTTTCTCAAGACATTGTCGAGAGACTTCGACTCCCGTTCGTGCAGCGTCGTCAAGGCGAGCTCCCTCAGTCTGTCGACCTCCTCCAAAGCCGGAATCTCGTACGCTCCGCTCGGGTCGAAAGGAACCTCCTGCCATTCGACTCGATTCTTTCCGATCGATCTAACTGCAGACTCGGGGTCAAGCTCGATGGAGGACTCCATCGCCTTGACGAGCAGTGCGATTCCCTCGGGAAGGGCGTCAGCAAATTCCCCCGCAATGCCTTTGACGGCACGCAGGGCGTCGGGATAGACGTCGAACGACAAGCCGCGGCCCCCGTCCCCGGGGACGATCCCGGCGACTATAGTCTCCACCATGCCAGGGACATCGGCGTCGCGGAAAGCTGCGTATCTGATGCTGTCGATGCATTCGAGAGCTTTCCGCGCGGCCGGCCCGTCGGGATAAAAGGTCGCAAGGTAGTCTTCCAGGCAGGAACGGACATGCTCGGAATCGACCCCCTCGCACCTCTCGAAAAAGCGGGGAATGAAGTCCAGGGCGGCGTATTTGAGCCGGCGCGACTCGAAGATGCCTCCCCTAAGGACGGAGTCCTCCCGGCTCGACGGCGGCTCAATGCGCTTCCCCTTCGCCGCCCCTGCTGCAAAACCGCAAACCTCCCTGAAGACCGCCCTGGCAGACTCTGGGTCGGCTGGTTCGGCGAAGAACCCGGATTCCTTCATCCCGACCAGCACAGGGCGCATTTTGCTGAGGGACCGGAAGTTCGGCGATCCGCTTCCCCTTATCGCCGAGGCGGCGTCCTCGAACGCGCTCGGGTACATGCCGTCCAGAACATCCCCTAGGACGCGCTTCACGACCGAGTCGACCGAAGGCCTGAACCGGCACTTCCGCCAGACGGTCTTCTCGATGAGGTCGTCGTACTCCCCGGCCGTCCCCTTCGCGCCCTGGCCCTTCTCGTCCTTCGGCTCCACCCTCTTCCTCCACTCGTCCTCGTTGCAGACGAGGACGACCTTCTTCCCGCAGGCGACGACGAGGTGGTCGACCGCCCCGAGCAGCTCCCTGAGGCCCATGCCGCACCTCTCCACGTCGTCTATGACGAGGAGGGCCTCGGGTCCGATGATGAGGTTCACGGCGTTCAGCGGCGCCATCTTGAGGTCGACGCCCGCCCTCTTCTCCAACTCCCTGATCTTCTTCCCGAGGAACGACACGCCCGTGTCCTTGGCGAACTCGACGAGCGAATCCCTCCTGCTCCTCTCCCCGCCGGCCGTGCGCCCTATGGCGTATTTCGAGATGAAGCCAGCCTCGATCGCCCCGCATAGCTCCGCTAAGTCCTTGGCGCCGTAGGCGGACGCCACTACAACGGGATGCCGGTTTTTACCTGCCTCCAGCTTCTCGGTCAGTGCGTGCTCGACGAAGTAGGTTTTCCCGCATCCCCATTCCCCGGTAAGCATGAGGGCGTACGAGTTCTCCTTGTCTTCGAGGTACTCCCTCACGACGCCGATGATGTCGTTCTCGTCCACCTTGGTCGCTCCTTATCCGCCGTCTGCTTTCTTTCTTACCCTTCCGATAGCTGCGCAGGGACCCACTCCAGAACTTCCGGATTCCATTCGAGCCCTTCGACTTGCCGCTTTATTGCCGGATCGACGCACGTCTTGACGACCTCTTCGGCATCCGCGACCCCGAGCCACCGGTCGGAAATCTTAGCCTCGGCCGCCGCCTTCCTGTACGCCCTCTCTCGGGGCCCGCGCCAGGAATCCGGCACCCCGAAGGCGTCGAGCGGGCCGATTCCCCTCACCCCCGCCTCCCTTTCGATGGCCCTCGAGAGGTCGGAGCCCGCCATGCCGTAGCGGGTCACGTGGAGCACGAGGTCGACGAGGTCCTTCACCCGGCTCGATTCCCTTCCGCCGTAGGCCTGCATGGTGGCGCACACCTTGTCCGCCACGGTTCTCTCCACGGGATAGACCAGGTAGTCGAACACGGCAAGGCCCTTCATGTCGAGCCTGTTGGCGGGCGTCACCAGGTCGGCCTTCCCGAGCTCGACGGGGTCGGCGACGAGGTCGACGGCTATCTCCGACTTGCGCCTGGTCCCGTCGAGGACGACCTCGAACCTCGCCCGGCAGCCGTCCCGGTACTCCTGGGTCGCGGCTATCTTGTTCGCCGAGATGAACCTGAACTCCATGCGGTCGCCGAGGTCCTTGGAGGCGAGGCGCTTGAGCTCCCCGAGGGCCTCCTCCAGGTCGTCGCCCCTGTAGAGGAAGTCCGTGTCGGTCGTGTAGCGGGCGTCGACGGTCCTGGCGAGGATCCCCCTGCCGCCCTTGAGCACGAAGGGCTTCCTCTCCTCGCTGAACACCCTCTCCAGCAGCCTGCCGGCGTAGAACCCCTCCACGGCGCGCCCGACGTCTTGCCCGGACTTTCTCGCCGCCGCCTTGACCGCCTGCTCCAGCGCAAGCGCGCTTCGGTACCCCTCGGCCATCATGCCTCCTCACCCATGGAGTCGCTGCCCTCTTCCTGCGCGTCGAAGGGCCCCGCCGCTTTCGCCAGCGCCGAGGCGATACCTTCGGTGGCAGGCTTCGCAAGTGCCGCGGTTGCCGCCGCGAAATCCTTGGCAAACGCCTCCGCTCCGGGAAGGCTCGCGCCCTTGACGACATCGGGGCGCAGGCTCCCGATCGAGTCGAGGAGCGTCCTCTGCATCGTCTCGAGGCTGGACGCGAGCCCGGCGTCTCTCAGGGCATCGAGGAGAAGGGCGCTCGCGTTTCCCGCTGCGGACCGGAACGCCTCGCTCCCGCATATGTCGACGATCGCGCTTCGCAGGGCATCGTTCGCCCTGTCGACCAGCACGTCGGACACGTTGCGCAGGACGAGGTCGGCTGCGAGGGCCGCGCCCCCTTCGGGGAAGCCGTGCCGTGACGCTATCGGGCCGAGGAGCTCCGAGAGCCTCTCGAAGTCGAAGGCGTGGGCGCGGTTCCTGGCGGCGTCGCGCATGAACCCGTCGACGAGGGAGGGGTCCTCGTCGATCCGAAGGAGGTCGAACACGGTCCTTTCGAAGCTCGTCGTCGGCAGCCCGTCGACCATCACGACGTCGGCCTCGTCGAGCGAGCACCCTAGGAATCTCATGTCCTTGCGCGTCGTCTGTTTCCTGGTCGCCGTGATGAAGGTGTAGGGCGACAGATGGAAGTCGCCGGTGCCCAGGGCGGCGGCCGCCGTCTCCGCCGCGACGACGGCGTCGAAGGGCTTTTTGGCGAGGCGCTCGGCCGCCGTCTCCTTGGGGAAGGCCGAGAGCCACGCCGCCTTGAGATCGGCGTGCGCGGGCTCGCTCCCCGCAACGAACCGGTAGACCCCGTAGCACATGGGCTCGGCGCGCATGGAATCGACCATGCGCGAGATCTGGTTGCGCCTGAACCCGAGCGCCTGCGCCTGGGCGGTGGTGAACATCCCCCATTGGGAGGCGGCGAGCTGTTCCAGCTCCGATATGTCAGATTGCTTTACCATGCTCCGATAGTTTACATCAATGTAAACGAACTTAGCATTATGATATCCGACCTAGGGATGGTTTCCGCCGCGGCATCGGGAGCGCGCCGTCTCACCTCTCCGAGGTGGGCGATGCCGCCCCCCCCCCGAAGTCCGCACCCTGCTTCGCCCCGCCGGCCCCCATAGTCCTATTCTGAGCGTCTTCCATCTTGTTAGGATGGCGCAGAATCTTGGGAACTCTCCAATGGGCCAAGGGCTTCAATCATCCTCTCGAGGCGGCGGAGAAGGTCGGGATAGGTGATGATGTCGGCAACATGCGAGTACTGGCGCCGAATGAGATCGAAATCGCGTTGCTCGGTTTCATCGAACTCGCAATTACCCATGAGTAAAATTCCCCGCGGGTTAACGAACCGTATCGCAAGGCCATCGGGAAGAAGGTCAGAATGGTTGCGAGTGAGAGCCGCTTCTCCTTCCCGTCCCCAATTGAGAAGGAGATGGATGTACTTCTCGATCTGCATTATCCCCCCGCTCAGCTCCCGCGCCGGGACCTTGTTGTCTCGGTACGGGGCCCGCATGAGAAGGTTGCGTTTGTCGAAAGCCTTCTTTATCTCGAGCACATCCGCGTTGCCAGAAGCGTCCACGAGTAGAAAATCCACTTCCCGCTTCTTGCCTGTAAGCGTGTCCTTTATTTTTGCTTTTGGGATTACGGCAACGTATTGAGGGAACAGAACGGGCAGTACGCATAGGATCCCTCTCTGCCAGCTTTCCTCAGGAACGGCCTTCCCCTGATTCAAAAGGCTGTGTAGCTGGGTGGCCGCTTCGCGCAATGCCGTAATCCTGCTCGCGTCTATTGTCGGGCTTCCAAGTTTGAAGCACGCTTTCGTTCGCCTACGCTCTAGAGATCGCCTGTATTGTGCCCCGTAGTCTTTTTTCAGGGACAGATAGTCTTGGATATAGCTTTCTATCTGAGCGTCGCCGTAGCGCTTTAGGGTCGCTGTAGTTGGAAAGCCATCCAGCAGCTCCTTGAAGGTCTCCTCCGGAATTGCCCTTTCATCATCACCGCCGATGGCGATGAAAGCCTCCGAGTCGTCGAGCATTGAGGCAATGCGCTCGATGACCGATGTGCGGCGCTCGTATCCAACGCAGAACAGTCTCCAATCAAGCCGAAGATTGGTAGCGAGCAGGATATCTCGTTCGCAATCGAATACGCGCCCGTTGACCCTGAAATAGCCCGGATTCGCTTCGTCGAGTACCGCAAACTTGAATACTAGGGTCTCGGTCAGGCCCTCGCACATCTCATCGACCAAGTCATCTTGAAGAAACGTGAAAACCCTCTTTATAGGTACTCTGGCGTCGTCTTGCGTGGGCGGGCGCTTCTGCTTGAGCTCGTCGGGCAGTGCTCCCGGGGTATATCGTCTGATGACGCCCGAGTCATCGAAGCTGATGCATAGCTTTGCGCAGATGACATCAAAGGAATACTCAGGTTCATAGCGGAAGAGAATCCTCTTATCATCCTTGTCGAACCTGATGGTCATGCACTGCTCCTTTCCGAGCGAGGCTCATTCGATTGAACCGAATGCGTTCTCGGCATTGTCTCGATGCTACCACGCTCGCTCCTCCCGATACGCCTGCGGATTTTGTTTCGCGCGACTTTCGACACCTGCGATATTCACCACGCGCAGGCGCAGCAGAACCCGATTTCGATGACCTGAATTTGGGCAGCGGCGAGTTCCCACCGCGTAACGACAATCCGCCCCGATCCTGACGCGTCGAATCGCTTCGCCATGCTTCGTTAGCTCGCACCAGTGTAAACAGACTTGGTATCGCGATGGTCAATCGAGAGCCAATTTGTGCCGCCATATCGGACACGCCGGCCTTCTCCTTTGGGATGGATGATGCCGTTTCCCGGAATCCGCACCTTCGTCCCGCCCCGCCCCGCACAGCCCCGTCGGACGCCATGCGACCGCAAGGCCCCTGCGGGCGCAAGGGCCGCGGAAAACCTTCCGCCTGCGTCGGAAGCTCGAGCCTCCGGTTTCCCCTTCCCCCCTTGCACCCGGAAGCGCCTTGCGGGCTGAGGCCGCCAACGGGGCTCGGCACAGGGCGGAGCCAGGGAAGCGAAGGAGGTCCCGGATGGGAAACAGGGCGATCATCACCACGCAAGAAAGGAAGGTCGGACTCTACCTGCATTGGAACGGCGGCCGCGACACCGTCGAGCCGCTGCTTCGGTACTGCGAGCTCCAGGGCTACCGCCCGCCCAGCTCCGACAATTACGGGTGGGCCCGCATCTGCCAGGTCGTCGGCAACTTCTTCGGCGGCACGCTGTCGGTCGGCATCGGTCCCTACACCGACGACGCGAGCATGGACCCCGGGGACAACGGCATCTACGTCATCGAGGGCTGGAGGATCGTCGAGCGCCTCACGACGGAGTACGACGAGGGCTGGAAGCCCGCCGGCGTCCGAGACGTGGAGCCGTGCGAGGAGCAGCGCTCCTACGATTTCGACGAGATGCTGCGCTCCTTCGACGAGTCCATGCCGGAGGGCCTGCGCCTCGGTGAGTTCCTCGACTCCGTCGAGGTGCCGGTGGGCGAGCTCGAGATCGGCGACGAGGTGTGGCTGCGCGAGCACGAGAACGGCTGGAGGGCCTACCCCGTGGTCGGCTTCGGGCAGCCTGCCGGCAACGCGATCGCCGTCCGGGTGGAGACGCCCGACGGACGGGTCAGCATCACGTATCCCGACCTGCCCTACGTCGCCCGCTACGACCACGGTGGCGACTTCTCCTGGAACTCCAACAACTACGTACACGGGGAGACCGCCTGCATCAGGCCCCGTCGCGAAACGGCCTAGCGAAGCCCGGCCCGTCGGCTCCTGCCGGCGGGCCTTCCGGACGCATCGGCTCTCTTGCCCGCCTCGAGCATTCGCTTCCGCCCTCTTCCCCGCCGCAGCCCCTCCCCGCCTCGACCCTCCATCCTCGCCGCCGGCCCCCGCGGACGCAAGGGCCGCGAAAACTTTTCGCGCCAAGGTGCGATCGGACCATGCGCGAAAACTCGAGGCCCCTCCGGGGTTTCGCTTGTCTCCCTTGCGCCCGCAGGGGCAGTCGGCGGGAAACGGGTCACGAGGCGGGGCGAAAGGGGCTCCGCCGAACGACGAAGGAGGTCGAAATGAAGGATCTGAAGGAACGCGCAATCAAGGCAACGAAGCTCTTCCTCGAGCGCCGCGGCTACGAGGTCGTCGAAACGGGCTGGAAGTGCCCGGCGGGCGCGATCGACGTGGTGGCGACGGACGACGAGACCCTCGTGCTCGTTGAAGTGTCGGCGAGAACCGCTGCCGAGGGAGGCTTCCCGGAGAGCAGTGGCCCCAAAGACCGCGGGCGCCGCGAGACTGCCGCCATCGCGTACCTGGCGGAGCATGAGGGCGTCGACCGCCCTGTCCGCTTCGACAACGTGAGCCTGGTGGTCCTCAGCGAGGGCAAAGCCTTCCTCCGCCACCACATCAACGCCCTCTCCGACGCGATTCCGGACGTTGCCGGTAACGCGCTTCCCTCAGGGGTCGTCTAAGACCTCCTGGCTCCTCTCGAGAGAGCCTCGGCCGTCAGGCTGGGGCTCTCCATCGTCTCGAGCGTTACCTTATCGCTTTGCGGGTTGGCGTCCTCGAAATCGCTTCACGATGCACGAACGAACGTCTAGTCCGATCACCATGGAATATAATTTCGCTATATACGATTTGCGGCATGGGCGATTGGAGGAGCATTTGGCGATAGCCGATCCATCTGCACCAATCAATAGAGACAATATCCGGGATCTTCCTCGACCGAGCTATATTAAGTGGCTTCTGCGCGAGAAGAAACATGTTCCCGGGATTCCAACCGACTGCTATTTTCTTGATTGGACTATTGACGAAGCCGAACTTGAGGCTTGGGCCCTTCACGTAAGAAGGCATTACGTTCGTGACGACGAACTGCTCGAAGACAGCTCATTTAACGAGATGAGCGTAGAAGACTATCTCTCAACATTATGCATTCCGATGCGCTACGAGCGAGACAAGCGCGGACCGGCGGTCCGAGCTGGCGATTTCGCCGAAATTGTCGTTAGCGACTTGCTGCAGTTCATCGAGGGGTTAAGCGTTCCCCGATACAAACAAATCGAGAGAACCAATCCGAACATATCCGATCCAGGATCGGACGTAGTCGCATACAAAGTCGATGATCCCGGCAACCCGCAAAGAGACGACCTTCTGCTTGTTGTTGAAGTCAAAGCGAAGCTGACGGGTTCGGTGAAACTAGAGGAAGTTATTAAAAACGCCGGCGAGCATTCAAAGAAGGATGAGCCCGGTGAGGATTTTAGGGTCCCGTTTTCATTGAAGGCTATCGGAAAGCGAAGTAGGGCGGCGGGCGATGACCTCACTGCTTTGGAATGCAGGAGGCTTATGAACCTCACGGAGTATCCCCTTACTTTCAAAAGGGGCTCTGCGGTTATGGTTTCGCTGGAAGACGTCACCGCCCTCGAGGGCTATTCCCTTGAGTCCTTAGGGCTTTCGAAAGACGAGAGGCTGATTGTGGTCCACGGAAGCAAACTGATGGAACTAGTGCATAGCGTTTACGACAGGTGCGTGAAATGATATTCGGTAGAAGATCGGAACGAGGGTTGAAATACGCTCGAACCAGGGCAAAGATCGATGAGTTCATGGTGGACTCCGACGAAATGCCGGAATTCGCATTCGACTCTGACACCCTTTGCTTCGAAAGCGTTCTAGCAATTTCCGACGCTTTGGATCTTCTTTCGGAAAAAGGCGAGCTGGATGACGGACCCAAAAGAGATCTGTCCTATACGGCCTCTTTCCTCAATGCCGCCGCAAATGAAAATAGGCACGCTAAAAAAGCCGACAGCTACTGGGCTTTGGCCTGCACGGCATACTTCCTTCTCGGAAACTACGGAAGCTCAAAATTTGCTCTGAGTAGAATAAGCTCGAAGGACGTGTTGGGGCACAACGCACGTCTCTTTTTAAGCATAATAGACTACCTGTTCAACTGCGCAAAAGACGAATCGTTTCCGCTTTCCCTTTTTGTCTCATATATGGAAGGGCGCTTTGAAGACAAGCGGGAAGTGGCTGAAGAGGTGAGACAGAATCTGACCGAGGACAACGCAGCAGATAGCTTTTTTGCCGACGTCGTCAGCACTTGCACAGCCCTCTCCATGGAGTATGCTGCGGCAACTCTTCTTCCTCGTTATTCGGGGATACCCCTAAGTTCCTGGGAGCCGTCTCTAAAATCGAACAAGTTCGGAAAGCTCTTATGGCAAGCGCAACAGCGGATCGGGGAAAAGGGTGCTTTTGCGGGCAAGGATCTCTTCATTCAGCTTCCGACGGGATCCGGGAAAACCAAGAGCATCGAGCTGATTATTCGATCGAGGATTCTTGCGGGAGGCTGCGACACTTCGATTGTCGTTGCTCCGCTAAGGGCCCTTTGCTCCGAAATCTCCAAAGATTTGGAAGACAGCCTGGGTGACGTGGCGTGCGTTCGTCATGCGAGCGACATCTTCGAACTGGACGGTTGGCTTAATCTGGGTGATTCCAAGCCGGAAGTGCTTGTCTTCACCCCGGAAAAGCTGTCATTTGTGCTCCATCATTCCGAATTGAGGGCAACGGATATTGACCTATTCGTATTCGACGAATCGCATCTGATTGACAATGCGTCGCGAGGGCCCTCGTATGAACTGCTATTGGCAGAAATAATAGCGGCAAAGGAAAATGCCCAACTCGTCTTAATTTCCGCAGTGACATCGAATCCGGACAGGTTATCCGAATGGGCGTTCTCCGACCCCTCAAGATGTACCACTGGAGATGGGATCGAGTCCACGGAAAAGACGATAGGGTTTCTCTCCCGTAATACGGGCAGCATAGACTTCTTTCAATACGGAGGTTCTGCAGATCTGAATTATTTCCTCCCTTATCATATATCGGCTCTCACTCTTCCTTCGCCATCGCACGACGGAACGACAACGCAATTCCCCGACTTGAAGGCATCTGCCAAAAGACGGAAATCGGGCGACCTGGCTTTGTTCTACTCAATACGGTTGGCCCACGGGGGGCCGGCCGCCATCTTCATACCTCAACGCAGCAACGTCTGGGCTTTTCATGAACGTATAGCAGAATTAGCCTCCTTCGGCCTTGATTTCTCCCGGATTACCTCGCTTAGCGATCCCGAGGAGTTGGAGAGAATTGCGCGGTTGTTCGCATTGCACTACGGAGAGCATTGCGCCTTCTCGAAAAGCGCATCATCGGGAATACTCCCGCATTTCGGCACTCTCCAAGGCGCGCTCAAGCAGGCCATTGAACACGCTATGAGAACCGGGGCCGTGAGATGCGTCTCATGCACTTCCACGCTGGCGCAGGGCGTCAACCTTCCTATTCGATATCTGCTGGTTACGGACAGGTCAAACGGTTTCGAAAACACCACCGTAAGGGACTTCCAGAATCTTATCGGGAGGACTGCACGCGCCGGAAAATACAGCGAAGGAAGCATCATTGTCTGCGATGTCGATTTGGAGAACCAGCGTGCAAGAAGAGCTTACCGAAGGCTGTTCGAGGCTTCTGCAGTAGAAAAATGCGAGAGCGCGATACTCAGTTTGTTCGAAGATGTGACGTTGTGGGACAGGAAAGTGAAACGAAGGGTGAAAGGCTCGGATATAGCCAACTTCATTTTGGAGCATTTCGACGACGGCGACCTCGAATCGAAGCTCGTCGACGCTCTGGCATCAGCCTTCAGATGCGCGCCTGAGAAAATTAGCAGGAACGTTTCTGAGAAAATCACCTCGCTTGAAGCAGTGGAAAACTACGTTGCCAACATGGCGGATGCAAAAGGCGAGCAAATGTCGGACACTAAAACGATTTGCTCGAACACGTATGCCTATTTCTGCATGGACGATGACAAGCAAGAGCTTCTGATTAAACTCTTTGAAGCAATCTACGACCACTTCGAAGAGCAGAATGGCGAGCAGAGGATTGCGATGGTGGCGAAAACCCAAGCGGGAATTCGTAAGTCGACCGCGCTGCGAAATTGGATAGTTACGGAAGAATGCTCCTCTTTCCTGAAAGGCGGCTGCAGCAACCTTGCGCTGCTCATCGATGCGTTTTTCGATATTGAGCATCCGAATCATCAAAAATGGTTGACTGCTCAAGGGCTTGCCGCTATTGCCCGCATGTGGATAGAGGGCGCGAACATTGAGTCAATCCTCGCACAGGTTGAAAACGATTGCGCCTCGTCGAAGCGAAGCCGTCCGAGCTTAGAATCGATCAGCAAGGTCACCGCAGAAACCGTAAGCTATGATTTGTCCCATTTCGTCTCGCAGGTTAGTGACGCCTCGTCGATTGTTCTCGGAACCAAAGAGCACGAAGAAAACCTTCTTGCACTCCAAAAGCGTTTAAAATACGGCGTGAGCGGGATGGTAGAAGCCCAGCTTTGCGAAGAGCTCTTTGACGACAGACTGGTTGTCAAAGAGATCGCCGCTGTTTTAGGGCCGTCTGCAACGAATAGAAGCGCGGCCTTAAAACTGAATGCCTTGATAAAACGAGCGCAGATCGAACATGTATTGGAGCCCTATCCCAGCTTACTGATGAATCGTTTCCGAACCTGGCTAGCGTAATCTTTCGTTCTTAAGTCTCTTGGATTAAACAAAGCAAAGCAAGAGGCCTATTCCGTGTACACAGTCCCCGGAATAGCTCTTGGCCGCCCCGCCCGGCGCCGGTCCCGAAGCCCTCGGAGGAGGGCCGGGACGCGTCCCCTCCTTCGGAACGGAACGTCCCGAACCGGGGCGACGGGAGCGCAGCCCGCCTGCGGCTCGGCTACGCTCCATGCGGGGGATACCCCGCGCCCCTCGGGCGTCGGCCCGCCCCCGATTCCGAGGTTCGAGGAGGCGAGCCGGAAGATGGAAAGGCACCCGAAGCAGCTTCACGTGCGCATGTCCGACCGGGAGATGGAGTCCGCTAAAGGTCTCGCCCGCGAACTCGGCATGACGGTCTCCGACCTCGTCCGAGTCCTCCTGCAGCTGCCTGCGGAGGAGGTGCGAGGCGGGGCGAGGCTCGTCGTGGTCGACCGCACGACGGCGGCTCGGCTCTCCCGCGAGATGACGCGTTGGGGGCACCACTACAACCAGGCGGTCCACGCGCTCAACGCCATCGCGTACTATCTGAGGGCGAACGACATGGAGACCTCGGAGGTGGTCGAGGAGCTCTCCCGGGCGGAGCGCAAGCTCGCCGAAATGCAGCCCGGAGTCGAGTTGCTGAGGCGGACGGTTGTGGAGCTCTCCGGAAGCGTCCTCGCCGGGCTGGGGAGGTGAGGGGCGTGCCCATGCTCAAGGCGATATCGGGGCACACCTCGACCAGGGGGATCAGGCGGTACCTGACGAAGGAGGGCCGCGCGCTCGCCGAGGACTACATCAACCTCGAACCTTCTGTGCCGGGGAGGCCGTTCGACTGGGCCGAGGCGATGGACAGGACCCGGCGCCTGTACGGCAACAACTCCGCTTGGCGAGGGCGGCGCGCCCGCACCTACAAGCACTACGTCGTCTCCCCGGATCCCAAGGATCGCGTCTCGCTCGACGGGCTGCGCGCCCTCGCGACCGGATGGGCAAGGGAGTGCTTCCCGGACCACGAGGTCGCCATCGTCTACCACGACGACAACGCAGGAGGCATCCCGCACGCCCACGTCGTCGTCAACAACACGAACCTCGAGACGGGCCGCAGGCTCCAGGACCCGGACCCGAAGGCGCTCGCAAGATCCTTGCAGGGGGCGGCCGAGAGCCTAGGCATGTCGCCGCTGGAGGCGGTCCCGCGCTCGGGCGTCGCCGCTCGGGCGGAGCGCCGGCATCCGAGGCCTGCCGCCAGAACGCGCCGCGAAGAATATGTCGGACGCGCCGAAAAGGAGCTCTCCGACCGCGGGGAGTACTCGTGGGTCGCCGACATACGGGCCAGGGTGAGGGTGGCGCGCTCGGTGGCGAGGAGCGAGACGGAGTTCAGGAGCCTCCTCGGATCATTGGGCGTCACGGTGTCGGAGAACTCCCCCCACGCGCCGAGGCGAGACTGGGTGTACGCGTTCGCCGACCGGCCGTCACGCAGGGTGGGCGGAGAGCGGCTGGGGCTGTCCTACAGCCGGGAGAGGCTGGAGCCCGTCCTACGGGCAGGAGGAATCCGCAGGATAGCGGACGCCGGGGAGAGAGCGATAGCCGCAGCCGCCCGAAGCGCCGTAGAGCTGGGGAACCTCGAGGAGCTCAAGACCCTATCCGAGGCCGTGGCGCTCGTCGAATCGTCGAGGGCGATATGCGCCGCCGACCTCGACCGCCTGGCGGAGGACGGCCGAAACGCCGAGCTCGCGGCTTACGCGCGGCGCATCAGGATCCTCCCCGAGAAGCGCCCCGAGCCCCGGCTCGGCGCCGGACCTTCGAAGCCCGGGCGCAGAAGGGCGGCGGGGGGCCGTGAATCTGGCGGGGACGATTCCGTGGCAGCGGCGCGAAGCGCAGAAAGGCAGGAGAGAGGCGAGCAGAGATGATCCTGAAGGCGTACTACTCGGGAGGCCGCATCGACGTCTTCGACACCGACCACCATGTCGATGCCGCGCCGCAGAGGGGAAACCTCCTCGCCAACTACACGCTCGACCTGTCGGACGTCGCAGGAGACGGGCTCTGGCTGCGCTCCTACTATCACGAGGCGGCGGAGGCCTACCGCGAGGAGCCGGGGCCGACGGGCCTTCCCGTTGCCCGAAGGCGCGACGGGTGGAGCTTCCTCATCGCCGACGCCGACGACTTGGATCGCCTCAACCGTCTGACAGTTGATGGGGAGACTATCCTAGCGCGAATCGCCGGCGAACTCGTAGACATCGCCGCCCTTGCATGGGCGTACGACGTCTCGGAGGAATATCCCTCCTTGATTCTCTCCGCCCTTCGGTCCCCCAATCTCGTCTCGCCCGAAGGGGGCAAGGACATGTCAGAGGAGATAGGCGTCCCTCGTTCCGTTATCGAAGCGGCTTCGCGCGAATTCACATCAACAGACTCGAGCCTGACCCCGCACGAATGCCGATTCTAGGCCAATCATTGAGCTCTCCTTGCGCTCCAGCATCGCAAATCCACTATGATTCGAGATGTTCGACCACACGAAACGCTATCTTACGAAAGCAGGCGGCGCATTGGAGGCAATTAGACACATCACTCTGCCGGAACGTCTCAAGGAGCATTTCGGGGAAAACTCGATGTGGGCAGTCCGAAAAGGCATCCCTTTCAAGGTGAAATCCTTCTCCGAGCTCATCAGGGTGACGGCCGAGATTTCTTGCCACAACCCAAGCATCATGACGCTATACCGAGGCCAGCGGAACGATTGGGAGAACGACAAGGGCACCACGCTGTTTCCGTCGCTTTACAGATGGAACGGCGAGAAAGGGCCGGGGCGGGCCGAGATGAACGCCAGGCTGAACAGATTGAATAAAATGACAGTCGCGCTGTTGGAGACAGTCGAACAAGCCATAAAATGCGGCGAGATCGACGAGGCCTCCGTGAACTACCGGCAGCTATTGAGAAGGCCTGGGCTAGCATGGGCGGTACTTCAGCATTACGGCTACTGCCCGACGCCGTACCTCGATGTTACCCAATCGCTCAGGATGGCGTGCATGTTTGCTTTGGACGGCGCCCGGAAGCAGGACAGGCCGTGCGTCTACGTGCTCGGTTTCCCGTTCGTATACGACAAGTTCTTCAGGGACTCGAACGCCGAGCTTTCAGTAACCCGGCTTCTGAGCGCTATGCCCCCTGTTGCTAAAAGGGCGTATTACCAGGAAGGCTACCTAGTGGGGTCCGAGCTCGGCCTAACACGATACACTCCGAAACATGACGTTTCGCAGAGGCTGCTGGCGAAATTCGAGCTCACGGGAAACAGAGCTGAATGGCTTAGGGAGCTAAGCACATTCGCTCGCCAAGACGTCTACTCGGAGGACTTCTTCTCGCAGATAAGATCTCAGGTCGTCAGCAAGGTAGACAAAAGTAACGAGCAGCTCAGCGTTGACCTTCCTGCGCAACCCGAAAGGTTTCCCTCCCTCGGGTAATACGTTGAGACGGCAAAAAGATGGGGCCGTGCAGGGCGGCCCCATCTTGGCTCATTGCCTCCCTTTCTGCCTATCCCTTCTCGTCTCGCTCGCTTTCAGCCCCTACCTTGATGCAGGCGTAGGCGACGAGCGTGCACAGCCCCATGCCCATTCCAACCAGGTGCAGCAGGAAGGCCATCCTATTCGCCTTCCTCTTCGCTTTCGTGCGGCTTCTCGGGGGCGGGCCCGTCCGGACGGCGCGCCATGAGCGCGGCGCCGCCCGCCGTCAGGGCGGCGCCCACGAGGCAGGCAAGGGGGACAAGCGGCAGGGAGTCGCCTGTCTTGGGCAGCTTGCCGGCGGGAGTCGAGGGCTCGTTCGGCGTTTCGCCGGAAGGCTCTTCCGGCGTCTCGGAGGGCGGTTCGACCAGGTTCACGCTCTGGCCTCCGTCGTTGGGGTCCTTGTGCTCCGCGACGACCTCGCCGTCGAGCGTCAGCTCCTCGAACGCCACGACGGTACGCCCCTCGAGGCCCGTCCCATCGAAGCGGAAGACGACCTCGACCGACCCGTCGGCCTCCTCGGGCGTGAAGCGAACCTCGACCGTGAGGGGCGCGCCGTCCTCCTCCACGGGCTTCGCCGCGTCGCGGTCAACCAGCGTGCCTGTCAAGACGTACTCGACCCCGGGCTCGAGGTTCTCGTAGCGCACCTCGTCGACGATGGTCACGTCGTCGTCGGCTTGGGCCTCGTGGTCACCGTCGTCGCCGTCGGTCGCGGTTGTCCCGATTTCGGGAGAAGGCCCCGTGAAGCTCACGGTCTGCCCCTCGTCCTCGAGGTCCTCGTGGGAGGCGACCAAGGTGCCTTCGGAGTCGTAGAGCTTCTCGAAGACGACGGTGCTCCTGCCTTCGAGGGAGCTGGCGTCGAGCTCGAAGGAGACCACGGCGAACCCGCTTTCCCCCTCGGCGACGAAATCCGTCTTCGCCACGATCGCCCCGTCGCCGGTGTCCAGGGGCTCGCCCGTCTCCGGGTTCATGAGGACGCCCTCGACCCTGTAGGCCTTCCCTTTCTCGAGCCCGCTGTAGAAGACCTGGTCGTCGATGCGCGCGGTCCCGTCGGCGGACGCCATGTGGTCCCCGTCGGCGGCGTCGGTCGCCACCGTCCCGATCTCGGGCGCCGCCTCGACGGCCACCGTCTGGTCGGCGTCCAGGATGTCTGCGTGCTCGGCGATGACCTCGCCGTCGAGCAGGACCTCCTCGAACACCACTATGTCGATCCCGGCAAGCCCGGACGCGTCGAACTCGAATTCCACCTTCACCGTGCCCGAGGGGGAGATGGGCGCGAACGTCTTCTCGGCGACGACCTGCTCGCCGTCGACGACGAGGGGCTCTCCCGTTGCCTTGTCGACCAGTCCGCCGCGCGCCGTGAGCTCCTCGAGGGGCATGTTGGCGTACGAAACCTCGTCGACGATGACGGCGTCTCCTGAGGGCGCGATGGAGTGGTCGCCGTCGGCCTTGTCGAGCGCCACCGTGTCGATTCTCGGCTCGGGGACGTCGTCCACTGTCCCCAGGTCTATGTCCATCGGGGTTTCGGTGGTGTCCCGGTTCACGTTGAACGCGTCGGACCAGAGGGCGTACCCCTCGTTCGCCTCGCAGCGCATCTCCTCGATCGTGTACTCGCCGTAGGGAAGCGCGCCGAGGGAGTCGTCGGGCGCGGCCTGCGAGCCGTGCTCGCCCGTTCCGAACCACATGCCGGAGCCTTCGACGATGTCCTCCGAGTCGATGTAGTCCTCGTAAATGAGGGCGTCGTTCGCGTTCACCGACTCCTCGCGGCTGCGCCATTCCGAAGACGTGGACAGCATGCCGTTCCTGTCGGTGACGGCGACGTGGGCCTCGCCGGTGGTGACGTTGGTGATGAGGAACGGGACGAGCCCGAGCTTCTCTCCGTGGACGGTCCCCTTCTTCTGGAGATGCATGTCGTGGCGCACCACCTGGTCGCTCCACAACAGCGCTCCGCCGTCCACGTCCGAGGTCACCACGATGCCGTCGCCGCGGACCTCGAACGTGCGGGGCCCGCCGTCGGTGAGCAGGTAGCTCTCGTTGGTCGCCGTCTCGGCGACGGTGTAGGTGCCGTAGGGCAGCGCGTCGGACGCGGTCTGCGCGGTGTAGGCCTGGGCCTCGGGATTCCACGCCGTCTCGATGACGGCGACGACGCTGCCCGTGGGATAGTAGGTCCCGCCGACCATGACGCCGTGCTCGGACACGTTGGTGATGGTGAACCCGATCCCCTCGAGGGAGGCTCCGAGATACCCGTCGTCGGCCAGGCTCGAGTGGTCGGCTCCGCCTAGGGCCTCGCTCTCCCCGAGCTCGAGGTCGTTCTTCTGCACCTGGACGCCGCCGCGGACGACCTCGTTGAGGATGCCGTCGGCCTCCACGAGCTGGTCGAACTGCCCGTCCTCGCGGATCTCGACCACGTGGCTCACGATCCCCTCGCCCGTGTAGCCCTCGGGCGCTTTCGTCTCGACGACCTCGTAGGTGCCGTAGGGCAGCGCGCGCACGCCGGTGCTGGCGGTCCAGGCGTCGAGGGAGGCGTTGTACTCGGTCGAGAGAACCGCGACGACCCCGTCGGGGTCGACCATCTCGCCGTCCTGCAGCTCTCCGTCCCCGTTCCCGTCGTACCAGACGGCGGCGTCGGAGCGGTTGTAAAGCGTGAACTCGGCGCCTTCGAACGTGGCGTCGCCCTGGGCGTAGTTCCAGAACGTGCCGTCCTCGTGCTCGTAGCGCTCGGCGTCGCCCTTGCCGATGATGAGGCCGCCGCGCTGCACGAGCTCGCCGAACTCGCCTTCGGGCGACACCTCGATGACCGCGTAGCCCGCCTGCGCCATCTCGGCGGTCACCTCGATGCGGTGGACCTCCCGGTCGAGCAGGTATCCGTCGGAGGGGGACACCTCCCTGATCTCCACCTCCCCGAGGGGCAGGCCGTCGAACACGATGGAGCCGCCGGCAGTCGTTCCCTCGACGGTCTCCGTCTCGCCGCCCCGATCGAAAGAGGCCTGGTAGACCGCCCCGTCGAGAGTGGCGTCGCCCTGGGCTGCGGGCGCGCCGGTCTCGGCGTCGACCTTCTTCAGCACTATGCGCGCGGTGATGGGCGGCTCTTCCGACGAGAAGGTGTAGTCGTTGTCGGGGGAGACCTCGTGCACCTCAGAGTCGAGGGCGTATCCGGGGGAGGGGCTCACCTCCTTGGCGTAGAACGTCCCCCTCGTCGCGCCCAGGCTCCCCGACTCGCCGGAGCCGTCGGCGCCGGTCGTGATCGTAGCCACGCGGTTCGCGCCCGCTTCCGCGTCGGCGGCGCTGCGGTAGATGCCGTAGACCGCGCCGGCGAGCGAGTAGTCGGGGTCCTGCTGCGCCCACGACTCCGAGGCCGCCTTGGCGACTTTGACCGTCGTGCTGTACGTGAACGAGAGGATCACCTGCGTCGACGCGCCCGTGTAGAGCATGAAGGGCTCGAAGGACGAGGGCACCTCGCCCGTCCGGGAGGCGATGAGCCTGCCCGTCGCGTCCTCGTTGGAGACGGCGCCGGAGTCGTCGAAGCCCAGGACGTTCCAGGCGACCCAGTCCCGGAACGCCTCGGAGCAGCCGTACATCGCGTAGTTGCCGTCGCTCGAATAGGTGTCCGCCATGAGGATGTGCGCGAGCGCCGTGTACCGGTCGGGGGTCATGGCGCTCCCGTCGACCCAGCTGCCGGGCCAGAGGGACGCGTCGAACCCGGGTGATCCGTACGAGAACCACATGTCGGCGGCGAGCTCGGCGGTGCGTCCGCTCGCAGCGGAGAGGGCCTGCTTGGGATACGATCCCGCCCCCGGGGTCGCCATCGAGGGGTTGCCGCACCATGCGGCCTGCCCGTCGACCTCGAACCAGTTGGTGAAATACGAGTCGTAGCTGATGGTCCTGCCCACGGTCAGGTTCCCCGACTCCGCCGCGTACGCGCGCTGCGCGCCCGCGGCGGGCGCCGTCATGCCGATCACGAGGAGGAGGGCGAGGAGGATCCTCGCCGCCGTGCCCGCCCTCGCCGCTTTGGTTGCTTGTCCCATCTTCTCCTCCTATCTCGCGTCACGGGCGAAAGGGCGCGCGCCGCCCCGCTCCATGCTCTCGGAGGCTCCCTTCGCCTCCGCGGCCCGCTCTGCCAGGCCCCTTCCGTCGCGTGCGTTCTCCTCCGCGTAGCGCTTCCTCGCCTCCGAGAGCGCGTCCTTTATCTGGGAGGGCGTGACCGTCACGGTCTCCTTCTGCCGCCGGCCGTCCTCTCCGAGGATCGGCCTGCCTTCGGCGTCGAGCACCGATCTGCTCAGGCGCACCTCCCGGTCCGCGAGGAGCGGCACGTCCCTCCAGTGCTCCCCGCGGAACCTCGAGGGGTTCACGTAGAGCGGGCTGAACTCGTAGCCGCCGACGTCCCTGCCGTCGATGACGGTGTCGGGGGGCAGGCGGACGACGTTGAACGACCTCTGCTCGCCCGTCCTCCTGTCCGTGTACTGGATTCCCTCGCGGACGAACGCCTCGTGGAGCGAGACGTAGACGTTTTTCTTCTCTGCCATTTCTTCTCCTTTCCGATGCTGTCTTTCGCGGCCGGCGCCTTCCGCCGGCCGCCCTCAGGGCGAGCGGGACGGGGGCTTCACCCCGATCACCCGCCCAGGATGTCGCGCGCCCATGCGCCGCTCTTCACGAGCGAGAGGATCAGGAGCACGCACATCGCCAGGTACTGGAGCGCGTAGGACAGGCCGCCGACGATGGAGTCGACCACCGGAGCGCCGACGCTCGCGGCGTTGAGCCCGCCCAGGACGATGGGGAACGAGACGAGGAGCACGAGGATGATGATCCCGGCGAGGCAGACGGCGGCGAAGTTCTTCAGGTACCCGACGCCCATCTGCCTCGTCTCGTCGAGCGAGACGAGGGCGAGCGGGATGGGGCTGAACGCGGCCATCACGTAGATCTGGATGGCGCGCGCCCAGCTCACGACGAGCGCAACCACGTAGGCGACGATGACCACCAGCCAGCTCACGAGGGCGACGACGAGCATGGCGACCAGCGCCGCGACGTCGTCGTCCGTCGTCGTGATCGACACGGCCTCGAGGTCGAGCTCGGATCCGGTCCCGAAAAGGCCCGTCACGCGGTCTATCGCGAGCTGGACCACCTGGTAGACCGCCTGCATGAGGTCGAAGCTGTTCTGGATCAGGAACAGGAACACGGCGAAGAAGACGAGCATGAACACGACCTCCTTGACCCCGGGCATGCTCGCGTTGCCGTCCATCCGCTGCGACACCTTGATGAGCTGGACGGTGAACACGAACGAGAGCATGCCGCAGCCGATGGGCAGGATCGCCGCCTCCCACACGCCGCGCACGAGGTCGTACATCGTCACGTCGCCCGCGCTCCCGAGCATCTGCGCGAAGTCCGCCGCGAGCACCCCGTCCGTGCCGATCGACCTGAGCATGTCGGTCTGCCCGGCGAATATCCAGTTGCAGGTGTCCCGCAGCACCCCGCACAGCCATGCGTTGATGTCCTCCGCGATCCCCGCGAACGCAGGCGCCGGGAGGGCGAGGGATACGGCGCACGCGAGGACGGTGAGGGAGAACGCGATCGAGAACCCGCGGCTCCCGACGGCCTTCGCGATCGTCTCTCTCATCGTCGCCCCCTAACCTAGGACGGTGAACTCGCCGGACCGGTAGACCGCGGCGACGATCGTCGAGGCGTCGTCGTCCAGATGGAACGTGGCGCTGACGCGCCCGCCGGCTATGTCGACGAAAACCTCCCCGTCGAAGGTGGCGCTCGCGGCGGTGGGCGCGTGCCCGGCGGCCCATTCGGAGATCGCCGCCGCTAGCTCGTCGGTCCTGCCGTCCACCAATGACGGGTAGGGCTCGGCGAGCCCCGTCACCTCGACCGCCCCGCCGGGCGTCGCCGCCAGGACGTACCTCCCGGAAAGGGAGAACCCGTCGCACGCGACCGAGGGGGTCCCGCCGTCCTCGTCCAGGACGATCGTGGCCGACCTGCCCGCGGCGTCCCCGTCCTTCAGCAGCAGGACGTCGAGCCAGCGCTGGGCGCCCGAAGACCCCGACCCCTCCACCTCGAACGCGGTCATCGAGACGGAGGCCCCGTCGGATTCGACGAAGGACCCCTCGCGGAAGGCGAGCGTCTTGCCCGAGCCGTCGGCCGCTGTCCACGCGCTGCCCCGCAGTTCCTCCAGGACGGCGGCAGCCTCGTCGGGCCCCTTCTCGGCTTCGGTCCCCATCTCCGGGCCCTCCTGCTCGGCGGGCTGTTCGACCGAGGCCGCGGGAGGGTCGGCGTCGGCCTGGCCCGCGGTATGCGCGATGGAGCAGCGCACCGCCGTCGTCGCGACGACTATCGCGACCATGCCGATGGCCGCGGCGAGCATCGCCTTGTTCTTCCTCTGCATGGGAGTCCTCCTGTCTCTTGGCTATCTGTAGCGGACGGCGCAGGTGAAGTAGGCGATCCCTGTCGCCCGCCTGCACACGTCCCCCGGCCTGGGCTCGTGGATGTACTCGTCTCCGCCCACGTAGATGGCGACGTGGCCGGGGCGCCAGAGGATGTCCCCCGGCTCCGCCTCCGAGAGGGGGACGCGCTTTCCCGACGCGGCCTGGTCCTCGGAGTATCGGGGTATGTCGATGCCCGCCTGCGCGTAGCACCATTGGGTGAGCCCCGAGCAGTCGAGTCCGACCCCGGGGATCGACCCTCCCCACACGTAAGGCACCCCCAGCTGGCTTTCCGCCGCGGCGACGATCGCGTCGCCGTCGGCGGCGCCCGCCCTGAAGTCCTCCAGGCTCATCCCGTCGAAGCGCCTGAGGCCGTATTCGTCCATCGCCGCCTTGAGCGCCTCGACGTAGCTCGACGAGGTCGCGTACCCCGCGTCCTTCAGCCCCTCGGCCATCCTGTCCGAGTCGCACGAGGCCATGGCCTCCCGGATGAGGGCGTTGCCGACGTAGGGGGGACCGGACAGGAGGACGCGCGAGCGGAACACGATGCAGTCGCGATGGCTCTTGAACGTCGTGAAGTCGGCCATAACGCCCACGACCTGGCCTCCGACCTCCTCGCTCGTCTCCCACGAGCTCTTGCCCGCGACTTCGGGGCACCCGAGGAACGAGGGGGACCACTTGATGCCGAAGAGGTTCTTGTCGCGCTCGGCGAGGGCCGAGAGGCCGTCGCCCTGCCCGCTTTCGCAGATGATCTGCGCGAGGGTGCAGCCCGCCGGGTGCCCGTACTCCTCCTGGCACTCGAGCGCGGCCTCCACCATCTCCACCGTCATGTACGGAGGCAGCCCCTCGAGCGAAGCCTTCGAAGCCGCGTCGCTCCAGAACCCGAAGACCGCGCTCGCTATCTGGGAGACGGCCAGCGCTGCGAGGACGAAGCACAGCACGCCGGACAGGATCCCCGCAAGGGGGCCGGCCGCGGCCGCGGCCGCCGCGGCGGCCTTGCCCCCTCCCCCCTTCGCCGCGGCGCGGGCGGCGAAGGCCCTGCGGGGCTCCCTCCCGACCGCCTGGAGCGCCGCCCTCGGCCTTCCGGGCCGCCGGCGCGCCGCCTTCTCCGCGGCCCGGCCGCGACGCAGGGCTCGCCCTTCCCCGGCCAGGCTCCCTCTCGCCCCTTCTCCGCTTCGGACGGCGCCGGTCTCGCGGGAGGGGGCCGCCGCGCGCGCCTTGCCGGCCACCCTCCACGCGCCCTTCCCGGCACGGACGGCGTCCGGCGCCCCTTCGAGCTCGTCGGATTCCTCCGCCTCCCTTTCGGCGGCTGCGGCGATCGCTTTCTTCAGGTACGCGGTCGCCGTCGGGGCGGGGGCGCGGCGCTGCCTCCCTTCCTCGCGGTCGTCCGCCGGCAGCCCGTTTTCGACCGGCGCCCGCTCGGGCCGCCGCTTCCGCCTTGCGGCCGAAGGCGACGCGGGCCGGCGGGACCTTCCGAGGCCCGTACTGGCCGCCTTGCCCCCGTGCGCCGGGACGGCGAACCTCTCCTCGCCTGACACCAGGCCTGCGCTCACCGCGTCGGTCCTGCCGGACGATGCGACTCCTTCGGCGCCGGCCCCTTCGGCCCTGACGGGAGGGTCCGGCGGGGCGCCGCCCGACGCCGCGGGCTCGAAGCTGCGGGTTTCCCTGGTCACGTCGCGCTCACCCCGCCGTCTTTCCTCCGCCTGCTCTCGGCGCGCCTTCTGAACCCCTCCTCGCGCTTGCGCGCCGCCACCTCGTCGGGCTTCGTGTTGAACAGGTCGTAGAGGGACCCCTTGGGGAAGCTGTCCTTCAGGGGGACGCGCGCGCCGCCCGCGATGAGCAGCCCCTCGCCCGCCCTGACCGACTCGTCTATGTAGGACGCCTCCTGGGCGCTCATGTCGAGCAGATCGGTCCAGGCGCGCCTGTCGAGGGGCGACTGCTTGTGGAGGAGGATGAAGTCGGAGTTGAGGACCATGTTCCGGGCCTCCTCGTGGTCGAGCATGTAGACGCTGTTCTGGGTGATGCCCGTGGCGATGAGGTTGAACTTGCGACCTTCGGCCCAGAAGCGGCTGAAGTACGCGATGATCGAGGGGTGGCCGAACAGGCTCTGCACCTCGTCGATGTAGAGCCAGGTGGTGACGCCGCGATCGAAGTTGCGGTACATCCGGTTGCGCACGCACTCGAGGACCGTGATGATCCCGAAGGCGCGCATGTTCTCGGAGAGGTCCCTGAAGTCGACGTTGGTGATGCGCCGGTCGAACGTCACGTTCGAAGGGCGGTTGAAGAAGGAGAGCGCGCCCTCCACGTAGCGCTCGTAGCGCAGGGCTATGTCCCGGGCCTCCGGCTCGGGCTGCGCCTTCAGGATGCGGTGGAAGTCCCCGAGAAGGGGGATGCGCCCCTCCTCGTCCGCGTCGCGGTATGCCCGCTCGACGCAGCGGCTGATGATGGACTTGTCGGCCTCCGGGAGCCCTTGGTCCCCCTCGGCCATGGTCGCGCTGGACAGCGCCAGGAAGGCGTCTATCTTGAAGGCCATCTGGGCGGAGCGCGACTGATGGGCGACGTCGGAGAGGTCGAACGGGTTGAGATGCGTGTCCGCGTCGGGGGCGAACCGCATGCACTCCCCGCCGTTCGCCTCGACCACGGGAGAGTACTCCCCGGCGGGGTCGAGGACGATGATCTCGTCCTCGGGGTACGCGAGGATGGTGTTCTCTATCTCGCGCTTGACGGAGAACGACTTCCCCGATCCGGGCTTGCCGGCGACGAAGCCCATGGGGCTCGCGAGCCTCTTCCGGTTGCACAGGACGAGGTTCGAAGACTGCTTGTTCTGCCCGTAGTAGCCTCCTCCCTCGTGCGAGAGCTCCTGCGTCGCGAAGGGCATCTGTATGGCCACCTGCGCGGTGGTCATCATCCGGGAAACCTCGACGTGGTTGTGCCCGAGGGGAAGGATGGAGTTCAGGCCCTCGCGCTGGCGGTAGTCGAGGGCGTCCGCCTCGATCGAGTTGCGCCGCGCCGTCGACACGATCTGCATCACCTGCTCGTCGAGCCCCTCCCTCGTCGGCGCGTACGTGTACACGAGCCCCGTGTAGGCGTAGAGCCTCTGGTTCTTGTTCTGGAGATGGTCGAGCAGGTCCTCCGCCTCCTCCTTCGAGTATTTGAGCTCGGAGGGCAGTATCTGGAAGTCGTACCCCTTCTTGACCGCCCCCATCTGCTCGTCGATGATCTCCTTGTCCATCCATGCGATCCGCTTCTTCACGAAGGCGACCGCCTTCGACTTGTCCATGGCCTGGACGTGGAGGGTGATCGCGAGGGGGACCGGCAGGTCGATGATGTCGGCGAGGCAGCGGTCCGACAGCTCGCTGCCGAACCTGCCGAGCACGAGGACCTGGCACCACGTGTCGCCGGATTTGAAGCAGGAGGCGCTGCCTTCGGGCTTGAAGTCGAGGGAGGAGGGGCACACGAAGTCCTTCGTCGTGAGCCCTCCTCTCGCGCCGACCGCGTCCCAGGAGAACAGGTTCGGCTTCCCGGGGCGCAGCAGCCCGTTCAGGACGCCGATGCGCTCGGCTCCCGAGAGGGTTCGGGAGGAGCTTCTCATCTTGGCGAGGGTCTGCTCCGCGTCCCCGCGCATCCGGGCGAGCCTCGGGACCGCCGCGTCGACGGAGGGCGCGCCCACGGCGAAGGTGAGGTAGCGCTCCCTGACCAGGTTGGACACGCCTTCCCGCATCTTGTCGTTGAGTATCCGGTTGTACTCCTCCGCGTACGCCGCAGTCTGCGGGTCGTCGGTCGGGAAGAACCTCTTCGTCCCGATCTCCTCGGCGGGAATGGGGCGGTTGACCACGGTGAGCTGCACGCAGCTGTCGGCGCCGAAGTAGTCGAACAGCTGGCACCATCCGGAGAAGATGGCGCGCTGGCTCTCCTCGCGGGCGGACTGGTAGCTGATGTCCTCGAACGCCATCGTCTGGCTGAAAAGCCCTTCCTCGACCTGCGCGATCCCGTCGGGGTACATCAGGTCGTAGCCTATGGCGGAGTAGACGTCCCGGGCCGCGCGGCGCATCCTCCTCTTCTCCGACATCCGCCCCGTGAGCTCGCGCTCCTGCTCGGCGATGCGGCGCTCGAGGGATTTCCCCCTGGCGGCGCCTTTCCGCCCCCTACTCTTTCCGGCCACGCTTCTCGGCCCCCTTCCTCCTGCTCCTCCTGCGCGCCCTGCGGTCCACCCGCCGGCACGCGATTCCCCCGGCCGCCTCCCAGGGCCTGCTTCCCGTCGAGTACACGAGCACGCCGTCGGACAGCGCATGGCGCGCGAGCATCGCCAGGTACCTCTCCGCCGTGAGGCCCTTCGGGCGCCAGAAGCCCATGAGCCAGAAAGGCATCGATGCCGCCATGACGGGCAGCGTCGCCGCGTCCACCGGCACCCCCAGCGCCAGGTTGAGCGCCGCCGCCGTCGCCACGGAGGACGCGAGCCCCCCGGCGGTGCACGCGAGCGTTCTCGCCGAGAGCTTGCCGACGACCTTCTCCGTGTACTCCCCGATGTCCTTGTGGACCGCCACGCTCAGCATCGGGTCGCCCCTACGCGGGAAGCCAGCTCGTGTCGAGCATGCCGAAGTAGACGGCGGCGGCGATGATGATCGCGCCGCCGGCGATGGTCGATATTGCGCTCGCTATGGATGCGCCGCCCTGCTGCTCGCGGATGGCGAGGCCGAGCGAGACGGCGCCCCATACGATGAGGAAGCCCCCCAGGAAGGTCACGCATCCCGAGACCAGGTTGATGATGTTCGCCAGCATCAGGCATCTCTCCTTTCCATGTATTCCGAGTAGTCGAAGGGCAGGCGGTGCGACGCCCCGGGATGCCCCGGGTACACTTCGCGCCACCTCCGGTGGTCCTCGATGTCGAACTTGCGATCCCTCAGCGGGTTCGCCCCCGCGATGAGGACGATCGCCTCGTCGCGGGGCAGCCTCGCCACCTCGGAGGGCTGCACGAGGTCTCGCTCGAGGGTGCTCCAGTTCCGGGTCGACGAGGCGGACTGGCCGCGGCTCTCGTTCCACGTGACGGTCGACACGGTCTCCTTTCCCACCGACTCGGAGATCTCCTTCGCCGTCTCGTTCGACTTCCCGCCGAGGAACAGCAGGGTGTCGCAGCAGTCGACGATCGTCGCCGCGTTGTCCTTGTAGGCGGCTTTGAGCTGGGAGAGAGACTGGAGCCCGAATGCCATCGAGATGTTGCGGCTGCGCACGACCGCCACCATCCGCTCGACGTCGGGCAGCCGCCCGATGTTGGCGAACTCGTCCATGAGCAGCGTCACCGGCACGGGAAGCGAGCCCCCGTATTCGACGAGGGCGCGCTTACAGAGGATGCTCATCGTCTGCCAGAGCATGATCGAGAACAGGAACGAGTAGAGGGAGGAGGTGTCGGACATGACGGCGAACACCGCCCGTCTCCCTTCGGCGTCGCCGAGCCGGTCGAGCTCCATCTCGTCGCGGCTGACGAGCTCGCGCACCTGGGGTATGGCGAAAGGCTCCATGCGCGTGTTGCAGGAGACCAGGATCGACTTCAGGGTCTTTCCCGCGGCGTCCTTGAACATCTTGTAGTGGAGGAGGGCGAAGTCCGAGTCGACGGGGACGGGCTCGGCGACCTTGACCCACCGGCAGGAGCCTGCCGGGTCGTAGGAGGCCCTCCTCGTCGGGTCGAAGCCCTGGCCGTCGCCGCCGAACGCCGCGACGCAGCGCATCCCGGTCTCCACCTCCTCGAAAAGCAGGTCGAGCGGGCTGCGGTACGATTCGTCCGACTCCTTCGCCTTCGCGAGGGAGAGCAGGGTGACCACCCCCGACAGCGAGCAGTCCTCGGGCGGGCAGCGGTACACCAGGTACCCGATGAGCGCCACGTAGAGGAGCCTCTCGGCGTTCTCCCAGAAGGGGTCTCCTGCGTGCTCGCGGTCTCCGGTCGTGTTCTCTATGAGGCAGGACACGAACTCGAGGATGTCCGCCTCGTCGCGGATGTACGCCAGGGGGTTGTAGTGGAGGGACTTGGAGAAGTCGACCGTGTTGAACGCCAGTATCTTGTATCCCGCGGCTTCGAGCATGTGCCCCATCCGGGGCAGCGTCTCGCCCTTCGGGTCGGTCACGAGGTAGTTCGAGTTCAGCTGCATGATGTTGGGCTCGAAGAACCCCCTCGTCTTCCCGGAGCCGGAGCCGCCCACCACGAGCACGTTCCGGTTGCGCTCGAAGCGTCGGTCGTGGTCGGGCCGGTCCATCGCCATCCCGAAGTGCTTCGTGAGGACGATGTTTCTGTCGGGGTCCTCGAGGTTCATGAATCGTCTGCCCTCGCGGACGGTGCCCCAGCGGGCGCTGCCGTGCTCCTCGCCCTGCCGCTCCGGGTTCCCGTGCGTGAGCGACCACGCCCAGGCGCACCACACGGCGCAGGCGGCCACGAGCCCCGTCGCGAGCGCGGCAGCCTCGAGCGAGAGGGGGCCGTGTCCTAGCAGAAAGGAAGGAAGGCGCTTGGCCGCTTCCGTGAGGTTGGACGCGGGGCTGCCCGGAAGCGAGAGCAGGCATGCGGCGTACGAGTTCCCGAGGAGGAAGGCGGCGATGGAGGCGAGGGCTGCCGCCATGATTCGTGCAGTCGTCATCTCGCCCGCACCTCCTGCATGCGGGGTCCTCGCGTTGCAGCGCGCGTGGTGGCGCCCTCTGCCTCGAGGGCCGACGCCGCCGCGCGGGCCTGCCCAGCGCGCGCCTCGAGCGGACGCTCGTCCCGTGCCCCGGCGGCCTCGCGGGCTTCCCGCTTGGCGAGTTCCGCAGCCGCGCGCTCGCACGCCGCGTCGGTCTCGCGCGAGAGCTCGTCGAACGAGAGCCACACTTCCCTGGCGTCCGCGACGCGGAACAGAAGGTGCTCCCTACCCGTGGCGGGCTCGACGAACCACGCCGAGTCGACGGCGTGCGCCCTGAGCTTCGCCTCGATGATCCCCTTGATGCCGGCATAGTCCTCGATCTCCTGAAACTCGGCCATGTCGAGCTTCGCCCATTCGGCGGGCTTCTCGCGGGCATCGCCTTCCCCCGCGGCTCCGCGCGTCGCGGCCGTGGCGTTCTCGAACGCGCTCCGCATCCGCCTCGCACGGTCGTACATCGCCCTCTCGCCCATGCGCTCCCCGAAGCGCGCGAAGTCCTCTATCATCTTCTCTCCGGCGTCGTCGCCGTAATCGCTCGCCATTCTCGGCCCCTTCCGCATCGGCGGAAGGTCGCGCCTCCCGCTTCCTCAAACAGATTGCTCGCCATGCCTCGGGCATGGCGAAGGCGGTGGGAAGGCCGATGGCGCGAAAATGCAGGGCAGGGCTATGAGTGCCGAGAGGGCGGCGGTCTGGGCGGTATGCCTGGCAGCGCGGTCCATGCGGCACCTCCTCGCTAGAATCGGAAAGGGCCCGCATGGCTCGCCGGCCCGTAGTCCTCCGCCATCCTCCTGCGTGTTTCGGCCAGGTCGCTCGCCTGCTCCTTCGTGAGGAAGCAGGCGAGGCTCATGTCCATGACCGCGCAGAGGCGGACGAACTCGTCGACGTGCATAGAGCGCTGCCCGTTGAGGACGTACCAGAGGCGCTTTCTGTCCACATTGATTCGGCGGGCGAGTTCGGCCACGCTGATGCCGCGGTCCTGTCGCGCCCGCTCTATCCTTGCGACTATGAGATTGGCCTGGTTCAACCGCTTCCCCGCTCTGAAAATTTCTTTCGTGTCTCGGAAAACTCGGATTGCCAATTCTTCCGAATTTCTGTGAACCTTATCAATTGACCTATGCATCGCGGAGAAAAAGGCCTGTTTCGAGGCCTTTTGTCTCCATTCTGGGAATATATCCTGCTCATTTAGGGTTATTCGCGCTGAAAGATTTTGACTAGCTTGGTGTCCTTTATTTCGTAAATAATGTCTGCGACGTTCTCGACCAGCCTCTTATCGTGGGAGACGAACACTATCGTTCCGGCATAGGCGCTCATCATCTGCTCGAGGGCTTCGGCGCTCTTGATGTCCAGGTAATTTCCAGGCTCGTCCATGAGCAAGATGTTGTATCTGCCCAGCAGCATCTTCGCGAGCAGCAGCTTGATGACTTCGCCTCCCGAGAGAACGCCAACGTCCTTTGCCAGGTCACGCGGTCCGATTCCCATAGAGGCGAGGATGCTTCGGATTTCGGTCATGCTGTACTCGCAACCATCCTGCATGAACGAGATCGCAGACTGACGGGCGTCGAACTTGTAGCCTGTTTGCTCGAAGTAACCGATCTCTGCCTTGGGAGAGATGTTGATACCGTCGGCGCGTCGAGCGATTGCCTTCAGCAGGCTGGTCTTTCCTGTACCGTTGCCACCGGTGATGGCCACTTTGGCACCGAGCGGTATCTCGAATTTCGCGTGGTCATAGAGCATGCAGTTGCCGAAGCTCAAGCTGAAATCGTCTGCCGAGATGGGAAATTTACTATGCAGTTCCAGGGCCTTGCTCTGGCGGAACCGCACGGTGCGAATGCTGTCAGGGGCCTCAATCCCTTCGAGCGCTTCGAGGCGCTTCTCCATGTTCTTAGCCGCCTGGTACATCCTCTTCTGTTTGGTGCCGGTTGCTTTCTGATGTCCCAATCGACCTGCATTCTCGTTGCTTTTCTTTGCGCCCTTCTGCTTGGCGTCGACCTGCCGTGCTTTTTTCCGTTGTTTTTCGATGGCGGCTTCAAGGCGCTCGCGCTCGCGCATCGCCTCTTCGTATCGAGCCGCCTGAACTTTGCGTTCTTCTTCTTTCTGTCGCAGATAGTCGGAGTAGTCACCCCAGAATTCGGAAATACCGCCGTCTTTGAGCTCCCAGATCTTGTCCACTACCTGATCGAGAAAATAACGGTCATGGCTCACAATGAGCAGGGCTCCATCAAATGCCTTGAGTTGTCCGACGAGAAGGCTGATGCCGTCTTGGTCGAGGTGGCTCGTAGGCTCATCAGCAAAGATCGCGCTTGCATGCTGGGAGAGCGCAGAGGCAATCTTGGCGCGTGTCTCCTCTCCGCCGCTCATCGTCTCCTGCGCCACTCCGGCGACGTTGAGACGGGAGAGCATCTCACCACTGCCCTGAGCCGCATCAAGGTCGAGTTCATCGAGTTGGCCGATGAGGGCAATGCTGCCGAAACGCCTGACGTCGGCGTCCGCAATGGTAAGATTGCCGCTCAGAATTTTAAGCAGGCTGGTTTTGCCTGCGCCATTGTCTCCCACCAAGCCGATGCGATCGTAGGAGTAGATTTCCAACTCTTCGATATCTAGGATATCGCGGCCGGCATATTCCAAAAAGATGTCTTTAGCTTTGACTATGAGTTCCATAGGTTGAACCGCCTTTTGTGTATTAGCGTTTTACTGGAAACGCAGCCATGCCAAAAAAGATTGCTCACGTCGATTTTTCGCCTTTGCCCAATTGCCGGCGCGAGCGTTTTGACCTTGCGCAAGCCGGCAAATCCGAAAATGATAGTTGGCGACGAATAAGGAGCGCGATGTGGGATGTCAGTGCAATACCTCGTCGTCGCAAGGGCTTGAAGGCTGACGCTTGAACCGATGGCTGCTGCCTCTTTTTTTTCGAATACTTGGGCTATTGAATCTGCCCGGTATCTCTTTTCCCCGCGCTTCGGACGCTCGGAGCAAGCAGCATAGCCATCGCAAGCAGTACCATGGTCGCTCCAGAGCCGACGAACCATAACGGAGCTCCAAGCAGATCCGCAAAAACGGAGGGAGCTGCGAGGCCCATGGGCATGGCCCAAGCCATGATGGTTCCGTAGAGGCCGAAAACGCGGCCTAGGTACTCAGGAGGTATCTGCTCCTGCATAAGGGCAGTCTGGGTTCCCGCGTACAACGGGGAGCATGCGCCCATAAGAAAGCTCACCGGCAGGAAAGCAGCGAACAATGACGGGCCGAGCGATCCGGATACGATTGCGGCAATGCCGAAGCCGGCAATCGCGGCGACCATGGTGAACGACCTATTGCGGAACCCTCCCGTAACCGCCAAGATACCGGACCCAGCCAGCATGCCTGCAGAAAAAAGGATTTCCACCAAAGCGGCATCCCCCGTGCTACCGCCAAAATGCCCCAAGGTCATTATTGGGAACAATGCCGCGAGCGGAGAGAACGCGAAAGCGAAGACGAACCCGCACCAAAGAAGGGCGAACAGCCCCCTGTACCCCCTAATCAGCTTGTAGCCGTCCGAAATCTCAGAGAAGAGCTCTCGAACCTTATTGGAAAAGGACAAGCTGCGGTCGGCTTCGTCGAGGCCCCCTGCGTCTATCTGTGCGGCGAGGACGGCTAAAGAAGCGAAAAGCGCTCCCAGCACGTCGAGGACAATCATAGCGGTAATGCCCGCCACGGGATAAATCACTGCTGCAAGCGCGGCGCCAAGAATGTATCCGCCGGACTGAATCGCCTGAGTCACCCCCGATAGGCGAACGAGATGCTCCGGTGGGGCGAGATGGGGCGTGAGAGATTGGGAGGCTGGCGTGTAGAACGAAGTACCAACTGCACGGAGAAACAAGGCGATGAGAATTAGCCATGCAGGTAAGCTGCCGGCCAACGAGGCAATCGCCAAGGCGGCACCCACCGCGGCAATGAAGAGGTCGGCGCCGATGAGGACACGTTTCAAAGGCAGTCTGTCGACAACGGCGCCCGCAAGGATTCCGAACAAAGCAATCGGCAGAAAGCCTGCCAGCGATGCTAAGGAGAGGAGAGAAGACGACCCTGTCGTGAGGGCGAGATGCCAAATAAGACCCATCTGGAGAATCGAACTCGTCAATGTCGAAACGAGCTCCCCGCCCCATACGAAACAAAGCTTGAATTGCCATGAATGGCACAGCAGAGCAGACCTGCCCCGAGAGGTTTCAAATATCATGGTTATGTCCAATCGTGAAATGGCGTGCAGAAAAACAGCGCGACGCCACAACAGCGCCGCTTTCTAGGCGCTCATCCACGTGCGGAAAAGACCAACCACGACACCCCTCCTTTGTTAATTCGGTCTGGCAAACCATGTAATATTAACGAGGCTTGAGTTTGCCTGTCAAGAATCGACCATCGGTAAGCGCAGTCCTCTCTGGCCATTCGATTCCTTTTGTATCTATGGCTGCATTTACGTTATGTGGTTATTTATTTCGTTAGAATTCCCAAGCAAAACGCTTTTATGCACCATGTCTGTGCAAGCGAGAAAAGCCATTTCTAAACTTCGGTCTACGAAAATGTCGACTTGGCTTTTCATTGAGCCGATACTTCCAACACCGCTGAAAACGAACCAAACGCGTAGCTCTTGCATGTCCGCAACTCGCACCATCAAAGTATGCAAGCATCCTGATGAGCAGGATAGCCTCTGATCGTCTGTATCTCAATTCGGAACAAAAATCCTGAGAAAAGGGGTCTGCGGCGCCGAACGCGAACAATGTGTGTACGCTGTCGAGAAATGAGGCGCGCGCCGAGAAACCGGTGGTCCATACTCCACGCCGCACCCTGGCGCAACGGTGCAGATGGGCCGCCTGCAGGGTTGCGCCATGCTGGAAACGGGTCATCATCCCGATTGGGACCGAAACGAGAGAAGGAGAGCGAAATGAACGACATCCACGGCGAGGTCGGCATAGACGTGGAGCGACTGCGCGCCGCCGACCCGGACGGGCTCTACCTCTTCATGCTGGAGGACTACCCGTACATGATGACCTCCGCCCAGGTCGCGGAGTTCACCTGCGCCACCAGCCAGGAGGTGCGCCGCCTCCTCGCCCGCGGTGAGCTCAAGGGCTGCCGCGTCGGCAAGAAGTGGCTCGTGCCGAAGCTCGCCCTGCTGAACTACCTGTGTAAGGACGAGGGCCGCGAGGGCCTGCAGTCCGCTTGACGAACGACAACCCATGCAGCTGCTTCACTGCGACAAACCATACAACCTCGACGAGGCGGCCGCGAGGCGCGGCACGCCGCGGTGAAAGCGCAAGGATTCGCGCACCACCGCCTACGAGCTCACCATCCGCATCCCCGAGGAGCACCGTCGTCATTTCGGCGGGAAGAAGAAACTCACCCGCGTGGTGTTCGCCCTCAACAAGAAGATCGACCTCAAAGGGCAGGTCCGCGCGTTCGAGGAGGAGAAGAACGCGGTCCTCGACCTCGCGCTCGAGGCACGGGGCGGGGGCTCGCTCGACGCCGCCGCCTGGGCAGCGATGCCCTTCGGGGAGTACGCGGAGCGGTATGTCGAGCGCCGAGTCGGGGTGATCTCCCCCGCGTCGACCGCCAACGAAAGGCGTTACCTGAAGTACGCCAAGGCGACGATAGGGTCGATTCCCCTGAAGGAGCTCGTCGCCGAGGACGTCGAGCGGTGCGTGCTCGCGGTGCCCCGCCTGTCCGAGGAGTGGGCGCTCGAGAAGAGGAGACGCGAGGAGGAGAACAGGGAGAGGCTGCGGCAGGAGGGGAGGCTCAAGAGGAGGGCCCCCTTCTCGCCCGTACGCGTCGCCGGGCCGGCGATGCAGTCCAAGGTGCTCAAGTTCGTGCGCGAGGTCCTCAACGATGCCGTCGATCGCGAGCACGTCGGGCGCAACGTCGCCAAGAAGCGCTTCCTCTCCAAGGGCTTCAGGAAGGGCAGACCTCTCATCGACCCGCTGATGGAGGACGAGGCAGAGGCGTTCCTCGAGGAGGCGTCGTCCCTCCCCCTCGACATGACCAAGGTGGCCGTGCTCATCCTGTTCTCCACGGGCATGCGCCCCGAGGAGATGCTCGCCCAGCGCGTCGGGACCTTCGTCCCCGCAGAGGAGGGGGAAGACGCGCAGATGCGGATCGTGGCGGCCCTGCGCGCGGGAAGGATAGAGAACTACACCAAGTCGGACAGCTCGATGCGCACGGTCCCGCTCGACAGGTACACGGCGTCGGTCGTGGAGGCGTGGATCGAGGAGAAGAGGCGCGCGCTCGACGAGATGGGGCTCGTCCTTAGGAGCTCGACGCCGCTTCTGGGCGAGACAGGCAACCCCTGGAGCTACAACTCGTTCAAGAAGAGATGGAACGCGTTCGTCCGGAAAGCGGGGTTCGCCGGCACGCGGCCCTACGCCCTCCGACACACGTTCGCGACCATCAACCTCGCCCGGGGCGAGAACATCAAGACGGTGTCGGCGCTTCTCGGGCACGCCGACGCGTCCTACACGCTCGACCTGTACGTCGGGTTCATCCCAGCCACCACGAGGGGGCTCGCGGACCGGTACGTCGGCAGGCTCGTCCCGGGACTCGTGAACGGCAGGGAAAAGCATGGACTTGAGGAGGATTTCCGGTGACAAAGCTGCGCGATACGCTATACTGTCATTCGCTTGATTGCGGGCGTGGTTCAATGGTAGAACTTGAGCTTCCCAAGCTGTTGACATGGTGAAGCCCCGCGAAACACGCGAAACGCGTGATCGAGAAACCCCCAGTTCAGAACGTTGTTTTTTGAAACTCGGGAAACTCTTCTCCTCTCTTGGTTCTCCGTGAAACCCCGAATTTTCCAGTACGTTTCCAGTACTTTTCCGAAACGTGCGGCCTGCGCGCGGCAGCGCGGGCCCGTCTGGCCTCCGAATGCGGATTTTCCGCGGAAACGGAGGCAGGCCATGCCATGCAGGATCATCGCGGTGGCCAACCAGAAGGGCGGCACGGGCAAGACGTCCACGACCCTGAGCCTGGGCGTCGCGCTCGCGCGGAGGCAGAAGCGCGTGCTGCTGGTCGACGCCGACCCGCAGGGCGATCTCACCAAGTCGCTCGGGTGGGCGGACCCCGATTCTCTCGACGTCACGCTCGCGAACCACATCCAAGCCGCCATCGACGGGAATGACCCCGATCCCTGGGCGGGGATCCTCCGGCATGCGGAGGGCGTCGACCTCATGCCCGCCAACATCGACCTCGCCGGGATGGAGATGGCGATGTTCATGGCGATGTCGCGCGAGCGGCTGCTGGGGACGTGGGCGTCGTCGTTGAAGGAGGGCTACGACTACCTCTTCGTCGACTGCCCGGCCTCGCTCGGGATCATTCCCGTCAACGCCTTCGCGGCCGCAGACGGCGTGCTCATACCGGTGTCCGCCGAGTTCCTCCCCGCCTCCGCCATGACGGACCTGCTGAAGTCGGTCGAGCGGGTCAGGCGGCAGATCAACCCCTCGCTCGAGGTCGAGGGCATCCTCGTCACGCTCTTCGACGGCCGCAACAACCTCGCGCGCGAGGTCGAGCGCACCGTGCGCGGGCAGTTCGGGGGCACCTACCGGGTGTTCGACACGGTGGTCCCCCGCGCGGTCTCGGCGGCGGAGTCGCCCGCGTCCGGCACGAGCATCTTCTCCTACGACGCGGACGGCAAGGCGGCCGAGGCCTTCGCGCGCCTCGCCGAGGAGGTGCTGCGCCATGGCTAGGAAGAAGATAGCGGCGATAGAGCTGCCCTCGGTGGACAGCCTCTTCACGTCGCAGGAGGAGCGCGAGGCCGAGCGCTCGGAGCGTGTGATCCTCGTCCCCGTGGGCGCGGTGGAGCCCTTCCCGGGCCATCCGTTCCGGGTTTCCGACGACGAGGAGATGGCCCGGCTCGCGGAGAGCGTGGCGGCAAACGGCATCCTCGTGCCCCTCACGGTGAGGCCCCTCGGAGCCGGCTGCTATGGGCTGGTGAGCGGGCACAGGCGCAAGCGGGCGGCGGAGCTCGCCGGGCTCGCCGAGGTGCCGTGCGTGGTGCGCGACCTGGGCGACGACGAGGCGACCATCGCCATGGTCGATTCCAACATGCAGAGGGAGACCGTCCTGCCGAGCGAGCGGGCGTTCGCTTATTCGATGCGACTTGAGGCGATGAAGCGCCAAGGACAGCGCACCGACCTAGCTTGTGCGCAACTTGCGCACAAGTTGGACGGCAGGAGGTCGAGGGACATTCTGGCCGAAGAGCTCGGCGTGAGCAAGGACAAGGTGCAGCGCTTCGTACGCCTCACCTTCCTCGTCCCCGAACTGCTCCGGTTGGTCGACGAGGGGCGCATGAAGATGCTCCCCGCCGTCGAGATCAGCTACCTCTCGCACGGCGAGCAGGAGCAGCTCGTCGACGCCATGGAGGCGCAGGCCTGCACGCCCTCGCACGCCCAGGCGCTCAAGATGAAGCGTTACTCCAAGGAGGGCGCGCTCACACCCGCGCTCGTGCGCTCCGTCATGGAGGAGGAGAAGCCCAACCAGGTCGAGCAGTTCAAGATCCCCAAGAGGAGCATCGCCCGGTTCTTCCGCCCGGCCGCGACCAAGGACGAGATCGAGTCCCGCATCGTCCGTGCGTTGGAGCTCCTGGAGCAGGCCGAGCGCCGTCGCGACGGGACGGGCGGTGCATGATGGGCAACGTCACTCACCGGGGCAAGGGCTCGTTCACCCACGTGGAGAACACGGTGTTCTTCGACCATGCACTGAGCCTCAAGGCCAAGGGAATATACTGCCAGATCCGCTCACTGGAGAACAATCCGGAGTGGGTGTTCACCATCCGGGGGTTTACCACGCTCGTGCGCGACGGCGTGGACGCGGTGACCGCCGGCATCAAGGAGCTCGAGGCGGCCGGCTACATCATCCGGGCGCGCAAGCGCAGCGGCAACGGGCGGTTCGTGACGGCCGAGGAGGCCACGTGGGTGACCCTCGACGACCCCGCGATGCGCGCGGAGGTGGCGGCCGAGCTGAAGGCCGATGGCTTCGCCGTGCTCTCCGAGTTCTCTCGCGAGCCTCCGGCCAACGTGGAGAGCGAGCCGGAGGCCCCGGAGGAAGGCGAGTGCGCCGACGGCCCCGAGAAAGCCCAGATCGTCGCCAGAACGGGAAAATCCGTATCTGGAAAAGCCACATCTGGGAAACCGGCCCCTATAAATTACTCATCGGATAAAGGGCCCCATGACGATAAAAAGCCCCCCTCTTGTCCCCCCGAGGGTGGCGCGCCGGACGGGGGTGCCGGGTTCGTTCCCTACCGCAAAGGCGAGTTCCCCGAGGCGTTCGAGCGCCTGTGCGCCATGTCCATCAAGCCGGTGGCGTCGCTTCGGTTCAAGCGCGACTGCCTCGCCGCCTGGGAGCGCCGGGTGGCCGAGGGCTTCTCGCCCGGGCAGATCGTCGACGCCTACGCCGCCTACGCCAAGAGCTACTGGCTGCGCAACGGCGACGATCCGGCGCTCGCGAAGAACCTCGCCCGCTGGATCGAGGGGGAGGGAGGGCTGAGCGCCTACTCCGACGAGCCCATACCGCCGGATCTGCTCGATGTCGACGGCGGCCCGCTCGACATGGTGGGGCTGGCACAGGCCGACCCCGAGTTCGCGAAGCTCTGGCGGCGGGTGGAGACGAGGCGCGCGGTCGTGCGCTCCCAACTCTACGCCGTCGACCGCGGCACCCCGGAAACGGAGGTCATGAAGGCGTGCGAGAAGGACGCGCACTACGCACGCTACCTCCAAGCCTGCCAGGAGCGCTACGATCGCTACCTCAAGGTGCTCAACCTGTTCCGAGGCCCGAGCGCCGGCTTCGAGGAGACGCGCGAGGCCGTCGTCGCGAAGGGACCGAACCCCTATGGAAGGAGGGTGATGGCATGAGAACGGCATGGAGGTTCGTGAAGTGGCTCTTCCGGGCCGTGTTCCGATTCATGTGAGGAAGGCGGACGGCCGGAGGTGCACTACCCGCCCCCCCCCCTCGTCGCGCCGCCGACCCTGGCCGTCTGGGGAAGGTGTGCATTCCCGCCGCCGGGCCGGACGATGCGTATAATGAACTGGTCACCCTAACTGAATACCTACGCCAAATACCGAGCAGAGGGGCATCTGCCGTTTGGGTATTTGGCGTACATTTCCCACAGGGTGACAACTGAGGTGGATGCCTCTCTTTTCCTTCACAAGGGGCCGTCGCTTCCTCAGTGGAAAGCCCGACGAAAGGAAGCCCCATGGCCGGCATCACGCAGACCACTCTACCCGAAGAAGCCGTGGCCGCAATCGTGCGGTCCTCCGAGAAGCTGGAGGGCGCCGCATCCATCCTCGCCATGCTCGAGGACAAGGCCGACGTCCGCCAGGTGACCGCCTCCGAGCTCTCCGCCGTCCGCTGCATAGTGGAAGCCTGCGCCGCCGACCTGGAGGGCGCGTGGGAAGGGGCCTAGATGACAGAGGTACCGACAATAGACAGCAAGGCAAATAAAGCAACGCCGATTACGCAAAGCAATAGCCCGTTGTTGAACCACCTGTATTTCTTCTGGCAGATTATGGAGCAGATGTATATCTGCGAAATGATCTCTTCCCTCAAGCCCTTCTCACTGCACTCCTTGAGTTTGGAGGAGTACTTTTTAACCGATGAGTTCTTGGCTATAGAGCCGAAATACAACAGGGAATCCGTTATTAGACCTCGGCTTTCGTATTCCTCCGGTTTGAGCCTTGCTCGCAATACGGAGATCAAACAGAACAATCCGGCAACTATCGAAGCACCCGATACCGAAAGCAATGCGAGATACAGAATCGACCAAAGGCCGTTGCTTTGGCTCATGAAGGCTATTGTCCCCACTATGAAGTTCACGTAGTCAAATGCCAAGCCGATCCCAGCTAGCGCAGCAACGCCACCGATCATTATCGAAGCCTTGGTATCGCACGAAACGATCCACTGCGAATTCCGTTCAAGAATCGCGTACAGGTCTTCTTTTTCCAGGCTTCCTTCTCCCTTTTCATACATTATTCCCACTTGCCCATCTTCTTGAGAACGGCAGCTGCCTCCCCAAAGGAATCGTCATCGTCGATCCGACTTTTTACGATATCGCGCAAAGCAATCCAGTGCCCCGACTTTTCAATCATACCCTGCACGAAGTAATAGCTAATCCACGAATCACACCTTGCGTGATGGCAATACATGTCGTAGGCATCTTCGTACTTTTCGAAAAGATAATAAGTCCTGCTCATGTACATCGCAAAATAGTCAGTCACGCTTTCTTCGGAGATGCCGCATTCTGAGGCACACTTGTATGCCCTATCCAGCATCTCCTGCCAAAATCTAAGCCCAGAAGCTTTTATCGCATCGTTTTTGCACCACATCGACGAGAAAAACTTCTTGATCACCTCGTATTCGTTTCGATATTTCTCAGCACGAACGCTCCGCCTTTCCCTCTCGTCGGATTCCTTTGCGCTTGCGGCAGCTTGCTGCTCCTGCTCCGTTGCGGCTTTTGCGGTAGCAAGCTCCGATGACTTGGCAGCGATGTCGTCCACCAGCGTCATCGCCTCGCTCCGCAGTTCTTTCATAATATCCTGGGCAAATGATTCTTTATGCACCTCAATTTCGGCTTTGCACGGAACCAATGCAAAGCCTTCGGGAAGCTCACAGTACGCATTTCTCCAAGCATAGCCACGGAACAATTTGCCGCCCTTCGTACGAGCCGTTTCCTCCCAGTCGCTTTTCTCGGAAAGAACCGAAAGGGTCTCCGCATCGATAAATATCTCACCGGATTGGGCGAGGCTGCAGTACTTGCTGGCGTAGTTCGTCACGCTGCCAGCCCATACGACGCCCATCTCGTTTTCAACGGCGTCATCCGCTTCTCGACCGCGCATCCCTACCTTGGTTATCATGACCTCGCCTGTGCTAACGCCTATGCCGCATCCTATGCGAATGCCGTCAAAGCTGCCGTCCAATGCAGGATTGAGACAATAGTCGATCAGGGTGACCATCTGCCTAGCGGCCGATACGGCCTTTTCCTGCGAGCTCGGCATCACCTCGCCCTCGTCGCCTTCTGCAAAGACGCCCATGATACCGTCACCGGCAAATTGCCTTGTAAAGCCGCCGCTGTATCGTACGCATTGCAAAACGAGTCTCATGAACGCCCGATACACCTTAACCATTGTTTTCGGGTCGGTGTTGTCAGCCAGATCCGTTGATTTCCTTATGTCTACGAACAAAATCGACAGCCTGCCCTTGAAAACCCTATTTGAATCTGAGCAGTCGGCGATTGTCGGAATGGAGTTATCGAACAAAAGCTCCTCGACCGGTTGCTCTACGATTCTCTTTATCGCTTCTTGTGCAGAAGTGATCTCGTCACCGTCGATTGTCTCTTTCAAGCCCATCGCCATCCTAGATAGCATTGTGTTTCGTATTTCATCATTATATATTCGTGTAGGCATCGCTGTCGTGCCATCCAGGTGATCTAAGGGTGCAAAAAGGATGTCGGTCATCAGAGCCTTGAGGAAGCCACCCGCTCGAAAACGAATCAAAGAAGATCACCGCCTTCTATGACGAGTCATTGCCGAGCGTTATAATGCGACAAACTAACGCAGAAAGGAACGTGGTCCCATGAACCTCGGCCACGAGACGGAGCAGGTCGAGTTCAAGAAATCGACCTCAGAGCTCAAGGAGGGCGCGGTGTCCGTCGCCGCCATCCTGAACAAGCACGGGCGGGGCGAGCTGTACTTCGGCGTGAAGCCGAACGGCGACGCGTGCGGCCAAGATGTCGCAGAATCGACGCTCAGGCAGATCAGCCAGACCTTGGGCAATTCGATCGAGCCGCGCATCTACCCCGTCGTGGAGGAGTTCGACGATGGAGAAGGCCATTCTTGCATCCGAGTTTCGTTCGAGGGGGATGACCGGCCCTACGCGTGCAAAGGAGCGTACTGCATCCGCGTGGCCGACGAGGACGTGGCCATGACGGCCGCCCAGATCGAGTCGATGATGACGGAGCGCATCAACCGGAAGTTCCCCTGGGACGAGCGGAGCTCGGGCAGGACGGCGGCTGACGTGAAGGAGGACGTGCTGCGCGCCTACGTCGAGCGCGGCCGCAAGCGCGGACGGATACCGTTCGACTACGCCGACGCGCATGACGCGCTCTCCCGCCTGGGTCTTCTCTGCGACGACGGCACGCTCACCAACGCGGCCGACGCCCTGTTCTGCAAATCGCGCTACGTCCGGTTGAAGATGGGCATCCTGGCCACGCACGCCCGCACCGAGATACTCGATCTGCACCAGGAGAGCGGAACGGTGTTCGAGCTGGTCGACAAGGCGCGCGCCTACATCCTGAACAACACGCGCCGCCGCTTCGTCATCAACGAGAGCGGCCCGCGCGACGAGATACCCGAGCTGCCCACCCTGGCGGTGAAGGAGGCGCTCATGAACGCCTACGCGCACTGCGACTGGACGCTCGGAGGATGCGTGCAGATAGACATATTCAACGACGCCGTGGAGATACTGAGCCTCGGTTGGTTCGTCGAGGGGCAGGATCCCGAGGAGCACCTGTCGGGCGAGAGCGTGTCGTCGCAAGGACGCAACAAGCTCATCGCGCAGGCGATGTACCGCTCAGGCGACATCGAGGCGTACGGCACCGGCATCCCCCGCATGCGCGACCTGTGCGACGAGGCCGGCGTGCGCATCGAGTACGTGAGGGTTCCCGAGGGCACCAAGCTCGTGTTCCACCGCAGCGACGCCTTCGCGGACAGCATGGCCGATAACTGGCCGATAATGGCCGATAACTGGCCGATAATGGCCGATTCCGACAAGCTGCGTCCTTCATTTTCTGCAACGGAAATGAAGGTTTGCGAATATCTTTCCAAGAGAGAATCTGCACGAACAACGGAGATTGCAACCGAGACGGGAATATCGGACAGAACGGTCAGGAGGGTTTTGAAGAGGTTGTCGGAGAGAGGTATCATCATATCCGAGGGAGCGAACAAGAACCGAACCTACCGCCTTCTCGATGATGTGAGGTAGCGTTGCTCGTATCGCTTACTTTGCCGCTGGAACACCGGAGGGGCAAAGAGCCAAAGTTAAGAGCTGTTAAGAGCTGTTAAGAGCACTTTGCAGCTCTTTGTGTCACAACAGCTTTCCATATTTGGGACCCGTCCATACCTTCGCCACGTTGGGGATGCCTCTCCCCGATGCGGACAAGCGCGAACGCCTTCATCATCGCCTTGTGCGCGAGTCGAAGGAGAAGAGGAGAGTCCAATTTAAGGGCAGTTAAGAGCTGCTCTTAACTTCGCAATGGTCGACTGTTGCATATGCTAGGAACCTTTCTGCCGCGCTCTTGATGCTGACGCTTTTGCATGGCCGGATAACATGGGCTTCTTCGACATGCCAAAAGTAAGACGTATTCGCACTATCTTTGGCTTGCACCACAGCATGCCGAGAGCGTTTCTCGGCAGGTTCCGACGTCACGAATATTGCATCATTTTCGTGACATGAGCGTGAGCCTGAGGTAGTCCCCCTCGGGTGCGGAGATCTCGTCGTAGCGGACGTTGGGCTCGCCCATCGCCGCGTAGATGCCCTCCACCCCCACGCCGAGCTCTCGCATCCAGCCCAGCTCCGTGAGCGCCCGGGTAAGCACCGGGTTCCTCGAATAACGCGACCCGCGCATGTTCTCGAGCGTCATCATGCAAGGCAGCCTTCCCGCGCTGGTCACCTCGATCCTTCCTTCCAAGACGCTCAGGCTCGTCGGGTCGCCCCGCATCCCGTAGTCCCGGTGGGCGACCGCGTTCACGAGCCCTTCGAGCCACGCATAGCAGGGATAGCCTCTTCCTCGCTCGCTCCCAGCATCCCACCCCGGCCCGAGCAACTCGGCGACGTACGACCTGACGGCCGGCAGCGCAAGCACGAGGGGCATATCGAACACGCGGTCGAGCCGCTTCCCCTCGCAATGACGACGCCCTCCTCCGGCTCCGAAGCGCGCCTCCACCACGATCTCGCTCCGCGCGATATGCCGACCCGGCTCCGACGCGAGCAGCAGGACGCCGGCGTTCGTGAGCCGGCCCCTCGCGAGGAAGCCGCGCTCGGCCAGAAGCCCTATGCTCGGCTCGGAGCCGACGGTCCGCGCGTAGGCTTCCAGCGCCGAGCCGTCCACGTCCTCGATCGTGGCCGTGCTGTTCATCCTCATGTCGAACGACTCTCCCGACACGTAGACGGCGCTCGCCTTCCTCATGACAGCCCTCGCTTCCCTCGATTGCACCGACCCGACTCTAGCCCTCGGAGCGGTTCCGGGGCAAGCGTGCGACGCGCCTGCGAACGGGCGCCTCTCCGTCGCCTCCCCGACCTCCTTCTCGCCCCGCCCCCGGCGTCCTTGGAGCCCGCATGCTCGGCCGGGAACCGGGAGGCGCGCAAGGGCCGCGAAAACTTTCCGAGAGACGCCGCCCCCTCCCAAGCCCTCCCGGAAACTCTCCGCCCTGGCGGGTTTCGCTTCCTCCCTTGGCGCGCCTCCCGAACCCCGGCCGGAGCACGGGCCGCAAGGCCCGCCCAGAGGGGGCGGGACCGAACCGAGAAGGAGGTCATGAACATGGAGACGACGAAGATCCCGCTCTCCCAGTGCATCGAGAGCAAGCACCAGAACCGCAAGGACCTGGGCGACGTCTCGGGGCTCGCCCGCAGCATCGAGGTGAACGGGCAGATCACGCCGCTCATCGTAGTGGCCGACGGCGAGACTTACCAGCTCGTCGCGGGGCACCGCCGCACGGCGGCCATGAGGAAGCTCGGGCTCGCGGAGGCCGACGCCTACGTGATGGACGGCTGGGACGACGCGCGCATCGCGCAGGTGCTCAACGCCGAGAACAACCATCGCAAGGAGCTCACCGAGGCCGAGCGCGGCCAGGGAGTCCAGACGATGCTCGCGCTGGGGGTGCCGGTGGCCGACGCGGCCGTGAGCGCCGACATCGACGAGGACAAGGCAGAGGCGTACGTGCGAGGCTCCAAGCTCGTCCCGGTGGACGCCGTGAACCTCGACTTCGACGCGGTGGCGCTCATCGGCGAGTACGACGACGTGCTGACCGAAGACGACGTGGTGGCGGTGTTCTCCAAGAAGAGCTACTGGGAGCGCATGGAGGTCTGCCGCAAGGCGCGCGGCCGCGCGAGCGTGGAGGAGCTCTCGGAGAAGCTCGCCACCGAGGGGGTCAAGGTGGTGGAGCGCCGCGACGTCGAGGGCATGCACTGGTGCGACGGCGAATGCGGACATGCGGGGATGGTCGCGGTGGTGAGAGCCAGCTATTACGGCGAGGCAAGTGCCAGCTATTACTGCGACGACGCGGAGCACGTGCACGAGCCGAGCGCCGAGGAAGTCGCGGCCGAGGAAGCCTACATGAAGCGCGCGGCGGTGCTCGATGCCTATCAGGGCCATGTCCTGGAGTTCGTGCAGGCTGCCTTCCCCAAGTTCCCCGGCAAGGGCCATGCGGGCCTGCGGCAGTGGGCGCACGAGATGTTCGAGGCGCGCTACGAGTGCGAGCCGGACGACGCCTGGGCCGGCTTCAAGGAGCCGAGGGGCAAGGCGCTCGATCAGTTCGTGCTGATGCGCACCGTGCCGGAATGCGTGCCGTGCCTTTCGAGCCACATCCTGAAGGAGGGCTACCAGCCATGGGCTTACGACGTGGACGATATCCTCTCGTTCACGTCCTTCCACGACGACGTCCTGGCCGTGGCCGGCTTCGAGGACACGCCCGACGAGCGGGAGCTCATGGAGCGTCTGCGCGAGCTCTTCGCCGATGACGAGGCGGACGAGGACGACGCCGAGGAGGTCTGGCCCGAAGGCATCGGTGACGATGAGCCGCCGTTCGACGCCGACGAGGTGATCGAGCCCGTGGCGATGGCGGCCTAACCGCTCCCGACTGGGGGCCGTCTGACTCGCGGGCGGCCCCCGTCCTCCTCCGCACTCCTCTCGACCCGGCCCCTCCTTCTCCCGGACACCACCTTGGTCGCATGCTGCCCGAGGCCGTGCCGGAGCGCAAGGGACGCGAAAAACCTTCCGCTGGAAAACCACTAAGGCGACCGGAAGCTCAGGCCTGCGGTTTTCGCTTGCCCCCTTGCGCTCCGGCACGGCCCCGGGCGGACGCAGGACCCAAGGAGGCGCCCCGGAAAAGGAGGGGCGCCGCGACGCAACAGGAGGCTGTCATGGGAAACAGTGCCATCATCACCACGCGCGAGCGCAAGTTCGGGCTCTACCTGCACTGGAACGGGGGGCGCGACACCGTGGGCCCGCTGCTCAGGTACTGCGAGCTGCAAGGCTACCGCCCGCCGAGCGAGGACGACTACGGCTGGGCGCGCCTGTGCCAGGTGATGGGCAACTTCTTCGGGGGATCGCTCTCGCTCGGCCTGGGCGGGTACACCACCGACAGGCGCATGGACCCCGGCGACAACGGCATCTACGTCATCGAAGGCTGGAGGATCGTCGACCGCATCCACACGTGCGGCGGCTGCGAGGAGCAGCTCGTGTACGACTTCGACGAGATGCTGCGGGCCTTCGACGAGGCCATGCCGGAACGGTTGCGGCTCGGGGGGTTCCTGGACTCGGTGGAGGTGCCCGCGAGCGAGCTGAAGCTCGGCGACGAGGTGTGGCTGCGCGACGGCGAGGGCGAGAAGTGGGAGGCTTTCCCTGTCGTGGGCTTCGGCCAGCCTGACGGGGCCGGCATCGCCGTGTGGGTCGACATGCCGGACGGCCGGAAGGACGTCACCTACCCGGACATGCCCTACGCGGCCCGGTACGACCACGACGGCGACTTCAGCTGGAACCCCAACAACTACGTGCGCGGCGACGTCGCCCGCATCAAGCCGCGGGAGTGACGTTCTCCCGGCACGCGAACGAGCCCGTCGGCCCCTGCGACCGGCGGGCTCTCTCTTCGCCTTTCTTCTCCTCATGTTCGAGCGACGTTGCAACACGCTTCTGAGTACTTGGCGCAGCCTCCCCGACTCTCGTCGCCCTTCCGTTCCTCAGCCGCCCCTCCCGCCTCCGATCCCGCATCCTCGTCGAGAACCGCACGGGCGCGCAAGGGCCGCGAAAACTTTTCAGGGCCGTCCACCACAAAGCCTGAAAACTCGAAGCCCTCCGGGTTTCGCTTCCTCCCTTGCGCGCCCGTGCGGTTCCCGACGGCATCCGGGACACGAGGCGGGTCGAAGGGACCGGCCGAAACGAACAGGAGGTCTACCATGAAAGAGCTCAAGGTGAGCGCAACGCAAGCAGCAAGCCGCTTCCTTTCCCGCCGGGGTTACGACATCCTAGCGACGAGTTGGAAGAGCAAGGCGGGAACGGCCGATATTGTGGCCAAGGACGGCGAGGCGCTCGTGTTCGTGAAGGTGCGCGCCCGCTCAGGAGCCGAGTCGGGATTCCCCTCCGAGCGCCGAGACGCTGCCGAGCGAACCGAGCGGGAGCTGGTCGCCTTGGCCTACCTGGCCGAGTACGACGTGGTGGACGTACCGGTCCGCTTCGACGACATCGGGATGGTGGCCATCGCGCCAGACCGGGCGATGATCCGCCACCACATCAACTCAATGTGCGAGGAGCTTTCCGACCGAGCCCTCCCGGAGGCCGCCTAGACCTCCTGGCCCCGCGAGGGGCGAGCCCTCCGGCCATGCGGACGGAGGGCTTTGCAATCAAGCGACCACCACCATAGAGAAGGAACTTGCGACTATGAAGAACTCACGGAAGGTTAAACATGCGGGCGCACGCAACAAGGATGCTTTTACACGAGTCGTTGACGATGCGGTCAACGTCCTCTGTTGCGCGTCAAGCGCACTCGACGCGGTCTTGATAATGCTCCAAGGCAAAGACGGCGAGGATGCCGACCGCTGCCGGAGCATCGTTCACCTAGTGGTCGACGCGCTGGGCGAATGCTCGAACGACCTTGAAGACGCCCTAGAATCTTTGCGATAGGGCGCATCGGCCCGTCAGGGCACCATCGCTTTCAAGTGGTTGTGCCCATAGCTGAAGAACCACTCCAAGTTTCCCGCAGCCAAGCAAGAGGCCTGTTCCGTGTACACAACACACGGAACAGCTCTTGGCGGCCGCTCGGGGAGGCCCCCGGCGGGCGGCCCGGGCGAGCCGGGCCGTCGTCATCGCGACGGGGACGGACGTCCCCGTCGCGGCCCTGGGCCCGCACGCCTCGCCTTGCGCTCGGCTATGCTTCTGCGGGGGATCCCCCGCGCCCCTGTGCGTCGGAAGAGCCTCGAAACGCAAACCTCCGAGAGGCGGGCAGCCCGTTGGAAAGGCATCCGAAGCAGCTCCACATCCGCATGTCCGAGGATGAGATGGTCCGCGCCAGGCGCCTGGCCGCTGCGCGCGGGCTGACCCTGTCGGACCTCGTGCGCGCGCTCCTGCAGCTCCCCTCCGATCGCATCGAGGGCGGTGAGCGCCTCGTCGTGGTGGATCGCGCGACCGTCGCGAAGCTCTCCCGCGAGATGACGCGATGGGGCCACCACTACAACCAGGCCGTGCACGCGCTCAATGCCATCGCCTACTACCTGCGCGCCAACGACATGGACGCCGCCGACGTCCTCGAGGAGCTCGAGCGCGCGCGGCTCAAGCTGGAGGCCATGCAGCCGGGCGTGGCGGCGCTGCGCGAAGAGGCGGCGGCGCTTTCGGAATCGGCGCTCGCCTACCTCGGGCGGTGAGCCGCCGTGCCCATGCTCAAGACCATCTCCGGCCACACCTCCGCGCGCGGCATCTTCCGCTACCTCACCAAGAAGAATCGCGCGCTCGCGAGCGACTTCCTCAACATCGACGCCCCTGTCCCCGGTGACGGGGAGCGCCCCTTCGACTGGGCGAGGGCCATGGACTCCACGCGCCGCGCGTTCGGCAACGACCTGCCCTGGCGCGGGAAGCGCGTGCGCACCTACAAGCACTACGTGGTGTCGCCCGACCCGAAGGACGGGATCGCGCTCGAGGCCCTGCGCGACCTGGCAACCGCATGGGCGCGCAAGCACTTCGCCGATTACGAGGCGGCCATCGTCTACCACGACGACAACGAGCACGGCATCCCGCACGCCCACGTGGTGGTGAACAACACGAACCTGGAGACGGGGCGGCGCCTGCAGGACCCCGACCCGAAGGCGCTCGCCTCGTCGCTCCAGAGGATGGCGGAAGAGAGGGGGCTTAGCGCGCTCAAGCCTCCCGAGCCAAAGGGCGTCGTTGCCCGCGCGGAAAGGCACAGCCCGCGCGCCCGGCCCGCGACGCACCGTAGCGAATACGTTCGACGGGCGGAGAGGGAGATCCTCGACCGGGGCGACTACTCCTGGACGGCCGACATCCGCGCCCGCGTGCGCGTCGCCCGCGCCGCAGCGCGCAGCGAGGGAGAGTTCCGGGGCATCCTCGCCGCCCTTGGCGTCACCGTCTCCGACAACTCGCCGAAAACGCCGCGACGCGACTGGATCTACGCGCTCGCGGAGCACCCGACGCGCCGCGTGAGCGGGGAGCGACTCGGGTTGTCCTACGGCCGCGAACGGCTCGAGCCGTTGCTGCGCGAAGGAGGCATGGGCAGGCTTGCCGACGAGGGCGGGCGCAGGGTGGCCGACATTGCGCGGCGCGCGGTCGGGGTGGGGAACCTGGATGAGCTGGGCCTGCTGTCGGAGGCGGTCGCCCTCATCGAGGTCTCGAGGGCGACGACCCTTGCCGACCTCGACGCGTTCGCCGAGCGGAACCCGTCGGCGGGCTCGCATGACGCCGCCGCGATCGCCGGCTACGCGAGGGCGGCGGGCATCCTCCCGGAGCGGAGGCCCGAAGTGCGCCTTCGCAAGCCCGCGAGCGCGAGAGGCGTTCGGGACGGCGCGGCAGGCGTCCGGGGCATCGGAAGGAGCGTGGAGGGCGGCCGGGACGCCCGCTCCGGCCTGCCGCCGGCCCCCAAGCGATCGCAAGGCAGGACGGAGGAGAAGGGCAGATGATCCTCAAGGCGTACTACGAAGGCGGCCGTATCGACGTGTTCGACACCGACCACCTGGTAGACGGCGTCCCCCAGTCCGGGAACCTGCTGACAAACTACACGCTCGACCTCGCCGACGTGAACGGCGAGAGCCTGTGGCTGCGGTCCTACTACTACGAGGCGTCCGCGGCGTACAAAGAGGAGTCCGGCCCGACGGGGTTTCCCGTCGCCCGCAGGCGCGACGGGTGGAGCTTCCTGATCGCCGACGAAAACGACATTCCGAAGCTTAACCGACTGACCGTGGATGGGGAAACGGTGCTCGTACAAATCGCCGGCGAGCTCGTCGACGTGACGGCCCTCTCCAATGTTTACAACATCTTCGAAGAGTACGGTCCCATGTCTTTGGTCGCCTACAGACACATGATAGCAGTAGGAGAGAATTGCGGTTTCGGAGGAGAGCAGAACGCATTCGAGACGATGGGAATGGCTCCGAGCACTTTCGAATTTCTTCAAAAGTCCGAATGTCAAGCTAGTCCAAACGCTCGCGACTGAGAAGAGCGCTGATTCACCGCGCAAGGGGAATAGCCAGCTCGAGCAGAGCGCCTCCTCCGGGGTTGTCGAGCGCGCGAAGGGTCCCTCCATGTGCTTCCGCGATCTCCCGCGCTATCGACAGCCCGAGCCCATGGTGGGCCCGCTCGGTGCGCGACGGATCGGCTTGGAAGAAGCGCTCGAAGATGCGCTCCTTATGCTCGTCGAGGATTCCGGGCCCCTTATCCGAGACGGCGAACACCGCCTGTCCGGAGCGGTCCGCGAGGCTGAACCCCACGGCGGTTCCCCTCGGGGCGAAGTCGAGCGCGTTTTCCAAGACGGCTCGCAGCGCCTGGACGAGCTTCGCCTTGTCGGCATCGACGGCGAGCGCGCGACCGTCTTCGGGAAGCGAGGGCTCGACGGACGTTCCTGAAGATGCGGCTTTGCCCTCGATCTGCTCGAACGCCTCGATGAAGACGTCAGAGGCGTCGCAGCGCGCTCGGCTGAGTGTCCAGCCCGCCGCATCTCCGGAGGCGAGCGCGAGAAGGTCCTCCACGAGGCTCGCCGTGCGACCGCACTCGGCCATGCCCTCGCCTGCGAGCCGCGCAACGCGTTCCGCGTCCTCGGACGCTGCCGCCATGGCCCCCAGATCGAGCGCGATCACGGACAAGGGCGACTTCAACTCGTGCGAGGCGGCGGCCACGAAATCCCGCTGTTGCGCCAGGGCCTCGGACACGGGCCCCGTCGCGCTGCGGACGAGCGGCCCGCGCGTCGCGAGGGCGAAAGCCGCGGCAAGCACCGCGGTGACGGCGAACAGCGCGCCGTCCTCCGGCGAAACGGGCAGCGGCCGGTGGTAGGAGGCCTCGACCGAAAACGGCGTCCCATCGGACGACGTGCCCTGCAGCTGCACCGCGATGTCCCACGGCGCGCGATCCCCTACGCTGGCGAGCGTCGTGCCGTCGCCCTTCGCGATGCGCACCGAGCCGTCGGACAGGGCCTCGTCCTCCATGAACGCGACGACCTCGCCGGCGCCCCGGGAGGACATCTCGTCCAGCGCGACCCGGGCGATGTTCTCGCACGCCGACTCCGCCTCTCCCGTAGCACGGACGTACTGCAGAGCCAGAAACGAGCAGGACACTATGAGGAACACGGCCGCGCAGGCGGCAAGGTAGAACCGCCCGATGCGCCGCTCCAGTTGGCGAACCGCGCCCCCGCCCGAACTCACGACGCCTCCACGAGACGGTATCCGAGCCCCCTGATCGATTCCAGGCGGACCGAGCTTTCCGCTCCCTTGAGCTTGCGCCGCAGGAAGTAGGCGTAGTTGTCGACGTTCGCCGCCTCGACGGGACGGTCGACGCCCCAGACCTTCGCGAGGAGGCGGTCGCGGGAAAGAGGGCTCCCGCCTGCGGCGATCAAGGCCTCCAGCATCGCGGACTCCCGCCCGCTCAAATCGATGGCCCGCTTTCCGGCAACGGCGAGCGTCCTGTTCTCGGGGTCGAGGCAGAGGTCGCCGAACGCGAGGGTCGCCGGGGCGAGGTCGCGCGGTCTCCTTAGCAGCGCACGGGCGCGGGCGAGCAGCTCCTCGACCGCGAACGGCTTGGCCATGTAGTCGTCCGCGCCCACATCCAGCCCTTCGATTCGGTTCTCGACCGACCCGAGGGCCGTGAGCATGATCACGGGAGTGTCCACGCCTTTCTCACGCATGCCTCGAACGATGGCCATGCCGTCGATGACGGGAAGCATCCGATCCACGATGGCCAGATCGTACGCTTGGCCGGCATCAAGAGCGAGCATGAGGCCCACCTCGCCCGAAAGGGCCGTATCGACGGTCCATCCGGCCGCCTGAAAGCCTTCCTTGACGAGCCTCGACACGCTTTCGTTGTCTTCGATGACGAGCGCTTTCATGAAACCTCCTCCGCAGCCGTACCCGTGATCTTTGATACCACCGTACGTATCGAAAAAGCATCGAAATGCGGGGCGTGTTTCAGGGCCGCTTCGATGATCGCTCGACGCCCCGCGCCGTACGCTTGCACGGTCCGCTCGAACGAGAGAAAGGATAGCAGACATGTTGATGAAGGAAACGATGCGCGCGCGCCGATTCGCTGCCGCGGCGTTTGCGGCGATGGCCTTGTCGCTCGCCGGCTGCTCGACACCGTCGGAAGCGCCGGATCCGCCGGCGGATGCTTTTGGGAACGTGAGCGAAGCTCCCCGAGGTTCCGCCATGCTCACGCAGGCCGATGCGGTTGGGCTCGTGGTCGACGTCGACGGGAGCGGCTTCACGCTTCGCCCTGACCAGGGCGATGCCGAGACCGCGATCATAGCCCTGGAGGAAACCGGAGAGGAGCGCTATCTCGAGTATGCCGCCGGGTGTGCGTTCGTCATCGCGCAAGGGGACGTCGCGACCGGCGAGGTGACCGAAGTGCCCGCCACCGCCGAGGTCGTGAAGAAGGATGCGAGCGCTTACGTTTTTCTCGACACTGACGGCCTTGTCAGCAAAGTGGCCATCTTCAGGACCGAGTAGGTGAGGGCATGGGTGCACTGAAGCGAGCGGCGCGCTACTTGGCGCGCAAGCCGGGCAAAGCGGCTCTGCTCGTCGTAGTGGTGTTTGCGACGAGCCTCGCGGTCATGGCGTCGGTAGGGATCATCGAAGGAGCGAGGGACCTTTCCCACGCGATCAAGGAAGGATCGAGGCCGAGCGTCGCGGTGTACCGCGAGGACGGCGAGCTTTTGCCCTTCGTGGTGGCTGGGGATCTGTCGAACAGGGACGACGTTGCTTCGGCGAACAGGACGGGGCAGGTGGACGCGTTCCCTGCCAGCTTCTCGTCAATTGAGGCAGCCGTTCCCGACCCCGGCTGGGACGACGCCGTTCGCATCCATGCGCTCGACGACCTGTCGCAGGGAAGTCCCTTCGAAGACCAGCTTCTCCGCTTGGCGGAGGGCCGGCTCGTCGGGCCCGGGGATGAGGGCTGCGTCCTGCTCCATTCCGATCTGGCCGAAGCAAACGGCATCCGCGTCGGCGACACGGTCCGCTTCCGGACCGCCTTGGGCGCGGAAGCCGAGGCTGAGGTAGTCGGGCTATTCGTCGCCGCTGGCGGCAACGAGGGCGACCAGAGCCTCGCCACCGCGAGGACTCAGTCATTCAATCAGGTGTACGCCGACTGCGCGACGGCGATCTCTTTAGGGATGGAGGGCTTCGACGAGGTGAGGCTTGCCCCTGCAGACCCTGACGGCGCAGGGGCACTTGCGGACGCCGTCGAGGCGGATAGGAACGCGGGCCTCGCGGCGGACGTGCTGTCCTCGGCTTACGAGAAGGTGGCGCCCGCGCTCGACTCGACCGTCGGATCGGCGCTCGCGGTTCTCGCGTTGACGGCTTCGGTGTCGGTGGCGGCCGTGTCGTCCATCCTCGCGCTCTGGGGGCGCAGTAGGGTGCACGAGCGTGCGGTGCTCCTCTCGCTGGGCGCGAGCAGAAAGGACGTGCTCGCCCAAGCGGGCCTCGAAGCCTTCTTCGTCGCCGCGCTCGCCAACGCCGCGTCGTCAGTTGTCGCGGCGTTGGCGTTGCCCCCGCTGCTCGCTGCGGTCCTGCCGCAGCAGGCGGCCCAGCCCGAGGTGCCGCTCGCTGCCGTAGTCGCCGCAGGATGCGGGGCCGTCCTCGCGACAGTTGCGGCATCCGTCGCGGTTGCGGCCGCGACGACCGCCCGCAACCCCGTCGAGCTTTTCACCGAGAGGAGCTGATCGCATGAAGAAGAGCAAGCCGATCGGAACAGCCGGGCGCGCGCTCCGATCGGCGGCGAGGCATCCTGCGCGAAGCGTCCTGCTTGCCGTCATCTCCGCCCTGTCGGCCTGCCTGCTCGTCTCGTCGCTCTCGACGCTCGGCGCGAGCGTCGAAACGCAGGACGCAGGAGCCCAGGCCTCTTCGGGCAACTACCGCATCGAGCTTGACGTGGGCAACCTGCGCAAGCGCTTGAACGAGCTGCCCCCGGAGTTCAACCATGTCGACGAGAGCGGCGGCTACTATACGGAGGTCCCCGACAACGCTTTCCAGAGCGTCCTCCTAGCTGATGTGGAGAAGCTCGCGAAAACAGACGGCGTGACGGGATGGAACGTCGCGGCGGTGCCGACGCCGGCCCTCATACCGGGCCTCGAGCGCATCGAAGACCCGGATCGCGACCAAACGCGCGATTACGGCGGCGTGAACGTCGTCGGAACGAGGGATCAGAGCCGCGAGCAGAACGTCGCTGCGGGCAACATCGAGCTCGTGGACGGCTCCTGGGTGGGGCCCGATGACGCGGAGGCCGTGGCGATCTCGGAGGAACTCGCCGCGCTCAACGGCCTTTCCGTTGGAGATGAGATGACGTTCGTCGACGCGAAGGACCCCGAGGGACGCGAGCCGGCAACGGCGCGCGTGCGCGGCATCTTCCGCATAGTGCGCGACATTCCCAGCACCATGACGGGAGACACGTTCCGTTCGGAGAACACGGTGTTTTCCGACTTGGCGTTCTCCCAGGAAATTGCAGGCCGCGCAGACGACCCGCTGTACGCCTACGCGACGTTCGAAGTGGACGATCCCGCGCGATACGCTGAAGTCGGCGAGCGCCTCAAATCCGCCGACATCGATTGGGATCGCTACCAGCTGGTGGACGACGCGGGAGCAACCGAGCGCATGTCGGGCAACTTCGACGGGCTGGAGCAGACAACCTGGCTGTTCATGGGCGTCGTCGCGGGATGCGGCATCGTTCTCGTGTCTCTGTCGATGGCCTTCTGGGCGAAGACGCGCCGGCGTGAGACGGGAGTGCTCCTCGCCTTGGGCAATTCGCGCGCGAAGGTGGTAGGCCAGGTCGTCATGGAGGCGGTCGCCCTATCGCTCGTCGGCTGCATCGTGGGATGTGCCCTGGCCTGGCCGGTGTCTGAAGTTGTCGCCGGTGCCATCGCCGAGCGGCAGGTGCAGCAGGAGGCGAAGTCTGCACGCGCAAGCGCCGACCAGGTGGCGGGCGGCGCGGACTCGACGGAGGGGAACATGGTTGGGACGTCCGCCTCGCCCGACGCACGGCAGGCGCTCGCGGCATCGGCGGCATGCGTCGCGGTGGTGGCCCTGTCGTCCGCAGCCGCCGTCGCCCCGGCAGTCGCGCGCGGGCCGAAGCGCGCGCTCGAAGAATCGGAATAAGGAGGCATCGACATGACCGAACAACTGCTCCGCCTCGACAACGTGGGCTACGCGTACCGCGGAAAACGCTCGCGCGACGTCCTGGTCGGCATCAACATGGGTTTTCGCGCGGGCACGATGTACGCCGTGACGGGCCCGAGCGGATCGGGGAAGACGACACTGCTCTCGCTGCTCGCGGGCTTGGACGATCCCACGGCCGGCCGCGTCCTCCACCGGGGCCGCGACATCCGCGAAACCGGCCTGCTTGCGTACCGTAGGGACACGATGTCGCTCGTGTTCCAAAGCTACAACCTGATCGATTATCTGACGGTGCGCGAGAACGTGCTTTTGGGAGGGCCGGGCGACCCCGACGAGCTTCTCGAGCGCGTGGGCATCGGCGCGGAGCTTCGGGGGCGCAGCGTGCTCAAGCTCTCAGGTGGCCAGCAGCAGCGCGTGGCCATAGCGCGCGCCCTGGCGGGAACGTCCGAGGTGATCCTCGCCGACGAGCCCACGGGCAACCTCGACGAGGAGACGGAGGCCTCTATTATCGAGGTCCTCAAGCGCTGCGCCCATGAAGACGGCACGTGCGTGATCGTCGTGACGCACAGCAGCAGGGTGTGCGCCGCCGCGGACGAGGTGGTCGATTTGCCGAAGTTCAACCAGGTTGCGAACTGACGACGAAAGTCCAATTACACCGGGAGCATTGGAGCTCCGTGACGGCGCGAATAGCAGCAAGCGTACGTTCGTAATTCTGGATGAGGTACGTCTTGAGCGTGGCATGAGCGTCGCCGAGCTTGCAAGGCGTGTCGGCTTAGACCGCAAGCGTCTGTGGTATGTACTCAATGGCCAGAGGGAGATGAGGGTTGATGAGTTCTTGAAGCTATGTATAGCGCTCAGGATAGACCCCCGCAGCTTCATAACGAAGGACATGGTCGAGGAGATCTCGGCTGCCACGAAGAGCAAGAGAAGATAGTAGCGCCCTCGCGAAATGCAAGGGCGCTACCGGCAGAAGGCGGGCGTTTGATGGCGCGCCGCTAGCCCAATGCTCGTTCGGCATCCGCCCCGACCTTCACGCAGGCGTAGCCGGTGAGGGCGCACGCACCCATGGCGAACCCCGCGGCGAACAGGATGAGGCCCATGCTATCCCTCCTCTCCCTCTTCGACGGGGGCCTCGTCCCTCTCGCCCTTGCGCTGCTTGCGGCAACCCAGCGTGCCGACCGCGACGGCGCAGACGGCCGCTCCGGCAAGGCATGCGAGCGGGATCCACGTCGCCGCGTCGCCGGTCTGGGGCATGCCGGGGCGCGGCGGGTTCCCGGCGGGAGGTTCCTCGCGGGGCGTCTCGACGAGGCGCACGCTCTGGCCGGCATCGTCGATGTTGGCATGGACCGCTACCTCCTCGTCTTCGAGCGCCAGGCTCTCGAAGGCCACGACCGTGTGGCTCGCCAGCAGGGAACCGTCGAAGGAGAATTTCACCTCGACAGAGCCGTTCGGCTCCTCGGGAGTGAACCTCACGACCGTCGTGAGGGGTTGGCCGTCCTTCTCCAAGGGCTTGGCTTCGATCTTGTCGATGAGCGTTCCCGTGAGCACGTACTCGCGGCCCGGCTCTAGGTTCTCGTAGCGCACCTCGTCGACGATAGTCACCTCCTCGTCTGCCACGGCCTCGTGGTCACCGTCGTCGGCGTCGGTCGCCGTGGTGCCTATCTCGGGCTCGGGTGCCCCCAAGCGCACCGTCTGGCCCTTGTCCGCTATGTCGGCGTGCTCGCACACCTTCTTGCCGTTGAAGTACAAAGCCTCGAACGCAACCACGTCGTGCCCTCGCAGTGCGCTGCCGTCGAACTCGAAGGCGACCGTGACGTGCCCGGAGGGCACTTGCGGCGTGAACCCCGCCTCGCCTTCGACGGGCTTTCCGTCTGCCATGACGGGCTCGCCCGTCGCGGCGTCCATGAGAACGCCCTTGACGGTGTAGCTCTCGCCGGGGACGAGGCCGCGGTATACCACCTGGTCCTCGATGCGCACGGTCGAGTCGGCCGAGGCCTCGTGGTCTCCGTCTGTGGCATCCGTGGCGACGGTTCCGATCTCGGGAGCTTCCTCCACCCTCACGGTCTGCCCCTCGTCGTAGGTGTCGGCGTGTGCGGCGACCTCGACGCCCTCGAGCTCGAGGCTCTCGAACACCACGATCTCGCGCCCTGCCAGCGCCGACGCGTCGAAGGCGAACTCCACCTCCACCGTGCCGGAAGGCGCGATGGGCGCCAACTCCCTCTCGGACGTCACGGGCTCGCCGCCCAACTCCAAGGGCTTGCCCGTCGCCTTGTCCATGAGCATGCCGCGCACGGTGTAAGCTTTGCCGGGCACGAGGTTGGCGTAAGACACCTCATCGACGACGGTGGCGGCGCCCTCGGGTGCGAGCGCATGGTCGCCGTCGGCCTTGTCGGTGGCCTCGGTCGCCAGCTTCGGCAGAGGCTGGTCGTCCACGGTGCCCAGGTCGATGTCGAGGCCCGTGGCGGTCGTGTCGCGGCTCACGTTGAAGGTATCGGACCAGAGCGCGTAGCCCTCGTTGGCCTCGCAGCGCAGTTCGTCGATCGTGTACTCCCCGTAAGGAAGCGCGCCCAGGCGGTCGTCGGGCTTTGCCATGGAGGCGTCCTCGCCCAGCCCGAACCAGATTCCCGACTCCTCCACGACGTCCGCCGTGTCGATGCGGTCCTCATGCAGGAGCGCGTCGTTGGCGTTCACGCCGTCCTCGCGGCTGCGCCATTCGGATGAGGTGGAGAGCATGCCGTTGCGGTCGGTCACGGCCACATGCGCCTCGCCGGTGGTGACGTTGGTGATGAGGAAGGGAACGTAGGCGAGCTTGCCGCCGCCGATCGACGCCTTCTTCTGCAAGTGCATGTCGTTGCGCACTGCCTGGTCCCTCCAAAGAAGAGCCTCGCCCTCGCGGTCGGCCTTGACCACCCTGCCGTCCTCGCGCACCTCGAAGGTGCGGGGCTCGCCGTCGGTGAGCAGGTAGCTGTCGTTGGCAGACGTCTCGGCGATGGTGTACGTGCCGTAGGGCAGCGTGTCGGAGGCCGTCTGGGCGGTGTATGCCCGCGCCTCCGGGTTCCAGGCGGTCTCGATCTCGGCGACGACGCTTCCCTTGGGGAAGTACGTGCCGCCCACCATGACGCCGTGCTCGGACGCGTTCACGATGGTGAACCCGATGCCCGCAAGCGAGCTGCCAAAGTAGCCCTCGTCGCCGATGCTCGAATGGCCGTTCCCGCCCAGTGCCTCGCTCGCGCCGAGCTCGCGGTCGTCCTTCTGCACCTGCACGCCGCCGCGAACCACCTCGTTGAGCATCCCATCGCCGTAGACGAGCTGGTCGAACTGCCCGTCTTCGCGAATCTCCACCACATGGCTCACGACGCCCGCGTTCGTGTGGCCCGCGGGCGGGCGGCTTTCAACGACCTCGTAGGTGCCAAAGGGAAGCGCCCGCATGCCGGTCGTCGCCGTCCAGGCGTCGAGGGCGGCGTCGTACTCGGTCGCCACGGTCATGACGGCCTCGCCGGGAGCGAACTCCTCGGCCTCCTGGAACGCGCCGTCGCCGTTTGCGTCGTGCCAGACGGGTGCGGCGGAGCGGTTGTACACGGTGAACTCGGCGCCCTCGAAGGTGGCGTCGCCCTGGGCGTAGTTCCAGAACGTGCCGTCCTCGTGGTCGTAGCGCTCCATATCGCCCTTGCCCACCATGAAGCCGCCGCGCTGCACGTCCTCGCCGAACTCGCCCGCGGGCGCGATCTCGATGACGGGGTCATTGCCGTTCGCCATGTCGGCAGTCACGTGCAGGCGATGCGGTTCACGGTCGAGCAGGTAGCCGCCCGACGGGTCGAGCTCGCGCACCTCGACGTCGCCCAGGGGGATTCCCTCGAACACGACGGTCGTGCCCTGCGTGCGCCCTTGCACGGTTTCCGTGATGCCGCCTCGTTGGTAGCTCGCCTGGTACAGCGCGCCGTCGAGCGTGGCGTCGCCCTGTGCCTGCCCCTTGCCCGTCTCCTCGTCGAACTTCACAAGGACGAGCCTCGCTGTGACGGGCGGCTCAGATGAGGAGAAGGCGTAGCCGTTGGCCGGCGACACCTCGTAGACGTTCGGATCGAGCGTGTACCCCGGGGAAGGCCGCACCTCCTTCGCGTAGAAAGTTTCGCGCGTGGCCCCGAGGCTGCCCGACTCGCCTGCGCCGGTCGCGTCGATGGCGATCTCGGCCATCCGGCCTCGGTCTGCTTCCGCGTCGGCCCGGGTGGAGTAGACCCCGTACACTGCTCCTGCGTACGAATAGTCTAGATCGCCGGCCGCCCAGCTCTCGGAGGCCGCCTTCGCCACCTTGACCGTGGTGCGGTAGGTGAAAGAGAGGATCACCTGGGTGGACGAGCCCGTGTGGAGCATGAAAGGCTCGAACGTGGCGGGGACCTCGCTCGCCCGCGCGACGATTTTGCGCCCGGTCGCGCCGTCGTTCACCAGGCTCCCGTCGCTGCCGAAGCCGATCACGTTTTCGCGCACCCACTCTCTGAAACCCTCCGAACAGCCGAAGAGCGCGTAGTTGCCGTCGCTTGCGTAGGTGTCGGCCATGAGGATGTGCGCGAGCGCCATGTAGCGGTCCGCATTCATGGAGCCGCCGTCGTACCACGAGCTCGGCCACAGCGACGCGTCGAAGCCGGGCGAGCCATAGGAGAACCAGATGTCGGCAGCGAGCTCCGCCGTGCGCCCGCTCGGGGCGGACAGGGGCTGCTTCGCGTAGGAGCCGGCCTCGGGCGTGTACTTCGAGGGGTTGGCGCACCAGGCGGTCTGACCGTCAACCTCGAACCAGGTGGTGTGGTACGAATCGTAGGGGATGTCCGCTCCGACCGAGAGCGCCGCGCCCTGCGCGGCGTCCGCCTTGCCGGGAAGCCCGAGCGCGGGCAGCATCGCCCCCAGGGCGAGCGCTGCTGCGAGAAGGACGCGCACGGCCTTGCCCGCGTTGCTTTTTCCGATAATCGTCGACATTGCGGCCACCTCACCGATTCTCACGTTCTAAAGGGCGATCGCCGCCGTCCTTCTCGATGCTGTCCGCGGCTTCCTTGGCTCCCTCCGCGCGCTCGGTCAGGCTCCGGTTGTCTTTGGCCTGCTCCTCCGCGTAGCGCTTGCGTGCCTCGGAGAGCGCCTCCTTGAGCTGCTCGGGCTTGATGGGAAGCGTTTCCTTCTGGCGCTTGCCGTCCTCTCCAAGGACGGGCTTGCCCTCCGCGTCGAGCACCGACTTCTGCAGGCGCACCTCGCGATCTGCCAGAAGCGGTATGTCGCGCCAATGCTCGCCCCGAAACCGCGATGGGTTCACGAACAGGGGGCTGAACTCGTAGCCGCCCACGTCCTTGCCGTCGACGAGCGTGCCCGAGGGGATGCGGGCGACGTTGAACGACTTCTCCTCCCCGGTTTTCCTGTCGGTGTACTTGATTCCTTCCTTCACGAACGCCTCGTGCAGCGAGATGTAGACGTTCTTCTTCTCCTTCTGTTCCTCGGCCATGAGCCTCCTCCTTCGCATCGTCTTCTATCCTGCGGCCTCGAAGTGGAAGCGGCCGCGCCTTCCCTATGCGGGCGTCAAGGGCCTCGCGCGCTGCAGGCCATACGCATCACCCGCCCATGACGTCGCGCGCCCACGACCCGCTCTTCACGAGCGAGAGGATGAGGAGCACGCACATGGCGAGGTACTGCAGCGCGTAGGAGAGCCCTCCTACGATGGAGTCCACCACCGGCACGCCCGCGCTCGCGGCGTCGAGGCCGCCGAGCACGATGGGAAACGACACCAAGAGCACCAGAATGACGACGCCAGCAAGGCACACGGCTGCGAAGTTCTTCAGGTAGCCGACCCCCATCTGCCGCGTCTCGTCGAGCGACATGAGCGCGAAGGGTATAGGACTGAACGCCGCCATGACGTAGATCTGGATGGCGCGCGCCCAGCTCACAACGAGCGCCACCACGTAGGCGACGATCACCACGAGCCAGCTCGCGAGCGCTACCACCAGCATGGCGAGCAGCGCCGCCACGTCGTCGTCGGTCGTGGTGATGGACACCTCCGCGAGGTCTATCGCGGCCCCGTTTCCGAGCAGGCCCGCCACGCGGTCGATGGCGAGCTTGACCACTTCGTAGACGGCCTGCATGAGGTCGAAGCTGTTCTGTATGAGGAACAGGAACACGGCGAAGAACACGAGCATGAACACGACCTCCTTCACGCCGGGCATGCTCGCGTTGCCGTCCATCTTCTGCGACACTTTGATGAGCTGCACGGTGAACACGAACGAGAGCATCCCGCATCCGATGGGTAGGATCGCCGCCCGCCAAGCTCCGCGCACCAGGTCGTACATCGTGACGGTGCCCGCGCTGCCGAGCATCTGCTCGAAGCCGGCGGACAGCACGCCGTCCGCGCCGATTGAGCGCAGCATGTCCGTCTGGCCCGCGAAGATCCAGTTGCACGTGTCGCGCAGGATGCCGCAGAGCCAGGCGTTGATGTCGCTGGCGATGTCGGCAAACGCGGGGGCGGGCGCGGCGAACAGGAGCGCGCACAGGAGCACCGTCGTTGAGAAGGCGATCGCGAATCCCTCTTCGGCAAGGGCCTTGCGGAAGTTGGTCGACATGCCGACCCCTAGCCCTGGACGCTGAACGCGCCGCCCTCGTAGACCGCCGTGACGATCGTTCGCGCGGCGTCGTCGAGGTGGAAGGTGGCGCTCACGCGTCCCGCGCCGACGTCGAGGTACACCTCGCCGTCGAAGTCGGCTCGCGTCGCCGAGGGGGCGTGCGCGGCGCACCATGCGGAAATTGTGGAGGCCAGTCCTTCGGTCTTCCCGTCGATGAGGCCCTCGTAGGGGCCGAGAGCGCCTGTTACGGCCACGGGTTCTCCGGCCGTCTTGCCTTGGACGTAGCGCTTCTCGACGGCGAAGCCGTCGGAGGCGACCTGAAGGGCTCCGTCATAGCCTTCCAATATGATGGTCGTCGCCAGAGCGGCGGGGCTGCCGTCGCGCACGATCTCCACATCGAGGTAGCGCTGCCCGTCCGCCTCGCCCGCGCCGACTACGTCGAACGCGGCGAGCGCCGCCGACGAGCCGTCTGCTTCGACGAAAGAGCCGGCGCGGAACGCCACGGTCTTCTGCGGATCTCCCGGCGCCTGCCAGACGTTGCCCCGAAGCGCGGCGAGGATGTGCGCCTCGAGATCGGCCGCGCCTTCCCGCCCCTCCTCGCCGGAGGGGGCTTCGGAGCCGCCGGGCTCGGCGGGCTGCTCGGCAGGGGCTTCGCGCGCTTGCTCCCGTTCGGCATCCTCCGCCGCCGTGCGGGCGACCGAGCAGCGCACCGCCGTGCTCGCCACCACGATGGCGAGCATCCCCATCGCCGCGGCGAGCATAACCTTGTTCTTCTTCTGCATGGCCTCTCCTTCTCTCATCGGTAGCGGACGGCGCACGTGAAGTACGTGATTCCGCTTGCGCGCCTGCACACGTCCCCGGTCTGGGGCTCGTGGATGTACTCGTCGCCGCCTGCATAGATGGCGACGTGCCCGGGCCTCCAGAGGATGTCGCCCGGCTCGGCCTCCGACAGCGGCACGCGCCGCCCCGCGCTCGCCTGGTCCTCGGAGTAGCGGGGGATGGATATGCCCGCCTGCGCGTAGCAGTACTGGGTGAGGCCGGAGCAGTCCAGACCCACCCCGGGCGTGCTGCCGCCCCAGACGTAGGGCACGCCGAGCTGACTCACCGCGGCCGCCACGATGGCGTCTCCGTGGACTGCGCCGCTCTTGAAGTCGTCGAGGCTCATGCCGTCGAAGCTTCGCAGGCCGTAGGCGTCCATGGCGGCCTTCAGGGAGTCGACGTATGTGGACGAGGTGGCGTATCCCGCGTCCTTGAGCCCCTCGGCCATCTTGTCCGAGTCGCAGGCGGCGATCGCCTCGCGAACGAGGGCGTTCTCCGCGTAGCGGGGACTCGCGAGCAGCACGCGGCTGCGGAACACGACGCATTCGCGATGCCCCTTGAACACGGTGAAGTCGGCCATGACGCCCACCGTCTCGCCGCCGTACTCCTCGCTCGTCGCCCACGAGTTCTTGCCCGCCACCTCGGGGCAGCCGAAGAACGACGGCGCCCATTTGATGCCGAAGAGGTTCTTGTCGCGCTCCGCGAGGGCCGAGAGACGTTCGCCTTGGCCGCTCTCGCAGATTATTTGGGCGAGCGTGCATCCGGCCGGATGACCGTATTCCTCCTGGCACTCGAGCGCGGCCTCCACCATCTCGTAAGTGATGTAGGGCGGCAGGCCCTCGAGCGACGCCTTCGACGCCTCGTCCGACCAGAACCCGAAGATCGCGCTCGCGATCTGCGCCGCCGCGAGCACGGCGAGCACGAAGCAGAGGACGCCCGCGAGGACGCCGGCCAGCGGACCCGCCGCCGTTGCAGCCGCCGAAGCGAGCGCATTCGCCGCGCCCTTCCGGGCCGCCTCGGCGGCCCCCCGCGTTCCGGACCCTGCCGCGCGCTCCCGCACCGCCCTGGCCTTGAGCCACGTGCGCCTCGACTGGATGCGCCTCGCGTCCGCGCTCTCGCCGGCCTTCTTGCGCGCCTCGCGCCCGGATAGACCGGCCGCCCCGCGAGGAGGCGGTCCGGCGGGCGCCGTCGGGGGCGCTTCGCACTCGGCTCCCCACGCGGCTCGCGGCTCACGGACGGCTCTGCCCTCGGCCTTCCCGGAGGTCCTCGCGACTCGCACCGCCTGGGCCGCGCCCCGCCCCGCGCGGTAAAGGCCCTCCGTCCCCTCGAGCTCGTCGCTCTCGTCGGCCTCCCGAGCGGCCGCGCCTGCGACGGCGGCCCGCATGTTCAGGCGGCCCTGGGCGGCCGTCCTCCCCTCGGCGGCGGGCGGCTCCGCGGCTTCGCCGGCTCCGGCGACCGTCGGCCTCCCTGCCCTTTGCCGGACGCTTCCCGCCTTCGCGTCGGCCTTCTCGGGCGCCGGGCCCGCGCAAGCCCGGCGCCCGCCGCTGCGCACGAGCCCGGCGCCCGCCGCGTCCGTCCGCCCGACGCGGGCGACGTCGGCGGCATCGGCCGCGCCCGTCCTCGCGGCGGTATCCTCCGCGCTCCTGGCAACCGCGGCGCTCTTCTCGCCGGGTTCCGTCATGACTTGCCGCCTCCGCGCCGCCTCGCCTTGGCGGCGAACGCGCTCTCGCGCTTCTTCGCGGCTATCTCCTCCGGCTTGGTGTTGAACAGGTCGTAGAGCGCGCCCTTGGGGAAGTCGTCCTTCAGCGGCACGCGCGCGCCGCCCGCCACGAGCAGGCCCTCGCCGGCGCGCACGGACTCGTCTATGTAGGAGGCCTCCTGCGCGCTCATGTCCAGAAGGTCGGCCCATGCCTTGCGGTCGAGAGGCGACTGCTTGTGCAGCAGGATGAAGTCGGAGTTGAGCACCATGTTGCGCGCCTCGTCGTGCTCCAGCATGTAGACGCTGTTCTGCGTGATGCCGGTGCACACGAGGTTGAACTTGCGGCCCTCCGCCCAGAACTTGGAGAAGTACGCGATGATGGAGGGGTGTCCGAACAGCGACTGCACCTCGTCGATGTAGAGCCAGGTGGTCACGCCCCGCTCGAAGTTGTAGTACATGCGGTTGCGCACGCACTCGAGCACCGCGATGATGCCGAACGCGCGCATGTTCTCCGAGAGGTCCTTGAAGTCGATGCTGGTGACGCGCCTCTCGAAGGAGACGTTCGAGGGGTGGTTGAAGAACGACAGCGCGCCTTTGACGTAGCGCTCGTAGCGAAGCGCTATGTCGCGCGCCTCCGGCTCGGGCTGGCTCGCCAGGATGCGGTGGAAGTCCCCGAGCAGCGGCAGGCGGTCCTCGCCCGCGCACTCGTCGTAGGCGAGCTCCACGCAGCGGCTGATGATGGACTTGTCTGCCTCGGGAAGCCCTTGGGATCCTTCTGCCATGGCTGCCGACGACAGCGCGAGGAAGGCGTCTATTTTGAACGCCGTCTGGCTCGCCGAGGACTGGTGCGCCACGTCGGAGAGGTCGAAGGGATTCAGATGCGTTTCCGAGTCGGGCGCGAAGCGGATGGACTCGCCCCCGTTGGCCTCCACCACCGGCGAGTACTCGCCGGCCGGGTCGAGGATGACGATCTCGTCCTCGGGGTAGGCGAGTATCGTGTTCTCTATCTCGCGTTTCACGGAGAACGACTTGCCGGACCCGGGCTTGCCGGCAACGAACCCCATGGGGCTTGCGAGGCGCTTGCGGTTGCAGAGCACGAGATTGGAGGACTGCTTGTTCTGTCCGTAGTAGCCCCCTCCCTCGTGTGCGAGCTCTTGGGTCGCGAAGGGCATCTGGATGGCGACCTGCGCGGTCGTCATCATGCGGGAGACCTCCACGTGGTTGTGCCCGAGCGGCAGGATCGAGTTCAGGCCCTCGCGCTGGCGGTAGTCCAGCGCGTCCGCCTCGATGGAGTTGCGCCGCGCGGTCGAGACGATCTGCAGCACCTGGTCGTCGAGCTCGGCGCGCGTGGGGGCGTAGGTGTAGGCGAGCCCCGTGTAGACGTAGAGACGCTGGTTCTTGTTCTGCAGGTGGTCGAGTAGATCCTCCGCTTCCGCTTTGGAGTATTTGAGCTCGCTCGGGAGGATCTGGAAGTCGTAGCCCCTCTTCACGGCGCCCATCTGCTCGTCGATGATCTCCTTGTCCATCCAGGCGATGCGCTTCTTCACGAACGCCACGGCTTTTGACTTGTCCATGGCCTGCACGTGGATGGAGACGGCGAGCGGGATGGGCAGGTCGATGACGTCGGCGAGGCAGCGGTCGGTGAGCTCGCTGCCGAAGCGGTTGAGCGAGAGCACCTGGCACCATGCGTCCTCGGATTTGAAGCACGTCGCGCTGCCCTCGGGTTTGAAGTCGAGCGACGAGGGGCAGATGAGGTCCTTCGACGTGAGGCCGCTCCTCGCGCCCACCGCTTCCCAGTCGAACATGAAGGGCTTGCCCGGGCGCAGGAGGCCGTGGACGGCATCCAACCGCTCCTCGCCCGAGAGCACGTGCGACGCGCTCCTCATCTTCGCGAGCGTCTGCTCGGCGTCGCCCCTCATGCGCGCGAGCTTGGGAACGGCGGCGTCCACGCTCGGAGCGCCGACGGAGAACGTGAGGTAGCGCTCGCGCACGAGGTTCGACACGCCCTCGCGCATCTTGTCGTTGAGTATCCGGTTGTATTCCGCCGCGTAGGCCGCCGTGTCCGGGTCGCCCGTGGAGAAGAACTCCTTGCGGCCGATCTCGGATGCGGGGATGGGGCGGTTCACGACCGTGAGCTGCACGCAGCTCTCCGCGCCGAAGTAGTCGAAGAGCTGGCACCAGCCGGAGAAGACGGCCTGCTGGCTCTCCTCGCGCGCCGACTGGTAGCTGATGTCGTCGAAAGAAAGGGTCTGGCTGAAGAGCCCCTTCTCCACCTGGGCCGTGCCGTCCTCGTACATGAGGTCGTAGCCGATGGTCGAGTATACGTCCCGTGCGGCCCGCCGGCGACGGCGCTTCTCGGCCATCTGCCCGGTGAGCTCGCGTTCCTGCTCCGCCATGCGCCGCTCGAGGGATTTAGCCTTCGCCGGGCGGGCGGCGCCCCTGCCCTTCCCGCCCTCCTGCTTATTCGGGTTTCGGGCCACGCCGCTCAGCTCCCTTCCTCTTGGACGCCCGCCGTGCGCGCCTGCCGGCCTTCCGGCATGCGACGGAGCCCGCGACCGAGGCGGGCGCGGAGCCCGTCGCGTAGACGAGCTTGCCGTCCTCCAGCAGGTGATCCGCCAGAAGCGGCAGGAACTTCTCTGCGGGAAGGCCCTTGGGCCGCCAGAACCCCATGAGCCAGAACGGCATGGAGGCCGCCATGACGGGCAGCGTCGCCGCGTCCACGGGCACGCCGAAGGCGAGGTTGGACACGGCTGCCGCCGCGACCGACGAGGCGAGCCCGCCGGCGGTGCAGGCGAGCGTGCGGGCCGAGAGCTTGCCCACCACCTTCTCGGTGTACTCTCCTATGTCCTTGTGCACCGATACGCTTAGCATGGGCGCCTCCTTAGGCCGGGAGCCAGGACGTGTCGAGCATGCCGAAGTACACGGCGGCCGCGATGATGATCGCGCCGCCCGCGATGGTCGAGATGGCGCTCGCTATGGACGCGCCGCCCTGCTGCTCGCGGATGGCGAGGCCGAGCGAGACCGCGCCCCACACGACCAGGAAGCCGCCCAGAAAGGTCACGCATCCCGATACCAGGTTGATGATGTTGGCTAGCATTCTGCGGGCTCTCCTTCTTCTCGTGCGTTCTTGTCCTGCGCACGCATCCTCTTCGCGTACTCCTCGAAATCGAAGGGCCGCTCGTAGGCAGCTCCGGAGTGGCCGGGGTAGACGTCGCGCCACCTCGGATGCCGCGTCACGTCGTACTTCCGGTCGCGCAAAGGGTTCGCGCCCGCGATGAGGACGATCGCTTCGTCGCGGGGCAGCTTCGCCACCTCGGCGGGCTGGATGAGGTCGCGTTCGACGGTGTTCCAGTTGCGGGTCGAAGAGGACTGGGCGCCCCGGCTCTCGTTCCATGTGACGGTGGCCACCGTCTCCTTGCCCACCGACTCGGCTATCTCCTTCACGGTGTCGGTGGACTTGCCGCCGAGAAACAGCGTCGTGTCGCAGCAGTCGACGATGGTGGCCGCGTCGCCCTTGTAAGCGCTTTTGAGCTGGGAGAGGGATTGCAGGCCGAAGGCCATCGAGATGTTGCGGCTGCGCACCACGGCCACCATCTTCTCCACGTCGGGGAGCTTGCCGATGTTGGCGAACTCGTCCATGAGTAACATCACGGGGGTGGGCAGCGCGCCGCCGTAGCGTATGAGCGCCCGCTTGCACAGGATGTTCATGGCCTGCCACGTCATGATGGCGAAGAGGAACGAGTAGAGCGACGAGGTGTCGGACATGATCGCGAACACGGCGCGCTTCTCACCGGCGTCGCCCAGTCGGTCGAGCTCCATCTCGTCGAAGCGCACGAGCTCGCGCACCTGGGGTATCGCGAAGGGCTCCATGCGCGTGTTGCACGAGACGAGGATGGATTTCAAGGTCTTTCCGGCCGCGTCCTTGAACATCTTGTAGTGCAGCAGGCAGAAGTCGGAGTCGATCGCGATGGGATCGGCCACCTTGGCCCAGCGGCCTGCGCCGGGAGAGTACGACATGCGGCGTTCGGGGTCGAACGGCGAGTCGTTTTCCGCCGCCACGTAGCGCAGGCCCGTCTCGACTTCCTCGAACAGGAGGTCAAGCGGGCTTCTGTAGTCCTCGTCGGACTCCTTGGCCTTGGCAAGCGAGAGCAGGGTCACGAGCCCTGAAAGCGACCGATCGGCGGGCGGGCAGTGGCGCACCAGGTAGCCGATGAGGGCGACGTACAGCAGCCGCTCGGCGTTCTCCCAGAAGGGGTCGCCCGCGTGCTCTTTGTCGCCCGCAGTGTTGTCGATGAGGCAGGCGACGAACTCCAGGATGTCCGCCTCGTCCTGCACGTAGGCGAGCGGGTTGTAGTGAAGCGACTTCGAGAAGTCCACCGTGTTGAACGAGAGCACCTTGTAGCCGGCGGCTTCGAGCATGCGCCCGAGCCTCGGCAGCGACTCGCCCTTGGGGTCGGTCACCAGGTAGTTCGCCGACATCTGCATGACGTTGGGCTCGAAGAACCCGCGCGTCTTGCCTGCGCCCGAGCCGCCCACGACCAGCACGTTGCGGTTGCGCTCGTAGCGCCGGTCGTGGTCGGGGCGGCTCATCGCCATGCCGAAGTTCTCGGTGAGGACGATGTTGTTGCCGGGGTCTTTGAGGTCCATGAACCTGCGCCCCTCGCGCACGGTGCCCCAGCGGGCGCTGCCGTGCTCCTCCCCCTGGCGCTGGGCCCGCCCGTGGGTGAGCGACCAGGCCCAGGCGAGCCAGGGTGCGCAGGCGGCCACGAGCCCCGTCGCGAGCGCGGCAGCATCGAGCGAGAGGGGGCCGTGGCCTGCGAGATAGGCAGGAAGGTCGCGGAAGGCGGGCGCCAGGTTCAAGACGGGGCTGCCCGGAAGCGACAGGAGGCAGCCGACGTAGGCGTCCGCCATGACGAAGGCCAGCGCCGAGAGGATCGCCGTTGCGACGATGCGCGCCGGCTTCATTTCGATCGCACCTCTTGGAAGCGCGGTCCTCGTTCCGCGCTGTGCATGGCAGACCTCTCGGCTTCGAGGGCGGCCGATGCCGCGCGAGCGTGGGCGGCGCGCTCCTCGAGCGGGCGGTAGTCCCTCAGCACCGGCACGCCGTACTTCTGCCAGACGGTCTTCGCGTGCGCGGGGCGCGGCTTCGCAGAGGGCGCGCGTTCCGCCTCGGCCGGCTGGTGCGCTTCGATGCAGGAGCCTTCGCGGTCTTCTTCTCGCCCCTCCTTGCGCTGTCTGATCGCCTCGGCAGCCTTCTCCTTGGCCGAGTCGGTCTCCTTCGCCAGCTCGTCGAAGGACTGCCACACCTCGCGGGCGTCGGCGATGCGGAAGAGCAGGTACTCCTTGCCGGTCTGGGGGTCGGGGAACCACGTCGACTCGACGCCGTGGGCACCGAGCTTGTCCTCGATGATGGCCTTGATGCCGTCGTAGTCCTCGATCCCCTGGAACTCCGCCATGTCGAGCTTCGCCCATTCGGGAGACGCCTCCCGCGCAGGCAAGCTGCTGCCGCCGGCTTCGCGCGCCGAGCGCGTCGCGTTCTGGAACGCGCGCTGCATCCGGCTCGCCCGGTCGTACATTGCCCGCTCGCCCATGCGCTCGCCGAAACGGGTGAAGTTGTCCAGCATCTTCTCGCCGGCCTCGTCGCCGTAGTCGCTTGCCATGGCCGCTGCGTCCTTTCGTCGGGCGGGGCGCGCCCCGCCGGTTCCGATCGAGCTTTCCCCTCGTGCGCCGCTCAGCGCCGCGTGAGTCCTCGCGCCATCTCGGGCGGGACGAAGTTCCCCAGGCCGAGGTTGAGGACGACGCAGAGCCGCACGAACTCATCGGCCCTCATCTGGCGCTGGCCGTCGAGGATGTACCACAGCCGCTTGCGGTCGATGGAGGCCCGGCGCGCGAGCTCGGCCACGCTGATGCCGCGCAGCTCCCGCGCCTCCTCCATCCTCACGACCACGAGCTTCGCGTGTTCCATTCCTCTGCCGGCGCTGCCTGCGAGGGCGGCCGGCCCTCCTGTCCGCATAAAGGGTTTCGATTACCTCAAAGCTAACTTATTGGCGGAGGCCCGATGCCGTTTCGTATCAGATCAGGGACATTTGTCCCCGATATGGGAACAGGCGGGGGTGGCAGTCGATCCGCTCCGAACGGCCTCGCCTTCGCCTGGCCGCGCTGCGTTCCCGTTTTCGGGGACGTCTTGCCCTGAAACGATGCCATTTCGTCTGCAAGGCTCTCGAAGGTTTTAGGGTTGCCTCATCCGCGATGCGCACGCGTTGCCGAAACCGGCGAAACGAGCGTCGCGCGCACCTTGAAAACGGGAATGATCGTGCGAAAGCGGAAGCCCGCCGCCGTTTCAACCGTGCGTTTCGGAACACCGCATCGTTGAGCAGGCGGGCCTTGTACCCCATCATTGGCGGCGACGAAGCCATCGCCGCCATCAGCAACGAAAGGAGGCGGCGATGGATGACAAATGCGGCGACATGGAAGTTGACGAAGACCGGCTCGCGGCGGCCGACCCCGAAGGGCTCTACCTGTTCATGCTGGGGGGATACCCCTACATGATGACGCCCGACCAGGTGGCCGCGTTCACCGGCACGACGAGCCAGGAGATACGCAAGCTGCTCGCCCGCGACGAGATGAGGGGATGCCGTATCGGGGTTCGCTGGCTCGTACCGAAGCTGGCTCTTCTCAATTACCTCTACAAAGATCGCCGTGTGGAATGAGGAGGCGATTGTTTTGGGCAGGCTGGCATGCGACAAGCCCTACAACGTGGACGAGGCGCGGAAGAAGAAGGGGTTGCCGCGCCGCAGGCGCAAAGATCCCAGGGCTACCGCCTACGAGCTCACCATCAGAGTGCCGGCAGAGTACCGAGCCTACTTCGACGGCAAGAGGAAGCTCACGCGCACCGTGTTCGCCCTCAACAAGAAGGACGACCTCAAGGCGCAGGTCAAGGCGTTCGAGGACGAGAAGAACGTCGAGCTGGAAGGCAAGCTAGAGGAACGCGGGTGGGTGAGGCAGGAGGTCGAGCCGCGAGGGGGGAAGTTCTGCACGACGCCGCTCGGGGACTACATCGAACGCTACATCGCCATCCGCAGCAACGGCTCGGTCTCGGCGGAAACCATCAGGAACGAGAAGTCGTTCGCGAAGTACGTGAACGCCTCCATCGGAAGCATCCCGATCAACGAGGTTACCTCCGACGACATCGAGGACTGCCTTCTCAAGGTGCCCGAGCTGTCCGAGAAGTGGGCCCTTGAGCGCCAGAAGGCGTGGGAGGAGAACCGCAAGACCGCCGAGTGGGTCAAGAGGCACGGAACTCTCGCCAAGCCGTTCAAGCCCATCAAGGTGGCGGGTCCTGACAAGCAGGCGAAGATCCTCAAATTCCTACGCGAGGTCATGAACTACGCCCTGGAGAAAGAGGACATCGCGAAGAACGTGGCTAAGGCGAAGTTCCTCACACGGGTGTTCAAGAAGAGCAAGCCTCTCATTGATCCGCTCATGGCCGACGATGCCGCGCGCTTCCTCCACGAGGTGGAGCTGCTGGCGGTCGGCTTCTTGAAGTTGAGCCTGCTGCTCCTTCTTAACACCGGGATGCGGCCTGAGGAAATGCTCGCGGTGCGCACAGGCAACATCATCTTCGGCGAGGACGAGACCGTTATCAAGATCACGAGCGTGGTCAGCCGCGACGGTAAGGAGATCATCGACTACCCCAAGTCCGACGCCTCCCGGCGCTCGGTTCCCGTCGACGCCTACACGGCGGACGTCGCGAAGCTGTGGATAGAGCTGAAGTCCAAGCTGATGCGGGAAATGGGCCTCAGGCCGACCATGAACACGCCCCTCTGCTCTCCCGGCATCACGGTCTGGTCATATCAGAACTGGAAGAGGAATTGGGACGAGTTCACTGGGAAGACGGGCTTCGGAGGCGTGCGTCCCTACGCCTTGCGGCACACCTTCGCCACCTTGAACCTCGCCAACGGCGAAAACATCAAGACGGTGTCGGTGTTGATGGGCCATGCGAGCTCTGCCTACACGCTGGACCTCTACGCGGGCTACGTGCCGAACACGGGTCTTGGCATCGGCACGAGGTACATGAATTACCTGAGAAGAGCCGCCTAACATATATATAGATGAATTATTCGCTGAAATTCTTCCAAGAAAGGGCAAGGTAAGGTTATAATTCGTTTTCATGCGGGCGTCGTATAATGGTTATTACCCGAGCTTCCCAAGCTCGAGACGCGGGTTCGATTCCCGTCGCCCGCTCCATAGTTTTTGATCGAAAGTCGCCCGTTACGGCGGCTTTCGTGTTTGATTGGCGAAGAATTGGTCTATTTGAAAACGCCCCGAGTTTTCCAGTATTTCGTCCAGTATTTTTGGTAGAATGAAAATCGGTAAATGTAAGAAGCGAGGTCAGACGGGAAATTTGGCTAGCACTGAACCAAGTAGTGTAGAGGCTTCCCAAGCTTGTATTCGCGGGTTCGAGTCCCGTCACCCGCTCCATCGATACTATGATCCAAGCTTCGGCTTGGATTTTTCGTTTAAAGGCGAGAGGATGCGCTCATGATAGACGCAACGACGCACCGGTTCGACACCTTCGTGTTCGACCTCGACGGCACACTGCTCGACACGCTACCCGACCTCGTGGTCCTCACGAATGCCGTGCTGCGCGAGTGCGGCTTTCCCGAGCGCACGTCCGCCGAGATCCTTAGCTATGTGGGCAACGGCGTGAAGGCGCTCATGTACCAGGCCGTTCCCCAGGATGCCGATGAGGAGGCTGTCGAGGCAGCCATGAGCCGTTGGAAAGAACTCTACCCGCAGTACGGGTATCGCCTGACCAAGGCCTATGCGGGCATTCCCGAGACGGTTGCCGAGCTCAAGCGCCGAGGGGCGCGGCTCGGCGTGCTGTCGAACAAGTTTGACGCGGGCGTCCAGGATGTCGTCGGGGCCTACCTGCCCGGCCTGTTCGCCGTGGCGCGCGGCGAGAGCGCCGATACCCCTCGCAAACCTGATCCGACAGGACTTCTGCGCACCATCGAGGAGCTGGGGTCGACGCCCGAGCGCACCGCCTACGTGGGCGACTCGACGGGCGATATAGCCGTGTCTCGCAACGCTGGCACCTATGCTGTGGCCGTCACGTGGGGTTATCACGATGCTGAACGCCTTCGCGCGGCGTCGGCCGACCTGGTGATCGACGACCCACGAGCGCTGCTCGACCTTTTGGGATAGCCGCCCACTGCCTCGGACTGTTTGGGAGGACTGCCGCTATGGCTAGAAAATCGACGGCGTTTGTCGTGGCGAGCTGGGTGCTCGTGGTGCTCTGCGCCGGCTTCATCTTCTTCATGTCGTCTAATACGGATACCGGTCTGAACGACGATCTGGGATTGTTCTCGCTCGTCTTCCAGGATCTGAAAGCTCTGCAGGCGCAGCTGCTCGGACCCGGGGTGGACGTGGTCTCGTCGATTGCCCACTTCTGCGAGTATGCGGTTTTCGGGGCGTTGCTGGCGAATGCCCTGCGCTGCCATATGCCCCTGCGCCGTGCCTGCCTCGTGGCGGTGGCCTGCGCCAGCCTGTACGGCGTGTCCGACGAGTTTCATCAACTGTTCGTGCCGGGGCGCATGTGCGATCCGATGGATTGGCTCGTAGACACCGCCGGTGCTGCGCTGGGATCGGGGTTGGCCTACCTTCAGCTTAGGAGGAGGGGGCGGGAAGGTGAAAAACGCTTGGGCAAGGAGCCGTTGCCGAAGAGGTGATAGCCGGAGAGGGAATGGTTAGCCAAGGCGCGCGTGGCGTTTTGGCATACTCTGCGTTGGCGGTTCGCCCGGATTGGTGAGCAGCTCTTGCGGTGTGGTTTCCAGGGCATCGGCCAAGCGGAGGATGACGGACAGGCGCGGGTCGGCTGTGCCGTTCTCTATGCGGTTGAGGAAGGGGCGTCCCACGCCCACCATGAGAGCGAACTTCTGCTTTGTGATCTTTGCTTGCTTGCGAAGGCGCGTGACATTGCGCCCGAGGATGACGGAAGTCTCGCTTCTGTTGTCCAAGGCTGCATGCTGTGAGCTCGCGGTCTGTCCGACGTTGTTCGCCATGTGGGAAAGCCTAGCCGCTCTCGCGCCTGGTACCGTAACCGCTGGAATACGATTTGGGGAATTATTGGAAAAGCAGGCATGGCTTGATCCGCTGTGGATCGTTTGTCCCTATAGCATGCCATTTTTATGGCGTTTCGCCCATCGATGATAGAATGTAAAGGTATATTGTGCGGTTTGCGCATACGACCTCGAACGATAGGGTTGAATCGTGAAGGGGCCGGTGCCGGAGGGAAAGCGGTGCCGCGCATGCCCGCCGGCTCTGCGTTTCGCCAAGCGGTTGAGCCAAGGCTGTTGAGGAGAAGTACATGGCGTCACGAAACTCTCGCACCAACCGACCGGCTGCCCGCTCCTCGCGCGCACCGCAGTCAGCACGTGCTGTGCGCTCGGCGAAGGCGGCCCAGTCGGGTCGTATCGCCTCTCGTGGAACCGCCGAGCAGTTTTCTCGCAATCGCGGTGCGCAGCAAGCCAGCTCCTCTGCCTACCGTTCAGCCTACACGCCCGGAAGCCAGGGGCGCAGCGCCAACACCGCCTATTCTCGCCAGTCAGCCGCTAGCCAGTACTCTCGCAACAATCCCCAGTACTCCCGTAACGCGAACCGTCGCATGAGCCGCGGCAAGAAGGTGGCCATCGGCGTTTTGGCTGCCGTTCTCGTAGCTGTCGTGGGTTGCGGCACCGCATTCGCCCTGTACGTCAACTCCATCAACAGCGAGCTGGTCGGCGATATGACTTCCGAGGAGATGCAGGCCATCCAAGACGTGCTTGCTCCGAAGAAGAGCTTCGACGAACCGTTCTACATGATGCTCGTGGGCTCGGACGAGCGTACCGGAAGCGACGAGGCCGGCGCGCGTTCCGACACGAACATTGTCGTGTACGTCGATCCCACGAGAAACCAAGCCAGCATCGTGTCCATTCCGCGCGACACCATGATCGACATCGACAACGTGGGTATCTCGAAGTTCAATGCCGCCTACAACTACGGTGGCGTGTCGTCCACCATCCGCGAGGCCAGCCAGCTGCTCGGGGTGGATATCTCCCACTATGCTGAGGTGAACTTCGAGAACATGGTGCAATTGGTCGACGCGGTGGGTGGCGTTGACGTGGAGGTGACGGAGCGCATCGACGACACGGATGCCGACAACACCACGGACAACCCGTATGGCCAGCGCATCATCATCGAGGAGGGCCTGCAGCATCTCAACGGCGAGCAGGCACTCGTGTTCGCGCGCAGCCGCGCCTTCGTCGACGGGGACTTCACGCGGACGGCCAATCAGCGCAAGCTCATCATGGCTCTGGTGAACAAGGTGCTCGACATGCCCGTCACCGATCTTCCCGGCGTTATTCAGGGTGCGGCGAAGTGCGTGACTACGGACTTGTCCGTTACCGATATCATCTCGCTGGCCGAGCAGTTCAAGGGCAAGGGAGACCTGACGGTGTACTCGGCCATGGCACCCACCGTGTTCATGGACCAGCTGGTGGACGGCCAGTCGTTCGTGCTGAACGATCCCACTGCTACGAAGCAGATGATGGAGACGATAGAGGAGGGGGGCGACCCGAGCAACATCGTGGGCGTCAGCGGCTTGGGTCCCAGGGGCTATACCAGCGGATCAGGATCGTCGGGCTACTCCAGCGCCAGCTCGACAGGTACGGGCAGCTCGGGATATTACGATGAGGAGTCGTATGACGATTACGATCCGTCCTACTAGCCGTGCTGCAACTTGGCTTCCTCGCAAAGCGGGCCGGATGGCGAATAGGGTGACGGTGGCTATTCCGCTTCCCCTGTCGACGCGGGATACGCTGCGCGGCACGAACGCCGATATCGTGCAGCCAAACCTTTTGCAGCGCCCGTTTCCCCATAAGAGAAGCGGGCGCTTTCGTGTAACGGAACGCAAGCACTTGCGCGTCAACCTTGTTTTTTGCCCTGGCCGAGAACATACTATCGAATTCGGGAATGCCCTCGAACACGTGCGCTCGCGTGAAAGCAAGGAATTCTGACCTGATGGCCGAGCCAACCGAAACCAAGCACGAAAATCGGCCGCGCCGCTGGCGTCGGCTTGGGTCGCCGCGCACGTTCGCCGTCCTCGCCGCGTCCATCCTCATCGTGGGCGCTATCATCTACGGCGTGTTCATCGCATACTCGGTCTCGTTGGGCGAGGAGTTCAACAAGATGTCGGCCGAAGGTATGAACGATTTCACCACGGCGCAGAAAATCGAGTCCGAATCGTCCATCGACGAGATTCGCAATACCGTGCTCACTATTCGGACGTTGGCAGAATCACCCGATATCGACCCTGAAGGCGAGGTGTTCACCGATTTTCTGAACTCATGGAACGAACGCGCGTCTTTCGGTGTGACCTACGTATCCATCGCCTCGCTCGAAGAAGGCGTTGTCGAGTCGAATCGGAAGGAGAGCGACCTCGAGATCTTGAGAAGGCTCAAGGCCGGCGAGAGCGTCGTGTCGGACGTGCGCAAGTCTCATCGGCTTAACGGATTCTTTTACAGCATAGCCGAACCGGTGGTAAAGGAGGGCGTGGTCGTCGGCGTGCTTCGCAGTATCGTCGACGCTCATAGTCTCATCGATACGACCCAGATCAAATCGTCGGTTACGCTGCTGGGTTCCGTGCTCATGAAAGGCGATGGCACCATTATCGTCGACTCCGAGAAGTCGGAGCTCTACGACGGGTTGAACCTGTACGAGGTGTTGCGCAACCAAGGGTATGCGGACGCTATCGTGAACAAGATGCAGGAGAACGTGGAGAACGATAGCGATGTGGCCACCCTTGCTATTGGCAAGCGCGATGGCAAGACGACTTTCTTCACTTCCGTACGTCTCAATGAGAACGATTGGACTATCGTGAACTTTACCGAGGAGAATACGATAGCCGAGCATTCCCAGGTCATCCTGCACGACACGGTAGTGGCGGGAACGGTTCTCGTCATCATCAGCACCATAGCCTGTGTCGCGGTTGCCCTGGTCATAGGACGCTTCCGTCGTCGCGCGCTCCGCGGGGCCGAACGCTATGCCGTGCTTGCGGAGTTCTCGGATACGGTATTGTTCGAGTACTCGTATGGCGATGACGTTTTGGAATTGACCCCGAACGCGCGCAGCGTGTTCTCGCTCGACAGCCTACGACGCGAACACTATTTGGAGCGCGGAATCCCGCTGATCGATTTCCACGAAGAGGACGTTTCGCTGGTTGAGGAGATTCTCGAGCACCCCGCACCGTCGGGCGAGGCTCGGCGGGCTACCGTGCGCGCATGCACGCTGACCGGCGAGTACCGCTGGTTTTCCATCAAGTGCCGCTACCTGTACGAAGGGCAGGAGCCCTACGCCGCAGTGGGGAAGATGGTCGACATAACGCAGCAGCGCGCCTTGGAGGAGCAGTTGGTACGCCGATCGCAGATAGACGGTTTGACGAAGGCGCTCAACAAGGTAACGGCCGAAGAGAAGATAACCGCATCGCTTGCCGCGCATGATCGCGGCCTGCTGTTCATGATAGACGTCGACGACTTCAAACAGATCAACGATCGCAACGGGCACCGTGTGGGCGACCAGGTGCTTGCCGCCATCGCCCGCGCTCTGTTCGACGTGTTCCGTTGCGACGATCCGGTTGGGCGTATCGGCGGGGACGAGTTCGTGGCGTTCGTGCGCGATGTCGACGAAGCCGATGTGGTCGACGCCAAACGGCATGCGTTGCGCGATCATGCCGAAGCCATCACGAGGGACTTGGGTGTATCGGTTTCCCTGAGCATCGGGGTGGCGCGCTATCCGCACGACGGTACGAACTATCAGGAGTTGTTCGATGCTGCCGATCATGCGATGTACCGAGAGAAGCAGGAGCGCGACGATAAATAAGCAACAGCCCCCGGTTCGCCTTCGAACCGGGGGCTGTTGGCAATGCAGACGGTGCGAAGAGGGCCGAATTCGCTGTACCGACCAGGCTGCTAAGCTATAGGTGCGGCCGTGGAGTAGCCGTTCGGATTCTGCGACTGCCAGCGCCAGCTGTCGGCGCACATGCGATCGAGGTCGTACTCGGCGATCCAGCCCAGCTCGTCGCGGGCCTTGTCGCAGGCGGCGTAGTTCTCGGCGATGTCGCCTGCGCGCCGCGGCTTCACCTCGTAGGGCAGCTCCTTGCCGCAGGCGCGCTCGAACGCGTGCACGACGTCGAGCACGCTCGAGCCCGTGCCGGTACCCAGGTTGAAGATGCCCACGCCGCGCCGGGTTCCGTCGTCGGCCGGCTCGCCGGCGATGGTGCCGAGCGTGTTGGCCGCACCGGTGCCCACCTTGCCGCCCATCCAGTCGAGGGCCGCCACATGGCCGCGCGCGAGGTCGACCACGTGGATATAGTCGCGCACGCCCGTGCCGTCCGGGGTGGGATAATCGTCGCCGAACACGCCAACGCACGCCAACTTGCCCACGGCAACCTGCGCCACGTAGGGCAGCAAATTGTTCGGGATTCCCTTCGGATCCTCACCGATGAGCCCGCTTTCATGCGCTCCGATGGGGTTGAAGTAGCGCAGCAGCACGACGTTCCACTCGTTGTCTCCAACATACAGGTCGGTGAGCACCTGCTCCAGCATGCTCTTCGTCTGGCCGTAGGGGTTCGTGGCATCGTGTTTCGGGCAGTCCTCGGTGATGGGGATGAACTCGGGCTCGCCGTACACCGTGGCGCTCGACGAGAACACGAGGTTCTTGCATCCATGATCGCGCGCCGCCTCGCACAGCACGAGGGTGCCTGCCACGTTGTTCCAGTAGTATTCGAGCGGCTTCTGCACGCTCTCGCCCACAGCCTTGAAGCCGGCGAAGTGGATGATGGCGTCGATGTCGTTCTCGGTGAATACGCGGTCGAGCGCCTCACGGTCGAGGATGCTGGCCTCGTAGAACGCCAGCCGGTCGTCGTCGATGCCGGTGATGGTGCGGACGCGGTCGAGCGCAACCTCGCTCGAGTTGCTCAGGTCGTCCAAGACGACCACGCGGTACCCCCGGTTCAGCAGCTCGACACACGTATGGCTGCCGATGAATCCGGCACCTCCCGTGACCAGCACGCAGGTATCCGAGGGTCCCTTAGCAAGGCTTCTGTTCGCCATGGTCTTCTCGCTTTCGTTTCCGGCGGCCGCCGTGCCGCGCACGAACTTCTCTCTTACGGCTATTGTACCGGCGATGGCGTACCGCTGGATAATTTCGTCGAAAGCAACACGAGTGGCGAAGAGAAGCCCGGGGATGGCTCCCCGGCGATCGGTAATTTATACAAGGATAAAGATATTCTTGACAAAGTATAATAACGTGGGTAATATAGTTGGCGAGCAAGAGAAAAACTCCTCCACTCTTCTCTCTCCACTCGTCCAGATCGAGGCCGCTCCCCCCGCGGCCTCGATCTGCATTATCGTTCTTGCGCACGAGCAGACCCCCTCTTGGCTTGCGCGTTGTCCTTGGGCCATCATCCTGCCGGTGTTCTATCATTGGATTGCCCTTCAACCCACTTTGACCTGCTTAGCCCCTGATCGGGGCACATTCTCCGGGCGGTGTTTCACGTGAAACACCGCCCGGAGAAGCGGATTCGTGCTAATTATTTCGCTGCTCTGTCGGTGATGATCCTGCATCGTTTTCGCGAGCCTTGGCGATGAGCCTTATAATGAGTGGAAATACGGACGGGCGTGCGCCTGCCCGCAACCGAGGCTTCCCGTGTGGAAAGGACTACCTGTGGCAGACATACACTTCGGCACCGATGGATGGCGCGCCATCATCGGTGAAGATTTCACAGATGACAACCTGGTGCGCGTCGTGGATGCGGCAGCGCGCATCTTCAAGGAGGATGCCGTCTCCGCCGGGCGCCCGGCCGATGCTCCCGGCACCCTCATCGTGGGCCACGATTGCCGCCGGGACGCGCATGCGTATGCCCGCCTTGCGGCCGAGGTCGCGGCGGCGCACGGTTTCCGCACGCTGCTCACGCAGGACTACTGCCCCACGCCGACGCTCTGCTGGTCGGTGGCGCAGGATGCCGATGCCGTGGGCGGCATCATGCTCACCAGCAGCCACAACCCGGCCGAGTACCTGGGCGTGAAGTTGCGCATGGCCGACGGCGGCGCGGCGGGCAAGGAGTTCACCGACCGCGTGGAGGCCGTGCTGCCCGATGCCGCTACTGCGGAGCGCGGCGCCTGCGAAGAGGCCGACCTCATGACCGCCTACCTCGACGCCCTTAAGCAGCGCGTGGACGTAGAGGCCATACGCGACGCCCACCTGCGCGTGGTGGTGGACCCGCTCTACGGCGCCGGTCGCCACTACCTGGCCGACCTGCTGCGCGATCTGGGCGTGGAGGTGTGCGAGATCAACAACGCGGAGGATCCGACCTTCGACGGTCTGCATCCCGAGCCCATTCCGCCTTGGGTCGACCGCTGCATTGCGAAGGTGCCCGAGATGGGCTATGACGCCGGCTTCATCAACGACGGCGATGCCGACCGCATCGGCGCAGTGGACGAGCATGGCACCTTCGTCAACCCGCACCGCATTATCACGCTGCTCGTGTCGCACTTGGCCGAGGACAAGGGCCAGCACGGCCGGGTCGTGTCCACCATCACCGCGTCCGCCATGCTCGCCCGCCAGTGCAAGCGCCTGGGCCTGGAGCTCACCAGCACGCCGGTCGGCTTCAAGTGGATCTACGCCGAGATGGAGAAGGGCGACGTCATGCTGGGCGGCGAGGAGTCCGGCGGCATCGGCATCCCCACGCACGTCATGGAGCGCGATGGCCTGCTCATGGCCCTGCTGCTGGCAGAGACCATGGCGCAGCGCGGCATGAGCCTGGGCCAGCTGGTGGACGACATGTTCCAGAAAGTGGGTAAGCTGGAGTTCGAGCGCCGCGGCCTTTCCATCACCGAGGAGCAGATGGCGCGCTTCCGTGCGAGCGTCGTGCCGGATTACGCGCCCGACGAGGTGTGCGGGAAGAAGGTCGTGGACGTCGACCGTCGCGACGGCGTGAAGTTCTACCTCGAAGGCGACGCCTGGGTTATGATGCGCCCCTCCGGAACCGAGCCGCTCGTGCGCGTGTACGCCGAGGCCGAGACGGTGGACGAGGTGCGCGCGCTGCTCGATGCGGCGGAAGCCGTGGTGAGGGCGTAGCTAGCGCTCACCGTACCGCGGCAGCTTCTTGAGCAGAGCCCAGGCGGCCTGCTTGCTCTGCGCGTCGTCCAGCATATGCTCGAACGACTTGAACGACACGGCGTCTCGCCCGAACAGGCGGCAGGCGCCGTCGAGGGGAACTTCCTGACGATATGCGGCGCCGAGTGCCCGAGCGGCCTCGGCGTCCGCTGCCACAACGACCAGCGGATCTAATCCTTCCAGCAGCAGAAACAGCGCCTGGCCGTCGAGTTCTGCCTCTCCGGCAACCTCGTGATCGGCAGTTCTCTCCTTGTCAGTTCCGCTTTCTTCGGTGCCCGGGGCCTTCCCGGCTGCGCTTTCCGACCGCAGGGCGACGTACGTGCAGCACGCGCGCCCGTATCCGAGCGCCGCGGCCGAGTTCTCGAGCGCGCTCCGCGCTGCGTCGCCGAGCCGGGCCGCGCTCGCCACGCACACGACGCCCGTCCGCGCGCCATCGAGGTAGGGCGAGAACAGCTCCCACATCTCTTCGAGCGCTACCTCGTACATGTTACCATTTGCGGAATTTTTCACACTGTCCCTTGCGGTCGCCGGGCGTTCCACGTATAACGATCATGATAGCAAGAACCGACGGCAACGGCGAGGCGCCCTTCGGCGCGCGCCGCGAAACGATACAGGAGGCAGCCTTATGTGCACCAACGGAGTGAATACCGGACAGCTCGAGCAGATGATCGAGCAGGTCGACGACCACGTGAAGCTGGAGCGCCGCTGGGCGCACACGCTGGGGCATCTGGCGGGCGACGCCGGCTTCGCCACCGTGTCCGAGAAGATGCATGCTGCCCAGGCGTTGCTCGATGACGTGCGTGCGCTGCTCGGCGAGGCGAAGGACGCCCTCGAGGACGACGCCGCAGCAGCCAGCAACGTCACCGTCAACCTGGTCTAGGGCACGTCGATGAGCAACGATCTGATGCGGTTCTCGGTGGCTATGCCCGAGGACCTGCTCGTGCGCTTCGACCGGCTCGTTGCCCGCCGCGGACTGGCCAAGAACCGCAGCGAGGTCGTGCGCGACCTCGTGCGCGATGCGCTGGTGGAAGAGGAATGCTCCACGCCGGGCGCCGAGGTCATGGGCACGCTCACCATCGTGTTCGACCACCATGCCAGCGACCTGCAGGAGAAGCTGCATGCCATCCAGCACGAATACTTCGAGTCCATCGTGTCCTCGATGCACGTGCACCTCGACGAGCACAACTGCCTCGAGGTCATCGTGCTGCGCGGCGAAACGGGGCTCGTGCAGGATATCGCGAACCTCATCTTGGGTACGAAGGGCGTGAAGAACGGGCGCCTCGTAGTTACGACCACAGGACAGTATATATAGGTAGAAGGCCCGTCGGCTCGTTGGCGGTCGAAAGCAGGAGGGTTTCAAGCGCCGCGGAAACCTCCCTTTACGAGCCGGGTCGAAGATGTTTCACTTAAACCTTCGTTTGTATGGACGAATCGAGGCAAGGAGCGTTATGGATAGCACGGTGATGTTGGGACACGGAAGCGGCGGTACGATGATGAAACGCATCATCGACGACGTGTTCTTCGCTGCCTACGCGGGTGACGAGCTGCTGCGCGGCGACGATGCCGCCGTGCTGCCCGCGCCGGCGCCGGGCGAGCGGCTGGCATTCTCCACGGACAGCTTCGTGGTGACGCCTCATTTCTTTCCTGGCGGCGACATCGGTCGGCTCGCCGTGTGCGGCACGGTGAACGATGTGGCCACGAGCGGCGCGACACCCCGCTACCTGAGCGTGGGTTTCGTTCTGGAAGAGGGTTTCCCCATCGACGATCTCAGGCGCATCTGCAACTCCATGGCGGAGTGCGCCCGTGAGGCGGGCGTGGCGCTGGTGACGGGCGATACGAAGGTGGTCAACCGTGGCCATGGCGACGGCGTGTTCATCAACACGAGCGGCGTGGGAACGCTGGCGCCGGACGTGGAACTGGGCGGCGCTCGGTGTCGCCCGGGCGACAAGGTGCTGGTCACTGGAACGCTGGGCGACCACGGCATCACCATCATGAGCTGCCGCGAGTCTCTGTCGTTCTCGGCCGACCTTGAAAGCGATGCCGCCCCGCTCAACCATCTCATCGCCGACGTGCTGGCGGCCGCCCCCCATACGCGCTGCTTCCGCGACCCCACGCGCGGCGGCCTGGCCTCCACGCTGAACGAGCTTGCCGCGCAGTCGGACACCGACATCACCGTGGAGGAGGATGCCGTGCCGGTGAAACCGGCCGTGCTGGGCGCCTGCGAGATGCTGGGCTACGATCCGCTGCAGGTGGCGAACGAGGGCAAGATGGTATGCGTGGTGGCGCCCGACGAGGCCGACGCCGCGCTCGCCGCCATGCGCGCGAACCGCTACGGCGCGGATGCTGCGATCATCGGTGAGGTGGCTGCAGCGCAGCCCGAGCGCGGCCCCAAGGTGTTCCTGCGCACGGCGTTCGGAGGCACGCGCATCCTCGACATGCTCGTAGGCGAGCAGCTGCCCCGGATCTGCTAGAGTCGGCTGGCGGATCCGAGGTCCCGCGGAGAGTATTCTACGCATGCCGAGGGCTCCTGTGCGGAGGCTCCTCGGCATGTGGGCGCCGCTTCCGGGCGGAAGTCCCGCATCCTTCGCGTACCCTTCGTTGTCGCCTGCGCACGCGCAAGCGCGCCATCTTCACGCTGCCCGAGCGCACGCCAAGCATCCATGAAAGAATTCGTACCGTACCCTGAAAAATCGCCGATTTTTCTTGCATTTGCATAGAACCATGGTATCTTGCGGGCAGTAAGTTTTTGGGGAAGTTGCCCGTGTGCTCGCGGGTCTTTTGGACGAGAAGGAGAATGACATGTCTCACCCGGTTATCGATGCCGATGAGTGCATTGGCTGTGGCATCTGCGTCGACGCCTGCCCGCAGGAAGTGCTCGAGGTTGTTGGCGGCAAGGCCGACGTCGTGAACGAGGATGCTTGCATCGCGTGCGGCGACTGCGTCGAGGAGTGCCCCATGGGCGCTATCCCGGAGGTCGTCGAGGACTAACGCCTCGCAAGCGATCCCCGTACCGGATCAACCGGCCCCCGCATCTGTGGAAGCAGATGCGGGGGCTTTTGCTTTTTCGGGATAACCTGCAAAGGTGCTCGGTGGGTGCCCGAAAAACGAAACGAGAATTCCGTCTGCGGCGTGCGCCGCCCAATAAGGACGCGCGCAGTTGCTCGCATAATAGCGCACAAATGTTTCACGTGAAACATTGTCCGACGCTTACCCCTTCCCTGCGCCGCCGCCCTCTGTCTCTCCATTGACCGCACACATTCGATCCTATTGGGGCATCGTGCGGGAAACGAACGAATGCAGGGGCCGTAACGCTCTTGTCCCAGCCGTCTCGTTGCCTTCCGTATGAGTATAGTGTGCATTGTTACAAAACATCAACAGCAACTTATGATATAACTTGACAACGTAAGACTTAGATTATATAGTGCAAAACGTCGAAAGAAGATTGAGCGGCAAAGAGCACCCGTTCGCCGCCCGATGTTCGTACGGCGAATGGGTGCGCGGTTGCGCACCTCTTTGCATAGAAGGCGAACCTCAGAGCACGACCCGGCACGAACCAGCACGACCCAACAAGGTAACAACTCCAACAGAGAGGAACGATAATGGCTAAGATTCTCGGCATCGACCTGGGCACCACGAACTCCGCCATGGCGGTCATGGAGGGCTCGGAGCCCGAAATCCTCGTGAACGCGGAAGGCGACCGCACCACACCGTCCGTCGAGGGCTTCCGCAAGGACGGCGAGCGCGTCGTCGGCAAGGCCGCGAAGAACCAGGCGGTCACCAACCCGGAGAACACCGTGTCCTCCGTGAAGCGCTTCATCGGCCGCTCCTACGACGAGACTCCCGAAGAGCGCAAGACCGTGAGCTACAAGCTGCAGAAGGGCAAGGACGGCCGCGCGGTCGTCGACATCGACGGCAAGGACTACACCCCGGAGGAAATCTCCGCCATGGTGCTCCAGAAGCTTAAGAACGACGCCGAGAAGCAGCTGGGCGCGCCGGTCACGCAGGCCGTCATCACGGTGCCCGCGTACTTCAACGACGCGCAGCGCCAGGCCACGAAGGACGCCGGCAAGATCGCCGGTCTCGAGGTGCTCCGCATCATCAACGAGCCCACGGCCGCGGCGCTGGCCTACGGCTTGGACAAGACGAACAAGGACGAGAAGATCCTCGTGTTCGACCTGGGCGGCGGCACGTTCGACGTGTCCATCCTGGAGCTCGGCGACGGCGTGTTCGAGGTTGCGGCCACCGCAGGCGACAACCACCTGGGCGGCGACGACTGGGACCAGCGCATCATCGACTGGATGGCCGACAAGTTCAAGGCCGAGAACGGCATCGACCTGCGCCAGGACAAGATGGCCCTGCAGCGCCTGAAGGAAGCCGCCGAGAAGGCGAAGATGGAGCTGTCCTCCACCACCCAGGCCAACATCAACCTGCCCTTCATCACGGCCGACGCCTCCGGCCCGAAGCACCTGGACTACACGCTGACGCGCGCCGAGTTCGAGCGCATCACGAAGGACCTGCTCGACCGTGTGAAGAAGCCTGTTGAGCAGGCGCTCAAGGACGCGGGCCTCAAGGCCGGCGACATCGACGAGGTCATCCTCGTGGGCGGTTCCACCCGCATGCCCGCCGTGCAGGACATCGTGAAGAAGCTCACCGGCAAGGAGCCGAACATGTCCGTGAACCCGGACGAGGTCGTGGCCATGGGCGCGGCCGTCCAGGGCGGCGTGCTGGCCGGCGACGTGGAGGGCATCCTGCTGCTCGACGTGACCCCGCTGTCGCTGGGCGTGGAGACGATGGGCGGCGTCATGACGAAGATGATCGACCGCAACACCACCATCCCCACCCGCAAGACGGAGATCTACTCCACGGCGGCCGACAACCAGACGTCCGTCGAGGTGCATGTGCTGCAGGGCGAGCGTCAGATGGCCCACGACAACAAGACGCTCGGCAAGTTCCAGCTGTCCGGCATCCCGGCCGCGCGCCGCGGCGTGCCGCAGATCGAGGTCACGTTCGATATCGACGCCAACGGCATCGTGAACGTGTCGGCGAAGGACCTGGGCACCGGCAAGCAGCAGCAGATCACCATCTCCGGCTCCACCGCGTTGAACGACGACGAGGTCGAGCGCATGGTGAAGGACGCCGAGCTGCACGCCGAGGAGGACAAGAAGCGCAAGGAAGAGGTCGAGGTCCGCAACAACTGCGACGCGCTGGTGAACGCCACCGAGCAGACGCTCGCCGAGGTGGGCGACAAGGCACCGGCCGACGTGAAGTCCGCTGCCGAGGAGGCCATCAACGAGGCCAAGAGCGCGCTCGAGGGCTCCGACCTCGACGCCATCAAGGCCGCGACCGAGAAGATGCAGCAGGCGGGCTACAAGCTGGCCGAGGTCGTGTACTCCACGCAGGGCGCGGATGCCGGCGCGCAGGCTGTTGCGGCCGAGTCCACGCCGGCCGACGACACCATCGAGGCCGACTACGAGGTTGTCGACGAGAACGACGGCAAGGAAGGGAAGTAACCGCCATGGCCAAGCCGAGCACACCCCCGTCCGGGCGCCCGGCGCAGGGCGCTGGCAGGAACATCCCCATCGAGGACACGCGCGGGGCGGCCGGGGATTCCCAGCCCTCCGCGAACCAGGCCGACGCGGTCACCGGCTCTGCTGCCCCCTCCCCAGAGCCCGGTGCCACCGCCGCGTCGTCCGACCCGAAGGGATCGGCCGCCGGCAGCGATGCCGACCGTATCGTCGCAGAGGCCGAGGCGGCCCTGGAAGGCGAGCCTGCAGAGGCCGCGCCCACTGACAGCGAGCAGGTGGCTGCCGCGAAGGCCGAGGCCCAGGAGTGGCAGGACAAGTTCCTGCGGCTGCACGCCGAATGGGACACGTACCGCCGTCGTACGACGGAGCAGCGCGAGGTCGAGAAGGCCCGCGCGACCGAGAAGCTGGTGTCGAGCCTGCTTCCCGTGCTGGACGACTTCGAGCGCACCATCGATTACGCGACGAAGAACGGCGAGCAGGGGCTGCTGGACGGTGTGAGCGCCGTGCACACGAAGATGGTCGACGTGCTGAAGAAGGACGGCGTGGAGGTCATCGACCCGCAGGGCGAGGCATTCGACGCGCTCGAGGCTCAGGCCGTCGCCACGGTGGACGACGCGAACGTGCCCGACGAGACGGTGGCCGAGGTCTATCAGAAAGGTTACAAGATGGGATCGAAAGTCTTGCGACCAGCGATGGTGACCGTGACCAGCGGCGGCCCGAAACGCGAGAAAGCGCCTGACGAGGGCACAAAAGACAAGAAATAGCGGCAGGTGGAAGCGGGCGGATTCAAGGCCCGCTTCTGCTTGATACGAGATAGAACGAAAGGTGGTGGAGCATGGCAGCGACTCCCGACTACTATAAAACGCTCGGCGTTGCGCGCAACGCCACGGCTGACGAGATAAAGAAGGCGTTCCGCAAGCTCGCGCGCAAGCACCACCCCGACACGGGCGGCGACGAGGCGAAGTTCAAGGAGCTCAACGAAGCGTACGAGGTGCTGTCCGACGACAAGAAGCGCAAGTTGTACGACCAGTACGGGACCGCGAACGAGAACCAGATCCCGCATGGCTGGGGCGGTGGCGGCAACGTGAACGTCGAGGACATCTTCGGCGGAGCCGGAGCCGGCGCCGGCGGGTTCGGCAGCTGGGCCGACATCCTTGAGAGCATCCGCCACGGCGACGGCGCCTTCGGAAGCGATTGGGACTTCGGCGACCTGTCCGGCTTCGGCGGCGGCGCGCGCCAGCCACGGCCCCGCAAGGGCCAGGACATGAACGTGACGCTGAACGTGTCGTTCGACGAGGCGTTCAAGGGCGCAGAAAAGCTCGTGACCGTGCGCGTGCCCGGACGGGCCGACAAGGAAACCCTCACGGTGAAGATACCCGCCGGCGCCGTGGATGGCGGCCGCCTGCGCTTCAAGGGCAAGGGCGGTCCCGGCGAGAACGGCGGCGCGGCGGGCGACCTGCTGATCACGACGAAGATCGACGAGCACCCCTACTACTCTCGGAAGGGGGCCGACGTGGAGGTGAACGTGCCCGTGACCGTGGCCGAGGCGGCGCTGGGCGCCAGCGTCGTCGTGCCCGCACCCGACGGCACGAAGGTGCGCGTCCGCGTGCCCGCCGGCACACAGGATGAGACGGTGCTCCACATCAAGGGCAAGGGCGCCCCGCGCGTGAAGGGCGAGGGCACCGGTGACCTGAAGGTGAAGATAGACGTGCAGGTGCCGAAGGCCATGAACGACGGCCAGAAGAAGGCCATGGAGGACTTCCTTGCGGCAACCACGGACGACGTGAGGAGCTGGCAATGACCGACCGTACCGACCGCAACCGCCCGCTCTACATGATAAGCGTGGCCGCCCAGCTTGCCGGCGTGCATCCGCAGACGTTGCGCACCTACGAGCAGAAGGGCCTCGTCACGCCGCAGCGCACGAGCGGCAACACGCGCATGTACTCGCAGGCCGACATCGAGCGGCTGGAGCTCATCAACGAGCTCACCGGCGAGGGCATCAACCTGGCCGGCGTCATCCGCATCCTGGACTTGCAGGGGCGGCTGGACGAGCGCGACAACGAGCTGGACGACCTGCACAAACGCGTGCGCCGATTGGCCGATCGCGTGCACGAGCTGGAAACGCGCGAGAGCGTGAACTCGCTCGTGCGGGCATCCGACATGCCCACGGCGCTGCGGCGCCTTCCCTGACCTTGCATTCTCGGCTTTTGCCATTGGACGAAAGCGAAGGAGGAACGAACCTATGAACATGGGCAACCTGAACAAACTGGCCCTGACCGCCCAGGAGGCGTTGCAGCAGACCATCACCATCGCCTCCGAGAACGAAGCATCCCAAGCAGAGCCCATCCACATGTTGAAGGCCCTGCTCGAATCGAAGGAGAACAACCTTTCGGCCATCATCAAGCGCATCGGCGCCGAGCCGTTCCAGCTGCTGGCCAACGTGGACGACGAGATCCTGCGCATGCCGAAGGTGAGCGCGAGCGGTCCCATGATGATGAGCGGCGTGCCGGGCCCGGCGCTCATGGGGCTCATCGACAGCGCCGTGAAGATAGCCGAGAAGCTGGGCGACAGCTACGCCACGAGCGAACATCTGCTCATCGCGCTGGCCGAGGAAAAGGGCGCCGCCGGTAAGATACTCAACGCCGCCGGCATCACGCGCAAGACCATCGAGGCGGCCTACGAGGAGCTGCGCGGCGACACCCGCGTGACCGACCAGCAGAACAAGGTGCAGTTCGAGGCGCTGGAGCAGTATGGACAGAACCTCACCCAGCAGGCCCGCGAGGGCAAGCTGGACCCGGTCATCGGCCGCGCCGAGGAGATCCGCCGCACCATCCAGGTGCTGTCACGCCGCACGAAGAACAACCCCGTGCTCATCGGCGAGCCCGGCACCGGCAAGACGGCCATCGTGGAGGGCCTGGCCCAGCGCATCGTCGACGGCGACGTGCCCTCCTCGCTGAAGGACCGCGACATCATCGCCCTTGACCTGCCGGCGATGCTGGCCGGCGCTAAATACCGCGGCGAGTTCGAGGACCGCCTGAAGGCCGTGCTGCGCGAGGTGAAGCAGAGCGAGGGGCAGATCATCCTGTTCATCGATGAGCTGCACACCATCGTGGGCGCCGGTTCCACCGGCGACAGCTCCATGGACGCCGGCAACATGCTCAAGCCTGCGCTCGCCCGCGGCGAGCTGCACGCCATCGGCGCCACGACGCTCGACGAGTACCGCAAGTACATCGAGAAGGACGCCGCGCTGGAGCGCCGCTTCCAGCCGGTGTTGGTCACGGAGCCCACGGTGGAGGACACCATTGCCATCCTGCGCGGCCTGAAGGAGAAGTACGAGATTCACCACGGCGTGCGCATCACCGACAGCGCCATCGTGGCCGCGGCCGAGCTCTCGAACCGCTACATCTCCGATCGCTTCCTGCCCGACAAGGCCATCGACCTCATGGACGAGGCCGCCAGCCGTCTGCGCATCGAGATCGACTCCATGCCCGAGGAGGTTGACGCCGCCGACCGCAAGCTCACCCAGATGCAGATCGAGGAGCAGGCGCTCATGAAGGAGACCGACGAGGCCTCCAAGGAGCGCCTGGAGGTGCTGCGCCGCGACATCGCCGCCGCCCAGGAGGACCTCGACAAGCGCAAGGCCGAGTGGCAGAACGAGAAGGATGCCATCGTGAACGTGCAGGAGCTCAAGAGCGAGCTCGAGGGCGCCCAGCTCGAAGAGGAGCGCGCCACGCGCGAGGGCGACTTGGTGAAGGCGTCCGAGATCCGCTATGCCCGCATCCCCGACCTGCAGCGCCGCCTGCACGACGCCGAAGAGGCGTTGAATGTGAAGCAGCAGGACGGCGCCATCTTGAAGGAGGAGGTGTCCGACGACGAGATAGCCGAGGTCGTGTCCACGTGGACGGGCATCCCCGTGCAGAAGATGATGCAGGGCGAGATGGCGAAGCTCGTTGACCTGGAGGAGAAGCTGCACGAGCGCGTGGTGGGCCAGGACGAGGCCGTGTCCTCGGTGGCCGGCGCCATCCGCCGCAACCGCGCCGGGCTCTCCGACCCCGATCGCCCCATCGGCTCCTTCCTGTTCCTGGGACCCACCGGCGTGGGCAAGACGGAGCTGGCGAAGGCGCTGGCCGAGTACCTGTTCGACAGCGAGCGCGCCATGGTGCGCATCGATATGTCCGAGTACATGGAGAAGTTCAGCGTGCAGCGCCTCATCGGCGCGCCTCCGGGCTACGTGGGCTACGACGAGGGCGGCCAGCTGACCGAGGCCGTGCGCCGCAAGCCGTATTCCGTGGTGCTGTTGGACGAGATCGAGAAGGCGCACCCGGACGTGTTCAACATCCTGCTGCAGGTGCTCGACGACGGCCGCCTGACCGACGGCCAGGGCCGCGTGGTGAGCTTCAAGAACGCCATCATCATCATGACGTCGAACGTGGGCTCGCAGTTCATCCGCGAGTTCGCCGAGCACGGCGACGAGAAGGCCATGAAGCAGGCCATCGACGGGGCCCTGCGCGCCACGTTCCGCCCCGAGTTCATCAACCGCATCGACGACGTGGTGGTGTTCAACGCACTGAACATGACGAACATCGAGCCCATCGTGGACCTGCAGCTGGAAGAGGTGCGCGACCGCCTGGCCGACCGCCGCGTCACGCTCGACGTGACCCCTGCGGCCATGGAGCACCTGTCCATCGACGGCTACGACCCCATCTTCGGCGCGCGTCCCCTGAAGCGCCTCATCCAGCGTGAGATCGTGGACCGTATTGCCCAGAAGGTGGTGGAGGGCCAGCTGCGCGACCGCAGCCACGTGCTCATCGACATCGATGCCGACGGCAACTACGAGTGCACCGTCGAGGCCCCGCTGGAGCTCGATGCCACCGCTTTGGACGACCTGCTGTTGGAGAAGTAGCCGTTGTCCGCTTAGGAGCCTCGTGTCCCAGCGGTGAGCGAAAAAGACTTGAAACGACCCGTCCGCCAGCTGCGCGGCGGGTCGTTTTGCGTCTTGCGACGTTTGTGCGGTTTTTCGGGAGCGGTGCGGCCCGGCGCCATCCTTTACCTCGATTTGATCTTCGTGCTGCACGGTTCTGCTACCGTGGTCCCAACGTTTGCAACGATTCTCGCCGCGCCGAGGTGCGGGGCGACCTTCGAAAGGCGGCATTCATGGGCATGTTCTCGTTCAGCAGCAAGAAGAAGCGCAAGTACGGCCAGGGCGGCAGCACCCAGTACCAGCAGAAGGGCTTCCTGTCCGGTCTGGGCTTCGGCTCGTTCAGCAGCTCCGACCGTCGCAAGGCGGCTTACCGCCAACAGGGGTACGGCCAGCATCCGGCGCAGGTGCAGGCGCACCAGCAGCCCGGCCCGATGGGCGGCATGCCGACTGCTGTCGCGTCCATGGCCGCCCCCGCCGCCGGCACGGCTTGCGCGCAGTGCGGCACGGCCATCCCGGCCGGGTCCAAATTCTGCCTCCAGTGCGGTGCGAAGGTGGACCAGGGCGGTTTCTGTGCCTCGTGCGGATCGCAACTGCCGCCGGGCGCGAAGTTCTGCCCCTCCTGCGGTATGCCGCGGTAGCGCCGCGCGCCGGGAGGCCTCCCATGTCCCGCGTGGCCGAGCACCTCGTGGCGCTGCCGTACCGGCGTTTTTGCGGACGCTCGGTGCAGGGCTACCGCATAGGAAGGCTGACGGGCATCGGCGGCTCGGGCGCCGTGTTCGACGCCGTCGGTCCCGGCGGCGCCCCGGCGGCGCTGAAGCTCCTGCGTCCCCTTCGCCCTGCCTACGACCTCGCCTCCGTGTGGCGCGAGGTGGCGCCGCTCTCCCGCGTTGACCATCCAGCCGTGCCGGCGTGGCGCGGCATCGTGCGGGCAGGATGCGCCTACTTCATCGTGCTTGAGCGCATGCCGGGCGACTCGCTCGCCACCTGGCTGTTCGAACGACACCATGCGTTCGGAGCCGTAGAAGTCGCGGGCATGGGCGCGCAACTGGCCGACGCGCTCATCGCCCTCCACGAGGCCGGCGCGGCTCACGGCGACCTGCGCCCGGCAAACATCCTGTACGATGGAGAGCGGGTCTCGCTCGTCGACTTCGGTCTTAGCCGGCTCGTGGAGGAAGGCGCGGAGGCGTTCGCTGCCGCCTGCGCCGCGGACATCGCCGGTTTCGCCGATTTTGTGCTGTACCTGCGGTACTCGTCGTTCGACTCCTCGCGTCAGGGAGGCTCCTGGCGTGACGAGCTGCCGCTTGCTCCTGATCAGCGGTGCTTTCTCGAGGAGGCGTTCGCCGGTGCGGATGCACCGGGCACCGCCCTTTCCGCCTGCGAGGCCCGCGCCCGCTTTCTCGGCGCAATCGCGTCCCGGTGTTTCACGTGAAACACCGGGACGGCTTTCCCGAGTAGACGAACGAGAAGCGCCGCATCAACGTTTAGCGGTGTTGGCACGTGAGGCGTATCGCGCGCGGGGCTTTTGTACTAGAATACCGGCATGCGCACTTCGAAGCAGAGCATACGGCAGGCTATCACCACCCCGCTGATCGGGTTCGGCGTCGTGTTGCTGGCGCTCGCGTGCTTCCTGCTGCTGCTATGGACGCTCATCATCGTGGTGAGGGTTGTGCTGGGATGACGACGGACAACCAGGCTGCACCGTGCGCCGGCCTTCGGAGGGGATAGGCCATGTGGCAGCGGTTCTCCCTCTACGACATACGTGTCATCGGGCACTATCTGGGCGTGCTCGTCCTGTTCTCCACCATTGCGCTGCTCGTGCCGCTGGCCACGGCCATCGCGTGCGGCGAGTGGGAACCGGCCTCGCACTACCTGCTGACCATCGGCATCTCGCTAATCCTGGGCTCGGGCCTGCGCTTCCTGCGCATTGAGCCCGGTCGGCTCGGCCGCCAGCAGGCGCTGGCCGTGACCGGCTTCGCGTGGATCGTACTTGCGTTTGTGGCGAGCATACCGCTGTACCTCTCCGGCCATTTTGCCAGCTACCTCGACGCGTTGTTCGACGGCGTGTCGGGTATCACCACCACGGGCGCCAGCATCATCCTCGATCTCGACCATCTTTCGAATGCCGACAACATGTGGCGTTTCATGATGCACCTTTTAGGAGGATTCGGCCTGATCGTGGTGGCGCTGTCGTTCGGGTTGTTCGGCAAGCGCTCGGGTGCGAGCCTGTACTCGTCGGAGGGGCGCAGCGAGCACGTCGTGCCCAACGTGGTGCAAACGTCGCAGTTCATCGCCAAGATCGGCATGGGGTTCATCATTGTTGCCACGGCTATACTCTCCCTTATGTGCCTGTTCGTCGGTATGGAACCGCTGCGCGCCGTCCTGCAATCGCTCTGGCTGTCCATATCCGGCTTCACGACAAGCGGCTTCGCTCCTATGAGCCAGAGCATCATGTACTACCACTCGTTCCCCATCGAGGTGGTGCTCATGATGCTCATGCTGCTGGGCTCCGTCAACTTCGTGCTGCACTCCGAGATATGGAAAGGCCACGTGGCCGTGTTCTTCCGAGATCTGGAGATACGCACCATGGTACTGTGGCTTGCCGTGATGACGTGCGTGTTCGCGGCCTCGCTGTCCGCCAGCCTGAACTTCTCCGACCTACCGGCCATGCTGAGGCGCGGCGGGTTCATGGTCATCTCGGCATTCTCCACCACCGGCTTTCAGAACATCACCACGAACCAGCTCACCGGCGCGCTGTCGTCGGGCGCGTTCCTCGTGGTGGCCCTGCTCATGGCCGTGGGCGGCAGCGGAGGGTCCACGTCGGGCGGCGTGAAGTTCAGCCGCGTGGGCATCATAGCGAAATCCATCGTGGCCACCATCAAGGAGGCGCTCGCGCCTGACTCCGCGCGTGTGGTGGTGTCGTACAACCACGTGGGCCGTCGCATGGTGACGCCCGAGGTGGTGAAGGAGGCCATGACGGTGTTCACGCTGTACGTGCTCACCTACGTCATCGGCGCGCTCGTGGGCATCTCGCACGGGTACGAGGCCACGCAGGCCATTTTCGAGTCGGTGGCCATGGCATCGAACGGCGGCGTGTCTTCGGGGCTGGCCGCGCCTGGCATGCCGGCCACGCTGGAGGTGTTCTATATCGTGCAGATGTGGGCCGGCCGTCTGGAGTTCGTGACGCTGCTCGCGCTGATCGTGGAGATATTCGTGTCGTTCAAGCCGCGCCGGCGCGCGCCGCAGATACGGACAGGCGAGGTGCTGTGATGCGGGCGACCGACCAGGCAAGGGAGCGCGCCTGCGGGGCGCGGAGCGCCGAAGGCGAGGGGGCTTGCGGTTGCCGTGCGCCTCACGGCCGTGAGGCAGGTTTCTTCTACGGTGAAGCCCTTGGGTGGCTGCGCCGCGCCCTTGCCGCGCTCGTGCTGGCTGGGGCGCTGACGACGACGCTCGTGCCAGGCTCGGCGTTCGCGGACGACGACGAGAACCTGGTGAACCCCCAGCAGCGTCCCGACAGCTCGTTCATCTACGACACCTCCATCGCGGCGCTCGGCAACGCCGATGCATACTACGACAACCAGACCGTGCAGGTGGTGGGCGAGGCCATCGGGGACAGCATCCGCGAGGGCTTTGACAACCGCCACCGGTGGATCACGCTCGCCGCCAACGAGAAGGACTCCACCGCAACGGTGTCGGTGCTGATGACCGTCGAGCAGGCGGCGAAGATAGACACGTTTGGCAAGTACGGCACCACCGGCACGAAGCTGCAGGTGCGCGGTACGTTCCACCTGGTTTGCACCGAGCACGAGGGACTCACCGATCTGCACGCCGACATCGTGACCGTGGTGGATAAGGGCAAGCACCATGAAGACGAGTTCGACGTGAATGCGTTCGTTCCCGGCGCCATTGCCACAGCGTTGGGGCTCGCGCTCATGGGCGTGTTCTACTATCTGCGCGAACGGCAGCGCTAGGGCAAGGAGGGTACGTTTGCAGAAGGGCCAGGTTGTCAAGCTGGATCGCGGGTATCCGCTCGTGCGGACGGACGGGGGGCGGCTCGTGCGCTGCGAGCACGCCATGGCGCTTGTGAAGGGCGAGCAGGTGCGCGCCGTCATCGGCGACTGGGTGGAGGTGACGGTCCCCGCGGGCCACGACAAGGGCATCATCGAGGCCATCCTGCCTCGTACGCGCGCGTTCGTGCGCAAGGACCCCACGGAGCGGGCGCTGCCCCAGGTGCTGGCTGCGAACTTCGACCGCGTGTTCGTGGCGCAGCCGCTCTCCGATATGAATTTCAAGCGGCTCGAACGCGAGCTCGTGCTGGCCTACGAGACGGGCGCCGCCGTGACCGTGGTGCTCACAAAGGCCGACCTCGCCGAAAGCGAGGATGCCGTGCGCACCGTGCGCGACCACGTGCGCGAGCTGGCAGGGCCCGCTGCGGAGACGGTGGTGGTGTCGGCGGCGGAGCCGGCAAGCGTGGAGGCCGTGCGTGCCCTCGTGCCTTCCGGCACGACGGCCGTCTTCATCGGCAAGAGCGGCGTGGGGAAGTCGAGCCTGGTGAACCTGCTGGTTGGTCATGAGGTGCAGGAGACGGCCGAAGTGCGCGAGGGCGACGGCAAAGGCCGCCATACCACGGTGAGCCGCGAGATGATCCCCGTGCCGGGCGGCGGCTTCGTGGTGGACATGCCCGGCGTGAGGGGCTTGGGCCTCTGGGATGCCGATGCGGGCATCGAGGCCGCGTTCGCCGACGTCGAGCAGCTGGCCGAGCAGTGCCGCTTCCGCGACTGCCGCCATCAGGACGAGCCCGGCTGCGCCGTGCGCGCCGCCGTTGACTCGGGCGAGCTAAGCGAGGCCCGCTTCGCCTCCTACCAGGGCCTGCGCCAGGAGACGGCTCAGGTGAAGGAGCGCCGCGAGGAAGCCCGACGCCTGCGCGGCGAGAAAGCCTCCACCAGCGGCAAGCGCCGCCCACCCAAATCCCGCAAGGGAAAGAGGGGCTAGCGCCCGTTGCCGCCTCTGCGAAAGACCCTCCTATATTTTTCTCGGGGCAGCCTGTTCGTCAAAGAAGATCGTGCGGAATGCTCCGACCAGTTGGGAGCCCAGCTTAGATGAGTGCCCCTCTTTATCATCCAAAAACATCGAAGGTCGATGCGGCTTCGCCCGACCGCGTATGACCTGCGAAAACCCGCACAGCCACGCTTCGCACGCACCCGATCCTCTTTATCGTTCTCAATCATCCTGGATGTCGAAGAGCTTGCGTAACCATGGCAGCGGCTTCTTGATCAAGGTTTCTGCTATACTTCGCTGCGGCGGTTCGGCTGTGCGTTGCGCACGGCGGGGGCGCTCCGCGTTTGCATCGTTGGGCCCTGCACTCGCGGTTTACCCGTTGCCCAAAGCCCGCGGCCGATAGGTCGTGTGGAGACAAGGAGAAACCCATGAACAAGGGAAGATCGTCGTACGTCGCCCAGGCGGGCATGATCGCGGCCGTGTACGCCGCCGCCACGCTCGTCGCGTTGCTGCTTTTGCAGGGGTTGGCATGGGGGCCGGTCCAGTTCCGCATATCGGAGGCGGTGTGCGTGCTGGCCGTGCTCACGCCGGCGGCCGTGCCGGGGCTCACGGTGGGCTGCATCGTGGCGAACCTTATCGCGCTGGCCGTGAACGGAACGGGGGCGCTCGGCTTGCTGGACGTGGTGTTCGGCAGCCTGGCCACGTTCCTGGGCGCGCTGTGGTGTTGGAAGATGCGCGAGCGTCCGAAGCTCGCGCTGCTCGGGCCGGTGATCGCGAACGCGGTGATCGTGCCCGCATACCTGCCGCTCTTGCTGCAGGGCTTGGGCTTCTACACCATCCCGTTCACGAGCATCGCGTTGGACGGCGCCTACGTGCCCATGTACCTGTTCGGCTTGGTAGCCACCGGTATCGGCGAGGCGCTGGTCATGTACGTGCTGGGTTTGCCGCTGCTTTCGGCGCTCAAGCGCTTCCGTGTGGTGAAGCAGCCGGCGAAGGCGTCGTAGGCGTACCTCCCCCGATCGTGCCTCTCCGGGCCGCTTTCGCCCTCGGTGCCCGGATGGGCGTATCGGCGGCGCCGGCGGCCGCTCCACAGGCGGCGCGCCTTTCCGAGCATGCACTGGCCGGGATGGTGCGTTCGCGTCCCCCTTCGCAAATTCGGTGTAATCAAAAGGGTGCAGGGCCAAAGCGCGGGCCGCGCGGTACAATAGATCAGTTTTGAGGGCGGTCGAAGGGGACCGTCGGCTCGCCGATTTCAAAGGAAGCGCATGAACCCGGTTATCGTCATACCGACCTTCGTCTCTGCCCGTCGCCGCAAGGAAGGCGGCGGCGTTTTGACCACCTACGACCACGCCACGCCCATCTCGGCCCCGGGCGAGCTGCCGCGCCTGCTGCACTCGCTGCAAAAGGTGCGCGGCATCGGTCAGATCGTGGTGCTGGTGGTGAGCGAGCCGTCCATCGAGAACCAGGCGGCCGAGAAGGTGCAGACGCAGGTATCGCAGTACCCTTCTCTCAACGTGGCCGTGGTGGGAGCGCCCGAGCTCGCGCTCATCCAGCAGCGCATGGAGCAGCTGGGCCTGGGCAAGCTTCAGAAGGAGATCGGCCTGTCCGGCTACGGCGCCATCCGCAACCTGGGTCTCGTGGTGGCGAACACGCTCGGCTTCGACTCGGTGGTCTTCCTGGACGACGACGAGGTGGTGGACGACGCCGATTTCCTGCAGAAAGCCATGTACGGCCTGGGCAAGCTCACGAAGAAGGGCATCCCCATCCTGGCCAAGACGGGCTTCTACTTCAACTCCGAGGGCACGTACCTCTCGAAGAGCCAGGACAAGTGGTACAACCACTTCTGGCAGCAGGGCAAGGCGTTCAACAAGATGATGACGAAGGCCATGCGCGGCCCGCGCCTGTCGCGCTCGAACCACGTGTGCGGCGGCTGCCTGGCGCTGCACAAAGAGGCATTCAAGCGCCTGTCGTTCGACCCGTGGATCGCGCGCGGCGAGGATCTGGATTACATGCTGGACCTGCGCATGTACGGATCGGACATCTGGCTGGACAACCAGTGGAGCCTGCGCCACCTGCCGCCCGAGACCGAGAGCGAGGGCACGCGCTTCCGCCAGGATATCTTCCGCTGGCTCTACGAGTTCCGCAAGATGGAGTACAGCCGCACGCAGATCGACCTCTTGCAGGTGAAGCCCTCCTCGCTCGAGCCGTATCCGGGGCCGTTCCTGGAGCCGGGCATCACGCGACGCATCCGCCTGACGGCGTTTTTGCGCAGCCTGGCGCGTCCCGACAAGAAGGCCTATCGCCGCGCCGCGAAGGCTGCGACGGGAGAGGCCACCACGTACGCGCAGCGCAACTGCTCGAAGTACTTCGAGTTCCAGTTCGTCTGGCCCGAGCTCATGGCGCGCATGGAGAACGACCAGATCCTGCGCACGGCGCTCATCCAGTCGGCCGCGCAACGACAGCTGGGTGTGGACTCCCCGCGCCAAGCGGCGGCAGTGGCTGCTCAGGCGGCCGGCATCGACCCCGGCGTGACGAGCGAGATCCGCCTCAACATCGCCGAGTAGCGCTCGAGCTGCCGGAAGCGCGGCGGGTGCCGGACCATCGCCGGTCGGGCAACTGCCAGAGCGGCTTGCTGCAAGCCGAGCGCGTGCGGCGACCTGCCTGCGCGTAGGTTCAGCAAGCTGCCGCATCCTCCGGGGCCGCCCGTCGGCGACGCGGCGGCAACGCTGGGCAACGCAAGCCTGACGCTTGCGGAATTGACGCGCCTTTGACGTGCGTGCAGCGCCGTTTCCGTTAAACTGGGTCGCGGACATATCGTTGATCGGGGAAGGGACTGGCAGGCGCGCCCATGGACATCTTCACTTCGCTCGTGATACCCGCCCTTGTGGGCATCGGAATCGGTATTCTCTCGGGCATGCTGGGAATCGGCGGCGGCACGGTTCTCGTGCCGATATTCCGCCTGGCGTTCGGCATGAGCCCCATCATGTCCACGGCCACGTCGCTTTTCACCATCATCCCCACCTCCGTTTCGGGAGCCGTGTCGCACGTGCGGCATAAGACGTGCGTGCCGTCCCTCGGCCTGGCGGCCGGTCTGGGCGGTGCCTGCACCTCGCCCATCGGCGTGTGGCTTGCCACCATATCCCCGGCCTGGATGGTCATGCTGGCGGCCGCGCTCATCATCGGCTACTCGGCGGTGAACATGCTGCGTAAGGCGTGGAAGATGAAGCCCGCCCGCCCCGTGGCGCCCGCGCAGGCGGAGCCTGCGGGCGAGACCCCCGTGGAGGCCGCCGTGGAGCAGGCGGGCGACGCCGCGGCGAACGACGACGTGGAGCCGGATGTGTCGGCCGGCGCGTCGGAGATCGCTGCGGACACGGGCAAGTCGTTCCCCAAGCTCTCGCGCAAGCAGCTGGCCATCGGCGCCGCCATCGGCCTGGGCGCCGGCCTGGCGTCCGGGTACGTGGGCGTGGGAGGCGGGTTCATCATGGTGCCGCTCATGCTGTCGCTCGTGGGCATCTCCATGAAGCAGGCGTCGGGCACGTCGCTTATCGCCGTCATGCTGCTGGCCATTCCGGGCACCATCGAGCAGGGGCTGCTCGGCAATATCGACTATATGGCCGGCATCGCGGTGGCTGTGGGCTCCATCCCCGGCGCCGTGGTCGGCGCCCGCCTCGTGCGCCTCGTGCCCGAGCGCACGCTGCGCTTCATTTTCGGCGGCTTCCTCATCGTGGCCGCAGTCGTGCTCGTGCTGAACGAGGTGGGGGTGCTCTGACAAACGGGCGTGCATTGCACGCCGGATGCTGGTAGGATGGTGCCTTCAGACACGACGAGGAGGTTCGCCTTGCAGCAGGTGCAACAGGAAACGACGGAGAAGACCGCCCTGCCCCGTTTCTTCACGCTCGAGATGTTCATGTTCACCGTAGCGGTGCTGTCGGGCCTCGTGCTCATCTGGTCGTCCGTGTCGCCGTACCGCAGCATCGCCGTGCTCATCGTGGCAGGCATCGTGTTCACCCTCTCGCTCGTCATCGTCATCCGGCTGCTCATGGATCCCGATTCCGTGCGCGCGCGCCAGTCCGATGCCATGCTGCGCCTGGCCAGCCAGACGCTCGACTGTATGAAGGAGGGGATGACCAGCGAAGCTGCACAGCGCATCTGCCAGCTGCTGCTGCCCTCGACGGCGGCCATTGCCGTGGCAGTGACCGACAAGGACCATATCCTGGGCTACGCCGGCTACGAGGAGGCCGACAACCCCTCCGGCAGCGTTATCCGCACGCACGCAACCCATGCCACGCTCTCCGATGGGCGCGGTCGTATCTTGTTCACACCGGAGGAGATCGGCTTCCCGTCCGGCTCGTCCACCATCCAGGCCGCCATCATCGTCCCGTTGGTGGTGGGCCGCACGGTGGAGGGCACGCTGAAGTTCTATTACCGCCGAGCTCGTCATATCTCCGAGACGCAGAAGTCCATCGCCGAGGGTTTCGGCCAGCTTTTGTCCACCCAGATGGCGGCTTCGGCGTTGGAGGAGCAGACGAAGCTGGCCACCAGCATGGAGCTGAAGGCGCTGCAGAGCCAGATCAACCCGCATTTCCTGTTCAACACCATCAACACCATCGCCTCGCTCATCCGCACGAACCCCGAGAAGGCGCGCATCCTGTTGCGCGAGTTCGCCGTGTTCTACCGCCGCACGTTGGAAGACTCCACCGACCTCATCTTGTTCGCGCGCGAGATAGAGCAGACGAAACGCTACTTTACGTTCGAGATCGCGCGTTTCGGCGAGGACCGGGTAGCCATGGAAGTGGACATCGAGCCGGACGTCGACGACATGATGGTGCCGCCCTTCCTCATCCAGCCGCTCGTGGAGAACGCCGTGCGCCATGCCATGCCGTCGGAAGGCAAGCTCACCATCAGCGTGACGGGCCAGGTGAAAGGCGACGACGTTATCGTGTGCGTGGCGGACGACGGCGTGGGCATGACCGAGGAAGCGCGCCTGAACATCCTGCACCCCGAATCGTCCACCGGATGCGGCATCGCCGTGAAGAACGTCCATGACCGCATCTGCGGCTACTTCGGCTCCGACACCCACATGGAAGTGGAGAGCGAGCTGGGCGTGGGAACGAAGGTCACGCTCGTGCTGATAGGCGGCGCAAAGCGCGAGTACTGATGCGCGGCGGCGGACGGGCAGGGGCATCCCCCTTTCCCCTTTGGCGATCGCAAGCAAAGATGCGCACCGAAATCTCGTTTTCATGGCAGGATTCTCAACCTTCGTCGACGAGGGGCGGCCGCAAGATCCGCCCGGTTCTGCCATCGCAGTCCAAATTCCTTTCCAGCACCGTGCCATCCTGCTCCACCGTCGCAACGAACGGTTGGGGGGAGTGGGATCGTTCGTTGTTTGTCCCCTTGTCGGCATTTTTCTATAGTGAAAACGTCGAACGACGTTCCTCGCATCTACGCGAGGGGGAAAGGGGACTGCCATGTGCTTCAGACCACCTGATACGACCTCGGGACCGCTAATCTGCCCGGCCTGCGGGAAGAAGATCGTGTCGCCTAACTTCCGACCGGTGACCTGCCCGTTCTGTAAGGAGCCGCTGCCGCCGGCCGACGAGCCTGCGGCGCCTGCCATGCCGGGGCAGAAGATGCCTGCCATGCCGGGCGCGCCCACGGCGCCCAAGCCTTCGGGGCCGCCCTCCGCTCCCCAAACGTAACCGCACGTCGGATGCGCAGAAGCGGCTCTCCCGGCCAACGGGCGTTAACTTGACGCCGCTTCTCAGGAAATTGCCGGTGCGACGACCCTCGGGTAGACTGGGAAGGCTATCCGGGGCCGTCGCGTCTGAGCGCTGCACACATACGTTTCAGGGGAAGACGAGAAGGTGTGGTCGCAATGCATATCGAGTACCTGTACTATTTCAAGGATTTCTCGCGCACGCTATCGATCTCCAAGACGGCCGCCCACTACTTCATGACGCCGCAAGGGCTGAGCCGGGCCTTGCACCAGTTGGAGAAAGACTTCGGCGTCACGCTCATGACCTACCAGAACAACCTGATATCGCTCACGCCTGCCGGCGAGGAGCTCAGCCGCCGCATCGACGCCATCGTGGAGCTGTACGACGAGGCGAAGGGATCGCTCACCGAGTACAAGCTGGCCGACATGGCGCCGTCGAAGGGCCTCGTGCGCATCACGGTGACATCCTGCGTGTCCCAGTACCTCATCTCGCTGCTGAACCTGCAGCGGCCGGGCCAGTTCCCGTTCGAGGTGAAGCTCAACGAGTCGAACCTCTACCGCATTGTGCCGCATATCCTGTCGCGCGACCAGGAGGAGTCGTTCGGCATCATATCGCTGCCCATGACGGAGAAGTACCGCAGCTACGTGGACGAGCTCGTGGAGGACGGAGGCATGGTGTACGAGCCGCTGTTCACGTCGCCGCTCGTGGCGATGGTGTCGTCGTTCTCGCCGTTGGCCCGGCGCGACGCGGTACGACCGCGCGACGTGGACCCTTACCCGGTGGCACGCTACAAGGACACCGTGCTGGGCGATGCGCTCGACGACTACATCCTCGAGGACAACGTGAAGACGGTCACGAACGCAGGAGCCATCATCTTCGTGCAGATCATGGAGCATCAGGCCGTTGGCTTCGCACCGAAGCTGGTCGAGGGCCTGCGCACGCTGCCGGACCGCGTGGTGACCAAGCCCACCGAGGGCTTCTTCAGCACGGAGTTCGGGCTGCTCTCCACGCCGGAGAACCGTTCCCGGGAACACGTGGACGCCGTGATCCGCTACATAAGGAAGACGGTTGCCGAGAAGAACCTGCAGCCGCGTTACCTGGACACCTACGAGCTGGTGTAGCGCGGAAGGGTTGCGCCGAAAGCCCGAAACGCAGGTTCGCCATGGAGGCTGTCCCGTAGGGCAAGGGAAGAGCCTCTGCCCTTGCCACAGCCTGCTGGGCGACCTCTGTTGAGCGGCAAGGGCAGAGCTCCTGCCCTACGGATAGACTTTGCAGGAAATCCTGCCAGAGACCTCGTTTACCGAGGTCATAGCGTTTTATGCTCCGGTACAAGCACCCTGCCAATTCGTTTAACCGTTGCAACGAGCCATTGATCGACCGCCGCCGGGCCGCCGCGTATCTTGGGTGGCACAAGGTTTGACGCGGATTGAGCGGGGAAGGGGGAAGGCGCGCATCCGCTCCGATTCGGCCGCACCGCCAGCGCGGTGAGGCAAAGGGGAGATCCAATTCTTTAAGGAGGTTGATCGTATGGCAGATGCCGTCGCCGCCGGAGGGTCCGCACCGCCCGCGGCCAAGGGGAGCGAGCATGGCGGGCAGGACGGGCGCGTTTCGGTCGCCGATCGCATGAACCGCATTCCGACCTCGCCGCATACGGCGCTTATCATCTTCTTCGTGCTCATGGGCTGGTTCGCCGAGACCATCGACTTGGGCGGTACCAGCTTCCTGATGCCGACCATCCGCGAATACTTCGGCATGGACGCCACGACGGGCGGGTACTACTCGTCCATCTGCTTCCTGGGCATGTTCTTCGGCGCCATCGCCGCCGGCCGCATCGCCGACAAGGTGGGCCGCAAGAAGACCATCGTTGCCTCGATGCTCATCTGGGGCGTTGCTGGGTTCGCGCTCGTGTTCTCGCCCAATGTCTACTACCTGTTCGCCATGCGCTTCGTGCTGGGCCTGGGCTTGGGAGCGCAGTTCCCGGTGGCCTTGAGCTACCTGAGCGAGATCGTGTCGGGCAAGGACCGTCCTAAGTTCATGACGCTCTACCAGCTCATGACGCCGGTCGGGTTCGCCGTGGCGGGCGTGCTCACCGTGCTCATCCTGCCGCACTTCGACTGGCGCGGCGTGTACCTGGCCGAGGCGCTGCCGGCGTTCTTCGTCATCGGCATCATCAAGATCTGCCCCGAGTCGCCTCTGTGGCTGGAGGCGAAGGGACGCTATGAGGAGGCCGATGCCATCTGCGCGAAGTTCGAGCAGGAGGCCATCGCGCGGCACAAGGAGCTGCCGCCCGTCGAGGTCGTCGTGCGCTCCGATGCGAAAATGTCGTTCAAGGACCTGTTCAAGTCAAAGTACCTGAAGGTCACTGTGCTGTGCTTCTTCGTGTGGTTCATCTCCATGTTCAGCGACTACGGCCTGACCACGTGGCTCACCACCATCCTCATCGAGAAGGGCTTCGACGTGGTGCAATCCACCGGGTTCGTGACCATCGGCATATTGGGCGGGATCCCGGCATGGTTCTTCGCCAGCTGGTCGGCCAAGAAGTTCGGACGTAAGAAGACGTTCCTCATCGCAGGCTTGTGCACGTCAATCTTCGGCATCGCCTACGGCGCGTCCACCACGCTCGTCATGCTCATCGTCACGGGCATTCTCTACCAGTTCGGCAAGTACCTGAACGCCATGATGATGGCGCTCTACACGCCCGAGCTGTACGAGACGGCCATCCGCACCACGGGCAACGGCCTGGCAACCTCGTGGGGGCGCATGGGCTCCATCGTCGGTCCCATCGTGCTTGCCGGCGTCATGACCAGCTTCGGGGTGTACGTGACCATGTACATCGCCGCCGCCATGGTCATCATTCCCGGCCTGCTCGTGTTCCTGTTCGGGCCCGAGACGAAGGACAAGAAGTTCTAGCTCGCTTGTCCGGGAAAGCGGACGAGCGTGAAGAGACAAGAGAAACGATACGGAGGTAATCATGGAGAAGAAAGTCAGGACCGTCTGTTTCGACTGCCATTCCAAGTGCGGCGTCATCCTCACGGTCAACGACAACGACGAGATCTTGCGCGTGGAGGGCGATAAGAACAATCCGGTGAACGACGGCATCCTGTGCGTCAAGGCGTTCTCGGCCCAGGAGATCCACGCGCATCCCGACCGCCTCAAGTACCCCCTGAAGCGCGCCGGCAAGCGCGGCGAGGGCAAGTGGGAGCGCATCACGTGGGACGAGGCGCTCGACATCATCGAGAAGAAGATCCGCGAGACCATCGAGGAGTACGGCCCACAGTCGGTCATTATCTCGCAGGGCACGGGCCGCGGCTCGAACCACTTCCTGGACCGCCTGAACAACACGTGGAACGGCGGCGGCAAGGTGTGGCCCACGCACGTGTGCCTGCTGCCGAACCTGGCCCAGACGCACGTGACCTACGGGCGCATGTTCCATCCGCACGAGGCGTGCGACTACCGCAACGCCGGCTCCATCGTCATGTGGGGCACGAACCCCATCCGTTCGCGCCAGTACAGCGGCCTGCGCATCATGGACGCGAAGCGCAACGGCTCGCGCGTCGTGGTGGTGGACCCCGTGTTCCGCGACATCGCCGCGAAAGCCGACCTGTGGGTGCCCGTGCGACCCGGCACCGACGGTGCGCTGGCGCTGGGACTGACGAACCTCATGTTCCAGAGCGGCAAGTTCCTGGCCGCCGAGGAGATGCTCACCACGTGGACGAACGCCCCGTTCCTCGTGGACAACGAGGCCCGCATGATGATGCGCGAGGCCGACCTGGTGGAAGGCGGATCCGACGAGCACTACGTGGTGTGGGACAAGACCGCCGGCGCCCCGGCCATCTGGCGTCCCGAGACCGAGGACTTCGACCGCGCCGACGTGAAGCCCTCGCTCATGGGCGCCTTCGAGGTCACGCTCAAGGACGGCAGCACGAAGACCTGCAAGACCGGCCTCGAGACGTACAAGGACGAAGTGGCCGCTTGGACGCCCGAGAAGGTGTCGGCCGTCACGTGGGCACCGGTGGAGAAGATCTTGGAGATGTTCGACATCATCACGAATCCCACCGACGACAAGCCATCGCTGCTCACCGCCTACCTGGGCGCCTGCATGATGACGTCGAACGCTCTGCAGTCCGGCCGCGCCATCACCATCCTGCAGCTGCTGCTGAACCCGCCGCTGGACGACAAGGGCGGCATCTACTTCAACACGTTCTGGGAGTTCATGCTCGATCCTAAGATCACGGCCTACGACCGCGTGCCTCCGAAGCTGCGCCTGGGTTATGACAAGCATCCCATGTACACCCAAGTGTACGGCAACGCCAACATCCCGAACGACGTGTGGGACGCCATGCTCACCGGCGAGCCTTGGCCCGTGAAGGTCATGATCTCGGTGGCGAACGACCCGCTGGGCTGCTTCGAGAACGCCACGAAGATCCACGAGGCGCTCATGTCCGACGTGCTGGAGCTCAACGTGAACATGGACTACTTCATGACGCCGGGCGCCGAGCTGGCCGATATCGTGCTGCCGGCCGCGCACTGGTCCGAGCGCGTGGGCAACTTCGACGAGGAGCTGTATCCCGAGCCGTGCCCGTTCAATATCCCGCAGAAGGCCGTGAAGGCCCCCGGCGAGGCGTGGGACGACTGGGACTTCATGCGCAATCTGGGCAAGCGCTTCGACCCGGAGCTGTGGCCGTGGGAGAGCTCCGAGGAGATGCAGCTGTGGCGCCTGAACGAGTTCCACCTGATCCCCAACGGCAAGGAGCCTATCACCGACTACGAGGTGGCGGCGAAGCAGGGATACTTCATCGAGTACGGCGGCGAGAGCCGCACGACGCGGCAGCATGAGAAGGGCCTCGTGAAGTTCCAGACGCCCACGATGCGCATCGAGGTGTACTCCGAGCAGATGCCATCCTACGGCTACGACTCGCCGCTGCCCAGCTACCACGAGCCGTTCGAGAGCCCGTACTCCACGCCCGAGCTGTACAAAGAATACGACCTGTGCCTGACCACGGGCGCGCGCGACTACGCCTTCTACCACTCCGCGTGGACGAACATCGCCCACCAGCGCATCCTGGAGCCGTGGCCCTACATCGAGCTTAACGAGGAGGATGCCCGCGAGCGTCAGATCTCCGAGGGAGAATGGCTGTGGGTGGAGAGCCTGCGCGGCAAGATCAAGGCGAAGGCCCGCATCTCCAAGGGCGTCATCAAGGGTGCGGTGAGCATGTGTCGCCCGAACTACAAGCACGCCTGCAAGGAGCTGAACCTGCCCGGCTTCGACTGGGACCAGGCCAACCCGAACGTGCTGACCACGGCGGAAGGCTCCGACCCCGGTTTCGGCGCCGCCCCCATGCGCAGCAGCCTGTGCAAGGTCAGCAAGTTCAGCGAATAGCCTGACTTCATGAGAAAACCGACGATAACGAAGGGAAGAAACCATGGCTAAGAAAATCGGCGTGCTCGTCGAGCTCGACTACTGCGTGGGCTGCTCCGCTTGCCAGCTCGCGTGCCAGGACTACTACCAGCTGCCCGTGACGGAGACGTACATGCGCTGTTTCCTGGGCAAGCCCGACGTGGTGGACGGACGTCACGAGATGTTCATGTCGCCGTACGCCTACCGCTTGGACAAGTGCGCGAACTGCCTCGAGAAGGAAGAGGGCAACGCACCGTGCGCGGCCATCTGCATCTCGAAGGCGCTGCACGTGGGCGAGCTCGAGGAGATGAAGCAGCTGGCCGACCAGACCGACGGGCATTTGGCGCTGTACCGGTAGCGCCATGCTCTCGGCGGTGGCCGACCGCATCCCCCCGCGGGCGGCCACCGTTGCTTTCGTTGCCGGCACGGCGTTGCTGTCGTGCCGGCAACCGTTCGTTCTCGGAGGATGCCAAGGAGATGGTTGATTATGACGTTCGCGTGCACCGATTGCTCGCGTTGCGGCAAGTGCTACGACAAGCATGGCGTGTGCGCCGCATGCGGCGGTGCGATCAACCTGCTTGATGACGCGTGCCCGGCTTGTGGAGAGCCCATCACCGACGTCATGCGCGAGCGTGCCAAGCAGGCGTACCTGGACCAGAAGAAAGCGGAGCACGCGCGCATCTTGGAATTGGCGGCTGCCGCGAAGGCACGGCGGGAGGAGCGCCCCGCACCGGTGTACCCGTGGGACGAGCCGGCGCAGCCGTAGCGTGCGGCGCCCGACGAGGGGAGGGAGGCGGACATGCTGCACGCCGGCGTGGACATAGGCTCGAAGACCGTGAAGCTCGTCGTGCTCGATGACGACAGGGAGCTGCTCTACGACTCGTACGAGCGCCATCTGTCGAACGTGAGGGAGACGCTTGGCTACACGCTTGCGCGGGCGCGGATGCGCTTCCCGGACGAGCGGATGACGATAGGCGTCACGGGGTCGGCAGGCATGCAGTTCGCCGACCTGCTGGACCTGCCGTTCGCCCAGGAGGTCGTCGCCGCGCGCACGGCCGTCGAGCGGCGCATCCCTCAGGTGGATGTGGCTATCGAGATAGGCGGGGAGGACTCGAAGATCCTGTTCCTCACCGGCGGGGAGGAACTGCGCATGAACAGCACCTGCGCAGGAGGCACCGGCGGCTTCATCGACACCATCGCCGGCATGCTGGACATGAACGCGGAGGCGTTGAACTACTGCGCGCACGGCTGTCGCACCGTCCACGCCATCGCCTCGCGCTGCGCCGTGTTCGCGCAGATGGACGTTCGCCCCCTGCTGAACGAGGGTGTGCCGAAGGAGGACATCGCGGGATCCGTGTTCGATGCCGTGGCGGCCCAGTGCATCGCCGGCCTGGCTTGCGGGCGGCCCATTTCCGGAACCGTGGCCCTGCTGGGAGGGCCCCTGCACTTCCTTTCGGCTCTGCGCGAACGGTTCAGGCTGCGCCTGGGGCTGGACGACGCGCACCTGGAAGTGCCGCCCGACGGCCACCTCTTCGTGTCCGAGGGCGCTGCGTTCGAGGCGTGGGACAGCGTGCCGTATGGGCTCGGGGAGCTCATCGGGAGGCTGGAGTCCGTACCCTGGGACCGGGGCGCCACGCTGGAGCGCCTGCCCGCGCTGTTCGCCACGGATGCCGAGCACGATGCGTTCGCGCGGCGCCATGCCGCCCTCGCGGCGCCGCGGGCCGACTTGAGCAGCGCCGAGGGGCGCGTGTTCTTGGGGATAGACTCGGGTTCCGAGGCTATCAAGTACGTGCTGGTGGACGAGCAGGGCTGCGTGCTGCGAACGTACTACGAGCGCTCGGCCGGCAGCGTGGTGGAGGCGGCCCAGGCGATGCTCGTAGACCTGTGGAAGCACCTGCCGCTGCGCCACGACGGCACGCTGGCGGTGGAGGTGGCGCACGCATGCGTGACGGGCTACGGCGAGGAGCTGCTGAAGCGGGCGTTTGCCCTCGACTCGGGCGAGGTGGAGACGGTGGCGCACGTGCGCGCGGCGCGCGAGCTGGTGCCCGACGCCGACTTCATCCTGGATATCGGCGGGCAGGACATCAAGTGCGTGTGGCTGCGCGACGGCGCGGTGGACGACATCGTGCTGAACGAGGCCTGTTCGAGCGGATGCGGTGCGTTGCTCAGCGGCATGGCGTGGTCCATGAACGTGCGCCTCGACCGTTTCCTCGAGGTGGCGGTACATGCGCAGCGCCCCGTCGACCTGGGCACGCGCTGCACCGTGTTCATGACGTCACGGGTGAGGCATGCCCAGAAGGAGGGTGCCGAGCTGGGCGATATCGCGGCTGGGCTGGCGTATTCCGTCGTGCGCAACGCCGTGTACAAGGTTATCAGGGCGCGCGACGCCGCCTCGCTCGGCAGGCGCGTGGTCGTGCAGGGCGGCACGTTCATGAACGATGCCGTGCTGAGGGCGTTCGAGAGCCTGTACGGCGCCGAGGTGGCGCGGCCGGCCCTCGCCGCGCACATGGGCGCGTACGGCGCAGCGCTCATCGCACGCGACCGGGCCGCGTTAGGCGGGCGTTCCGGCCTGCTGTCGCGCGCGAAGGTGGAGCGCCTGGCAAGCAGCAAGCGCACGGAGGTGTGCGGCCGGTGCGGCAACGCCTGCCGCCTGACGGTGACGTCGTTCGACGACGGCGACGCGGTGCGCACGTTCACGGTGGGTAACCGCTGCGAGCGCGGGCTGGGGGACGGTGCCGAGGACAACGGGCTGCCAGACCTGTTCGCGTACCGGTACAAGCGGCTGTTCGCTTACCGGGCGCTGCCGGAGGACGCTGCGCCACGCGGCGTTATCGGGCTGCCGCGCGCGCTGGGCATGTACGACCTCTACCCGTTCTGGCACACGCTGCTCACGCGCCTTGGCTTCCGGGTGGTGCCGTCGCGCCTGCCGGCCGCGGCCCTGCGCGGCCGTGCGCTCGAGACTATCCCCTCCGAGTCGCTGTGCTACCCGGCGAAGCTCATGCACGCGCACCTCGTGGACCTGGCCGAGCGCGGCGTGCCGGCGGCGTTCCTGCCGTACGTGCGCGCCGAGGGGCCGGAAGGCCGGTCGTGCCCGGTGCTCGCCGGCTATCCCTTCGTGCTGGACGCGAACGTGGGCTTCGTGCACGAGCGGGGCATGCAGCTGGTGTTGCCGCAGGTGGAAGCCGTTCTCGGCGATGACGGCCCCGATGGCCGGCTCGCGGCGGCGCTGCAGGAGGCGCTGGAGCCGGTGGCGTGCGGCCTGGGCTTGGGAGAGGTGGAGCGCGCGGCCCGCGCGGCGGCGTGCGAGCAGGCGCGGTTCCGCGCCGATATGGTGTCCGCCGGAAGGGCGGCGCTTGCCCTCATGGCCGAGCGCGGCGTGCCGGGCGTCGTGTTGGCGGGGCGGCCGTACCACGGCGACCCGGCGGCGAACCATGCGATTCCGGGGTTGCTGCGCTCCTACGGGTTCGCCGTGCTGACCGAGGACGCGCTGCCGGCAGGGGCTTGCAGCGGAGGGGCAGGCAAGGGGGAAAGTGGCCCTGCGAAGGGCGGTCGGCAAGGCGAGGCGGTTGGCGGAGACGCGGCGCCCGTGAGGGCGGGCAGCGCGGATGACGGGGGCACGAGCCGCTGGGAGCACCCAGCGCGCATCTTGCGCGCTGCGCGGTTTGCCGCCGGGAGGGATGACCTGGAGTTCGTGGTGCTTTACTCGTTCGGGTGCGGTCTGGATGCCGTGACCGTCGACCAGGCGCGCGCCGTGCTGAAGAAGCGGGGGCGGTCGCTCACCGCGCTCAAGATAGACGAGATGGTGGACCTTGCCGCCACGCGCATCCGCGTGCGGTCGATGGTCGCGGCGCGCGAGGAACGGCTGGGAAGGGGAGATGCGCGATGATCGTCGTGCCGTTCTTCTCGGCGTGGCACGCGCCGTTGGTGGAGGCCGCCCTCTCGGCCGGCGGCGAGGAGTGCCGCGTGCTTGCGGCCGGCGGCGAGGAGGTGGTGCGCGCCGGTTTGAAAACGGTCAACAACGACGCCTGCTATGCGGCCCTCCTTGCCGCCGGCCGCACGGTTGGGTTCCTGCACGAGGGCGCCGCAGCCGGCGCAGCCCTTACGGGGTGTGGTGCCTGCCTGCCGAAACAACGCATGCAGGCACAGCCGGCGGCCGTGCGCCCAAGAGTTGATTTGACGCACGGCGAAGCTGCGCAGCCCATGGCCGAGAAGCCTCTCGACCCTCTTGCCGACCCGGTCGCCGGGCCGCTGCGCGTGGCGGTGCCGACGCCCTGCGTGCGCTGCCGCGGTGACGACGCGCCGTACCTTCTGGCGCAGGCGCTCGCAGCGTCCGGCCTCGAAGCGCGTGCGTCGGTGATCAGCGGCACCGACGCACTCGAGGCGCTTGCCGCCGATGCGCGTGCGGCCGCGCGCCTTGCCGATGCTCTGGCGTTCGGGGATGCTCTGCTCCAAGCGCGCTTGCGCGTGCGGCCGTACACGCGTCCTGCCGATGAGCCGGTTTTCGATGCCCTCCTTGCCGCGTCGAGTGCCCGCGCCTGCCGTGCGCTGGCCGCCAACGCGTTCGTCCTCGAAGGAAGCCTGAGCGCATTCGGGGCGGCGCTGGCAGGTTTCGGCTTATCCGAGCGCGACGGCCGGCCCATCGTGGGCGTCGTGGGTGCGGCCCCTGCCGTGTTCGACGAGCGCATGAACGCGGGGCTCGTCGCGTGCATCGAGCGCGAGGGGTGCGAGGCTGCGCTGCCGTACCTGCTGCCCCTGGCCGCCGCCGCGCTGCGCGAGAAGGGCGCCGCGGCACCGTTGCACGCCGCGCTCGACGAGCGGTGCCGCGTGCTGCAGCGCCATGCGGGCGCCTGCCTGCGCTGCCCAACCGTGCAGGATTTGGAACGCGCCGGCACAGAGGTCGTCCCGCGCTTCTTGGTGCAGGGCGCCGGCTGGACTATCGCGGGTTCCGCGCTGCTGTTCGTGCGCGCGGGCGTGCGCGACCTCGTGTACGCCCGCGCGTTCGGCTGCCTGGCAGGCCATGTGGTGGGACAGGGAGCGATAAAGCCCTTGCGCACGTGGTGCGCAGCCGACGGCGTGGACGCGAACATAGCCACGATCGAGGTTGACCCCGGCACGAGCGAGGTCAACCAGGTGAATAGAATCAAGCTGATGACGGCCGTCGCGAAGCGCGCGGCGGCGCGAAGGAGGAGCAACCTATGAACCACCGTATGCGCTATCTTGCCGCCGGCGTGCTGTCGCTGCTGTTTCTCGGCCTTATCTACTCGTGGTCGAACTTCTCCAGCGCGATAGGGCAGGAGTTCGGATGGGATCGCGAGAGCATGCGCCTCGTGTTCACGCTGTCCATCATCACGTTCTGCTTCGGCGGGTTCTTCGGAGCGAAGCTGAACGAGCGCCTGTCGTTCAGGGCCACGCTGCTGGTGGCGGCCGTTCTTCTGGCCGGGGGCTTCGCGGGCACGGCTGCGGCGGTCGATGCGGGCGGCCTCCCGGTGCTGTACGTGGGCTACGGCGTGCTGTGCGGCGCGGGCTGCGGCATCGCCTACAACACCGTTATCGCCACGGTGAACGCGTGGTTCCCCGACCGCGTGGGCTTCTCGTCGGGCGCCCTCATGATGGGCTTCGGAATAGGCGGCCTGGTGTTGGGTACGGCGGCGGCCGCCTGCATAGAGGTGGCGGGATGGAGGGCGGTGTTCGTCGGCCTGGCCGTGCTCATCGCGCTCGTGCTGGTTGCGACGACGCTCGTAGTCCGGCCGCGGCCCCAGGATCGGGGCGCAGCTGCCGCGGACGGGGTTCGCGGCGGGGAGACCGTGCCGGTTCGGCTTGCTTCCGACTTGGTTCCCGCGCCCGACGCGGGAGCACCTGCGCCTTCCCGCCGCGCCTCCGCCGCGGCTGCGCCGCGCAGCGAAGCGCCTTCCATGGCGCGTTCGCCGCTGTTCTGGGTGTACTGCCTATGGGCGACGTGCGCCATCTGCGCGGGGCTCATGATCATCGGCGACGCGAAGTCGTCCGCCCTGGCCGTGGGGCTGGAGGCGGGCTTCGCGACGCTGCTCGTGGGGTTGGTCTCAACGACGAACGGCGCGGCCCGCATCGTCATCGGCATGCTGTACGATAGGAAGGGCCTCGTGGCGGTCATGGCTGCGGCGTCTCTCGCCGCGCTGGCAGGTGCGACGGCCCTTGCCGGCTCGTTCGCTCCCGGGATGCGCGTGCCCGGCCTGTTCGTGGCGGGCGCGCTGCTCGTCGGCTTCTCATACGGTTGCGTGCCCGTCATCGCCTCGGCGTTCGCCCGCAGCCTGTTCGGCGAGCAGAAGTACGCCGGAAACCTGGCGCTCGCCAACTTCAACATGGCAAGCGCCGCCGTGCTGAGCTCGCTCGCCGCCGGCTTTGCCCGCGGAGCCGGCGGTGCCGAGAACGGCGACTTCGCCGTATACGCCGCTGTGGTGGCCATCGTGGTGCTGGCGCTGCTCGGTTTCGCGGCGTTCGTGCGGCTGTTGCACCGCCGGGCGCGGACCGACGGTCGGAGCTAGGGTAGGCGGCTATGGAAGGTGGAAGGGACGCAGGCGCGAAGCCGCGCATCGGGCAGGAAGGTCGCCGTGCGCTGGTGCAGGCCGCGTTCTGCTACGCCATCTGGGGCGTCGTTCCGGTTTACTGGAAGCTGTTCTCGGCGGTTCCGCCGCTTCAGGCGCTGGCCACGCGCATGGTGTGGTCGTGCGCGTTCTCGGTGGTGCTTTGCCTGGCGATGCGCGTGCGCTTCCTGCCGCTGCTGCACGACCGCCGTGCATGGGCGACGTTCGGCGCTTCGAGCGTGCTCATCGCCGCCAACTGGGGCGTCTACATCTGGGCGTCCACGAGCGGCCATCTGCTGGAGACGAGCCTCGGGTTCTTCCTCAGCCCTCTCACGAGCATCGTGCTGGGGGTCGTGTGCTTCCGCGAGCGCCTGACGCGTGTGCAGAAGGCTGCCACGATGCTGGCTGCCTGCGGGGCGTTGCTGTTCGCGGCAACGCACGGCGGATCGGTTTGGATAGCGCTCGTGCTTGCCGCGACGTTCAGCGCATACGGCGCCGTGAAGAAACGCGGCGGCTACGATGCGCTGCCCGGCATGGCCGTCGAATCACTGTTCGCGGCCGTCCTCGGCGCGGGCCTGTTCGCCGTCGGCTGGGCCGATCCCGGTTTCTGGGAGCTTGCGCATACGGCTCCCGATGCCCTGGCACTCACGTCGCCCGCGGGAATCGCCTTATTGGCGGTGGGAACCGGGGTGGTTACGGCGGGCCCGCTGGCGCTGTACTCGGCCGCCGCGAATCGGGCGCCGCTGTCGCTCTTGGGCCTGCTGCAATATCTCAGCCCCACGCTCGTCATGCTGCTTGCCGTGACGTGCTTCGGCGAGCTTCCCGACGCTTGGCAGCTTGCGAGCTTCCTCCTCATATGGGTTGGCTTGGCCGCTGTTGCCTGCGAGACCGTGCGCGGACGGGAGGCGCGCTCCCGTTCGCGCCGGCGGGGGCTCTAGCGCGGGGCGATCGAGGGCGCTCGTGCAGGGCACGTGCTTCGCGCGGCCTGCGGCGCATGGCCGCCAGGTTGCTGAAATAGGGCGCTGGCTCGTTGCCGATGGCTGTTGCTGCCGTGCGCCTTGCGAAAGCCGCCAGCTGGTTCGGTCCCTATCATTCGGCCGAGGGGCACCGTATAATGGGCGGCTGTGGAAAAACTAGACGGCATAGCGCATCGCATTCCGACAGGCGTTTACAAGCTCCTGTTGGTTGTGGCCACCGTCATCTGGGGTTTGAGCTTCGTGGTCATGAAAGATGCCGTGGATGTTCTGCAGCCGGCCTACCTCATAGGGTTTCGTTTCCTGGCCACGGGCGCGATCCTGGCCGTGCTGTTCTTCCGCCGTCTGCGCGCGGCACTCTCGGGCGAGAGAGCTCTCGACTACCTGGTTAAGGGGACGATTCTCGGCGTGGTGTGCTATCTGGCGTTCTGGGTGCAGACCATCGGGCTCGACCATACCACGCCGGGCAAGAACGCCTTCCTCACGGCCACGTACTGCGTCATCGTGCCGTTCGCCTGGTGGGCCATCGCCCGCAAGCGGCCGACGGCGTTCAACCTCGTGGCAGCCGTCATGGCCGTGGCCGGCATAGGGCTCGTGTCGCTCGCGGGCTCGCTTTCCGAGCTGACCATGGGCTTCGGCGACGCCATGACGCTCGTGTCGGCGCTGCTGTTCGCCGTGCATATCGTGTACGTGTCGAAGTTCTCCGAGAAGAGCGACGTGCTCGTGCTCACCCTGCTGCAGTTCGCGGTGGGCGGCGTGTGCGGCGTGGCATACGGGGCCTGCTTCGAGACGCTGCCCCCGGCCGAGTCCCTCACGCCGGCCTTCTGGATGAACATGGCCTACCTTGTGGTCTTCGCGTCCTGCGTGGCCTTCGTCATCCAGAACGTGGCTCTGGCGCACGTGCCGCCTGCGCAGGCCTCGCTGTTCCTGAGCCTGGAGAGCGTGTTCGGCGTGCTGTTCAGCGTGCTGCTGTATGGGGAAGAGATAGGGCTTCGCCTGGTGGGCGGCTTCGCCCTCATCTTCGTTGCTATAGTGGTGAGCGAAACGTTCCCGCTGAAAAGCAAGGCGGGCGACGACGCCCCCGCCTTGGCCCTGGAAACCCCCGGCGGCCCGGTGGTGTCGCCGGAGCCGTTGGGCGTGCTGGGCGCCCGAGACGCCGACGGCAGGGCAGCTGTCGAATCGACGCAAGAGGAGGCATCATGGAGCAAGAACGGAACAACATAGTGCTGATCGGCATGCCGAGTGCGGGCAAGTCGACGCTGGGCATCGTGCTGGCGAAGATACTGAACTACCAGTTCGTCGACGCTGACCTCGTCATCCAGAACCAGTGCGACAAAACGCTGCAGAAGCTCATCGACGCGTGCGGCCCGGAGGGCTTCATCCAGGTGGAGAACGAGATCCTGCGCGACATAGAGGCGGAGAACTCGATCATTGCCACGGGTGGATCGGCCGTGTACTCCGACGAGGCCATGAAGCACCTCGCCGAGATCGGCCGCGTGGTGTACCTGCAGATATCCTACGAGGAGCTGGTGAGCCGCCTGCACGATTTGCAGGAGCGCGGCGTGGTGCTGAAGGGCGGCATCGGCATGAGTCTGCGCGAGCTCTACGACGAGCGCAAGCCGCTCTACGAGCAGTACGCCGAGATCACCGTGAACATCGACGACCTGTCCATTACCGCGGCGGCCCGCAAAGTGGCCGACGCGCTGCGCTAGGACGCTGCCGTGGAGACCATCGAGACGGCACCGGTCAAGCCGTCCATCACGATCGACGACCTGGACAAGCTGGACATCCGCGTAGGGCGCATCGTGCGGGTGGACGACGTGGAGGGTTCCAAGAAGCTCATCAAGATGACGGTGAGCTTCGGTGGGTTCACGCGCACGATCCTCTCCGGTATGAAGGAGGAGCGCGCAGATTGCAAGGCCGAGCTGGAGGGCCGCCAAGCGTTGTTCGTGGTGAACATGGCGCCCCGCAAGATGGCCGGCGAGGTGTCCGAGGGAATGATCTACGACATCGGCTACGAGGACGGCATCCTTCCTGCCCTCGCCGTCCCCGAGTGCGAGGTCCCTGACGGCGCACGCCTGGGGTAAGGCAGAAACAGCTCCCCGCTGCCTTTTCGAGGAAAGACCCCGTGTTTCGCATGAAACACGGGGTCTTTCTGCGTGGGATCCCAAGACAAGACGCCCCTGCAAGGACCGCCGGCGCCACAGGTTGATGTGGGAAAAGAGCACAATGCATTAAAAACGATGTCATGCGCTCTGGGCCGTCTTATGGAGAAAATAATAAGTTAACTTATTATTTTCTTTCCTCGACACTGAATCGGGATAAACTGGAGGGGACGTACATCAGGTATCACGGAAGCGCGAAAGAGGCAGTGCATGGCGAACGAGGTTGAAGCGGTGGGCGGCGCCGGGGCGGCGAAAGGGACGGACCGGTTGGGGACGGAGCGGATCGGCAGGCTGTTGCTGGAGTTCTCCATCCCAGCCATTATCAGCATGGTGTTCAACTCGCTTTACAACGTGGTGGACACCGCCTTCCTCGGCCAGGCGTTCCCCGACGGCACGGGCGTGGCCGTTACCACGCTGGCGCTGCCGGTCATGACCATCCTCATGGGCTTCTCCATGGTCGCCGGCCAGGGCGGCAACGCGCTCGCGGCCATCCAGCTGGGCGAGGGCCGCAAGGCGCAGGTGGAGAAGACGCTGGGGAACTCGGCTGTGCTGTTGTTCGGGCTGGCCGTGCTGGTGGCGGTGGCAGCGGTCACGGCCATCGACCCCATCCTCGCGCTTATCGGCACGAGCAACGAGCTGTGGGAGCCTACCAAGACGTTCGTGCAGATCATCTGCGTGGGTTTCGCCTTCCAGTCGCTCGGCATGGGCCTGAACAACTTCCTGCGCACGGCAGGCAAGCCGAACCTGGCGCTGGGCACCATGGTGTTCGGCACCGTGATGTGCATCGTGCTGAACTACCTGTTCGTGCTCGTGCTCGGCTGGGGCGTTGCGGGCAGCGCCGGCGCCACCGTGCTAGGGCAGGCGTGCGGCATGGTGCCGGTGGTGTGGTACTTCACGATGTGCAAGGGCGCGCCGTTCCGCCTGCGCCTGTCGTGTTGCCGCCCCGATGCGCGTCTCATGGGGCGCATCCTCACGCTGGGTCTGGCGTCGTTCGTCATGCAGGTGGCCTCCACGGTGGTGAGCGTGGTGTTGAACCAGGTCATCGGCATTTACGGCGCGCAGGATCCCATCGGCGTGACGGGCGCGCTTGCGGCCATCGGCGTGGCGCAGAAGGCCACGTTGTTCGCCATCACGCCGCTCATCGGCCTGATCATGGGAGCGCAGCCCATCATCGGGTACAACTACGGGGCCCGCTCGTGGCAGCGCGTGCTCGACGCGCTCAAGTGGGCGTCGGTTGCGGGCGTGGCCATCGGGACGTTCTTCCTCGTGCTCTCGCACGCGATACCGGTGCAGATCGTGGCGCTGTTCGGCGTGACGGGCGACCTGGAGTCGTTCGCGGTCACGGCGCTGCAGATCTACACGCTGCTGTATCCGCTGGTCGGGTTCCAGATCGTGGGGTCGAGCTACTTCCAGTCCAGTGGCCAGCCGCTCAAGGCCGCCATCCTGGAGATGACGCGCCAGGTGATCTTCCTCATCCCGCTGTATCTGCTGTTGCCTCCGGTGCTGACGTCCGTGTTCGGGCTCACGGGGCTGCAGGGCGTGGTGGTGAGCGCGCCTGTTTCAGACGGCCTGGCCACGCTCATGACGACGGTGTTCGTGGTCCGCGAGGTGCGCAAGCTGCGCGGCCTGCGCGAAGCCTCGGGTGGCGCAGCGCGTCCCGCCGTTGCGGCGGGCGAGCTGGGCGAGGCTGCCGCGCAACAGGCGTAGCGGGCGCCGGGCGAAGGGAGGGGATGGGCCATGGAGCCTCTAAGCGACGACTCCATCATGCGCGAGATGGCGCATATGAGCCAGGTGATCGCGCGCCGATCGCGCCAGGCGGGCGGCGCGACAGGGGCCTCGTTCGTGCTGGCGGTGCTGGCGAGCCATGAGGAGGCGATGGCCGAGGGGTTCGCACCGCGTCCGCTGTCGCAGGTGGAGCTGGCGGACATCGTGGGCATCCGCCCGCAGTCGCTCGGGGCGCTGCTGGCCCGGCTGGAAGCCGACGGCTGCATCGAGCGCGCCGCCGGCGAGCAGGACCGCCGTGCCCGGCGGGTCGCGCTCACCGATCACGGCCGCGATCAGGCGCAGGAAGCTCGCGACCACCAGCGCGCGTTCGCGCGCGAGACGCTGGCGGTGCTTGACGATGCGGAAAAGCGGCAGCTGGCAGCCATCGTGCTGAAGCTCAACGCCGCACTCGGCTAACACCGCTCCTTCCGGGCTGCGCGCCGGGCGCCAAACGCCGCGCGCCGAGCGGGAAGGCTCGGCGCGCGAGGGAAAAGCTGCTGACGACGCCCCGGCGGCCTCTATGCCCGCGCGCCGGCCGTATCGGAGTCGGGGGCGTTCAGCGGGTCGATGGGCGGGATATCCCAGTTGTCGCCGGGGAGATGCGGCTCCATGGCGTCCTCGTCGCCGGCAGCCTTCAGGCGCTCGAAGTAATCCTTCGTCTCCTTAACCACCACGCCCGACAGCGCGATGAGCGCGATCATGTTCGGCAGCGCCATCAGGCCGTTGAAGATATCGGCGATGGTCCACACGGCGGCCACGGTCATGTAGGGGCCGATGAACACGCAGAAGATGTAAAGCCAGCGGTACACCTTCACGGCCTTCATGTTGCCGTTGCTGAAATACTCCAGGCAACGCTCGCCATAGTAGTCCCAACCGAGGATCGTGGTGAACCCGAACAGCACCAGGCATGCCATGAGCACGAACGACACCACCTCGGGCGGCAGGAACGGCAGGCCCGCCTGGAACGCGGCCGTGGTCACGGCGGCGCCCTCGAGGCCGGGGATCTGGTACGCGCCGGTCATGACCAGCGCCAGGCCGGTCATGGAGCACACCACGATGGTATCCAGGAACGTGCCGGTCATGGATACGAGGCCCTGGCGCACCGGCTCCTTCGTCTGCGCGGCCGCAGCGGCGATGGGCGCGGAACCAAGGCCCGCCTCGTTCGAGAAGATGCCGCGCGCAATGCCCTTCTGCATGGCCACGATGATGGCGCCCAGCATGCCACCGGCCGCAGCCTGCAGGCCGAACGCGCTCTGGAAGATGACGGCGAACGCACCGGGCACCTTGTCCAGGTTCGTGAAGATGAGCACGAGCGAGAAGCCCACGTACAGCACCACCATGGCGGGGATCACGCGCTCGGACACCTTGGCGATGCGCTTCAGGCCGCCGATGACCACGAGGCCTACCAGCAGGGCCAGCAGCAGCGAGCCGATGACGGTGAAGATGGAGTAGTCCATGCCCAGAATGCTCACGGTGGCGTTCTTCTCGGGGTCGAAGAAGCCGGTGATAGCGCTGGAAATAGAGTTGACCTGCGTGAACGTGCCGATGCCGAACAGGCCCACGCACATGCCGAAGAACGCGAACACCTTCGCCAGCCAGCGCCACCTCATGCCCATGCCGCGCTCGATGTAGTAGAACGGGCCGCCCAGAACGTGCCCCGTCTTCTTGTCGACGCGACGGTACTTCACGGCCAGCAGGCCCTCGGAGAACTTCGTGGCCATGCCGAACAAGGCGGCCAGCCACATCCAGAACAGCGCGCCCGGGCCTCCGGCGACGATGGCCGTGGCCACGCCGACTATGTTGCCCGTGCCGATGGTAGCCGACAGGGCCGTGCACAGCGCGCCGAAACTCGACACCTCGCCGGCGCCGCCCTTCTCGTTCTTCACCATGTAGCGCAGGGCGCGCGGCAGCTGCCGGAACTGCACGGCGCGCAACCGTACCGTCAGCAGGATGCCGCCGAACAGGATGAGCACCATGAGCGGCACCCCCCAGATGAAGTCGTCGATAGCGACGAGCCCATCGTTGATAACGCTGAAAAAGCCTTCCACCAGTTTCCTCCTCGATACAAGCATGTACGTGCAATTTCGGCGAACCCCGTCCATGGACGCGGCACTCTGGAGGATATATGCGGGAAAAAGGGAAGGCGCGTGCGCGCAACAAGCTGCAGCTTTGCTCTGTCCTTTTGCCTGAGAGTTTCGGCGATGCGGCCTTCGGCCATCCGCCTTGCCCCTTCGGCACCCGACGATCGGGATTCTCCAGAGGCCCCTCCTCGTCCAGTCTCGTGCGATCCAGGACGTATCAACGGGGTGATGCTATGAAATTGTGCCGGCATATTGTAGCAGGGAACGTATGCGCGGGCAACGGCCCTTTTTCCGAACGGCAACATGCGGAAAACTGCGTAGGTCCGTAAACGTAATTCAATGCCGCCAACGCCTAAGGTGTACCGGTGAAGCCCTATTCGTTTCGAGGAGGTCTCTGTGTCCGCACCGTTCCGTTTAACTGCCGCCCCTTCCTCCCGCCATCTTGCTCGTGCACGGCGACTTGCAGGAATCGTTGCCTTGTTCGCCTTTTTTCTCCTGGCGCTTCGCCTTCCGGCGTTCGCCGCCGAAGGAGACGAGGGCGGTGGAGCCGGCGTCGATGCAGATCCGGCGCCGCGTGCCTCCGACTTGTCGAACAATGTGTCGCTTGACAGCATAAAGCTGCAGCAGCGACTGGGCGACGGAACATGGCGCGACGTTCCCGCCGGCACGCATCTGACGAGCGGTTCCTACGTGCGCATCTATTTGAACTGGAGCATTGCCGACATGTCGAACGCCGAGGCGGGCAGCACGTTCACCATTACCGTTGATGGCGACGACCACTTGCTCGCCAGCGATTTCGGGCCCGCCGATCTGGTCGATCCGGGAACCGGCACCGTTATCGGCTCGTACGTGGTAAGCGGCAACCGCGATGCCGACGGAGCGCTCATACCCGGCCAGGATATCTCCATCATCACCACGCTGTCCGCCGAAGGAGCTCAGTTCCCCTCGCTGGGCAACGGGTTCTTTTCGCTCGAAGGGTACGTGAGAGGCACGGGCGACGATATCGTGTTCACTGTGAACGGCGAGGCGCTTCCGTCCATCAGCATCGATCCGCCCACCACGGGCCCGCTGCCTGGCACGCCCCTGCTGAAGTACGGCTCCCAAGTAGCCGGCCAGAACCAGATCGTGTGGAACATGGGCGTGAACCTGGATCGGGTTACGGATGCCTACGCCGACTATGCGGCCGGCGGGTCGGCGCCCTCTGCACAGCAGCGCAAACTGCTGCTGTCCGACGAGCTCCAAGGCGGTCAGGCCATCACGGTCGACGACGTCGTCGTGTACGTGCCGGTGTTTGCAACGACCGATTCAGGCGAAGCCCAGACCGAACAGTACGGTGCCTATCCTATAACCGATCTGTTCTCAAAAGTGGAAAGCTCGGCTGCAAGCGGTATGAGCCAGGACGACTTCGCCGCCAAAGTGCGCGATGCCGCCTTGCCCACTATCGGCGTTTGGGAGGGGAGCGCAGTGTATATCGGGTTCGGCAACGTGCCCTCTGGAAATGGCACGAGCAGGCTCAATATAGCCAATACGTTCAATGGCCAGGGCGAGGCCCTCTTGGAGCAACTGATTGACAGCAAGGGCGTATCGCCTGCCCAAAAAGCTATCATCATGAAATACTTCGGGGTTGGGGGTCCTAACCAGGGCGATTTCACCTCGTTTATCGTCGAGTTGCGAGCCGATGCGTCCGAGACGGGCCGCTACGAGAACTCCGCCACGCTCACGTACGGCGACTCGTCGTCCGAGACGTCGACGGGCAGCGCTCACTTCACCGAGATTTCAGGCGGCGTGGAGGTGCGCGACGGAAAGGCCGTTCTGACGAAGGTCGATGCGGGCAATGCCGGCATCGCGCTTTCGGGCGCTGTGTTCAAGCTGGAGAAGATGCAGCCCGACAACTCATGGACGGTGGTTGCGGGTGCCGAGCGCCTGACCACGAACGCCAGCGGCCAGATCACGGTAACCGGGCTGCTTTTAGGGCGGTACCGCTTCGTGGAGGTAGAGCCGCCCGCCGGCTATATCATGGAATCGCAGCCGATAGAGTTTGCCATCGCGTCATCCATGCCGGACCATACCGCAACGGTTACGGCCGAGAACACGAAGAGCCCCGTGCTTGGCAAGGTGGTGCTCGCCAAGGTAGATGCGGACGACGAATCGGTGAGACTGCCGGGTGCGGTGTTCAAGTTGGAGGAACGCGCGGCCGACGGCACGTGGTCCGGCCTGACCGGGCACGAGGCGCTCACGACCGATGCGAACGGGTTGATCACGGTTGAGGACCTGGTTGTGGGCTCCTACCGCTTCGTGGAGACGGCGGCCCCTGCCGGCTACGTGCTGGACGATACTCCCCGCGAGTTCGCCATCGATGCCTCGGCGCCCGCGCCCATCGTGGTGAATCTCACGGCCGAGAACGCGAAAGAGCCGCCGCTCGGCAAGGCCGTGCTGACCAAGGTCGACGCCGACGACGAGTCCGTAAGGCTTTCTGGTGCCGTGTTCAAGCTGGAAGCCCAGCAGCCCGATGGCTCCTGGGAGACCGTGGCGGGTTCTGCAAGCCTCACCTCGGATGAAAATGGCCTGATCGAGGCGGCCGATCTCCCGATGGGCTCCTACCGTTTCGTCGAGGTGTCGGCACCGGAGGGCTATGAGCTGGAAACCGAGCCGATCGAGTTCGCGCTTGACGAGACCGTGCCCGATTACACGGCGGCCGTGACGGCTGTGAACAAGAAGACCCCGGTGTTGGGCGGCGCCGTGCTCACGAAAGTCGACGCCGACGATGAGTCCAAGGTGCTCTCAGGCGCGTCGTTCAAGCTGGAGCAGTTTTTAGCTGACGGCACGTGGCCTGTGGTGGACGGCTACGGGGAGCTGGTCACCGACGGCCAGGGCATCATCGAGGTGCGCGACCTGCCGGTAGGCTCCTACCGTTTCGTGGAGACGGCTGCCCCCGACGGCTACGTGCTCGATGGGACGCCGGTGGAGTTCTCCGTGGCAGTGGGGCAGCCGGCGCAGGTCGAGCTCGCCATGAAGAACGCTCCCGTGCCGCCCGATCCCGAGGAGCCGGTCGTGCCGAATGAGCCCGAGAAACCCTGCAACCCGTCGGCGGGCGGCGCGAAGCCGGTTTCCCTCGCAGGCACGGGCGATGGCGCGTCGGTGGCGCTCGTCGCAGGTGCGGCCGTGGTATCGCTGGCGGCGGCGGTGGGCGGTGCCAGCATGCTGGCGCTTCGCCGTAGGCGGCGGTAGGGCAATCCTCCTCGATCGGCCGGCTTGTAGGCGGCGGGCGTCTCCGAAGGGGGCGCCCGCCGGTATGCTGGCGGTGGGGCGGTCTCTCATTCCCCGGAAATGGCCTCCGCATTCTGCCTAAGGGCGGCCAGCACGGCCACGAACGTGTCGATGTCCTGCTGGTCGATGCCCTCTATCAGCCGGTTCGCCGTGATGGCGGTAAGGGGCAGCACGGTGCGGATGAGCTCGTGGGCCTTGTCGGTGGTGCTCACCACATGCGAGCGACGGTCGGTCTTGTGCTTGTTGCGCACCACGAGCCCCTTGCGCTCGAGCGTGTCCAGGTACCGCGTGATGGTTGCCTGCTCTTTGTGCGTGATGGTGGCCAGCTCTTTCTGTGACAGCTCGCCCGCCTGATCGAGCTGGTTGATGAGGTTCCACTGGCCAGGGGTGATATCGTAGGGCTTAAGCGTGACCTCGAGCGATTTAGTGATGTGCTTCTGCGCGTCGTACACCAGATAACCTATGAGACGGTTGTGCTTGCTCTCCATGTTGAACCCTTCCGATATGCGCAGGGCGGCTTTTGCGTTGTCGCGTGCGGTGGGGCGCATCGCGCCGGGCGACGGGAAGGCGACCATGCAAGGGAAGTGGCAGGATCGTTCGGTCGCGGCGTTTCGCATTCTCTCGCCTACAAGAAACCATAAGCGGCTGGGCCCCGTCAAGAACGCGGAAGATTATCGGTCGAATCTCCTCTTTCATTGCCGTGCGAATCGGTTGCTCTACGCACGCTTGTAGCAGTTCAGGACTATTCTTTGCAAATACCTGTTGCGCTAATAGTTGTGGTTAATATAATTAGCATTGCAAGTAATTTGCCAAGGATGGGAGGGCGCGTGGGGACGCGCCGGGTGAACGAGGGACCGTGCGCATTGGAGTGGTGCACGCGCTCGATTCGCCAAGGGGAGCGGCCAGCGTTGTGCATGAACCGTCGCCAGTCCCAGCGGGATCTGCCCGCGGCCTTCCTCCTGAAGCAGATCTTGGCCACGAGAGGCAAAAGGAGGAGGAGAGATGTCACTTAAGATGAGCCGCCGCGGCTTCGTGAAGGCAACCGCCGCCGCGACCGCATCGACGCTGCTGCTGGGTTCGCAGGCTGCCACGGCCTTTGCGGACGATGCAGCGGGCGCCGCAGGGGCGACCGCATCCGACGACGTGAAGAAGATCCCCAGTGCGTGCCGCCAATGTTACGGCCGCTGCGCGCTGTTCGGTCACGTCAAGGACGGCCGCGTGGTGAAGATCGAGGGCAACCCCGATCTGTTCAGCGAGGGAACGCTGTGCTCGCGCGCGTTTGCCATTCCGCAGGAGCTGTACAACCCGCTGCGCGTGCGCTACCCGCAGAAGCGCGTGGGCGAGAAGGGCTCCGGCCAGTGGAAGCGCATCACGTGGGAGGAAGCCTACCAGGAGGCCGCCGACCGCTTCACCAAGATAGGCGAGGAGCACGGCTGGCACACCATCGCGCACCAGTACGGCACAGGTCGCGACATGCTGCAGTTCCAGGCCATCAACAAGCTATGGCTGGAGCTGGGCTCCACGGCCACGTTCGGCGTGGGCAACCTGTGCTGGGTGGGCTCGTACTTCACCAGCCAGCGCCTGTACGGCGACGAGACGCAGTACACCGGTTGGGACGGCAACAATACGAACTGCATCCTTATCTGGTGCCGCCAGGAGCGCAGCCGCGGCTACTACGACTGGCTCACCGTCAAGCGCGCCCAGGAGCGCGGCGCCAAGGTTATCTGCGTGGATCCGCGCTACACCTGCACGGCCAGCAAGGCAGACCTGTGGCTGCCCATCCGCCCCGGTTCCGACATGGCGCTGGTGTTGGCGTTCATCAACGAGATCATTCACTCGGACAAGTGCGCCGAAGACTTCGCGCGCTTCTACACCAACGCCCCGTTCTTCATCGACGAGGAGGGCACCGGGTACCAGCTGCGCGAGTCAATGATCAAAGAAGGCGGCAACGAGGAGCTGTACCCCGCTTGGGACGAGGCGCACGACCAGCTGATCTTCTGGTCCGGTGACTGGCAGAACAAGCAGGGCGTGGGCGGCCCGAAGGCCTTCCAGTGGCTCGACGCCGAGGGCAACATCGTGGCGGACGCGAAGCCGGCGCTTTCCGGTAGCCGCGAGATCAACGGCAAGACGTACCGCACTTCCTGGGATATCCTGGTCGAGCACGTCACGCCGTGGACCGTGGAGCGCGCTGCCGAGTTCTGCGAACTGCCCGAAGACAAGATTCGCGAGGCTATCGATATCTACATCGAGGCCAGTCCCTCGGCGTGCTTCTGCCGCGGCCAGAAGGTGGAGTTCTCCATCAACACATCGGGCATCTCGCAGGCGTTCACCATCATGATGGCGCTCGCCGGCAACTTCGACTCGAAGGGCGGCCAGAACATCGGCCGCGAGCCCGCCACCGGCTACGACTCGTTCATGTTCGACGTCGTGCCGAACAAGGAAGGCCGGATGGGCAAGCGCCGTTTGGAAACGGCGAAGAACATCAAGAAGCTCTCCGTGTGCCAGAACACCGGTTACCAGCAGATTCTCGTTGCCGACGATGCCACGGGCGAGCTGCGCGAAACCACGCAGAACTCTGGCGGTCAGGTCATTTACGGCCAGCAGGGCGGATTCGGCGCGGCCACCACGAAGGCCATGGCAAAGGGCGATCCGTTCCAGATCCACGGTTATTGGCAGCAGACGTCCGAGCCCATCCTCTCCATCGAGGGCGGCCACGAGATCGTGGAGGGCTTCAAGAACCTGGACTTCTTCGTGAACGTGGACATCTACATGACCCCCTCGGGCGAGCTCGCCGACATCATCCTGCCGGCCGCGCACCCCAACGAGGTGGACCGCGTGGAGTGGGCTCACTCGGGCCACGGCTATCCCACCAGCCACACCTACCTCATCCGCCAGCCGTTCCATGAGCCGCTGGGCGAGAGCAAAGACGACATGGACATCTGCTTCGAGTTCGCGAAGTACATGGACGTGGACATGTATTGGAAGGACAAGTACGAGTTCTTCGATTACATGGTGAAGGGCCCCGAAACGCTGCCTCCGCAGTTGAGCTGTGCAAGCTTCGAGGAATTCCGCGAGCGCATCAGCGTGACCGGCGTCGAGATGGCCACCGTAAAGGGCGCGCCGAAGTACGAGACGGGCTTCATGCGCAAGACGAGCGACTTCCGCCCCGGCTTCAACACCATGTACCGTGGCAACAAGATGGGGACGGTGTACCGCTTCCCCGGCACGAAGACGCCGGATGGCAAGGTAATTCCTGCGCACCCGCAGTCGGACAACGGCAAGATGGAAATGTGGTCCGAAGACCTGCTGCTGTACGGCAACGGCCCGCTGCCGCTGTACATTGAGCCGCCCATCACGCCGCTGGCCCGCCCCGACATGTTGGAAGACTTCCCGTACACGCTTATCACGGGAGGGCGCTCCCATGCGTTCTTCCACACCGAGTACCGCAACAGCCCGTGGATGCGCGAGGTGCACATGTTCCCAACCGTGGACATCAACCCCGCCACTGCTGCCGAGCACGGCATCAAACAGGACGACTGGGTGGTCATCGAGACGTACGTGGACAAGATTCGCCAGCGTGCGAACCTCACCGAGGCCATCAAGCCGGGCATGATCCACGTGGAGCACGACTGGTGGTTCCCCGAGCGCGAGGCCACGGACGACCTGCACGGCGCTTTCGACTCGAACTGCAACGTGCTGTTCGAGAACAACGGCCCCTACGACCCGGCGGTCGGCACCGACAACTACGGCGGCCTCTGCAGGATCTACAAGGCCGAGGAGGGCGCGCCGGCAAACATCTGCATGAACGAGGAAGACCTGAAGATATTCCTGCCCATGAGCGCCGAGGCCCTGGCTTCCGACAGCCAGGAGAACGGCGTGGCGCAGGTGACGGTGAAGGGAGGTGCGAAGTAGCATGACCCGCAACATTATCTCAATCGATCTGGACAGCTGCATAGGGTGCCATTCCTGCGCGGTGGTCTGCAAGCAAGAAAACGGCGTGGGCCTGGGCACCTATTACAACAAGGTGCTCACCGTAGGTCCCTCGGGAACCTACCCCGACCTGGAGATGTACTACCTGCCCGTGGCGTGCCAGCACTGCGACAACCCCGAGTGCGTGAGCGTGTGCCCCACCGGCGCCAGCTACAAGCGCGAGGACGGCGTGGTCCTGGTGGACCACAGCAAGTGCATCGGGTGCCAGTACTGCGTCATGGCCTGCCCTTACGGCGTGCGCGCCTACGACGAGGGCCGCGACAAGGGCGTTATCGAGAAGTGCACCATGTGCGCCCACCTCATCGACAAGGGCGAGCAGCCGGCGTGCGTGCGCCACTGCCCCGGCCAGGCGCGCCTGTTCGGCGACTTGGACGATCCCGAGTCCGCGCCTTCGAAGATGAGGGCGTCCAAGAAGACGCACAAGCTCACCGATGTGGGGAACCATCCGGGAGTGGACTACGGCTTGGACAAGTTCACTTGGAAAGGCGGTGAGTAGCCATGGCGATCCAGTGGCCTCTGCTGATCTTCAGCGTGCTCTTGGGCATTACCGGCGGCATCTTCGTGTTCTTGGGCGCAGGCGAGCTCAAGGGCAAGTTCAAGGAAGTCCGCTTCATAGGCGCGCTCATCGCGCTGGCGTGCCTGGCGGTGGGCGGCTGTGTGTCGGTGCTGCACATGGGGCACCCGGAGCGCGCGACGCACCTGCTGGGCAACTTCGGCTCCGGCTTGTCCAAGGAGCTGCTGGTGGTGGCGCTCATGGGCATCGTGTCTTTGGTGTACGTCGTCTTGGCGAAGAAGGACTACCCCGGCGCCAGCAAGGTGTTCGGCATCCTGGGCGCGGTTCTGGGTCTGGTGCTGCCGGTGGTGGCCGGCGCCTCGTACCTGATCGCAGCCCGTCCTGCCTGGGACAGCGCGGCGCTGCCGCTCATGTACCTGGGTGCCGGCCTGGCCATGGGCGCGCTTTTGATGTGCGGTCTGGTATTGCTTCGCGGTAACGCCAAGGAAGACGGCGGGTTTGCCCTGCGCATTGCGTTGGCGGCCGTTGTCATCATGGCAGTGACGTCGGTGGCCTACGTGGTATGGATCGCCATCGCGCCGTACCAGGCACCGTCGCGTTCCATCGAGCGTTTGTTGGCGGGCGACCTGGCGGTCATGTTCTGGCTGGGCGTGGTGCTGGTGGGGCTCGCGGCCCCTGTGGCGCTCACTGCTTTGGCCTGCGTAAAGTCCACGAAGGGCGATGCGGGCTCCGGCTTGGCTGACCCGAAGAAGCTGGCTGCCTTTATGTTCGCGGCGTTTGCCTGCTCGGTGGTGGGCGCGGTGTGCTTGCGCGTCATCATGTACGGTGTGGGCACGAGCGTGGAGTCGTTCATCTACTAGCGATGCCTCGAGGCGGGCGATGCCGGTACGTGGCATCGCCCGCTCCCGCAAAGGTGCGGGCAAACCATGCGGCGAGCGCACCGCCGGTCACAGAGCCGTGACGGACAAGGCGCGCTCGCCGCATGGCTTGCGCACGAGGGAAGGCGTCCGCAGCGAGCGGGCGTCTTCGCAAGACGGAGAAGAAGGGGAAGCACCATGGAGAATGCCTTGCCGACCGAGCTGATCGAGAACTTAACCGACTTTTGCGAAAACCGCGGGCGGGTGTATACGCTGCTTTCGCGCTGCTATGAGAAAGAGATAGATGCTGCGTTCGCTGCCGATTTCGCGGGACATGCAGCCCTCGAGTCTGACGACGCGGCGTTAGCAGACGGCTTTGCCGCCTTGCAGGCTTGCCTGGCCGATCTTGACGAGGCGGCGCTCGAGCAGTTGGCCGTGGTGTTCAACCGCGTGTTCTTCGGCATGGGGCCGCGCACCGCACAGAAGGCGTTTCCTTACGAGTCGGTGTACACCAGCCCGGACGGGCTCATGATGCAGGAAGCGTATGCCCAAGTAAGGACGCTCTATCATGCAGCGCGATTCGCGAAGGACCCCGCCTTCCCGGAGCCGGAAGACCATCTGGCGGTTGAGCTGGCATTCATGGCACGCTTGTGCGAACAGGCCGCCGGTGCACTGCGGGCGGGCGAGGGCCAGGCGGCGGAGGACTTGCTGGGCGGCCAGCTGGCATTTTTGCGCGATCACCTGTTGCGGTGGATAGAGCCGTTCGCGGCTGACGCCTGCGCATCGGCAGAAACCGGCTTCTATGCCCATCTGGCCACCTTCACCGAAACCTACCTTAAAGCCGACGAGAGCGCGCTGGACGAGGTTGTGGGGTAGCCTCGCGCGCAAGAGCGTTTTCTTAAGCGGGCTTCCGATGCTTCTTTGTCGGCGTTGGACAGGTGAGAGGGGTTGATGGGTGTGGATACTATTTCCCGGCGCGGGTTTCTCGCCGCCGGTGCGGTCGGGGCGATAACCATAGGGGCAGGGGGGTTCGGCGCGGCGACCAAGCAGGCCGACGCTGCCTTCGTGCGCCCGCCTGGCGTGGAGTCCAACGCGCGGTTGGCGGCGGCGTGCAACCGCTGCCAGCGCTGCCTGCAGGCATGCCCGTACGGCATCATCACGCCGGTGCCGCTCTCTGGCGGCTTCGTGGCCTACGGGACGCCAACGTTGGCGTTCGAGCAGGCACACTGCGACTTTTGCATGAAGTGCGTCGAGGCGTGCCCCACCGGCGCGCTGGCGTTCGGCGGTGCGCGCGAGCGCGACCTGGGTGTGGCGGTAGTGGTAAAGGATGCCTGCGTGGCCTGGGACTGGTCCGGCTGCACCGTGTGCAAGGACGAGTGCCCGGTGGAGGGCGCCATCTCGCTAGACGACCATGATCGGCCGGTAGTGCACGCCGATCTTTGCGACGGCTGCGGGAAGTGCGAGACGTCATGCCCGTCTTCGTCGCTGCGTGCCTACAACCCCAGCATCGCAAACAAGGGAATCGTGGTGGTCTCACGCGAGAGCGAGGCTGCGCACGCATCGGGCGCGGTGGCCGACGCGGAGCTTACCTCCTTGCGCACGACTGCCGCAGCCGAAGCATTGCCCCCGCATTCGCGAGGCATGCACCCCGATGGTCCGGACGGTTCCTTGAGGCCAGCTTCAGGAGAGGGGAAGGGGGCCACCCATGAAAACGCGTAGCAAGGCTCTCCGCATAGTCGTTGCCACTGCCTTGCTGGTTGCGGCGGTTGGAGCGGCGCATGTTGGCGGGGGCGCGGCAATCGGAACGCTGTGCGTGCTGTGTCCGGTAGGCTTCGTCCAGATAGCTGCCGCATCGGGCAGCATCCCGTGGCAGTTGCTGCCGGGTGTCCTTGCAGTGCTGCTCATCGTGTTTTTGGTGGGACGGGCGTTTTGCGCCTGGGCGTGCCCCTCCCAGCTGCTCAAGAACGTCTTCGGCGGCCATGTGCCGCGCGGTCTGCGCGGGCGCAGGGGCGAAGACCGCGCCCCGGCCCCCTCGCAAGCATCTGAAGAGGCCGGGAAGGCGGCTGGCTGCTCTGCATGCGCCGGGGCAGGGCCCGGCATCAAAACGCAAGGTGCGGTGTTGGCCGTTCTGCTGCTGGTGTCGTTTGTCGTCAAGTTCCCGGTTTTCTGCCTGCTGTGCCCTATCGGGCTTGTGTTCGGCACCTTGTGGGCCTTGAACCGCGTGTTCGTGCTGTTGCAGCCGGGTTGGGAGCTTGTCGTGTTCCCGCTCATGTTGCTGGCGGAGCTGTTCTTGTTCAAGCGCTGGTGCTCGGCCATCTGTCCTTTGGGCTTCTTCTTCGGCCTGGTGGGCAAGCTGCGCGCCAGGCTCGGTTTCGGCGTGCGGCCGCAGGCAAGCTGCGCCACCTGCGTTTCAAGCGAGGGATGCCGCACGTGCTCGACCGTGTGCCCGGAGAACATCGACGTGGCCCATTCCTCGACAGAGACGCTCGAGTCATGCACGTTCTGCCTCGACTGCGTGGAGAACTGCCCCACGAAGTCCATCTCCCTCGCGCTCGGCACGCGGAAGCCGGACGCTCCCGTTTCGAACCCTGTCCGAGCCGACGAGCCTGCTTCAGCCCACGAGCCTGCCTCCGTCGGCGAGATAACCTCCGTCGCTTCGGGCCCTCTCGAAGATTGCGACGACGACCTCGCCGTTCGCTAGCCTGACCGCGCCAAGGGAGTGTTTCACGTGAAACGCTCCCTTACTAATAAGGTCATGGACGAAAGAACAGGTTGTGGTAAATGTATGCCAAGGCTATCATTTATTGCCGCAAATGGAAATAATATTGATCTGGCACGATGTACTTCGCCTTTCAAGTTCCCGCGCCCAGTTCTTTGAAACGTCCGGCCAGATCGGCCATGGCCTCCAATCTCGTCCCAGCTTCCACCGTGCAGCGAAACCCGCTCTATGAAAACTGCCGCATCGCAGCGGTCTTGGGCTCTCCATCGCCCGAGCCCTTGTCGAGCGCGCGGGCGGTGGTGTTGCTGTCGAAGCTAACGAGCCGCAGGGAACGCGCGTTGCGGTAACGCTGCCGAAGCCGCGGAGGCGCTGTCATCGTCCGTTGCTGCCTCGACGCTTTCATTTGCGACTGCACGGGTATCGAAGAAAAAACGACGCCGCTCAAGGCGGCGTCGCGAGAAATCGATGGTGCCCCCGGCGCGATTCGAACGCGCGGCACCCGCTTTAGGAGAGCGGTGCTCTGTCCCCTGAGCTACGGAGGCGCGGCAGCTATTGTAGCATTCCCGACAGCGCTTATCCTAGAGAAATGGCCGAGCCCGCTGGCAGGCGTCGAGCCGTTCTCCTGTCGGCGGTGCTAGAAACGCAGGGCGCAGGTGAACTTCGACCAGGAGAGCGGGTCGGTATCGCGCACGAGCAGGCCCCGGTCGGGCGCATGGACGTAGTGGGTGCCACCGTAGCTGACGGCGATGCCCACGTGGCCGTAGCGCCAGAGCACGTCGCCGGGGCGGGCTTCGGAGACCGGAACGCGTTGACGGGCTGCGTTGTACTGAGACTCGCTCTGATGCGGAACGTACATGCCGATCTGGCGATACGCCCACGTCACCAGGCCGGAGCAGTCGAACGAGTTCGGACCCTCCGCGCCCCATTCGTAGGGGCAGCCGATACGGCTCATGGCGTAATCGACCACGGAACCCTGCGACGGGATGTCCACGCCGTTGCCGCCGCCTCCGCTCGGCGGGTTGCCGCCGCCGGTACCCCCGCCTCCGCCACCGCCCGTATTGCCGTTGTTCGCGGCCTCTCGCGCTGCCTCGACTTCCATCTCGGCCTGCTTCTGCGCGGCGGCCGCCTCGGCGGCGGCGCGTTGCTCTTCCTCGAGCAGGACGCGCGCCTCGGCATCGAGCGAGTTCATGAGCGCATCGGCCTGGGCGATCTTCGCCTCGACCTCTTCCTTGATGGCCTTCGCCTCGGCTGCTTTGTCGGCGGCAATCTTCTCCTGCTTGGCGTACTCGGCCTTCGAGGCCTCCACGCTCTCGCGCAGCTCCTTGGTCTCGGCGACCATCTGGGAGTCGTTCTCGTTCAAGCCGTTCAGGATATCCCAGTTCTGGGTGAACTCGGCGAACGAGGTGGCACCCATGAGGAAGTCCAGGAACGTGGCGGAGCCCGAGCGGTACATGCTGCGGGCGCGGGTGCCCAGGTGATCCTGCAGGTCGGCGATCTGGGCCGTGGCCTCGTCGATCTTGACCTGCTCGGCCTCCATGGCCGTGCGTGCGGCGTTCTGCTCGTCCAGCGCGCCGTAGTAGCGCTCGGCGGCGGCCTCCAGGTCGGCGTTCAGACCGACCAGCTGGTTGCGGACGGCGTCGGCCTCTGCCTGCTTCTCGGCGGCGGTCACGGCGAACGCGGCCTGGGGGAAGGCGAGGGACGCGGCGGCGAGGGCGGTTGCTCCGCCGACGAACGTGCGCCGCGAAAGGGCGGGTGAGGGCTCTTGCATGCGGTACCTCCTTGATGGGCCTGGAGCATGTCCGAGCGAATGTACCCTCTATCTTACCACGCAACCCATGCATGACGAAAATACCCGTCAATTATCCAGATACGAGGGAGGGTTTGCGGGAAGGCGAGGTAGCGAGGGGAAGGGCGGCGCGGTGCGAGCGGAGAGGCGAAAAGGGCGAGGTGTACCCGCTGTTCCCGGCCAGCTGCACGGCAGTCATGCGAGACGGGCGGGCTGGGCTCGGCGGCAGGTGCGGCTGGCTCCTTAACGGCGCCGCTCGTCGGTGCGATCGTCTATGGCGGCGTCGGCCATGGCGGAGGCCCAGAGCATCTGGGGGTTCATGACATGCGGAGAGGCGTCGGCGAGCGAGGGGAGGCTCCCGCGCGTCCAGTCGAGCGCGGCGCGCCGGGCGGCCGCTTCCGACTCGTAGCGCTGCGGTTCGGACAGCCCCAGTCGCTTGGCGAACAGGAGGGCGGGGAAGGAGCGCTGCGCGTTCGTGGCGATGGTGGCCACGTTGTTGTAGATCTGCTGCTCGTGGGCGAGGGCTTCCATGGCCGCATCGAGCTGCGCGCTGGCCTTGCGGCTGGCAGGGCTTGCCACGAAGTCTGGTTCGACTTCGGTCGCCGCGTAGACGCGCTCGATGGCCTGTACGAGCCGGTCGTCTGCTGCTGCGGCCGCATGCGGGTCCTCCGCAGAGGCGGAGGCGCGCGAGGCCGCGGCAACGTCGTCCAGGGCGCGGTGTACGACCGAGGGACTGCTGGCTACGCGCTGCGCGGCAGCCTCGTCCTGAGAGACGGCGGCGACGAACGCCGGCACCGCCTCCATGCCGCGGCGACGCAATCCGTCCAAGCGGTTCCAGGCAGCCTGCACGTCTCGCTGCTGCGCCTTCAAGTTGGCTACGACGAGCCCGCAGAGCGCGGCGACAAGGCCCACGAGGACGATGGCAATGAGGGAGAGGTTCATCCTGGCGGTCCTTTCACACGTGTGATCCGCCCATTGTAGGGCTAGCTCGCATGCAGGACGAGGAGGGGCCTTGCTCGTTGGCGGCTTGACGGCGAAGCGTTGTCGTCAAACAGGCGCGATACAGGCGCGAGACAGGGGAATGAGACGGAAAGAAAGGAGGACCGCCCGAGGCGATCCTCCTAGAGATCCGAGCGTGAAGCCCCGAACGTGCGCGCACGGCACGAAAAGTGGCGGCTAGTTCGTCGGGTTAGGCGTCGGCGTCGGGTCGGGCGTCGACTGCTTGGCGAACACCACGGTGACGGCGATGCTGTTCTTCACGTTGCTGACGGTGAAGCTGCCGCCGCTTGGCGACACGCTGTAGCTGTTGCCGTTCGTGTCGGTGACGGAGGACACCGTGTAGCCACTGTTAGGCGTTACCTGGAAGGTGATGCTACCGCCCTCGTCCACCTCCATGGACGATGGCGACACGTAGCCGCCCTCGCCCGAGACCGAGGCGGATACCGTGAACTTAGTGGGCTTCGCCTTGCCGTTGCTCACCACGATGTTCACCGTGCCGCCCTCTTTGCCCTTTTCGCCGGCGGAGGGGCTTTGGCTGATGACCAGGCCCTCGGCCACGGTGTCGCTGTTGGCGTAGTCGGTCGTCACGGAGAAGCCCGCATCGTTCAGCGTTGCGACCGCGGCGCCCTCGCGCTGGCCCACCACGTTGGGCACCTCAACGCCCTCGGAGCCGAGCGACACGATGTACTCCACGGTCGAGTTCTTCTCAACCTTGGTGCCGCTTTCAGGATTGGTGCTAATGACCAGGCCCTTTTCAACTGTGTCGGAATAGGCTGGCGTTCCCGCGCTCGGCACGAGCCCCTTGTCCTTGATCGCCTGCTTCGCCTTTTCCGCGTCGAGGCCCTTCACGTCGGGCACGGTGATCTGAGCCACGCCCTGCGATACGGTGACGTTGACCTTCGAGCCCTTCTCGCGCTTGTCGCCGGCCTTCGGGTCCTGGCCGACGATCTGCCCGGCCGGAACCTTGTCGTCGTACTTCTGGTCGGTGGTGCCCAGCTCGAAGCCGGCCTCCTTCAAGATGGCCGTGGCCTCCTCGACGGTCTTGCCCGTCACGTCGGGCACGGGGTCGCCCGTGGCGAAGCCGCCCATGAGGGCGAATGCCGCAAGGCCCACGATGGCCAGCGCGGCAACGATGCCCACCACGATGCCGATGGTCTTCTTGTTGTTCTTCTTCTTGCCGTCGTCGGAACGGTAGTTCTTCGTGCCGCCGGGGGTTCCCGCGGGCTTCGTGCCGCCCGCGCCCATGCCGGCGGGCATGACGGCGGTGCCGTCTGCCATGCCCATGGGAGGAACGACGCCGCCCATGACGGCCGTCTCGGCGCTGGTGAAGCCGCCGCCCACGTTCACAGGGCGCCCGGCCAGGTAGTCGTTCAGCGCGTAGCGCATGTCCTGCGCGGTGGCGAAGCGCTCGGCGGGGTTCTTCGCCATGGCGCGCATGATGATGGCCTCGAGCGCGGGGTCGATATCGGGGTTGATCTCCCGCGGCGGGGCCGGCAGGTCGTTCACCTGCTTCATGGCCACGCTCACGGCATCGGGGCCGTCGAAGGGCAGCTTGCCCGTGGCGGCCTCGTACAGCACGATGCCGAGCGAGTAGATGTCGCTGGCGGCGGTGAGCTCCTTGCCCTGCGCCTGTTCCGGCGAGATATAGTGCGCCGTGCCCAGCACGGACGACGTCTGCGTCATGACCGAGTTCTTGGCGCGCGCGATGCCGAAGTCCATGACCTTCACGTTGCCGTCCGGCTGCACCATGATGTTCTGCGGCTTGATGTCGCGGTGGATGATGTCCAGGTTGTGCGCCACCGACAGGGCCTGGCACACCTGCGAGCCGATCTCGGCCACCTTGCGCTGGTTAATGGCGCCGCGCTCGTTGATGGCCGTCTTCAGGTCGCTGCCGCGCACGAACTCCATGACGATGTAGTACGTGCCGTCGTCCTGGCCCCAGTCGTACACGTTCACGATGTAGGGGCTCTGCAGGTTGGCCGCAGCGGCGGCCTCCTGCTTGAAGCGCTTGGTGAAGTTGGGATCGGCGGCGTACTGGGGCAGCATGACCTTCACCGCAACCAGGCGTCCGAGCACGTTGTCCTGCGCGCGGTACACCTCGGCCATGCCGCCGATACCGATGCGCTCGGTTATCTGGTAGCGGTTGTTGAACACCCTGCCTGTCATGTTTCCGGTCACGTTTCTGCTCCTTTAGGTCACATGCTCAGTGGCGGTACTGCGTGTCGATGTTGATACGATTGCCACCAGCATACCTTATTTACAAAAGCCCTTGCACCTGCAGGGCCGTTCTCAACACATTCTGCGCCCGCTCGGTGCCCATGCCCTCGTCGGCAAGCTCAAGGTTGATGGCCACCACGACGCGCGGGTTGTCGGCGGGCGCCATTCCCACGAACCAGCTGTCGTTGCCGTTCTCCTTCTCGGCCGTGCCGGTCTTGCCGGCCACCTCCACGCCGGGGAGGGCGGCGGCCGTGCCCGTGCCGTCCGTGACGACGCCCTTGAGCACGTCCTTCACGCGGTTGGCCGTCTCCTTGCTCACGGCCTGCAGGAACTTGTTCGGCGTGGCGGTGAAGCTGCGCTCGCCGTTGGCGTTGTAGACGCCCTCTACCAGGTAGGGGTTCATGATGGCGCCGTCGTTGGCTATGGCGCAGCCCACGAGGGCCATCTCCAGAACGGTGGCCTGGGGCCCGGCGGGGCTGGGGTGGTTCTGGGGGTTCACCGGCTCGCCGGCGGCCGACCAAGCCAGCTCCCACTTCGTCATCTCGTCGGGCTCGGCCATGAGCGAGGTGGCGGTGTTCAGCGTGAAGTCGATCTTGCGGTTGAAGCCGAACTTGTCGGCGCCGTCCACGAGCTTCTCCGCGCCCATTTCCACGCCCAGCTGGCCGAACACGGTGTTGCTGGACAGTTCGGTGGCGCGGGCGAGCGTGATGTCGCCGTAGGAGTTCTTGTTGAAGTTCGTGACGGGCGCGTTGCCGATGTCCATGGTGCCCGGCGACGAGAACACGGTGTCCTCGCTGGCAACGCCGTCCTCGAGCGCCGTTGCGAGCGTGACGATCTTGAACGTGGAGCCGGGGGCGTAGAGCGTCTGTATCGCGCGGTTCAGCAGCGTGCTCTCGCCGTCGGGGTTGGCGTTGGCCTTCTCTATCTCGGCGGCGAAGTCGGCCGCGTCGTAGGTGGGCGACGACGCCATGCCCAGCACGGCTCCCGTCTCGGGGTCCATGACCACGCACGCGCCGGCGTAGCCCGAGAGCGCGTCTTGGGCCGCCTGCTGTATCTTCGAGTTCAGCGTGAGCGTGACGTCGTTGCCCACGCCGCCGATGCCGGCCAGCGAGTTCAGCACGTCGGTCCAGCTGGCGTAGTTCTGCTGGCCCTTCAGCGTGTCGTTCTCGGCGGCCTCGATGCCGGACGTGCCGAACTGGGTGGACGCGTAGCCCACCACGTGGGTGGCCAGGTTGCCGGCCGGGTAGACGCGCTCGTAGGTGCCGTCCTCCTGCTGCACGCTCTGCGCGAGGATCACGCCGTCGTAGGTGGAGATGGTGCCGCGCTCGGTGCGCGATTCCTTCGCCAGCGTGTGGTTGTTGCCGGGCATGTTCTGGTAGTAGTTCGCCTGCACCACCATGATGAGCGTGAGGTTGGCAACGAGAAGCGCGAAAAGGGTGGAAAGGATGATCATGGCGTGCGTGAGCCGCTTGCCCAGCGACACGCGCCCGAGCACGCTGTTCGCATGCAGCGAGCTGGTGGCGCTGGCCACCTCGGAGCCTACGCCCGTGCCCTCGTCGCCGCAGCGCATGAGGAAACCCACCGCTATGAAGCTGGCCAGGAGCGACGAGCCGCCTTGGCTGATGAAGGGGAGCGTGAGGCCCGTGAGCGGGATGAGCCGCGTCACGCCGCCCACGATGATGAACGCCTGGAGCACGATCATGGTGGTGAGGCCCACGGCCACGAAAGAGCTGACGTCGCTCTTCGCGCGCGCCGCCGTCACGAAGCCGCGGATGGCCAGGCACAGGAACAGCAGCAGCACGCCCGCCGCGCCCAAAAGCCCGATCTCCTCGGCGATGGCGGCGAAGATGTAGTCGCTCTCCACGACGGGGATCTGCTCGGCCAGGCCGCGCCCGACGCCCACGCCGAACAGGTCGCCATCGGCGATGGAGTAGATGCCCTGCACCAGCTGGTAGCCGGTGTTCTGGGCGTCCGCGAACGGGTCCAGCCAGTTGTCCACGCGCACCTGCACGTGACCGAAGGCCAGGTAGGCTCCCACGCCGCCGATGGCAATGAGGCCCAAGCCCACCACCAGGTAGAACTTCTTGCCCGTGGCCACGTACAACATGACCAGGAACAGGAAGAAGAACACGAGCGCGCTGCCCAGGTCCTTCTCGAACACGACGATGACCAACGCCACCAGCCACATGAGCAGCAGTGGCAGCAACGTACGGATGTCCGGCAGGTTAAAGGGACCCACGCGCCACGTGAACACGGAGAGCATCTCTCGGTTCTGCGCGAGGTAACCGGCCAGGAACAGCACGATGGCGATCTTCGCGATCTCGCCCGGCTGGAACGAGAACTTGCCGATGCCCAGCCAAATGCGGCTTCCGTAGATCTCCTGGCCGAGTCCCGGCACCAACGGCGAGAGCAGCAGCAGGAAGCCCACGATCATGAGCGTATACTTGTAGTTGGCCACCTTGTCGAGGTTGCGCACGAGCGCCATGACCAGCACCATGAACGCTACGCCCAGGAACAGCCACATGACCTGGTTCATTGCTAGGTTGGGTGCCAGGCGTTCCACGAAGCATATGCCGATGCCCGACAGCGCGAACACGATGGGCAGGATGGCCGGGTCGGCCTTGGGCGCGAACTTGCGCGTGGCCAGGTGCGCGATGATGAACGCCACGAAGATGCCGATAGGCACCCCCAGCGTGGTGGCGTTGAGGGCGAGCCCCTGGTTCACGGCCAGCATGGCGAACAGCAGCACCACGATGGGCGCCGCCACGCACAGCAGGACGAGCTCGATGTTGCGGCGCGTCATGCGGCACCGCCTTGCGAGTTGGCAGGCTCCGGCGGGTCCGCGTCGTGCGTGCCGCCGGTGCTGCCGGCTGCGTCGGTTGCGGGAGCGCCGGCATCCGCCGCATCGTCCCCGGTTGGCTTGCTCTTGGCGTCGATGTCCTCTTGGTACTCCTTGACCAGCGACTCGGCGGCCTCCACGCTGTCGACGCGCCAGCCTTCCTTCAGCCGTTCCTGGAACCCGGGCTGCAGATCGCTCACTGACACGTCGGTGGTCTTCACCAGCTCGGAGTAGCCGAGGCCGAACACGTTGCCCGGCACGCCGCGGTAGATGGCCACCTTGCCATTGTCGTTTGCGAGGTAGGCGGCGTTGTGCAGGTACTCGTTCGTGCCCCAGGCCGTGCCGCCCACGATGGCGGCGAACAGCACGAGCACGAGCGCGATGGAGAGCTTCGTCTTGCGCGCCATCTTCTTGCGGCGCACCTCGGCGAAGCCGGTGACGTCCGCCACGATGACGGTGACGTTGTCGTGGCCGCCGTTGGCGATAGCCTCGTTCACCAGCTGCGATGCGCAGCGCTGTGGGTCGCGCACACGGGCGAGCGTCGATTCTATGTCGTTGTCGCACACCATGCCCGACAGGCCGTCGGAGCAGATGAGCAGGCGGTCGCCCGTCTCCACGTTGATCTCGTACAGATCGGGCTGCGTATGCGGGTCGCTCCCCAGCGCCCGCGTGATGACGGAGCGGTTCGGGTGCGTGCGCGCCTCCTCGGGCGTGAGCTGCCCCGCCTCTATCATGTCGGCCATCAGGCTGTGGTCGCGCGTGAGCTGTTGGAGCTTGCCCTGGTGCAGCAGGTAGGCACGCGAGTCGCCCACCTGGGCGATGATGAGCCGTTCGCCCTCCAGCATGGCAGCGGTCATGGTGGTGCCCATGCCCTCGCGGCCCCGCCCCTCGTGGGCAGCGACGATGATGGCGCGGTTCGCCTCCTCCACGGCGCGTCCCAGCGCCTCGGGGTCGGGATGCGCGGGCGCGCGCTCGGCCAGCACGTTCACGGCGATTTCCGAAGCCACCTCGCCGGCTGCGTGCCCGCCCATGCCGTCGGCGACGGCGAACAGGGGGGGTGCCACCACGAGGCTGTCCTCGTTGTGGTCGCGCAGGCAGCCGATGTCCGTGCGGCTCCCGAACGTGGTGGTGGCGCCCTTGCGCGTGTGTGGCGTGGACTTGTACGGGCGCTCGGCGGCCATCAGGCAAACCTCACGCGGATGGCCACGTCGCCCACGTTGACCACGTCGCCGTTCTTGAGCGCTACCGGTTCGCCGATGACCTGGCCGTTCACGGCAGTGCCGTTCGTCGATCCCAGGTCTTCCACGAACAGGTTCTGCCCCATGAGGGAGAAGCGCGCGTGGCGGCCGGACACGTAACCCGCGCCCACCACGATGTCGGCGCCGGGGCTGCGGCCCACGATGACGGGCCCGCGCACGACGATGGACACGCCGCGCAGCTCCTTCGGCCCGCGCTCTACCGACAGGTTCCAGGTGCGCTCCTTTTTACGTTGGCCGCGCACGAGGCCTATCCCCGTCTTCATGAGGGCGAACAGGAACAGGTAGAGCAGCGCGACGAACAGCAGGCGTCCGATCAGCAGTACGACGTCGATCACGAGTACACCCCTCGCTCTGTGCGGTTAACAACTTTCACGCATGCGCCTTTCGCGTTATTGGGCCTGGGTGAACACATAGTTCGTCATGCCGATGGTGATACGGTCGCCCTCGCGCAGCGGGTGCGTGGCGATCTCCGCGCCGTTGACGAGCGTGCCGTTCGTGGAGCCCAGGTCGGTGATGGTCCAGACGCCCTGGGGTTCGAAGCGCAGCTCGGCATGGGTGCGGCTGGCGTTGATGTCGTGGACGACGATGTCGTTCTTCGACTCGCGGCCCATGAGCAGGCGCGCCGAAGCCAGCGAGTAGGTGCGGTTGTTCGTGGTGTCGATGAGGCTGGCGCGCACGGCTGCCTGGTTCGGCACGGGGCTCGCCTGCGCCGCGCCGCCTGCGAACACCACCGTGTCGGCGGCGACGGGAGCGCCGGCGGGTACGGCTGCGCCGGGCTGGGCAGCGTAGGAGGCGGCGGCGCCTGCCATGCCAGCTGCGGCGGCCCCCATGGCGGCGCCGGCCGCACCGGAGACGGGCGCACCCTGCGAGCGGCCGTTCTGGCGGTAGTCGTCGAAATCCTGGCTGTCGAACGTGTACTCGCCGTAGTCGATGGAGTAGTCGATCTCGTCCTCGGGCACATAGGGCAGCGGCGGCTTGCCGTTCGGGTCGAAGTCGCCGTAGGCATCTTGTGCGCCGAACTCATCGAAACCGGCGTCGAGGTCCTGGTAAGGCTGGGGCTGCGGGTGGGCGGGCGCCGCTGCAGCGTTGGGGTAGCCTGCGGCATTCGGGGCGGGATATTCCGGCGCCGGCTGTGCGGCCGGGGCATAGCCCTGCTCGACCGCCCCGGGAAAGCCGGGGTAGGCGGCATCATCGTAGGCGTCAACTGCATAGGCGGGCGCCGGGGCGCCGTAGCCGCCGGCGGGGGATGCGGGGGCGGGCTGGCCGTAGCCGTAGGGCTGTGCGGGCGCGGCGCCGTAGCCGGGCGCGGGCGCTGGGGCGCCGTATCCGGCCGGGGCCTGACCGCCGCCGATGCCGTAGCGCTGCATCTCCTCGGCGCGCAGCTGGGCGATGATGGGCGCCGCCACCGGTTCGGCGATGACGTCGAACTTGCCGTGCTTCAGCCCGTCGTCCACGATGAAACGCACGAGCGGCTGGCCGTCCATGACCAGGCCCTCGTCCGCGGCCTTCGCCGCCAGATACGTCTCCGTCTCGCCGGCCAACGTGGGGTAGTAGCCGAACAGGCGCTGGTCGTCGTCGGGGTTCACCAGCACCGTGTAGAGTGTGGGGGCGTACTGCTTGCCGGCGCCCACCATCTTCTCGCGGCGCATCTGCTTCTCGGCCTTCTTGGCAATCTGCACGGGCGAGATGGGCGCGTTGGCCATGCGGTCGGCCGCGCCCTCGAACGTGTCCTCCATCTTGCCCTCGAACCTCGAAAGAAAGCCCATTGCGTCTCCTTTATAGCACGCGCCCGGCCCGGGAGGGCTGCCTCGCGGGGGCGGCGCCGAGCGTCGCATCGTGCGCGGGGCGGGCATTGTGTGCGCATCAACGGTTCGCGCCTGCGCGACCCTGGTTGCCGTGTGTCCCTGCATATGACTATGCAATGCTCCATCTTGCCATAAACCCGTTGCCTTCTCGGCATCCTTTACGCAATCGTCATTATTCTGAAGAGCAGGAATCTCTCCCGAATCTCTTTCCGGAATCTTCGATGGAGCCTCTCCTTGAACCTCTCCTGTCCGGGTTTTCGCCAAACTGCTTTGGCAGTGGCTTCCGACCGCGCCGCTTCGCCTTCCAGATCTTGAGATGCTCGCCAGGACTCGGTGTGCTCGCGCCGGGAGTTTCCTGAAAATCGTGTGCCACGCTACGAAGGGAGGGGCATGTCAAGTGCAGCGTACTGCGCAGGATGAGCGGCCGTCGCTACGTGTGGCGGCCAGTGGGTGTGCGAGCATGACCCGACCGCGCGGTGATCCGGCCGGGCCAAGCGCTTTACTTGGCTGCGTCGTCCTCTTCCAGAATGAGGCTCACGGCTTTCTGGATGGTTTCGCGGTCGTAGGGAACTCCCATGAAGCAGGAGTTGATGATGGCGCCTTCCATGAAAGCGCAGAGGATCTTCGCGTGCTGCTCGTCCATGAATGGCGCGCACCTTCGCAAAAACGACTCGAAGGCGCTCCTCGTGATGTCTTCGACGTCCGGATCCTCGATGGCCGCAGCATAGAGGGCGGCGTCGGCGTGCACCCGCTGCTGGTCCGAGAGATACTCGTTGATGAAGTCGGCAAGCGCCGTCGCGTTCTGGATTCCCTGCTCGGTGACGCGGAACGCCTCGTCGTACTCGTGCTCGATCCTGCGGGCGACCTCGGCTAAGCCCTCGCGGCGCAGCTCGTCGATGCTCTTGAAATACTGGGTGGTCGAGCCCAAGGGCACGCTGGCCTCTTCCGCCACCCGCCTGTTGGTGATTTTGCTGCTTCCCTCACGTGCTATGAGGTTGGCAGCGGCGTCGATGATGGCCTGCCGTCGACCGGCAGGGTCTCGCGGCGCGCGCTTCTTCGGCTTCTTCCCGGACCTCTCTGTCTTCGTCGTGTCTTCTTCCACGGGCAACCTCCTGTGCCGTCCGCTGTCTTACTGCTGTCTCCGTGATCCTATTCTAGTCGAAATTTTTCTTAATGTACACTTGAACATTAACTTTCCAGCTGCTATGCTTTGTAGTGTACATAAGTACATTAACTAAGTTCCAAGGGTTTTCGAAGGGAGAAGAGGTCGATGAACATGAAGAGGATAGGCACCCTGGCAGCCGCTTTCGCCTTGACCGCGTTTGCCGCCTGCGCGCTCGCCGGCTGCGGAGCGAGTCTGGACCGCGAAGTGACCGTGCAGGACATAACGTTCAAGGTCCCGAAAACGTGGCTGGAAAGCCCGGGCGGCAACGGCTCGAGCGGAGCGGTCGTGTTCACGGAGGACAACGAGGACTTGGATGAGGACGAGACGGGCAACAGCCTGACTATCAGCTACGAGAAGCTTGGTGCGCCGACGGCCGCCGTTGTCGAGGAACAGGTCGGGGCCGCCGAGCAAGAGGGCGAGGTCATCGAGGAAGAGGGTGCCAAGCCGGCTGAGAAGGCCGAAAGCGCCAAGCCCGTTGCCCGCACGGCAGCCGAGGCCATCGCGGCCAAGCAGGCCGATCTGGAGAAGAAGTATGGAATTACCGCGTGGAGCATCGACAAGGAGAAGTCCAAGGTGATCGACGGTGCCCAGGTTACGGTGTACGAGTACAGCTTCGTCAAGGACATTGAGGGTCAGAAGCGTAAGTACGAGAGCAAGACGGCCTATGTCGTCACTACCGACACGCTCTACGAGATCGCGGTCGTGGGCGACAAGGCGGACATCAACGGCGTCGTGGACAGCATCGAGCTGTAAGCGTCGAGAAGGAGAGCAACGTATCTGAGAGAACACCGGTAGGAAGGTACACCCATTATGGATGATTCTATTGTTATCAAGCCGCAAACGCTCTCGAAGGGCCGTTTGTGGACAGCTCTCATCGCGATATTGTTGGGACAGTTCGTGGTCGCCATCGACCTCACCGTTCTCAACATCGCGCTGCCCGAGCTCACTCGGGACCTCAGTCCCTCGTCAGACCAGCTTCTCTGGGTGGTCGACGTCTACTCGCTCGTCTTGGCGGGCTTCCTCGTTGCCACCAGCTCGCTTTCGGATAGGTTCGGCAGGAAGAAGATGCTCCTCGCGGGCTTCCTGATATTCGGCATCGGCTCGGTGCTGGTCATATTCATAAACGACGCAAGCCAGCTCATTGCCATCCGGGCCTTCTTGGGTATCGGCGGTGCGATGATCATGCCCATCACCATATCCATGATCCGAAGCATCTTCACGGATTCGAAGGAGCGCGCGATAGCTGTGGCCGCCTGGTCGGCCATCAGCGCCATCGGCATGGCGGCCGGCCCGCTCATCGGCGGCTTTCTGCTGGAGCACTTCAATTGGCACTCGGCGTTCCTTGTGAACGTGCCCATCGTGGGCGTCGCCTTCCTGCTCGGCATGTTCGCCATGCCGGAAGTGAAGCTCAAGAACCCCGGGCGCTTCGACGTTCTGGGATCGGTGCTTGCCCTCGCCGGCATGGTAGCGCTTCTGTGGGGCATCAAGCACCTTGCGGCCGAACTCGCGTTCGACGTTCCCGGCACGGCGGCAACCCTCGGCGGCCTGGCGCTCATGGCTCTGTTCGTCTTCCGATGCCTGAAATCGCCGCATCCCATCGTCGATCTTTCCCTGTTCCGCAGCCGGACGTTCTCGGCCGGCGTCATCGCCACCATGGCGTGCACGTTCGCCCTGGCCGTGCTCTTGTACATGCTGGCCCAGTGGCTGCAGCTGGTCAACGGCGACGGCACGCTCGAATCAGGCATCCACCTCATTCCCCTGTCGGTGGCCACGCTGATCTCGAGCTTGGGCGCGGCCGCCCTTGCCATGCGCTATCAGGCGCGGCACGTGGTGGCGGCCGGCCTGGGGCTCGCTTCGGTGGCCATGCTCATGATGTTCTTCTTCCAAGATGACCTCTCCCTCACCGTCGTCATCGTGTCCACCTGCCTGGTGGGGCTGGGAACCGGCGCCCTGGCAATCGGCGCATCGCTCATCATGGCCGAGACGCCCGTCGAGAAGGCGTCGAGTGCGGGCAGCCTCCAGGAGATATCCTACGACCTGGGCAACGTGCTGGGTGTGGCCATCCTGGGAAGCCTCGCCTCCATCATCTACCGCTCGGAGCTCGGCACCGGTGCCCTGCGCGCCATGGGCCTGGACGGGCAGCTGATCAACGCCGCGAAGCAGTCGTTCGCGGCGACCACCGAGATCGGCAACATGCTCGGACTGCCCGAGCTGATCCAACGAGGTGCGGACGCGTTCAACCAGTCCCTGGTGGTGACGTGCCTTGCGGGTGGCGTTATCATCCTGGTGGCGGCTGTTCTCGTGTGGAGGCTCATCCCTAAGGGGTTGAAGATCACCGAGGAAAGCGATGAGGAAGTCCCATCGGACGATCGCTCGCTGCCCGCATCGGGCGAAGGCCCGTCGGTTGACGGCGGCGATGTCGGTGCCGCCCAGCCTGAGCCTGCCGGGAACGCATCCGCCGCGAACCTGGACGACGTGAAGATGCTGCCCGGGGCCTTCCCCGTGCCTGTCGCGACCCTGTCCCGCGAGGGAGGCGCCCTGGCGCAGTCTGCGGCGATTGCCAAGATCATTGAGGATGCGGGGATAGGCGTGGTGAACGTGCCTCTCGACATCGCCACCTTGGATCGGATGGGGGAGATGTGCAACGACCTGGGGATCGACGTGACCACGGCGTTCATCGTGCTCGCCAAGAAGGCGATGGAGGAAGGCCGGCTCCCGCTCGGCCTGCCCGCCGACGCGGGGTGCGGCGCCGAGGATCTGGCTCGCATCGAACGCAACGTGGAGGCCCTCGACGAGGGACGCGGGGTAATGCACGAGTCGGACGACCGGATGAGGACGTGGGCCCCCGAGGCATGGGCGGACTACCGCTCGTGGAAGAGCCAGGACGAGGATGTCCACCGCTTGGTCAAGACGCTCGTCACGAGCATCGAGTCCGACGGAGCGGGTGCGGGGATCGGCGATCCCCGGCCGCTGAAGGCAGGCGAGACGTCGCTCTGGACACGCCGCATAGCCGACGACCACCTGCTGGTGTACCGCATGGACGGCGACGACCTGCAGATCGTCGCGTGCAGAAGCCACGCCAACACCCCGGTGCAGCCGTCGTAGGAGCCTTCCCTCCCTCCTCTTCGGCTTGAGCAAGGCGGCCCTCCTATTCGGGAGGGCCGCCATTGCTTTGTAGGACACCCGGCTAATCGGACAGAGGGTTCGAATCGTCCGGTAAGAGCCGCTCGGTTGCCGGTGCAGCCTGCGCTTCGAGCTGCGTTTTGTCCGATTCCGCCTGTGACCCTACTTGCGCATTTGTCTTCGCGTCCGCCTTCCGCGCGGCACGCTGCGGCAGGTACTCGCTCACCACGATGCCGGCGAAGATGAGGGCGAAGCCGGCGAACAGCGGTGCCGAGAGCAGCTCGCCTAGGAACAGCACCGAGAACAGCACGCCGAACACCGACTCCGTGGCCAGGAACAGCGAGGCGGGCGCCGGGTCCACGTGGGCCACCGCCACGTTCTGCAGCAGCAGCGCGACGCAGGAGGCGAATACGGCCAGGTAGGCCAGACTCGTCCACGTGTCGGCGCCGAGCGCTGCGAAGTTCGGTATCGGCTCGAGCGCCAGTCCGGCCGCGAGGCCCAGCAGGCCCGCCACCAAGAACTGGATAACGGTAAGCAGCGTCATGTCGCACCCGGGCGCGAACTTCGCCGTGTACACCACATGGAAGCTCAAAAATAGGGCGGACAGCAGCGTGATCAGGTCGCCGAAACGCAACGAGAACCCGGCCGCGCCCGCGAACGACACGCATCCCACGCCCGCCACGCACACCACGGCGGCAGCGAGGTTGAAGCGCGTGGGCCGCGGCCCGTGCAGCGCCCAGCCGAGGAACGGGATGATCACGCAGTACAGCGACGTGAGGAACGAGCTGTTCGACGCCGTGGTGTCGGTGAGCCCGGTGGAGTTGCTCCAGTAGGCCAGGAACACCATCACGCCCAGCACGGAGCCCTTGCACAGGTGCTCGGCGTCGATGCGCTTCCTGAAGCGGGGCAGCATGACCACGCCCAGGATGATGCCCGCGGCCGTGAAGCGCACGCCCACGATCCAAGCGGGCGGGAACGCATCCACCGTCGACTTGATGACGACGGTTCCCAGCCCCCAGATGGCGGCAGCCACCAGCAAGAACGCCTTGTACGTCCAGAGCGGCAGCGAAGCGGGTGTTTTCAGGATGCGGGCCATGGTCGCTGCATCATACCACGGCTGTTCCGACAGGGCGGCGTCCAGGTTTCAGCTTGCTGTTGAAAGAGGGCATCAGAAGCCTTGCCCGAACGGCGCATGCTACGATGGGGCGGTTACCATGACGAGGAGGCGAAACATGCCCACGTTCCGCGAGGTGCTGCGTGCGGCCGAGATCACCATCAAAGACAACACGTCCGGTCGCCGCATGCATGAGATAGAGAAGATACTCCGCGCCCATCACGCGTTCTCCGGCCTGACGCCCGAGAAGGCCACGGCCATTCTCGAGGATCTGGGACCCACATTCGTGAAGATGGGGCAGATCGCTTCGAATCGCAGCGATGTCATTCCCAAAGCCTATGCCGATGCGTTCAAGCAGCTGCGCGCCAACGTGGCGCCCGTGCCGTTCGAGGTGATCGTGCAGACGATCGAGGAATCGCTCGGGCACCCATGGCGCGAGACGTTCGCCGACATCGAGGAGAAGCCCCTGGGCTCGGCCTCGGTAGCGCAGGTGCACCGTGCCCGGCTGGCGCAAGGGCTGGGCGACCCGGTGGCGGCGGGCGCACAAGAGGAGCGGCCCACGACGAACGCGGCAGGAGGCGGCGCCGCAACGGCGCAGGGGCCGGTGGTGGCCGTGAAGGTGCGCCGCCCGAACGTGGTGGAGCAGATGGCCGAGGACATCACGCTCATCCGGCACGCGCTGGCGCTGGCCGACCTCACGCACATGACCGACGGCATCATGCTCACGCTGGGCGATTTGGTGGACGAGCTGGCGCGCACGACGGCCGAGGAGCTGGATTTCACCGTGGAGCTGGGAAACCTGGAGCGCTTCGGCGCCGAGCTGGCGAGCCAACCCCATGTGGAGAGCCCCCGCCCGTACCCTGAGTTCAGCACCGATGAGGTGCTGGTCATGGAGTACGTGGAGGGCGCGCACATCAACGACCTGCCCGCGCTGCGCGCCCAGGGCGACGACCCGGCCGCACTCGGGCGCCGGCTGGCGGAGAGCTACGTGACGCAGGTCATCGATGACGGCTTCTTCCATGCCGACCCGCATCCGGGCAACATCCTCGTGCGCGGCGAGGACATCGTGTGGATCGACCTGGGCATGACGGGCACGCTCTCCGCTTCCGAGCGCGCCATCGTGGGCCGGCTGTTCGCTTCCGTGGCGAAGAACGACCCATACGCCCTGAAGGACGCGTTGTTGGCGTTGGCTAAGGCGCATGGCCCGGTGGACCACGGTCTGCTGCTCGGCCAGATAAGCGCGCTGCTGGATTCGTATGCGTCGATCGACCTGGCGGACATCAACGTGGGCACGGCGCTGCTCGACGTCATAGAGGTCATGCGCACGCAGAACCTCACGCTGCCGCCGTCGCTCACCATGCTCGCGCGCGGCATGGTGACCATCGAGGGCGTGCTGGTGGACATCGCGCCGGAAACGAGCGTGGTGGAGATCATCTCCGACCACGTGAAGCGGCAGGCGCTCAGCTTCGATGCCTTGGAATCGAAGGCGAAGAGCCTGCTCATGGCCTCGGCCGCTTCCGCCGAGGCGGCGACGCGGCTTCCTACGCAGGTGTCGCACACGCTGGACATGCTCGATCGCGGCCAGGTGAAGGTGGGCGCCGACCTGCACGTGCCGGCGGACTTCACGGCGGCGCTCTACGCGGTGAGCGGTACCGTGGCCATGGCGCTGATCTCGGCCGGCCTCTTCGTGGGCTCGAGCCTCATCGCCCAGACGGCCATGCAGCCCCAGCTGCTGGGCGTGCCCCTGCTGGGCATCCTCGGGTACCTGGGCGCGTTCGTGCTGGGCGTCTACGTCATCTGGCGCGTCCTGCTGACCCGCCACCAGCAGCGCAACGACGAGAAAGTGGAGTAGGGGGTTCCGCCGGCCTGACGGCCGTCGGAACCTGCCGACGCTGCGAGGGGCCGTGGTGCCCGAGATTCGCGGGATCCCAAAAGCTCACGTACCGAAGTACGCTTCGCTTTCGCGATCCCGCGAATCTCGGGCACCACGGCCCTTCTCGCTGACTTACTGCGCCAACCTGTGCGTTTTTACGCGAACACGACGATGGCGGCGGGGTCCTTCACGCGCAGGGCGGCCGTCTCCATGATGCGGAACGTGTGGTTGAAGTCGGCGAGCTCCAGGTAGCCAACCGAGAGGTCCAGGCCCACGGCCAGGTCCATATACTCGGGCTCGGCGCACACGAGCGCGGCCTTGCCGGGGGCGAGGGCGCTCGTCATGAACACGTTGTCGCCGATGAGCTTCTGGATGCGGTCGATCTCCAGCATGCCGGTGCTCGGCTGCAGGCGCTGCAGGTCCAGGAACAAATCGGGTGCAACCACCAGCGCATAGCGGCCCAGGTAGCCGGTCTTGGCTAGCTGCGAAACGGCGGCGGCCACGTCGGAGAAGCCGTTCTCGCCGGCCTTCCAGTCGCCCTTCTTCACTTTCGCCGAACCCTTCACGGTGAGCAGGCCGTCGGCACCGAGGGCCTTGCTACCGTTCAGGACGAGGTCGTCCTCGCGGCGCGCGGCCTTCTTGGCGGCGGCGACGGCGGCAGACAGGTCGATGGGCAGGCCGGTTTGCGCGGCGAGCTCCAAGTCGCGTCCGAGCAGGGTGAAATCCTCGTAGAACAGCGGCAGCTCCAGCTGCGTGCGTCCGACGATGCGGCCGATGCCGTCTTCCAAGATCTCTTCCTTGCCCACGCCGTCAACCGCGACGGTGGTGGCGCCGGGGCCCAGCGGCCCGAACACCTTCAGGAAGCGGCGGCAGGCAAGCTGCTTGCGCGCCGTGCCGATGACGGTGTCGTCGATGCGGTTCCAGAGCTCTGCCGATAGGTCGGCTGATTCTCGTGCCAAGTAGTCCATAATGCGGTCCTTTCGCTCATGGGAAAACGATACGCGGAGCAGATGGCTTGCGCCGGGCGGTCGAGCAGCTTGCCGTGCGGCCGCCTCGTAGCAAACAAATGTTTCACGTGAAACACTTGTTTGCCGTCAGGCGGGCGGTCGTCGGGAAAAGGTGCCGAAGCGAGCGTCCGGTGGGAGGGCGCGCCCCCAGGTTCGAACGAGTGTTTCATGCGAAACGCTCGTTCGAGGCAGGCGTTCGCTACTCGGAGAGGTCGCCTACGGTGGGAGCGGCTGCGGGCGTCTCGGGCGCCGGGGCAATCTCGCCGTCCGTCACGATGCCGAGCTCCGCCAGCTGCTCCTGCACCTCTCCCTCGCCCTCCAGGAAGAACTCCGTTTCCTTGGGGTCCAGATGGCGCATGAGCGTGATGAGCTCGCCCATGTGGGCCTTCTCCTCGTCGCGGATGTCGGCCAGCACGGCCTTGGCCGCCGGGTCATCCGTGGCCAGGTAGTGCGCCTCGTACAGGAAGATGGCCTCGACCTCGCCTGCGATGTCGATGCGCAGGGCCTGCATGAGCTCCGCGTTCGTCATCTTGCGGTCGACGTTGCCGGAGAACGGGTTCGGGAAGTTGGGCATGATGGTCCCTCTCTTTCGCTGTGCCGCGGCGGTGCGGCCGACCGTCCGAAGCGCGAAGCACTCGGACGAGCAGGCGATCCGCCGAGCGGCGGTTGTCTCTCTTACCTTGGGGGATATGGTACTGCGGATGTCAGCAAAAGTCCCGAAAAATAATCTTCCTTATTGAGAACTTCTCTCAATAAGCACAATTCGGCAGCTCGAAGAAAGCCGGCACGCGTGCTGTGCGGCTATTTCTGCTCCGTGGCCTGCCGGGCGGCCAGACGGCGGTAGGCCACCACGCCCGCCGCCACGAGCGCGAGGGTGAGTGCGACGGTGACGGCGGCCACGGTGTAGTTGCCGTCGCCCAGCGCGCCGGCGGCTAGCGTTGACGAGACGATGGAGGGAATGCGGCCCACGGTGGTGAGGGCCACGATGCGCCAGACGGGGCTCGTTCCAAGCCCGGCCACGTAGGTGAGCAGGTCCTTCGGCGTGCCGGGGATCAGGAATACCATGAACAGCAGCAGCTCGAAGCGGCGCGCGTCGCGTAGCCACCGCACCGACGCTATCTTCTCGGGCGGGAAGAACAGCCCCACGAGGCGCATGCCGAAGGCGCGCACCAGCACCATGACCAGGACAGTTCCCAGCGCGCTGGCCACGAGGCACCACAGCGTGCCCTCCCAGAAGCCGAATGCGTAGCCCGCGCCCAGCTCAAGCGGCTCGCCCGGAAGGAACGCGAGCACCACCTGCGCCATGTTGGCTGTCACGAACAGGAAGCGTCCCATAGCGCCAGCCTCATCGACCCACGCGCGGAACCGCGGGGCGTCGCCCACGAACGCCAGCAGCTCCGGTCCGAAGCGCACGCAGAGCGCCGCGAGGGCGGCGGTGAGGCACAGCAGGCCGGCGACGACGGCGATACGCTTCCGTACGATCGCCCGGTGCCGGGCGGCATCGCCGGGCACCGTCGCCGGGCGCGGAGCGGCGGGGGCCAAGGGGGTCGCGGTGTCTTCCATGGATGCTCCGTTTCTCGGGTGCGTTCGGTACGCTTCCGATGCTACGGGGCAAATATCTACTGGTTGTCAACGGCTGGAAAATTCAAGGCAAAGCGCGCCGTCGTGCGCGCGCCGCCCCCGGCGCGGTTTCCCAGCGCCAAGCTGCCGCCATGCTTGTCGCACAGCAGCGCAGCTATGTTGAGACCCAGGCCGAAGTGGTCCTTCGACGGCGTCTCGCTGAAGAACGGCGCGCATCCCTGCTCCAGCGCCGCGGGCGAGAAGCCGGGCCCGTCGTCCTCCACCGTGAGCACGAGGAACCCGTCGCGCACGTCCATCCGCGCATCGACGTGCGCGACGGCGAAGCGGGCGGCGTTGCCCACGAGGTTCTCGGCCACCTCCTCTACCAGGGAGCGGTCGACGGCGAGCTCGGGGCGCTCGGCATCGCATCGTGCGCTGACGGAGAGCGCGAACGTCCGGTTCGGAGCGCAGAGCGACCGGCCGATGTCATCCACGGCGCCCGCCACGGCATCGAAGGGCTGGGCAGCCGGCCGCACGGCGCGGTCCTCCAGTTTCTGCAGCCCGCTCATGGCCGCCACGTAACGCGCCAAGCGTTCCACCTGCGCAGCGAGCGAGGCCGCGGAGGACGCCAGCTGTTCCGGGGTGGCGTCGCCGGCCTGCAGGTGCGCCTCCAGCAACTCCACCTTGCCCTTCAAGATGGTGAGCGGCGTGCGCAAATCGTGCGCGAACGCGGCGTTCAGGCGCTTGCGCTCCTCGGCCGTGCGCCACAGCGCGCGCTGCGAGGCGGCCAGCGACGCGCGCATCGTCTCGAACGAAGCGGCCAGCCGACCCAGCTCGTCGGCCCGGTCGTACGCCACGGAGAAGTCGAGGTCCTGATCGGCGATCTTCGACGCCGCTGCGTCGAGCGTGGAGAGCCCCGGCGCCAGCCGCATGCGGTAGAACCGCCGTGCCGCCGCGAAGATGCATGCGCCGAACCACAACGGGAACATGAAAAACGTCAGCAGCCCGAACAGCGTAGACAGCGCGCTCGCTCCCTCCGAGGGAGCCGAGTGGACGTAGTAGCCGATCGGCGAGACGAGCAGGTCGCCGAAACGGGATGGGCCCGCCCCGCCGCCCGCCGCCCCGTCGTCGGCCCCTTCGTCGAAGAACGCACTGTACGGGTTGTCGGCGTTCTCGGCGGCCCATTCGTCGAACAGCTCGCGGGCACGAGCGTCGTAGGCGGGAACGTCCTGCACCGCTATGCCGTCCTCGCCCTCGTAGGAGGAAAGCTCGCTGCTGCCCGCGAAGTACTCCTCGAGAACGAGCTTGCCCTCCTCGCCGGTCTCTACCCGGTACGAATACGTGTAGGCCTGGATCCTCTCCACGTGCAGGCTCGCCGGTGGGTTGCTTATCGGTATCGTTTCCCGCTCATCGTCGGCGCGCTGCACGAACAGCTCGTTGCCCGCCTGGTCGATGGCGAGCGAGCGGGCGGGCACGAGCGCGTTCGCCTCGGCATCGACCAGGTAGAGCCCCGATATCTCGTAGGCGTCGGCGGTCACTTCGTTCTGCAGCGCGGCGAACACCGATGCGGTGACAGTGGACAAGCCGAGCGCTGCCACCAGGAACCCCAGCATGTACACCATGAACGACGTCTTGAGCGACGCGTTATGCCACCGTTCGCGCAGGCGCGCGATGCGCCCTGTGCGCGAGCTGCTCATGCGCGCCATCGGTAGCCCATGCCCCATACGGTTTCCACGGGGTCGTGCTCGACACCGGCCGCAGCCAGCTTCTTGCGTATGCGGCGTATGTGCTCCGTGACCACCTGCGAATCGCTCTCGTTTTCCCACCCGCCCACGCGCTCGTGGATGCGGTCGCGATCGAATACCTGCCCGGGATGCTTCGACAGAAACGCCACGATATCGAACTCGCGTCGGGTGAGCTCGACGGGAGCGCCCGCCACCGTTACCGTGCGGGTGCGGTAGTCCACGGCAAGGTCGCCGTCGAAGCGCACCTCGGCGCGCACCTTCTGGCGCTGGTCGCGCGCGAGGTGGGCGTCCACCCGCGCTCCCAGCACGGCCAGCGAGAACGGCTTCAGCACGTAGTCGTCGGCCCCGCAGGCGAAGCCCTCGAGCGCATCGACATCCTCCACACGTGCCGTGAGGAACAGGATGGGGCAGGTCAGGTGCTCGCGAAGGCGGCGGCACACCTCGAACCCGTCCAAGCGCGGCATGCCCACGTCCAGCAGCACAAGGTCGGGCCCGTGCACGGCCTGCTCGAGCGCCTCCTGGCCACTGCCGGCCGTGAGCACGCGGAAGCCTCGGCCGGCGAAATATTCCTCCAGCATCTCCACTATCTCGGGCTCGTCGTCGGCGACCAGCAGCGTTGCCCGGTGCTCGCACTCGGTCATGGCAGGTTCTCCTTCGGGATGTCGTTCGGCCGCTCACGTTGGAGCGCTCGAAGGCCGAGCATAGCACGAGAATGTCGACAAACCATCAACGGCCGTGCTTCCTCCATCGTCCCTTATCCCGCCTCATGCGACCCGGGCGAAGGCCCGCTACCGCTCCGTGCGCTGCTTCACGATGAGCACGGGCACGGCGGCCTCGCGCAGTACGTGGCTGCTCACGCTGCCCAGGATGCCGCGCAGGGCGCCAAGGCCGCGCGAGCCCATGACGATGAGGTCGCAGGAATGCTCGTCGGCGAAGGCCACGATCTGCTCGCCGGGCACCGTCTCGTCCAGGAGGTCGACGGTTATCTCGTTCATCAGGCCTTTCAGCAGGCCGCCGATCTGCCGGCGCAGCGCGGCATCCGCCTCGGCGAGCGCCTCGTCGTAGTGGGCGTGCAGCAGCACGGACGACAGCTCGTCGGTGGTGTTGCGGCCTTCCTTCTCCAGCTTCTCTATGACCAACTGCTCCGTGTCGACTATCTGCACGATGCGCAACGCGGCTCCCGGGTCCTCGCGGGCGTAGCGCACGGCCTCGGCCAGCGCGGCCTGCGCCGATTCCGATCCGTCGTAGGGAACCATGATATTGTCGTAGAGCATGGCCGCTCCTCTCGCCGGGCGCCCGTCGTGGGCGCGATCACGTTGGCTCCAGTATAGCAGCAGCGCCCGTCGCTGCGTGCTGGTTGGGACATGCCGATGACGAAGGAGGGCGCGGCGGTCGCGGTCTATATCGATCGCACCGATCGCGTGAACTGCGCCGTGCGGCCAAGGCAGGGCGGCGCCGCGCGCGTCAAGCGGGAGGGGCGCCCTCGAGGTCGCGCTTGTCGGCGTGTTCCGCTCGGTCGTGCGTAAGAGGGGAGGTGGGCTGGGGAGCCGGGTCCTCCAGCCGCCTTCGCAGCAGTTGCAGGCCCCCCACCACCAGGCCGCCCGCCGCGAAGAACAGCGGGCTGAACGTCGTCAGCTCCATGGCCGGCTGCGGCACTGCCAGCGTGAGAGGGCCCTGCGCGATGGAATACAGCGAGCCTGCCATCATGCCGAGGACGGCGTACACGGTCTGCGAGCGGAACCGCTCCAGGCAGCGCCGAATGAGCCGCACGAACACCAGCACGCCGGTTGCAACGCCCGCGGCGAACACCAGAAGTACGGGCAGGTACGCCATATCGAGGCCCATCACGGCGCGCACCGCCCCCATGACAGGAACGTACAGGCCGAATATCAGCAGCAGCGTGGAGCCGGAAATGCCCGGCAGCACCATGGCGGTGATGGCCACCATGGCCGCGAAGAATACGTAAGCGGCGAGTCCCAGGTCAAGATGCTCAACCCCCACGCTGATCCCGGTGCCCGCCGTGGGGTTCAGCAGCGTGACGGCCACGACGAACGCCGCGCCCAGCACCGCGAACGCAAGATTGCGCGCACGTCCCTTCAGCACGCGCTTCTCCTCCAGCGCCACGATGGGGATGGCGAACACGATGAATCCCATGAACAGCGAGCTGACCTCGTAGATGTGCGAGTCGAAGAAGCTGGTCAGGGCCGCCGCCGACAGGCCGAACCCGACGATCCAGCCGAACGCAAGCTTCACCAGGAAGGAGAGCGCCGCGACCCTTGCCGGCCCCTTGCCGTGGAACAGGTCGTCGAGCGAGCCGATGAAGCGGTCGTAGAATCCCAGCAGGAATGCGATGGTGCCGCCCGACACGCCGGGCACGCTGTCGGCCAGCGCCATGCAGAATCCGCGGATGAAGTTGATGAGGAGCTCTTTCGCCTTGCGCATGGGGGCCTTTCGCGCCGTGTCGTGGGCGCCGCGTCGTGGCGGCGCAACGCGATCGCTGCGTCTGGTGCAGGATAACGGGCGGAGGGCGAAAGACCGGGGGATTTTGCGAGAATCTTACAAAGGGAAGGGGGACGGGGCCGCCCTCGACACAAGCTGCCCATAACTTCGCCGGGCTGGCGCCTTCGGGCTTCGGGCGGGCTCGAGCCGATCGGGCACTTGGCGCGGGCTTGCGGCAACGGCGCAGTCCGGCGGAGCGAGATGCGGAGTGGCGGTTCGGGTTGGGCGGTCCGGCTTTTACGCCTGCCTGACGGGACAGGTGGTGCGCAGGCGCGGGCGGGCTTGCGGCTACGGCGCCACCAACTCGAAGCTCGTGCAGGCGTCGGGGCTGTCAAGGAGCGTGCGGCCGCCCTTCACGAAGCGGAAGCGCGCGGGCACGGCGGGGCTCTCACGGATCGGGCGCGCCATAGATCCTTGCGCGGGCGCCTGCAGACGGTGGCCGCCCGCCTCCGGCAGCTCCACCCGCAGCGTCATGTCGCCTTGTCGCACCTCGACGGCCGTGTCGCTCGCCTCGCGGATGCGCACCCCGCGGTACGTGGCGAAGCGGTGCTCCACGCCCGCTATCCACACCACGCCGATACAGCCGGTGAAGCGCAGGCCGGCGAGCGGGATCTCGGCCAGCGCGAGCATGACGGATGCCGCGCAGCCGAAGTCGGTGCTCTGTATCCAAGTGTAGCCGCGGGGAAAGCTGTGCCCGCGGTCGCCTTCCATGTAGCCCTTGGCGTTCTCGAAGCGCAGTGTGCGGCCGTTCAGCTCCACCTCGCCGTCCACGCGGTGGCGCATGCTGAACACCGTGTGCTTCGTCTCCAGGGGCAGGTAGGCGAACGGCCCCATGATGTCGGAGCGCAGCGGCGTGAGCTCGCGGTAGCGCAAGCGGCCGACCAACTCCAGGTCGGGCGCCTGCACGTCCAGCATCATGCCGATGGGCGAGAACAGGCTGCGGCCCACGCGCATGCTGCGGGTTCCCGTTTGGCGGAAGTCCTCAAGCGGGAAGGGGAGGTAATGGGCGCCGTCCGCCGTGACCACCTGGATGAACGCCTCGTCTTGGGCGCGGCCGGGGATGACGGCCAGGATGTCGCCGCCCTGCTGCTGCTTCATGTACCAGCCTTCGTAGTACGGTCTCATGCGCGCTCCTCGCATCGGCATCGGGGAGCGACGATGATAGCATCGCCTCCGCCGCAGTCGCGAAGCCGTCACGCCCCCGTTCGCGAAGCGATGATCGAATAGAATGCCGCGCTGGCGAGCTCTGGGACGAACAGGCCGAGGAGCGGTTCTTCACGATGCGCAAAAAACGCACGGGATGCTGGGGGGGGGGGGCGTGATCGGGGCTGCGACGGAAGAGGTGAAGCGCGGTCGCCCAGGCGGGGAGGCGTCGGACAGTGACAATAGTGAACAACGTTCACAAATACTTGCGCTTTTCGCTATCGCGTCTATAATGAACGTCGTTCAGAAATATGAACAGTGTTCATTTTGGAGAAACGGAGCGTGCCATGTCATTACAACTTATCTTGGCGACAACCACTATCAGCCTCGCCCTCGTGTTCTACACCATCGGTGTTTTCGACGAGCGCCGCCACTCGCTGACGAAGCGCAACCTCGTGCTGTTCTGGACGGGTTTCGTCTTCGACACCACCGGCACTACCATCATGACGCTCATGGCCCAAAGCGGCGGAAACGCCGCGTTGGGAATGCACGCCGCCTCCGGCGTGCTGGCCATCGTGCTCATGGCGGCCCATGCCACCTGGGCTACCTTCACCTATCTGCGCGGCAGTGAGCGCGCAAAGCAGCGGTTCCACACGTTCAGCATCGTGGTCTGGCTGTTCTGGCTCATGCCCTACACGCTGGGCATCCTTCAGGGAGTGCCCGCTCTTCATCTGGCGAACTTGCAGGCGGGCATCGGCTCCCTCGCAGTCGTGTCCGTTGCCGCCGCGGTCATTGCCGTGAGCACGCTGCGTTCCCGCAAGCACCATCACGATCGTCGGAGGTAGCGCAGCTTGCACGCAGTCAGGTTACGGAAGGGATGGCCCTCGCTGCGGGATACGCCGCGAGGAATGCCGGTGTGGTAAGGTGGGTCGCGGCGGCAGGTTCTGAGGTCGCCGCTTTCGACGAGCATGCTGTCGGCGGGTCAAAGCCGGCCGGCAGTCAATTTGTTCCCGACGTGAGGAAAGGCGTTCAACATGGAGAGCAAGCAACCGTCCCCGATCGACCTGCTGGTGGAAGCGCACGCCGGGCTGGAGAGGCAGGGCCCCGGCTGCGCTAAGGAGACAGGTAGGGCTCTCGCCTTCCTCGGCGATCTCGACCTTATTGCGAATGCGGCTGACTTGGGCTGCGGCACCGGGGCCCAGACGCTGCTGCTTGCGCAGCACCTGAAGGGATCGGTTGTCGGCCTGGACTTGTTTCCAGCCTTCGTCGACGTCCTGAACGGGCAGGCTCGCGAGCAAGGTGTCGCCGACCGGGTGCGGGGCGTCGTCGGCTCGATGGATGACCTGCCATTCCAGAGGGAGTCGCTTGACCTGATCTGGTCGGAAGGTGCTATCGACAACATAGGTTTCGAGAAGGGTCTGGCGTATTGGCGCGGCTTCCTCAAACAGGGAGGCTATGTTGCTGTCACCTGCCCCTCCTGGCTCACGGACGAGCGCCCCGCCGTCATCGAGCGGTTTTGGACCGACGCCGGGAGCAGGTTGGATTCGGTGGCCTACGACATCGAGGCGCTCCAGCGATGCGGCTACCAGTTCGTCGCCGCGTTCGCCCTGCCGGAGACGTGCTGGATGGACGAGTACTTCACCCCGCGCGAGGCGGCGCTCGAAGGCCTGCTGCGGAAATACCCCGGCAACGAGACCGTAGAGGCCTTCGTCGCCGACAACCGCCACGAGGTCGAGCTCTACCAGGAGTACCAGCAACACTACGGCTACGTGTTCTATCTCGGCAGAAAGAGGTAACGGGATAATGATCCGGCGGGCCATGCTCGCCGGATCGGCTACTTCGACTTAGCGCGTTCCTGCCATCTTTCCGGGTCTCTATAGCCCAAAGCGCCGGGCGACATATCGAGACCTCGGCAATGCGACACAGCAAGTCGAATCCCACGTTGACGCGTCCCGCCTCGATACCGCTCACAAGTACGACCGAGCTTTGCCGACTATGTCGGCAAAGCGTTCTTGGGTGATGTTCTCGGCTTCGCATTTTCTTATTCGCGACCCGAGAAGTTCTTTTCGAGATTGAGCATCCATATCCGTCCACGATATGAAGCAACTCGGTTTCCTTTATATGCGATCACTGATATCCACACCGATTGATCTAAAACGGACACGCTTCAGCCGGGAGTGTAAGAGTTGGTATTAGCTCAATCAAAATGCGCCGTATAGAGAATGATGCCTTTCATTGCAATTTGAGCATTGGCGGGAAGATAGCTTCTGCTAGTCATTTTTAGTAATGCCAGCTACGGGCGGCTTTCCGCCCTTCTACAGGTTGCGGGACGTGGCGAGAAACTCTCCGCCTACGGAAAGCTTAGAAAGCCGCCGTCGAAACGGCGTGCACCAACCTGATGCTCGGGGGGGGGCATGTCGCGCCTGAGGCTGTCCGGGCCACGTCGGGGCACCTCCCGCGTCGGCCGTTCCTTTGTTTTGCTCGGTGAACAGTGGAAATGAAAGAGAAAGCCGGGCGACTCTGAACAAGTTCCCGGCTTAATCTAAACAACGTGTTCGATTTGTCGCTGGGGCTGTACGACCCCGCTAACTCTGATCGATGGTTCAAGATGTTCTCAGTAGATCACGGCCCCGGAGAGCACGGAACCGTGATGAAAACCTTCACTGATTCGCTGGGCGTCGAACATCAGCGGGGCAAGGACTATCGGTGCCTCAAGCCCCACATGCCGAGGCGCGGCCAGGCAGCTATCCTATGCACGCAGGTGGTGGATGCGAAAACGACTCAAGGCAGTTAGGCCACTTGAACTTCGACACGACGATGAACATCTACACGCATTTTGAGAAGGAAAACGACCGCATTGCAAGCGAAGCGTTTCGGAACGCGCTATCGTAGAAATAGACGTAGCCAAGAAACGAAGAAAGCGCCGGAGGTAGGTGATAACTCACCGTTCGGGCGCTTTGCTAAGTACATATTACAGCGGAATCACCTAATGTCAATCACGGTTCCGCTACGGTTCACATAAATCAGACGCTTGATCGCTTTGACCTTCGCGCAGCCGTTCCTCAGCTCGCGTTCTATGATCCCATCGGAAGCACCCTTCATGCGCCGGGAATCGAAGATGATGTTCGCTGCTTGGTGGCTTGCCTTGCGAAGGTTGCGCTCAATCGCCTTTGGATTGATAGCTTTAGGAGCCTTGATCTCCCATGCTGCGCCGTCAATGATCACGTCAGCTGACGTAGTTCGGTACTCCTCGCTGCGGCGGATGAACTCTACGGTCATGCCTGCCATCGCGAGCGACTTGGCCGTCTCGTATTCGTGCGGCCAGACGTTGAGGTCTGGCGCAATGATGATCTTCCCCCTAGGTTGTTTCATAACGATCATTATACGGCTGCTAAGGTTGCCGGGGCTTGCAACTTGTGCGCCGTAGGCTTCTTACCTAGAAACCTATCAGGTCGCGAACTTCGACGTCGAGAGCCATGGCGATACGGTGAATCGCGCTGATGCTTATATGGGTCTTGCCAAGCTCGATGCGTGATATATACGCTTTTCCTTTTGAGCTGCCTATCATGAGAGCGAGTTTATCCTGCGCCATTTCCTGTTCCAAGCGGAATCGTCGTATTCGCATAACGAGCTTCTGCAGGAAAAGAAGGGTTCGTGGGAATACGCGACGAAGACGAAAAGTGGCCTCAATAGTGATGGACTCGGAGCGCTTCTTTCGGAAATGATAGCAAGGTAGTGATCGTATTATGACGATGGACAAAAATAATTTTCCCGCAGTTTTCTCCGCGAGTAGATTGAAAGACGGGAACAAAGAAACAGGCCAGCCAAGTTTCCTTGACTGACCTGCACTTTTTCTGGAGCCAACGAGCGGATTCGAACCGCTGACCTACGCATTACGAGTGCGTTGCTCTACCAGCTGAGCCACGTTGGCGTCACGGCTTCTTTGCGAAGCGCGAATACGCAGTATACCGAAAGGTGCTCCGACCTGCAATAGGCCGTTGCGAGCAATCCTCAAATTTATCTTGGAACGTCGTTTGCCCCCGTGCGCATCTGGACGCTGATACGGGGGCGCGGTTCGAGAGGGCGCGGTCGAGGCGTTCCGGCTCGCTGCCAGGCCGGTAACGACCTTCGCAAGCCGGCCGCACGACGCGGAGAAGCGCACGCATGCCGCGCTACGATCGGGCTGCGAACGGCAAAGAGGTTTTAACGAAGGCGGAAGGAGCGGTCCGATGGTGAAATCGAGCGCAGGGCCAGACATGCAGGCGATCGTGGTAAACGCGTTCGGCGGGCCAGATGTGTTGGTGGAGCAGCGCGTTCCCATGCCCGAGCCGCATGCAGGCGAGGTGCGCGTGCGCCTGTGCGCAGCCGGTGTCAACCCGGTGGAAACCTATCTGCGCGCGGGCCAGTACGCCCAGCTCCCCGAGCTGCCCTACGTTCCAGGCAACGACGGCGCCGGCATCGTCGACGCGTGCGGGGCGAACCTTCCCTCGGGCGCTCCGCACGTGGGGGAGCGCGTGTTCGTGGCGGCGGCGCGTGCCCGCCGCTGCACCGGCACCTATGCCGAGTTCGTCGTCTGCGACGCCTCCGCCGTGGCCCCGCTTCCCGACGCCGTTCCGTTCGAGCAGGGCGCGGGCCTCGGCACTCCCGGACTGGCGGCGGCCGACGCGTTGTTCGTGCGTGCGCGGGTGCGTCCCGGCGAAACGGTGCTCGTCCACGGTGCAAGCGGCGGGGTGGGAACCCTCGCGGTGCAGCTTGCGCATCGCATCGGGGCCGTCGTGTACGGCACGGCCGGCGACGCCCGAGGTCGGCAGCTCGTGGAGTGCCTCGGTGCCCGGCGCGCCTTCGACCACCACGCCGAGGGTTACTTGGATGAGATTCTTGCGGCCACCCAGGGTCGCGGCGTCGATGTCGTGATCGACATGGCTGCGCAAGCCAACCTCATGAAGGATGCGAAGGTGGCCGCCGTGCGCGGGTGCATCGTGATCGTCGGCAGCCGCGGCTCGCTCGACTTCGATCCCCGTGCGCTCATGAAGGCCGACCTCGACGTGCGCGGCATGGGCGTGAACAACCTGCATCCCGACGAGCTCGATTTGGTGATGCACGCGCTGTCTGCCGCGCTGCAGGGCGGGATGCGGGTGATCGTCGCGCGTTCGTTCCCCTTGGAGGAGGCTGCCGACGCCCATCGCGCCGTCGCCGAGCGCGGCAAGGACGGGAAGATCGTGCTCGTCATGCCTGGTGGTTGCGCATGATCTACGTCACGGGCGACACCCATGGCAGCTACCGGCACGTTCGCGCTTTCGCGCGCGAGCACAGCCTGGGCCCCGACGACGTGATCGTGTGCCTGGGCGACACCGGGTTCGACTACTTCGGCGACGAGCGCGACGACGCCGTGAAGGTTCGCGCCTCCCTGGCGGGCGTCACCTTCCTCTGCATCCGCGGCAACCACGACCGCAACCCGGCGGCGCTCTCCGGCTACCACCTGCAACCGTGGCACGGCGGCGAGGCGTACGTCAACGAGGCATATCCCCGAATCCTGTTCGCCCGTGACGGCAGCGTGTTCGACCTCGAGGGCCGCCTTGCCATCGCCATCGGCGGCGCCTACAGCGTGGACAAGCAGCACCGGCTGGCGAACAGCCATCTCTGGTTCCCCGACGAGCAGCTCACCGAAGCCGAGAAGCGGCACGTCGAACAGGCCCTCGACCGCCGACGCTGGCGCATCGACACCGTGCTCTCCCACACTTGCCCCGCCGCGTTCGTCCCGCAGGAGGCCCTGCTGCCATCCATCGACCAGTCCACGGTTGATATCTCCATGGAGGATTGGCTGCAGCGCATCGAGCAGCGCCTCGACTACCGCCGCTGGTACTGCGGCCACTTCCACATCGAGAAGCAGGTAGGCCGCCTCCGCTTCCTCCACAAGGACATCGTGCCGATCTAGGCGGCCCCCTCGCGCCCGCCCTACGCCGGCGGGAACCTCACCACCAGGTACAGCCCCGCAATAACCACGGTGAGCAGCATGATGGGGAAGCCGGACTTCAGGAACTGCACGAACGTGATCTCGTGGCCGTTCTTCTTGCTGATGTCGGACAGCACCACGTTGGCGCTGGCGCCGATGAGGGTGCCGTTGCCGCCGAGGCAGGCGCCCAGCGACACGGCCCACCATAGCGGCGTGACGTCCATGCCAGTGGACTCCATGGCCAGCAGGATGGGGATCATGGTGGCCACGAACGGGATGTTGTCCAGGAAGCTGGAGATGACGGCCGAGCCCACCAGCAGCACGAGCATGGTGACGAACACGTTGCCGCCCGTGGCGTCGATGAGCGCGTGCGCCAGCATCTCGATGACGCCCGTCTCGGCCATGGCGCCCACGATGACGAACAGGCCGGCGAAGAACGCGAGCGTGGTCCACTCCACGTTCGCGAGCGCCTCCTCGATGCTCTCGCCCGAGATGAGCATGATGATGCCGGCCGCGCCGAGCGCGATGACGCTCGACTCCAGCCCCAGCGCGCCGTGCGCCATGAAGCCCACCACCACGAGGCCTATCATGACGTAGCTCTGCTTCAGCAGACGCTTGTTCTTGATCATGGCGTGCTCGTCCAGCTCCATGATGCGTGCACGATGCTCCTCGTTCACGTGCATCTTCCGGCCGTACAGGAAATAGAACACCACCAGCACTGCAGCCAGGATGACCACGACGGCCGGCGCGTCGTACAGGATGAAATCGAAGAACGTGAATCCGGCGGCCGAGCCGATCATGATGTTGGGCGGGTCGCCGATGAGCGTGGCGGTGCCGCCGATGTTGGACGCGAGGATCTCGGTCATAAAGAAAGGTATGGGATTCACGTCGAGCAGCTTGCACACGGTGAGCGTCATGGGGCCGATGAGAAGCACGGTGGTCACGTTGTCCAAGAACGCCGATAGCACGGCGGTGAGCAGCACGAACAGCAGCATGACCTTCCACGGCTCGCCCTTGGCGAGCCTCGCGGCCTTGATGGCCAGGAACTCGAACATGCCGGAGAGCTTCACCACCGACACGAACAGCATCATGCCCAGGAGCACGCCGAGCGTGTTGAAGTCGATGTGCTCCATGGCCGCGTCGAACGGCAGCACGTGCAGCGCCAGCACCAGCATGGCGCCCACGATGGCGGCAAGCGAGCGGTGCAGCTTCTCCGTCATGATGGCCGCCATGACGATGACGAACACCGCGATCGATACGATTTGGCTTACGTCCATGCGAGCTCCCCCTGCGAACCGGGCTGTACGATGTCCACCCCGCCCCCCGCCTGCTCGAAGCAGTCAAGCGGCCAGATCACCTCACTATACCAATATCGGGGAGCAAGCGACAGGGCGAAATCGCCCTATGCGTGACGGCGTCCGCGACGTGCTGTCGGCGACACCCGGCTGGAGGTGCGGTGGGCGAGCTCTGTCCCTGCGGCTACGACAAGGGGTACTGGAGGAGCTCGTCGATGGTGATGAAGCGGTAGCCCTGGTCCTTCAGGCGGGGGAGCGCCTTCTTGAGCGCCTCGATGGTCTGCGAGCGATCGCCGCCGCCGTCGTGCATGAGGACGATGGCCCCCGGCCAAGCATCCTCGATCTGCTTGGCGATGGCGTCCGCTCCCGGTCTGCGCCAGTCGCTCGAATCGATGTTCCAGCCGATCTCCGCCTTGATGAGCGGGCCGATGTTCTTCACCACGTCGTCGCCGAAATTGCCCCCGGGGGTGCGGAAGATACGGCTCGCCTCGGCGCCGGTGACGGCCTCGATGGCGGCGCGCCCTTTCTCTACCTCAGCTTTCTGCTCCTCGGGCGACATGAAGCCCAGGTTCACGCCCTGGCCGCTGCCGGCGGCGTGGTCGTAGGAGTGCGTGCACACCTGATGGCCCTCGGAGACTGCGCGCTTCACGAACGCGTCGCCGTTGTCCTGTTCGATGCGGTTGCCCACGGTGAAGAACGTGGCCTTGGCGCCGTGTTCGGCCAGCACGTCGAGCACCTGGCCGGTCTGGTCGCCCCAGGGGCCGTCGTCGAACGTGAGCGCGATCACCTTGTCGTCGCCCACGTCGGGCGATACGTTGCGGCGCACGATGTTGCTGGGCTCCTGCTTGACCTGCTCGGCCGTGATGCCGGACGTCTTGCCGGTCTTCGTGGCCTTTACGCCGTCCTTGCCCTCGCCCTCCACCAGGTGGATGGCGCCGTTGCCTTCCTGTGCGACCGTCCAGGGAATGGCTGTTTCCACGGAGTCGGACGGCTCCTCGATCGGGCCGCCGTCGCCGATCTCCACTACGTCTCCCGACCCCAGCTTCGTGTCAAGCTCGGTGACCTTCTCGCCGTTCACCGTGGCGTGGAACGGCTCCCCTTTGCCTGCCTCCAGCACGCTGCCGTCCACGGCCAGCAGGTCGCCCGGCTGGGGCTTGACGCCGCTGGCGGACAGGGCGTCGCCGAGCGTCTTGCCGCCGTGCACTTCGACGCTCGCCCCGTTCAGCGTGATGTTGGCGGGCAGGCTCTGCACGAACAGCACCACGCCGATGATGACGGCGGCCACCAAGCCCACGCCGGCGAGCACGCTCGCAAGTCGCCGGCCGGGGCGCTCGGGCTTCTGCGCGATGCGCATATAGCGGTCGTGATCTTGGTAGGGGGCCGAGGCGGCGTCGACTTGCGCACCGCGCCCCTTGCCGTGGGAGGCGTCGCTCGCCCGACGCGGCCGCGCCCCTGCGCTTGCCGATGGGCTGTAGCGCTGACCGTTGCGGTTTTGCGGGGGAATGCGCCCTGAGTGGGAGGGACGTCCTCCCGCGCGCGACGAGGGATGGGATACGGGGCGTCCTGCAGCGCGTTGGCTCGGCGCGGCATCGTCGTCCCGCGCGGAAACGTGCGTGCGTGCAACGCCGGCGCGTGCTTGATGCGCTGGGGAGCCTTCGGGGATGTGGCGGTGGGCGGCATCGGTGCGCTCGCGGCCGTTCGGCCGCGGCATGCGCCTGCTATCCGCGTTGTGCGAGGGGTGTTCTCCGAATTCGTCGTACATCTCTGCCCCCATGGCGATCGAACGCCGTGCTTAGTCGTCGTTGTCGTCGTCCGCTTCATTCTACCCGAAACATGCGCTCGGCGAGCGCGCAAAGTACGGTTCGTCACCGACGAGCCGCCCGTATGATCCAATTTAACACCATAGCACGTTCAAGCCTTTGCCGCGGAAGGTCGGCAAGCCTTTCTACTGAAATTTGTATGGAGGGAACACGACGGCAGGCCGCGGTGCCTGCGGACTCGTCGGCGATAAGGGTTATACTGGGGCGCGTCTCGAACCGAAAGGATTGCCCATGGGCTTGCAGTTCGCCGCCGCGCGCGCCGTCAGCGCCGTGTCCACGTGGGGCTTGAAGCACGTGTTCCACCGTCCCGCCGCAAACTTCCCGGGAAAGGTTGCCCTCTACGTCGACCCGCGCGTCATCGCCGACCTCGCCCCGCGCCTGCAGAAGGGCTCAGTGTGCGTGGTGGGCACGAACGGCAAGACCACGGTGACGAACCTCCTGGCCGACGCGCTGGAAACCGCCGGTCAGCGCGTGGTGTGCAACCGCACGGGCGCGAACCTGGACTCCGGCGTGGCCACGGCGCTGCTGCATGCCCGCGAGGCCGACTGGGGCGTGTTCGAGTGCGACGAGCTGTGGCTGGCGAAGATCCTGCCGCACCTTCAGGCAGACTACGTGCTGCTGCTGAACCTGTTCCGCGACCAGCTGGATCGCGTGGGCGAGATCGACCGCATCCAGGAGAGCATCGCGGGCGCGCTCGCAGCGTCGCCGAAGTCCACGCTCGTGTTCAACGCCGACGACCCGCTGTGCGCCGCCATCGCCGAGCGCGTGGGCAACCCCACGGTCGCCTTCGGCGTTGACGAGGACCTGCACCTGCCGCAGAACACGGTGGCCGACGCGCAGATGTGCCAGCGCTGCTCCACCATGTTGGAATACGCGTACCGCCAGTATGGGCAGCTGGGGGCCTATCGCTGTCCCACCTGCGGGTTCGCGCGCCCCGCGCTGGACTGTGCCGCCCGGGACGTGCGCTTGGGCGCCGACGGTCTGTCGTTTGCCGCGCACGGGCCGCGGGGAGATGCCGCGCTCGAGGCACCGTTCAGCGGCGCGTACATGGTATACAACCTGCTTGCCACCTGGGCGGCAGCCGATCTCGTGAGCGTGCCGGCCGAGGCGCTGCAGCGTGCCATCGACGCGTTCGACCCGCGCAACGGCCGCCTGCAGGAGTTCTCGGTGGCGGGGCGGCGCACGCTGCTGAACCTGGCGAAGAACCCCACCGGGTTCAACCAGAACATCAAGATCATCCTGCAGGACGAGGGGCCGAAGGCGGTGGCCTTCTTCGTGAACGACAAGGAGGGCGACGGCCGCGACGTGTCGTGGCTGTGGGACATCGACTTCGAGGAGCTGGCAGGTCAGCCCGGCCTGCGCGTGTTCGCGGGCGGCATCCGCAAGAACGACGTGCAGGTACGCCTGAAGTACGCCGGCCTTGATGCCGCGCTCGTCGACGACGCGTCGGCGATGTTCGCTCAGATGGACGCCCTGCCGTCCGACGCCCGCGCCTACGTGATAGCGAACTACACCGCGCTCCCGCCCGTGCACGCAGAGTTGGGAAGGCTCGCAGGCGAAGCGCCCGATGCTGCGGGAGGGGCTCCTTCCTCCCCTAAGTCGCCCGGGGATCCTTCCGGGTCGGGAGCCGCCCAGGCGACGGATGGCGCCGCCGCCCCGATCCGCCTCGCCAGCCAGGCGACGGAGGGCGACCGCGCTCCGGTCGGCCCTTCCTCCCCGGCGCGAAACGAGAACGTCCCAACCGCCGGCGCCGATCCCGCCCCGCTCATGATCGCGCACCTCTTCCCCGACCTGCTCAACCTTTACGGCGACGGCGGGAACGTCAAGGTGCTCGAGCGCCGGGCGCGCGAGCGCGGCATTCCCGTGGAGGTGCTCCGCGTGAACCACGGCGAGCACGTGGACCTGGCGGACGTCGATCTGGTGTTCCTGGGCGGCGGCCCGGACCGCGAGCAGCGGCTGGCGTCCGAGGACCTCATGCGCATGCGCGACGACCTGCATGCCTACGTGGAGGACGACGGCGTGCTGCTGGCCATCTGCGGCGGCTTCCAGATACTCGGGCGCGAGTGGCTGCTGGGCGAGGAAGTGGTGCGCGGCCTGGGGTTGGTGGACATGACCACCGAGCGCGCACCCGGCGGCTCGGGCAACCGGCTCATCGGCAACATCGCACTGCGCTCGCCGTTGGCCGAACGGGTTGTGGTGGGTTACGAGAACCACGCGGGCCGCACGCGCCTCGGCGCCGGCGTGGAGGCTTTCGGCGACGTGGCGTCATCGACGGGCCACGGCAACAACGACAGCGACAAGCGCGACGGCGTGCGCTACAAGAACGTGGTGGGCACCTACCTGCACGGTCCGTTGCTGCCGAAGAACCCCCAGGTGGCCGACGCCCTGCTCGCCCGCGCGCTCGAACGCCGCGCACGACGGGCCGGCGTGCCCGTCCCGGAGCTCGCCCCGCTGGACGACGCCGTGGAGAACGCGGCGAACGAGTACGTGCGCAACCGCCTGAACGCGGGCTAGGGAAGGGCGGCACCGTGCTCCGGCCCTCTGCTCCCGTCGCCGTGCCGTGCCTTCCGCCGAGCCCTATGGCTTTTTCCTAGAGACGCTGGCCGGCCCTTGCCCTCGTGCGCTTCGCCCGTCAAAATAGTTCCTCATGAGCAGCAGAAGAAGCAATCAGCGCCGCCCCGCTCGCCGACCGTCCAACTCCACGGGATTCGACGGTCGCTCTGACAGGGCTTCCCGCGACGGTGCGTATACGCGCCGCGATTCGTTCGATCCGTCGGCGTACGGACGCTCTTCTGATTCCTCGCGCACCCCTTCCCCGCGCTCGACGCGCGACGACGACAATCCCTACACCCGTCGCGTTTCCCAAGCCGAGTACACCCAGCGCCGCAAGCGTGCCAAGCGCAAGCGCATCGCGCTCGTCGCGGTGGCCGTGGTGCTGGTGCTGTGCCTGGGTGGGGCCGGCGCGGCGTTCGCCTACTACCAGACGGTGTCGAACAACCTTCACCAGGGCATCGACGACGATCTGGCCCGCACGCTCGCAGCCGCCGAGGCGGCCCACCCCTACGAGGGCGGTCCCTTCTACATGCTGCTCATGGGAACGGACGGATCATCCGACCGCGAGGCGTCCGCAGAGTACGCGGGCGACCAGTTCCGCTCGGACAGCATGATGGTCACGCGCATCGACCCGCAGGGCAAGAAGGTGGCGCTCGTGTCGCTCCACCGCGACACGCTCGTGGACATGGGCGAGTACGGACAGCAGAAGCTCAACGCGGCGCACTCCATCGGCGGCGCATCGTACACGGTAGAGACGGTGTCGAAGCTGGCAGGCGTGCCCATCACCCACTATGCCGAGATCAACTTCGACGGTTTCAAGGACATCGTGGATGCGCTCGGCGGCGTGGAGGTGGACGTGCCCATGACCATCGACGACGAGGATGCCGGCGGCCATGTGGACGAGGGCCTGCAGACGCTCAACGGCGACCAGGCGCTCATCCTGTGCCGTGCACGGCACGCCTACGACGAGTTCGGCGACGGCGACCGCTACCGTGCGGCCAACCAGCGCCTCGTGCTGTCGGCCATCGCGAAGAAGATCCTCACATCCGATGCCGCCACCATGGTGGGCTCCGTGCAAGCGCTTTCCCAGTACGTGACCACCGACCTCGAGATCACCGACATCCTGTCCATTGCCCAGAGCATGCGCGGGTTGGATCCCGAGAAGGACATCTACACGGCCATGGAACCCACGACCTCGGCCTACATCAACGGGGGTTGGTACGAGTACCTTGATGCCAAGGCGTGGAAGACCATGATGTCGCGCGTCGACCAGGGCCTGCCTCCCACCGAGGAGGACGAGGTCGACGAGACGTCCGGCACCGTGCTCGCCACCACCGGCTCCGGCGAGGCGAACGAGGAGAAGAAGAGCGCGCCGCCCTCCTCGAACGACAAGAAGTCCAGCACCGTGGTAGTGAAGAACGGCAACGGCCTTGCAGGCGCGGGTGCCGAGGCCGCCGAGAAGCTGGAGGCCCGTGGCTACACCGTTGAGACGGGTAACGCCGACAGCTTCGACTACACGCAGACCATCGTCATCTACGAGCGCGGCGACCAGGCCACGGAGGCGCGCGAGATTGCCAACGCCATCGGTGTGGGCAAGGCCCAGCAGAACACCGGCGAGTACGTGTTCGACGGCGACTTCCTCGTGGTGCTCGGCGCGGACTGGTAAACCCCAAAATCAGCCTACGGGGACGAATCCCCGGGATCATTCGACCCTGGGGAAGGAAGCGTCTCCCAACACCCCTGCCTTAGAATAGCATCACGCGATGAGGGGACCGCCGCAGCGGCGCGGGTGGCCGAGCGGCGCTTACTTGAGGGGTGAATGCCATGTACGAGGAACTGTACGAGAAGCTTCCGGATGCGAATCGGTACTGGGAGAAGCTGGGCCTGTCCCGTCCCGAGGCACCGCTTGCCAAGGACGATCTGGATCGCATCATCTTCGCGCACCAGTGCCGCATTCCCTTCGAGAACCTTGACGTGTGCGATTTCCACCGTCCCATCAAGCTCGGCATCCCCGACCTGTTCGAGAAGATCATCGTCGGCAACCGCGGAGGCTACTGCTTCGAGCTCAACGCTCTGCTCGATGCGCTGCTGCAGGACGCGGGCATCGAGACCATGCCGTGCCTTGGCCGCAGCCTGAAGGATCGCGGTTACGTCTACCCTATACTGCACCGCGGCATCATCGTCACGCTGGGCGATGGGCGCTATATCGCCGAGGTGGGGTACGGCGGCCCGACGCCGGCGTGCGCCATTCCCTTGGTCGACGGTGCGGAGCTCGAGTCGCGCGGGCAGGTATTCCGCGTGGAGCTGCACGATGGGGGTTGGTGGCATGTCATCTACTGCGGGACCGCCGCAAAGCTCGCCGCTGCGCAAGAACGTGGCGAGACCGTGGCCCCTACGCCGGTGTTCGCCCTACTGGACGCCCCGGCGGCGCTGACCGACTGCATACCGCTCTCGTATTACTGCTCGACGCACCCCGACTCCGTGTTCACGCAATGGAGGATGGTGAACCGCCGCACGGAAGACGGGAACGTGTCCATTACGAAAGACCAGTTCGTGCGTGTGACTCCGGAGGGCAAGGAAACGAGGACGGTCGCGTCGGAGGATGAGTACCGTGCGCTGTTGGAGGAATTTTTCGGTATCGTGCTGCCCGCTTAGTCTCTGCGGCCGCCGGGGCCAATCCCCGACCCCCTTTGCGCAGGCAGCCGACATGCTGGGCGGGTCCTTCAAGCACGGTAAACGTTTGGCCGGGAGCTTCGCTTGCGAGGCCCCGGCCTTTATAGATACGCATTGTGCATGATCTTATTTTTTAAAATTATGCTGCGAGTTCACCAAGAACAGACTCTGCTCCATTATCCCATACCACAGGTGTCACTTCGTAATTCATGCAGGCATCAATAAGAGAGCTATCAATGGAGTTTTCTTTTGTATTGGACTTGTTAAGAAAGAGATATGAGTGAGCGTCGCCCCCTCTTGCGCTCTTTATATCATTCCATCCAAACAGTGCATTTTTTATACTCTGCTCTGAGGGAGTTGAAATGGTTTTAATGTATCTTTCGGGTGCAATGTTGCCAGATTTCGGAATCACAAACTCGAACTTCGACTCAAACCCCGAACGCCCCGAAACACGCACATCTGGCAAATAACGTATGCCCTTTGCATCGAGCCATGCGGCCACGTCCTCCAAAAAGAAGTTGCGAATATTTTCTCGTGCTGTAAAGAACAAATCATCGATTGAGGCCATTCCCTGCATCAGCATGTTCATGGATTGAAATAACTTGTTCTCATTTGTTTTTGAGTACAGTTCGCTGCCACTTCTCATAAGGCCAAATCCTTGTACAACTTGATCAAGTTTCTGACGTCGCGATTCGCTTGCGATAATGTCGCATCCCGACATGGACAAATCATTTATTACAGCACCTAAATCAGATAGAATAAAACCTCCGGCTAGCTTGTCCTCTACCAAATAAATACTCATATGATCATTATGCCGATCAAGCATAGGGCATACTATACGTACAGCCTCCCCTTCTTGGTATACGCTAAAACTTTTGCGCCACCAATCAACGTATCCGTCAATTATTTTTTCCGCTGACGCAATATTCATTTATACTCCCAATGACCAATCGACCCGAAGCGTGTCTTCTATATGGCAATATTCTCTAAAAGCTTCAAATATCTCAGGAACATTATCAAGTGATGCAAGCTGCGGAATAATATCTTGATCTTTCAATGGCCAAGCAAATTTATCGCCATATTCCGATGTTGCAATGTGGATATGCTCTCCTTTGATTAATTGTCCATCAGGATTAGTATGTATAGCTTTTGCATCGAGGTCAATTCTGATTAGCGGATTGGCGAAATGTCTTGTCTGAAGAGTTGTTTTTCTGTCAGTGTTAATTTTTAAAGTAATTACGCTGCTTCTAGATCCCTCGGCTATGCTAAGCGTAAATTTGAGAGAAGGGGAGTCGGGTGCCATCAATTTTACCTCCAGCTTCTCTCCGGGTCTTGGAGCTTTATAGGTCGATCGCGCCCCGTCGACGATTTTGAAAACGCTGATCAGGTAGTCAATGTCTGATTGGATGTGCATCGCTGTTCTCCACCTCGGGATGGGCATTTGCAAACGCCATAAGGCTCATGAGTAATAAAGCCATGTAACTTATAATAATAAAGCCATGTAACTTATAATAATAAAGCCTGAAGTAAATGTAACTATATGAGTCAAATTTAAACACTCTATTTTGGCAATTCAGAATAGAAGCAGGGGTGCGCATGAAGTTCACAGTGGTTGCGGTGGGGAAGCTGAAGGAGCGGTTCTGGACGGACGCGTGCGCCGAGTACCTCAAGCGCCTGCAGCCTTACGCGAAAACTGAGGTGCGCGAGATAGCCGACGTCGATCCCGGCCGTGCCGGGGGCGTGGACGCGGCGCGCGACCGCGAGGGTGCGGCCATCGTGGGGGCGCTTTCGCCGTCGTCGCACGTGGTGCTGTTGGCCATCGACGGAAAACAGCGTTCGAGCGAGGGCTTCTCGCGGCGCATCGACGCGCTCAAGCTGAACGGCGCGAGTGACATCGCGTTCGTCATCGGCGGTTCCGACGGCGTGAGCGAGGCTGTGCGAGCCCGCGCGGACGAGACGCTGTCCTTCGGGCTCGTCACGCTGCCGCACAACCTCGCGCGCGTCGTGCTGCTCGAACAGCTCTACCGCGCGCAGAAGATCTCGCGCGGCGAGCCGTACCACAAGTAAGGGACAGGCGGGGTTGCTTTCAGCGCGCTCGCATTGGGCGGAGCTTGCCCTGTCGGGAGCGCTATAATAGCGAAACCGAGAAATCGTAGGCGGGGGCGACATGCCGGAGCAGCGGAACGGGGAAATGTAACCGCAGAACGACCAAGTCGACCAACGAGGAAAGGCACCACCATGCGCTTCATCTCGTGGAACGTGAACGGCCTGCGTGCCGTGCAGAAAAAGGGTTTCGAGGACATCGTGTGCGAGCTCGATGCCGATATCGTGGCCTTGCAGGAAACGAAGCTGCAGGAGGGCCAGGCCACGCTCGATCTTCCTCAGTACCGTGAGTATTGGAGCTACGCCGAGAAGAAGGGCTACTCCGGCACCGCCGTGTTCACCAAGGAGCAGCCGCTGCAGGTGCTGCACGGCCTGGGCAGCGACTATCTGGATGCCGAGGGGCGCATCGTGGCGCTCGAGTTCCCGCAGTTCTGGTTCGTGGACGTGTACACGCCGAACGCCCAGAACGAGCTCGCGCGCATCGCGCACCGCATGGAGTGGGACGACGCGTTCCGCGACTTCTGCAAGGGGCTCGAGGAGGGCGTGCTGCCCGCTGGCGTGCCGGTGCAGCGCCCGGCGCCCGGCGAGGGCCACGTGTGCATCAGCGAGCTGCCGCGCACCGAGCCGGGCGAGACGACCTCGCCGAAGCCGGTGGTCATGTGCGGCGACTTCAACGTGGCTCACCAGGAGATCGACCTGAAGAACCCCGGCCCGAACCGCGGTAAAGCCGGCTTCTCCGACGAGGAGCGCGGCAAGTTCACCGACCTGCTGGAAGCCGGTTTCGCCGACACCTTCCGCCGCCTGCACCCCGACGTGACGGGCGCGTACTCGTGGTGGAGCTACCGCTTCAAAGCGCGGCAGAACAACGCTGGATGGCGCATCGACTACTTCCTGGTCAGCGAATCGCTGGCCCCGAAGGTGTCGAGCGCCTGCATCTACGACGAAGTCTACGGCAGCGACCACTGCCCCGTTGGTTTGGAGTTGGAGCTGTAAGCAGAACTCGCTTCCTCCGACAGATTGACGATCCGACAACAATCTTGCCGTAAAAGAGTTCTCGAGGGCGGTTTCCGAAAACGCGCGTTCGAGCGCGAGAGTGTACGCGGTTGATCCGGCCATGTTCTCGGCGTTCTCGCCCTCCCCGACGCGCGACGAAGGGTAAAAGCTTGAAACGGCGGTGTTCAACAAGCTTCGACGTCAGACGAACCCGGTTCGGCAGGGAGGCATCGCCCGCTTGTCGTTCGAGAAGGGCTCGTCCAGGCACGAGGCTGATTTCGTCGTCGGCGATGCGCTGCTGCAAGAGGCGTGGCAGCTCGTGCAGGTGTCGTGCAGCTTGGCGGATGCGAGAACGCGCCGTCGCGAAGTGCGCGCCCTGGAGGCCGCCATGCCGTTGTACGATGTGAACGAGTCGTAGATCATCACATTGGACGAAACCGAGACGATAGAGACCGCGGTGGGAACCATCCACGTTGTGCCGGCTTGGAGCTGGCTGCTTGATTGAGGCGCCAGAGCCGAAGGCTTTGCGATCAGGCGATCCAAGGACGATCGGGGCTGAAGGCAAAATACGATTCTCCATCCGATGCCGCAGCGGCGCGCGGGGAGTAGAGTTGCCCCGAACGTGAGAACGGAGGGAAAGGGGAGGGCCATGGGAATGATCGTCAAGCCGCTGTACACGCCGCGCTACGTGCCGACCGGCAACGAGGTGGCCGTGTTCGAGACAAGCAAGGGAACGATACGCGCGCGGCTGTTCGGGAAGGACGCCCCCGTCACGGTGGGCAACTTCGTGGAGCTGGCGCAGAAGGGCTTCTACGACCATCAGAACTTCCACGGCCGTGTGGAAGGCGACGTGGTGGTGGGTGGCTGCCCCGTCACGCGCCCGCTTCGTCCGCAGCAGGTGCGCATGGCCGTGCGCGAGCAGCTGCGCGGCGTGCACCCGGGCATCGGCGACGCTGGTTACGTCATTGCCGACGAGTGGGAGGCGAACCCGCGCAACCGCCACGTGGAGGGGTCGCTGTCGCTCGCGCACAAGAAGGACGCGAACACCGGCAGCTCCCAGTTCTTCTTCTCGCTGGCGGACCATCCGGAATACGACGACCGCTTCGCCGTGTTCGGTCAGGTGGAGGAAGGTCTCGACGTGATGCACCGCCTGCGCATCGGGGACGACATCGAGAGTGTGCGCGTGGAGGGCGCCGCCCCGCTTCCGAGCGACGAGGACCTGCCTGAAACCATCGTCGTCGACGGCGAGGATGGTCCGCAGGAGGTGCCGAACCCTGCCTACCAGGCCATGCAGGCGCTCGCGCACCTGCTGGAGCGCAAGGCCGTGGTGTAGCCCAAGCGCTCGGGCATGCGCATTCGTCGCATGTCCGATGTGTGCGAGCAGTGGAGCGGCTCGCACACATCGGGGGACGCGTCAGTTTTCCTCCCAGCTTTCCACGAAATCGATGAGGTCCTGCTGCTTGTGGATGTCGGTTTTCTGGTAGATCTTCTCTATATGGGTGCGCGCGGTGTTCTTCGCGATGTGCAGGTCGCGCGCCACGATGGACAGCGTGCGACCCCGGGCTAGGAACTGCAGCACTTCGCGCTCGCGCGGCGTCAGACCGCACGCCTCGGCCACACCTGCGCATTTCTGCTCCAGCGTGAGCTGTGAATCGGGACGCTCCTCCTGCTCGTCGGTCGGCTTCTCTGCGCGGCGACCGGCACCCTTGATGAGGGGGATCGAGGATACCACGCTTTCGGGCAGCACGAGGAACGCGATGATCACCAGGCAAAGCACGGCAACCAGCGCAACGGCGCTCAGCTGCAGCACGCCCTCGTGCACCAGGGGGATCATCACGGCGCTCGCCACGTATCCCGCAGCCATCCCCAGGAACATGTAGGCCACGCCTACGCCGAACACGTACGGCGCGGCGCCCGGGCCCATGCGCCGCGCGATCTCGCCGAACAACACCCAGGCCAGGATGTCGAAAAGCTCGTAGCCCGTGGCGATGAGCAGCACGGCCAGCGGGGCGCGCTCGCCGAACACGAGGGCGAGTGCTATCAGCCCTCCTATCATCACCGGTAGCGACAGGCGGTAGACGAGCGAGATGTTCATGCGGTCCTTGATGAAGAACACCAGCACGAGGAACACGGCTCCCACTACAACGAGGCTGAACGATCCGATCCCTCCCAACAGGTCGAAGGGGTCGTCGCCGGCGATGGGGAAGGCGTCCAGCATGCGGACGAGGAAAGAGAACACCATGATGGAAACCATGAGCTTCGTTGAGGGCGCGTCGAGGCGAAGGTATCCGTGCGATGCGCGGGCTCGCGAGAAGGAGGCTCCTCCGCCTTCTCGCTCGGTGGCGGCTTCGCTTTCCTCCGGATCGTCCTCCATCTGGCCTTCTGGCAGCCCCGTCTTCCACACGATGCCGCAACGGCGGCATTCCAAAGCCAACAGGACGATCGACGCGGCAGGCAACGCGATGAAGGCGATGAGATTTCCGTCGGAGGACATGGCCAGCACGAGACCCGTGACCACAGCGGCTGCCGGGGCGCAGGCGAGCGAGAAGTACAGGTCCTGCGCGGCGAAGCGCTCTCCCCACATGACCTGCAGAAGGCCTGCCGCCGCACCTCCCGTTATGAGTCCGAGCATGAGCAGCGACGCCGAGTCAAGGCAGGTTGCTGCGGGGATGCACAGTGCCGACGACGCCGCAAGGCCCAGCATGATGTCGGTGAGCCGCTCGTGCATGCGCGGCAAGCTGCCCACGAAGCGCGTCATGACCAAGGCTGCGAGCGCCGCGGCCACGGCGCCGGCCACGAGGAACACCCAATCGGCGCGCGCCTCGAAGCTCGAGACCGACGCCGAGAGACTGAACACGATCCAGGCCCGGCACAAGCCGAACCCCGCGATGACAATAAGGTAGTCGAGCGAGAACCGGACGGGCGACGCGCTTGGAGCGCGCTGCCCGTCCGGCGTCGCATCGGCTGCGGACGTCTTGCTTTTCATGGGCTTCCCCTCGCCATGCCGCGCACGACAGGGCCGTCGTGCCGCGCGCCTCCCCTTACCCCTGGCCCCATGCCGCTCTCGCAAAATCCCACTGCCGAGCACGCATCGAACGAGCGGCGCGTCTGTGGGATACGGGAACCGCTTTCCATCATACGGGCGAAGCCCTTCGGCATCAATCGGATCGATAATGTGAGAGGGGTACATCACGCCTGATCAAAAGTTGATAATTGGTTAAACATGACAATCACACCGATCATCTGGTGTGCTCGTGGGAAAACGCGCCTAGAATGCGCCTGTTGACGGACGGGCCGTCACCGAGGAGGGGGACGGTCGATGCGGGGAGCGTCGGTCACAGGAGCCCGTCCGGTTCGCAAGGAGGAACCATGAGCGAGATTTCACGTCGCAACTTCCTGAAGGGTGCCGCTGTTGCCGGTGCCGCCGTGGCCGGCTCCGCCGCGCTCGCGGGCTGCTCGTCGGGCGGATCGGCCGCCTCGGGCGACTGGATGCCGAAGTCGTGGGACTACGAGACGGACGTCGTCGTGGTGGGCTACGGCGGAGCGGGCATGTGGTCGTCGCTCGTCGCGGCCGACGAGGGCGGCTCCGAGGTCGTCATCCTGGAGAAGGCGCCGGTCGAGGGCGGCGGCAACAGCCGTATCAACAACGGCGAATGGACGGTCATCAAGGACGAGAAGCTGTTCCGCGACTACTGCGTGGCGTTCGGCCACGGCCTTATCGAAGAGGACATGATCGACGCCTACATCGGCGAGGCTACGAAGCACACCGACTACGCCGACAAGTACGGCATGACCTACGAGGTGGCCGAGAAGGCGCTCGCCGGCACCATCCCCGAGTACTGGTTCCTGGACGATGGAAAGTACGCGGGCTGCATCGGCGTGTCCAACGTCGAGGGCTTCGGCATGACCACGTTCCATGAGCTGGAGGCCAAGCGCGCCGAGCTGGGCCTGCCCATCGAGATCAAGTTCAAGTGCACCGAGGAGCACCTCGTCCAGAACCCCGACACCAAGGAGATCGTGGGCGTGCGCTTCCTCGAGGACGGCACCGAGAAGACCATCAAGGCCCGCAAGGGCGTCGTGCTGTGCACGGGCGGCTTCGAGTTCAACGAGGAGCTCAAGAACACCTACCTGAGCATATATCCCTTCAAGTTCGAGGGCTGGCAGTACAACACCGGCGACGGCATCCGCATGGTGGAGGAAGTGGGCGCCAAGCTCTGGCACATGAACATGGTCATCTCCACCACGGCCATGTGGACGCGCGATCCCGACTACGACTTCGCCATCTTCGCCAGCCCGCAGTCCGACGCGTTCTTCACGGTGAACCGCCTGGGCAAGCGCTACCAGAACGAGGCCAAGACGGGCGGCACGGCGCATAACGGCTGGCACACCCTCATGTCGTTCAGCGACAAGATCGACGACTACGACCGCATCCCGTCGTGGCAGATCTTCGACCAGAAGGGCATCGACGGCGGCCCCATGGGTACGCAGCAGGGCGGCTGGTTCGAGTGCGGCAACTACACCACCGACCTGCCCGACGAGATTCGCGCGTGGGACGGCTGGTCCGATGACAACCTGGTCGAGATCGAGCGCGGCTGGGTGCTCAAGGGCGATACGCTCGAGGAGCTGGGCCAGAAGATCAAGGACTTCGACCACTGGATGGACATCGACACGCTCAAGGAGACGTTCACCGAGTACCAGGCCTTCTGCGACGCCGGCAAGGACGCGCGCTTCGACCGCGAGCTCACGGCCGAGGAGAACAAGCTCTCCGAGAGCGGCCCGTACTACGCCATCTCCATCTACCCCGGGTCCTGCTCTACGCTGGGCGGCCCGAAGAAGAACGTGAACGCCGAGGTGCTCGACCCGGCCGGCAACGTGATTCCGCGCCTGTACGCCGCGGGCAGCTTCGGCAACTTCCAGGCCCACAGCTACGGCATTACCGGCGGCAACAACTCCGAGAACATGGTGTGGGGCCGCATCGCCGGCCGTCACTGCGCCGGTTTGGAGCCTTGGGACAAGAAGTAGTCCCGCAACCTGACGACGCCGCGCGCCGCGCCCTCCCTCCCTGCGGCGCGCGAGCGCACTTGCGACCGGGCCCGGTCGGCCGTTTGCGGCCGGCCGGGCCGCAACCATGATAGGAAAGCTGGCTATGACGAACGAAACGACGAATACCGCCCGCAAGGGCCTCATGGCCCTGGCCGTTGCCGTGGCCGTGGTGGCCTTGTCCATGGCGCTGGGCACGGCCGTGGGCTGCGCGCCAAAGCAGGCGGGCGAGGGCGAAGGCCCCGCTAAGGCTCCGAAGGAAGATCCCATGGCCACCCAGCAGGTAGACTGGACCATGGATATCGATTGCAAGACCTGCCATACGACCGAGACGGAGACCTTGGCCGACGCGCAGTGCCCGCAGGCGTCCGAGCATGGTGACCTGGCCTGCAACCAGTGCCACACCCTGGAGGCGCCGCTCAAGGAAGCGCACGAGGGTGTGACCTATGCCGACAAGCCCGCCTCGAAGGCCACGGTGGTCACGGTGGATGCGGCCACCTGCCAAGATCCGGCGTGCCACGGCACGATGGCCGACATGGCGGTGAAGACTGCCGACAACACGGAGTTCAAGGACGAGAAGGGCAAGGTCCAGAACCCGCACGAGTACGTGAGCAACGAGCAGCACGACGCGAACCCGCCCACCTGCACCGACTGCCATAAGATCCACAGCAAGAACCTGCAAAAGGACGCCATGATGTGGTGCGCCCAGTGCCATCACAAGGGCGTGTTCCAATGCGGGACCTGCCATGAGCTGCGCGAACGCGAAGTGGCCTAGCGCTTGAACCCTGTCTTCCCTCCCGGGCCGCGCCACTCTGCGGCTCCGGCGAAGCGGCCGCGCCCTCGGCGGCCTCGAGGCGGTTGCGACCCTGCGGCCGCCTCCGGCTGGCTGCCTTGCGGCAGCGAGCCTCCTTAGAAGACCCGGCAACCCTCCCTCCCCGCCGGGTCTTCTTCCTTTTCCGTGGCCCCCGCGGCGCCCGGGCGGGCGCCGGCGCGCATCCGTGCTATCATGCATTCGACCAACGACGAGGAAAGACGGTTATGGACGCTGCGAAAATCGAAGCAGGGGTGCGGCTCATCTTGGAAGGGGTGGGGGAGGATCCCGAGCGCGAGGGCCTGCGCGAGACGCCGGCACGCGTGGCACGCATGTACGAGGAGGTGTTCGCGGGCCTGGAGCAGGACCCGGCGGAGCACTTCGCTACCACGTTCGACGAGCACCACGAGGAAATGGTGCTGGTGCGCGACATCCCGTTCTACTCTATGTGCGAGCACCATCTGGTGCCGTTTTTCGGCAAGGCGCACGTGGCCTACATCCCGGCGGCCGACGGGCGCATCTGCGGGTTGTCGAAGCTCGCGCGCCTCGTGGACGTGTTCGCGAAGCGCCCGCAGGTGCAGGAACGCCTGACCTCGCAGATCGCCGACACGCTCATTGAGCAGCTGCACCCCCAGGGCGTCATCGTGGTGTTGGAGGCCGAGCATCTGTGCATGAGCATGCGCGGCGTGAAGAAGGCCGGCGCGAAGACCACCACAAGTGCCGTCCGCGGTGCTTTCGAGCGCAGCCAGGCCACCCGTGCGGAGGCCCTGTCGCTCATCTTCGCGCGACGGGACTAGAGGCGCTACCGCATTTGGCGGCGTGGCCGAGCGGCAAGGCAGCCGAACCGCCGAAATGTTTCACGTGAAACATACGTTCGTTACGAGGTGCGAGGCCGATTCGCGCCACGAGGAAAGGAACCAACCTATGAAATGCGTCATCTCCGTTCTGGGCAAGGATCGCAGCGGCATCGTGGCTGCCATTGCCACCGCGCTGGCCGACTGCGGCGCGAACATCGACGACATCAGCCAGACCATCCTGGACGACATCTTCTCCATGACGATGCTCACCACCCTCGACACGGAGAAGGCCGACTTCAACACCGTGCAGGAACGCCTCGCCAAGATCAGCGACGACCTGGGCATGCAGATCATCATCCAGCGCGAGGACGTTTTCCAGTACATGTACAAGATCTAGGGGAAACGTACTTTTGCATGAGATGGAGGGACTCTAGCGGCAATTCGTTGGTGATTTGCTACACCCCAGTTCAGCAGCTTTTCGTACCGTTTTAAACATGGACATTAGAAAGGCGCTCGGTTTGAGAATCAAGGAGTTGCGCGAAGAGCGCGACCTGCTTCAACGTGCTTTTGCCGAGGCTTCCGGTTTGGATCGCAGTTATCTGGCCGCTATCGAGAACGGCCAGGTAAACGTGGGGATCAAGACTGTCGAGCGCATTGCTGCCGGATTCGGCATTTCCGTGGAGCAGTTATTCAAAGGCATTTAGGAATACGCTTCTCGTGGGCATCTCTGCATGGCCAAGCATGCCTTTCGGACACATGGTTTCCCGATGAAACACATCCAAGTGTTCAAGGCGCATGTCTTGTTGGGCAGATTCTGTCCGTTGCTTTTCCGTAGCCAATACTATCGGCGGTCTTCCGTATACTGGAACCTATGACATCAGGGAACGACAAGGTGGAGCGCGACGAGTCGGGGCCGGCTTGCTTGAGCGGCGATCCGGCTTGCTCGCCTACGGAGCGCATCTTGGAGCCGGAGGTTCGGCACCATCATCGGCGCAGGCGCAAGCTCTTGGAGTTCACTCACTCGTCCACCCGGGCGACCATGCTCATGCTCGTGGCGGCCGTGGCGGCCCTTGTCATCGAGAACACGCCGGTGCTCCCGTACTTCGCCGCATTCTGGCACGATTTCGACCTGGGCTTCTCGCTGGGCAGCTTCGCGCCGCACCTGTCGCTTGAGCACTTCATCAACGACTTCCTCATGGCTATATTCTTCCTGCTGGTGGGTTTGGAGATAAAGTTCGAGCTCACGGCGGGTGAGCTGCGCAACCCGCGCAAGGCGCTGCTACCTATTCTGGGCGCGGCGGGCGGTGCGTTGGTGCCCGCGCTCGTGTATATGGGCGTGAACATGGGCAGCGGTTTCGAGCAGGGCTGGGGCGTTCCCATGGCGAACGATATTGCGTTTTGTCTGGGCATCTTGGCGCTGTTGGGTAGCCGGATCCCGGCGGGACTGCGCTCGTTCTTGTCTACGCTCACCATTGCCGATGACATGATCGCCATCCTGGTGATTGCGGTGTTCTACACGGCCGATCTCGATATCGCTTGGCTGGTGGGCGGTTTGGTGCTGTTTGCTGGCGCGCTTGCTATCAACCGGTTACACGTGTACGACCTGTGGCCGTATGTTCTCATCGGACTGGCCATGTGGGTGTGCTTCCTGCTCTCGGGTGTGCACGCCACCATCGCGGGCGTGTTGCTGGCGCTGGCCATTCCGGCGAAAAAATCGCAGGTGAAGCTCGACCGGGCGCCGGGTTGGTTCGAGGCCCGGGCGCGCAAGGCCGACGAGCGCTACGACCCCGGTGAGCCCGACATCGTGCAGAAGGAATACCTGGGCGAGCTCGACGAGATCGGCCGCGTGTCGCGCATGGCCATTCCGCCCATCACGCGCTTGGACTATCGCCTGCACATCCCCGTGTACTTTTTCATCCTGCCGCTGTTCGCGTTCTCGAACGCCAGCGTGGTGCTGACGGGTATGGACCCCCTCGCCGTCATTGCGAACCCCGTGACCATCGGCGTGTTCTGCGGCCTCTTGTTCGGCAAGCCGCTCGGCATCTTCCTGGCCACCTGGCTCACGGTGAAGCTGCGCTTAAGCGATCTCCCCGCTGGCGTGAGCTGGGGCCATATCGCAGGCGTGTCCGTGCTGGGCGGCGTGGGCTTCACCATGGCCATCTTCGTGACGAACCTGGCATTCGTCGATGCGAGCACCATCGCCATGGCGAAGGCGGCTATTCTGGCTGCTTCGCTCGTGGCCGGCATAGCCGGCTTCCTCGTGCTGCGCCGCGTGACCGACGAGGAAGAGGAAGAAGGGGCTGCCAAGCTAGAAGAGGAAGGCGCCGTCGAGCGGTCATAGGAGAAACAGGGAGCCCGACCGTTTGCGGTTGGGCTCCCTGTTGCGGAGCGTTCGTTTGTTGCGCGTTTACTTGGGGCTGGGCCCCTCTTACGCGATTGCGAGGCGATCGCACGTAGTTGCGAGGGCGTCTACCGCTCGTACACCACTTCGCCGCCCAGAATGGTCTTTGCCACCTTGGTAGTGCGGTAATCCTCCACGTTGCCGGCGATGAAGTCGTTGTCGAACAGGCACATATCGGCGAAGTTGCCCACCTCCACCGAGCCCATCTTGTCGTCGTCGTGGCTGAAGAACGCCGCGTTCTTCGTCCACATGATGAGGGCCTGGATGGGCGTGACCTTCGACTCGTCGCCCTTGGAGAGCGTCTTGCCCGTGGTCTCGTCCAGGCGCGTGACGGCATAGTACATGCCGAGCATCGGGCTGGGGGAGACGACGGGAGAGTCGGAGCTGCCTCCGGCCAGGATGCCGTTCTTGAACATGAGGCCCGGCGACTGGAAGCGCTCGACCTGCTCGGGCCAGAACAGCGGCTCCTCGCCCATCTGGGACACGAGGGTGGGCTGCAGGCACACGCCCACGCCCAGCTCCTTCATGATGGGCCACTGGTCCTCGTAGGGCAGCTGGTAGTGGATCAGGTAGTGGCGCAGCTCCTTCACCGGGCGGATCTTGTTCGCCTCCTGGAAGGCGTGCAGCGCGCGGTCCTCGCTCGCGTCGCCGATGGTGTGGATGCCGAACTGCCAGCCGAGCTCGGTCGCCTTGCACACCAGCGCGTCGATCTCCTCCTGCGTGTAGATGGTGTCGCCGTAGAAGCCGGGGCGCTGGCGGTACTCGCGGCGGCTCATGGCGGCCGTGAACGCGGCCGTGATGCCGTCGAGCGTGACCTTGCAGCCGTTGAGCTTCAGCATCTCGTCGCCGAAGCCCGTGACGCAGTCCATCTCCTCCAGGCGGCGCAGGTTGTCCTCGAAGGAGCCGAACTGCGGGTCCAGGTAGAACATGAGGTTGCCGCGGTAGGTGAGCCTGTTCTGCTTCCTTGCTTCGTTGTACGCGCGCATCTGCTTGTAGTTGAGGTTCGCGTCGATGGCGCTGGTGATGCCGAAGGAGTTCAGGCGCTGCCCTATGAGTTCGAGGCTCTGGAGGTGCTGCTCTTCAGTCAGCGGGGGCTTGGCCGCAAACATTGGCATGAGGGCCGCGTTCTCGTACAGCATGCCGTCGAGCTCGCCGTCGTCGTAGTGGCCGATCTCGGCGCCCTCGGGCTGCGGGGTGTCCTTCGTGTAGCCGCACGCCTCGAGCGCGAGAGAGTTCGCGGCGATGGTGTGCACGGACATGTGCAGCAGGAACACCGGGTTGTTCGGGGCGACCTCGTCGAGCTCGCGGCGCGTGATGACCTCCTGGCTGTCCTCCCAGATGAGCTCGTTCCAGCCGTCGCCCTCGATCCATTCGCCCGCAGGAGTGCTGGCGACCTTCTCCTTCAGGGCGTCGAGGATGGCCTGGCGGCTGGTCACGCCGTTGAAGTCGAGGTTGAGCATCTGCTCGCCGGTCCACTTGCAGTGCATGTGGCACTCGACGAAGCCGGGGGTGAGGATCTTGCCGGAGGCGTCGATGACCTCGGTGTGCTCGCCGATGAACTGCTGGACGTCGGCAGCCGTCCCCACGGCGATGACCTTGCCGTCCTTGGCGGCCACGCCGCCGTCCTCGATGATGGGGAAGTCGGTCTTGCCTTCCTTCACCTCGTCGCACGTGATGGCTACGGTGTAGATCTTCGGATGCTGGATGACCAGGTCGGCCTCGGGATACCAGGTGCTCATGCTTCCTCCTTAAGAAGGTGCCCGCCCCGCAAGGCGGGTGCCTTGGTGTCCGGTAAAAAACGAGCACCCCAGCCAAAGGCCGAGGCGCTCGCGATGCGGTGCTGAACGAACCGGTTCGTGAACGATCGGCGCTAGGCCTCGTAAACCACCTTGCCGCCGAGGACGGTCGTCGTGACCTGGGCGTCGCGGATGTCCGTAGGATCGCTCGAAGCGAAGCAGTCGCGGTCGAGGATGGCGAAGTCGGCGAAGTTGCCCACCTCCACCGAGCCCATCTTGTCGTCGTCGTGGCTGAAGAACGCCGCGTTCTTCGTCCACATGATGAGGGCCTGGATGGGCGTGACCTTCGACTCGTCGCCCTTGGAGAGCGTCTTGCCCGTGGTCTCGTCCAGGCGCGTGACGGCATAGTACATGCCGAGCATCGGGCTGGGGGAGACGACGGGAGAGTCGGAGCTGCCTCCGGCCAGGATGCCGTTCTTGAACATGAGGCCCGGCGACTGGAAGCGCTCGACCTGCTCGGGCCAGAACAGCGGCTCCTCGCCCATCTGGGACACGAGGGTGGGCTGCAGGCACACGCCCACGCCCAGCTCCTTCATGATGGGCCACTGGTCCTCGTAGGGCAGCTGGTAGTGGATCAGGTAGTGGCGCAGCTCCTTCACCGGGCGGATCTTGTTCGCCTCCTGGAAGGCGTGCAGCGCGCGGTCCTCGCTCGCGTCGCCGATGGTGTGGATGCCGAACTGCCAGCCGAGCTCGGTCGCCTTGCACACCAGCGCGTCGATCTCCTCCTGCGTGTAGATGGTGTCGCCGTAGAAGCCGGGGCGCTGGCGGTACTCGCGGCGGCTCATGGCGGCCGTGAACGCGGCCGTGATGCCGTCGAGCGTGACCTTGCAGCCGTTGAGCTTCAGCATCTCGTCGCCGAAGCCCGTGACGCAGTCCATCTCCTCCAGGCGGCGCAGGTTGTCCTCGAAGGAGCCGAACTGCGGGTCCAGGTAGAACATGAGGTTGCCGCGGTAGGTGAGCCTGTTCTGCTTCCTTGCTTCGTTGTACGCGCGCATCTGCTTGTAGTTGAGGTTCGCGTCGATGGCGCTGGTGATGCCGAAGGAGTTCAGGCGCTGCCCTATGAGTTCGAGGCTCTGGAGGTGCTGCTCTTCAGTCAGCGGGGGCTTGGCCGCAAACATTGGCATGAGGGCCGCGTTCTCGTACAGCATGCCGTCGAGCTCGCCGTCGTCGTAGTGGCCGATCTCGGCGCCCTCGGGCTGCGGGGTGTCCTTCGTGTAGCCGCACGCCTCGAGCGCGAGAGAGTTCGCGGCGATGGTGTGCACGGACATGTGCAGCAGGAACACCGGGTTGTTCGGGGCGACCTCGTCGAGCTCGCGGCGCGTGATGACCTCCTGGCTGTCCTCCCAGATGAGCTCGTTCCAGCCGTCGCCCTCGATCCATTCGCCCGCAGGAGTGCTGGCGACCTTCTCCTTCAGGGCGTCGAGGATGGCCTGGCGGCTGGTCACGCCGTTGAAGTCGAGGTTGAGCATCTGCTCGCCGGTCCACTTGCAGTGCATGTGGCACTCGACGAAGCCGGGGGTGAGGATCTTGCCGGAGGCGTCGATGACCTCGGTGTGCTCGCCGATGAACTGCTGGACGTCGGCAGCCGTCCCCACGGCGATGACCTTGCCGTCCTTGGCGGCCACGCCGCCGTCCTCGATGATGGGGAAGTCGGTCTTGCCTTCCTTCACCTCGTCGCACGTGATGGCGACGGTGTAGATCTTCGGATGCTGGATGACCAGGTCTGCCTCGGGATACCAGGTGCTCATAACAGGTTCTCCTTTTCCTTCGATACTATCGCGGAAAAACGGAAGAGCGCCTTACCGGCTCGCGGCAGTTCGGCCGCACCGGTCGGCGTTATCGTGAAACCATGAATCATCCCCGCTGCACAGCATAGAGTAAAACTCGTCCTTCCTGCCACCGGCCGTAAGGACGATATCGCGGGGATGATCGTACTTTCGGCCGATTCCCTTCCGGCGGGGGCGTGGGGTAGGATGGGCCGCAACGTAATCCTTCCTCGGAAAAATCCATAACGTGCTGCAAAGGGCGACAAGGGCGGCCATCTGCCTGCTCGCCAGGGGTTTTGTGGCAATACCAATCGGAAACGAGAGAAGGTGTCATCGTGGAGAACACGATCATCGACGACGATGCGACCATCGTCGCAGACGCACCCGCATCATCGAAAGCACCCGCGACGGCCGTGTCCCGCAAGGAGATACTGCCGGCGTTCTGCATCACCGTCGTAGCTGCCATCGCGCTGTACGCGCTCATGAGCTACGTGCAGCCCCTGCTCATGAACAACAACTTCATCTACGACTTCGGCACCATGATGACCGGCTGCATCGAGGGTTCGCCCCTCTACCGCGTGGCCTGGTTCTTCGCCGACCTGACCGAGGGCTCGTTCATCGCGGCGCTCCCGGCCTCCATCGGCATGATCATCATGGGCTTCGTGGCCGCCGCGCTCGAGCGCAAGAAGTCGGCCCACGCCGGCACCGGCGTGGCGGGCAACGGCCACATCTTCACCACCATGTTCGTGACGACCTGCCTGTCGCTCATCCTGGGCCAGCTGCTCTACGGCGGCCTGTTCGCCAGCGGCTGGATTCCCACGTTCGCCACCGTGCTCACCGTGCAGGTGTTCGTGATCTTCTACGGGTCCGACCTGAAGAAGGTGGCAACGTCGCTCATCCTGGGCACTATCGTCACCTGCCCGGTGTGCTACGCCCTGCTGTACGGCATCGTGTCCCCGCTGGGGCTGCCGCTGTTCATCGCCGTGTCCGCCGGCGTGGCCATCGTGGTGCCGGTGTGCTCGCTCATCTTCCGCCTCATGCCGTGGATGACCATCCCGGCGCCGGCCGAGGGCGCGAACCCCACGGACCAGAACAAGAGCAAGTTTTTCGTGCACCAGATCTTTGGCGACATCGGCCAGCTGACCATCTGGGGCAGCTCGTGGGCCACGATCGGCATGTACGTGGGCGGCATCATCTCGTGGGTCATGAACCCGCTGCATCCTGCGTACGGCTCCGGCAACTTCCCGCTGCTCATCATGGTGCAGGTGGTCACAGGTGCCCTGGCCATCCTTATCTGGTACCCCAAGTGGAAGAAGACGGGCATGGCCTTCACGTTCGCGGGCATCGTGTTCGCGTCCGCCGTCGTGAGCACCTACCCGCCCAGCTGGGCCATCGTCATCCCCACCATCCTCATCGGCGCCGTGGTGTTCGCGCCGCTGGTCGAGTGGGTGCTGAAGGTGTTCCGCTTCAAGGGAACCTACCATCCCATCTGTCTGATCCAGGTTGCTATCTTCACGGTATGCACCGCATGGTCGTTCGCCGTCATGTACCTGATCATGCCGATGCTGGCTTAACTACCCGGTCGCAGCGCGCACCGACAGGCGCGCTCGACATCTTATTCCTCGAGCCCCTCGCCGCATTCAGTCCCCGCGGCGGGGGGCTTTTGCGCTGAGCGGTTAAGGCGCGGCGGGGGAGGACGTCCGAAGATACACCTTCTGCGAAAAGGCTTTAGCTAGGGTGCTTCGGCTGCCGAGGAGCGCTCTTCGGCCCTTCGTTCCTTTGGAGGGGGTGGCTGACTTCTTGACGAGGACCTTCGACTCCGCGCCTTCTGCGTTCTGCTTGGTGCGGCGCTGAACAGAGGCTAGCGTGCCGCGTCGTGCAGTAGGGCGACGAGCGCCGTGCGGTTGGGCACGTGGGCTTTGGCGAAGATGTTCTGGATGTGGGATTTGACGGTGGAGAGGCTAATGCAAAGCCGGAGAGCGATCTGGTCGTTCGTGAAGCCCTCGGCTATGAGCATTGCAACGTCGCGCTCGCGCGACGTGAGGGCGGAGAGCAGCGCGTGCTGCGAAAAGGCAGGTTGGCTCACGTTGGACTCCCCGTGGCTTTGCAGCGGGGTGACGCGGACGGTGAATGCGCAGGCGTCGAAGGGGTCGTCCTCGACCTGCATGCGGAAGCAGAGTCCTTGGGCGTTCGTGAAATCCAGGTAGCGTTCGGAGCCTTGGGCGGGTGTTCGGGCGGTCATGGCGAACAACGCCTCCCTTCATTTTGACGCTCCCCTTCCGGGAGCGACCCGGAAGGGGAGCAGGGGGTGATACTTGGTTTCCGCTTTCTCGCGAAACTTCAGTAGTTTGTCGCGCTCGTGCCCGTCCCCCTGTTTCACCTCCTTGCGGTATTCCTTCCTCGGAAATGCCGGGCAAGGCGCACGTGCTGGATAAAATAATGAGGTTTTGGCTTGACCGGCGCCATCCTCCGCCAGAGGTGGTTTACGCTTCCCGAGCATCTCACCCCATAAGTATTAGATGCTTTTCCAGCGGGTTTAGGTATACTCGCCGGTAACGAGAGCGGGGGCTATGCGGCCGGTTTGACGTGGGGCTGCGCGTTCGCTCGCGAAGTCGATGGGTATCGGGGGGAACCATATGGAGGCTGAGGGCGCCCGCTTCGGCGGCATGCGCAAAGTTGTCCACGACGTACGGGAGCAGCCGACTCTTTTTGTGGGTTTCACCGCTTACAAGACGTTCGCCGTTCTGCTGTTCCTGGACGGCTTCTTCTTTCCCGGTACGTTCCAGGTGGCCGGCTTCGAGCTCTCCACCATCGTGCCGTTTCTGTTCATCTGCGCGGGCGTATGCCTGTTTTTCGCTTTCCGTTTCAGGAAGATCAAGGTCTTCGACAAAGATGCGTACCTCTGGTTCCTCGTGGGAAGCATGGTGCTGGGCGTGTTCTTCCTCTTCATGGAGACGCATGCGGGCATCGCGGACGACGCGTTCCGCTTCGCGACGCTGACGCTGGGCATGGCGCTGCTGGCCGTGGGAACCATGGGCATCCATATTGAGCTGGGGCGCATCTTCGGCATGCTGGGAATGACGCCCACGCTGACGTTCGGCATTGCCTCGGCACTTGCCACGGGAGTGCTGTCGCTGGGCATCACGCTGCTCGACCCGCTTTTGCGGTGGATCGTGGCCTTTGTGCTGCCGGTCTTCATCGTGCTGCTGTTCTACTGCGCGAAGGGCAGGGCGTTCCCCGATCAGAAGGTGCTCTACCGCGAGTCTGCGAACGATCTGTTCATTCCGTACCGCTTCATGGCCACGTCCGTCACGCAGGGATTGGCGCTGGGCATACCGCTGGGCTTCTTGAGCTTCTCGGGCTTTCTCTCGCAGATGCTCGACTCTGTCGGGTACTTCTTCGCGGCGTCGCTCGCCTTGCTGGCGGTGCTGGTGCTGCAGATGGACTTCAACCGTTCCATCTACCAGATAGGGTTTCCGCTTGCGGGGGCGGGTTTGCTGGCGGTGGGCGTGCTGGGGCCGACGTCGGTTATGGCAGGCGTGCTGCAGGTGACGGGCTTCCTGTACCTCGACCTGGTGCTATGGGGTTTGGGATCGTATCTCATCAAAAATTGCGACCAGCCGGCCACCTGGGTTGCCTCTTGTCCCAGCACGGCGCTCATGACGGGGCGCGCGCTGGGCATCGTGGTGGGCAGCGTGGCCCTGCAGGTGCTGGCGGGCTCCGAGCAAGTCGTGGTGTTCTTCTGCGCTCTGGCCTTCTTGGTGCTGATGATGGCGTTGCTGCTGACGAACAATGCGAACATGCGCACAGGTTGGGGGTTCGTGCGTCCCGGCGATCCCGACGAGCCCACGGACAGCTATCGCACCTGCGAGGTGGTCGCGCAGGACTTCGGGCTGACGCAGCGCGAATTGGAGATCATGTACAGCCTGATAGAGGGAAAGTCGCGCAAGGAGATAGCCGAGGATCTGTACATCACCTCGAACACCATCAAGACGCACCTGCACAACCTGTACGGCAAGCTCGACATCCACTCCGAGAGCGATTTGAAGGCGTTTGTGGCGAAACGCGAGCGAATGTTCTCCACCGAAGAGGATGCCGTGCCCCTGCCGCCCGAGCAGGTATGAGGGCGGGTGCGGCAACGCTCGACAGGTGAGCGTCCTACGCCTTGGCAGAGAGGCCGGCGGGCTCGGGCAGCTCGGCCGTGCAGTGGGGGCAGCGCGTGGCGCCCTCGGCCACCTCCTCGAGGCAGTACGGGCAGTGCGGGGCCCTCTCCTCCTCGGCTTGCTTGCCGTGCTTCGCCAGCGAGCGGGCTTTGTTCAGGGCCTTCACCATAAGGAACACCACGAACGCGATGATGACGAACTGAATGACGGCGTTGATGAAGCTTCCATAGGCGATGGCTGAGTCGCCCGCTCCCAGCGGCAGGTACAGCTTCAAGTTCGAGAAGTTCACGCCGCCGGTGAACGCGCCCACGATCGGCATGATGAGGTCGCTCACGGCCGAGTTGACGATGGCGGTGAACGCCGCGCCGATGACCACGGCCACGGCCAGGTCCATCACGTTGCCCTGATTGATGAAATCCTTGAATTCTTGGAGAAACTTCTTCATAGAGGCCCTTTCGCCGAGGATCATGACGGTTCGTCACAGTATAGAGCCCGCCTGGCGCGCACGCAGGACGTTCACGGAATCGTTGACGGGCGTACATCGCCTACCCCTTGCGACTGCGTGCGGGAACCCGGCGCGCGGACGGGTATACTATGGGGCTGTGCGATCTTGCGCGTGTTGCTGCTCCTAGACGATCGGAGGACCTCGTGAACATAATGAAGACCACGGCGTTGAAGACGGCGCTCGGCTGCGAGCCGGCGCGGTAAGGAGCGTCATGACCAAGATCCACTCGCATACCCTTCCGATCGAGGCTGATATCGTCGATGCGTTCTGCCTGATGCAGAAAGGGTTCACCGACCAGTTCGTGTACTACGACAAGCAGCGGGCGTGCCGTTATATGGGGCTCGGGCGCTGCATTGCGCTGCCGACGCTCGACGAGGCCGAGAGCGAGCTGGAGGGGCCGGTGGAACAGCCGCCCGTGTACTTCTCGTTCAACCGCTTCGATGCGGAGAATCCGGCTCCTGCCGACGAGCTGTTCGAGGCGTTCCCGCGGCTGAAGTTCATGCTGCCGGAGATCGTGCTTATTGAGAACGAGCGGGGCACGCTTCTGCAGGTGAACTCGCTGGGACCGGTGTACGCGGGGCGCATCGAGCGGTTCGCGCGCCAGGCGCTGGCCGCGCCGCCGCGCCGTCGCATGACGGTGCCGTACCGGCTGGAGCCCGACTCACGCGAGGCGTGGCGCGCGGCCGTGGGCGCCGGTTTGGCGGCCATCGAGGCGGGGCGCGTGGACAAGGTGGTGCTGTCGAGGCGGCAGCGCCTGGTGGCCGAGCGGCCGTTCTCGTCGAAGGACCTGCTGGTGAACCTGATAGACGGGCCGGCGCGCGGCACGGTGCTCCTGTACCGCTACGCCGACGTGTTCTTCTGCGGGTGCACGCCCGAGCTGCTGGTGCGCAAGCGCGGCGCCGAGCTGGAGAGCATGTGCCTGGCGGGCACCTGCCCGGCCGGCGGCTCCGAGGATGAGCGCGCACGGCTGGCCGCCGAGCTCATGGACGACCCGAAGAACCGCGCCGAGCACGACTACGTGGTGCGGTTCATCCGCGAGGTGTTCCGGCGCACGTGCTACGGCGTTGACGTGCCTGCCGAGCCGGGCATCCTGCCGCTCACGCACGTACAGCACCTGTGCACGCCGGCGCGGGCGCGCCTTTTGGAGGGCGTGGACCTGTGGTCGATGATGGAGGACCTGCATCCCACGCCGGCCGTGGCCGGCACGCCGGTGGGCGAGGCGAAGATGCTGCTGCGCGAGGTGGAGACGTACAACCGCGGCTTCTTCGCGGGCGCGTGCGGCTACGTGGACGGCGCCGGCGACGGCGAGTTCTCGGTGGCGCTGCGCACCGGCGTGTTCGACGGCGAGATCGGCTGGGTGTACGCGGGCTGCGGCATCGTGGAGGGCAGCGTGGCCGACGACGAGTACGACGAGATAGGCATGAAGCTGAAGACGGTGCTCTCGGCGTTCGACGGGGGCGAGGCGCGATGACGGCCGACCCGCGTGCGACGGCGCTGTTCCTGGGCGCGTTCTTCGACGAGCTGGCTCGCTGGGGCGTGCGTGACGTGGTGGTGAGCCCCGGGTCGCGCTCCACGCCGCTGTCCATGACGGCGTTCGAGTTGTCGCGGCGCGCGCCGGAGCGGATGCGCCTGTTCGTGGACGTGGACGAGCGCGGCGCGGCCTTCTTCGCGCTCGGGCTGGCGAAGGCGAGCGGGCGTCCGGCGGCGCTCGTGTGCACGTCGGGCTCGGCGGTGGCGAACTACTATCCGGCGGTCATGGAGGCGGAGTCGTCGCGCGTGCCGCTCGTGGTGCTCACGGGCGACCGGCCGCCGAGGCTGCAGGGCCTCGGCGCGCCGCAGACATGCGACCAGCTGAACGCCTATGGCAACCACGTGCGGGCGTTCCGGCAGATGCCGCTTCCCTCGGGCGACGATGCGGCGCTCGCGTTCGCCCGCCAGGCCGCGCGCGAGGCGGTCATCGCGGCGGGCGAGGGGTGCTTCGGCGGGCCCGTGCACTTGAACTTCCCGTTCGACGAGCCGCTCAAGCCCGATTTCGGCGTGGAGGGGCTGTTCGAATCGGCGCAGCGCGCGAATGTTTCACGTGAAACATCTGTTCCTGTTGCGAGACAGCTCGCGCTCGGCGACGCCGAGCATCTGGCCGCGCTGTTCGCGGGAAAACGTGCGCTCGTGTACGCGGGCGAGGGTACCTGCACAGGCGAGCTCGAAGCCGGCAAGGTGCTCAGCTGGGCGCGAGCTTTCCGCTTGCCATTGCTCGCGGATCCGTTGTCCGGTCTGCGGTCTTCGGACGACCCCCTAGTCATCGACAACTACGACTCCGTGCTCGGCCCGGGCGGTACGGTTCCCGATGGCCTTGCGCCCGAGGTGGTCGTGCGGTTCGGGCGCTATCCGGTGTCGAAGAAGGCGACGCAGCTGGTTGCCGCGGCGCGTCCGGTGCAGATCGTGGTCGACCCGCTGGAGACGCGCGACTGCAACGCGGCCACCGACGTGTTCGTGCGCTGCAGGCCATCGGAGCTGGCGGGGTCGCTCGGGTTCGCGTACGACGTGCAGACGATCGATTGCGATCCCGACGACGCGCAGCGGGCCTTCGCGCGCGCGTGGATCGACGCGAACGACGCCGCGCGCAAGCGCATCGCTTCGGTGGACGATGCGGAGGCCGGCTTCGAGGGCGCGTTCGTCCGGCGGGTCGTGGAGCTTGCGCCGGAGGGATCGTGCCTGTTCGCAGCCAACTCCATGAGCGTGCGGGCGCTCGACACGTTCTACCTGAAAAGTGCCAAGCGCCTCGCCATCCTGTGCAACCGGGGCCTCAACGGCATTGACGGCACGGTGTCCACGGCGCTGGGCGCGGCGCAGCACTTCGCCCAGACCACGCTGGTCACGGGCGATCTCACCCTGCTGCACGACCTGAACGCCCTTGCGCTGCAGCGCGAGCTGCGCTTGCAGCGGGAGGCAGCGGCGTGCGTCTCCGCCTCGCTCGACGCGGCGTCCAGCGAGGCGGCCAGCGCCGTAACGCCCGGCCATGCGACCGATGCGGCATTCGACAACGTCGCGCCCGGCGCGGTTCCGAGCATCGTCATCGTGCTGCTGAACAACAACGGCGGCGGCATCTTCGATATGCTGCCCCAGAAATCGGAGGACCCGTATTTCGAGCGGCTGTTCCTCACCCCGCAGGACGTGGATTTCCGGGCGGCTGCGCAGGCGTTCGGCGTGCCGTACCGCCGCGCCGACACCGTGCCGGCGTTCGACGAAGCCTACCGCGCGCTGCTCGGCACCCCCGGCATCTCGCTCGTCGAGGTTCGCGTGCCGCTTTCGGGGTTGAAGGATCGCTATGCCCCGTACTGGTAGAAGGCACGGCGACGCTTTCCAAGTGAGTGGCGCTATAAATAACCAAAAGAGTCATGGACAAAATGCAAGGCTATGGCAAGGGTCGTTTGGACAGCGCGAGCGAGGCCGAAGAAAGCAAGCATCTGACCTTGCGTATTGCTTGGCTGCCAAGTCTCCAACGTCGAGGTCTCGCTTGTGCGGCCCGATTTTCGACCATAGCCTTGAATTCTGTCCACTATCTTCTGTCCGTATCGGCACCGCAGGGAAAGAGGCCGCACCATGGCGAAACGAGAGGGGTTCTTCCAGCATGATGGCGCGCGCTACCGCTTCGCCGTCTGGGAAAGCGAGGCTGCCGAAGCCGCGCCTGTCGTGCTGCTGCATGGCTTTGCCCAGAGCGCCGCAAGCTGGGATGGCATAGCCGAGCTCTTGGGCCGCACGCGCTCCGTCGTGGCGCTCGATCTCGTTGGCCACGGCGGCAGCGACCGGCCAGAGGGTGCTGATGCCTATGCGCTCGGGGCGCAGGGCGAGATGCTGCTGGCGTACCTCGCATCTCCGGTTGGCGTTGCTGCCCTCGCCGCGCCAGGAAGGTCAAACGGAGGTTCCGCATCGGCTGCGCAGGGCTCTCGGAAACCCTTGGTGGTGGGCTACTCGATGGGAGGGCGTGTCGCGCTTGCCGCCGCCAGCAGTCAGCCGGAAACGTTCGCCCGTTTTGCTGGGGGCCTCGTGCTGGAAAGCGCCGGGCTGGGCCCGGTTGACGAGCGCGAGCGCGAAGACGCTGCCGAGCGCGATGCGCGCAACGCCGCAGCCCTGCGCCGCGACGGGCTCTCGGCGTTCATGGATGCCTGGGAGCGCCTGGACCTGTTCGCCACCCAGCGCGACCTGCCTGCCTCGGCCCGCGAACGCATGCGTGCCAGTCGTCTGGCGAACGATGCCGAAGCCCTCGCCCGCACGTTCGAGCATGCTGGCCAGCACGCCATGCCCGCGCGCGTGGACGTCCTTGCTGCGCTCGCCTCGCTGCGCGCCAGCGGCGCGCCGGTGCGGTATATCGCTGGAGCGCTCGACGTGAAGTACCGCACGCTTGCCGAGGGCTTGGAGGATGAAGGGCTGTGCGAGGTGCGCATCGTGGCCGGAGCGGGCCACAACGTCCACCTCGAGGCGCCTGCGGCCTACCTGCGTGCCCTCGAGGGATTCCCCGGATAGCGCCGCGCCCCTTAGCCCGCGCGCCCGGCGAAGGGGCGCGGGTACGAACGGCGGCGGGAGTGGGATGGCGCAAGGGCCTCTGCGCACCGTGCCATTCCGCTCCCGGGACCCACGGTGTTCCTCAAGCGCGGGGCGTCGTCAGCTTCAACAGGCTCTCGGCCTGCGCCTTGACCTCTCCTACTTCTAGATCGGGGTGCTGGAAGAGCCAGAGCCTGACGATGCCCACCCAGCCCGAGGTAACGTAGTGGAACAGGAATTCCACCGCCTGCTCGGACATGTCGGGGTTCGCCTGCTCCCAGCTTTCGTGATAGGTGGCATGCAGGTGGGCGAGCACGCGATCGATGAGGTTTCCCTCGCCACGGTTCTCGAACACCGCCTTCGCCACCACGCGATGCTCGGCCACGAAGTCGATAATATCCGAAGAGATGGCGTACACGTCGGGCGGTAGCTTAGCCAAGCGCTGCCCCAAGCCGGCGAACAGATCGTCCTGCATGGCCAGCAACAACGCGAACGGATCCGAGTAGTACTTGTAGAACGTCTTGCGCGAAATGCCCGCGTCGCCGCAGACCTCGCTTACCGTGATGTCCGACACGGCCTTGCTCTGCAGCGCCCGCTCGAACGACGCGAACAGGCGCTCTTTGGTACAGCGTTGTCGGGAATCCTTCGGTTCGACGTACATCGGACCTCCTCGCTCGGGCTTTCGGCGGGTGCGGGCACCATTATAGTACGACCGGACCGGGCTTTTTTCGCCTCCGCCTGCCGCTGCGAGATTCGCCGTCCTCCCGTACGTTGGCTGGTGCGGTCCTGCAAAGACGTGCCGGGGGAAGGAGCGCCTGCTCCGTCTTCAGGTTTTCGTTGACGGCCACCGTTCTTTTTCGGAATTATTCTGCGTTCGGCTGTTTCAGGCTTCGGGGCGCGTTAGTATATGCTCATCTTACCGAACATTTTTCCCTAACAGACGTGCTCGGACGATCGGGGCGCGCAACGAAAGGACGGCCATGGGCGATACCGCGTGGCAGGCGGGCAAGGCATACCGCGAGATCATCTACGAAACCTGCGATGGCATCGCCAAGATCACCATCAACCGGCCCGAGCGCCGCAACGCCTTCACGCCGCTCACGGTGAACGAGCTCTACGACGCGTTTACCGTGGCGCGCGACGACGCGGCCATCGGCGTGATCATCCTCACCGGCGCCAACCACGAGGGGCGCTCCGAGGACCAGGCGTTCTGCTCCGGCGGCGACCAGAAGATCCGCGGCAACGGCGGCTATGTGGGCGAGGACAACATCCCGCGCCTCAACGTGCTGGACCTCCAGCGCCTCATCCGCGTGGTGCCCAAGCCCGTCATCGCCATGGTGAACGGCTACGCCATCGGCGGCGGCCATGTGCTGCACATCCTGTGCGACTTGTCGCTCGCGGCCGACACGGCCAAGTTCGGCCAGACCGGCCCCAAAGTGGGCAGCTTCGACGCGGGCTACGGCGCGGGCTATCTGGCCAACATCGTGGGCCAGAAGAAGGCGCGCGAGATCTGGTACCTCTGCCGCCAGTACACGGCCGCGGAGGCGCTGGAGATGGGCCTGGTGAACAAGGTGGTGCCGTTCGACCAGCTGGAGGCGGAGTGCGTGAGCTGGGCGCGCGAGATGCTGGCCCTGTCGCCCACGGCGCTGCGCTTCATGAAGGCGTCGTTCAACGCGGCCACCGACGGCCTGGCCGGTATCCAGCAGCTCGCCGGCGACGCGACGCTTCTGTACTACACCACCGACGAGGCGAAGGAGGGTCGCGACGCGTTCAAGGAGAAGCGCGCGCCCGACTTCACGCAGTTCCCGAAATTTCCGTAGGGTCGGGCAGAGTCGTCAGGGAAGCGTCGTGCAGCTCGGCGGGGCGGCTTCCCGGGAGCAAGACAGGATGCGAGGCAGGAATCAGGAACGGGTAGGCGATGATCAGCGCATTCGAGAGCATGGTTCGCCGATACCCGCAGCGGACGTGCTTCACGTACGTCGACGAGGCGGGTCAGGAGGCGCCGTATTCGTACCGCGAGGTGCGCATGCTCGCGGCTGCCCTCGCCCGCTACCTGCAGTCGAAGGGCGTGCAGCGCGGCGGTTGCATCGCGGTCGACCTGCCGAACTGCCCCCTGTACGTGATGCTGGTCCTGGCAGCCGCCTACGGCAGCTTCACCATCGTGACCGTGAACAACCGGCTGGCCCCGGGCGAGAAGCTGGCCCGCCTGTTGGAGCTGGAGCGCTGCCTGGGTGAACGCGTGGCGTTCCGCGTGGACGAAGAGAACGCGGCGGGCCTGTTCGACCACGCAGCCGCCCTGCTCGCGGGCGAGGAGCGCTCCGATCCAGCCGCCGTCCGCCCTGCGCGTCCGAGCTTCACGGCGCGGACCTCGGCCGCCACGGCGGCGCCGCGCTCCACGCGCGGCCTGGGCCGGGCGACTTCCAACCGTGCGGCGCGCCGGCGGCGCGACGAGACGCAGCGGCAGGACGCGCTCGAGGAGATCATCCACTTCGCCGAGCGCTCTGCCCACGTGTTCGACGCGAAGGCGCGGGCGCTCATCATGTTCACCTCGGGCACGACCGGCAAGCCGAAGGCCGTGCCGCTGGCCTGGTGCCAGGTGTGCCGCGCCGCCGAGGCTTCGAACGCCGCCCTCAACAGCCCCGGCGTGGGCATGTGGCAGGCGGCGCTGCCGCTGTACCACATCGGCGGCTTCCAAGTGGTCGTGCGCAGCCTGCTGGGGCAGGTGCCCTTCATCCTCTACCGCCGCTTCGACGCCAAGCGTCTGCTGGCCGATGCGGCGCGCTCCCACGTCACCCACGTGTCGGTGGTGGACAAGATGCTGCAGGACCTGCTGAACGAGGACGAGGCGGACACGCTGAAGGGCTACCGGTGCATTCTGCTGGGCGGCGCTGCGTCGAACCCGCATACGCTTGGTCGCGCCACCGCGGCCGGTGCTCGCGTATACGCGAGCTATGGCATGACGGAAACGTCCAGCCAGATTGCCCATGCGCAGGTCACGCCTTCGTTCGACGGGGGGTTGCGGCTGCTGCCGGGCTACGAGGCGCGCATCGTCGACCCCGACGCGCAGGGCTTCGGCCGCCTGGCGGTCAAGGGCCCCGGCGTGTTCGAGGGCTACCTCAACGCGCGGGCGGCGCACACGGTGGACGGGTTCTTCCTCACGGGTGACACGGCGGCGCTGGCGGCCGGACGGCTGTACGTGAAGGAGCGCACCACCGATATGTTCGTGTCGGGCGGCGAGAACGTCTACCCGGCCGAGATCCGCGACAAGCTCGTGCGCGTGCCCGGCGTCGCCGAAGCCTACGTGTTCGGCGCGCCCGACGCCGTCTGGGGCCGCCGTCCCATCGCGTTCGTGGAGCGCGAGCGTCCCGCCGCCCCGCAGCGCACGGAGCCGGTTGCGCCGCAGCAGTTCGCCGCCACCGTGCGGGCCAGCCTGAGCACGCGTCTGTCGAAGCTCTACCAGCCGCGCTGCCTCTTCGTGCTCGACGAGTTCCCCCGCACCGGCATCGGCAAGATCGACCGTGCGGCGCTCCAGGCACGCTACGAGCAGCGCATCGAGGTGGTGCGCGTGACGCTGCACCGCATTCGCCTGCCGTTCCTGCAGCCGTTTAAGACGGCGAAGGGCGTTCTGCGCGACCGCGAGTCCGTCATAGTGGAGGTGGAGGATCATGCCGGGCGCACGGGCCTGGGAGAATGCGTGGCGTTCCCCACGGACTGGTACCTGCCCGAGACGCTCGACCAGGACGTGCGCGTGCTCAAGGAGGTGCTGGCCCCCCTGGTGCTGAACGAGGCGTACCTGCATCCCTCCGAGGCCAGCGCGTCGTTCGCCGCCTGCGCGGAGGCGGCCGCGTTCCCGCTGGCGCAAGGTGCGCTCGAGCCGGCGCTGTGGGATCTGTACGGCAAGATCGTCGGCAAGCCGCTGTGGCAGCTGATCGGCGGCGCAGTGCCCCACGGGGGAGCTGCGGCGGGCCAGGCGTCTGTGCCGGCGGGCGCCGTGGTGGGCATGGGGGCGGCTGCCGACACGGTGGCTGCGGTGCGCCGTTGCGTCGAGGCGGGCTATCGCCGGGTGAAGCTGAAGGTTGCCCCCGGGGGCTCGCTGTCGTCCGTGCAGGCGGTGCGCGAAGCGTATCCCCGGCTCATGATCACGCTGGATGCGAACCAGAGCTTCGCGGAGCACGACCTGGAGGAGCTGCGCGCCCTCGACGCGTGCGGCCCTGCCTGGATCGAGGAGCCGCTCGACCCGCACCGCCTTCCCGGCGTCGGGCCGACCGACCTGTTCGACCGGCTGGCGCGCCTGCAGCGCAGCCTGCATACGCCCATCTGCCTGGACGAGTCCATCGCCCGCCCGGCCGATCTGGCGCGGGCGTTGCAGCATCCTGAACTGGGATGCTATGCGCTCAAGATTGCCAAGATGGGCGGCGTGCAGCCCGCGCTCGACTTCCTGCGGCTGGCGCAGGTGCGCGGCCTTGGCGTGTGGATGGGCGGCATGTACGACACCGGCGTGTCCAAGCGCTTGCACGCCGCGTTCGAAACGCTGCCCGGCATCGACGCGCCCGGTGACGTCGGCGCCACTGCACGCTACTTTGCCGTGGATGTCACCGATCCGCCGTACACGGCCGAGCGCGGCCGGGTGACGCTCAACCGCACCGGCCATCCGAACGGCCTGGGCTGCGACCTCAACCGCTCCTCCTTGGCCGACGTTCTCGTGGACCGCACGGTCATCGAGCGGCAGCGCCGTCCCCTTCGTTAACGGCATTCAAAATAATGCATAACGCTCTGACGTAATGCAGGGCGGTGGAGTATCATGATGCGGTCAACCCGACGAGGAACGGTGGTCCCATGAGCGCTTCCGCATCGCACCAATCCGCATCGACGATCGAGGCCGCCTCGGCGGTCGTGCCAGCTGCATCTGCCGACATCCCCCGCCCGCAGGGAGGCCTCGGCATCTTCCGGCTCGTCACCACCGTCATCACGCTCATCTTGGGCGGCGGTGTGTTCTCGCTGGCGGGCGACCAGGCGGCTAACGGCGCCAGCGGCGCGGCAATCCTCACGGCGTGGGGCATCTCGGCGGTGGGCGTACTGTGCCTCGTGCTGACGTTCTTCGCGCTCTCGCGCATCAAGCCGCAGCTCAAGGGCGGCATTTACAGCTACGCAAGCGCCGGTTTCGGCGATTTCCTCGGTTTCAACAGCGCGTGGGGCTATTGGATCAGCGCGCTTCTCTGCACGGTGAGCTTCTCGGCGCTCTTGTTCGGCGCGCTGTCGTACTTCTTCCCCATTTTCGGGGAGGGCAACAACCTGGCGTCCATCGTCGGCGCGAGTTGCCTCATCTGGTTCTACGTGTTCCTCGTGTCGCGCGGCATCAAGGAAGTCACCGGCGTGAACGCCGTCATCACCATTTCCAAGGTCGTGCCCATCTTCGTGGCCATCACGGCCATCATCTTCCTGCAGAAGTTCGACCTGGGCATCTTCATGGCGAACCTTGCGACGGGAGCCGATCCCAGCCTGCCGTTCTGGGAGCAGGTGAGCGGCACCATGATGGTGACCATCTGGGTGTTCGTGGGCATCGAGGGTGCGGTGGCCATCTCCGGGCGCGCGAAGAAGGAGCGCGACGTGGGCAAGGCCACCATCATCGCGTTCGTGTGCGTGCTGACCATCTACCTGCTGGTAAGCGTTTTGAGCATGGGGGTCATGCCGTTGTCCGACCTGGCGTTGCTGGAGAACCCGGCGCTCGCGGGCGTCATGGAGGTGGCCGTGGGGCAGTGGGGCGCCGTCCTCATCAACTGCGGCGTGGTGCTGTCGCTCGTGGGCGCCATGCTGGGTTACACCGTGCTCTCGAGCGAATCGCCCTACGAGGCGGCCGAGCAGGGCGTGTTCATCAAGGCGTTCGCCAAGACGAACAAGAAGGGCGCCCCTATCGTCACGCTCGTGGTCACGAACATCATCATCGAGGCGTTCCTCGTGATCATGCTGTTCTCGGACAGCACGTACCAGTTCTTCTACACCATATCCGCCGGCATGATCCTGCTGCCGTACCTGCTGTCGGCAGCGTACTTCGCCAAGCTCACGTTCACGGAGCCGCAGGCATTCAAGGGCAAGGTGGGCGGCAGCCTGGTGTTCTGGCGCATCTTCGGCATCGTGGGCGTTATCTACAGCTTCTTCCTGGCGTTCGCGAGCGGCGCGGTAGGGCTCACCATCATGTCGCTTCTGTACGCGCCGGGCATCCTCATGTACATCAAGGGGAAGAAGGAGCGGGGCGAGCCGTACCTGCGCAGCACGCTGGACAAGGTGGTGGTGTTCATCATCCTGGCCGCCGCTGTGGCATCCATCGTCCTGGTAGTCACCGGCCAAGTCGTGCTGTAGGGCCGGAACGAGCGCGGTGCGCGGCTTTGCAGCCTACCGGTTGAAACTTTGCCGTTCGCATCGTACCAGCTGCTTGCCGCGCCCGCACTCCGTCCGCTTCCGTATCGCTTTCCGGCTGCTCGGGCAAATGACCCGTTCCCAACTGCGGGCGTGTCCTTTACACTGTCCAGCAGAGGTTTCGCCCGTGCGCGCGGGGGTGCGCACGGCGGCTCGGGAGACGGAGAAAGCGGACGACGGAGGCGGCACGTGGAGCAGTTGGAGGAGCGCATCAGGCGCGACGGGGTGGTGAAGTCGGAGGGCGTCCTGAAGGTGGACAGCTTCCTGAACCACCAGTTGGACATCGAGCTGTTCGACGCCATGGGGGCCGAGTTCAAGCGCCTGTTCGCCGATGCGCCCGTCACGAAGATCCTCACGATAGAGGCGTCGGGCATCGGCATTGCCTGCGTGGCAGCGCGGCACTTCGGCGTGCCCGTGGTGTTCGCGAAGAAGGCGCAGTCCATCAACCTGGACGGCGACATGCACACCACGCGCATCCAGTCGTTCACGCACGGGCGCGTCTACGACGTCATCGTGTCGAAGAAGTTCCTGGGGCCGGACGACCACGTGCTCATCATCGACGACTTCCTGGCGAACGGCTGCGCGCTCAACGGGCTCATCGAGCTGGTGGACGAGGCGGGCGCCACGGTGGAGGGCATCGGCATCGCCATCGAGAAGGGCTTCCAGCCCGGCGGCGACGGCCTGCGCGAGCGCGGCTACCGCTTGGAGTCGCTCGCCATCGTGGACGCCATGGACCCGGCGACCGGTGAGATCGAGTTCCGCCGATGAAGCCGTTCGCAACCGAGGAGCTGTTCAAGCTCGACGGCGACATCCCGCTTTTGCGCGCCGTGCCCTACGGCGTGCAGCACATCCTGGCCATGTTCGTGGCCAACCTCGCGCCCATCGTCATCGTGGCGGGCGCAGCAGGCCTCGGCACCGACCAGACGGGTTCGCTCATCCAGAGCGCCATGCTCATCGCCGGCATCGGCACGCTCATCCAGCTGTTCCCTCTGGGGCGCATCGGCTCGGGGCTGCCCATCGTCATGGGCATCAGCTTCACGTTCGTTACCGTGCTCTGCGGCATCGTGGCCACGTACGGTTACAGCACGGCCATCGGTGCCATCATGGTGGGCGGTATCATCGAGGGCGTGCTGGGCCTGTTTGCGAAGTATTGGCGGCGCATCATCTCGCCCATCGTGGCGGCCGTGGTGGTAACGTCCATCGGGTTCTCGCTGCTGGGCGTGGGTGCCACGTCGTTCGGCGGTGGCAGCGGCGTGCCGGACTTCGGGTCGCCGCAGAACCTGGCGTTGGGCACCGTCTCCCTCGTGTCGTGCCTGGTGTTCCAAGTGCTGGCGAAGGGGAAGGCCAAGCAGCTATCCGTGCTGTTCGGCCTGGTGATAGGGTATGTGGTGGCGCTGTTCATGGGGGCGGTGGACTTCAGCGGGTTCGCGGGCATGCAGTTGTTCGCGCTGCCCCAGCTCATGCCGTTCACCCCGGAGTTCAACCTGGGCGCCATCGTGTCGGTCACGCTCATCTTCCTCGTGTCGGCCACCGAGACCATCGGCGACACATCGGCCTTGACGATGGTGGGCCTGAACCGCGAGGTGAAGGAGAAGGAGCTTACCGGCTCCATCGCGTGCGACGGCTTCGTGAGCTCGCTGTCGGCGTGTTTCGGCTGCCTGCCCATCACGTCATTCTCGCAGAACGTGGGCCTGGTGGCCATGACGAAGGTGGTGAACCGGCGCGCCATCGCCACCGGCGCCGTCATCATGGTGCTGGCCGCGTTCCTGCCGGTGATCAGCGTGGTGTTCTCGTCTCTGCCCGAGGCGGTGCTGGGCGGCTGCACCATCATGATGTTCGGCAACATCATCGTGAGCGGCTTCCAGATGATCGCGCGTGCCGGCTTCACGCAGCGCAACATCACCATCGCCGCGTTGTCGCTGGCCGTGGGGATCGGCTTCACGCAAGCGTCGGCGCTGTTCGCGGTGTTCCCCGAGATCGTGCAGAGCGTGTTCGCGCAGAACTGCGTGGCCGTGGTGTTTCTGGTGGCCGTGGTGGCGAACCTCGTGCTGCCGCGGGACGCGCAGGCGGCGGATGAGGCGGATGCGATGGATGTCGCGGCGGGCGAGCGCGGTGATGCGGCGGAGGGCTCTCCAGTTGTGGCGGCTGCTCCAGCGGGCGGGCCGACAGGTGCGCTCACGCCCTCGGCCGCACCGGCAACGGCTCCCGACCGGGTTCCAACCCCTTCTTCCGCGCCTGATACAGAGGAGGGCGACTTGGCGCCCGCGTAACCTGCGTTCAGGGCGGCTGCCTGCGCCGAGTCGTCCGCTAACCCATGGCCGCCCGCCTAGCGGATCTTCTCCAGCCGGGGCGTCTGCAGCGCCACGTAGACGAACAGGCCTCCCATAGCGGCCAGCGTTGCCAAAGTGACGAGGACTCTCTTCATGCCATGCTCCTTCTCGTAAGGGCCATCTTCGCCTCCCACGATACCGGCCCCACCTTGCGGCAACCTTGCACATGCCTGTGCTTTCGCTTACGTTCTCGTCATGTTGGCGGACGGGCCGTCCGTGAGAACGTTGCAGGACAGTGTCAACTTCTGTATAGAGTGTAGTTTTTCCCTGCGACGGGCGTGGGGGATGGTACAAATTACGAGGACAGTCAAAAATCTGCTGTTCGAGCATGCGGTTAGGCAAGCCGCACCCAGCAGACATTGAAAACCGAACTAAGGAGACCTGCTTTAATGCCTGTTGCGTTAAGCCTTTTTCTTGTCCTTTTCTTCCTGCTCATGAACGCTTTCTTCGTCGCCGCCGAGTTCTCGCTCGTGCGCGTGCGCAAATCCCAAGTGGAAATCCTCGTCGACGAGGGCCGCTCCGGCGCCAAGTACACCAAGCTCGTGGCCGACAACGTAAACGCGTACCTTTCCGCTTGCCAGCTAGGAATCACGCTGGCCTCGCTCGCCCTTGGCTGGCTGGGCGAGCCTGCCGTCTCCCAGCTTATCGAGGGCCCGCTGCTGGCGATCGGCCTGCCCGAGGCGGCCATCCACGGCATCGCCATCGCCGTCGGCTTCATCGTCATCACCGCGTTGCACATCGTAGTGGGCGAGCTGATACCGAAGTCTTTGGCCATCTTCTCCACCGAACGCTACGCCCTGTTCACGGCCACGCCGCTCGTGTGGTTCTACCGCATCACGTACCCTATCATGTGGCTGTTCAACAGCATCACGAACGGCGTCATGAAGCTGCTCGGCCATGACATTGCCAACGAGCACGAGGTGTACACCGACGAGGAGATCAAACTGCTCATCGACGAGAGCACCGAGAGCGGCCTCATCGACCCCGAGCAGAACGAGTACGTGGACAACATCTTCGACCTGGGCGACAAGGACGCCGAGGCTATCATGACGCCGCGTACCAACGTCATCTGCCTCGACCTCGAGGATTCGCTCGAGGAGAACCTGGCGCTCATCATGCAGTACAAGTACACGCGCTATCCCGTGTGCCGCGGCAACAAGGACCGCATCGTCGGCTTCGTGCACGTGAAGGACCTCTACACGCTGCCGCCCGACAGCACGATGGAAGACCTGCGCATCCGCACGATCCAGGCCGTTCCCGAGGGTATTCCCATCGCGAAGCTGCTGCAGATACTGCAGGCGAAGCACACGAAGATAGCCGTGGTCATCGACGAGCACGGCGGCACGTCGGGCATCGTCACCATGAGCGACATCATGGAGCAGATCGTCGGCCGCATCGACGACGAGTACGCGCACGGCGGCTCGGACGCCGCGGTGCGCCTCGACGACGGCAGCTACCTCGTGGACGGCGCCATGGCCATCGACGAGGTGGAGGAGCTCATTGGCTTCGAGCCCGAGGAGGCCTCCGAATGCGAGACGACAGGGGGCCTGCTGCTGTCGCTGTTCGACCGCATCCCCGAAGAGGGCGATTCCGTGACCATCGAGCATGACGGCCTCAAGGCCACGTTCACCGTGGTGGACATGGACCGTCACCGCATCGACAAGGTGCGCGTAGTGTTGGAGCAAAAGCCCGAGGTCGAAGGTTCGGAAAAGGACCGCTAAACCCTCACGCCCGTGAATCGCTCGGCGTTCTTCCAGAGCATTTTCTCCAAGTCTCCGTCGGAGAAGCCGAGCGACGTGAACGTGTCGTACTCGTGCGCCGGGTCCCACATGGGGAAGTCCGAGCCGAACATCACGCGGTCGGCGCCCCACAGGTTCACGAGCTCGCGGGTGCGCCGGTTGCCGAGGAAGGCCATAGAGCTGGACACGTCGATGAACACGTTCTCGTCGTGCAGCACGTCGTAGCCGATCTCGGGGACGGACCAGCCGCCGAAGTGGGCGGCGTCCACCACGAGGTCGGGGAACGTGTGCAGGATGTTCTTGAGCCGGCGCGGATGCGAGAAGTCCGTGCGGTAGTCGCCCGTGTGCACGATGAGCGGCAGGCGTCCTGCGATCATCTCGTAGATGCTCATGAGGCGCGGGTCGTCCATGTTCACCTTCTGGGTGTCGGGATGCAGCTTCATGCCGCGCAGGCCCAGGCCGACGGCGCGCTCTATCTCCACCTCGGGGTCCTCGAGGTCCTGGTGCATGGCCATGAAGCCGATGAGCTCGGGGTGGAGGCGGCACTGCTCGGCGATGAAGTCGTTGATGCTGGCCACGGCGCTGGGCTTGGTGGCCACCGAGTGCACGACGAAGTGCGTGAGGGGCGCCCGATCCTTTGCGGCCAGCAGGTGCGATGCCGTGCCCTGCCCGTACATGTCCACGAGATAGAACTCGCCCACGGCGCCGACCGCCCGCTCGGCGATCTTCTCGGGATAGATATGGGCGTGCACGTCGATGGCGGTCATGGCTGGGCTCCTTGCTCGCTTGGGTAGGCGGCTCGTCACGAACCGCGCGTATGGTTTCGCTGTCGATTGTACTGCATCCCCGCAGCGCCCGCGCCAATCAGTCTGGCCGAACCGCTGGGCTTCGCAATGAAATCCGCTTAGGGAAGCACTGATTAACGCAACGATACTCTTCTTGATTGCGCTAGGCTTACAGCGTCCGCACACGACCCTTTTAACATGACTGATTAAGTCATGGACGAAATCAGAGGCTATGGCATGCTCGAACGAGTTTTTGCCGGCACGAAACCGAGAAACCCCTGGTGGCGAAAAGCCGCCCCCGGAGTTCGCCGTTGAAATCATGCCACAGCCTCCGATTTCGTCCTGCCCCTTCTGCTGTCTCTTCTGCCGGACGCTTGGGAAGCGCAATTAATCAGCGTTTCCTTAGCTGAGTTCACTCCTTGATTTGCGTGTATTCTGTGGAGGTAAAGATAAGGCTTGCCCTCTGTATGAAACATGAGTAATATTCAATCTTGCCGCTTTTCCTGTTTGCAGTATACCGGACAGGAGGGGCAGGCGCCAACGTTGCGGGGTGGAGCAGTCTGGTAGCTCGCCGGGCTCATAACCCGGAGGTCGTAGGTTCAAATCCTGCCCCCGCGACCATGAAACTAGCAGGCCGGAAGCAACGCTTCCGGCCTTTTCTCTATTCAGGGGACAGACTCCATGGTTCTTCTCGAGTCTTGATTGCGACTGACAGCGCTTCTCGGTCTGCGAGGCATCGTTTCGAGTCCTGGTCTGCCTTCAACGCGTTTTCGAGAGCTTCGCGAATCATGGACTTTGCCCTCTCCAGTTCTTCGTTCGTCCGAATGACTACTTGGGGAATACTCGCTTTTTGAAGGATGCGGCTTTTTGTTTTGTCCCGACGGATCTGTTCTTCCCTATCGTGGTGTGAACCGTTGACTTCGATTTCCAATACGAAACTCTTGTCTATGGTGCGATAGAAGATAAAGTCGGCATGGGCGACGGTGCTCATAAAGCGAAGTTCCTCGACATTGAAAGGCTCGAGGTTCGTGAATATCTGTTTGAGCGGGTAGTTGCGGAGGTAGCCTATCTGCGATGTGGCGTCCATGCTCTCGAGCGCGTCGTCGATAAACTCGCTGGTTCGCACTTCCGAATACTCGTCGTGTTCGTCGGATCCGTGCTCGAGCAAGTAGGCTCTGCGCTCTTCTTCCATGCAGGGGTACACCAAATCGAACGCAGAGCATACGGCGGACTGCCGAATTTCTCCACCGCGATATTCGATGTAGCGCTTGAGATCAGCAATATTGCCGACAGCTTCGACAACTTTGGGTGCTGCTATGAGGCAGAAGAAGTCTTTCGCGCGCGATACGGCCACATTGACCAAATTCGGGTTGTCCATGAATCGATTAGGCGCATTGGATCGAGTGACGAAAACGATAGCGGGTTTTTCGCGTCCTTGGAACTTATGGGCGGTGGCAACGGTGACGCCATCGGGCCTCTCTTTCTGTCCCTGTTTCATCCCTTCGACTTGGTTGCGGTAAGGGCTCACAACCCCTATCTCATGCGTTTCGAACTGCTTCTTCAAAACGGGGAGCACTTCCTGCTCGAACGCTCCTGCCTGCACGCGATTGAAGTCGGCCCGGCGGTCGTAGTTCAAGTCTTTGCTGATGTTGCATGAAAGTGCGCTTGCGACTCCTCGTCCTCTGCTGTCTGACATGATGATGAGCTCGCCGTTGTAGAACTGTTGGTTGCAGAAACCGATAATGTCTGGGTGACAACGGTAGTGCTCCCGGAGGAGCGTGCGGGGAGCATGAAGCTCCGCTTGGTCTATACATGCGTTGAGGCAATCAAGAAGGTTGTTGTCGACGAAGTTATATCGTTGAGGCAAGCCGGTCGGAGCGAAAAGGGGCCGCGCTTTGCGCTTGTCGGCAGTGTCTAGGACGCAAGGCAGCTGCTTCGTGTCTCCGACGACCACGGCGTTCTCCGCTGTGGCGAGAGCGAGGAAGCCCGTGACGAGACTCGCCTGAGAACTTTCGTCGATGATGATGTAATCGAAAAGCTTTCCCTGCTTCCCTCTTTGGTTTCTTGCAGCATTCGTGGTGCTGGTGATGACGGGATATTCCGCGCGAAACCCGGAAGGCTCGCTCCAGGGATCGTCGAATAGGCGCCTACCCTTCCGAAGCTTGTCAGCGTAGTGTTCGTGAAGTTTTGCTTCGAGAAGACGCCTTGACTTCTTCTCGATGTCTTCGAGGCAACCTTCGCCTCGGTGCATTTTGAGATATACTTCGTGGCTTTTGATGGCGTTCTTGCACTCCTGGATCTGAGCTTCGAATACCATGCGATTGAGACTGATTTCCCTATCGACCGTGATATGGTCGAAATCATGCCAGCTCCCAATTCCCCACATCCAGACAATTCTCGCCCTCTGGGCGAACGTCATCTTCCCTTCTTTAGAGGATAAGTACCCTACGAGGTCGCGGACGGCTCGGAGGCGCGCGGAATTTGGTCTCCTCCTTACCTTGAGCTCTTCGGTAGCGTTTCCCTCTCTGAACCGTTCGTATTCCAGTTCCAGGTCCTGGAGTCGCGCTTCTTGCTTGGCCATGTCTTGTTTTCGAAGGTAGATGTCTCGGGCGATAACGATGTTCTTGCGAATCGAGCCAGAGAGTGCTTCCTGCTTCTTTTTTGAGAGCGACCATGTTTCGAGCGCAGGTGGGTACGCTGACTTCTGGTTGTCGACGAATGCCGTGACGTTGTCTCGGCGGCCGAGAAAAGCAGCGATGAACCCGAAACCTTCTTCGTCCAGTTTATCAACTACGTTCTTCGTCGCCTCGTTGTTAGGGGAGGTTACGAGAACGGTTTTGTCCTGCATAAGCAGGTTAGCGATAATATTGAGGATGGTCTGGGTCTTTCCGGTTCCCGGTGGGCCTTCGATAAGGCTTAGTTGATTAGACAAGGCGTTCTCGACGGCCTCCATCTGACTAAGGTTGGATCCAAACGGATAGATGATTGTTTCGGGTGGAACGCGGAGGGGGGCAGCCTTTTCCGGGTGTGCCATGCGGTCTGCGGGCGTTCCTTCGAGTATTTGGAGCCGCTTGAACTGCCGAGGAAGGTATTCGCGCTTGTCAACGTCCTCAACATCGGGCTTTATGGCCTCGGCCACCGACTGGAGGTAGCGGAACAAGCTGCTAGACGATGCCAGTTCTTTTTGTTCGATTTCCGAGGGACAGTACAGTTTGGCGTAGATTCTCCCGCTGCTAGCCTTCGAGATGATTTCGAAGCGGGTGCCGAATGCCGGGTTTTGCGAGCTAAGTCGATTGAGCTTGATTGCGTAGTATTGGCGCACCCCTTTTGCGAAGAGGGCAGTACCCTCGAAGGGAACGTTCTCGCTCGATACGATTGCGACGTTTTCCGGATTGTAATAGAGGGGTTCGCTGTATGGGCCAAACGAAATGATATATTTGCCGCGATGGTCGCATCCCCCGATATGCGCGTCGTTTGTTCGATCCCTGAAATCCTTGCCCTTATTGCGGATGAACAACCGATCGGCCATACCGGATCCTTTCGGACGGCTCTTCTGCTATTGACGATTGCGAAGATTATATACCGGTAACGCCAGACTGCTGCGGGGGGATCGCCAGAATGGCTCCCCTATGGCCGGTGCTACAATCTGATACCGTATTGCGTTGCTCTGCGAGAACGAAGCGAAAGGCGATGACCGACCATGAAGATTGCGAACGTGCGCGCTATCCCCGTCGACCTGCCCCTGCCCCATCCGATGGAGTGGGCCACCGGTCGCATGACCAGCCAGGCGCATGTGCTGATGCGCATCATGACGGACGAGGGCGTCGAAGGCATCGCTGAGGCCATCCCGCGCGAGAACATCTACGGCGAGACGCAGGTGGGCATGGTGCACGTGATCAACGACCTGCTGGCGCCGCTGGTTGCGGGCCTCGACCCGTTCGATGTGGAGAAGGTGCACGAGGCCATGGCCTTCATTAAGGGGAACCTGGCCGCAAAGGGCGGCATCGACGTGGCGCTCTGGGACATCATGGGCAAGTCGTGCGGCCTGCCCTGCCACAAGCTGCTGGGAGGCTACCGCGATAGCATCGAGCCGAGCCGGATACTCTGGCTCACGAGCGACGAGGTCATGGTGGACCAGGCGCGCGAGCTGAACGCGAAGGGCTACCGGGCTTTCAAGGTGAAGGGCGGGCTGGACCCCGATGCCGACATCCGCCGCGTGCATGCGTTGCGCCGCGCGGTCACGTCCGACACGAGGCTCTACATCGACGGCAACCAGAGCTACACGTACTTCGGCGCGAAGAAGGTGCACGATGCGTTGCGCGGCGAGCTGGACTACTTCGAGGAGCCCATCGCCGCCACGAACGAGAAGGACCGCGTGCGCCTGGCCCACGCCATCGACATCCCCATCGCCGGCGACGAGAGCAACTTCACGCTGCACGACATAGCTCACCAGATAGACATCGACGCGCTGTCCATCATGATGATCAAGATCCCCCGCAGCGGCTTCACCTACGGCCGCAAGATCGCGGCGCTGTGCGAGGCGTACCACCGGCCCATGATGATCGGCAGCCAATCCGAGAGCAGCCTGGGGATGGCCACCCTCGTCCACATAGGCTGTGCGCTGAAAACCATCAGCTACCCCTGCGAATTCATGGACTTCGACGACCCCGCCGCTCCGAGCCTGGTCAACGAGCGCATCCGCATGGAGAACGGCCGCGTCTACCCGCCCGAGGGCCCCGGCCTGGGCCTCACGCTCGACGAGGACGCGGTGGAGCGCTACACGGTGCGGGGGTGAGGGCGGCCGCGCGCCCTCACGCCTTCGCGCCCTCGTTGTGGCCGTATCGTCAGGATAACCCCTCGGTTCTCACCTTGACCATCGTCGACAGGGCGTCCCTTATCTGGTTGTGCAGGTCCTCCAGCTCGAATGCCTGGAGGACCGCCTTGTCGAACGCCTCCCGGTCGGCTTCGTAAAGCTCTTCTTGAAGGGGCTTCACGGCCCTTCTCTTCAGGGGCTCGAAAGCGTCGAGGATCGCCTGCCTCGATTCGACAGCTACCAGGGAGGGGTCGAGCATCGAGAGGCCGGCCAGGCTCTCCTTCCGGTTGTCCAGGGCTCCGTCCCCCATAGGCCCTCCGGAAGACTCCAGCATCAGCAGGCCTGTACATGAGTTGAGCAGGGCGTGGGCGAGCGGAAGGTCGACATGGTCGGAGAGGGCCCGAAGGCAGATGAGCCGCTGGTTCGCGAAGCAGGTGTCTCCCCCCGCCTGCGCGAAGAACAGGCGGTCGCCCGGGTTCATCATGGTTGCGAAATGGAAGCTCTTGCCCGCCGGCAGAGAGTACCAATAGGGGGCATTCGACTTCGCCGATTTCGTTACGCCCGCTTCGTGCCTTCTTATATGCCCGAGGGTCTTGAGATAGCCCTCCCTCGCAAGCTCGTCTTTCGACTTGTCGCAGATGAGCACGTACTGGTTCGGCTCGAGGGTGTACGAATGCGTGCCGCGCAGGTTCTTGACCAGCGGAAAGCAGAAGGGAGGGTCGACGAAGCAGGGGTCGTCCGAATAGAGGGCGCCGTCGTACCCCGATTTGACGCCGCGGAAAACCTCGAACAAAGAGCCGATGGGGACAAGCTTCCCGGTGAGCGGGGACAGGGACGATACCCCGAAGCAGAGCGCGTACAGCGTTATCCCCCATGCGTGGAAGCGCCGGATGTCCTCTAGGGAGTAGCGATGCTGCGCTACGAGGGCGCTGCGGTCGCCGCCTGAAAGGATGCTCGCCACGATCGCGGATCGTTTCGCCGGGTCGTCGAGGTCGCCAATGCTCGCGTGGACAACCCCCATACGCACGTTGCCGGTGACGTCGCCCGGCTTCTTCTTCCTGAGCACCAGCAGCGCGTTCATGACTTTCGTCTTGTGGAACCAGCGCGCCTGCCCGTTAACGAATATCCCTTCGATCTGGTACTTCAGTGCAAGCATCTCGAAGAAGCTGACTCCCGCTTGCGAGAAGAGCCACGTGTTCGAGGTAAGCAGGCATGCCACGCCTCCGTCGTTGAGCAAGCGCTCAAGGTAGAGGCAGAAATAGCAGTACAGGTCGTTGCGGTCATGAAGCTTGATGCCCGCAGCCTGAGCTTCCTGTTTGAGCTCGTTCCTGATCTGGGAATACCGTCTGATCTCCTGGGTGTTGAAGTCGACGTAGGGGAGGTTGCTCGCAATGGTGTCGAAGCGGGGCACGGCTTTGCCGACCTCTTCCCCCGTGGAAGGGTCGATGAAATCGACCATGGTCCCCGGCTCGACTTCGAACGCGTTTTTCTGGAAGACCAGAAGAGGGGAATCGACATGCTCGCGCGGGGAAAGGGCGAGCGTGGCCACCTGAAGGGGAAAATCGTGGATGTCCGACAACCAGGTTGTGCGGTAAGCCCGGTCGGCTGCATCGTCCATCACCGGCTCGGTCAGCTTCATCTTCCTTTCCCAGAGGGCCTTGCCGATCGTTCCCGTTCCGCAGCAGCAGTCCCACGCGTGGCCGGTGGCGTTTCTCACGCCAAGCTCGGCCATGAGCTTGGCGAGGGGCTCGGGGGTGGGGTACTGGCCGGAGATCTGCCGCTTGGCCGAGGAGATGCTCTCTTCGAGCAGCCGGTGCCGATAACGGCTGTCAAGCTGCTCAAGGTCGCACATCTGAAGCAGCCCGTTGAACTGCACGAGGTCGGACAGGGTGGCGTCGGGCAGCGAGTCGCAGTATGGGGGACTGCTGAAGATGTGGTAGAACCCGCAGCGGCTTGCAATGAGGGCGAAGCATCGCGCGGCATCTTCAACCGTGCATCCCTCCGTGATGCTTTCGACCTCGCGTGCGTCCTGGTAGTAGATCTTGATGAGGTTCGCGAAGAGGAATTTGTTCAGCCAGCCGATCAGGAGCATTTTCGCATAGGCGCGATAGGCGTCCACCTCGTCGAGGGTGTACTCCTTCGCCACGGTGCGCCACCAAGATCCGATGTCGATGTCTACCAAGGCATCGACCGCGGCCCTTCTCTTGAGTGCGGTGGCCACGGCATCTTTGTTTTCGTTGATGATCTTGGGCATGATGGAGTCGGTGATGACCTCGCCCAGTTCACGCTGCTTGATTTTTCCCGACGCTATGAAGAGCTCTATCTTGTCGACGAGGGAGTGGAGGAACGCCATCCATTCGCCTTGGAACGCGTTGATCGACGCCCTGTCGGTAATGTGCTCCGAGATGGTCCACGATTCGAGAATCTCGAAGGAGCTCCCTTTCGTCTTCGCATGAAGCTCGGCGTGCTGGAAGTTCCACAGGATGCATGAATTGCATCCCAGCAGGTCCGCCTTGCGGTGGGCGTCGGCGACGAACTCCTCGTCGTCTATCTTGACGTCGGGGCACTTTATCTCCCAGCCCTGGAGGATGGTCGAGCGTTGCCGATCTGAGAAGAGCAGGACGTCGGGGAACTTGACGCGGCCGTGCTCGTTGATGGTCGACTCCCCGCCGGCCCGCTTGATGTGCATGTCCTTGCCGTGGAGGTGGTCGTTGATGGCGCTGATAAGCTCGATGGCGTATGACCGTTCGTTGTCATGGACGCTCTGGGCGCTCATAGGCTCAACCTCGTCCCTCGTTGCTCACGACGATGCCGGGTAGGCGATCGCGTTTTCCTCGTCCATGCGGGACCGTGCTTCTTCGAGGCGCCGACGGCAGACTTCGATATAGTCGATGGGCTCGTTTTTGAAGCGGGCGACGCCCTCGTTTTTCTCTATGCCGATATAGCGACGCCCCTCAAGGCAGGCGGCAACGCAGAAAGAGCCGCTTCCGCAGGCGTTGTCCAGCACGACGTCCCCCGGGTCGGTATAGGTGCGAATGAGGTACCTTCCCAGCTCAACCGGTTTCTGCGTGGGGTGGTACACGGGGCCTTCCGATTCGGCGGTCTTGAAGTAGACGATGTCGGTTGGGTAGCGGCTGCCGTCGCTCTGCACATGCTTGGGGTCGAAGTCGCCGTAGCTTCCGGTCAGCTGGTTCTTGCGCACCCCTTTGTCGTACGATTCGCCTTGGGACATCTGGGGATGGTAGGTCGGCTGCGATTGGTAGAAGATGCAGATATCCTCGTACTTCCTTAGAGGCTGCTTCTTCGCGTTGAGGAAATTGGTCGCCTTCGACTTGATCCAGACCAACTTGTACTTGTACAGGTCGGCTGCATGGAGCATGAGCTTGGCGGTGAAAAGGCCGCTGCTCGTCAGGGCTATCACGCCGCGCGGCTTTATCACCCTGCGGTATTCGGTGAAGAGGACATCGAGGTTGATGATGGAGTCCCATTTGTTCTGGGTGGTCCCGTAGGGCAGATCGCAGAGCACCATGTCTATCGATTCGTCGGGGATGGCCTTGATCTTCTCAAGGCAGTCGCCTTCGATGATGGTGTTGAGAAGCGGCTCAATTGAGCGGGTGTCTTCTGCTTGAACGATCCGCATGCAGTCCTCCATTCGTAGACTCACGATTATATCTCCCGTGGCTGATGTTGTGCTCCTAATCGGAGGGAAACATCAGAGGTGCAAGCTCCTGCCAGTGCGGGGTGCTGCGGCTTCACGGCGCCCCGCAGCGCTGCAGCACTCCGCAGCGCCCCGCAGCTCGGCAGCCGCACCGCGGCGGCCTCGCAGTGCAGCGGCGTCCTCGCGGCCCCGCAACCAAGGGGCATCCTGCCCTGGCAATGCCCTCGCTGGTTGAAAAGCGTGGGCAGGTGCGAAGGGGCGGGGGTATAATGCTGCGGATCGATCGAGGGCAAGGAGCGTGTTTTGTGGCTACGGCAGGTTTGGACGAAGGCGTAGGAGAAGGCGCGAACGGGGACGGTCGGCGGACCGACCGCACGGGGTTCCTCCAGGGTCTCGGATGCTACCTTCTGTGGGGCGTCATGCCCGTGTACTGGAAGCTGCTGTCGGCGGTTCCCGCGTTCGAGGTACTGGCGTGGCGCATGGTGTGGTCGTGCGCGGCGGTGGTGGCGCTGTGCGTGCTGGTCAAGCGGACGCGCTTTCTCTACCTGTTCCGCGACCCGCGCGCGGTGCGCACGTTTCTGGCTTCGGGGCTCATCGTCTCGTGCAACTGGGGCGTATACATCTGGGCCGCCAACAGCGGGCATCTGCTGCAGACGAGCATTGGGTACTACCTGTGCCCGCTGTTCACTATCGTGCTGGGGATGGTGTTCTTCAAGGAGCGGCTGACGCCCATGCAGACGGTGGCCACGGTGCTGGCGGCGCTCGGCGTGGGGTACTTCATCGTGGCGAACGGCGGCGACATCTGGATTGCCTTCGCGCTGGCGCTCACGTTCAGCGTGTACGGCGCGGTGAAGAAGAAGGGCGGCTACCCGGCGCTGCCCGGCATGGCGTTCGAGTCGCTGCTCACGGGGCTTATCGGCGCGGTGGCCCTGATCGTGGGCGCGGCCGCTCCGTGGATCTGGCAGCTCGTGCCCGCCACGCCCGACCCGATGGCCGTCACCGGCCCGGTGGCCGACATGGCGCTGCTCGCCGGCTGCGGCGTGCTCACGGCCATCCCGCTGCTGTTGTTCTCGGCGGCGGCCAACCGCATCTCGCTCACGGTGATCGGTTTCATCCAGTACGTCAGCCCCACCATCGCGCTCGTGCTGGCGGTGGCCTTCTTCGGCGAGCAGTTCACCATGGCGCACGGCATCTGCTTCGCGCTCATCTGGGCGGGTATCGCCGCTATCGGCGTTGAGGCCGCATGGGCGGGCAGGCGGAAGCGGGCGGCAGAGGCCGCAGGGGCCGACGTACGGCCCGCCGAAAGGGTTCCGGTCGAGCGGTAGCACCCGATGCGGCCAGCGGAAAATCATACCCTGTCGACACCCGAAAAGAGCAAAGCCCGTATCAATTTGATATAACTGATCGTATCCGCGAAACGCTCGCTGCCTTTGCCTTTCGCAAAGAACACCCTGATCATCGGCTTATGTGCGTCTGTTGGCGCACTCTGCACCCTCGCGCGGTATGAACCGCAACAGAGTATGAATCCACTGCGCATGCGTTGTTTCTGGTTTCGGACGCCGGCGTTTGCGACCATATCCTTGCGGGATCGGACAGGCAGCGTGTGAGGATACGGAGCGTGGGGGGGGGGGACGGATCTTCCGATATGCCATTCGCACCTATTTCCTGCGATCGTGAACGGGGAATGCGCCGAGGGGGAAGGAGAGGCCAATGGCGTCTTCTGTTGCAAGGTACGGGGTCCAAGGGCGGCAACTGAACGCGAAAGAACGGTGGATGTGCTTTGCCGCGCTGTTCTTTCTGGGGTTCACCGCTACGTTCAACCAGTTCAAGGCTGCGCCGGCAATCCAGTTCATCGGATCTGACCTTGGCATGTCGATGGACATGCTCAGCCAGATCATGGGGGTTTATTCCATCGCGGGCATGTTGCTCGCGTTCCCCGGCATGCTGGTCATGCAGCGACTAGGCGTGAAATTCTCTATCGTGATCACATCCGTTCTTCAGCTGGTGGGGTCGCTCGTGTGCGTTTTCGCCACGGACACGACGTTGTTTCTGCTGGGCCGAACGCTTGAGGGCATTTCCTACGGGCTTATCTGCGTCATCGGGCCGAACATCATGCCGCGCCTGTTCCCGCTGAAGAACCAAGGGCTTTGCATGGGCATCTGGTCGCAGTGGACGCCGGTGGGCGTGGTGATAGCCTTCTTCACGGCGCCGATGATCTTCGAGGCGGCGGGCGGTGCGGCGGTGGCGTTCTCCTGGCATCCCATATGGTACGTTTCCATCGTCATGGAGGTCGTGTCCATTGCGTGGCTGCTGGCAAGTTGCAAGATGCCGGCTGTGCCGGAGAACGAGCTTTTGGACGGCGATCCGACCAAGCGCAAGCGCCCAGGCAAGAACTTCATGGCGGCAGGCGTGGTGGTGTGCGCGTTTTTCTTCGTATGGGTGTTCGACTACGTGGCGAACATCAACACGCTGTACCCCACGTTCCTGCAGAACGTTAAGGGCCTCGGCGTGTTCGACTCGGCCATGCTCCCCAACTGGACGGCGCTCATCTCCATCCCGCTCGGCATCGGGTTCGGCGTGGCAGCCGACAAGCTTAATTTCCGAAAATGGATGATCGTCGTGGGGTACGTCCTTGTTGCCGTGTGCATGGCCTTCTTCTACTTCACGCCGGGCTCTGATATGTCCGGCCCGTGGACGGCCAGCATCGTCATGGGGCTGTGCGGTGCGCTCGTTCCCACCGGCACCCGCGCCCTCACTCCCATGCTCGTGCCCGAGCCAAAGAAGACGGACCTGGCGTTGGCCACTATGGCGTTCGCCACGGGCGTGGCGCAGGTGGTGGGTGGGTACGTGGTGTCCCCAACGATCTCGGCCATCGGGTGGCAGGCGAACGGTCAGTTCGTCCTTGCACCGCTGGCTATTGTCGCCGCCGCTGCCGTCGTCGTTTTCGTGAAGTCGGATCGCAAGGTCTACGAAGTGCGTCGCAGGGAGCGCGCCGAGCAGAATGCAGAGGAAACGCCGCGGGTCCGCCCTGTCGGCGCCGCCGAGACGAAGTGAAAGGGTAGCAGCATGAAAATTGCGGATACGACCGTCGTACACAACTTAGGTTTGGAGGCCTGCGGAGGTGGCGCCAACATGGTGGCCGCCGACGTGAAGGACGGAAAGCTCGTGCGCATCAGGCCGGTGCACTACGACGAGCACTACACGAAGGAAGAATTGAACTACTGGACGCTGACCGGGCGCAACGGCACGACGTTCGAGCCGGGAATGAAGTCGTGCACGCCGTCCTTCCCGCTGGTGTACAAGCGGCGCACGTACTCGAAGAACCGCATTACCCATCCCATGAAGCGCGTGGACTGGGACCCGCAGGGCGAGCGGCACCCCGAGACGCGCGGCACGAGCAAGTACGTGCGCATCTCGTGGGACGAGGCCACCGAGCTCATCGCGGCCGAGATCAAGCGCATCCACGACGAGTACGGCCCGTACTCCATCCTCTGTCAGGCTGACGGCCACGGCGAGAGCAAGGCGGTGCACGCCCCGCACGGCTGCATGACGCGGCTGCTGGAACTGTGCGGGGGCTACACCGTGCAGGCCCGCAACCCCGACAGCTGGGAGGGCTGGTACTGGGGCGCCAAGCACGCGTGGGGCATGGACCCGGTCGGGCAGAACACCCATTCCACGAACACGGCACAGGATATCGCGCAGAACTGCGACGCTATGCTGTACTGGGGCTGCGACCTGGAGACCACGACATCGGCGTGGGGCGGGCAGCTCGCCTCGAAGCTGGCGTACTGGTTCGATGACTGCGGCATCAAGCACATCGCCATCGCGCCCGACTGCAACTACACGGCCGCCGTGCATGCAGATAAGTGGTTTCCCGTGCTGCCCAACACCGACGCGGCCCTGCAGCTGGCCATCGCCTACGTGTGGATGGTCGAGGGCACCTACGAGAAGGAGTACGTGGAGACGCACGCTATCGGTTACGACTGGCTGGAATACTATGTGCTGGGCCAAGAGGATGGCGTGCCGAAGACGCCCGAGTGGGCCGAGCCGATCTGCGGCATCCCCGCTTACCGCATCAAGGCGCTCGCCCGCTACTGGGCGCGCCATAACGTGTCCATTGCTCACTGCAACGGCGGGTCGTTCATCCGCGCAGCGTTCGCGCACGAGCCGGCACGGCTCGAGGTGTACCTGCTGGGCATGCAGGGAGTGGGCATGCCGGGGCGCATTGCCATCAAGTTCATCGAATGGACGCTGTTCGGCATGACGTCGTGCAGCCCTATACCGCCTTCGAAGCTCGCGCCGAGCACGGCTGCCGCCTACAACGGCTGGATCATCGGCAGCAACGCCGATCACATGATAGCCAAGTGCCATGTGCACAAGGCACTGCGCGGCGAGTCGTTCAGCTGGTACGGCCACGGTACCGCGGCCAACGACCGGCCCGACCAATTCGTGAAGCTGGAGTTTCCCACCGACGGCAACGCTGGCATCAAAATGCTGTGGTCGGACAACCCCGCGTTCTCCACGAGCCTGAACGGCGGCTACGAGTACCAGGACGCCCTCAAGAGCGACAACCTCGAGTTCTACCTGGTGCAGGCCCCCTGGTTCGAGGACGACGCGCGCTTCGCCGACATCGTGCTGCCCATCTGCACGAAGTTCGAGACGAGCGATTTCGGCACCGATTGCGACAGCGGCCAGTGGAACGCCGTCATCTACGAGCAGGCCGCCATCGAGCCCGTGGGCGAGGCGCGCTCGGACTGGGAGGCCGTGCAGGCGGTGGCCGAGAAGCTCGAGCGCTACGGCGGCGCCTATAAGGATGTGAAACACCGCATGACCGGCGGTAAGACCGTCGAGCAGCAGATCCGCGAAGGCTACGAGGCCTGCGGCATCCCGGCCGAAGAGCAGGACTTCGAGGCGTTCAAGCGGAACCGCTACCAGCTCATCCCCACGGTGGAAGGCTGGGAGGACCAGATGGTGGGTCTGAGCGGCTTCGCGGAGAACCCGGCGTTGTTTCCGCTGGAGACGCCGTCCGGGAAGATCGAGTACTATTCGCCCACGCTTGCCGAGAACTTCCCGGACGATCACATCCGCGGGCCGGTTGCCCACTGGATCGAGTCCGGCGACGGCCACGACGACCGCCGTACGAGCGGGCGCGCGCAGAAGTACCCGTTCCTCGTGGAGTCGAACCACCCGCGCTGGCGCGTCCATGCGGAGTTCGACGACGTGGAATGGTTCCGGGAGATCGAGACGTGCAAGGTGATCGGCCCCGACGGGTACGCCTACGAGCCTGTGTGGCTCAATCCGTCCGATGCGGCGAAGCTGGGCATCCGGAGCGGCGACGTGGTGAGCGTTTTCAACGAGCGCGGCGCCGTGCTGGGCGGGGCGCGCGTGACCGAGCGCGTGCGCGACGGCGTGGTGTACATGGACCACGGCGCGAACAGCGACGTCATCGTCTCCGGCATAGGCGGGCTGGATCGCGGCGGCGACATCAACCTCATCTGCCCCACGCACACCTCGTCCAAGAACGCGAGCGGCGAGGTGACGTCCGGCTACCTGGCCGGGGTGGAGAAGGCCGACGTGTTCGCGCTTGCGGAGAAGTATCCCGAGGAGTTCGGGCGGGCGCACTACACGCCGGAGTACGGCGCAGACGTTCGCGATTACCTGATAGGGGAGGAGTAGGGATGAAGGCCCTCGTAGTTGATTTGAATAGGTGCAACGGCTGCTTCAATTGCCAGCTTGCCTGCAAGGACGAGCACTGTGACAACGACTGGAGCCCGTATGCGCTGCCGCAGCCGACCACCGGCCAGTTCTGGTGTCGCGTGGATCAGCGCGAGCGCGGGCGCGTACCGGTGGTGCGCGTTGCCTATACGCCCACGTTCTGCGGTATGTGCGATGATGCAGCCTGCATGAGCGTTGCCCAGAACGGCGCGGTGTACCGGCGTGATGACGGCCTTGTGGTCATCGATCCCGAGAAGGCAAAGGGCCAGCGAGCCATTGCCGAGGCGTGCCCGCTGGGCTTGGTCTACTGGAACGAGGCGCTGGAAGTTCCCCAAAAATGCACCGGGTGCGCTCACCTGCTGGACAACGGCTGGAACGAGCCGCGTTGCGTGGACGTTTGCGCCACAGGCGCTCTGCGCTACGGCGAGCTCGAGGACTTTGCGGGCGAGTTGGATGCTGCCTCGGTGGCCGACGAGCTGGCGGGCAAGGGGTCGCACGTGTACTACCTCAACCGCCCGAAGCGCTGGATAGCCGGCACGGTGGCAAACCGTGGTGAGAACGAGGTGGTCATCGGCGCGCGCGTGAGCATTCTCGACGGTGCGGGCGCCTGCATCGCTCATCTGGAGACTGACGAGTTCGGCGACTTCAAGTACGACGAGTGCGGCAAGGAGCGGTACGCGGTTCGCATCGAGGCGGACGGCTTCGCGCCGATCGAGTTCGAGGCGGATTGCGCGGATGCGGATGTGGTGCTCGACGACGTGCTCGTTGACCTCATGTGCGAGGAGGTTGGACATGAGTAAGCGATCTCCGCTGCTTCGATTCGTCATTATCCTGGCCGGCATCGCGGCTCTGGCAGCCGTGGGATTTGCTCCGAGCCCTGAGGGGCTGACGTTCGGTGGGAAGATGTCGTTGGTCATCTTCGTGGTGGCCATCGTGTTCTGGGTGACCGAGGTCATGCCTATCGCCGTCACCGGCTGGGCGATGGTCGGGTTAGTTCCCCTGCTGGGCATCATGGATGCAGCCAGCGCATGGACGGCATCTATAAACAATGCCATCATCTTCTACTTATGCTGCTTCGCGTTCGCCTGCTTTATTGCGCGCTCGACGCTGGCGGTGCGTTTGACGGGTAAGATCTTGTCGTGGGCGGGTACGAGCTCGTCGCGCGTGCTGCTGGGCTTCATGGTGGGCACGGCGCTCATCTCCACGCTCATGGACAACCTGCCGCTGTGCGCCGTCATGCTTCCCATCGCGTATTCGGTTCTCGATGCCAACGATACGCCCACGGGCCGCAAATCGGCTTTCGCGAAGTGCATCGCCATTGGTATTCCATGGGCGGCCGCTATCGGCGGTGCTATGACGCCGTCTGGCTGTATCATCAACGTATTGGCCATGACGCTCATCGAGCAGAACTTCGGCGTATCCATCAGCTTCGTGCAGTGGTTCGCCATGGGTTTTCCCATGGCCCTCATCACCATCCCGGCCGGCTGGTTCGCGCTCATCAAGATATTCAAACCAGAGCCGCTGGCCCAGCAGGCCGTGGACGCTGGCATCGATCGCGCCCGGTCGCTCGGCAAGATCCCACGCCACGAGATAGCGGGCCTGGCGGTCATGCTTGTTACGATGCTCGTGTGGGTGCTCAGTTCGTGGGTGTCGGCCATCGACATTACCGTGGGCAGCCTTATCGCCCTCGGGTTCATGTTCTTCCCTGGCATCGACGCCATCCAGTTCAACGACTTTCTGGAGGACAGCCCTTGGGGCATGATGCTGCTTATGATGGCGGTGAACGTGTTGGTGGCTGCGCTCATGGGAACGGGCGCTACACAGTGGCTCGTCGACGTGGTCATGTCGCCGATGACCGCCTGGCCGCTTATCGCCACCATGACAGCGCTCTCCGTCATCGCATGTCTGCTGCACAACGTCATTCCCGCAGGTCCTGCGTGCGCCGGGCTCATAGCCGTGCCGTTCGCCACCATTATTGCGTCCATGGGCGGCAGCATCGCAGCCACGTGCGTCATGGTGGCGTGGTGGTCGGCCATCGCGCTCATACTGCCGCTGGATGGCGTGCCGCTGCTGTCATATTCGAGCAATCGGAAGTATTTCTCGTTCGGCGACATGGCGAAGGTAGGCTGGGCTCCCAGCGTGGTTATGGTGGTGATATCCGTGACCATCACGCCACTCATCGCAGGAGCTCTCGGCTTGGCTTAGCGCGTTGGGAGCGGTCTTAGGGACGCCGTACCGAAGCGTGCTATGATGGGCCGACGAGATGGGCGAGAGGGGTGCGGCAATGCAGACGAGCTATCTGAAGTACTTTGTCGATGTGGCGAAACTCGGCTCGATTGCCGCGGCATCGAACGAGGACTTCATCACTCCCCAAGGCATGAGCCGCTCGCTTGCCGCGCTCGAGTCGAACCTTGGGTGTCAGCTGTTCAAACGCACCCAGGGCAAAGTGGCTCTCAGCACATATGGCGAGGCCCTACTCGATGACGCAAAGGAGCTGCTGTCCATCCAGCAGCGCATGATCGACCGGGTGGCGGACATACGCTCCAGCGAGTCCGGCATCTCCGAGAAAACCGTGCTGGTGTATCTGAACAACGTCGCGTTTGACGTGGCGCTGTTCAATCCGCTGATCGACAGCTTCGACCAGCTGTTCGCGAACGCGCGCTACTTCCAGTGCGACAACGCGGAGGTTGTCGACAGCCTTCTGGAGCAGGCCGAAGGGGACGATTGCGTCGCCCTCGGCCTGCTCTGCCTGTTCAGCCCCGACGACGAGCGGAACGCCGCGCTGGTGGACAGGCTGCAATCCTGCGGGTTTGAGTATCAACCTTACCTCATTTCCTACGACCAGGTGCTCGTATCCAAGAAGTCCGAGTTGGCGACGAAGCGGGCGCTCAGCCACGCTGACATCCTCTCGCGCCCCATCGTGTCGTCGGGTGGCGATATCAGGCGCGTTGCCGAGAAACTGTTCGGCAAGAACGCCATCTACATGGTAACGAGCGACAGCGCTTTCCGGTTCCGCGTTGTGGCTAACGACGAGGCCATCACCTTCGTGCCGGCATTTCACAAGCTCATGGAGCCGGGTGACGATGCCACGGTGGCCGTGCAGATGAAGGAGCCGTACTATCTGGAAGTGGGCTTCGCGGCCAAGAAGGAGGTTCTTGACAGCCCATACATCAAGAGTCTCATCGCGAAACTGAACGCCTACTACTCGAAACTCGCGGCGTCTCCCTACTTGTCGCTCGTGCCAAGCGACATAACGTCGTTCAAGCCATCGGACGAGGAGATCGCAGCTTTCGAGGAAAAGGGCCTGGTGGACGTCGGGACCCGCTACGGCATATCGTCACGCGAACGCGAGGTGCTGGGCCACCTTCTGAGCGGCCTGACTGCCCGAGCCATTGCGGAGCGCATGTTCGTTTCCGTACCCACGGTGAAGAGCCATATCTACCGCATTTACAAGAAGATGGGCGTCCACTCTCAGGAAGAGCTGCTTACCCTCATGGAGGAGGAGCTGGGAGAAACAGGAGCTCGGGATAGCTCCAGAGAGTAGGGTGTGACTGCGGCTACGCGTCTTTCTCGAAGACCAGGTCGATTTTGCGTATACGGGCGTTGCTGTCGACTTCGGTGATGATGGAGCCGACGTAGCGGTAGCCGCGCGCCGCGTAATCATCGATGATCTCGCGGTGTTCCGAGATGCCGAATCCAACCATGATTACTTCACGCTTCTTGTAGTCGACGCTCACGTACTCGTACTCCCTCACGGCGCACCCCTTTCGGTCGACTCGCCTCGGGGCATATCTTAGAGCCTGCTGCGCTAAGCCGCAAGGACGCGCAAAAGACAGGCAACGTGCGCGCTCCGCCGACCTGTTTGCTGTACAATTGCAACGTTTTGCCGTGGGGGCAATATCGTACAAGACTTTTTCGGAGGGGTGTGGCATGGCCGAGGCCAACCAACCAAACAGAGGCGGAGCGACGAGCGGGGCCGTGCGGGGGAGTAGAGCGGCCGAGCTCGGATCAGACGTCGCCAAGCGCGAGCGGTTCGGCTCGCGTCTGGGCTTCATCCTGATATCCGCGGGATGCGCCATCGGCCTGGGCAACGTATGGCGCTTTCCCTATATCACGGGCGAGTACGGCGGCGCGGCGTTCGTGCTCATGTACCTCGTGTTCCTCGTCATCCTGGGCCTTCCCGTCATGGTCATGGAGTTCGCCGTGGGCCGTGCCAGCCAGAAGAGCTCGGCGGTGGCGTTCGACACGCTGCAGCCTTCGCGGAAGTGGCACTGGTTCTCATGGTGGGGCTACATCGGGTGCATGGTGCTCATGATGTTCTACACCACGGTGGGCGGCTGGATGCTGTCGTTCGTGGTGAAGATGGGCACGGGCGCGTTCAACGGCCTGGACAGCGCGGGCGTCGGCGCCGTGTTCAACGACATGCTGGCGAACCCCACCGAGCTGGTCGGCTGGATGCTCGTGGTCATCGTGCTGGGCTTCCTCGTGTGCAGCCTGGGCTTGCAGAAGGGCGTCGAGCGCATCACGAAGGTGATGATGATCTGCCTCTTGGGCATCATGGCGGTGCTCGTGGTGCGTGCGGTCACGCTGCCGGGCGGTCTCGAGGGCCTCAAGTTCTACCTTATCCCCGACTTCGGCAAGCTGTTCGCCGGCACCACGACCGCCGAACAATGGGCAACGTTCGGCGACGCGGTGTACGCGGCTATGGGCCAAGCGTTCTTCACGCTGTCGCTGGGCATCTCGGCCATGGAGATCTTCGGCAGCTACATCGGCAAGGAGCGCTCGCTCACCGGCGAGGCGCTGCGCATCTGCGGCCTCGACACTGCCGTGGCACTCGTGGCGGGCCTCATCATCTTCCCCGCGTGCTTCGCGTTCGCCGTGCAGCCCGACAGCGGCCCGGGGCTCGTGTTCGTCACGCTGCCCAGTGTGTTCAACCAGATGCCGATGGGGCAGCTGTGGGGCGCGCTGTTCTTCGTGTTCATGAGCTTTGCCGCGCTGTCCACTATCATCGCGGTGTTCGAGAATCTCATCAGCTGGTCGATGGACAAGTGGGGTTGGACGCGCAAGAAGGCCGTCGCGCGCACGGCCGTCATCGTGTGTGTGCTCAGCCTGCCGTGCGCCCTCGGGTTCAACGTGCTGGCGGGCGTGCAGATTCCGGCCATCGGCGACATCCAGTCCATCGAGGACTTCATCGTGTCAAACAACCTGCTGCCCATCGGCAGTCTGCTGTACGTGCTGTTCTGCGTGACGAAGGGCGGCTGGGGCTGGGACAACTTCCTGGCCGAAGCCGACACCGGCAAGGGCGTCCGCTTCCCGCGCTGGTCGAAGCTGTGGCTGAAGTTCGGCATACCCGCGCTCATCTTGATGATCTTCGTGATGGGCTACGTGCCGAAGATCACCGTGTGGCTGGGGATGGCGTAGGTCGAGACGACGGTTTTTGCACAGTAATCACCGGATTATTGCATCGGGGCCTTTCGGAGCGCTCTTTTTTCGGAAGCAGAGCAACAGCGACATGGGGAAATGTTCGCAAGTCTTCACGGGCGGGATGCGAAGAGCGAATTGCCAGTGTCGAAGATGCAATAATCGGTGAAAAGCGTGCAGATTGGCGTGCGCGTCGGGCTCAAGGCAGCATCGTCGCCGCAATCTCGGTGGGCACGGTCGGCGCAACCGGGCCTATCGGTTGCTCGCGGCTTGGCCGGCCAAGGTTTCCAGGAGCTGCTGCATCTTCGCGATGACGGGCAGGTCGCCCAGGCCATAGCGGGCGGCAAGCTCCTTCATCTGGGGGAACGCGATCTGCGTGCGGCCCGCCTCGTCTTCCCAGATGGAGATGCGCAGGGGAAGCTCGATCGCTATGCGCTGGTCGGCTTGCATGAGCGCGGTGCCAACTTGGGGCGAGCCGAACACCACGACCGTGGTGGGTCGCAGGTCGAGGCCCGCTCCTTCGGCGTTCTGCGCGTGGTCGAACGTGGCGAACACGGGGATGGACCGCGCCGCCAGCTCGTCTGTGAGGCGGCGGACCGTCTCGTCTACGGGCAGGCTCCCTACGGTCAGGTGCAGGTTGCGAGATTCCGGTTGGCCCATGGAAACTCCTTCGATGGCTGCGGTTGGAGGCGCGGTTGCGGCGGCGGCAGTTGCGTCGGTCGCAGCTGCCTCGGCGATCGCGCGGCGGTGCAGCTCCACCATAGCGCGCTCCTGCGCGCTTGCGCCCGGTTAGCGCAGTTTGTCCGGAAACGGTTGCCTGGGCACCGTGGGCGCCGGGCTCGAGAGCCTTATAATGCGTGATGGTTGTTGGACGGGCGCTCAGCGCCCGAGGACGAGGGAGTTCGAGATCATGGCCGAGGCGATGGCGGGAAAGCGACGGTTCTCCATTCTGGGCGATTCCATCAGCACGTTCGAGGGATGCAGCCCGACGGGCTTCCGCGTGTTCTACGAGGGCGAGCGCTGCGCTGCCACGGGCGTGCGCGAGGCGCGCGACACGTGGTGGGCGCAGGTGGTCGACGCGCTGGGCGGCGAGCTTCTGGCGAACGGGTCGTTCTCGGGCAGCATGGTGGAGGGCGCGGGCTTCCCGGCCGGCGACAGCGCGGAGCGCGTCGCGGCCCTCGCGCGCGACGGGCAGGCCCCCGATGCGGTCCTCGTGTTCATGGGCATCAACGACTACGGCTGGGGCGGCGCCGACGCGCAGGCGGCCGGACGGGGCAACGCGCTGCCGGCCTGCCTGGACGTCGACGCGCTCGGCGAGCAGCGCGAGCCCGGTCTGGCCGCCTCCGATGCGGTCGAGCGGTTCGGAGCTGCGTACGGGTCGATGCTCGCGCGCCTGCGCACGGCCTACCCGCAGGCCGAGGTGTGGTGCTGCACGCTCTGCCCCGGTCGCGTGGTCGGCCGCGACGGCTCCACGTTCGCCTACCGCCTGCGCGGCGTGCCCTTCGACGCATACAACGACGCCATCCGCGCCGCGGCCCGCGCACACGGCTGCCGCGTGGCCGATGTGCGCGCACTCGGTCGCGACTACGAGGCCTTGGACGGCACGCATCCCACGGCACGGGGCATGCGCCAATTCGCAGGGTTGATGTTGCGCGCGATGGAGGCTGCGGACAACGCCGCGGGCTCGGCGCTGGGCGGCAGCTCGGCGTTGGGCGTCGTCGCGCTCCCCGGCGTCGCCGCGCTGCGCGCCGCCGCCCACGACGCCCCGCCCTCGGCCGAGCGCTGCTCGGAGCCTTCCTGCATAGGCTGCCCCCATGCCGCCTCCACCGGCGGCAAGTGGCTGCTTGTCTGCGAACGGGGGATATGAGGGCGCTTGCCCTGCGGAGCGCTTCACAGGGCGGATCAGCAGTCTCTCGGCGGTATTCCTCTGCCGCTTAGGCGTTGTTTGGAATTGCCGCCCACCCTCCTTGACATCGCCCCGCGTCGTACTAAAATCTCGTTTTAGCACTCGAAGGCTTGGACTGCTAGCACACAGGGCAGTCCGACCGCTTGACGAAGGAACGTACCCGAAAGGAAGCGACGCCGCCATGCGCAAGTTCAAAACAGAGAGCAAGAAGCTGCTCGACCTCATGATCAACTCCATCTACACGAACCGCGAGATATTCCTGCGCGAGCTCGTCTCGAACGCGTCGGACGCGGTGGACAAGCTCTACTTCAAGAGCCTCACCGACAAGTCCATCGAGCTCTCCAAGGACGAGCTTGCCATCCAGGTGAGCTTCGACAAGGACGCCCGCACCGTCACCGTGAGCGACAGCGGCATCGGCATGACGAAGGACGAGCTCGACCGCAACCTGGGCACCATCGCGCACTCGGACTCCATGGCGTTCAAGATGGAGAACGACGAGGTGCAGGGCGACGACGTGGACATCATCGGCCAGTTCGGCGTGGGCTTCTACTCCTCGTTCATGGTGGGCAAGAGCGTGCGCGTGGTGTCGAAGGCCTACGGCAGCGACGAGGCCTGGGCCTGGGAGAGCGACGGCGTGGAGGGCTACACCATCGAGCCGGCCGAGCGCGCCGAGCACGGCACCGACGTCATCATCACGCTCAAGGACAACACCGACGAGGACTCCTACGACGGCTACCTGTCCGAGTACGGCCTAAAAGACCTGGTCAAGCGCTACAGCAACTACGTGCGCTACCCCATCCGCATGGAGGTGACGAAGTCGCGCGAGCTGCCCAAGCCCGAAGATGCCGGCGACGACTACGTGCCGCAGTTCGAGAACTACCAGGAGCTCGACACGGTGAACTCCATGATCCCCATCTGGAAGCGCCGCAAGTCCGAGGTCGACCAGGAGGAGTACAACGAGTTCTACAAGGCCGACTTCCACGACTTCGCCGACCCGGCCCGCACCATCTCCGTGCACGCGGAGGGCGCGCTGTCCTACGACGCGCTGCTGTTCGTGCCGAGCCGCGCGCCGTTCGACCTGTACAGCCGCGACTACCAGAAGGGCCTCGCGCTCTACAGCTCCAACGTGCTTATCATGGAGAAGTGCGAGGAGCTGCTGCCCGACTACTACAACTTCGTGCACGGCGTGGTGGACAGCCAGGACCTGCAGCTGAACATCAGCCGCGAGACGCTGCAGCACAACAGCCAGCTGCGCGCCATCGCCAAGAAGATCGAGAAGAAGATCACGTCGGACCTCGAGGACATGCGCGACAACGACCGCGAAGGCTACGAGGCGTTCTTCGAGAACTTCGGCCGCGGTCTGAAGTACGGCATCTACGCCAGCTACGGCTCGCAGAAGGACACGCTGGCCGACTTGCTGCTGTACTACTCCGCGAAGCAGGACAAGCTGGTCACGCTGGCCGAGTACTTCGAGGCCATGCCCGAGGACCAGCCGGCCATCTACTACGCCGCCGGCGATTCGGTAGAGCGCCTGAACAAGATGCCCATCGTGAAGACGGTGCTGGGCAAGGGGTACGACGTGCTGCTGTGCACGCAGGACGTGGACGAGTTCTGCTTCACCGCCATGCGCGACTACGGTGCGAACGAGGACGGCGAGGGCGCGAAGGAGCTCAAGAACGTGGCGTCCGGCGACCTCGACTTCGCCACCGAGGATGAGAAGAAGGAAGCCGAAGAGGCCACGAAGGAGAACGAGGACCTGTTCAAGGCGCTGAAGGACGCGCTCGGCAACGAGGTGACGAAGGTGGCCGTGTCCGCGCGCCTCACCGACGCGCCTGCGTGCGTGACCACCGAGGGCCCCGTGTCGCTGGAGATGGAGCGCGTGCTGTCGAAGGGCCCCGAGGGCCCCGACGGCGTGAAGTCGCAGCGCGTGCTGGAGCTGAATGCCAAGCACCCGGTGTTCGACACGCTGAAGGCCGCCCACGAGGCCGGTGACGCCGACAAGGTGCGCCTCTACGCCGACCTGCTGTACAACCAGGCGCTGCTGGTTGAGGGCATGCCCATCGACGATCCGGTCGCTTTCGCCCAGAACGTCGCGAAGCTGATGTAATCAGGTTCCGACGGCCTGCCGGCCGCCGGAACGACTCGACGCTGCGAAGCCCCCTGGCACCCGATCTTGCCGCGATCCCGGAGGTTCGCGTACCGAAGTACGCTTCACCTCCGCGATCCCGCCAATCTCGGGCACCAGGGGGCTTCTCGCTGACTTACTACGCCAACCTGCACGGCCATTTTCGCGCCTCCGGCGCGAAGGGGCGCCCTGCGGGCGCCCCGGCTGCGGACGCTCCGGCTCCTACCTGCGAGCTCCTTCTCGCGCTGGCGCATGAGCGTGTGGCCGCTGCGCGCCCGCACGGGCAACCTGCGCGGCAGTTATGCGCCCTCCGGGCGCATGGGCGGGCAGCTGCGCTTCCCGCCCATGCCACCTGCACGGTTGTTCTCGCGCTGGCGCGCGAGGGGCGCGGCTCCTGCGGAGCGCACCCGTATTCGCGCTCCGCGCGAACGGATGTTTCACGTGAAACATCCGAGGGAAGGCGCGCCTCGCCCTCCTTTGTTATCGACTTGTTTCCCGTTCTCGCACGTGCCGCGCGCTACTGTGCGGAAAGCGCTATCATCGGCGCATGACGAAGCCGAGCGCTAGGAGGACCCATGGCAGATGTGATTTTCAAACGGGCGAGCGTGCGAAGGTTCACGGACGATCCGATGACCGATGACGAGGTGCGCGCCCTGCTGCGTGCGGGCATGGCAGCACCTTCGGGTGGCAACCAGCAGCCGTGGGAGTTCTACGTGGCCCGCGACCGGGCCACGTTGCAGCTGTTGTCCGAGGCCAGCCCCTATGCGAAACCGGCGGCCGGCGCTGCTTGCGCCATCGTGCCGTGCATGCGCACAGAGGGCCTGCGCTTTCCCGAGATCGCCGTGCAGGACATGAGCGCCTGCGTGGAGAACATCCTGCTGGAGGCCGTCGACCTTGGCTTCGGCGCCGTGTGGATGGGCATCGCGCCTGAGCCGGAGCGCATGGCCGCCGTGTCCGAGATCGTGGGCGCGCCGGCGGGGCTGGAGCCGTTTGCCGTCATCGCGTTGGGCTATCCGGAGTCCGAGCCACGCGCCAAGGGCAAGGACCGCTATGCCGAGGACCGTGTGCACTGGTTGAGCTAAACGAGGCGGCGTAGGCAGGCGAAGGCATGTGCCGTGCGCGCCGTGGATGCCATGTCCTGCGGAGGCGGCATCGATGATGAAACTTTGCAAATTTCGAAAATTTTCTTTCAGAATTTGCGAAATCCACTATCCCGCCCGCACGGCTCCTTGGTCGCAGCGGTTGCCCCAGGAGTCGATGAGCTGCTCGTCGCGGTAGACGCAGATGATCTCGCAGTGGTTCGCGCACTTGGCGCACTCGATCTCGCGCGTCTTGAACGCGAAGTCTCCTACGGCCTGGAAGTCGAACGCCTCGCAGTCGGCGGTGCGCGAGGATGCGCCCGCGCCCGTCGACCCCGTGCCGGCCTCCGCCGCACTCGCCTCGGCGGCCAGCAGTGCCACGCCGAACGCGCCCATCAGGTGGCCGTCGGGGTCCACGAGCACGCTCATCCCCAACATGTCCTCGAACGCGCGCACCACGCCCACGTTCTTGCTCACGCCGCCCTGGAACACCACGGGTGCGACGATCTTCTTGCCCTTGCCCACGTTGTTCAGGTAGTTCGACGCTACCGCGCGGCAGAGCCCCGCGATAATGTCCTCGCGCGCGTAGCCCACCTGTATCTTGTGCACCAGGTCGCTCTCGGCGAACACGGTGCAGCGCGCCGCGATGTTGGCCGGCCGCTTCGATGCCAGCGCGATCTCCCCGAACTCCTCCACCTCCACGCCAAGCCGCGCCGCCTGGCTCGACAGGAACGCGCCCGTGCCGGCCGCGCACAGCGTGTTCATGGCGTAGTCCACGGCTATGCCGTTCTCCACGCAGATGATCTTCGAGTCCTGCCCGCCTATCTCCAGGATGGTGCGCACGTCCGGATGCAGGTACGTCGTGCCCACGGCGTGCGCGGTGATCTCGTTCTTCACCACGGCCGCGCCCAGCATGGCCCCCACGAGGCGCCGTGCGCTTCCGGTGGTGCCCACGGCGCGCACGCGCATGGTCGCATGGTCGATCTGCGCGCCCAGGTCGGCCACCACCCGCCGCGCCGCATCCGTCGGGTTGCCCTCCGTCCACAGGTACGACCGCGCCACGATGGCGCGGTCGGCGTCCACGATGACGCCCTTCGTGGAGATGGACCCGATGTCTATTCCCAGGAAGCATTCCGCTCGCCCTGGCGAGACGAGCGGAATGCCCGACGCTGCGGTGCCCTCCGGCGCCGAACCTTGCCGCTCCAAGCCCTCCTCACGTGCAGAAACACGCTTCGTCTGCTTTTCACGGCAATCTTCGGCGCCGGAGGGCACCTCGCCGACGTCGGTGGTCAGGCCAGTTTCTTCCTGCTCCGTCATATCGTCTTCTCCTTCTTCATGGCCAGCATGTCGTAGAACGCCTCGAGCCGGGTGTCCAGCCCGGTGTCGCTGGTCTGCGAGTCGTAGCTCAGGTACAGGATGGGCAGGCCCGTGTCGCGGCTGACCTGCTGCAGCACGGGGATGCAGTCCACCTCCGGCGTGCAACCCGACGACTTCAAGTGCACCACGCCGTCGAAGCCCTCCTGCGCGTACCTCAGCGCGGCGGCGATGGTCATGCTGGACGTGGGTCCCATGTCGTAGCGCACGTAGTCGGAAATGCCCGTGCGCAGGTTCCTCTCGTTGTAGCGCAGGTTGCGGTTCGTCATGTTCAGCTGCCGGTGCACCTCCACGCCCAGGTCGAGCAGCTTGCGCTCCAGTCCCAGGTTGGAATGCGGGTCGGCCGCGGTGAAGTACTCGCCCACCACGCCCACGCGCACGGGGCGCGCCGGGCGGCACACCGGCAGCCCGCGCAGCGACTCCAGCCCGCGGCGCTGCGCCTCGGCGATATCGCGCTCGTTTGCCGTGGCGCGCATCTCGGCGTGGTAGGCGGCCAGCGCCCGGTCGAACGACCCGTGCTCGACCTCGAACCCGGCATGCGCCAGGTAGAAGTCCTGCGCCTCGTCCAGGAACTCGATCATCTTGAACGCGGCCAGCATCCCGCGAACGCCGTGCGGCACCGACAGGTTCGGGTTCACCTTCTTCTTGCACGCTTCGATGTAGTCCGTGAGCGGCTTGCCCGTGACGGTGGCGAAGTTCAGCATCTCGAACTCGTAGCCCATGTCGCGTAGGATGGACTCCTGCAGCTCGCCGTAGTAGCCCAGCCGGCAGGGGCCGGCGAACTGCACGAGCACGTCCGCGCCCAGCTCCAAGGCCTCGATGTAGTCGCCCAGGATGTGCTTGAAGGGGGCGCATACCGAATCGCCGGAGTTGCGGCTGCCCAGCTCCACCGTGCGCTTGGTGGGCTCGGGCAGGGGCAGGTAGTCGGCGTCAAGCACGTGCTCCACGAAGAACTTGAACACGATGTCGTAGTAGCTGTAGCGTAGGAAGGCCACGCGCGTTCGGGCGTGGCGGTCGCGCTTCGGGCGGCGGCGCGGATGAGGCAGCACAAGTCGCGGCGGGCGCTTGCGCTCGAAGAACACGGCGGTGCGGGCGCGCAGCGTGTCGTCCGAGCCGTCCGCCCGGCCGATCTCCAGGGCGCTTCCGGCCTCCGCATCCGGGATTCCCGCAATGCCTGCCGTGCCGTCGCGAAACCTCGCGTCGTCCTCGGTCCCTGCGATTTCCCCGGCCCCTGTCGTGCCGCTGTTCGACCTGCCGCGGTCCCGGGCGCTTCCCTCGAGGTTAGCCATGCACGTAGCCCCCCTTCTTCTGGTAGCGCAGGATGTCCATGAAGCTCTCGATGCGGGTCTCGAGGCCGGCGGTGCCGCTCTGAGCGTCGATGGTGAGATTCAGGATGGGCTTGCCCTGGATGCAGCGCATGATGGCGTCGTCGGTCATGGAGTCGGGCCCGCAGGGGAATGCGCTCACCAGCACGATGCCGTCGATGCGCTCGTGCAGCAGCAGGATAGCGCCGACAAGCTCGCGGTTCACCACCCAGGGCATGGTGTCCGAGAAGTCGAAGCTGGCCTTGAGCGCGCGCCCGTGGTCGGCCTCGTCGGCGTAGAGCACCGTGGCGCCCAGGCGTTCGAGCGCATCCGTCACGCTGCCGCCCAGGTAGGGGTCGTGCGCCAGGTAGGGGTGTGCCACCAGCAGGATGGCCAACGGCCGCCCCGCGCCCTGCGTGGCCTCCAGCGAGGCCAGCAGCCGCTCCTGCGCGCCCGCCGCCGTGCGATCGGCGCGCTCCTGGGCGTGCGATGCCGCCCTCCAGGCCCGCTTCGCTTCGCGCGGGCTGGCGCCGAAGCGCCCGCCCAGCTCGAGGAACGCGTCGCGCAGCGACGAGCGCCCCTCCACTGCGTCTGCCAGGCATGAAGCCACGCGCACGCCGCGGTCGCGGAAGGTGTTCGCCACCAGGTCGGGCAGCGCCTGGAACTTCGTGCAGAACCCTTGGCGCCGCCCCAGGTTGCCCATGCTCGGCACGAAGAGCGCGTCGCAGGAGCCCAGTAGGCTCTCGGCGTGTCCCAGGTAGGCCTTCGACGCCAGGCAGCACTCGTCCACGGACAATGCCTCGCCCGCCTCCATGAGCGCGCGGTCCGTCGGGCGGCTCAGCACCACCTCGCGCCCCAGCTCGCCGAAAAACGTCTCCCACAGCGTGCCGTAGCGGTAGTACAGCAGCGCCCGCGGGACGCCCACGCGCTGCACGTCGGCGCAGTCGCCCTGTTTGAGGATGCCCATGCGGCCCTTTCGCTCGCCCCGATGATGGCTCCATGGTATCGCTTCGCAGCCAGGGGGGTCCGCCGACCCAGGCGTTCGCCACAAACCTTCCAAGCAGCGGGATGCGTCGCGGGCCGGGCAATGCGCAGGGGGCTGCATGCAGCCCCTCTTCGGGCTGGCGGCCGCTATCTGGTGCAGTCGGGCTGCTGTCCCGCGCCACAGCTCTGCAACCGTAAGGTTTCAAAAGAAGTTGAATGAGCTTGGCTGCATGAAAAGGTGACATTTGTCGCTGTAAAGTTCAAGGGATAGGGTAACGAGGAGCGTTTGGGGGCAAAGTCGTTGAATATCAAGCAGATCCGCTACTTTGCCGCGGTCGTCGAGCACGGCAGTCTGTCCGCGGCGGCAAAGGGTCAGTACGTAACCGTGCAGGCGGTGTCGAAGGCCATCGCCGACCTCGAGCGCGAGCTGGGCCAGCGCCTGTTCGTGCGCGAGAGCCGCGGCGTGCATCCCACGCCGTTCGGCAAGGCGTTCTATCAAAAGGCCTTGCCGGTTCTGGATGATTTCGGCGAGCTGGAGGCCTTCGCCAAGCTCTATCACGAGAGCGTCCTTCCCGATGCGCTTCGCCTCGCGCTGTGCTCGCCGGCGTTTTACGGTTACGAGCAGGCTTGCGCGAGCATAGCCTTGTTCGCGAACCGGGGCCTCGGCCTCGATTCGACCGTGATGCTGGAGACCGGCACGCAAGGATTGTTCTCGTTGCGGGCAGGCGACTATGATGCGCTCATCACCATCGGCACGCTTTCGACTCCCGATACCGACTGCATGCCGGTTGGGACGGTCGCACCAGGGGTGGTTATGTCCAAGTCGCATCCCCTGGCCGGTCAGGACGAGGTGAGCTTGGCCGATCTTTCGGACTATCCCATTGCAGTGTCGCAGGAATTCGACAGCTTCAACGAGTCCATCGTCGCGGTGTACCGCAGGCGCAAGGTGGACGCGATGTTCGTGCCGATCATACCGGAGAAGTTCGACGAGCATCTCGAGGTCCATCATGGCGTGTGCCTCATGGTGCATATCCCGGCATTGGGCGAGATGTACCCTGGTACGGTCATCAAGCCTCTGGCCTCCGGCGACGCGGTTGCCATTCCCCTCTGCCTGGTAAGCATGAAAGACCGCAAGTCGCCGGCTTACCTTGCCTTCGAGCGTTGGCTTGCGAGCGAGCTGATCGTGGTCGGAGGGGGAGGGATCGCCTCGTCCCCTCGATGAGGAAGCGTGCGATACGGTGTTCGTATCTCTGCCATGGCAAATCGTAGGGCGACTTGAAAAAATATTTGAAGGGCTTTTCTGATCGGTGGGCGGCAGGGAGGGCCGGGTACAATGGCACGCTGTTACGCTCGTTCTCGGTACGATAGGGTGCGTCGTTGAACATAAAGCAAATCACATACTTGACCGCGGTCGTCGAGCACGGCAGTCTGACCGCGGCGGCGAAAGACCTGTACGTAACCGTGCAGGCGGTGTCGAAGGCCATCGCCGACCTCGAGCGCGAGCTGGGCCAGCGCCTGTTCGTGCGCGAGAGCCGCGGCATGCGTCCCACGCCGTTCTGCCAGGAGTTCGGCAAGAAGGCGCTTGATGTTATCGCCGGGTTCGACAGCTTGGAGGCGTTCGCCCGGTCTTACGGCGAGCGCGGCGGCCCGCCCGATCGACTTCGGCTTGCGCTGAACACGCCGGCCTTTCCCGGCAACGAGATGGTGCGCGAGAACACGGCCTCGTTCACGCGGGCACGTCTCGGTATCGAGGTGACGTACGAGCTTGCCACGGGAGAGGCAGGATTCGAAGGGCTTGCGGACGGCACGTACGATGCCATCGTCACCGTAGGGGCGTTCCGCCATGGCGATGTGGAGTGCTTCCCCGTGGGCACCGTTCCGGCAGGCGTCATGATGGGCTCGCGGCATCCGCTCGCCCAGAAGGACGTCGTCAGCCTGGAAGACCTCGCGCGGTATCCCATGGGCCTTTCAAGCTGGTTCGACGACGCGAACGACACCATCGTCGAGCACTACCGCGAACAGGATGCGCACTTGAATTTCGTCGAGCTGGCGCTTGCGGATGTCGTGCGGTTCCTTAGCGAGGGAGGCATCATCTTCACGACGGGCATTCCCGCGCTCGGCCGCGTTGACCCTTCCCTGACGGTGCGCGTGCTGGCGCCGGAAGACGCCGTGCCCGTGCCCATCTGCCTTGTCTGCCTTAAGGGACGCGGTGCCATGATGCGATCCGTGGTGGAGAAGCTGCGCTTGGGCGACGGCGGGCTTCCGTTCCTGAAGTAGCGCATCCGAAGGCTCCCTTTAACGACGGGCTGCATCTAAACTCCCAGAACGCAAGCCCGGCCTGGGGACCGCCTCGCAGGACAAGGGCTCTGCCCTACGAGGCGGTCTCGCCGTAAGGCAAGGGCAGAGCCCTTGCCTTACGCTCGACCCGGGACAGACGACGAGGCGAAACTTTCATACCGCACCTTCTCGCTACTTGCGCTTTTTAAGCCCCATCCAGATGAGCGCGGCCAGCGCGGCGCCTGCGAGCGGGGCCGCGATGAATACCCACACCTGCGAAAGCGCGCCGGCATCGCCGGAGACGGCCATCATAAGGGCCGGGCCGAAGCTGCGTGCCGGGTTCACGGACGTGCCCGTAAGCGGAATGCCCATGATGTGCACGAACGCCAGCGTGAGGCCGATGATGATGCCGGCGTAGGGCGCCGTGCGCTCGTCGGCTGTCGAGCCCAGCACGCTGAGCACGAAGATGCAGGTGAGGATCACCTCGACGATAAGGGCTCCCACCAGGGATATTCCCACGGCGGACGCGGCTCCGTAGCCGTCGCAGCCAAGGCCCGTGGCAGCCACGCCTCCCAGGTCGCACATGCTTATGACGAGCGCGAGCACGGCCGCGGCCACGATGCCGCCGACGAACTGCGCGACCCAGTAGCCCACGAGGTCCTTGCCCGACAGGCGCTTGTCCAGGAACAGGCCGAACGATACGGCCGGGTTGATATGGCACCCCGACACGTTGCCGATGACGAACGCCATCGCCACGATGGAAAGGCCGAACGCCATGGCTATGCCGAGCGTGCCTAGCGTCGCGCCTGCCACGGCGGCGCTGCCGCAGCCGAACAGCGTGAGCACGAACGTGCCGAACGCCTCTGCGGCGTACTTTTTCATCGATGATGCTTCCATATTGAGGCTCCCCTTGCTTTCGATAAGCGAATGCTTGCGCGGGCTCATGCGCTGCACGGGCCCGATGCGTTCTTGCCTGTGCGCGCCCGCGATGCGCGGTTGCTTGCGGGCGCGCCGATTCCTCTGCCGGCCGTTACTTGGTTTTGCCGATGCGGCAGATCGTGCTGCCGCACACGGGGCACGTGCCCTTCGTGATGGGCTTGCCGTTCTTCGTGGTACTGGCCACGGGGTCAGCCATGACCTTCTTCTCCTTGCACTTCATGCAGTACGCCTCGACCGCCATGGGTGGTCTCCTCTCCTTTGAAAATAGTTGGCGCTGTTATCGTCGTTTGACCGTAACCCCATGTCAATACGGTTAAAATGTAGTTGAAAGGGTTGACAGCGCACGTTGGCCGACCGTTCTTTGACACGCGGTTGCCAGCGGGCGTATGATCAAGGCATGCCGTTCGTCGAAAAACAGTTCAGCCCGAAGGTGGTGCTGGTCGCCATGCTGGTGGGCACCTTCGTGGCCTCAGTCAGCCAGAGCATGCTCACGAGCGCCCTTCCTGCTGTTATGCGCGAGTTCGGCGTGGATGCCACGCTGGGGCAGCTGCTTACCACGTCGTATATGTACACGTTGGGCATCGTGGCCGCGTTCTCGGCGTTCCTCATCACCCGCTGCAACGTGCGCTGGCTGTTCCTGGGCGCGCTCGCCCTCTTCGCGGCTGGCTGCGCGCTCGCGTACAACGCCACGGCCTACCCGCTGCTGCTGGCTGCACGGCTCATGCAGGCGTGCGGCACGGGCGTGCTCATGCCCCTCATCCAGGTGGTGGCGCTGGAGATCTACCCGAAGGACCAGTACGGCCAGGCCCTGGGCCTGGTGGGGCTGGTGTTCGGGTTCGCGCCGGTCGTGGGTCCCACGCTGTCGGGCATCATCACGGATGCGCTCGGATGGCGCACCATCTTCCTGCTGCTGGGTTTCGTGGCCGTGGCGTCGCTTCTGGCCTCGTCGCTTGTGGTGCGCGACGTGGGCAGGCACGAGCGCATCGCGCTCGACGTGCCGTCCGTGCTGCTGTACACGTTCGGGTTGGTCGTGTTCATGGTGGGAGTGACGGGCCTCGAGCAGTTCGGGTTCCTCGATGCGCGCGCCTTCGGGCCCACGCTCGCGGGCGTGGCGCTGGTGGCGGTGTTCGCCGTGCGGCAGATGCGCCTGCGCAAGCCGTATTTGAAGCTTAGGCTGTTCGGCAACCGCGTGTTCCGCACGGGGGTGCTGCTGCTGGTGGTGGCGCAGATGGCCATGATGGCGTCGGCTCTGCAGGTTCCGCTCTACCTGCAGGAGATCCACGGGTTCTCGGCCACGCAGTCGGGGCTCACGCTGCTGCCGGGTGCGCTGTGCATGCCGCTGCTGAACCCGGTGACGGGGCGCCTGTTCGACCGCTTCGGCGGCAAGCTCGTGGGCATCGCGGGCTTCTCGCTTCTCATAGCGGGCACGGCCTCGTTCATGTTCTTCTCGGATTCAACGCCCGTGGTGCTGGTGGCGGCCCTGTACCTGGTGCGCATGGTGGGCGTGGCGTTCATTCTCATGCCCATGACGGCGTACTGCATGACGGACCTGGGCGGGGACGACCTTCCCCAGGGCACGGCCATCGTGAACTCGCTGCGGCAGATCTGCGGGTCCCTGGGCTCGTCGGTCATGGTGGCCGTGGTGGCGCACGCGTCGGCGGGCGCGGCGGTGGTTGCCGGGGCGGGTGTGAGCATGCACGGGTTCAGCGTGTCGTTCGGCCTGCAGGCAGCGTTGCTGGGCGTGTCGCTCGTGGGGACCATCGTGTTCGTGCATGGCAAGCGTCACGGCAAGGATGCGAAGGGCGCGGCTGCGGCCTGACGGGCGGCGCCGCGGACTCGGGCGGCGCACCTGCGGCGCGCGGCCTGGCGCTCCCTCGGCGGGGCACACCGGCCTGGGCGGGTTGCCGCAGGTTCCGCGCGCTCGAGTCCGCGGCGCGGGAGCCGTCTACCAGGCTACCGTCACGCCGGCCCAGTCGAGGATGCCCTTGTCCATGTTGTACACGTTGGTGAAGCCGTTGTTGATGAGCTGCGCGCAGGTTTTCCGGGCGCGGTTGCCGGTGCGGCAGTAGGCGAGCACCGGGGCATCGCGGTCGAGCCCTTCGAGCTCCGGAGGAAGCTGGTCGAAGCTGTCGTAGCGCATGTTCAGCGAATCGCGCAGATGCCCGTCGCCGTACTCCTGCGGCGAGCGCACGTCCAGGATGGTCACGCCGCCCCGGTCGACCAGGTCCTCGGCGGCCTCGCTTGAGATCAGGTGGTAGGCGCCCGAGTCGAGCGCCCGTTGCTCCTCGGCCGTGATGATGACTTTGACCGAGCCTTCCCCGTCTGCCATGCTGTCCTCCCGCCTGCCCTTCCCGACACGGCGAGCGGGGGAAGGACGTAAATGTATCTAAGATAATTACAGTTTATGACGGTAACAGTAATTCTCTTCGCGGGGCCTGTCAAGCGGAAGTTCCCCTGCGCGGTGAAAAAACCGGGCAGCCGCTTGCGCGGGGGCGCACGCGTCCCTGCGCAAGCGGCTGCCATCGGCGAGGGTGCAGGGCCGCACGGGATCTGCACCCGCACCGCCACGGGCGCAGGGCCGCGTGCTACCCTACTTGCGCGAACAGGTCGTTGAACGCCTCGCTCATGGTGGGATGCGTGTACACGGCGTCGCGCAGCACCTGGTAGGGAAGCCCGGCATCCATGGCCAGCTTTATTGTGTTTATCATCTCGTAAGACTCCTCGCAGAACAGATGGGCGCCCAGGATGCGGCCGGTGCCGGCATCGACAACGGCTTTCAACAGCCCCGTGGGCTTCTGCAGCAGCTGCGCCTTCGGGATGGCCGCGGCGGGCAGCTTCGCCACCTTCACGTCGAAGCCGGCGGCACGCGCCTCCTGCTCGGTCATGCCCGCGCGCGAGAGCGGCGGGTCCAGGAACACGCTGTAAGGCACGGTGCCGCGGTTCGCCGTGGTTCGCGCGCCGTCGCCCAGCACGTCCGCCTTCACGATGCGGGAGTCGTCGAGCGAGATGTAGGTGAACTGCAAGCCGCCCGCCACGTCGCCCAGCGCCCAGATGTTCGGCGCGGTGGTGCGCAGGTGCTCGTCGGTGCGCACGGCGCCGCGTTCGGTGAGCTCCACGCCGGCCGCCTCGAGGTTGAGGCCGTCCACGTTGGGGCGGCGGCCGGTGGCCACGAGCACGGCGTCGGCGGGCAGGCGTTCCTCGGCGCCGGAGATCTCCACCGTCACGACGGCCTGGTCGGCTTCGTCGTCGATGCGCCGCACGCCCGCTCCGCGGATCACCCGGATACCGCGCCCTTCCACGCTGTCCAGCACGGCCGCGGCTATCTCGGCGTCTTCGCGGGGCAGGAACGCGTCCTCGTTCTGCACGACCGTGACCTGCGAGCCGAAGTTGGCGTACATCGAGGCGAACTCCATGCCGATGTAGCCGCCGCCGATGATGACCAGGCGCTCGGGCAGCGTGCGCACGTCGAGCAGCGTCTCGCTCACGTGCACGCGCGGTCCGTCGACGCCGGGGATGGGCGGCACGAACGGGCGGGCCCCCGTGTTGATGAACGCCTGCGCGGCCTCGATGGTTTCCCGGGTGCCGTCCGGCTTGGCCACGGTCAGGTGCGTCGCGTCGGCGAACGAGGCCGTGCCGTCCACCACCTCCACGTTTGGCAGGTCGGCCAGCTTGCGGTAGTTCTTGCTGCGCAACAGGCCGGTCACGCGATCCTTCTCGTCGACGGCGGTCGCGTAGCGCGCGGCACGCTCGCTGAACGTGCCGCCTTGCGCTGCCGACAGCGCGGCGGAATGCACGAGCGACTTCGTGGGGATGCAGGCCACGTTGATGCAGGTGCCGCCGTACATTTTCGGAGACTTCTCAACCAGTGCCACCGTCTTGCCCGCTGCGGCGAGCGCGCCTGCCAGCGTCTTGCCGCCCTTGCCGAATCCTATGACGGCTGCGTCGACTCGTCTCATGATGTTTCCTTTCAGGGAAGGGGGATGGTTCGCTGCTCGTAGTGCTCGTAGGGCCGGGGGCGTCGGGGAGCGTGCCGACGTGGCGCGACTCGTCGAGGTTGCGTTTGCCCACACAACTACGAGTTCGGTCGTGGCGGCACGCTCCCCGACGCCCCCGGTTCTGCGGTCGGCGTGCCGTGCAAGCCGGGAGAGCGGGGGGCGGAATGCGGGAGGAGGGGCTTGCGCCGCAACTAGGCGCCGTCCGGCGTGGAGCCGGCCACGGTGCCGTAAGGCCAGTCGACGATACCGCCCATGTCGTTCACCTCGGTGAAGCCCAGGGCAACCAGCTTGTCGGAGGCCTGCTTGCTGCGCACGCCGGTGCGGCAGTACACGATGAGCTTGTCGTCGGTGCTGCTCAGCTGCGAGGGCTGCGTCGACCCGATATCCTCGTTCGGGATGTTGAGGGCACCGGGCACGTGCCCGTCGGCGTATTCCTTGGGCGTGCGCACGTCAACCACGGTAACGCCTCCCTCGTCGATGAGGGCCTTGGCCTCCTCCGCCGTGATCTTATGGTAGGCGCTCGCGCCCCTGCCGGCATCCACGCCCGAGCCCGTGCCGGCATCTGCACCCGATCGGGTACCCTCGCCCGTGTTCGGGCTGCCCGTCATTCCGCCGGTCTGCGCGCTGCAGGCCGCCAAAGCGAGCGTCGCCGTCAAGGCGAGCGCTCCTGCGACCATGATGAGCGACCTGCTCCTGGTCCTGTTTTTTCTCATATTCGCTCCCTCCTACGCCTTCCCATTTATTGTATCCGTTTCAGATACAGTTATTGACTGTAACAATAAAGCATACAGTTCTAAAAGTCAACACGGTCAGTAGGATTTCTCCCGCGAGCGACGCAAGCGAAAACAAAGGGGGATTTTGCTAGATTCTCGTTAGTTCCCCGCAAGGTTTGGCGGAATGCTGCGTCGGAACCGCACAAGGTTCTCGCGGTTTTGCACGGGCCTTCCTGACGGTCGCGGTGCAAGGTTGCGGCGGTAGGATACATGCCACGAAGCGCGGAGGTGGCGCGGTTCCACACCCCTTTCCACTCCTATCCCCGAGTGTTGGGCGAAACGGAAGGGTGGTGGAGACCATGACCGATTTGGTGCTTATGGCGGTGGCAATCTCGAGCTGGCTGCCAGTACGGTGCAGTTAGTGGCTGTAATACTGGAGCGGCTCCCAATCCGCAAGGACGGGGAGCCCTCAAAGTAAGACCAAACCGCCGAAGCGATTCGAGAGCCGTGGGGAGTTAGCAGCTCCCTGCGGCTCGCCCGCATGATAGCACGGCCTCGCGTCGTCCGCCACTTATACCGGCAGGGGCTTCGGCAAAATCCTCTTCCGACCGCGGCGCAGCCTGCTTGGCTGGCCGGCAACGCCGACGGTCTGCACGATGGTCGGCAACGGCGCCATCCTGCATCAAGCTCCGCCGCCCGTGCTTGCCTCTTGCGCCTACCCCGCCACCTTCGCGAACAGGTTGTTCAGCTCCTCCGTGACGGTGGGGTGGGTGAACACGGCGTCGCGGATGTCGGCGGCGGTGCAGCCGTCGTCCAGAAAGCGCTTCGCCAGGTTCACGATCTCGGGCGCGCCCGAGCAGTACAGGTGGATGCCCAGCACGCGCCCCGTGGCGTTGTCCACGACGCCCTTCATGAGCAGCGCCTCCTTGCCCAAGAGCGGCACCTTCGGCAGGTCGTCGGCCGTCATGACGGCGCAGGCCACGTCGAACCCCTGGTCGCGCGCCTCCTGCTCGGTCAGGCCGACGTGGGCGAGCGGCGGGTCGGCGAAGATGCAGGACGGCACGGCGCCGCGGGTGCCCTTCGTCTTCGTGCCGTCGCCCAGCACGTCGGAGGCCACGATGCGGTAGTCGTCGTACGACACGTAGGTGAACTGCTGCGGCTCCGTCACGTCTCCCATGGCCCAGATGTTCGGCGCGGTGGTGCGCAGGTGCTCGTCGGTGACGATGGCGCCGCGCCCGTCCACCTGCACGCCGGCGGCCTCGAGGTTCAGGCCGTCCGTGGCGGGGCGCCGCCCCGTGGCCACGAGCGCGAAATCGCCGGGCAGGCGCACTTCCTTGCCATCTACGTCGGCTATGACCAGCACCTGCGCCACATCGTCTTCCAGGCTCTTCACCTGCGCGCCCAGCATGAGCTTGATGCCCCGCTGCTCGAAGTTCTCGCGTACGGCGCGCGCCATGTCGGCGTCCTCGCGCGGCAGGAAATCCTCCCCGCCCTGCAGCACCGTCACGTCAACGCCGAAGTCGGCGAACAGCGAGGCGAACTCCAGCCCTACGTAGCCAGCGCCCACGATTACCGTGCGCTCGGGAAGTATCTTCACGTCCAGCAGCGACTCGCTCGTGTACACGCGCTTGCCGTCCGCACCGGGAATGTCGGGCAGCGCGGGCACGGAGCCGGTGTCGATGAACGTGCGCGCCGCCTCCAGCTGGCGCTCGCCGTCGGCCGTGCGCACGGACAGGTGGGTGGCGTCCACGAACGTGGCCTCGCCGTCGATGACCTCGATGCGCGGGTTGTCGGCGAGCGTGCGGTAGCTCCGCTCGCGAAGGCGGGCCGTGGCCTCGTTCTTCTCGTCGATCACGGCCTCGTAGCGCTCGGCACGCGCCGGGAACTCGCCGCCTTCGAACGCGCTCACGGCCGCCGCATGCACGAGCATCTTCGAGGGGAGGCAGGCGGTGTTGACGCAGGCCCCGCCGTACATGCGGCTCGAGCGCTCGATCACGGCGACGGTGAGACCCGCGCTCGCCAAGTCGAGCGCCAAGGGCTTGCTGGCTGCTCCGAATCCTATGATCGCCGCATCTACCTGGTCCATGGCTCTTCCTTTCCTCGGGGTCCGCGCGGCCGGGTGCCGTCGCGTGCACGCGCCTACGGCGCAACGGGTTGATTCTGGTGGGTGCGCGCTTTGCGCGCGTTGTGCTCATCGTACGTCTTGCTCGCGCGCGTAACCTGTCGCGCGGGCTCCCTTGCGCCGTGCGATAACCGAGCTGTTGGCAAATCGCGATGCAGCCCGCCGCGCGCCGCCCAGGCAACCGCCTCCGAACAACGGCGCACGCAGCCTGCCAAAACCTTTATACTGTCAGTGAAGGAAGCTCGCCGGCGACAAGCGCGTTCGAAGCGGACGTGCGCGAAAGGAGCGCGACATGAAGATCAACAAGGTATTGGTGGCTGTGGACGAGTCCGAGGGCGCTCGGCGCGCGCTCGAGCTGGCGGAGGCCCTGGCTGCGCCCGATCCCGACATGCACCTCGATCTGGTGTACGTGGTTCCCATCCCACTGCTTGACGAATCGCAGACGGCCAGCTTCAAGGATATCCTCGACATGATGATATCCGACGGCGAGGACGTGCTGGCCAAGATGGAGGAAAGCCTGGGCGAAGACGTGGCCGCGCGCACCGAGACCCTGCTCATGACGGGTGTGAACCCTGCGACGGAGATAATCAAGCTCACCGAGCAGCGCGATTACGATATGGTGGTCATCGGCAACCGCGGTCTCGTCGGCCTCAAGGAGTACATGGGCAGCGTGAGCCATAAGGTGCTGAACGGCACGAGCCTCCCGGTGCTTATCGCCCGGTAGCGTTTCGCCGATAGCAGCTGCACGCAAGCGCACCGCTGGGGGGCGGTGCGCGGCGGCCTCGCGCTCCTGCAGGGCCGCCGCAAAGAGCAAGGAGGAGAAATTTGAGGGAACGCAAGAACTCGTTGGTCCTGTTCAGCAAACCGCCGGCGCCGGGATTGGTGAAAACTCGCCTGACAACGCTCAAGGACGGCGTGTTCACGCCCGAGGTGGCCTCGGCGCTGTACCACTGCATGCTGTTCGATGTGACGGAGGTCTGCTGTGCGGCGCTCGCCGACCTCGAGGCGCGTTCGGCCGAGCGGGCCGAAGCCGAGGGCGTGCGCGACGTGTACGAGCTGGTCATCTCCACAACGCCGGCGTCGAACGTCGGGGTCATGCGCGACCTGTACTACAAGGCGGGCACGTGGCCGCGCCCGATCACGTTCATCGCCGACGAGGGCTCGAGCTTTGACGAGCACTACAACCATGCGTTCGCGCAGGCGTTCGAGCGCGGTGCCGACGCGGTGCTGTCCATGGGCGCCGACATGCCGGCGCTCACGAAAGCCGACGTCATTGCCGGGTTCGACGCGCTGCACCGCTTGGACGACGTGGAGGGCGGCGGTATCGTGCTGGCGCCGGACCAGGAGATGGGCGTGTCGGTGATCGGGTGGACGCGCGAGACGGACTTCGACCACACGGGCGTGTTCTACAATCCCGACGGCCTTACCGTGCTGCCCGCCTATATCGCGAAGGCGCGCAAGCAGGGGCTTCCGGCGCTGTACCTGCCACCCATCCCCGACGTGGACACCATGGCCGACCTCATGCACGCCATCACCGTGGTGGAGGCGCTGTGCTACTGTGCGAAGTTCGACGACGTCACGCCGCCGTGGCGCACTGCCGACGCCCTTAAGCAGATGGGCTGGGACGAGGTGCGCGTACCGCCGAACGACCTTCACGACCCCCGCGAGGGGATCGACTGAGGAAAAGCCGCCACGAGGGGGATGCTGCGCGGAGGAGCGTGCGATGCTCCTCCGCGCAGCGCACGTTCTCCTAGGATGCTTTCCCGCCCTTTGTCCCCCGTCGTGTTCTGCTGTCCTCGAAATGCTGGCAGCGCGATTTCCGACGCCGTATGCACTGCATCATCTCCTTCCTGCGTCTGCTCCTGCGTCATCCTGCGAACCTCACGCTCGGTGTGACAAGTGGTCTCGCCCTGCCAGGATCGCGAAATGTTCTGGCGGGGCACTCGCCTATCGTTCTCAAGCTTGAAATTGCACCGTTTTGACCGCTGTGAAGCGATTTCCAAGGCTTGGAGGCACCTTCGCGCGGCGTGGCTGAGAAGATGGGAGCGTTTTCCCAGCTCGCCGACCGCGTATCCTTCTCGTGCGAATTCGATGGGCTTCACAGCGGTCAAAACGGTGACTCGGGAGGGCCGATATTGCGAAGAACCCATGCTAGACCGCGCCAGATCCTCCGCGAACGGACGTGTGGCGCATTGCTGACGGGTTGGTGTCCGCTGCGTGCGAAGGTCGGCGCGCGACCGCGCGGAATTGCATACTTGAGGTTCGAGATTCGGCGGACGCGAAGGAGCGGCGATGGAAGGCGTGGATCGAACAGGCGGCACGGCGGCCGACGAGGCGCGGGTGCGCGAAGCGGCAGAGACGCAGCGAACGACCAAGGCGGCGGAGGCGAGCGGCTCCGCGCGCCCTTCGACGGTCCCTTCGCCCGCTTCGGCCACCACCGAAGGAGTGCCTGCTGTCGCCGTGCGCGACGCGCAGGAAGCCGCCGCGGCCGAGCGCGCCCGAGAGCTGGCCGCCGCCTCCGCCAGGCAGGGCGACGTGCCTGCCGCCGAGCTCAAGCCCGAGCGCAAGCGCGGCGTGGCGGCCGTGTTCGCGGGCCTGCTTTTGGCCATGTTCGTGTCCACGCTGTCCGAGACGGTCACGGCCACGGCGCTGCCCACCATCGTGGGCGACCTCGGCGGTGTCGACCACATGCAGTGGGTGACCACGGCCTACATCCTGGCCTCCACCATCATGATGCCCATTTACGGCAAGCTGGGCGACCTGTTCGGCCGCAAGTACCTGTTCATCGTGGCGCTTTCGGCGTTCATCGTGGGCTCGGCCACCTGCGGGCTCGCGCCCAGCATGGACGGCCTCATCGCGGGTCGCGCCGTTGAAGGGCTCGGGGGCGGCGGCCTCATCATCTTGGCGCAGGCCACCATCGCCGACATCATCCCGCCCCGGCAGCGCGGCAAGTACATGGGCGTCATGGGCTCGGTGTTCGCCGTGTCCACCGTGGTGGGGCCGCTTCTGGGCGGCTGGTTCGTGCAGGTGACGGGCTGGCGCTGGCTGTTCGCTTTCAACATCCCGCTGGCGCTCTTGGCTATCGCGGCCGTGGCGTTCTTCCTCACGAACCCCGAGCGTCGCGACGACCGCCCGCCGGTGGACGTGGGCGGCATGATGGCCATGGCCGTTTCGGTGTCGTCGCTCGTGCTGGCCACCGCATGGGGCGGCACGTTGTATCCCTGGCTGTCATGGCAGATCATCGGCTTGTTCGCGCTGTTCGTGGTTGCGGCCGTGGCGTTCGTGCTGGTGGAGCGGCGGGCGAAGGAGCCCATCATCCCGATGCTCCTGTTCAAGAACCGCAACTTCGTGGTGTGCACCGTCACGGGCATGTTCATCATGCTGGGCATGATGGGCACGGTGTCGTATCTGCCCACGTACTTCCAGATCGTGGACGGCCTCGCGCCCGAGCAGGCCGGGCTCATGACGTTCCCCATGATGGCGGGCGTGCTGCTCACGGCGGTGGGCACGGGCTTTTTGGCCACGAAGACCGGGCGCTACAAGTGGATGCCCATCGCGTCGTGCGCCGTGGCGGCGGTGGGCTTCGTGCTGCTGTCGCGCCTCACGCCGGATACATCGCTGCTGGTGACGGGCGTGTTCCTGTTCGTGCTGGGCTTCGGCATAGGCCTCGGGCAGCAGATCCTCGTGCTCATCGTGCAGAACGAGTTCCCGCACGCCATCGTGGGCACGGCCACCGCGGCCAACAACTTCTTCCGGCAGATCGGCTCCACGCTGGGCGCGTCGCTCGTGGGCGCGCTGTTCACGTCGCGCCTCGCCGCCGACCTGGCCGCGCAGCTGCCGAAGACGGACAACATCAGCATGAACCGCATCACGCCCCAGTTCATCGATCACCTCGGCGGCCCCGCGCGCGACATCATAACCACCGCGTACTCCGACGCGCTCGTGCCCATCTTCCTGTACGTGGTGCCCCTGCTGGTGGTGGGCTTCCTCCTCATGCTCACCCTCAAGGAGAACCCCCTGGCAAAGAGCGTGAACCACACCGGCCACCCAGGGGACGATGCGCTGTAGGGGCATGAGGGCTTTTCCGGCTTCACGACGTCGAATCAGGCCCCTCATGCCTAAAACGAGCCGTTTTGGCAATCCATAGTATATAACTATGAATATGTTCGAAGAACGCCACCTGGTGAAACGCCCTCGCTGCTCGCTGTATGAGCGTCGGAAATCCCTCCGAAGCCGTGTCGCGATTGCCAAACCGGCTCGTTTTTGGCAGAAGCGGGAAAAAACGGCGTCACTACCGGCGCAGCTCCCAGAAGGCCACGGCGCTGGCGGCGGCCACGTTCAGGGAGTCCACTCCGTGCTGCATCGGGATGCGCACCGTGTAGTCGCAGGCGGCGATGGTGGTGGGCGCCAGGCCGTCGCCCTCGGTGCCGAACACCAGCGCGAGCTTCGGCTCGGCGGCCAGGTCGGCGTCGTCCAGCGGCACCGAGTCGTCCGACAACGCCATCGCGGCCGTGGCGAATCCCAGATCGCGCAGCAGCGGGAGGCCGTCCTCCGCCCAAGCTCCCTTGCCCGCGCGCGGGTCCGCCTCCTCGCCGATGCGCGTCCACGGCACCTGGAACACGGTTCCCATCGACACGCGCACCGCACGGCGGTACAACGGGTCGTAGCACTCGGGTGTCACGAGCACGGCATCCACGCCCAGCGCCGCGGCCGAACGGAAGATGGCGCCCACGTTCGTGTGGTTCGTGATGTTCTCCAGCACGGCCACGAGCTGCGCATTGCGCACGATGTCGGCCACTCTCGGTGGCGCGGGGCGTTTGAATGCCGCAAGCGCACCGCGCGTCAGCTCGAACCCCGTGAGCTTTGCCAGCTCCTCGCGCAGTGCCACGAACACGGGCACCTCAGGGTGCTCGGCCTCGATTCGCGCGACGACTGGCTGCAGGGCGTCGAGCCACTTAGCTTCCATAAGCAGCGACAATGGTTGCATTCCCGCCTCGAGCGCCCGCTCTATCACGTTGCTCGACTCCGCGATGAACACCCCGCGCTCCGGTTCCAGCCGGCTGCGCAGCTGCACGTCGGTCAGCCGCGCATACGCATCGAGCCGCGGGTCGTCGAGCGTCGAGATCTCCACTAGGGGCATGGCGGGCACCTTCCTCGTTCCGTGTCGTTCGCAAGGACTATACCAAAAGTCGGTGCCTGGATGCCGAAGGGGTTGCGCGCGACCCTCTCTTGGCAAATCGCCCAGCCCCGGTTTCCGTGCAAAAGTCCCTAGCGCCTGTTGCAGGCAGCGCGGACTTCGGCTGCCACGTCGCGCACGTTCGCCAGGCCTTGCGTGCAGAACTCGTCGCAGGTGAGCATCTGCGCGCCGATGTGAGCCATGTCCTCGATGTTCGTCGCCTGCACGGCCGGGGTGCGCGACGAGGTGCAATCCTCGATGACGGCCACGTTGTAGTCGAGCGAGAGCGCGTCGTAGCAGGTGGTGCGAATGCAGTTCGGCGTGGTGGTGCCGATGAGCACCACCGTCCCCACGCCCAGGCGACGCAGCACGTTGTCCAGATTCGTGTTGAAGAACGCGGAGAAGCGCGGCTTCACCACCACGCGGTCGCCGGGTTGCGGCGCGAGCGGCGCCGGCTCGTCGAGCGAGTGCGGATTCGCGCACGCCCGCGACACGGGCTTGCCGCCGCCATCCCAGGCAGCGTGGCGCACCGCCTCTACGTCCGAGCCGTCCTCGGCGTACTCGCGCACGACGTGGAACACGGGCATGCCCAGCTCGCGCGCGTGGTCGAGCGCGCGCGAGCACGCGGGCACCGTGGCCGCCGCCCCTTCCACGCACAGGGCCGATGCCGGGTCGATGAACCCGTTCTGCATGTCGATGATGATGAGGGCCGCCTTGTGCGGATCGATCATAGCGCGCTCCCTTCTCCGAGCTCGAACACGTTCTTGCGGTAGTCTATGATACCCTCTTCCCTCATCCGCGACAGCTCGGCGCACATGGCGCTGCGGTCCACGGACAGGTAGTCGGCCAGTTCCTGGCGGTCGAACGGCACGGTGAAGCGGCTCGTTCCCGCTGCACGGGCCTGGTCGGAAAGGTACGACAGCAGCTTGGCGCGCGTCGTGCGCTGCGACGTGTGCTCTATCTTGCGCGTGAGCGCGTGCGCGCGGCGCGCCACGATGCCCAGCAGGTTGCGGACGAGACGCGCGTGGAACGCACACGACGCAGGGCACAGGCTGGTGACGCGCCGCACGTCCATGAGCAGGACAAGCGCGTCCTCGGCCGCCACCACGTTGAGGTCGAGGGGAAGGCCGGGTTCGCAGGCGTACACCTCGGCGAACGATTGGCCGGGGCCGAACGACGCCAGGATCGTGCGGTTGCCCCAGTAGTCCTCCTTCTCCAGCCGCACCGCCCCCTCCAGCACCAGCCCCATGCACGTGGTCACGTCGCCCACGCGCAGCACGGCCGACCCTCGTGGGTAGCGGCGCGCGCGTGCGCCCAGGCAGTGCAGCAGCGCCTCGAGGTCGTTGTGGTCGATGCCGTCGAACAGCGACGAGCGGCTGATGACGGGAAGATGGCGGTCCATAGTCTTCCTTTGTTGCATATACAACAGAAACGGGTTCATTATCATCGAGCGGGGCCTGCAAGGCAAGTGAAAGCGGGGAAGGGCGAGGAGCCGGGCGAGGCGAATGCGCCATCCCCATGCAGGCGTCGGCCATCTGGTGCGGCGAGGGGGCGCGGCCTGCGCACGTCCTCGCCCCTTTGGCCTGCAAGGCCTGCCGTACGTTCTGCGGCTATGCCTCTGCGAGCACGCGCAGCTCGGCGAGCGCTCGCCGGTAGAACGGGGTGCCGGCAATGCGCAGGGCCTCGTCGACGTAGCGAGGAGCCCAGTGCAGGTGCTCCAGCCTGAACGCGTCCGCCAGGTTGGTGGCGCGTGCGGCCGCCCCATCGTCGCCCGCCTCACGGGCATCGGCCTCCTCCTCGTGCAAAAATGCCAGGAACCCCAGCAGCGTGGGAAGGAAGTCCTCCGGCTCGTTCGACGCTCCCTTGGGCGGCAGGAAACCCTCCCGCTCGTAAAGTTCCGCCAGCCCCACGCAGCCCGGGCCCTTCAGCAGGCGCTCGCCTCCCCGGTAGATGGACTCGTACGGCAGCGGGCTGTCCGCATTCGTTCCACAGCATAGCGCCGTGTAGTCAACGCGTATGTCTCGGAGGGCAGGCTCGCTGAAGGCGTTCTCCAGGTGTCCGGTCGTGCAACCGCTGCCCGCGAAATCGCCCGAGTGGTCGGCCTTCGCATTGCCGTCTGTGCCACTGTTCGCGCAATTGATTCCCACTTTGCCACCTTGGCGCTCGTCCGCTTCCGCCCATGCGGCCCTGCAGCGCTCGACGACCTCGGCCGTGGGTGCATCCGCAAACGCCTCGGCCATAAGCAGGCACCGGGCGGCCTCGTAGCGGCTACGCGCGGCGGCATCCATCGCACCCACCCGCTTCGCCGCATTCCGCCCCGTTGCGCCAGGCAGGGCTGTAGAGCCCCTCCATGCCCCGCCACTCCTTGCTGTGCAGCAGGTAGTGCACGCCGGGGTCGTTGCCCGCCTCGGGCTTGAGCCGGTGCGCGTAGCCCTCCCACGAGGCCAGGATGCCCGACACCAAGCTGTCCGGGTCGTCGAAGTCGCCGAAGAACCACGATCCGGTCAAGCACTCGCCCACGCATGCCGGCTCCAGGCCCGCATCCACGCGCTCGGCGCACAGGTCGCACTTCGCGATACGCCCGGTCAGCGGGTCGAGGTCGATGGCGCTGTAGGGGCACGCCCGCACGCAGGGTTTCCCCTCGCACGAGGCGCACGCGCCCGTGTCGCCCACGGCCACGATGCCGTCCGCGCGCTTCTCCAGCACGCCGTGCGCGCACGCCGGCACGCAGGACGGCCGGCCGCAGTGCTGGCACAGCAACGGTACGAAGTACGTGTTCGGGTGGGGGAAGCCCTCGTCCAGCGCCGTGCGCACGTCCACCGGGTGCGACCCTATGAACGTGCCGTGCTCGCGCTTGCATGCCGCCATGCAGCTGCGCAGGTCGTTGCAGGTTTCCAGGTTCACGATGATTCCCAGCCTAGTCATGGCAGGCCTCCTTGTCGGTCGGGGAGTCGGTCGGGGATGCGGTGCCTTCCGCGGGCATGAGCGCCTCCATCTGGGCGCGCGTGATCTCCGGGCGGTAGCGCTCGAGGTCCTCGGTGCTGCACGGGTAGATGCGGCAGAGCTGCGAGCGCAGACCGGGCGTGCCGGTCTCGGGCGTCTCGTCGTTGGTTTGCAGCAGGCAGCCGGCGTTCCATTCGAAGGCGCCGTGCAGGTCTTCGCAAGCCCCTTTCTCCGGCCGCCACCAGGCATGCTGCGAGTACGACACCACGCCGGGCGCCGTCATGAGCCTGAAGCTCGCCTTCCCCATGATGCGGTTCAGGGGCGCGCGGCCGCCGGTCGCGGGCGCTTCAACCCAGATCCAGTCGCCGTGCCCGACGCCGTTCGCACGCGCCGTCTCGGGGTTCACGAACACCTCCGGCACCGGGTTGATCTCGCGTATCCACGGAAGCTGGCGGAACTCGGAGTGGAAGAAGCCCGCCTGGCGTTTGCCCGTGGTCAGCACCAGCGGGTAGTCCCGTGCCAGGTCCGGCCGGCTGGCCGGCGACTCCATGGGCTCTTCGTACACAGGCAACGCAGGATAGCCCGCCCGGTGGTGCAGCGTAGAGAACAGGTTCACCTTCCCGGTGTCGGTGGGGAACTTGCCGGCTATGAGATGGCGGTTTCCCTCCGGCGACGCCTGGTAGCCCGGCGCGTACACCACGCGCTCGTCCAGGCATTCCTCGAAGCTCTTGCCCAGGAACTTCCGCGTCCAGATGTCGCGTTCCTCGTCCAGGGTGTCGGCCATCCAGAACCGGCCGTACTCGCCCGCCCAGAACATCGAGGTCTCCGGGTTCAGCAGGCCATGGCCGTATTTCGGGTCCAGCTTCTCCAGTTCGCGGGACAGCAGCGCGCCGAACTCGTAGTCGTGCCGCGCCTCGCACACGGGCTCGATGGCCTTGCGGTAGAACTTCTTGAAGGCGTTCACGGTGCCCAGGTTGATCTCCAGGTAGTTGCGCTCGAGGTAGGTGAGGGCGGGCAGCACGTAGTCGGCCATCTCGGCCGTGGGCGTCATGACGATGTCGGATACCACGTGCAGCGCTATCTTGCTCTCGTCCTCCAGCAGGCGCATCCATCGCGCGGTGGCGGGGTCGTGCGTGAGCCAGTTCGAGCTGATGGCGATGATGCCGTGCACAGGATAGGGCTTGCCCGTCTCGGCGGCCTCCAGCACGCAGCCGATGTCCGGGAAGCACAGCATGCCGTCGGCGTTCTGCGGGCGCACGGGGTGCCACTTCGACCACTCCTCGTAGGCGTAACCGCAGCCTATGCGGTGCTCGTAGTAGCCCAGGCGCTTGCGTTTCTGCTCGAGCGGCAGGCCGTCGGCGAAGCTGATGTCGAACTCGCCGGGAAAGTACACCGGGGTCACCGGATAGAACTGCGACATGATGGTGCCGCCTGGGCGCGGGTCGTCCACCTGGCCCTTCAGTGTTTTCAAGATGGCGATGGCGTTGATGTACTGCGACAGGTTCGTGGACATGTACTGCGTGCCCTGGAAGAACTCAACCGGGTCGGCGGCGCCTATCATCTCCGCCGTGCGCTCTATCTGCGCGGCGTCGACCCCGGTGACGGCGGCGGTGTGCTCGGGCGTCCAGGCCTCCACGTTGTCTGCGAGCACTTGGAAGGCTGGCTTGCAGGCCACGTCCATGCCGCAGCGGCCCACCTTCGCGTGGTACGTGCCGAACAGGGCAGGGCGCACGCCCTCGGGCAGGATGGCGGGGGAGGGGTCCGTGCGCACCTCGCGCGCGAAGAACGCCTCCTCCAACTCCTCGTAGTGCTCCCGACCGCTAACGCCGCCCTCCCACTGCACCTCGCCGGCATCCCAGAACCTCAGCGAATCGCTCGCCTCGTCCCAGAACAGGTAGCGGTCGGCCTTGCCGCCGCGCTTCACGTCGCTCTCGCGCAGCAAGCCGCCCGTGTCCTCGCGTACCAGAAACGGTGCGTTCGTCCAGGCGCGCACGAAGTCGTCGCGGTACTGGCCGGTTCTCAGCAAGTGGCGGATGACGCACAGGCAGTACGCCAGGTCGGTGCCGGGGCGGATGGGCAGCCACTCGTCGGCCTTGAGCGCGTGCGGGCCCGCCACCGGGTCGAGCGCGATGTGCTTCATGCCGGCCGTTTTCGCCGCCGAGCCGGCGCCGGCCAGCACGGGCCAGCAGTAGTTCGTCTCGATGCCGAAGGTGACGAACAGCTCGGAGGGTGCCGTGCCCACGTTCTGCGCCAGGTAGCTGCCGAACGTGATCTGCTCGTGGAACTGGGGCAGGAAGCATACCTGGATAGCGCCGTAGTAGTTGTTCGGCGTGCCGATGGTGCGCGCGATACGGTGCGCGATCCATCCCATGTCGTGCCGACCGGTGCGGCCGGGCAGCACGAACGTCTCGGGACCGTGCTCGTTCGACAGGTCGTACACCTTGCGCGCGATTTCGGCCACGGCCTGGTCCCACGACACGCGCTCCCACTTGCCCTCGCCGCGCTTACCGGCACGCTTCAGCGGATAGCGCACGCGCGTGGGGCTGTATGCCAGCTGCGGCCCGGCGATGGCCCGCGCGCACACCTTGCCGGTGCCGCCCTCCTCCGGCGGGACGGCGTCGATGCGCTCCAGCCGGCCGTTCCTGACCGTTGCGTAGGTGGCGCAGTTCAAATGGCAGGCTCGGCAATGGTTGTAGGTCCTCTTCGCCTCTTCCATCTTCGTCTCCTTGCTCTCGGGTTCGCGCGTCCGCCTGCGTGCCCGCGGCGGGCGCTGTCCTCAAAGTACGGGAACGGCCGGGGCTTGGAATCGAGGGAAACGGCGTATTTGCGCCGCCAGGGCGCGCTGGTGCTGGCCGGAATCAGGCCGTTTCTCGGGAAGAAGGGTTTATGGTGAAAAGTATGAGAGCGTGCGACCTGCGAAAACGTTCGTAAGGAATCACAGGGGCGAAGCGATGTCTCATTCCCCTCGCTTCGCGGCCTCGAGGCGTGCCTCGAACAGGTCGGCGAGCTCGCTGCGGCTGCTGATGTCGAACTTCTGGTAGATGTGGTAGATGTGCGTCTTGGTGGTGTGGGCGGAGATGCACAGGATGCCGCTGATGCGCTCCGTGGTGTTCGCCTTCAACAGCAGTGCGAGGATCTCGGCCTCGCGCGGCGTGAGCGACGCCTCGTCGGCCATGGCGCGGCAGCAGCCCATCCACACGCCCGTCCGGCGTGCGGGCCGCTCGTCCGCGACGGCGTCCGGGTCGCCTGCTCTATCGCCCTCCGCGATGGCGGCGGCACTCGCCCTGCCGGCTCCCGCGACCGCCGCATCGATCGCTGTCTCCTGCGCCGTGCGGTCGGGCTCCTCGCGCACCAGCACGATCAGGAAGCACAGCACCACCACCAGTGCCAGGCTCAAGCCTGCAACCAGCTCCGCCGCCGGGTCCGCCGCCAACGCGACCATGGCGGCAACGCTACCGGTTATGAGCCCCTTCACGAACGAGCGGAACCCGATGACCAGCGGGTACAGCGGCGGCACGGCATACTTCTTCGACAGGAAGTGGTGCGTGTCGAACACGAACGCCATGAAAAGGGCGCAGGCGGCGAACGACCATACGAACGCCAGCGGCGCGAACGCCTCGCCCAAAGCGCCCCACGGCAGCAGGCCCATCACCAAAAACGGGAACGCGAAGCGCTGCGCCTTGCCGAACAGCATGTTGCCCGGGTTCCTCACCAGCAAAAACAGCGACACTGCGGCGCCTGCTACGAATCCCAAGGCCCCGGCCAGCTGCGCGAGCGCCTCCCAGCGCGGCGCGGCCACCACGAGTTCGATGCTCTTCAAGCCCACGACGATGCCGTAGAACAGCAGGAACCAACCGGTCTGCGAGTTCAGCGACATCTTGGCGAACGCCTGCGCCGTGAGCATCTTCTCGGGATTGTCGATGTCCAGCAGCCGTCGCGAGTACGCGAACGCAGCCGCGGTGCCCGCGACGGCAAGCACGGCGAAGACGGCCAGGCCGCAAAGGGGGCCGAATTCGGAGCACAGGCAGTACCCGATGATGCCCAGCACCAGGGAGGCGCACAGGCACACCACGAACGCCCCGCGCTCGAAGCCGATGGCGAAGTCCAGCGCCAGCAGCCCGGCCACGCCCACGGCATAGCCCAGCACGAGGCCGGCCGCCGCAGCGGCGTACGGGGCGGCCGCGCCGCCCGCAAGAAGGGCCCCGCCCAACGCCAGCGAGCCGGCAAGCAGCACGGCCAGGTCTGCCGCCAGCACGCGGCTTCGTTTTTGGTAGTCGTGGAATATGGGCACGCGTAGCAGGGTGGCGTAGGCTCCCAGGATGCCTGCGAGCGCGGCGACGAGCGGCAAGCCGTCGACGGGCGCCCACCCGGCCTCGGGCAAGGCGCCGGCCACGCCGAACAGCAGATAGGCGATGCCGTACCACACGAACGTCAGGTGCGTCGTGGCGTACACGGCCAGCAGCAGGTCGGCGTTGCTCTCGGCGCGGGTTTCCGCGCCCAGCTCGGCAATACGGTTGGAATCGGCTCTGTCGTCCATGGAGGCCCCCTTCCCCACGATGCCGAAGGCCGCGATCCCCTTCAAGGATGGCTCCGACACAGCCCCGTTCGGCTATCGGCGAACCGATTCTATCACAGCGCTCGGGCCGCGCACGGGGCGACGGGAGGATTCCCGCGGCGCGCAGATCTGTGGCATAAAAAACGTTTTACCAGTTCAAACGCCATCAATCAGCGACCTCATACTTTTCTTCGTACCAAAGATACCACGTTTCGCCACAGGGGAAACCGCCGCGCGCCGCCCCTATACGCCCTTTCCTGCGATTCGCCGTGCGGGCCCGCCCCGTATAGTGCGGGCGGAAGGCGGGCCCCAGGAAGGAGGAGCGGCCCGTACGGTACTATGAGACTATGGGAAAGGGGAAAGGAATGAAAGAGATAACCAAGGCGCGCGCGGCCGCATCGGCCACCGGATGCGCGCTCATCCTCACCACGGGCACGGGCCTCACCACCGTGCTCAACGCCATGATCCCGGATCTGATGAGCGGCATGGGCAATCCGCCGCTCACGCTGTTCATGCTGGGTCCCAGCCTGGCCACTATCTTCGCGTTCATCGGCAGCCTCGTGGCCACGCAGCTTCTGGAGAAGCTCACGCCGAAGTGGTCGCTTCTGCTGGGCACCCTGGTGGTCACGCTCATGCTGGTCATCTTCGCCATGACGAGCAGCGTGTATTGGTGGATATTCGCCAACGCCCTCAATGGCGTGGTGCTGTCGTTCGGCGCGCATGCCGCCGCCTCGGCGGTCACGGCCAAGTTCTGGGGAGGCCGCACGCAGTCGGTGTACGGCGTCATCTCGGGCGCGTACTCGCTGCTGGTGGCCGCCGAGGTGTTCCTCGTGGCGTTCCTCATGAGCGTGACCGACTACCGTACCGTGCTGTGGATATTCGCCGGCCTGAGCCTGGGCATCGGCGTGTTCTCCAACCTCGTGCTCATCGGCCGCGTGCCGAAGCATGCCCCCGACGAGGGCGAGGCGGCGCGCCAGGCGCAGAAGGCCGCAGTCGACGAGGTGGGCGTGTCCCTGAAGGAGGCCCTGCGCGGGCCCACGTTCTACCTGTTCGCCATCGTCATGTTCATCGGCGCCTGGGCCATGAGCGCGGTGAGCACGTTCTCCACGGTGTTCTTCACCACCTACGGCGTGCAGGAAGCCGTGGCCGCCTCGTACTTCGGCATCCACACGCTGGTGGGCGCCGTGCTCATGCTGTTCGCGGGCTTCATCACGCGCAAGTTCGGCACGCGCGTGTCGGGCGTGCTGGTGTTCGGGTTCTTCATCGTGGGCATCCTGTCGCTGTTCGTTTGGGCCAGCGTGGGCGGGTTCCCGCTCGTGTTCGCGGGCATGGCGCTCACCTCGGCCATCCTCATCGTGGCCATCCTGCCGTCGCTGTTCATCCCGGAGCTGTTCGGCATGAAGCACTACGCCAGCATCAACGCGGCGTGCATGGCCATGTACTTCCTGGGTCACTCCGTGGTCATGATCGCGCTGTCCGGGCTTACCGAGGCACTGGGCATCAACAATGCGTTTTTGTTCACGGCCGGGCTGGGCGCCGTGGCCATCGTGTGCGTGGTGTTCGCCTACGTCACGCGTCCCATGAAGAAGCTGGCGAAGGCCTCCTCCGCTCCGTCCGCCTCTGCACCGGCCGAGGCCTAGACGCCGTTCGCCCCGGCACGCGGCCGCCACGTCGCAATGCCGCGCGCCGGCTGGCGAAGGAGAGAGGAGGGGAAAACGATGGAGCAGGTTAGCAGGGGAAGGGCGATCGCCGCCGCCATCGGCTGCGCCCTCATCCTCACTACGGGCACGGGTACCACCACGGTGCTCAACGCCATGATCCCCGATCTGCTGGAGGGAACGAACGCCACGCTCAGCATGTTCATGATCGGTCCGACGCTGGCCACCATCGGCGCGTTTCTGGGCAGCCTCGTGGCCACGAAGGCCATCAACCGGATCACGCCGAAGTGGTCGCTGCTGCTGGGCAGCGTCACCGTTTCGGCGGTGCTGGCCATGATCGCGCTGGCCACCAACGTGTACCTTTGGATCGTGGCGAACGTGCTCAACGGCGTGGTGCTGTCGTTCGGCGCGCACGCGGCGGCATCTGGCGTGGTCGCAAGGTTCTACGGGCGGCGCACGCAGGCGGCCTACGGATTCGTGGCTGGCGGGTACTACGTGCTCACGGCGCTCGAGGTGTTCCTGGTGGCATTTTTGCTGAGCGTGGCGGACTACCGCACGGTGCTGTGGACGTTCTCCGGGCTCAGCCTGGCGGTGGGCCTGTTCTCGAACCTCGTGCTCATCGGCCGAGTGCCCGCGGGGTCGGACCCGGGGCCCGAGGCGACGTGCGACGACAAGGTCCACCGCGGCATCACGCTGCGCCAGGCGCTGCGCACGCCGTCGTTCTACCTGCTGTGCGCCGTCATCTTCCTGGGAGCGTGGGCGCTTGACGGGACGAGCGCGTTCTCCACGGTGTTCTTCACCGCGCATGGCGTGTCGAACGCCGATGCGGCCGCGTTTTTGGGCGTGCACACGATGATGGGCGCTGTGCTCATGATCGCCGCCGGCGTCATCACGAACCGGTTCGGCTGCCGCACCACGGCGCTTGTCGTGTTCGTGTGCTACGCGCTGGGCATCGGCATGCTGCTGGCCTGGGCGCAGACGGGCGCGGTGCCGCTCGCGTACACGGGCATGGCGTTCGCGTCGACCATCCTCATGGTGTCCATCCTGTCGTCGCTGTTCATCCCCGACCTGTTCGGCATGAAGGACTACGTGAGCATCAACGCCGCCGTCATGTCCGCCTACTTCCTGGGCAACGCGTCCGCCATGGCGGGCCTCGCGCGGGTGACCGACCTGCTGGGCGTGGACCGTGCGTTCATGCTGATCGTGCTGCTGGTGATGGTGGCCATGGCGTGCATGCTCCTGTCCTACGTGCTGCGCCCCATGAAGAAGATCCAAGCCGACTGCGAGGCGGCCGCGTGCAAAGCCGGCGATGCGCCCGCCGTCGAGTCCGGCGGCGGAGACGGTGCCGGCCGCGTCGCGTGAGAAACCGCATTCCCGTACAACCGATTAACCGACGAACCTGCAAGGAGAAGACCATGGCCGTGAAGACAACCCGCACGGTGTGCGTGACCTGTCACGCCCGCTGCGGCGCAATCGTCCATTCCGAGGACGGCAAGATCGTGAAGGTGGAGGGCGACCCGAAGAACCCGCGCAGCAAAGGCGTCTTCTGCGGGTCGGGGCTTTCCCAACGCGAGATACACAACAACACCGAGGGGCGCATCCTGTACCCCATGAAGCGCTCCGACTGGGACCCTAAAGGCGAGCGGCACCCCGAGAACCGCGGCAAGAGCGCGTTCGAGCGCATCAGCTGGGACGAGGCGCTGGACATCATCGCCGACGAATGCTTCCGCATCAAGGAGGCGTACGGCCCCGAGGCCATCATCACCGGCCAGGGCACGGGCCGTACCTGGAACCACTGGCACTGCCGCATCAACTCGTCGCTCGGCCTGGAGGGCTGGAGCCTGGCGCCCACGCACGTGTGCCTCATGCCGCTCATGCTGCCGAACGCCTTCACGCTGGGTATCTTCAGCGACTGCGACGGCGACCTGGCCAACGCCAGCACCATCGTGCACTGGGGGTGCAGCCCGGCCACGCAGCGCTCGCGCACGAAGATGATCTTGGATCGCATAGAGGCGGGCCTGACGAAGTACGTGGTTATCGACGTGCGCTACACCGACCTCGCGAAGAACGCGGAGTTCTTCCTGCAGCCGCGCCCCGGCACCGACTCTGCGTTGGCGCTGGGCTTCATGAACGTGATCATACGGGAGAATCTCTACGACGAGGAATGGGTGTCGTGCTGGACGTACGGCTTCGACGAGCTGGCCGAGCGCGTGGCGCAGTTCCCACCCGAGCGCGTGGAGGCCATCACCGGCGTGGCCGCGGACGATATCGCCGGCTGCGCACGCCTGCTGGCCACGAACGGGCCGGTGGCGTTCCAGGCGGTGCTGGGCCCCGGATGCATGCACACGAACGCCATCCAGTCGGGCCGTGCCGTGGCGTGCTTGCAAGGGCTGCTCGGGCATCTGGACGTTCCCGGCGGCGTGCCCATCAACGTGGCGTTCAGTGCCATGCTCGACGACCGCATCACGCTGTGGGACCCTGCCAAGGACCCCGGCCGCGCCGACCTGTTCACGTTCGGCGGCGAAGATTACCCTCTCTACAAGGTGTTCGGCCGCTCGAACGCCCCCGCCTCCGTGTTCGAGGCCGCCATCACCGGCGAGCCGCGCCCCGTCAAGATGATGGTGTTCGTAGCCAACGACCCGCTGCTGTGCTACGAGAACGCCACCCGCGTGCACGAGGCCATCACCTCGCCGCTCGTGGACACCATCGTGTCGAAGGACTTCTACTTCTCGCCCACCACGAAGCTCGCCGACCTCGTGCTGCCCACGGCCGACTGGTCGGAGCGCGACACGGTGGACGAGGAGCTGTTCGGCAACCTGGTCATCTCCACGGAGCGCGCCGTGGAGCCGCCGGGCGAGTGCTGGGACGACTGGAAGTTCTTCCTCGAGTGGGGCAAGCGCATCAAGCCCGAGGACTGGCCGTGGGCCGACGAGCGCGAGATGGTGCTCTGGCGGCTGAAGGAGTTTTACGGCATGGACCTCACCTGGGACGAGTATGTGCAGGGAGCGTACTTTCCGCTCGACGACGGCAGCGGTTCGGACGGGCCGGTGTACAAGAAGTACGAGAAGGGCATGATCCGTCCCGACGGGCAGCCTGGCTTCAACACGCCCACGGGCCGCATCGAGTTCTGGTGCGACGCGCTCGCGCGGTTCGGCTACGATCCGCTGCCCGACTACACCGAGCCTGCCGAGACTCCCGTGTCCCAGCCCGAGCTGGCAAAGGAGTACCCGCTCATCCTGGTGACGGGGCATCGGTTGTATGCGTTCTTCCACTCGGCGTGGACGAACATTCCCGCGCAGCGCGAGCTGTACCCTCACCCGTTCGTGCTCATCCATCCCGACGACGCGGCGGTGCAGGGCATCATCGAGGGCGATTGGGTGACGGTGGAGTCGCCGCGCGGGCATATCGTGTCGAAGGCGCACGTCACGCATGAGATATTGAAAGGGGTGCTGGCAGCTCCGCGGCACGGCTGGCGCGACGAATGCCCCGAGCTGGGGCTTCCCGGCTACGGCTGGGACAAGGCCAACCCCAACGTGCTGGTTCCGTCCCGCCCTGCCGAGCCGCGCTGGGGGGCCACGGCCATGCGTTCGACGCTGTGCCGCGTGAAGAAGGGAGCTGATATCAATGGCTAGCATCGGCATGCTGCTCAACACCGACCGCTGCACCGGCTGCTACAGCTGCCAGACCGCCTGCCGCGAGGCGAACCGGTTCGGCTACGATGAGAAGTGGATGGAGGTGGTCCGTCGCGACCCGCGTCCCGTGGACGGTAGGCTGCGCTTGTACCACCTGGTGGCGCCGAACCTCGACAAGTGCGGCGCGTGCTACGGGCGCGACCCGCGCCCCCTGTGCACGAAGGTATGCACGACCGGCGCCTTGCAGGTGGGTCCGGTGGAGGGCCTGCTGAAGCTGCGCGCGAAGAGCAACGTGGTGCTGTACGCCCCGAAGGGGGAGTAACGGGGAAGGGGGCGGGTGCCCCCTTCCGTTCCCTAGATGTCCACGCCCAGGAACTGCTTCACCAGGATGCCGATGACGAACGACAGCGCGGCCACGCCCAGGCTGATGCCGGCCATCTGGCCGAAGCGCTTCTTGAACGGCAGGTCCTGCGCCACGGAGATGTAGTAGTTGAACACCACCAGGATCAGCAGCACGATCACGATCATGGTGCCCATGGCCCACAGGTAGTGCGCCTCGTCGAACAGCAGGTACGGCAGGATGAGCAGCGCCACCGTCACCAGGTAGGCGATGCCCGTGTACGTGGCCGACTTGAACGCGTCCGGCCGGCCCTCGCTTTTGGACGAAAGGTACTCGCTCGACGCCATGGAAAGCGTTGCCGCTATGCCGGTGATCAGGCCCGAAAGTGCGATGAGGCGCGTGTTCTGCATGGCCAGCGTCAGGCCCGCCAGCGTGCCCGTCATCTCCACCATGGCGTCGTTCATGCCCAGCACCATGCTGCCCACGTACGACAGGCGCTCCTCGTCCAGCATGTCCAAGAGCGCTGCCTCGTGCGCCTCCTCGTCGGCGCGGATGTCCAGCGCCTCGGGGGCCTCGCGCGCCAGCTCCTCGTAGGAGATCTGCGCCTTGGCCTCGCCCTTCTCCATGAGCTTGACGGCGAACGTGAAGCCGAACACGAGCGCGATCAGCGCGTAGCGGTGCACCTTGCCGGCCTGCGGGCGCATCTCCTCGCCGGTGTAGCGCTGCCAGATGGTCGCGTGCTTGGCCTCCTCGTCGGCGATGCGCAGAAGGGTGTCGCGGTTGCCTGCGTCCTTCGTTCGCTGGGCGATGCGGCGGTACACCTCGGCCTCCGTGGCCTCGTTCTGCTGGAACGCGCGGATCTGCGCGAGCGCCGCCGGGGAAAGGCGGGCTCCCTGGGGCTGGTCGTTGTCGGTCATGATGCTCCTTGTCGAAAAACGCTCGGGTGTGACAAGCACCATAGTATAGCGCCGATCTTGAGCGCCGGACGAGGCGATTTGCGATTACCGCAGCCTTGCGTGCCGGTCGGCCAGCGCCAGCCAGGCGAACGCCGCGGCCATGAGCACGAGGCCGGCAGCATCGAAGGCGATGAATCGGACGATGGAGGCCGCGAGCGCCGCGTGGCCGGCGGGCAGCGACAGGAGAATCCACGATTCGCCGGCAAGACCCACGGCCTGCTGTGCGAGCACGACCGCATAAAGCGCTCGGAAGCGTCGCGGGTTCGCGATGACGGCGGGATAGGTGGCGTTCCACATGAGGAAGGCCACGCCCAGTCCGCGCACCGCGGCGGCACCCGGCACGCCCTCCAGCTCGAAGCCGCCCGCGTGCGCCCCAGGCCACAGCACGAACGACACGGCGCACTGCACGTTCAGCGCGAACACGAGTGCTACGGCAACGCGCGCTGCAAGGCCCGCGGCCCTCCGTGCGCTCGTCGGTTCCTGGTTGCCCATGCCCTGACCTCTTCCGCTCTTGCCCGCCGTGCGACGGCCTGCTCGCGACCGCGCTCTCCGCCAGCGCCGCACCCCGCCGCCGTGCGGCGCTGGGGTGCCCGCACCGTGGAGTGTAGCGCATTCGTCGCCGCGTGCGCTAACGAGCGGTATACTGCTTGCAGACCATCGGCTGAAAGGAAGCGCCCATGACCACCGAACCTGCGCATGCGCGCATCGTGCCCACCGACCATCCGTGCTTCGACGACTTCGTGGCCACCATCGCCGCGCTGCGCGCTCCGGACGGGTGCCCGTGGGATCGCGCGCAAACCCACCAGAGCATCGCGCACAACATGATAGAGGAGGCCTACGAGGCCGTGGATGCCATCGAGTCCGGCGACACGGCGCACCTGCGCGAGGAGCTGGGCGACGTGCTGCTGCAGGTGGTGCTGCAAAGCCAGATAGCGGCCGATGCGGGCGCGTTCGATATCGACGATGTGTGCGCGGACGTGAACGCGAAGATGATTCGCCGCCACCCGCACGTGTTCGGAGAGGCGCGCGCCGACAACGCCTCAGAGGTTCTGGACCTGTGGGACCAGGTGAAGCTGGCCGAGCGCTCCTCCCAGAGTGCGGCGGATCCCACCGTACCGGGCGCTACGGCTCCCCGCACCGAGACCGGAAACGCTTCGGCGCCGGCTGCTGCGACGGGCACCGGGGCCTCGGGCTCCGGTGCGACGGCGGGTGCCGCAGCTTCAGTCGCCGGCGCAGCCGACCAGGCCGCGCGACGCGAGGGCCTGCTCGACGGCGTGCCCACGAGCTTCCCCGCGCTCATGCAGGCGCAGAAGGTGTCGCGCAAGGCCGCGTCCGCCGGCTTCGAGTGGGACACGCTCGACGACGTGTGGGAGAAGGTACGCGAGGAGGTCGACGAGCTGCGCGCCGCCTACGCTGTCGCACCGAAGGCCGCGAACGGCAAGGTCGATGCCGGTGTGGCCGAAGGAGACGCGGCTGCGGCCGAGCAGGCGGCGGCCAGCGTGGAGGACGAGTTCGGCGACGTGCTGTTCTCGCTGGTGCAGGTGGGCCGCCATATGGGCGTGGATGCGGAGAACGCGCTGCGCGCCTCGTGCGGCAAGTTTCGACGCCGCTGGTCGTTCATGGAGGGTGCGGCTTGGGCTCGGGGCACGACGGTCGACGCGCTCGCGCCCGACGAGCGCGAGGCCCTGTGGCAGCAGGCCAAGGCCCGCGAGCGCGCATAGCCTCGCTTTGCGCGGTGAGCCCCAGCTGCATCCACCACGCGCCATCTCTCTGCGCGCCCACCCGACCGCCTAAACGAATCTTTGCAGGTCGTGCGATGGCGTCCGGCTCCCGCAAGCGCTAAACTATACGTCCGACATCATATTTCGCTTGAGAAGGCGAGGAGGGCGATGCGACCTGCATGGGAACTTGGAATCGCAAAAGGCTCGTCGGCGCAAGAAGAAGACGCGGGGGGGGGGGCTCATCCCCGGTTTCTGACCACGACGCACTTTCGGGGCTGCTGAGCAGGAGCGGGTTCAACGAGTGCGTGCGAACGCTCGTGGACGGCCACCCCAACGAGTCGTACCTGCTCGTGTACGGCGACATCGACCGCTTCAAGGTCTATAACGACCTGTTCGGGACGCCTGCAGGCGACCGCCTTCTTGCGGACATCGGCGCTATGATCCGCGACCTCATGCCTGCGGGCGCGGTGGCCGCTCGTCTGCGCGCCGACCATTTCGTGTGCTGCTGCCCACGTTCCTCGTTCGATCCCGACCGCATGCTCGCCGGCCTCGACTCGTGGTTCTCCTCCTACCGCGAGGACTTCACGTTCTTCGTGCGCCTGGGCATCTTCCCTATCGACGATCCCTCCCTCGACGTCAGCCTCATGTGCGACCGCGCGCTGCTGGCGCTGCGCTCCGCGAAGAGCGGCTACGCGGGAAGCAAGTACGTGTTTTACGACGAGAAGCTGCGCTCATCGGTGCTCAAGGAGCAGGAGCTTGCCGGCGAGATGATCGCGGCGCTCGAGGGCGGCCAGTTCGTGCCGTATTTCCAACCGCAGTACCGCTACGCCACGGGGCGCATGATAGGCGCCGAGGTGCTGGCGCGCTGGAACCATCCGACCAAAGGGCTGCTGGGCCCGTTGGAGTTCATCCCCGTGTTCGAGCGCAACGGCCTCATAGCCACGTTCGATTACTATATTTGGGATCAGGCGTGCCGCAGCCTGCGCGCGTGGATCGACGAGCGCGGCATCCAGAGCGCGCCCCGCTTGTCGGTAAACCTGTCGCGCGCCGACATCTACCGGTCCGACCTATGCACGTACCTGGAGGGTCTCGTCGAGCGCTACGCCGTTCCCGCGGACCTGCTGCACCTGGAGATCACGGAGAGCGCGTACATGGAGGCGCCCGAGCAGCTCATAGGCGTCGTCATGAGGCTGCGCGACGCCGGCTTCATCGTGGAGATGGACGACTTCGGCAGCGGATACTCGTCGCTCAACACGCTGAAAGACGTGCCGGTGGACGTGTTGAAGCTGGATATGGGCTTTCTCGGCGCGAGCGCCAGCTCGCGGGGCGGAATCATTCTCGCGTCGGTCGTGCGTATGGCACGCTGGCTCGACCTGCCCATCATCGCCGAGGGTGTGGAAACGAAGCAACAGGCTGCCTACCTGGCCAGCGTCGGCTGCGACTACATGCAAGGCTACCTGTTCTCGAAACCGGTCGACCGGGATACGTTCGAGAAGCTGCTCGAGGGCACGGCTGTCGAGGGCCTTGCACACCCGTTTGCGGAAAGCCTGCAGGACGGGGCCGCGGAGTTCTGGGATGCGGACTCTCGGCTAACCCTCATCTTCAACGGCTATACCGGGCCGGCGGCCATTGCCGAGTACGATGGGGAGGTGTGCGAGCTCATCCGCATCAACGGTGAGTTTGCCTGCATGCTCGACATCGTCGATGACGAGGTGTCGGCGGAGCTTGTGCGCAAGAACTTCCTGGGCGTGCTGCAGCAGGAGGACCGCGCTTCGCTGGAAGAGGCCCTGCAGGCGGCGGGCGAGGGCGACGCGGTGTGCGAGCTGCGTTACCGCAGCGCTGCCGGCAAGGGCCGCTGGCTTCGGCTTCACTTGCGCCCGCTCTCGCGCACGGGCAGCGTGATCAGCCTGTACGTGCTGGCCGAGGAAACGACCGAGGAGCAGGCTCTGCGTGACCGCATGGCGGCCACGCGCGATTCCATTCCCGGTGGCCTGCTGTTGTACGAGGTCACCGACGACGGCGCCCGCCTGATCGATTTCAGCGATGCGTGGGCCGAGTTGTGCGGGTGCGAGCGTGACGAGTGTCTCCGCCGGGTGCGGGACGACGCGATCGCCGTGGTGTGCGACGACGATCGATGGATCGTTGAAGAAGCCTTTCGGAAACTGCAGTCGGGGTCGCGGCTTGCGTCGTGTACGATGCGGGTGAACAAGGGTGACGGCGGCTTTTTCTGGGCGCACGTGTCCATGTCGACGGCTTATCGCGCCGATGACTGCCTGTATGTGGTGGCGGTGGTTATCGATGTGACGAAAGAGCGGGAGAACGAGCAGCGGTTACGCCGCCAAAACGAGGCCCAGCAGCAGCTGTACGACGCCATACCCTGCGGAATTGTGCGCTATACCGTGGACGACGGCCAGCATATCGTCTCGATAAACAAGAAGGGCTGCGAGCTGCTGGGCTACCGCAACATGGGAGAGTTTATCGCCTCTTCGGGCGACAACGCGCTCATGCCCATCCATGCGGACGACGTGCCGCGTCATTGCGCTGCCATCGAGCGCCTGAGGAACGGCTCGAAGCCCCTCGACTTCGCGTACCGCTACTATCGCAGCGACGGTACCGTTGGCTGGCTAGAGGGGACGTCGGCGTACGAGCTGGGTCCGGAGGGCGAACCGATGATCCAGAGCGCCTTCCTCGACGTGTCCGGTCGACGCCAGAAAAGCTACGAGCTCGATCTGCAGCGTTTCACGAAGGTGCTGTGCTCGGTATACGACGAGATATTCGAGTTCGAAAGTCTGGACGGCCGGTTCCGCGTGCTGTATTCCGCGATGAACCCCGAATCGATCGGCATCGTGCTCCCGCTTGACGAGGCGCTTGAGCGGTGGATGGCGCGCATTCCCGATGGCGTGGAGCGCGCCGGCCTGCGCAAAACCTTTGAAGAATGCCGTGCCAGCGCCAGCGGCGAGCCGACTGCTTGCACGTACAAGATCTCGAAAGGCGACAACGCCGTCTGGTGCCAGAGTACGTTCATTCGCGTGTCCGACTCCAGCATGCTGTGTTGCAACAAAGATGTCACGGAGGGCCTGGCCGCCGAGGATCGCAGGCGGGCGTGGCAAGACGAGCGTTACCGGCTGCTCACCGAGATGACGAACAAGATGAGCTTCGACTACGATTCCGACACCGACACGGTCCTGCTGTATATCGATCGTACGGGCGACGGCGTCGAAGCGCAGGTCATACCGCATTACTTGGAAAAGCTCGCCAGCACGCGCAGCGGCGTGGTGCATCCCGACGATATGGACGACGTGCGCAGGATGTTCGAAGATGCCCGGGCCGGTGCTGCCGAGGTAAGCACGGAATATCGGGCAAACTATTACGGTCACGGCTACGCGTGGTATCGCGCGAACCTGTTCGTCGCGCACGACAACGCGGGCGCTTGGCACCTCGTGGGGCTCATCGAGAACATCGAGGACGAGCGCGACCTGCGCTACCGTGCCGAGAACGATGCCACAACGGGTCTGAGCAACCATGCGGCCACGCAAGACCTGGTAGCGGCGGCGCTCGCGAACCTCGCCGTCCGCGAGCACAGCGTGTGCGTGGTGCTGGACATCGATGACTTCAAGGCGGTAAACGACAACTCCGGCCACATGGAAGGCGATGCGCTGCTGCGCAAAGTGGGCCTGGTGCTGCGCTCGAGCTTCCGCGAGAGCGACGTCATCGGCCGCGTAGGCGGCGACGAGTTCGTGCTGCTGCTGAAAGAGGTGGACATGGATGTGGTGCTGCGCAAGCTGAACCAGGTGCGGGCTCGGATATCTGCCACGACGGTGCCCGGACTGGGCCACGCCCCCACCCTAAGCGTGGGCGTGTATGCTACCTGTTCCGACGACCTCACGTACCGCGACGTGTTCACCCGTGCCGATGAAGCCCTCTACCAGGCGAAACGTGCTGGAAAGAACCAGATCCAAGTCTACGGCTCTTAGCGTCCATCTGCTCCCTGCCGGCAGTGCGCCCGTCGGCCCTCGCGTCCGCACCCTCCCGGCAGCATGCCGGTCTGACCCTGCCATCCTGCGCATTCGCGGCGGTCGTGCCCGTGCCGGCCCTCCCGTCCCCGCTCGTTTTTCCGCCGAAACCCCTTGACCTTCGACTTGGTTCAGGCCGTAAGGTGAGGTCAGCTTTTCAAACTGCAAGGGGAAAGGGAGGCTCATCATGGAGAAGCAGGACAACGGGGAGATCCGGGCGAACGAGGCCGGGCAGGAGGCCGACGAGGCCGTGCGCGCCGCCGGCGCGCCGAGGCGCGGCATGGACCGCCGCAACTTCCTGAAGGGTGCGGCGCTGTCCGCCCTGGGCGTGGCGTCGGCGGGCGCGCTGGCGGCCTGCGCGCCGCAGCAGAACGGCGGCAAGGCGGCGGATGCGTCCGACGGCGCGAAGGCCGGCGAGGACGAGCCGTTCAAGGCCGAGGAGACGGTGGACGCCGACGTGGTGGTGGTCGGCTGCGGCGCAGCCGGCTTCATGGCGGCGCTGCGCGCGTCGAAGGGCGGCGCGCACGTGGTGGTGCTGGAGAAGGGCGACAGCATGGCGGCCCCGAACGGCATCTACGTGTCCGGCCCGTTCGCCGTGGGCACCGACGTGCTGCAGAACAAGCCCGGCGGCACCACGCTCACCGTGGACGACGCGTTCTACCATGTCATGGAGTACTCGCACTGGACGCCGAACCCCGCGCTCATGCGCCGCTGCCTGGAGACGTCGGCCAGCGCCGTGGCCCAGCTCGAGGAGATCGGCTACACGTTCGAGGAGAAGAACTTCCGCTTCGAGACGCCGTTCATGGGCGAGAAGGGCGGATTCCACGCCATCACGAACGCCTCCGACGAGCGCGCGAAGCTGTGGGAGCAGGCGCTGGCCGACCACAACGTGGACGTGCGGTTCTCCACGGCCCTCGTGTCGCTGGCCACCGCCGACGACGGCTCCGTGACCGGGGTGAACGCCGTCGAGAAGGACAAGAAGAACATCACGTTCAACGCCAAGGCGACCATCTTGGCGGCGGGCGGCTACCTGGGCAACCGCGATTTGCAGGAGCGCTTCCTGCACACGCGCAAGCTCAACGTGGCGCGCGGCGGCGACTCCATCTGCACGGGCGACACCATCCTCGCGGCCGAGAAGGCCGGCGCCGCGCTGGAGAAGACGTACGGCTACTGCCCCTGCGAGTACGGCGGCACGCACGCTGACGCGTCGCGCCCGGCCAAGCAGGACAAGTTCGACCAGAATACCGCGTTCAAGTTCGGCCTGTACGGCTGCCTCTTGGTGGACGCCGAGGGCAAGCGCTTCATCAACGAGGGCCTGCTGTGCGACTATCCCATGAGCTACGGCTCCGAACAGATCCTCAAGAACTCGCCGTGGTACGCCGTGGTCGACCAGGCCTACGTGGACGCCATGAGCACGCAGGGCCTCTACAACTACACCACGGCGAAGGGCGCTACCGAGGACACGTGGTTCATCGGCAACTACTTCAAGGACCGCATCCTCGAGAACCTGCCCGCCGACATCGAGGAGGGCATCAAGGAAGGCTGGTGCTTCAAGGCCGACTCGCTGGAGGAGCTTGCCGAGCACTTCGGGCTTGACGAGCTGCCCCAGACGGTGGCGCGGTACAACGAGTTCTGCGATGCCGGCGCCGACGCCGAGTTCGGCGCGAACCCGTGGTACCTCTCGAAGGTGGCCACGCCGCCGTTCTACGTGACCGAGAACGAGCCGAGCGCCTGGAGCACGTTCGGCGGCGTGCGCATCGACGACTGCTGCCGCGTGCTGTCCGCCGAGACGAACGACCCCATCCCCGGGCTCTTCGCCGCCGGCACCGACGCGGGCAGTCTGTACTACTCGCCCTACTACGACATCCCCGGCTACTGCTACGGCCTGTGCATCGACTCCGGCTACATCGCCGCCGAGGAAGCCGTGGCCGCGCTCAAGGCGTAGGGTTTCACCAACTCCGAACGGCCCCGGCGGCGCACCCCCCCCCTGAGCCGCCGGGAACCTCTCCGACCGCCCCGCCGCTTTTCCTCCCTCCAACGGCGGGGCAATCTTATTTCACCGGGGCGAACAGGGTCTCGATGTCGCTGCCGTTCCCGTCAAGGTTCAGAAACGACGGGAACAGGATAACGTCACCCCGCAGCTCGTAGCCGTGGTCGTCCAGGTAGACGAACAGATCTTCGAACGTCTCCTTGCGCACGCTCTCCGCCCGTGTCACGCGGCGCCGGAACCGCACGCATTTCCCCAGGCACAGGCGGTTCACGTGCGTGCGGTCGACCCCCTCCAGCCGGTGCTCTTCGCTCTCGGGCATGGCGATGACGTAGTTGGGGTCCACTGCGTCGCCCGGCGCGTCGAAGTCGCGCTTGGCGATGATGCGCGCGCAGCTGGTGATGCTGAGCAGGTTGTAGAACAGCGCGATCTCCCGCTCGTTTTCAACCGAAACGCCGAAGTCGCGTCCCACCGACGCGCTCACGTACAGCTGGTCGGGCGCGTCCACGAGCGTGAAGGCCGCCCGGCCGCCCCCGTCGACCAGCGCGAGCGCGCTTTCGATCTTCGCCAGCCGGTAGCGCAGCAGGTCGGCCTCGCGGCGCAGCTTCGCCTGCTGGTCCTCCAGAGAGCGCTTGAACTCCTCGGTGCCCTGCTCGGCATCCAGCATGGCCACGGCCTGCTCCACGGTGAACCCGTACTGCAGCAGCACGCGGAACGCGTTTGCGCGGAAGGCGTCCTCGGGCGAGAACACCCGGTAGCCGTTCTCCTCGCGGCGCGTGGCCAGCAGGCCGTGCTTCTCGTAGAACCTGATCTTCGACGGCGGCAGACCCGTCATTGCCGCAAACTCCTTGATGCGGTACATGCGAACCCCTCCCTCGCGCCAGCGTGCCGGCGGTCGTTCCCTGCGTGCAGCATACCATCCGCCCCTCCTTCAGGCATCTGGTGATTTGCGCGAGATTGCGCGCGCAAACGCCGCCGCGCGAACCCTTCGCGCTATCATGGGCGCCGAGGAGAGCAACCTTTCGCCAAGGAGCAACAACATGCCAGACGCATCGCAGCAGCGGTCGGACCAGCGGCTCGCCGTGGGGGAGAAGAAGGAACAGCCGCAGGAGCGCCCCCCGTTCAGCGTGACCGACGACCTGCGCGAGCCCATCGACGAGCTGACCCGCCTCAAGGACATGGAGGCGAAGACGCGCGAGATCATCCAGAAGTACCAGGCCGCCATGCGCGAGATGGAGGTGCGCTTCGAGATCCTCGACCAGGACCTCAACCTCAAGAAGCACCGCAACCCCATCCACCACGTGGAATCGCGCATCAAGAAGCCGGCGAGCATCTTCGAGAAGCTGGGCCGCTACGGCAAGGAGCCCACGCTCGAGAACATGGAGCGCTACATCATGGACATCGCGGGCGTGCGCGTGATCTGCTCGTACATCCACGACGTGTACAACCTGCTGGAGCTTTTGCGCAAGCAGGACGACCTCACCATCGTCACCGTGAAAGACTACATCGCCGACCCCAAGCCCAACGGCTACCGCAGCCTGCACGTCATCGTGCGCATCCCCGTGTACTTCCTGGACAACAAGGAGCTCATCCCCGTGGAGGTGCAGCTGCGCACCATTGCCATGGACTTCTGGGCCAGCCTCGAGCACGACCTGAAGTACAAGGCCGTGAGCGAGGTGGAGGGCATCGACTCCTACGACGAGCTGAAGGACTGCAGCCGCATCATCGAGGACGTGGAGGCCCGCATGCAGATTCTCGCCGGCGCCCTCGAGGTGGACGACTAGCAGGCGCCGCAGCCGCCCGCGCTCGCACGTTCGAGCGCACCCTTCCGAACGTGCGCGCTCGCTTTCCCCCAGAACGCTTTCGCGCGCCCCCCCATAACGCGAACAGACCCCGCATCGCAGGGCCTGTTCGCGAAAGAAAAGGGGAGGCTAGTTGTCGAAGTTCTCCGAGAAGCGCGCGATCTGGGCGTTCTCCTTGAGCACGGCCACGCTCTGCGGCTGCTCGATGCGGCGGAAGAAGAAGCGCAGGTAGTGCGCCAGCACGTAGGCCACCATGATCGTGGCCAGCGCAACCTCCACGTAGAACACCACGTCGAAGGCGAAGGGAAGCGCTACGCCGTTCGCTCGGAAAAATGCCGTGCCCTGGCCGAGCGCCGTGGCCGTTATGACGAAGGGGAACGTCATGGCCGCGTAGCTGGGGTAGAACTTCAGGCGCAACAGGTGCGGCAGGCGGGAGAGCACCACCAGGAACAGCACCTGGGCCAGCACCATCATCACGCTCACGAGCAGGGCGTTCGGCGCGTCCGTCACGGCCAGGTAGCCTACGATGGACAGGCTCATGGGGGCGGTGTAGATGCAGAACAGCGGGCGCGCGCCCTCGGGCACCTCGTGCTTGGCGTAGCGGTACGTCACCAGCACCAGCAGCGCCGCGTAGCACGCGAAGCCGAACCAGAAGATAGCCTGGCCCAAGGCCTGCATCCCGAACACGGGCGACGTGACCGAGGCCACCACGATGCCCACATAGCAGATGAAGTAGGTGGGGAACACCTCGTGCAGCTTGAACGGGCGGAAGAAGCGCACCGTGAACCACACGATGAGAGCCAGGTGCGCCATCGTGGCCGCCACCCAGAGCGCGAACGCGGGGCCGAAGGCCAGCGGCGCCAGGTAGTTGGAGAACTGCATAAGCGTCATGAACACGGTGCCGCTGACGCTGGCCATGATGGAGTTATGCAGATCGTCGCGGATAAGCTGGGGAAACATGACCGCCTTCGCCGCCAACAGCACGATGAGGAACAGCGCGACGGCGCCGCAGAGGATATGGATGCCCTCGTAGGCCGGCTGCAGCAGGTTGCCCAGCGCCGTGAGGGCAAGGGCGACGCCCGCCGTGGGAATGGGTACTTTCTCTATGATGTCGCGCATGGTCACGTGCCTTTCAATGCCGTCCTTAGATTTGCTTAGACGCATTCTGGCATGCTCCTATCAAAAAGAAAAATTATATATCGTTATGCGTTGATAACTATATATAATAGATTGTCGATCGCTTGGCACTTCTGCGCAGTAAAAGGGCAGGTGATGTGCGCCGTTATGACGCCGACGATACCGCGCCCGTCGTGCGAGCACAAGCAACGAAAGGATTACCATGCAAGATTTCCGCATGAGCACGTTCTTGAGCGTGTGCCGAACGTTGAACTACACCCGGTCGGCGGCGGAGCTCAATATCACGCAACCCGCCGTGTCGCAGCACATCGCTTATCTGGAGAAGGCGTACGGCGCGAAGCTGCTCTCCTACCGCGGCAAGAAGCTCGCGCTCACGCCGGCGGGCGAGCTGCTGCGCGACGCCGCGGCCACCATGGCGCACGACGAGGCCACGCTGCGCGACGCCATCGCCGCGTTGGCTGGGCCGCGCCGCCGCCTGCGGCTGGGCATGACGCTCACCGCCGGCGAGTACGTGCTGGCGGAGCCGCTGGCGCACTACCTGGTGGATCATCCCGAGGTGCAGGTGCGCATCGCCTCGTCCGACACCGAGCGCTTGCTGGCGCAGCTGCATGCCGGCGAGATCGACTGCGCGCTCGTAGAGGGGTTCTTCGACAAGAGCGCCTACGACTGGCGCGTGTTCGCCACCGAGCACCTCATGGCGGTCTGCGCTCCCGACGCGCCGCTTGCCGGCGTGAAGGAGCCCCAGCGCTTCGAGGACCTGCTCGACCAGCACATCCTGGTGCGGGAGCGCGGCTCCGGCACGCGCGCCGTGCTCGAGCACGCCCTGGCCGCCCGGAACCTTTCGGTGGACAGCTTCGCGCGGGCGACGGAAGTGGAGAGCGTCAACATCATAAAGCAGTTCGCTGCCAGCGGCTACGGCATCGCCTTCCTCTACGGCGCCGCCGTGGTCTGCGAGCTCGAAGCTGGCACGCTCGCGCGCATCCCGTTGGCAGGCCACCTCATCGAGCACGACATCACGTTCATCCGCCCCAAGGGCAGCGTGTTCGGAGACGAGTACGCCCGCCTGTTCGACGACCTGCGCTCGGTGTGAGGCCGCGAGCATCCTGTGCGAAATTTCCGCTTGACTTCGAGTGCGCTCCAAGTTCTATGATGGTCGGGCAATCCTGACGAGAGGAGACCCCCATGAGGCCCGATTTGGAATCCACGCCGAAGCTCGGCTTCGGCTGCATGCGCTTGCCGCTGCTCGATCCCGCCGACCAGCAGAGCATCGACCTTGCGCAGCTCGAGCAGATGGTGGATGCGTTCCTGGAAGGCGGCGGCACGTACTTCGACACGGCGTTCGTCTACCACGAGGGCGCCTCGGAGAAGGCGCTTGGCCAAGCGCTCGTGGCGCGGCATCCGCGCGAGTCGTTCACCATCGCGACGAAGTGCCTGGCGTGGGCCATCGGCAGCGCCGAGGAGGCGAAGTCCAACCTGGGCACGTCGCTTGAGCGCCTGGGCACCGACTACATCGACTTCTACCTGCTGCACAACGTGGGCGGCCCGCGCACGGCCAAGTTCGACGAGTACGGCATGTGGGACTTCGTGCGCGAGCAGAAGGCGGCCGGCCGCATCCGCAACTGGGGCTTCTCCATGCACGACGGCCCCGAGGCGCTCGACGCGCTGCTCGAGGCGCACCCCGACGCCGACTTCGTGCAGCTGCAGGTGAACTATCTGGATTGGGAGAACCCGGTCACGCGGTCGCGCGCCTGCATGGAGGTGGCCGCCAAGCACGGCGTGCCCGTGGTGGTCATGGAGCCCGCGCGCGGCGGGCGGCTGGCCGAGCTGCCCGAGCAGGTGGCCGCGCCGCTTTTGGCGTGCCGTCCCGACCTGAGCATGGCTTCATGGGCGTACCGCTTCTGCTACAACCTGCCGAACGTGCTCACGGTGCTCTCGGGCATGTCCACGATCGAGCAAACGCGCCAGAACGTGGCCGAGTTCCGGGCGAGCGCGCCGTTCTCGCCCGAGGAGGAGCGCGCGCTGGCCGAAGCGCGCGAGATGCTTGAGAAGCTGGCCGCCGTGCCCTGCACGAACTGCCGCTACTGTGTGAAGGACTGCCCGCAGGGCGTGGCCATCCCCGAGATCATGAGCCTGCTGAACCTCGAGCTCATGACCGGCAACCGCGCCTTCGCGAAGGGCCTCTACTCGTGGCAGGCCGTGAAGCCGGCCTCGGAGTGCATCGCCTGCGGTGCCTGCGAGTCCATGTGCCCCCAGAGCATCGACATCGTCCGTCAGCTGGAAACGGCAGCCGAGCACTTCGAGTAGGGCCGGCGATCCAGGGGCTTGACCGACCGAGAGCCCTTGCCTGGTCGGGGAGGGGCGCGCCTGCATTTTCTTCCCGCTTTGAAACCTGCCTGCGCCGCCCCGGTCTCGGAGGCCGGGGCTCGCCTGCGCCCTCCCGCTCGTCCCAAGCCTGTTTGCGCCGCTTCGGTCTTTCCGTTGACGCTCGAAACACCCCTAGCTGTCAAAAACGGTCTGGTTTGGCAATCATCATCGCCATGAAAAGGGTGCTGTGCGAAGGCGTGCGCGCATTTTCCCTGGTCGCGTGAGTGCACGGCGAAGGGCATCTGATATCAGGATTGCCAAACCGGTCGTTATTTGGCATAGGCGGCCGAAAAAGTGTCATCCCCCCGTGGAGCGCCCCCCCATCGGCCGGATTGGGCGCGTGGAACGCTGCGCTGTTCCGCGCGAAGTCGCCCCCCTCGTGGAGTTCTTCGCGCACGGCTACCCTATGACCCGCGGCAGCAGCAAATGGCGAGGCGGCGGCGGGAGGAGCGCTTTATGATCCCTTTGCCTGTCCTTGATCCCGTCTTTGCCTGATCTTGGGAGCATCTTTACGTGCGCCTGAACCCGCTTTTACCTGCCTTTCGTAGCATGGTCTGCAACGCGCCGAGCAATCGGCGGCGCGGCAACGAGACAACACTCCGGCGCTAAGGCCGGGAATGCGAAAGGATGGGTCGAATGGCAGACGGGTACCTGAGCAGGCGGCAGTTCGTGGCCGGCGGAGCGGCTGTGGCATTGGCGGGCATGTTCGGCGTGATGACGGGCTGCACGGCCGGGGGGTCGGGCGCGGCGGCGGGCGCGGCCGACCCGCAGTCCGGCAACGGCGGCGGCGCGGGCGACGGCTCGTCCGAGCCGATCACGTTCGTGTGGCTGCCGGACAACTCCTCGTCGGACATGACGTCGTCGCGCGAGGCCATCGGCGCAGCCATCCTGGCGGCCTGCGGGCGCAAGGCCGAGCTTCTGACCACCACCGACTACAACGTGGCCATCGAGGCCATCGCCTCGGGCAAGGCGCAGATGGCGCTCCTCGGCCCCGAGGGCTACGTGCAGGCCAACAAGAAGAACTCCGCCGTGCAGGCGGCGTTCACGAACAGCGACGAGGACGGCGGCCTGGACGGGGCGTGCTACTACAGCCGCATCTGCGTGCGCACCGAGGACGCCGACGCGTACAAGAGCGGCAGCGGCTACTCCATCGAGGGCATCAAGGGCGGGTCGTTCTCGTTCGTGTCCGCCACCTCCGCGTCGGGTTTCAAGGTGCCTTCGAGCGGCATCGTGGAGGAGTTCGACCTGGACAGTTCCGACGTGCTCTTGGAGGCGGGCGGCTTCTTCAGCGAGGTGTTGTTCGGCAACTCGCACGTGGGCTCGGTGGTGAACCTGCTCTCGGGCGACGCCGACGCTGCCGCGTTCGACGACGTCGACGTGGACATGTACCTGGACCTCGTGTCCGGCGAGCCCAACAGCGTGGGCGCGGTGTACCAGGCCAAGGCCGACGCCGAGGCGCCCATGGACACCGTGCGCGGCAAGCAGTTCACCATCATCGCCGTCACGCCGGTGCTGAACTCGCCTTTCTGCTTCAACGAGGACGCCATTTCCGAGGAGGACCGCACGAAGATCGTCGACCACTTCTGCTCGGACGCGGTGGCCAACGACCCGGCCATCTTCGTCGATCCCGAGGATGAGAACGCGAAGGGCCTGTTCGAAAAGGATTCCGACAAGACGTGCTTCGTGAAGACCGACGACGCGTGGTACGAGCCCATCCGCAAGCTGGGCGGGGCCGCGTGATGGCCGAGCCTCTGCTGGCGGTGCGGGGCCTGACGAAGAGCTACGACGGCTGGTCGAAGGCGCTTGACGGCGTGTCGATGGAGGTGGCGCGCGGCGAGTTCGTGTCCATCATCGGCTCGTCGGGCGCGGGCAAGTCCACGCTGCTGCGCTGTGCGAACCGCCTCGTCGATCCCACCCAGGGTACGGTGGCGTTCGACGGCTGCGACGTCACGCGCGTGAAGGGCCGCGAGCTGCGCCAGGTGCGCCGCCGCATCAGCATGATCTTCCAGCACTACAACCTGGTGTACCGCGCCACGTCCATCGAGAACGTGCTGCAGGGCCGCCTGGGCTACAAGTCCACGGCGGCCGGCGCGCTCGGGCTGTTCTCGGAGGACGAGAAGCGCCGTGCGTTCGAGGCGCTCGACCAGGTGGGCCTGGCCGACTTCGCCTACACGCGCACCGACCAGCTGTCCGGCGGGCAGAAGCAGCGCGTGGGCATCGCCCGGGCGCTCGTGCAGGACCCGTTGCTCATGCTGGCCGACGAGCCCATCGCCAGCCTCGACCCGAAGTCGTCGCGCACGGTCATGGAGCACCTGCGCTGGGCGGCCGACGAGCTGGGCATCGCGTGCCTCGTGAACCTGCACCAGGTGGATTTCGCGTTGGAGTTCTCCGATCGCATCGTGGCGCTCAAGAGGGGCCGGCTCGTGTTCGACGGATCGCCGTCCCAGCTCGACGAGGCCGCCATCGCCGCTATCTACGAGACGGATGAGGGCGATGGCGAAGGGGTTGGCGGCGACGCGGGCGGTGCAGGTGGTGCGGGGGCTGCGGGCGCACCGGCATCGGGCGGTCCCGGCGATATCACTGGCGCCGCGCCCGTGGCGGGAGAGGCCGCATGATGGAGCGCACATTGCGGCCGTCGGGCCTGATCGCTGGCTTGCGCGGTGGAAAGGCTCAGCGGCGCGGCCAATACGACGCGTCCTTCTTCGTCCGCCGCACCGCGTCCCTCGTAGTTGCGGCGCTCGTGTTCGTGGCGCTCGGCGCGCTGTCGGGCACGTACGTCGGATTCGATTTCGTGCAGGCAATCCTCGACGTCCCGGGCGGGTTCGCGTGGATGGCCGCCCAATTCGCCCCCTCCCTCCCTTCCCTTGGCAAATTGGGCACCATCCTTCCCGCCTTGGGTTCGACGATCCTCGCCTCCATCGCTTCCAGCTGCACGGCGGCGGTGTTGGCCTATATAGTCGCAGTGCTCGGTTCGCGTACGGTGGGGGTGGGGGGACCCGTTCCCCTCATCGTGCGCGGCATCGCGTCGCTCTTCCGCAATATCCCGGTGGTGGCCTGGGCTTTCATTTTGCTGTTCTCGTTCAAGCAGAGCGAGTTCACCGGGTTCTTCGCCCTGTTCCTCACCAGCTTCGGCTACCTGACGCGCTGCTTCCTGGAAAGCATCGACGAGATGGGCTCCGGGCCGGTGGAGGCGCTGCGGGCGGCGGGCGCCACGTACGGCCAGATCGTGGTGCAGGCCGTCATTCCGATGAGCATCACGTCGGTGGTCAGCTGGGTGCTCTACATGATTGAGACGAACATCCGCGACGCCACCCTCATCGGCCTGCTCACCGGCACGGGTATCGGTTTCGTGTTCGACGTGTACTACAAGAGCTTCCGCCACGACGTGGCCGGCTTGGTGATACTCGTCATCATCCTGGCCGTGGTGGCGTGCGAGCTCGCCTCGAACTTCGTGAGGAGGAAGATCCTGTGACGGGCTGTGCAGACAAGATCGCGGCCGAAGCCGCCGCGGCCTCCCTGGCGGAGGAGGTGGGCGCGACGCGCAGTATGCCGGCCGACGAGCGCGGCGTCGGCGCTGGCGCGGGTGTCGCGCCGATGCGGGCGAACGGTGCGCGTCTGACCCGGTCGGGCAAGATCAAGGTGCGGGTGCCCAACCCGTCGAACGTGGCGCTGTTCGCCGTGCTGGCCGCTTTGGCGCTGGTGACGGCGTTCGCGCTGGCCACGATGGACTACGGGAAGGTGGCGTTCCCCGCGGCGATGGCGGCCGCGGTGGACGATTTCCTCACCATGATGCTGCAGCCGGGCCTCGGCGGGCACTTCACGCTGCCCGACGTGGTGGAGGGCCTGTTCGTCTCGCTGGCGCTGGCGCTGCTCACCACGTTCATCGGGGCGGCGATCGCCTTCGTGCTGGGGCTTCTGGCCGCGTCCAACCTGTCGAACCGCGCCGCGAGCAACGCCATCAAGGTGCTCATGAGCGTGGCGCGCGCCGTGCCCACCATCCTGTGGGTGCTCGTGTTCAGCGTGGCCATCGGGCTGGGGCCGGAGGCGGCCGTCATCGGCCTGCTGTTCCACAGCGTGGCGTACCTGGTGAAGGCGTACTCGGAGAGCTTCGAGGAAGTCGACGCCGGCGTGATCGAGGCACTGCGCGCCAGCGGCGCGTCGTGGTGGCAGGTGGTGTTCCAGGGCGTGGTGCCCGAGAAGGTGAACGAGATGCTGTCGTGGACGTTCATCCGCTTCGAGATCAACTTCGTGAACGCCGTGGCCGTGGGCGCCGTGGCGGGCGCGGGCGGCATCGGCTACCAGCTGTTCCTGGCGGGGAGCTTCTACTACAACATCCACGAGGTGGGGCTGATCGTGTACTTGTGCCTTGCGGTGGCCGTGGTGCTGGAAGTGGCGGCGACGAAGCTGCGGAAACGGTACTTGGTGCAGCGGTAGGTTCCACCTGCAGCGGGGCCTCGGGCAGCGCCCAGTCGCTCGGCAGTCCTGGCTCGCACGAAACGTCCACTGGACGTTTCGGCTCGTGCGGAACTCGCTTGGTGGGCGCTGCCCGAGGCCCTTCGAGTCGATGGCCTACTGCTCACGCGGGCGTTTCCGCAGATTAGCGGCTGCACGTTATGAGGGGACTGTGGATGACAGGGGGACGTGACAGGGGGAGACCGTGACAGGGGGACGGTTCTCTTGTCGTTGGGGAAAGAGAAGTCGGTTTTGAGACGGACGGAAAGGATTGTTGTGAGTTTGAAGCGATACGAGAGAACGCGGGCGTTGGTGGACGGGGATCCGTCGCTGGCGCGGGAGATTGTGCGGGAGGTGGAAGGCGAGCTGGGCGCGGAGGCGCTCGAGGAGCTCGATGCGCCGCGCGAGGAGCTGGTGATGGTGCAGGTGCGCGAGACGGCGCAGGGCGGCCTGTTCTACCTGGGCGAGGCGCTCATGACGTCGTGCCGGGTGCGCGTGGGCCCGTCCGTGGGACTGGGGCTCGTGCTGGGCAGCGATCGCTGCCGCGCCTACGAGCTGGCCGTGGTGGACGCGGCGTTCGCGGGCGAGGCAGGTGCGCCGCGCGCGGAGCGCTGGGACGGGCGGCTGCGGCAGGAGCTCGCGCGCATCGAGGCCCGCGAGGCGGCCGAGGCGCGCCGCGTCGCCACGACGAAGGTGGACTTTTCGACTATGAAGGTGGAAGCATGATGATAAGGGAAGATGCCGAGCTGCACCGGGCGCAGCGGGCGTTCCGAAGCGTGCTCGACGCGTTCGCACGGCCCGGCACCGTGCAGAGCATCGAGCTGGCGCCCGGCAACCCGGCGCGTCCGGCCGCGCTCGACGCCGCGCTCGAGGCGGCCACGCGGCTGTTCGTGGATCAGGCGGTGACGTTCTGCGTTGCCGATTCCGAGACGGACGCGACGACCGCCTACCTGACGAGCGAGACGCATGCGCGCCGCGCGCCCCTGCGCGATGCCGACTTCGTGGTGGTTCCCGCCCGTGCCGACGCGCAGACGGCACGCGAGGCGGTGGCCGAAGCGTGCCGCGGCACGCTGACCTCGCCCGAGAAGGGCGCGACCGTGCTCATGGGCTGCGCCCGTCTGGCCGAGGTGCCCGAGGACGGCCAGGTGGCCGAGCCGGCCGTCCATGTGGTGGCGCTGCGCGGCCCGGGCGTGGAGCGCGAGAACCGCTTCGCCGTCGACCGCGCCGACTGGCTGCGTGCCCGCGACGCGCGGGGCGACGAGTTCCCCTGCGGCATCGAGATCGTGCTGGTGGATCCGGACGGCCGCGTGGTCGCCGTGCCGCGCAGCTCCCGCGCGACGTTGCTTGACGTGAAACAATCGGCACAAGGTGGTGCGACAAGGGAACAAATGTTTCACGTGAAACATTCCGAGGCTGCGCCCGGCGAGGCCGTGGAGACCGGCGCTTCGGTCGCAGGCGGCGCGTCCTCCGCTTCCGCCGAGGACCGCGCTTTCTCCGTATCCGCCGCGTCTGCCGTGGGCTGCGCGTCCGCCGCGAAGGAGGTGCGCTAGATGGGCTACGTAGCCGTCCGCGGTGGCGGGAAGGCCATCGAGGAGAGCCTCAAGCTGCTGGAGTACGAGCGCGTGAGCGCGTCGTCCGCCTGGGGAACCGACGAGATCGAGGGCACGTTCCCCGAGCTGGTGGACCAGGTGATGGGCGAGGCATCGCTGTACGCCCCGCGCCTGGCGGCGCTCGCGCTCAAGCAGGCGCAGGGCTCGCCCGACGAGGCCGTGTTCCTGCTGCGCGCGTTCCGCTCCACGCTGGAGCGCCCCTATGTCTCGCGTCCGGTGGACACCGGAGCCATGCGCGTCGCTCGCCGCGTGTCGGCCGCCTTCAAGGACGTGCCCGGCGGCCAGGTGCTCGGCGCCACGCGCGACTACAGCCACCGTTTGCTCGCGTTCGATCTGGAAACGGAAGGTGCCGAGGAGCTGGCCGGGAAGCGCGCCGCGCTGGCCCGCCACTTCGAGGAAGCCGTCGGCGACGCCCCCGAGTCCCCCGCAACCCTTCCTCGCGTGCTCGACTACCTGCGCACCGAGGGGCTCGTTGCGCGCGTGCCTGCCGACGAGGCCCCGCCCGTGGATGCCACCATGGTGCCGCTCGCTTTTCCCGCGCCGCGCTCCGTGCGCTTGCAGACGCTCGCGCGCGGCATGACGCAAGCGGTGGAGGCGCTGGGCTATGCCGCCATTCGCGGGTTCGGCCCGGCGCATCCCACGGTGGGCGAGCTGCGGCAGGGCCACGTGGCGGTGGCCGTGGACGATCCGCTCGAGGCGGGCGGGCCGGACGACGCCTACTACCTGGGCTCGCTCCCCGTGACCGAGGTGGAGAGCGTGTTCGAGGGCGAAGGCGAGGACGGCCTCGCGCTCGACATCGGCTACGGGTGCGTGATCGGCCGCGCCGAGACGAAGGCCATTGCCATGAGCGTGCTCGACCACTGCCTCGAGCATGGCGACGCGCGCTACCCAACGGAAGACGAGGAGTTCGTGCTCTACCACGTGGACGGCGTGGAGGCCACGGGCTTCATCTCGCACCTCAAGCTGCCGCACTACGTGACGTTCCAGTCGAAGCTGTCCAGCGTGCGCGGCACGCGCGGCGACGCGGCTCCCGACGACGACCAAGCCGCCGACCAGGCCGCCATCGCGGCACTGGAAGCGAAGGAGGCGACCGATGCAGCAGCGCTATAACTACGCGTTCTTCGACGAGGCGTCGAAGCGCGAGATCCGCCGCGCTCTCATCAAGGGCGTGTCCATCCCCGGCTATCAGGTGCCCTTCGCCTCGCGCGAGATGCCCATCGGCCGCGGCTGGGGCACGGGCGGCCTGCAGATCACGCTGGCCATCATCGGTCCCGATGACACGCTCAAGGTGATCGACCAAGGCTCCGACGACAGCGTGAACGCCGTTAACATCAAGAAGCTCGTCGTTGACACCACCGACGTGGAGGTGACTGACGACACGGAATCGGCCACGCTCATCCAGTCGCGCCACCGTATTCCCGAGCATCCGCTCGACGAGGGCCAGATCCTCGTGCTGCAAGTGCCCACGCCCGAGCCGCTGCGCAGCTTCGAGCCCAGCGAGGCCGCCACCAAGCGCCTCCATGCCGAAGCCGACTACACCGGCGCATGGCTCGAGCTGTTCGACCAGATCGTGCGGTACGACGCTACCACGACCGGCGCCGACCATCCCGTGCAGGTGTTCGGCCGCTACGTGATGGCCCCGTCGCCCATCCCGCGCTTCGATAACCTGAAGCTTAACCAGGCGCGGCACCTCACGCTGTTAGGAGCCGGCCGCGAGAAGAAGATCTACGCCGTGCCGCCCTTCACCGACGTCGTCCCCCTCGACTTCGAGGACTACCCCTTCGCGGTGGAGCGCTTCGACGGGAAGCGCTGCCGCCGTTGCGGCGCGACGGGCGTCTACCTCGACGAGCTCGTCGACGAAGCCACCGGCGAAACGTACTACCAATGCAACGACACCTCATGGTGCGCGCGTGTCCCACATGGGGACAGTCCCCATGTGGGACATCGCGCGCAGCGACGCGAGGAAGGAGCTCCCCATGCTTGATGCGCAACGATTCGGCGTCGACGAGGAGCCGTGCCTGTCGGTGCGGCACCTGTCGAAGCGCTTCGGGGTGGGATGCCCGCACTGCCTCGGCGCGGTCGCGCAGCTCGAGCGCAACGTGTGCCCGCGGTGCGGCACGGTGCACGCCGTGCGCGATGTGAGCCTCGACGTGTTCCCGGGCGAGATCGTCGGCATCGTCGGCGAGTCGGGCAGCGGGAAGTCGTCGCTCATGAAGTGCCTGTTCTTCGACGAGGAGGCCACGGAAGGAGACGTGCGCGCCCGCCCGTTCGACGGCGGCGCGGCGAACCTGCTGGAACGGTCGTCCCAGCATCAGCGCGCCATCCGAAACACGGTGTTCGGCATGGTGTACCAGAACCCCTACCTGGGGCTGCGCATGGATTTCTCCAGCCTGTCGAACATCGCGGAGCAGATGATCGCCGCCGGCAACCGCCACGTGGGCGCCATGCGCGATCGCGGCAAGGAGCTGCTCGAGCGCGTGAACATCCCGCTCTCGCGCGCCGCCGAGCCGCCGCGCAACTTCTCCGGCGGCATGCAGCAGCGCGTGCAGATCGCCAAGGCGCTGTCGAACAACCCGCCCATCCTCCTGCTCGACGAGGTGACCACGGGGCTCGACCTGTCCGTGCAGGCCGCCGTGCTCGACCTCATCCAGCAGATCCGTCGCGACTTCAACGTCAGCATGCTCGTGGTTAGCCACGATTTGGGCGTCATCCGCATGCTGGCCGACCGCACGCTCGTCATGCTGGACGGGCGCGTCATCGAAAGCGGCCTGACCGACCAGATCTTGGAAGACCCGCAGCACGCCTACACCCAGCAGCTCGTCTATTCGCTTCTGTAGCCCCGAAAGGACTCATCCCATGAACGACAACTCCTGCATCATCCGCGGCGGCACGGTGGTGTGCGCCGACCGGGTGCTTCCCGACCACGACGTCGTGGTCATCGACGGGCACATCGCGGCCATCGAGCCGGCCGGCGCGTCCGACTTCGACGCGCAGCCCGACGCCACTGTGGGTGTGCTGCCCATCGTGGACGCGCGCGGCGCGTTCGTGGCCCCCGGCCTCATCGACATCCACTCGGACTACGTGGAGAACGTGGCCTCACCGCGCCCGAGCGTGGTCATGGACCTGAACACGTCGCTGTACAAGGCCGACCGCGAGCTCGTGTCGCACGGCATCACCACCATCTTCCACTCCCTGTCGGTGTACGGCGCGCACATCTTCGACCACAAGCCCATCCGCGACTTCGGCAACGTGAGTGCGCTCATCGACCGCGTGGCCGGCCTGCGCGCAGGCGAGGAGCGCGACCACCTCATCCGCCACCGCCTGCACATGCGCGTGGAGCTGGACTCGGTGGACCTCTACGACGACATCGAAGAGTTCCTGCGCTCCGGCAAGGTGGACCTCGTGTCGTTCATGGACCACACCCCCGGCCAGGGCCAGTACCGCGACCTCCTGCTGTTCGGCGACACGCTCAAGGGCTACCGCGACGTCACCGACGACGAGGTGCGCGACATCATCCGCCAGCAGCAGGAGAGCAGCAAGATGACGTACGCGCAGATCGCGGCCCTGGCGTCCATCGCGTGCGAGCGCGGCATCTCCATCGCGTCGCACGACGACGACAGCGCGGAGAAGCTCGCGTTCATGGACGGCCTGGAGGCCTCCATCTCCGAGTTCCCCATCTCGCTCGACGTGGCCCGCGAGGCGCGCGCCCGCGGCCTGCACACGGTGGCTGGCGCGCCGAACGTGATGCTGGGCCGCAGTCATTCCGGCAACCTGAGCGCCCGCGAGGCTGTTGCGGCCGGCGCCATCGACGTGCTGTGCAGCGACTACTACCCGGCGGCGCTGCTCGACGCCGTGTTCGCGCTGCGCGACGAGTGCGGGCTCGACATCGCGCGGGCCTTCGCGCTCGTGTCCGCGAACCCGGCGAAGGCCGCCGGCATCGCCGACGAGGTGGGATCGCTCGCGGTGGGCAAGCGCGCCGACGTGCTGCTCGTGCGCGAGATCGCCTGCGGCGAGGCCGGCACGCGCACGATGCCCGTGGTCACGCGCGCGTTCGTGGGAGGCCGCTCCGTGTTCCGCTCGCATTACCCCGACCAGCCCCTCGGCTACGCCCGCGACCTGGGCGAGCACGTGCAGGTCGGGTGCGTCGAGGCTGCCCGCGCCCTCGCCTCCGAGGCGGTGTAGCATGAGCGCTCTCTGCCACTCGGTCCAAACCGCCGAAGCCGCCCCTTCTCATCATCCCGAACGGGAGGGCGAAGCCGTGGAGTCGAAGGAGCCCCTGCGGCGTCAGCCCAACGTGCCCCTCCTGCGTATCGACGATCTCTCCAAGTCCTTCCTGCTGCATCGCGTGGACCGGCGCATCAAAGGGTGCCAGCACGTGAGCTTCGCCCTATCGCCGGGGCAGTTCGTGGGCATCACCGGGCGCAGCGGCAGCGGCAAGTCCACCATCCTGCGCTGCATCTGGCGCACGAACCTGCCTGAGCAGGGGCGCATCCTGTACGATTCCGCCCGCTTCGGCCTCGTCGACCTCGCGCAGGCCACCCAGCGCCAGATGCTCTACCTGCGCGCCTTCGAGCTGGGCTATGTCTCCCAGTTCCTGAACGCGCTGCCGCGCCAAACGGCCCGCGACATCGTGCTGAAGAGCGCGCTCGAAGCCTACGGCGCCGACGAGCGCGCCCGCGCCCAGGCCGAGACCGAGCGCATGCTGCGCCACTTCGACCTGGACGAGAGCCTGTGGGAGCTCTACCCGCGCACCTTCTCCGGCGGCGAGAAGCTGCGCCTCAACATCGCCGCCGCCATGATCAAGCGCCCGCGCCTGCTGCTCCTGGACGAGCCCACCGCCTCGCTCGACAACGCGTCGAAGCTCAAGGTGCGCACCCTCATCGAACAGCTGAAAGCCGAGGGCACCACCATGCTCGGCATCTTCCACGACCTCGAATTCATGGACGGCTTGTGCGATCATGAGTTCAACATGCAGGAAGGGATGATGGCGTGAGGAACGGGCGGAAGCAAGGAAGAATCGCGACGGCGGCCGCGCGCGGCCCGGCCCTCCGCGCGGCGCGCAGGCGAACCCCGGTTTCGTGGCGGTTTTTGACGCTAGTTGATCATTCGGAAGCGCCGTATCGGGCCAAGGTGTCGGCCGAGAATGCGCGCGCCTGCATTTCACCTGGTCATAAACATGAAGGAAATCACTATGAACGAGCCGGCTTCGAGGCGATGATCAACTATCGTCATTTTCTGCCACGACCGATGGTTTCTCGTGCGCGCGGGCTCGGCAGGGAAGGGGCGGCGGCATGACGAATCGGGAAAAGCACACGGACGTTTCGCATGAGACATCTGGCGGCGAGGCGGGGTCGCACAAGGTCGGCCTCGCCGACCTCCACGTGCACACCACCATGTCGGACGGCTCGGACACCTTCGAGGAGGTGCTCGAACAGGCGCGCGAGCGCGGCATCGCGCGCATCGCGTTCACGAACCACGACACCACGCGCGGTCTGGACGGGGCTGCGGCCCTCGGCGCGCGCTACGGCGTCCAGGTGACGGGCGGCATCGAGGTGAGCGCCTACGACTTCCAGCGGAACCGCAAGGTGCACGTGCTGGGCCTCGGCCTGCGCGAGGATGCCCCCGCGCTCGCTGCCCTCTGCGGTCCGCTGCTCGAGCGCCGTAACGCGAACTCCCTCTGGCAGCTCGACCGCATGGTGAAAGCCGGCCTCCCCGTGGACGTCGAGCGCGCCCTCGCCCTCGGTCGCGCCTCCACCTGCCTGTACAAGCAGCACCTCATGGCCGCGCTCACCAGCGAGCCGTACCCGAGCGCCGCCTACCGTACACTCTATCGCAGCCTGTTCAAGAACGGCGGAATCTGCGACCGCGACATCGCCTATGTGGACGTCCGCGACGCCGTGCGCGCCATCGCGGAGGACGGCGGCCTGCCCGTGCTTGCGCATCCCGGCCAGCAGGACAGCTACGACCTCGTCCCCGAGCTCGTCCCCCTCGGCCTCGCCGGCATCGAGCAGCACCACCCCGACCACACGCCCGCCGACCACGCTCGCTGCGCCCAGCTGGCCGAACGCTACGCCCTCGCCTGCACCGGCGGCTCCGACTACCACGGTCGCTTCGGCTCCATCCCGCACGTGGGCTTCCGCGTTCCCCAAGCCTGACCGCGAATCCCCCTGCCGTCAACGTGCCCCGATGTTGGCGGCCGCTGCCGTCGGGCTTTGCCGGTGTGAGCCCACCTCCCTCTGCCGTTCCGGCATGCCGATGACGCGTTCTTGGCGGTGCGGATGCGGAGCAGGCTGAACGGCTAGATGTTCACGCCGATGGAGCGGGGGTCGTTATCTGGTGCCGGCTTATCGGAAAAGTTGTCTTTCGGCGAAAAGTTGAATCGCCGTCCGCGGCCCATGCCAGCTGTTCGCGCTACACTTACCAGCTATGGAAAAGCAAACCTCGCATATCGCGCAGCGCACCCGGATCGATGGACCTGTCGGCTGCCTCCCCGACGATCCCATCGTCCTCGGCGTGGACGTGGGCGGCACGCATACGAAGGTCGCGGCGTTCGACCTCGGCGGCGAGTTGCTGGGCACCTGCGCGCACGACCTGTTCGCGTGCGGCGAGGGTTCCGGCACAGGAGAGCGCCTGACATGACGAACGACCGGTGCGTCCGCGCTTCCATGCGCCCGCTTGCCTCACGAATCGTCCGGTTCGCGCGCGAGCGCACGGTGCTTGTCGTGTCGGCCCTAGCCGCCTTGGCAACCGTGCCCTTCGTCCCGCCCGACGAAGCGTATCTCGGCTATTTCGACGTGAAGACGCTCGCCTGCTTGTTCGGCATCCTCGCCGTAGTGGGTGCGCTGCGCGGCATCGGCCTGTTCGAGCATGCGGCGCGCCTCATCGTAGCGCGCTTCGTCACCTGCAGGTCGGCCGTGGCAGCGCTCGTGGGGTCCACGCTCGTGCTTTCGATGTTCGCCACGAACGACCTGGCGCTCATCATGATGCTGCCCCTCTCGGCCGCCACGCTGCTCAAAGCCGGATGGGAGCGCTCCCTGCCCTTCGCGCTCATCATGCAGAACCTGGCGGCGAACCTCGGCGGCATGATCCTGCCGTTCGGCAATCCGCAGAACCTCTACCTGTACGAGCGCTTCTCCATCCCGCTGGGTGATTTCCTCTCCGTCATGGCGCTGCCCTTCGCGGTCTCGGTCGTGCTCATCGCCCTCTGCTGCGTCTTGTTCGCCAAGCCAGAGCCCCCAAAAGCAACGAAAAAACGAGCATCGGAAAAAGAGGCGGCAGAAAAAGGCGTGACGAAAAAACGAGCGGAAGAAAAGCGCGTTGGGAAGAATCGGTCAGCGGAGGAACGAGCAACGGAAAGCTCGCTTGCAGATGAGGGCCGGCAGCGGGCGGCATCCTCCGCATCCGGCGAGCCCCTCGAACGAACGGATGTTTCACGTGAAACATCCGCATCCGAACAGGGGAAAGATGCCGATGCCGCCACTCCGCGCATCGTCTCGGCGCGCCGGCCGCGAGCGCTCGCCTATGCGGCACTGATGGCGCTGGTCATCGCGTCGGTGTTCCGGATCGTGCCCTATCCGGTTGCGGTGGGCGCCGTCGTGGTCGCGCTCGGCGCGCTCGACCGGCGGGCGCTGAGGACGGTGGATTGGGGGCTGCTGCTCACGTTCGCCTGCTTCTTCGTGTTCGCCGGCAACATGGCGCGCATCCCGGCCGTGGAGGGCTTCTTCTCGTTCTGGATGCACGAGAACGCGCTGCTCGTGGCTGCCGGCGCCAGCCAGGTGATCAGCAACGTTCCTGCCGCCGTGCTGCTGTCGCACTTCGCCGACGGCTACACGGCGCTGCTCGTGGGCGTGAACATCGGTGGCGCCGGCACGCTCGTGGCATCGCTTGCCAGCCTCATCACGTTCAACGAGTACCGCATCGTCCGCCGCGGCTTCCCCGGCCGCCCTGCGCTCTCCCGCGTCACGCCCGGAGCCTACCTCGCCCGCTTCACCGCGTACAACGCGGCCTTTCTCGCCGTGCTCCTGTTCGTGTGCGCGCCCTTCGTGTAAGGGCGTGCCGGACGGGTTTCCACTCCACCGCTTTAGTGTGCTAAACCGTACACATGCCAAAACGCCCCGTTCGCGGGGGCCCATTCATCGAAAACGTCGTTCGGCGACGGATAACTGTTTGAAAAGAGGGGGCTGGCGCTTTATAGTAGTGCGACTGCATCATACTTCATGACGTGAAAGCGGGATGCAGAGGAAAGGGGAGAGACCAATGAACATCAAGAAAATGGTTGCGCTCGTTGCAACCGGCGCCCTCGCGGCGTCGCTCGCGCTGTTCGGCTGCTCGTCGGGCGGCGGGCAGGACTCTGGTGCGAAGGACGACAAGGCGGCCGGCAACGAGTCCGGCTACACGCTGGTGAACGATGGCAAGCTGACGGTGGCGGCTTCGCTCGACTTCCCGCCGTTCGAGAACTTGAACGGCGACACGCCCGAGGGCTTCGAGGTGGAGCTCATGGGCCTGCTGGCCGAGGAGATGGGTCTGGAGATCAACTATCTGCCGTCCACGAAGTTCGATACCATCGTTCCGCTCATCCAGACCGGCGGCAAGGCCGATGTGGGTGTTTCGGGGATCACCATCACCGACGAGCGCCTGGACCAGGTCGACTTCACCGACGCCGTGTGCGACGTGAACCAGAGCATCACCGTGCTCAAGGACTCGGGCGTCACCGATGTGGCGCAGCTCGAGGGCAAGAAGGTGGGCGCCCAGACCGGCACCACGGGCTACGAGTGGGCTGCCGAGAACATCAAGGACGTGGAGATGGTGGGCTTCGACGAGATGACCGCCGTGTTCCTGGCGCTGCAGTCCGGCCAGATCGACGCCATCGCGGTGGACCTGCCGGTGGCGAACTACTACGTGAAGACGGCCTACACCGACTGCCAGGTCATCAAGGAGATCCCTACGGGCGAGCAGTACGCCATCGCGGTGAGCAAGGACAGCCCCGAGCTGACCAAGGCGCTCAACACGGCGCTCAAGGCCGTGCGCGAGAACGGGAAGTACGACGAGCTTGCCGCCAAGTGGTTGCAGTAACGCACAGATAGGGTGAGCATGCAGATCGCATTCGCATTTGCGCGGAAACACCTCGCAGGCGCCGCGGCGGTTCTCTTCGCCGCGGCGCTGGCGGTCTCGTTCGTCTTGCCGGTCCAAGCGCACGCGCTCGACGTGGAGCGCTGGACCGCCAAGCCGAACAAGGACGGCGACAACACCACGGTCCTGGGAGCCACGGCGACGCGCGTCACGTGGCAGGGCCAGACGGCGGAGGACGAGTCCCTCGTATCCGTGACCATCGGAATGCCCGAGGGCACGACCGTCGAGGCCGAGAACGTGAAGACCACCGTGCTCGTGGGCCTCGACCGCCTGGATGCGGCATCCGAGGCCGTTGTGGACGGCAACGACGTCACGGTGACGCTCGCCGACCCTGCGCCGGCCGGCGCGCTCGTCATGGTGGAGTGCAACCGCACGCTCCTGCCGGGCGGTGGCGGGTCGTTCGGCCTGGCGGGCAGCTACACCACGGCCGACGGGCAGCGCCACGACATGCCGGCCACGGACCAGGTCATCAACGTGACGGGCACCTCGCCCGCCGAGCAGCTGTCCAGCTGGCTCAACCAGCAGGACTGGGTGAAGGCGTGGAACTCCAACAAGTTCCTGCACCTGTTCTTCGACCCGGCCATCATCGTCACGTCCGTGCCGGCGCTGCTAGCCGGCTGGCTCGTGTCGATCGGCGTGGTGGTGGTGAGCTTCCCGCTGGCCATCCCGTTGGGCCTTCTGCTGTCGTTTTTGCGCATGGCTAAGCACCGCCTTCCGCGCGCCATCGGCGCCACGTACATCAACATCGTGCGCGGCACGCCGCTGTTCCTGCAGCTCTACATCGCGTTCTTCGGCCTGCCGCTCATGGGCGTGCAGATGGACAACTTCACCATGGGTGCCATCGTCCTGGTCATGAACTCCAGCGCGTACCTGGCCGAGATATTCCGCGCGGGCATCCAGTCCATCAGCCAAGGGCAGTTCGAGGCGGCGCGGTCGCTGGGCATGAACGGCGCGCAGACCATGTTCTTCGTCATCATCCCGCAGACGGTGCGGCGCGTCATTCCCACCATGACCAGCGAGTTCATCCTCATGTACAAGGACACGTCGCTGCTGGCCGCCGTGGGCGTGACCGAGCTCATGATGTACGCGAAGACCATCACGGCCGCCACGGGCAACGTGACGCCCTACATCGTGGCCGCCGGATTCTACCTCATCGTCACCATTCCGCTCACCAAGCTCATCAACACCATGGAAGCGCGCATGTCCAACGGGCGCCGCAAGCATAAGAAGGGCCCCGCCGACCGCAGCATCACCTCGGCTGCCTCGGTGGTGCCCGATTCCGACGCCGGCGTGGCGCGCAGCATCCGCCTGTCCGAGACGTTCGCCGGGCCCGCCTCGCAGACCGACGCGGCAACGCGCATCTACGAGGATGCGAAGCGCAACGGCAACCATATCAGCCATTAAGGAGGTGCGGATCATGAGCGAGCAAGCAAACGAAGCAGCCGTCGGCAGGACGGATACCGGCAAGACGGGCGCTGCGGACGAGACCGTCATCCGCATCGAGGACCTGCGCAAGACGTTCGGCGACAACGAGGTGCTGCGCGGCATCGACCTGGACGTCCGCCGCGGCGAGGTGGTGGTGATCCTGGGCCCTTCCGGCTCGGGCAAGTCCACGCTTCTGCGCTGCGTGAACCTGCTGGAGAAGCCCACGGGCGGCCGCATCTTCTTCGAGGACACCGAGATCACCGCGAAGAAGACCGACATCAACAAGGTGCGCGCCAAAGTGGGCATGGTGTTCCAGAACTTCAACCTGTTCCCGCACCTCACGGCCAAGCGAAACGTCATGCTGGCGCAGCAGAAGGTGCTGCACCGCAACAAGGAGGAGGCCGCGCGCATCGCCGAGGAGCAGCTGGAGAAGGTGGGGTTGGGCGAGCGCATAGACTACCGGCCCTCCGAGCTGTCCGGCGGCCAGCAGCAGCGCGTGGCCATCGCCCGTGCCCTGGCCATGGACCCGCACGTCATGCTGTTCGACGAGGCCACGAGCGCGCTCGACCCCGAGCTCGTGCGCGATGTGCTGAGCGTCATGAAGGAGCTCGCCCGCGGCGGCATGACCATGATCGTGGTGACGCACGAGATGGGCTTCGCCCGCGATGTGGCCGACCGCGTCATCTTCATGGACGGCGGCTATATCGTGGAGCAGGGCACCCCCGAAGAGGTGTTCGACCACCCGCAGTCCGATCGCACGAAGGACTTCCTGGGCCATATCTCGTAGCCCCTGCTTCGGCCGGCCACCAGGCGTGCGTGTTGGGCGAGCCCCGGCACATGAGGAGGCTTCCAAGGCTGACCGCATGCGCCGGGGCTCGCCTCATCTGCACGAGCGATCCCGGCCAGCCGAGGGGAAGGGGCGGACGGTCGCTTGCAGAGGGTCGATGATCGGCGAGATATGTTTTCTTCCCGCCCCCTTGAATACGATGGCTCTGCGCGCCCGCGCGTTTTGTGCAAACCCCGGCTGTTTTTCCTACGGCAGTCGCGGATATTCCCTCTGCATGAGGTTACGGTTTGATTCCTTTTTATGCAGAAGTATGGAAACAAAGAAGAAGAATATCCAATATGGTCATGATCTTGTTTCGCACAAAGCGCCACCAAACCGTAATATTTTTGTGCATATGAACAAGATCATTGATTTTTTGTCAAAAATCATTCGAAAATTTGTGTTGCAGGTGAACAAAAAAGATGGTATAACTTCTTCAACGGCAAATCTGGTAAGCATGCGACGGTAGGAAAACCGGGAGCGTCATGAACCACCAGTCTCCCAGCACTCTGAGGTTGCAGCGCAAGGCCAGCAAGCTGCAGTAGTATGTAGTGTGCCACCCAACGGTAGCGAAGAACGCTGCCAAAGAAAGGAGACTGTCATGGCGAAGATAGTCAATTCTTGGAACGACTGGGATCCGCTGAAGCGCGTTATCGTCGGTCGTTGCGACAACTCGATGATTCCCCCCGAGGAGCCCGCAACGTCTGAGAAGGTCCCCGTCGATTCCGAGATGCGCGGCATGTGGGGCCTGCGCCCCCTCGCCACCGTCGAGCGTGGCAACGAGTGCCTTGAGAACCTCGTGAAGATCCTCGAGGACCGCGGCGTCGTCGTCGACCGTCCCACCCCGCTGCAGTGGAACCAGGCCATCGGCACGCCGGACTTCCGCAACGACTCCATGATGACCTGCATGCCCCCGCGTGACATCCTGCTCACCGTCGGCAACGAGATCATGGCCTCCGCGAACTCCTTCCGCTGCCGCTACTTCGAGTACCTGGCCTACTGGCCCCTCATGAAGCAGTACTTCGACGAGGATCCCGACTTCCTGTGGACCCAGGCCCCCCGTCCCCGTCTGACGGACGCCTCCTACAAGCACAACTACTACGACGAGAAGATCACGCTGGAAGAGCGCCTCGTCCGCACGGCCAACAAGGACTTCGTGACCACCGAAGTCGAGCCGATGTGGGACGCCGCCGACCTCATGCGCATGGGCAAGGACATCTTCATCCAGCATGGCCTGACCACGAACCGCACGGCCATGGATTGGTTCCAGCGCTACTATCCCGAGTACCGCATCCACGCCGTGAACTTCCCCGGCGACCCGTACCCGATCCACATCGACGCCACCTTCGTGCCGCTGCGTCCGGGCCTGATCATCAACAACCCGCACCGCAAGCTCCCCGAAGAGCAGCGCGCCATCTTCGAGGCCAACGATTGGCAGATCGTCGAAGCCGCCCAGCCGGCCCACGACGAGCCGCCGGCGCTGTGCTACAGCTCCGTCTGGCTGTCCATGAACTGCCTCGTGCTCGACCCGAAGACGGTCATCGTGGAGGCCTCCGAGGTCTACCAGCAGGAGCAGATGGACAAGCTCGGCATGAACGTCATCCCCTGCGACCTGCGCGACGCCTATCCGTTCGGCGGCGGCCTGCACTGCTCCACGGCTGACGTCTACCGCGAGGGCGACTGCCTCGACTACTTCCCGAACCGCGTCAAGGATCCCACCCTGGTGCGCCCGGAGATGTGGAACGACTAGTCGCGCAGCATGACTTCGTACTGACCGATAGCACGAGTCTACTCCGTTAAAAAAGAAAGGGGATCTGGTTGAGCTTAGAAGCCAGGTCCCCTTTTTGATTCCATCCTATAAGCCATCTATGCACGCAGTTCGGCCATGCGAGGCCGAATAGGTGCCTTATTGCCTTTGTTCCGCCTCGCATGGCCCGGGCTGCACGGAGATGGCGTAGAGGGGATCGTTTCTTTTTGCTACTGGTTTAAGGAGGACCAATGGCAGACAACAATGACAAGAAGCCGGGTCTCGGCAATGGAAAGGACGGGTCCGGCGGCTACGAGATGAAGCTGGGCTTCGGCACCATCGCCATGTTGATCTCGGCCACGGGCATGGGCCTCGTGCCCCTGTTCAGCCGCTGGGCAACGCGTACCGACATGTTCAACGGCGCAGCGGGCTTCAATGCGGGCGACAGCATCGGCGCCCTCATGGCCGTGGGCCGGATGGGCATGGGCGTGCTGTTCTTCCTCATCTTGCTCGTGGCCACGCACAAGGTGCACGTGTTCAAGAAGCTCAAGCTCACCCCGGCCATCGCGCTGGGCGGCCTCATGATCGGCATGTCGCTGGCGTGCTACGTCACGTCCACGCTGCTGACCACCGTGTCGAACGCAGTGCTGTTCATCTACATAGGCCCCGTTATCTGCGTGCTGCTGGCCCGCATATTCCGCAAGGAGCCCATGTCCATCCTGCAGTGGGTGTGCTTGGGCGCCGTGTTCGTCGGCATGCTGTTCGGCGAGGGCCTGTTGGGCTTCGGCGTGGGCGGCCAGGCGTTCGGCTTCGACTTCAACCTGGTGCCCTCGACGCCTGAATTCCCCATGAAGGGTATCGGCGACGCGTTCGGCATCGCCTCCGGCTTCTTCTACGGCGCTTCGATGTTCTTCAACGGCTACCGCAAAGACGCCGACACCACGGCCCGCGGCGTGTGGAACTTCATCTTCGCCGTCATCGGCGCGGGCGCCATCACCATCGTCCTGAACTCGCTCGGCGCCAACCCGGGCATGGAGAACTGGGCGCTCAACGTGCACTTCACCACGTTCAACTGGATCGGCGCGGTGCTGCTGTGGATCATCTGCGGCCCCATCGCCCTGGGCTTCCTGCTGGTTGCCGGCCGCAACCTGCCGGCTGCCGACTACGGCACCATCGCGTACTGGGAAGTCCCCGTGGCGCTGTTCTGCGGCCTCGTGGTGTTCGGTGAGCCGTTCACCATCAACACGGCCTTGGGCGCCATCCTGATCATCGGCGGCGGCGCGATCCCGTCCATCAAGGGCATGGTTGCCGGCCGCAAGCAGAAGCAGCGTGACGAGATCAGCGAGAACCTGACGGCGCGTCTGGACCAGGAGCCCCAGCAGACCGGCGTGAGCGCCGAACTGGCGGCCGCCCCGGCTCCGAGCGTGGCGCTGGCGGATGCCGAGCCCCTGAAGATCACTGAGAGCCTGACCCACATCGCCACCAAGATGGAGTTCGAGCCCGCGAAGAGCGAGGACGAGCTGCAGGCGGTGTTCGTGGAGCAGGGCCTGCAGGGCTTCCCGGCGAAGCTCGACATCGTGGAGCGCACCGAGGACCACGTGCAGATGATGAGCCTCCAGGAGTTGCTGCGGTTCGCGAAGGCATCGAACGTGGGCGCGGTCACGTACGACGTGACGTATTTCCCGCATGCGGACAACGCAGAGGTTGAGTACCAGCTGCACCAGCTGGCACGCGACCTGGGCATCAGCGCCGAGGTCATACGCGACCTGTGCGCCAACGAGATTCGCGAGTACCTGGAGCTCGACGCCAAGCGCGATGCGAGCGCGCCGGTGCACAGCATCGTCGAGGCGTACATCGGAGGCACGGCCTTCGCCTGGTACGGCATGAACGACTATCCGCGCCTGAAGCGGGTCATCCTCCGCAAGCTGGCGGAGGGCGGCCAGCAGGCCAAGAGCAACTTCATCATGCGCGCGAGCAAGGCGCAGGTGGACCTGCTGGAGGACTACTGATAGCAGGCCGGGCGCGACAGCTTGGGCTCTGAGCGCGTGGCGGCCCGTTTCGACCGGCCGCCACGCCTCAGGCTTCGCAGCGTCGGGGTTCTCGCTGCGATCCCCCCGGTCGCGCCGTGTGCATACAGACTGGTTTCCGCGCGCTCCGCGCCTTCTTCCAGATCCCGGTCGCGGAGCGTTGCCTGCCGGGCGAACGTTACATCTTGGTGGTAAGCCGAGTTTTGGCGTTATCATAACGGTTGCTGGAAGCGTATCTCCCCATTTTTGTCAGGAGGGCTCCACATGAAGCGAAGGCTTGCCAAGCGGTTTTGTCCCCGGCTCCACAAAGCCGCGCATTTCTTAGGGGACTATCATGAATGTTGAAAGCTCTACTGCCAACGCCGCTCCTTCCCGGTCGTTTTCGGAAGAAGAGCAGCATAAAACCCTGAAAAAGGTCACGTTCTCGTCGTTCCTTGGCAATTTCATCGAATGGTTCGACTACGCGAGTTATTCCTATCTGGCCACGGTCATCGCGCTCGTCTTCTTCCCGGGCGAAGATCGCTTCGTGGCGGTAATGAGCACGTTCGCCGTGTTCGCGCTCTCGTTCCTCGTGCGCCCCATCGGCGCTATCTTCTGGGGGAACATGGGCGACAAGAAGGGCCGCAAGTGGGCCCTGTCCATCTCCATCCTCATGATGAGCGGGGCGACGTTCCTCATCGGGTGCCTGCCCGGCTACGCCATCCTCGGCGTGGGTGCGCCGCTGCTGCTGTTGTTGCTGCGCATCGTGCAGAGCTTCTCGGCCGCCGGCGAGTACGCGGGCGCGGCCACGTTCATCGCGGAGTACGCGCCGAAGAACCACCGCGGCTTCTACTGCTCCATGGTGCCGGCATCCACGGCCACGGGCCTGCTCGTGGGCTCGCTGTTCGCCACGTTCATGTTCAACACCTGGGGCGCCACGTCGGACTTCGTCGTGGACTGGGGCTGGCGCATCCCGTTCTTGCTTGCGCTGCCGCTGGGCTACATCACGCACTATATCCGAACGCATCTTGAGGATTCTCCGGTGTACGAGGAGATGCAGGAGCATCTGAAGCAGCAGGGTTCCAGCGTGAAGCATCCTATCCGCACGCTGTTCAAGAAGCACCTGCGCGTGCTCATCATCTCGTTCGGTGCCTGCGTGCTGAACGCCGTGGGCTTCTATGCGGTGCTCACGTACCTGCCGAACTACCTTGAGACCACGCTGAACTACGACCCGAGCGCGGCATCCATCATCACCACTATCGTGCTGGTGGCCTACATCGGGTTCATCTTCATCTCCGGGCGCATCTCCGACCGCTTCGGGCGCAAGAAGATGCTCATCATCGCCTGCGTCGGGTTCATCGTGCTCACCATCCCGGCGTTCATTTTGCTGGGGACGAAGAACTTCTGGGTTATCCTGCTGGTGGAGCTGGTCATGTGCCTCATACTCACCATCAACGACGGCACGCTGTCCAGCTACCTGACCGAGACGTTCCCCACCGATGTGCGCTACTCCGGGTTCGCGTTGAGCTTCAACCTGGCCAACGCCATCTTCGGCGGCTCGGCGTCGTTCATCTCGTTCTGGTTGATCGATGTGTCGGGCAGCGCCATCGCACCCGGTTTCTACATGGTGTTCATCGCCGTGCTGGCGCTGGTGGCGATGATCCTGTCGCACGAGCATACGGGCAAGGATTTGTCAGAGGTGTAAGCGGGGCGCGTATACCGAGCGCTGCGAGGCCTGCCGGGAGCCGCTCCGTTGGGGTGGCTCCTTCTTTCGGCGGCCTTCCGGGCTGCGGCAGCGGGCCGTTTCGGCACCGACGCGCATTTCATCGTATAATGGGGCGGTTGCAACAGCGGCAGGGAGCAGGTTGGAGGGGCCTATGAGCGAATCGTCAACGCCGAAGTCTTTGAAAGCTCAGATCACGCGCACGTCGCTCGTGCTCGCTGCCGCCGCGCTCCTGCGCGAGGAGGGCCCCAAGGCCGTCACGTACCGCAAGGTGGCGAAGTGGGCCGGGGCGGCGTCCTCGTCGGTGGGCTACTACTTCGATTCCGTCACCGAGCTGCTGCACGAGGCCGGCATGTACAATATCCAGCTATGGGCACAGCGCGCCGAGCGAGTGGCGGATCTTTGCGAGAAGCTGGAGCCTGAGGAATGCCGCGCGCGCATTACCGAGCTTCTGACGCGCGCGTGCCTCCCGGACGACTCAATCGTGCCGAAGGCCCATTACGCGCAGCTCATAGGCGCGGCCGACTCGAACGTGGTCACGGAGGCCTATCGCAAGGGCCGCGTTCTGCTGGATGCTGCTATCGAGCGCATCCTCGAGCGGGCGGGCGTTCCCATGACGCCGCGCATCGTGGTGGCCATCGTCGACGGTGCCGCCGTTGCCTCTATCTCCGAGGGCCTGGACGTGCGCGAGACCACCGGCAAGCTGCTCGACGAGGCCATCGAGGCCTACACGAAGGCCGCCGGCTGCTAGAGGCTTTCCCGCCGGCTCTGAAAGCCCCTAGCTCGACTTCGCCGTCGTCCGTCTGCGCATCCCGCATCCAGGGGCACCGCTGTGTCCGCACCTGCGTCCGGCGCCGTCGTCGCGTCCTTGCCCGGCACCGCGCCTGCATGCGCCTGCAGACGAGCCTCCTGCACCTCCTTTCATATCCCGAACCTCACGCTTGAGCGACGGGAGGGTGAACCTTCTTCCCTCCATCGCTCTCCCTTTCCTGCGTCTGGTAGAACGGACGGACGCAAGTAAATGCGACGGCATCCATCTACCTTTTGGGATGGCGGCGTCGCCCGTCTAGGAAAGGAGTTGGAGCATGAGCGAAACCCGTCAGCAGGCGGTCGCGCCTTCGGCCGATCCCGGCCCCGTGGGCAAGGTGAGCCGCCCGTCTTTCAAACGGTCTCTGACGTTCTTCGGGTTCTTCGCCATCACCGCGTCCATGGTGATGACGGTGTACGAGTACCCTTCGTTCGCCTCTTCTGGGTTCCAGCTGGTGTTCTTCTTGATCATCGGCGGTATCCTGTGGTTTTTGCCCGTTGCCATGTGCGCGGCGGAAATGGCCACGGTGAAGGGATGGGAGTCCGGCGGCATCTTCTCGTGGGTTGGCAACACGCTGGGGAGGCGCTGGGGTTTCGCCGCGCTGTTCTTCCAGTGGTTCCAGATAACCGTGGGCTTCGTGACCATGGCGTTCTTCATATTGGCGGCGTTCGCCTACGTGGTGAAGTGGGACGCGCTGTACAACAACCCGCTGGTCATGTTCTTCGGCGTGGCCGCTATCGTGTGGATCCTCACGCTCACGCAGCTGGGCGGCACGAAGTACACGGCGCGCATCTCGAAGGTGGGCTTCGTGGGTGGCATCATCCTGCCGGTCATCGTGCTTCTGGTGGGCCTGGTGTACTACTTCGCCACGGGCGGCGTGTCGCAGATCAACATGACGCCGGCCACGTTCGTGCCCGACTTCGGCAAGGTGGACACGCTCGTGATCTTCGCATCGTTTATCCTGGCGTATATGGGCGTGGAGGCGTCCGCCTCGCACGTGAACGAGCTGAAGAACCCGAACCGCAACTATCCCCTGGCCATGATCATCCTGGCAGTGCTCACCATCGCGCTCGATGCGCTGGGCGGCTTGGCCGTGGCCACGACGCTGCCGGCGTCGGTACTGGACGGCAACCTGTCGTTCGGCGTGATCGAGGCGTTCCGCGCCATCTTCGTGCAGCACATCGGCCCCGGCCTCAGCTGGATCGTGTTCGCGGTGGCACTGCTTTTGGCGTTGGGCGTGCTGGCCGAGATCTCGGCCTGGATTGTGGGCCCGTCGCGCGCGCTGCTCGACACGGCGCACGACGGCATCCTGCCCCCCTCCTTCAAGAAGGTCAACAAGCACGGCGTGTCCGTGAAGACCGTGGTCATCCAGGCCTGTATCGTCACGGTGTGGGATGCGGTGCTCTGCGGCTCCATCGCGCTGTCCGGCGGGTCCAGCTCGTCGGTGGGCTACCTCACGGCCATTGGCCTGACGGTGGTCATCTACCTGGTGGGTTACGTGCTGTTCTTTCTCGGGTACTTCTACCTGATCTTCAAGAAAAAGGACCTGCCGCGTTCGTTCCAGCTGCCGGGCGGCACGCCGTTCAAGGCCATTGTGGCGGGCGCCGGCCTGTTCATGACCGTGGCGACGCTCATCATCTCGTTTTTCCCGTCGTCGAACCTCGACGCGCAGTCGAACATGGTGTACCAGGCCACGCTCGGCATCGCGTTCGTGATATCGGTGGCCATCCCGTTCGTCATCTACGCGCTGCGGCATAGGTGGGCGCCGCAGGGCCCGACCGACCGTGCGGCGGTCGGTGCGACAGCAGGCACGGGCGTTGGTGCGGCAGCTGGGACGCATGCTGCCGGCGCGCATGTCGGCAAGGGCGCACCGATGGGCACGGCGGCGCGCGCGGTGCCCCTGGGCCCGAACGCGCGCAAGACGGCCCATCCGTCCGATCCGGCGACGGCCGATCCTAAGAAGGGCGCGGCCCCGATGACGAAGTCGAGCACGCTCGGCAACAGCGGGCCCATCAACAAGCGCACCCGGGCGTCGGAGAACCTGCGCGGCGGCAAGCCGAGCGGGGCGGGAGCGGCCGGCATGTCGGCCGGCGGCGGGCCCGGTTCCGATTTCGGCGCCACGGTCGCGCGCGGCATCTCCGCCGCGGTGGTCAGCGTGACCAGTCGTCCCTCCGGCCCCATGGCGGTCGATTCCGGCCCCACGGTCACCACGGACGACGTGCCGGCCGAGCCTCAGCCCGTCATGCGCGACGAGGTGGCGGTGCGCGAGATCGATCTCGACTCGGGCGTGGGCGCCCACGATGCGCCGCCCTCGTGCAGGGTAGCGGCGCATGCGCGCAAGAGCGACGTCAAGGATGCCGGCGAGGTGCGCGACGACTTGCTGAAGCGTGAGGCCGAGGGCGACCCGTCGCTGCGTGCGAGCGTCACCGAGGCCGTGGTGGGCGAGCGCGTCCCCCGTGCCGATCCCGACTCGCCCGACCCGCGACGCGAGACCGGCATCGATACGAACGGTCCCGACTCGAACGACCCGGCTTCGCGCTAGGTCTCCTCGGCAACGGGTAGACGGCCGGCGCGGCAATCCGCGCCGGCACGCCCCGCCTGCGCCGCCGGGCGCGGTGCAGGCGGGGCACCCGTTCGCCCTCTGATTCTGGTTCCAACCCTACTTACCAGGAGGTTTTCATGAAGGAACAAACGTCAACCAGCAAGATCCTCGACACGATGGACGAGGGCACCAAGTACTCCACGCCCATCTTCGGCTCCGAGGCGTCCGACGTGGCCATGCCGCGCACGGAGATGAACGATCAGCCGGTCGAGCCGCGCATCGCCTACGAGATGATCAAGGAGTACCTGTCCATCGAGGGCAACGCCACGCAGAACCTCACCACGTTCTGCCAGACGTACATGGAGCCCATGGCCACGAAGATCATGGCCGAGACGATGGAGAAGAACGCCATCGACAAGGACGAGTACCCGATGACGGCCGACCTCGAGAACCGCTGCGTCGCCATGATCGGCAATCTGTGGCACGCGAACCCCGACGAGGAGCCCATGGGCACGTCTACCGTCGGCTCGTCCGAGGCCTGCATGCTCGGCGGCCTCGGCATGCTGTTCCGCTGGAAGAAGCTGGCGAAGGACGCGGGCATCGACATATACACCTCGCAGCGCCCGAACCTGGTGATTTCCTCCGGCTACCAGGTGTGCTGGGAGAAGTTCTGCCGCTACTGGGACATCGAGATGCGCCTCGTGCCGCTTGAGAAGGACCATCTGTCCCTGAACATGGACACGGTCATGGACTACGTGGACGACCACACCATCGGCATCGCGGCCATCCTCGGCATCACGTACACTGGCAAGTTCGACGACGTGCAGAAGCTCGACGAGCTGGTGGAGGCGTACAACCAGGAGCATCCGAAGCTGCCGATCCGCATCCACGTGGACGGCGCGTCGGGCGGCATGTTCGCCCCGTTCGTGGAGCCCGACCTGGTGTGGGACTTCCAGTTGAAGAACGTCTGGTCCATCAACTGCTCCGGCCACAAGTACGGCCTCGTGTACCCCGGCATCGGCTGGGTGGTGTGGCGCAGCAAGGAAGCGCTGCCCGAGGACCTGATCTTCTGGGTGAGCTACCTGGGCGGCGAGGAGGCCACGATGGCCATCAACTTCTCGCGCAGCGCGTCGCAGATCGTGGGCCAGTACTACGTCCTGATGCGCAACGGCTTCGAGGGCTTCCGCGAGATCCAGGAGCGCACGCTCGACGTGGCCCGCTACCTGGCCGCCGAGCTCAAGGAAATGGGCATCTTCGAGATCTACGAGGACGCGTCGCACATCCCCATCGTGTGCTGGGGCCTGAAGGACGACGCCGACGTGGAGTGGTCGCTGTACGACCTGTCCGACCGCCTGCGCATGAGCGGCTGGCTGGTGCCGGCGTACCCGATGCCCGCCGACATGCAGGACACCACCGTCCAGCGCGTCGTGGCGCGCGCCGACTTCTCCATGCAGCTGTGCATCCGCCTCGTGGAGGACATGAAGAAGGAGATCGAGACGCTCAAGCAGGCCAAGTTCGTCACCGGCAACACCCAGGGCGTCATCCGCACCGGCTTCAACCACGGCGGCCGCGCCGCAGTGGACAACGGCGACAAGGTGCAGACGAAGGCCAAGACTACGCAGAAGTAACCGTCTTTCAGCGAAGCGCGAGCGCCCCGACCGCACAGGCCGGGGCGCTTTTGCGCGTCAGCCCACCATCCCCGTTCTGTACATCAGGTAGCCGACTACGAAGCCGACGATGGCGGCGGAAAGCGCGGTGACGGCCACCTTGAGCACGCGGTGTTGGCGGGCTTGCCGGCTTTTGGGGTTGTCGCGGTCGACGGGCTCGCCCTTCGAGAAGGCGACGATCTCGCGGTAGGTGACCAGGTCGTGCTTCTTCTGGATAGCTCCGTGCATGATCACCGTGACGAAGTAGGCGGCCAGCAGCATGAGCCCTATGATGACGCTCGGAACCAGCCCCCACTCCCAATACGAGATGCCGCCCACCACGGCCACCGCCGCCAGAGAGGCGCAGGCGATTCCCGCGATCGCGAGCAGCCCCATCTTCTTCGCGTCGTCCACAACGAGGTCCTTCATGGCTTCCACGTCTCCTTTGATCAACTCGTCCACGGTCGTGTCGAAGAGGACGCTGAGGAGCAGCAGGCTTTCCACATCGGGGTAGGTGCGGTCGGTCTCCCAGTTCGAAACCGTCTGGCGGGTCGCGAATCAAAGGTTGCCATGACGCGGCTCATCGTACCACCAAAAGGCTTTTGCACGGGGCCCCGCGAGCGCTTCAAGCGCGCCAAAAGTATTTGACAGGCTTGTTGAACTGGAAATATGGCGGGAGCGGGGCGAGCGCTAACCGAAGAACTGGTAGCCGAGGTAGCCCAGCACGGCGCCGACTGCGGCAGCTGCCAAGGTGCCGATCACGGCCTTGAGCACGGGGTGGCGCCGTGCGCGATGGCTCGTGGGATTCTCGCGGTCGATGGGCTCGCCCTTCGAGAACGCCACGAGCTCGCGGTACGTCACCACGTCGTGCTGCTTCTTCAGATGCTCGACTACCGTGAGCATGCCCAAGCCGATACCCCACACCAGCAGCCCGATGATGGCGGACGGCACGAGCCCCCAATCCCAGTAGGTGAACCCTCCGATGAAGAGCGCGCATCCGACGATCACGACTGCGGTCCCTCCCCACGCCAGGTAGATCATCTTCCGGTAGTCGTTCTCGATTGCTTCCTTCATGGCTTCCATATCTCCTTTGATCAGCTCGTCGACCGTTACGTCGAAGAGGACGCTCAGGAGCAGCAGGCTTTCTACGTCGGGGTAGGTCTTGTCGTTCTCCCAGCTCGAGATGGTCTGCCGCGATACGTAGATCTTCGTGGCGAGGTCGTCCTGCGAGAGCCCGTGTTCCGTCCGATGACGCCTGATCTGACTGCCGATCTCCATGCGTTTCCCTTCGCTGATCGTAGGTTGCCATGTTGCGCTAAAGCTTACCATCAAAGGGCCTTGACACGCCTTGCCCCCGCGGCGCTTTTCCGCGTCAAATGTGCTTTACAAAACGTGCGATCAGGCATAATCGATAACAGCGAACGAATGATTCGCGTGAAGCATCGGGAAGCGAGAAGGGGATGCGCCGTCGACATCGCTTCACGGAAGCTCGGGGGGGGGAGGTACCGGGTGCGGTTCGGTAGGCGCAGGGCATGCACGGCTGGCGTAAGAATTCGGGCGCGCCTTTGCGTCCGTTTCCGCTTCTCTCCTCTACGCCGAGGCACCCCTCTCTTCGGTGCCGGATGGCGATGACCGGTACCGAAGAGAGGGGTGCCTCGAGGGGAAAGGGGCGTAGGAGGAGATTGCCGCAATGCTGAACCCGGTTCTCGTTCGCCAGTGGGACCGGGTTCAGCATTGCGGCAACAGGGGGGAAGGAGGGCGCGCGCTCGGAGCCAAGCTGCGTGCGCGCGCCCGAGGGGGGTGGAGGAGCCGGTGCGCCGCCCACGCGGCACACCGGGGGAAAGCGAGAGTGGTTAGTCCTCGCGCTCGATGGGCATGCTCATGCAGCGCGGGCCGCCACGGCCGCGGGACAGCTCGGCGGAGGGTACGATGATGAGGTCGAGGCCCTTGTCGCGCAGCACCTTGTTCGTGACGTCGTTGCGCTCGTACACCACGATCTTGCCGGGGGCGATGCACAGCGTGTTGCTGCCGTCGTTCCACTGCTCGCGCTCGGCCGCGATGCGGTCGCCGCCGCCGCAGGGGATGAGTTCCACGGGATGGCCGACGTAGGTCTCCAGGATGCTCTCCAGGGTGCCGTTCACTTCCTTGACCTTGATGCCGTCGCCTTCGGCGGTGATCTCGAACACCGTCAGCGGGCCCATGATGCCGGGGTGGATGGTGAACTTGTCCGTGTCGATCTGCGTGAACACGGTGTCCAGGTGCATGAACGCGCGGGAGTTCGGGATGTTGAAGGCAAGGATGGTCTCGATGGGGCTCGTCGGATCGTTGAAGATGTTCTTCGCGATGGCGTCGATGGCATCGGGCTCGGTGCGCTGGGAGATGCCGATGGCCAGCACCTTGTCGTTGATGTTGAGGATGTCGCCGCCCTCGATGTGGAACGTGTTGTAGCGGCTGTAGTACTCGGGGGTGCCCTTGAGCATCGGGTGGTACTTGAAGATGTACTCGCCGTAGATGGTCTCGCGGTTGCGGGTCTCGGAGTACATGCGGTTGATGGACACGCCGTTGCCGATCATCGCGAACGGGTCGCGGGTGAAGTACAGGTTCGGCATCGGCTTGACGACCATCTTGGAGGCCTCGGACACCAGGTCTACCAGCGAGTTGGACTTGTCGGTGTGGAGCTCGGTGAGGTTGATGCCCTCCATCGTCTTCAGCACGAGGTCCTTGGCGTCGGGGTAGTTCTCCTGCAGGTAGTCGAAGATGATCTTCTGGTAGCGATCCGTGCGGATGCCGGCCTCTTCGATCCACTGCTTGAGGAACTGCTCGCGCAGCTCGGGGTTGGCCTCGAGAACCTCGGCCATGAGGTCTTCCAGGTAAAACACTTCGACGCCGTTGTCGCGCAGAGCCTGCGCAAACGCGTCATGCTCCTCCTGGGCGACCTTCAAGAACGGGATGTCGTCGAACAGCAGCTCTTCGAGCGTGTTCGGCGTCAGGTTCAGAAGCTCTTTGCCCGGGCGGTGCAGCAGGACTTTCTTCAAGGGCTTGATCTCGCTCTTGACGTTCACTCCTGACATGTGCAACCCTCCTTCGGTTTGTCGGCCTGCGCGTTCCTTTAAGCGCGCCGGCCTTTCTTCGCCAAGTGCGTCCGCGGCGCGATGCCGTGACGCGTTGGTCTCACCATGCGCCCTCCGCTGCGTGAAGGAAAGATGTAAAGCGGGTTTACCGGCGCATCGAGCGGGGTGTACTCGGCCGGGAAAGTCGCTAAACCTCAAATAAACCGCAGGTGGGAGCAGCGCGCATCCTGCAACCATACACCGCGCTCGCGCTCGTCCGGTTCGGATGCCGCAGACTTTTCCGAAACGATGCCGATTCGTGTATCATAGGTCATGTTGCAGGCAGCTGTGCGCAAGCGAGGAAAGAGGTGCTCCTTCGTGGGATTCGTGCTCTTCCACTACACGCTCTTCGTGCTGTTGGGTTCCATCATGGCGTCGGCTGCATGCCTTTCCGCATACCTGGTATCGCGAAAGCGCGCCATGCGATACGCCTTCGCCGGCTTCCTGTTCTACTTCTTCGACGTGGCGTGGGTGTTCCAGGACGACTTCTTCACCGGGGCCGATGCAGGGCTGGGCGCGGCGTATGCGGTGGTCATGTCGCTGGTGCTCGTGGTGACGGGCGGCGGGTTCCTCACGTCGTTCTGGCTTCTGGTGTGCGATTACCTGGGCGAGGAGCGCCGTGTGCTCAAGGTGGCGCCGGCCGTGGTGTTCGTGGCGGCGAGCGTGGCCGTGCTGGCGCTGCTGCCCGAGGGCGATTTGCGCAGCTTTCTGTTCTACTTTCCGCGCGAGCTGTACCTGTTCTGGATGCTGCTGTTCGCCGGGTTCCGCTTCCTCGTGACGAAGGACGAGTCCGGGCGCAACCGCCTGCGCCGCCATCGTTGGCTCTACGTGCTGCTGTGGGCGTTGGGCCTGCTGATCGTTGCGGAGGACGCCTGCGTGTTCCTGCTGCCCGACCCCGTTCTGCTCGGGCCGCGCGCCTACGCTCCCGAGCGCAACTTCGCCGAGAACGCGCTCATGCTGTGCTGTGCGTTCTTCGCCTGCCGCGATGCCTTCCGCGTGCTGTCGCTGCGCTTCGAGCGGCCTCCCATGCATGAGGGCGGCCGGCAGGAGGAGCTCATCGACGACAACCTGCTTCTGTACGGCAAGCGCTACCGCCTGTCCGAGCGCGAGTGCGAGGTGCTGCGCTACGTGCTGGTGGGCAAGGACAACCAGAACATCGCTTCCGCCATGCACCTGGCGCTGAGCACCGTGAAGGTGCACGTGCACAACATCCTGCAGAAAACGGGCCAGCCGAACCGCCAGGCCCTCGTGCAGGACTTCTGGAAGACGTCGTAGGGGGGGCGGCGAGACAAGGGGACGCCTGCCTCACTCTGCCAGTTTGAGGGCGTGCTCCAGGACGGAGACGTCGAGCACGCTCATGTAGCTGTCGGCCACGTCCACCATGAGCTCCACGGGTTCGCGGCGGCCCTCCGCCAGCCACCTCCTTAGCATGCTCACGATACCGCTGACCAAGAAGTCGAACTGGTAGTTGCACAGCGCCTCGCCCAGGGCGAGGTTCGTGCGCGCGCCCCGCTCGACCTTGTCGAGCGGGGATACGGCCGCCAGGCAGCGGTCGCGCACCACGTCGACGACCTCGCTGAAGAACGCGCCGTCGGCGTTCTCGCCGAAGATGGTGGCGAAGGCGTCCTCGTTCGCGGCGAAGTAGCGGAAGATGTCCTCGAGGAACGGGCGGTTCTCGTTGCGCGCCAGCTCGTGGGCGTGGGCGTCCACCAAGTCGCGGCATATGTCGCAGAACTCAAGCTTCACCTGGTCGAACATGTCGAACACATCTTTGAAGTGCACGTAGAACGTTGCGCGGTTCACGTCCGCCCGCTCCGTGAGCTCGGTGACGGTGACGCTTTTGAGCGGCTTCTCCTTCAGCAGCGCCATGAGCGCGGCCGTGAGCACGTTGCGCGTGCGGCGCGAGCGGCGGTCCATTTTCACGTTGCGACGCCAGCCGGGCGTCAGGATGTCTTCCTGCACGGCATACCTTCTTCGACAGCGGGGTTGCGTTTCGTCGGTTAGTCGACGTCGAGGGTCCTGATTGCGCATTGCCCTCGAGGGGAGCATAGCGCATACTCCATAAATATTCAACATGTGACGTATAACCATACAAGTGGCAATCGAGTGTTTCAGGTGAAGCACTCGATCGGTTTGAGAGGAGGGCGGAGCGAGGTGATCAGGTTCTGCGAGGCGTTCCTAAGGCATCGCAAGATGGTGGCGATCGTGTTCGCGCTGGCGGCGGTGGCGTGCTTGCTGTGCATCCCGTCGGTGAAGGTGAACTACAGTATGACCGACTACCTGCCGGCCGACGCGCCGTCCGTGCAGGCGCTCGACGAGATGGAGGCGGCCTTCGACGGCGGCATCCCCAACGCGCGCCTGTTCGCCGAGGGCGTCGACCAGGCGAAGGCCGGGCAGCTGGCGGGCGACCTGGCGGGCATCGACGGGATCGATGAGGTCATGTGGCTGGGAACGGTCGCGGACACGAAGAAGCCGCTTGCCGTGCAGGACGAGGGCACGGTGTCCACGTGGACGACGGACGACGGCTACGTGTTCCAGCTGGTGGTGGACCCCGGCAAGGCCGTGGCGGCGCTTGACGAGGCGCGCGCGACGGCGGAGGGCACGGGCGCATCGCAGGTGTCGCTCGCGGGCGACGCCGTGAACACGGCGAGCGCGCAGAGCTCCACGGCCACCGAGATCGTCTTCATCATGCTCGTGGCCGTGCTCATCGTCATCGTGATCCTGGGCCTCACCTCGCATTCGTGGTTCGAGCCGGTCATCTTCCTCATGGTCATCGGCGTGGCTATCGTCATGAACATGGGTACGAACCTGGTGATGGGCGAGATATCGTTCATCAGCCAGATCTGCGGGGCCATCCTGCAGCTGGCCGTGTCCATGGACTACGCCATCGTGCTACTGCACACGTTCCGGCGTTGCCAGCGCGAGTTCCCCGACCCCTACGAGGCCATGGCGCACGCCATGAAGCGCGGCTTCTCGGTGGTGCTGTCCAGCGCGGCCGTGACGTTCTTCGGTTTCCTGTCGCTCACGGTCATGCGCTTCGGCATCGGCGTGAACATGGGCATCGTGCTGGCGAAGGGCATCGTGTTCAGCTTCCTCACGGTCATGTTCCTCATGCCCTGCCTGATACTTTTGTGGCTGCGCGCGCTCGACCGTTTCGAGCATCGTTACCTCATGCCGTCGTTCGACGGATTCGCGCGCGTCTGCCAGCGCGCCATGGTGCCGCTGGCCGTATTGGTGATCTTGGTGGCGGTGCCGGCGTTTCTGGCCGAGAGCCGCACGGACTTCAAGTACGGCGCGTCGGATTTCGCGCCTCCGGGCAGCCAGACGGCGCTGGAGAAGGAGCATATCAGTGATGCGTTCGGGGCGTCGTCCACATGGGTGGTCATGGTGCCGGAGGGAGACCCGGCGCGCGAGAAGGCGCTCGCGGACGACTTGGAGTCGCTCGATCACGTGACGGGCGTGACGTCGTACGTGACGAAGGCCGGGCAGGCGCTGCCGGTGGAGGTGGCGCCCGAATCCACGGTGCAGCAGGTGATCGCGGGCGGCTGGTCGCGCCTCGTGGTGACGCTCGATGTGGAGGGCGAGGGCGAGACGGCGTTCTCCCTGGTGAAGCAGGTGCGCGCGACGGTGTCCGATCACTATGGCGACGAGGGCCGGCTGGCGGGCGCCGAGGTGTCGGTGTACGACCTGCGCGACACGGTGCAGGAGGACTCGGGGCGCGTGAAGCTGTTCTCCATGCTGTCCATCGGGCTGGTGCTGGCGCTGATGTTCCGCAGCCTGTCCATCCCGTTCGTGGTGCTCATGGCCATCGAGGTGGCCATCTGGATCAACCTGGCCGTGCCGTATTTCCTGGGCGAGAGCCTGAACTATATCGGCTACCTGGTGATCGATGCCGTGCAGCTGGGCGCGGCGGTGGACTACGCCATCATCTACACGCGCGAGTACTTCGAACGGCGCGGCCAATACCCGCCGCGCGAGGCGGCGCGCTCGGCGGTGAAGCACTCGGCCATCACCATCCTCACATCGGCTTCGATCCTTATCTGCGCCGGGCTGGCGGTGTGGCAGATCGCGTCGAACGGCGTGATCTCGGAGCTGGGCGCGCTCATTGCGCGCGGGGCGTTCGTGTCCATGCTCATGATGTTCGTGTTCCTGCCGTGGCTGTTCAAAACGTTCGACTGGGTCATTCGGCACACGTCGATGGGGCTGCGCTTTCGCGAGGGCGAGCCCGATACGATCGAGGAAGAAGGAGTTGCTCATGCATAAGCAAGACGGGGCGCGCGTCGTGCGCGCGGCGGTGGCGATGGGTTTGGCGGGCACGCTGGCGATGCCGGGCGCCGCCTGGGCGGCGGACGGCTCGGCCGGCGCTTTATCTGCGGAGAAGGACGAGGTCGTGTACGTGAAGGCGGGCGCGGACGGCGCGACGCAGGGCGTGTACGTGGTGAACGTGTTCGACACGGCCACGGCGGTCACGGTGGACGATCCGGGCCGCTACACGCGCGTGAAGAACCTCACAACCGAAGACGAGCTGGTGCAGCGCGACGGCGCGGTGCAGGTGAAGACGCTTTCCGGCGAGCCGTTCTACTACCAGGGCGATCTGGACGCTGCGACCGTGCTGCCGTGGGACATCGCGCTGTCGTACTACCTGGACGGCAGGGAGGTCGGCCCGGACGAGTTGGCCGGGGCGACGGGGAAGGTGCGCGTGGTGCTGGACGTGAAGGCGCGCACCGACGCGTCCGCCAACGGCGTTTCCGATTTCGCCCAGAGCTGCCTTTTGCAGGCGCAGGGCACGTTCTCCGAGGAGTCGTTCGGCATCGAGGACGCGGGCGATGCGACCGTGGCGCACGCCGGCAGCAACGCCCTGGTCACGTGCCTGGTACTGCCGGGTGAGAGCGCCATGTTCGAGATCACGGGACAGGCGCGCGGGTTCGAGTACGCGGGCTGGCAGATCAGCGCGCTGCCGCTGTCGATGGCCATCGATCTGGCATTGCAGGACACCTCCGAGCTCACCGGCAAGACCGATCAGCTGGAGGAGGCCACGTCGCAGCTCTCGGAGGGGGCCGGCGCGCTAGCAGACGGCCTGGGCTCGCTGAACGCGGGCGCGCAGTCGCTCTCGAGCGGCATGGGCGAGGTGGCCGTGGGGGCCGATTCGCTCGCGAATGGGGCGGGCTCGCTGGCGGCGGGTGCCGCTGACCTGGCAGCGGGCACGAACTCTCTCAACGATGGGGCGAACCGCGCCGCTGCGGGCGCGGCGTCCGTGAACGACGGCGCGCAGAAGCTCGCGGTGAGCGCCGGGAAGCTGCAGGAGGGTGCGGGTGCGCTGATGGAGGGTCTCGCGCAGACGAGCGCGTCGAGCAGTGCGCTCTTGGGCGGCTGGGACCAGCTACGCGGCAGCGCAGGCTCGCTCAACGACGGTGCGCAGGCGCTTGCAGCGGGGAGCGGTCAGTTCGCGGCCGGGTTGGCTGCCTCGAAAGCGAGCGCAGCCTCCGCGGCTGCGTCGTACGATGAGGCGACTGCCGCCTTTGCGGCGGCAGCGCAGGCTGCCAAGGACAATCCGTCGGCCGACACCGTTGCGGCTATGAACAGCGCCGCCTTGGCGTTGGCGGCGGTGAGCCAGGCGTCTGGAGCGTATGGCGCGCTGTCGGGTGTGGAGTCGAGCTACGCCCAGGTGGCGGGCGGCATCTCGTCGGTGGCGTCCGGGACGGCTGCGATGGGTGCGGGAGCGGGCGAGTTCGACGAGAGCCTTCGCGCGTACACTGGGGCCGTCGAAAGCATTGCGACCCAGTCGACCGAGCTTGGCAACGGCGTCGACCAGGCGGTTGCGGGCATCGGCAGCCTGGCGGCCGGAGCGGGCGAGGCGGCCGAAGGGGCGGCCGAGGTATCCTCCGGTGCCGCGGGTGCCGCCCGCGGCGCGCAGAGCGCGGCGGCGGGTGCCGCGTCGCTGGCGGCGGGCTCGAGCGATCTCGCCTTGGGCGCGCACGAGGCCGCGTCAGGTTCCGCCCAGGTAGCGTCGGGCGCCGGCACGGTCGCCGGCGGGGCCGGGACGCTGGCCAACGGCGCCGCGGAGCTGGCGGTGGCGACGAAAGGCATGGGCCAGGAGGTGCTCGACGAGCTGCAAAAGGCCATCGACGAGAAGCTGGGCGCCGATTTCGTCGCGCACTCCTTCGTCGATCCCGCGAACGAAGCTGTGGACGACGTGCAGTTCGTCTACGTGGTGGAGGGGGTGGAGGCTGTGGATGACGAGCCTGACGGCGAAGGTGGTCCGGCCGCTTCCGAAGACGGTTCCACGAAGGCCACCTTCATCGACCGTCTGCTGGCCTTGTTCCGTCCCGAGCCGTAGGCGGCAGCGGAAGCAGGAGAAAGCCTCTCACGGAAAGAAGCCTTCCCCCGCACGTTGCGTTCGGCACGGTGTCGCTGCCAACCGGCGACACCGTGCCGTTCTTCCATATACGCGTGTCCTTCGTTCTGCTAAAGTAGACGAATCTGCGGGGCGAACCGCGTCGCAGGTTTCGCTGACGCGTTTCGCAACCAAGGCGAAACGTGCAAGGGGGATCATGGGAGCAGGCATTTCTGCCTCTTATGGTCGAGAAGGGAAAGGAGAGGGCATGAGCAGCTCATTGGCTCAAAAGTTCAAGAACGTCGGACCCGGCGCGCTCGTGGCGGCCGGCTTCATCGGGCCCGGCACCGTCACCACGTGCACGGTTTCCGGCGCAAGCTACGGCTACACCATGCTGTGGGCGCTGCTGTTCGCGACCGTGGCCACCATCATCTTCCAGGAGATGGCGTCGCGCGTGGGCATCGTTTCGGGCAAGGGATTGGGTGAAAACATCCGCGATCGTATTCCCAACAAGGCGCTGATGTGGATTGCGATCGTGATTGTTATCATCGCCATCTTCGTGGGCAACATCGCCTACGAGACGGGCAACATCACGGGCGGCATCCTGGGCATCCAGGCGGTGCTGCCGGACGTGCCGATGATCCCCATTGTCATCGCGTTGGGCTTGCTGGCGTTCATCGCCATGTGGATCGGCTCGTACAAGGTGGTCGAGGTCATCCTCACGGCCATCGTCGTGTTCATGGGCGTGGTGTTCTTCGTCACGGCCATCGCGTCGTCGCCCGACTGGGGTGCCATTGCCACGGGCCTGTTCGTGCCGACGTTGCCCGAAGAAGGTTCGAAGGGCATCCTCACGGCCGTGGGCCTCATCGGCACCACCATCGTGCCGTACAACCTGTTCCTGCACGCTTCCGGAGCCTCAGAGCGCTTCAAGGACCCCGAGCAGGTGTCCGACGCGCGCTTCGACACCATCTTGAGCATCGGCTTGGGCGGTATCATCTCCATGGCCATCCTCATCTGCGCTGCCGCCAACATCTACGGCACCGACACCGTGGTGACCAACGGCAAGGACATGGCGCTGGCGCTGCAGCCGCTGCTGGGCTCATGGGCCACGTGGATGATCGGCCTGGGCCTGCTGTGCGCCGGTTTCTCGAGCGCCATCACGGCTTCGTTCTCCGCTGCGTACGCCGTGAACGGCGTGCTGGGCTGGAAGAAGACGACGAAGGACCTGCGCTTCAAGCTCATCTGGATCATCGTGCTCCTGGCCGGCTGCATCATGGCAGTCGCGCTGGGCAAGAGCCCGACCGAGCTCATCCTGGTGGCGCAGGCGGCCAACGCCATCCTGCTGCCCATCATGGCGTTCTTCGTGATCTACTGCGCGAACGGCAAGGACCTGGGCAAGTGGCGCAACCACATCTTCGCGAACTGCGCGGGCGTGGTGATCATCGTGATCACGCTGTTCATGTGCTACCGCAATATGTCCAGCTTCTTGGCATCGCTCCAGGCGCTCATCGGAGGATAGAGGAGACTGGCGCGCCGGGAAGCTAAGGTGAGCCGGCGCGGCTTTCCTGCTATGCGGGGATGCTTCCTCTCGAAACGCAAGATGCCCGCCGTTCCGGCGGGCATCTTGCGTTGGAGGGTGCGGCGGGGCCGTGGGCAGGCGGTGCGGCGAGCCCGGTGCGTCGCGAGCGAGCGGCGCGGCTGCTGCCTAGCGCGCCCCCACGGGCTTGATGGCGATGCCGTCCTCTTCCAGGGCCTCGCGGGTTCGGCGCACGAAGGCCAGCGCGGTGGGGGAATCGCCGTGCACGCAGATCGTGTCGGCGTGCAGGTCGATGAGCTTGCCGTTCACGGAGAGGATGGCTCCGTCGCGGATGGCGTTCTTCACCCGCTCGATGGCTTCCTCCTCGTTGCGGATGAGCGCGGCGGGGTCGTTGCGGCTCACCAGCTTGCCCTCATCCGTATAGTTGCGGTCGGTGAAGAACTCCTCGGCGGTGACCAGGCCGATCTTGCGTCCCTCGTCCACGAGCGCGCTGTTCGCCAGGCCCACGAGCACCAGTCGGTCGTCCACGTCGCGCACCGCCTGGGCGAGCGCGGCGGCAAGCTCCGGGTCGATGGCGGCGTGGTTGTACAGCTGGCCGTGCGGCTTTACGTGCCGCAGTGGGACGCCGGCGGCGGCGCAGAACGCCTGCAGCGCGCCTATCTGGTACAGCATGTACGAATAGGCCTCGTCGGGCGACAGGTGCATGTCGCGGCGGCCGAAGCCCTGCAGGTCAGGGTAGCCGGGGTGAGCGCCGATGGCGATGCCGGCGTCCGCTGCCATGCGCACGGTGTCGCGCATGACCATCGGGTCGCCTGCATGCTGCCCGCACGCCACGTTCGCGCTGGAGACGAGGGGGATGATCTGGTCGTCGAGCCCGAGCGTATAGCGCCCGAAGCTCTCGCCCAGGTCGCTGTTGAGGTCGATACGGTACATAAGCTGCCTTCTTTCGCGTCGTTGCCCCTATTGTAAAGCAATGGCCGGCATGTCGCGAAGCACGCTTTCCACTTGCTGTACCAGCTGTTCTTTAGCGGGCACGTGAGATACGTAGCGCGAGGCGAAAACGGTGTTCTGCAATCCGCCGAGCGCGTATTCAGCGGTGACGGCATCTTTGTCGGTGCATAAGATGATGCCGATGGGAGGGTTATCGAACTCGTCGTTCATTTCGCAAGCATAGTAGTTCAAGTACATGTTGATTTGCCCGACCGCTTCCGGCATCAGCTTGGAGGTTTTCAGCTCGATGAGCACGTATGCTCGGAGCAGCTTGTTGTAGAAGACCATATCGACATGGTAGTGAGTGTTGTTGAGCGTGATCCGCTGCTGCGTGCCCACGAACATGAAGCCCTGGCCCAGTTCGAGAAGAAATTTTTCCAGATGGGTGACGAGTGCGCGTTCAAGCTCGCTTTCCGGGAGGGGCGCATCGTCGGGAATTCCCAAGAATTCGAATACATATGGGTCTTTGATGATGTCGGCGGGTTTCAGAGCGCGGGTTTTGTCGTTGGAGGGGGCGAGCCCGCGCTGCGTGCTCCAAGCGCCGTCTGATGGGATCAGTCGTTCGTACAGCGATGTCGATATCTGTCGTTTGAGTTCGCGCACCGACCATCCGGCCTCGATGCATTCGCGTTCGTAGAAATGCCGCTTGTCAGGATCCGATATGATCAAAAGCTCGCAATAATGCGACCAGCTCAATTTGCCAGACAGTGTCTGGCAAATTGGATAATCCAGATAGAGCAGGCGCATGTTCTGCAAATTCGAGCGTGAGAAGCCCTTGCCGTACGTCTCGGTCAATTCTCGAGATAGTCTCTTGAGCGTTGCGGCGCCGTACTCCGCACGATCGGGGTTTGCCTGCTCGTGCTCCACGATGATGCGTCCGACATTCCAGTACGTAACCAGCATCTCATGGTTCACGTGCGCAACAGCGCGCCGACGTCCCTGTTCCAACACGTGCTTGATGTCGTTGAAAACGGACTCGTAGGATGCGATTTCTTCATAGGGCATGGCAAGCCTCCTCTTCAATTCCCAGGGATGAGAAGATCTTGCTGGATCTTGCAGACGTGGTACGGGCAGCGGGGTGAACGCGCTGCCATCAATGGGCCGTCCGTTCGGAAGCGGCGCCTGCACTGGTTCTTTGTAGCGCATAACCTAATACATCGAAGGTTTAATTGCAAGAGCAAAAATTCCTCGCCTTCCAAAAAGAAGGGCGGAGTATTTTTGCTGCTTGGTGTCGGGGCTGATGCAGCCCCGACGATTTTCCCTCGCAGAGCAGTTGTTTCGGGGCTTTATTCCTTCAGGTCGATGTTCTTCGTGTCGGTGATGAGCATGCATCCCGGGGCGTGCGTGATGGCGAAGGGGGGCTTGCTGTTCATGACGATGGACTGGGGCGTGACGCCGCACGCCCAGAACACGGGCACCTCGCCGACGCGGATGTCCACAGGGTCGCCGAACTCGGGGTGGGCCAGGTCGCGCACGCCGATAGCCGCAGGGTCGCCGATGTGGAGGGGTGCGCCGTGCACCTTGGGGATGGCGCCGGAGATCTGCACCGCCTTCACCACCTGGTCCGCGGGGATGGGGCGCATCGACATGACCATGTTGCCGGACATGCTGCCGGCGGGTGTGCACGGCACGCCGGTGAGGTACATGGGCACGTTGCAGCCCATGGTGTTGTGGCGGATCTCGATGCCGGCCTCGATGAGCTCGCTCTCGAACGAGAACGAGCAGCCGATGACGAACGACACGAGGTCGTCGCGCCAGTAGTCCTCGACGTTCTCCACCTCGGCCACCAGCCGGCCGTGCTCGTAGATGCGATAGCGCGGGAAGTCGGTGGCGATGTCGCAGTCGGTGGCGCAGATGGTGGCCTCGCGCGCGCCGGTCTCCGTGACCTCGAGCAAAGGGCAGGGCTTGGGGTTGCGCTGTGCGAACAGCAGGAAGTCGTAGGCCTGCTCGCGGGGCAGCACGATGAGGTTCGCCTGCGCGTAGCCGGGGCACAGGCCGCTCGTCGGCGCCGTGAAGTCTCCCGAGCGGATCAGCCGACGCGCCTCCACCGGCGACGCGGCAAGCATCTGGGCCCAAACCTCGTCGGCAACGCCCTCGGGCTTGGCAGGTTCCGGAGCATTCAGCATGGCAGAACTCCCTTCTCGATAACTGCCCCCATTATCGCACGCCGCGCAGGCGATGAGGAGTGCTGGACGAAATCGGAGGCTATGGCAAGATCTGCTGCATCTGAAGCAACAAAAATACCGCTCCGAACATCATAACCCCAGATCGCGCTCTGCTGCGCTCCTTCGCATCATGCCATAGCGCTAGATCTCGTCCATGACATGACAAGTCATATATAAAAGTCGGTGCCGTACGGGCCCCGGCAGCCCCGTACCCTACACCTCGCCCTTCATGAAGCGGTCGATGAAGCTGGTGTCCGCCGCGCCGGCGGCGAACGTCTCGTTCTCCATGATGGCGTACTGGAAGTCCAGGTTCGTCTTCACGCCCACCACCACCATCTCCTCCAGGGCGGTGCGCATCTTGGCGATGGCCTCGGTACGGTCGCGGCCGTGAACAATGATCTTCGATATCATGGAATCGTAGTAGGGCGATATCTCGTAGCCGTCGAAGGCGGCCGTGTCCACGCGCACCCCGTTGCCGCCGGGCAGGTGCATCTGCGAGATGGTACCGGGCGACGGCAGGAAGCCGCGCTCGGGCTGCTCGGCGTTCACGCGGCACTCGATGGCGTGGCCGCGATACGTGATGTCGTCCTGCGTGAACGTGAGCGGATCGCCCGCCGCCACGCGTATCATCTCCTGCACGATGTCGGTGCCCGTGACCATCTCGGTCACGGAATGCTCCACCTGCACACGCGTGTTCATCTCCATGAAGTAGTAGTTCATCTGGTCGTCCAGCAGGAACTCTATCGTGCCGGCCGACGTGTAGCCCACGGCCTGCGCCGCGCGCACGGCGGCGTCCAGCATCTCGGTGCGCACCTTCGCGGACAGCGCAGGGGAGGGGCTCTCCTCGATCATCTTCTGGTGGTTGCGCTGCACGGAGCAATCTCGCTCGCCCAGTGCCACCACGGTGCCGTACGTGTCGGCGATGACCTGTACCTCCACGTGGCGCGGGTTAAGCACGCAGCGCTCCAGGTACATGGTGTTGTCGCCGAACGCGCCCACGCTCTCGCGCTGCGCAATGGAGAACTGCTCGCAGAAGTCGCCCTCGGACAGGCTCACGCGCATGCCCTTGCCGCCGCCGCCCGACGATGCTTTGATCATGATGGGCCAGCCCACGTCGCGCGCCTTCGCAAGCGCCTCCTCTGGCGCGTGCACCGGCTCCTTCGTGCCGGGCACTACGGGCACGCCGGCCTCCATCATGGTCTTGCGGGCCTGGCTCTTGTTGCCCATGCGGTCGATGACCTCGGGCGCGGGGCCTATGAACACGATGTCGTTCTCACGGCACAGCTTCGCGAACGTGGAGTTCTCGGACAGGAAGCCGTAACCCGGATGGATAGCCTGCGCGCCGGTGCCCTTCGCGGCGGACAGGATGGCGGCGATGTTCAGGTACGAGTCGCGCGCCGCGGGCGGCCCTATGCATACGCTCTCGTCGGCCAGGTACACGTGCAGCGCATGCTTGTCGGCCGTGGAGTACACGGCCACCGTCTTTATGTTCATGGCGCGGCATGCGCGGATGATGCGCACGGCTATCTCGCCGCGGTTCGCTATGAGGATCTTCTCGAACATGGCAGCCCTCGCGCCCTAGCGCGCTTCGGCGGTGGCGATGCGGAACAGCGGCTGGTCGTACTCCACCTGCGTCCCGTTGGCGGCCAGCACTTCCACCACCACGCCGGGGGCGGGCGCCGTTATCTCGTTCATCATCTTCATGGCCTCCACAATGGCCATGGTCTGGCCGGAGAGCACCTCTTGGCCCACCTTGACGAACGGGTCCTCGTCGGGGCTGGGCGACAGGTAGAACATGCCCACCATGGGACTGCGCACCAGCAGCGAGTCCTTGTCCACGTCCTCGAGCGCCGCGGCCTCGTGGCTCTCGGTCTTGCCGGCCAGAAGCGCGCTCACGCGGTCGGCCATGAGCGGCAGGGCCGACGACGGCAGCGGTCCGTGGCTGCGCTCCAGCTCGATTTTCGTCTCGCCGTCGTCCACGCGCAGGGCCGTGAGCTCGGCCTTGTCCATGATGGCGATGAGTTCTTCGATGGCTTTCGTGTCCATGGTGGCTCTCCTTGCACTTCTCTAGGCGGTGCGGCCGTTGCCGCGGCTCGCGGTCTGCGGGGCGTTGTCGGCGCCCGCCTTCTCGTCGGGGGTCTTCTCGTATTGCAGCGCGTTGCGGCTCCCCACCCGCTCGGCGCGGTTCGCGCGGTCGATCCACAGCGTGTCGGCCTGCGTCTTCGCTGCTTGGCGCTCCAAGATGGGCGTGAGGCGGCGGGCCGTGCGGCGGGGCGATATGCCGTCGGCGCTGGGACGGCGCACCTTCAGCGCCAGCATCTCGAACTGGCGGGCCTCCTGGCGCAGCAGCTCTTGGGCCTGCTGGACCGTCACGGGTTCGAAGCGCACGCGGCTTCCCGGCGGGCGCTGCACGAGCTTCGGTATGTCCACGGTGGCGATGGTGCCGATCTTCGCGTACCCGCCGGTGGTCTGGCGGTCGGCCAGCATGACGATGGGCCGCCCGTGCGAGGGCACCTGCACGGCGCCGAACGCGATGCCGTCCGAAATGATGTCAGACCCGTTCCTCGTCTCGATCTCCGGGCCGTCCAGGCGGTATCCCATGCGGTCGCACTTCGCGGTGGTGGTGTAGGTTTGGCTGTAGAATGCCTCGATGCCCTCTTCGGTGAACAGATCCTCCTGCGGCCCGGGCACCACGCGCACGAGCACCTCGTCATTTGCGAAGCCGTAGAAGGCGTCATCGTTGCCCGCATCGAGGCGGTGCGAGCCTAAATTCGGCAGGAAGTCCACGCCCTTGGTGACGAACGGGAGGTAGTCGCCCGTCATGAGCGTGCGCCCCTTCCAGCCGCCGAACTCGCACTTCAGGTTCGTGGAGCGGCTGCCCATGATCTCGGGTATGCGCACGCTGCCGCCCGCGATGGCCAGGTAGCCGTAGCAGCCCGTCTTCGCGGCGCCGAAGCGCAGGATGGAGCCTCGCTTCACCATGAGGGCCGTGTAGCGCGGGGCGGGCTCCCCGTCGATGGTGGCGCCGAAGTCGGCGCCCGTGATGGCGATGATCGTCTTGGTGGTGAAGCGCAAAAGGGGGCCGGCCAGCGCGAACTCCAGCACAGGGGCGTTCGGGTCGTTCTCTACCAGCAAGTTGGCAATGACGTAGGCGCGGCGGTCCATAACGCCGTTCGTGGAAAAGCCGCTGCCTTGGTAGCCGAAGCGGCCGTTGTCTTGGATCGACGTGTACACGCCGGGTTTTCTGACGACGAGGCCCATGCTATTCGTCCTCCACGAAGATCTGGTACTCGTAGGTGTTGGCGGCGAGCTGCTGTTCTATGGCGGCGTACTCGTCGGCTGTGATGGGCACGAAACGCAGGTACTCGCCGGCCGCGTACAGAATGGGCTCGGTGCGGTCCGGGTCGTAAGGGCGCAGCGGCGTGCGGCCGATGATCTGCCAGCCGCCAGGCGAGGCCAGCGGGTAGATGCCCGTCTGCGCGCCCCCGATGCCCACGCTGCCGGGCTCGATGCGCGTGCGCGGCGTGGCGAGACGCGGCGTGTGCAGGCGCTCGTCGAGGCCGCCCAGGTACGCGAACCCGGGCAGGAATCCCAGCATGTCTATGAGGTAATCGTGCGCGGTGTGGATGTTCACGACCTCCTGCGGGGTGAGCCCGGCATGCGCGGCCACGTTGGCCAGGTCGGGACCGTACTCGCCGCCGTAGCACACGGGTATCTGCACGATCTTGCGCACGGAGAGGTCGGCCTCGCCCACGTCGCGCAGCTTCCCGCGCAGGTGCGCGGACAGCTCGTCGAACGTGACCACCAGGGGGTTGTAGTACACCATGAGCGAGCAGAACGTGGGCACGAGCTCGGTGATGCCCTCGATGGGGTCGGCAGTGAGGTTCTCCGCGGCCAGGCGGATCATCGCGCTCGTCTCCGGGGAGATCGCGTGTGCGAACTCCAGGTTGAGCGCCGAATCGCCGGCGATGGTGATGCTGAATCCCGCCATGTGGTTCCGTTTCTCGTCCGTTGGACCGCTGCTGCGCGATTGCAGGGGTTCGGCCGCATCGCCGCACGACCGCAGGGGCCCGGTACCGGCATCGCCCACCGGTACGCATCGATGGCTCTGCCCATCAATGCTACACTTATCTATCGGTTATCTCGATAGGATTGTAGCATATATGGAAAAAGCACTGTTTCTTGCGGCGTTCTTCTTTGCCTACACCGTGCAGGCGGTCACGGGTTTTGCCGGCAACATATTCGCCATGCCCGTGGGCACCACGCTCTTGGGGTTGAGCCCCACGGTGTCTATCTTGAACGCGATGGGCTTCTTCGCATGCGGCCTCTTGGCCGTGCTGAACATCAAGCACGTGAACTGGCGCGAGTTCGGCAAGATCATCGCCGTCATGATCGTGTTCATGGTGGTGGGCATCTGGCTGGATACGCTCATGCCGCTGCATGTGCTGCTGAAGATATACGGCGCCGTGATCGTGTTCATCGGCGCGAAGAACCTCATCTTCACCCGCCAGAAGTTCCTGCCGGAGTGGGCGCTATGGATCATCCTGGCGCTGGCGGGCCTCATCCAAGGCATGTTCGTGTCGGGCGGCGCGCTGCTGGTTATCTACGCCGTGCAGAAGCTGCGCGACCAGCAGGAGTTCCGCATCACGCTCTCTCTCATCTGGACGGTGCTGAACTTCATCTACGCGTGCATCGCGTTCCAGCAAGGGCACTTCACGGGCGACGTCGTGCAGATCATCGTCATGTGCATCCCATTGGCCATCGTGGCCACCGTGCTGGGCAACAAGCTGCAGAAGAAGATCAGCCGCGAGAAGTTCCTGAAGCTCACGTACGTGCTGCTGCTGTTCATCGGCGTGGTGCTGCTGGTGACGTCATAGGCCCGCCACGGTTCTGGCCGACGGGTGCCCTTTCGGGCGGACGGGGGCTCGGTTTCGTTTTTCTTGGAACATGAAACATCTTTAGCTATATTATTCATGAATAATATAGCTATGCGTATTCATCTCGGATAACTATTGTTCTTTGAACATTATATGAATAATAGATCGCATGCGGGGAACAAGACTATAGTGTCAACGTCAACCACAGAGAGAGACGATGAACCGAAAGAAGGAACCCCTCATGACCGAAGCAACCAAGACCCTGGCGCAGCTGAAGAAGGCCAGCAAGCTCACGCGCCTCGCGTTCCACAAGAACGGCCCGAAAAGCTACAAGCGCGGCCAGGGCGCCCTGCTGAACGCCCTGCTGGCGAACGACGGCACCACGCAGCGCGAGTTGGTGAAGACCATGGGTATGGACCGCGGCGACCTCAAGGGCATCGTGAAGAAAGCCGAGCGCAACGGCTACGTGACCATCGAGGACTGCGACGCGAAGCACACCTATGCCGTGAAGCTGACCGACGAGGGCCGCAAGGTGGCCGAGAAGCGCGTGGCCGCCAACGACAAGACGGCCGAGGATATCCTCGACTGCCTGTCCGCCGACGAGGTGGCCCAGCTGAACGCCCTTACCGAGAAGCTCATCCTGTCTTGCAAAGACAAGGGCATCAACGGCAAGAAGAAGGGCCGTAAGGTCCACAGCTGCCACTGCTGCTAGCACGGAAACGAGCGCGTTCGAGTGGAAGGGCCCGGTGCGTGGAGCATCGGGCCCTTCCTGTGCTGCATGCCGTCCCGTGCATCGCGATCGTCTGTTGCTGCCGCATGCGCCCTACTTGCAGTACGCGCCGCGGGATCCAGACGGCAGCTGGGCTTCCGGGCAGGGCCGATGCGTTGGTTCGGCATCTCCTCCTGCTCGCATTCCGCTGCTGCGACTGCAACCGCGCGCTTGTCGATTCCGTTGCCGAAACGGCGTGCGCTAGGGGTTCACGGACGGGGATCGGAACCGGTACAATAGGGGCAAGGCGAGGCAAGGAGCATCCATGGCGCAGTACCAACGCATCTTCGCAGCACTCGACGGCGCATCCACGCAGAAGGCGGTGGCCCAGCGGGCTGCGGCGCTCGCGGCCGACAACGGGGCGCGGCTCCTGTTCGGCCACGTGGTAGACTCGGTTCCCAACGAGGCGAACGGGGCCGACTATGAAGCCCTGTGCGCGGAAGGCGTCGTGCGCATCGAGGACGAGCTCGCCGACGAGCTTCGCGCGGTGCGCGAGAACCCCGCCATCCCGTCCGTCGACGTGCAGGTGCGCGCGGGGCGCGTGGCTGAAACGCTGGCCGAGCAGCTTATCGAGCCCTTCGCGCCCGATTTGGTAGTGTGCGGCGAGCGCGGGCTCTCCAACATCAAGTACGTGTTCGTGGGCAGCGTGTCCACCTACCTCATCCGCAACCTGCGCTGCGACGTGCTGGTGGTGAAGCAGCAGGCCTGAGCCTTATCCGATGCGGATCGGCCCCGGCTCTCCACCTTGTTTTCCATCTTTGCTTTAATAGTTGTACTTGCTGGTTTCGCTCGGTGAAAAGGCGTAAAATGGCACGTTGATTTAGCGGTGCCCGCGGATGTGGCGTCGGAGCGTTCGATGGGCGGAGGCAGAGAGAAGCTCGTGATGACGCACGTTCCCGATCGCCCGGCCCCTACGTCGCTCGTGAGCGAGGGCGACAGCGTTCTTGTGGACACGCTTCGCCTGAGCGTGAGCAAACACAAGGTTGACGAGCACTTCACGCTTGTGTGGGCCAACCGCTACTACTACGACTTCATCGGCTATCCCAAAGACGAGTACGAGGCGTTGTTCCACAATCGGCCCGATCTCTACTTCGCGGACAATCCCGAGGACTTTGCCGTTATTGCCGAGCATGTGACGGAGGCCCTCGAGAAGAACACGGGCGGATACGAGTGCATCGCCGGGCTGAACGTGAAGGGCGGCCATAAATGGGTGAAGTTCGCCTCGACGTTCCTCGACGAGTACGTGGACGGTTACCAGCTGTCTTACACCACCATGACCGACGTGACCGACTTGGTGGAGGCGCGGCAACATCTGGAGGAAGCGAACGAGGAGCTGGAACGGCTCGCGTTCGTTGACCCCGTGACGGAGGGCTTCAACCAAACGCGATTCGACCTGACCGCCCGCCACGCCATCGACCGGGCCGAGCCGGGGACCTACGCCCTGGTGGCGCTGGACCTGAAGAAGTTCAAGCTGCTCAACGAGATACAGGGCACGGAAAGCGGCGACATGGTGCTGCGTTACGTGTACGATTGCCTGCGCACGCATCTCGACGGGGACGAATGCGTGGGCCGCATCAACGCCGACGCCTTCAACGTGCTCATGCGCAACGAGGGCACGCAGGCCATGTACGAGCGCATCGACGGCATGGTCCAAGATGTCAACCGCTTCAACGTGGATGCGGAGCGGCCGTACTTCCTCTCGTTCACGGTGGGCGTGTACCCCATCGACGACACGAGCCTGCCCATGACGCTTGTGCGCGACCGGGCGAACGTCGCACGCGGCTCTAGCAAGGAAGCGTCGAATGCACGCCATTTCACCTGCGTGTTCTACAGCGACGTCGACCGCCAGAATTTGCTGTCCGAGCAGGATATGGAGAACCGCATGCACGGTGCGCTCGAGCGGGGCGAGTTCGTGGCATACTTCCAGCCCAAGCAGCGCTTGGCCGACGGCTCCATCGGGGGCGCCGAGGCGCTCGTGAGGTGGATCGACCCGGTGCGCGGTCTCGTGCCGCCCGACGACTTCGTGCCGTACTTCGAGCGCAACGGCTTTATCATCAACGTTGACCTGTGCGTGTTCGAGCAGGTGTGCGCCCTGCTGGCCTCGTGGATCGAGCAGGGACGCGAGCCGGTGCCCATCTCGGTGAATATGTCGCGCGCACACCTGCGCGAGCAAGATTTTCTCACCCCCTACGAGCAGATCCGCGCACGCTACGGCGTGCCGGCATCGCTCATCGAGTTCGAGTTGACCGAGACGCTGGTGTTCGGCGATCCCGAGACGTTCATGGGCGTGATCGACCTGCTGCACGCGCGCAGCTACCGCTGCTCGCTGGACGATTTCGGCAGCGGCTACTCGTCGCTCAATGTGCTGAAGGACGTGGACATAGACACGATGAAGCTCGACCGCGCGTTCTTCTCGGCCGGCGACGATGCCGGCCAGCGCGAATGGGATGTGGTGGAGTCGGTGGTGGACTTGGCGAAGAAGCTGGATTTGGGCACGGTGGCCGAAGGCGTCGAGGAGCCTGGCCAGGCGGCCCGCCTGCGCGCCATCAACTGCGACATGCTGCAGGGCTACGTGTTCTCACGTCCCGTACCGGTGGCCGAGTTCGAGCAGATGCTGTTCGGCGCGTAAGCGGGTGTGCAGCGCCCGACGCGCCGGCATGCTGTTCGTCGGGCAGCATGCCGCCCGATCCCCCGCTGTGCGCGGCCGGTGGACGCGTGCTAAGCGCGCGCGACGGCCGCCTTGCGGTCGACGACGCGCTTGAACATGATCACGAGCAGCACCAGCCCTACGCCCACCATGATATGGCCGATACCCGCAATCCCGGACAGTGCCGCGTCGGGCAGCGGCAGGACCGTGCCTGTCACCTGCGCCACCCCGCGTACGAGCATCATGCCAGCCGTGATGACAACCCCAATGTTGTACACGAGGTAGAACGGCTTGAACAGCCGGTCGCCGGTGAAGTCGCTGGCGAGGGCGAACAGCGTGGCGATAAGGAATACGAGGAAGCCGAGCGCCAGCAGGTGCGGATGCATGAACCCGAGTGCGGTCTGCCCGGCGAAGCCGGAGAGCTTCGTGAACTCGCGGAAGAACACGCCGGCGGCCGCACCGGCAATGAGGTAGACGAGGGCCGTGTTGATGAGGCGCTTCATATGTTTCCTTTCGAATAACAATATATGAACGCTGTTCATTATGAGAGTTCGTCCAGGGGGATGCAAGGCTTTCGGGCAAACTGTTCCGAAGTTGCGATTCGGCAACCGGGTAGCCCGCCGACCGTGCGACCGTGCAACCAGGCGAAAGTGCGACCAGACGCCGGGCGCATTGCACGACCGGGTATTCAGGGCGAGGGCCCGGCCGGGCAGGCACGCCCCCGGCCGGGCGGTGCACGCGCCGCTGGTCTTGCGCGCCGTTCGTTGTGCTACCCTGTTCATCATCTAAAAAAAGCGGCAAGACGAGGACGTGGTGCACATGGTGAACGAGAGGATGTACGGGCTGGGAGCGGAGCCGAGCGCGATTCGCGAGCTGTTCGCGTACGGCATGGCGCGCAAGGCGGAGATAGGCGCCGACAACGTGTTCGACTTCAGCATCGGGAACCCGAGCGTGCCCGCACCCGACGCTGTGAAGCAGGCCGTGCTGGAGCTCATGGAGGAGGAGCCGAGCGCGCTGCACGGCTACTCGCCAGCGGCTGGCGACCCGCGCGTGCGGGCCGCGGTGGCCGACCATATCCGCCGCCGCTTCGACGTGCCGGCCTCGCCCGACCAGGTGTACCTGACGGCGGGTGCCGCGGCGGGCCTGGCCATCTCCATCTGCGCCGTCACGGAGCCGGGCGACGAGGTGGTCGTCATCGCGCCGTTCTTCCCCGAGTACCAGGTGTGGATAGAGACCGCCGGCTGCACGCGCGTGGAGGTGCCGGCGCACGTGCCCGACTTCCAGCTTGACATCGATGCGCTGGACGCGGCCATCGGGCCCGCGACGGCCGCCGTCATCATCAACTCGCCGAACAACCCGGTGGGCGCCGTGTACACACGCGAGAACCTGGAGGCCCTCGCCGCACTGCTGGCGCGCAAGGAGGCCGAGCTGGGACGCAAGATCTACGTCATCAGCGACGAGCCGTACCGCGAGATCACCTACGGCGCCGAGGTTCCCTACGTGCCGTGCGTGTGGCCGCGCACCATCGTATGCTACTCGTACTCGAAGTCGTTCTCGTTGCCGGGCGAGCGTATCGGCTATATCTACGTGTCCGACCTCATGGACGATGCGGCCGAGGTGTCCACGGCCGTGGCAGGCGCGGGACGCGCGCTCGGGTTCGTCTGCGCGCCGGTGCTGTTCCAGCGCGTGATTGCCGCCTGTATCGACGAGCCGAGCGACGTGGCGTCCTACGCCGAGAACCGCCGCCTGCTTACCGAGGGCCTGGGCGCGCTGGGCTACGAGTTCGTGGAGCCCGACGGCGCGTTCTACCTGTGGGTGCGCGCGCTTGAGGACGACGCCCAGGCGTTCAGCGATCGCGCGAAGGCCCATGAGCTTCTGCTGGTGCCCTCCGACAGCTTCGGCGTTCCCGGCTGGGTGCGCGTGAGCTACTGCGTTTCGCGCGCCACCATCGAGCGCTCGATGCCCGCGTTCAAGGCGCTCATGGAGGAGTACCGGGGGTAGGGGCTCCCGACTTCGCTTCGTTGCGGGGTATGCCGCCACGGCATAGAGCGTTCGGCAAAACCGCATTTCCCCTATGCGCTGGTCAGAACCTACACTGCGAGCAACGTCAAGTAGGCGGCGATCGACAGGAGGAGAACATGCTGACGGTATCGGAGCACGTGTACGACGAGGCGACGGGCATCGACCACTACGTATTCGAGCCTGGGGCCATGAAGGCGCAGGTAAAGGTGACTGAAACGAACGGCGAGCCCCAGGTGCTCCTCGGTGTGGAGGGCATGGCCGTCCAGCAAAGCGTTTCGGAGCTCACGTGGACGGTTTGCATGAACAAGGAGATTGTCGAGCGGGCGCTTGCCGATTACCGCGAACGCCGGATGTGAGAATCTGGCTGTTGGTTCTTTAGAGCAAGGGGCGCGCCGTTATCGCAACGACGCGCCCCTTGTCATAGTGCTCGGCTTTCGCCTTTCGCGCGGAGCGCTTCTTGGGCCGTGTAATAGTCGAATGCTCCCTGTGGCTTGCCGATAGCCCCGCGCCTCATGTTGTGCAAATAGGGTTCATGGCACGAAGGGCACGCGGCTGCGCCTGGCTTGACGGGTTCGCCGCATGAGGAGCAGGAGAGCTCAAGTTTGAGGGAAAATATCCCGCATTTGTTGCAGTGGTTGCACGGGTAGCAGGGCATGGCGATTCCTAACAGTGTTCGCGCTCGGCAAGGTCGGCTTCCATGAAGTCGATGAAGCGATCGAGCGCCGGGTTGAGGTTCCCTATGTGGTACAGGGCCGAAAGGGGAAACGAGGTCGCCTCGCCGGTGAGCTCGATCACGCGGCACGACGAGGGGAGCCCCGCCTCGATGCGCTTCACGAAGTTGACCCCGGCGATGAGCACGTCGTTGCCGATGGTCGACGAGAGCGTGAGAAGATCGGTCAGGCGCATGGAGTACCTTCGCCGTGTTTTCGGTGCGAACCCGTTGAGCAGGCAGGCCCGTTCGATAAACCGCCATGCCTCGCTGACGTGCGCGCCCTCTATCCTGACCAGCGTCTCGTGGCGGAGATCCTCGATGTCGATGGATGCGCGGCCCGCGAAGGGATGGCCGGCATCGACGATGGCGGCCCAGGGGCAACGGCCCACGATCACGGCCCCCACGGTGTCGTCGTCGAGCTCGCTGGGCTCGAAGTAATCGAAGGCGACGTCGATGGAGCCGGCCTTGACGAAGTCGATGGGCCGTTTATGGTGGCAGCTTCGAACCTGGATGAAGCCGGTGCCGTACTCGCTTTCCGCAGACGTGATGAAGCGACCGAGCAGGGCCATCACGGCCGTCTCGTCGGTGAGTCCCGTCACGGAAAGGCGTGCCGGCGCCTCGCTTTTTATGCGGCGCGCCTCCTCGTAGAACATGCTCTGCGCATCGAGGATCTTGTACGCAAAGGGAAGCAGCGCATTGCCGGCCTCGGTGAGGCGCATGGCAGATCCCGTCCGCTCGAACAGCGACAAGCGCAGTTCCTTCTCGAACGAGATGATGTGCTTGCTCAGCGTTGGCTGGGACATGTTGAGCATGCGGGCTGTTTCCGTGATGTTCAGCCTCTTGGCCAGCTCGACGAACTCGTTGAAGGCGCTGATATCCAAAGCCGACTCGCCCCCTGTTATAACCACCGAGGTCAACGATGTGTTTTTCGATCTATGAGATTCCCTTTTCCACCTCTCGCTCGAACCAACATACCACATTCGCCCGGCATGGTTCGAATTCCCGGGCGGCATGGGCGGCAGGCATAAAAAGAATCCATCGCGGAGCTTTTTATCATTATTTCTATGCGGCATGCCCTTCCTATAATGCGCCCCATCCGATTCCGGACCGAACGGGGAAGCGGGCCGAATTCGGCAGAACAGCCGAGAGGAAGGGGAATTCTATGAGTTCCGCACAGGTTAAAGAGGGGTTCAACAAGGCGATCATTCCCATCATGGCGATCTTCGCACTCGGCGCCTCCCAAGGAGGCGTCAACGCCGGCCTGGCCACCATGGGGGCGGCGTTCCCGGAGGCGGGGCCGAACATCGGCTACGTGATCAGCATGGTGGCGCTCGGCATGATTCCGTCGGGCATCATCTCGGGCGCGGTCACGGGCCGGTTCATCAAGTACCGCACCTCCATCATAGCCGCCATCGTCCTGTACATCGTTTCAGGATGCTGGCCGTTCTTCATGGGGAGCGGCGAGTCGTTCGGCATGCTGCTGGCCTCGCGCTTCGTGTTCGGCTTCGCGGTAGGGTGGTCGTACCCGCTCGCCCAGGCGCTCACGTTCAAGACGTTCGACAATGAGAACAAGCGAGCGAGCATCCTCGGCGCGGGCATGGCGTTCTTCAATCTTGGCAGCCTGATCATGGAGCTTGCCGGCGGGTACCTTGCGCTTGTGAGCTGGCAGGCGTGCTTCCTGGTCTACCTGATCGGCATCATCCCGCTCGTCATCGTCATCTTCATGCTGAAAGAGCCCGAGCGTGATTCCGAGCAGGCGGCCGAGCTCGCTGCCGAGACGGGCGGCGAGGTGAAGACGAAGATACCGCCCATCGCCTTTTTGTACATGCTCATGCTCACGCTTATCGTTGCGTTCGCCATGCCCACGATCCTGTACTGCTCGTTCGTGCTGCCCGACTCGGCCATCTCCGGTTGGGTTCTCTCGGCCATGACGCTTGTGGGCGCCGTCACGGGCTTCACGCTGGGTCCGGTGTACAAGAAGCTCAAGAAGTGGACGCTGCCGGTAGCGGGGCTGTTCCTGGGCGTGCTGTACGTCGTCTGCGCCCTCAACGCGCAGCCGGGCAGCTTCAACCTCGTGGTGTACATCGCGACGTTCCTCGTGGGGCATTGGGGCTTCGCCATCGTGATCCCCGCCACGGGCAACATGATCACGAACCTGGTGCCCATCGGTGCAGCCACGCGCGCCATGGGGTTCAACACGGCGTTCCATCAGGCCGGCTGCTTCCTTGCGACCCCGGTGGCAACGCTGGTCATGGGATTGCTGGGCGCGCAGGCGGTCACCGACCTGCTGCTTCCCTGCAGCATCGTCATCGTGGTGCTGGGCGTGCTCCAGTTCGTGCTGGCGGGCTTCACCGATATGGCCAAATACGATGACGGCTACGGCAAGGTCGAGCTGCATCACGACGCCTAGGAGAGACGGTGCGCCAAGCGCACGGCATTCCAGGAGGATTGCCTGCTTCCCCCGTTCGGTTCGCACATCGAAGCAACAAAGAGAGGAGACATCCATGTCGAACGATTACTACGAAAGCCATCGAGGCGAATGGCAGTGGCAGGACGGCGAGTACACCGTCACGCGCACGACCGCCTGGTCGGGGCCCGGCTGTCATGATGGCTGCGGCGTGCTGTACTACACGAAGGACGGCAAGCTGGAGAAGGTGGAGGGCGACCCCGACAACCCGTTCAACCAAGGCGCGCTGTGCATGCGCTGCCTGGAGATGCCCGAGTTCGTGAACAACCCCACGCGCCTCGGCCATCCCATGAAGCGCGTCGGCGAGCGCGGCGAGAACAAGTGGGAGCGCGTGTCCTGGGAGGAGGCGCTCGACATCATCGAGGAGAAGGTACGCGCCATCTGGAAGGACTACGGCCCCGAGTCCATCGTCTGCCATATCGGCACCGGGCGCAACAACTGCGACCAGATACCGTACCTGTGCTACGCGGCGTTCGGCTCGCCGAACTTCTCCATGGGCTACTTGGCCGGCGACTCCTGCTTCTGCCCGCGCTCCGCGTCGATGGCGTCGCAGAACGGCGACTTCATGATCGCCGACTGCTCGCAGCAGTTCGAGAAGCGCTATGACGAGAGCACGGGCTGGCGCTGCCCCGAAGTCATCGTGAACTGGGGCTGCAACGCGGTCGTCTCGAACTCCGACAATTTCTTCGGCGGCTGGATCGTGGACTGCATGCAGCGCGGCTCCAAGATGATCACCATCGACCCGTCGCTCACTTGGCTGGCCTCCCGTTCGGCGTACTGGCTGCGCGTGCGCCCGGGTACCGACGCGGCTTTGGCCATGGCCATGCTCAACGTCATCATCTCCGAGGACCTCTACGACCATGATTTCGTGGCCAAGTGGTGCTATGGCTTCGACGAGCTTGCCGAGCGCGTGAGCGACTGGACGCCCGAGCGGGCTGCGGAGGTTTGCTGGGTCGAAGCCGAGGATATCGTGGGTGCCGCCCGCCTGTACGCCGAGGCCGATCCTGCCGCTATCCAGTGGGGGCTCAAGCTCGATCAGACCACCAATGCCACCGCCACCGCGTGCGCCGTCAACTCGCTGTGGGCCATCACAGGCAACGTGGACAATCCTGGCGGCAACATCATCATCCGCAACGCCTTCGACCAGAACCTCTCGTACGGCTACGGGTACCACCTGCTGCCGCCCGAGGTGCAGGCGAAGCGCCTGGGGGCCGAGTTCCCGCTGATGAGCCGTGCGGGCTACAGTTCCTCCGCCCACGCGGACTCCGTGCTGAAGGCCATCGAGACCGGCGAGCCGTATCCCATCCGCATGGTGTGGATGACGTCCACGAACCCCATCGCCAACATGGGCGCCGACGCGCCGCGCCTGTTTCGCGCCTTGAAGGGCGTCGATTTCGTGGTGGTGAACGACCTGTTCATGACGCCTACCGCCATTGCCTTCGCCGATCTGGTGCTGCCGGCCGCCATGTCTCCCGAACGCAACTCGCAGCGCTGCTGGTGGGTTCCGAACCGCACGCTCACCAAGGTCACCCAGTACGAGGAGTGCGTCTCGGACGACGACCTGGTCACTATGGTGGGCAAGCGCCTGCACCCCGAGAACTTCCCCTGGGACGACAACGTGGGCTGGATCAACCACATCTTCGAGCACGAGACGAACGACGAGCTGCCCTACAAGTCATTCGAGGAGGCGCAGAAGGTCGTGTGGTCCTACCCGGCGTTCACCTACCTCAAGCACGAGAAGGGCCTGCTGCGCCCCGATGGGCAGCCCGGGTTCAACACGCCGTCCGGCCGCATCGAGCTGTACAACACGAACCTCATGCTGTGGGGCTACGATCCGCTGCCCGACTTCAAGGAGCCCAGCTGCTCTCCGGTGAGCAGCCCCGAGCTCGCCGAGAAGTACCCGCTCGTCCTGACCACCGGCGCGCGGTCCTTCGAGTTCTTCCATTCCGAACATCGCCAGGAGGGGACGACGTCGCGCGAGCTGCACCCCGACCCGCTGTTCGAGATGAGCCCTGCCGCCGCCGAGGCCGCGGGCATCTCCGAGGGCGATTGGGCCTGGATCGAGAACCAGCGCGGCCGCTGCCGCCAGAAGCTGCACGTGAACCCCTCGCTCGACGACCGCGTGGTGCGCGCCGAGCACGGCTGGTGGTTTCCCGAGACCGAGGGGGCGGAGCCGAACCTGTACGGCGTGTTCGACTCCAACATCAACAACCTCACCCCGCAGTGCGAGAACGGCGACACCGGCTTCGGCGCCCCGTACGCGAACCAGCTGTGCCGCGTGTACCCGTGCACCGAGGAGAACAGCCGTGTCCTGCCGGGCGAGCAGGTCACCAGGCGCGGGGGCTATTCCAAGGTAATCGACGAGTCCAACGGCGACGTGAAGGTGGGTGCTATCTATGGCTAACGCACTGATGATCGACTACGAGTTCTGCACGGGCTGCCACGCCTGCGAGGTGGCCTGCAAGAAGCATCTGGGCCTGCCCGCGGGCCAGCACGGCATCCGCGTGCTCCAGGACGGCCCCCGCGAGCTGGAGAACGGCAGGTGGGAGTACAACTTCCTGCCCATGCCCACGTCGCTGTGCGACCTGTGCGCCTCCCGCCTGGCCGAGGGCAAGGACGCCGCCTGCGTCCACCACTGCCCGGCACACTGCATGGCGCTCGCGCCGGCCGAGGAGCTGGCGGCACGGTTCGACGGGAAGGTCGACCGCGCACTGTTCGTTCCCGCGCAGTAACGACGGTTCGCGCCGGGCGCCCTGCCGCCCGGCGCGGTTATGGAAGGAGAAGCAATGGATCAGGCCAATAGCTACTACGAGGCCCATAAGGGCGAGGTGGAGTGGCGCGACGGCGACTACACGGTGACGCGCACGACAGTGTGGTCGGGGCCCGGCTGCCACGACGGCTGCGGCGTGCTGTACTACACGAAGGACGGCAAGCTGGAGAAGGTGGAGGGCGACCCCGACTGCCCCTTCAACCAGGGCACGCTGTGCATGCGCTGCCTGGAGATGCCCGAAGCCGTGAACCATCCCGACCGGCCGACCGGTCCGCTCAAGCGGGCGGGCGAGCGCGGCGAGAACAAATGGGAGCCCGTCACCTGGGACGAGGCCTACGACATCATCGAGGAGAAAGTGCGCGCCATCTGGAAGGACTACGGCGCCGAGTCCATCGCGTGCATGATCGGCACCGGCCGCAACAACTGCTGGCAGATCCCGTACCTGTGCTATGCGGCGTTCGGCTCGCCGAACTTCTGCCTGGGATTCCTCTCGGGCGAGTCGTGCTTCCAGCCGCGCTCGGCGGCCATGGCCTCCATGAACGGCGACTTCCTCATCGCCGACATGTCGCAGCAGTTCGAGAGCCGCTACGACACCGAGAACACCGAGTGGGTTCCTCCCGAGATGATCGTGGTCTGGGGATGCAACCCCATCGCCTCGAACTCCGACAACTTCTACGGCGGCTGGGTCGTCGACTGCATGCAGCGCGGCAGCCGGTTGATCACCGTCGATCCGTCGCTCACCTGGTTGGCGGCCCGCTCCGACTACTGGCTGCGCCTGCGCCCCGGCACCGACGGCGCGCTCGCCCTGGCCATGCTCAACGTCATCATCTCCGAGGACCTCTACGACCGCGAGTTCGTCGAGAAGTGGTGCTACGGGTTCGACGAGCTTGCCGAGCGCGTCAAGGAATGGACGCCGGAGCGGGCAGAGGCGGTGTGCTGGGTTCCGAAGGACACCATAATCGGGGCGGCGCGCGCCTACGCGAAGGCCAAGCCCGCCACCATACACTGGGGCCTGCCCATCGACCAGGCGGTTGTCGGTATCCCCACGGCGCAGGCCATCAACGCGCTGTGGGCCGTCACCGGCAACACGGACGTGCCGGGCGGCAACATCATTGTCCGCAACGCGTTCGAGCAGAACGTGTCGTACAACTACGGCTACCAGACCCTTCCCGCCGAGGTGCAGGCCAAGCGCATCGGCGCGGAGTACCCGCTCATGTCCAAGGCCGGGTTCAGCTCAACGGCCCATTCGGACTCCATCCTGCAGGCTATCGAGACCGGCAAGCCGTATCCCATCCGCATGCTCTGGCTTTCCTCCACGAACCCTATTGCCAACATGGCGTCCGACGCGCCGCGCGTCTACCGGGCGGTGCGCACCCTCGACTTCGTCGTGGTGTCCGACCCGTTCCTCACCCCCACGGCTGTGGCGTTCGCTGACGTGTTCTTGCCGGCGTCCATGAGCTGCGAGCGCAATACGCAGCGCGTGTGGTGGGTTCCGCTGCGCGGCATGAAGAAGGTGACGCAGTTCGCCGACGTGCGTTCCGACGACACCATCGTCACGGACCTCGGACGCCGCCTGCATCCCGAGAACTTCCCCTGGACCGACGACATCGGCTGGACGAACGACATCCTCGTCAACGACACGCCAGGCTACGACGGCGACTTCGAGCAGCTGTGCAAGGACGTGTACGTCTATCCCGCGTTCGAGTACCGCAAGCACGAGAAGGGCCTGCTGCGCCCCGACGGGCAGCCCGGCTTCAACACGCCGTCCGGCCGCATCGAGCTCTACAACAGCATCTTCGCGCTGTGGGGCTACGACCCGCTGCCGCAGTGGGAGGAGCCATCCTGCTCGCCGTACGCCTCGCCGGAGCTGTACGAGCAGTACCCCTTCGTGCTGACGACGGGCGCGCGCTCGGTGGAGTTCTTCCATTCCGAGCATCGCCAGCTGGACACGAGCCGCGAGTTTCACCCCGACCCGCTGTTCGAGATGAGCCCGAAGGCCGCCGAGGCCGCAGGGCTGTCCGAGGGGGATTGGTGCTGGCTGGAGAACCATCGCGGCCGGTGCCGCCAGAAGCTGCACGTGAACCCCTCGCTCGACGACCGCGTGGTGCGCGCCGAGCACGGTTGGTGGTTCCCGGAGCAGGAGGCGGCGGAGCCTGTCCTGTTCGGCGTGTTCGACTCCAACATCAACAACCTGCTGCCGCAGTGCGAGAACGGGCCGACCGGTTACGGCGCCCCGTACAAGAACCAGCTGTGCCGTGTGTACGCCTGCACGGAGGAGAACAGCGCCGAGCTGCCCACGGCATGCGTGACGAGGAAGGACGGGTACTCGAAATGAGCGCTAACGCACTGATGATCGACTACGAGTTCTGCACGGGCTGCCACGCCTGCGAGGTGGCCTGCAAGAAGCATCTGGGCCTGCCCGCGGGCCAGCACGGCATCCGCGTGCTCCAGGACGGCCCCCGCGAGCTGGAGAACGGCAGGTGGGAGTACAACTTCCTGCCCATGCCCACGTCGCTCTGCGACCTGTGCGCCTCCCGCCTGGCCGAGGGCAAGGACGCCGCCTGCGTCCACCACTGCCCGGCCCACTGCATGGCGCTCGGGCCGGCCGAGGAGCTGGCGGCAAAAGCCGCCGAGAAGATGCGATGCGTGGTCTTCTCCTAGGCTCCCGGATAGAGGCGGCCGGCACCCAGCGATGCATGGTGCCGGCCGAGGACAACGCAAACGTTTCGACAGACAAGGAGAATCCTATGTGCTTCAGACCAGCCACGGTCGCCCCCGACAAGACCTGCCCCGCGTGCGGCGCAACCTGTGCCGGGGACGCCACGACGTGTACCGCGTGCGGCGCCGACCTGCCCCAGGCCGCAATGCCCCCCATGCCGGGCGCTCCCGGCGCGCCCGGTGCTCCGGGAGCGCCGAAGCCGCCGGCGGTGCCGGGAATGCCCGGGGCACCCGCGAAGCCGGGGGCCTCGCAGCCTCCCGGTTCGGCCAGCTAGCGCGAGGCGGGCGTCCATGAGGCGCGAAGGCGGCGCGCGCCGGCACTATGCGCGGGTGGCGTTGCCGCTCATGCTGGTCGCGCTGTCCGTGACGGTTATCCAGTACCAGATACCCACCATCATGGAGCGCGTCATGGACGAGTTCTCGATGGATGCCGGCAGCGCTTCGTGGCTCATGTCGGTGTTCACGCTCGTCGGGATTGTCGCCGCCCTGCCCGTCGGAGGCCTTGCCGGACGGGTCGGGGCGAAAAGGCTCATGGTGGGTGCGGCGTTCCTGGCCAGCCTTGCCACCTTGGCCTCGGCGTTCGCCAACGCGGCGCCCATGCTGCTCGCCCTGCGCGCCCTCGAGGGCCTGGGCTTGGTCGCCATCGTCGCGAGCGGGCCGTTGGTCATGCAGCGCTGCGTCGATCCTCGCTGCATCGGATCGGCCACGGGCATCTGGATGCTCGGGGGCATGCTCGGCGCGACGCTGGCGGGCATCTCGACGCCCGTGCTGTACGAGGCGGTGGGTTTTCGCGGGCTTTGCCTCGCCTATGCGGGCCTGGCGGCGCTCTCGGGGGTGGTTTTGCAGGTGGCGGTGAAGGTGCCGCAGGACGATGCGGCGGGCGGTCTTGCTAACGAGCGCGTTCCTTCTGGGACGATCCCGCGCAGACTGGTATTGGCCGAAGGGAGGCTGCGTGTGTTCCTCGCGCGCGACACGTGGTGCTTCCTAGTGCCGTTTGCGCTGTTCCAGATGCTTTTGCTGAGCGTGCTGTCGTTCGCGCCGACGGCGATGCAGCAGCGGGGCGCGGGGGCGGTGGAATCGGGGTTCGCCAGCACGCTTCCCATGCTGCTGGCCATCGTGTCGTCGTTGGCGTTCGGCCGGCTCTCCGATCGTTTCGGGCGAAACAAGCCGCTCTACCTTACGGGGATGCTCGCCATGGCGCCATGCGCGTTGCTGCTCTTGACGACAACGGGTCCGGTTATGTGGGCGGCGGCCGTGGCCATGGGATTGTTCGCGATGGGCGCACCGACCGTGGTCGTAGCCGCGTACCCGCGCGTGCTCGGCAAGCCGGAGCTTCTTGGCGTCGGGATGGGCGTGCTGCTGCTCGTGCAGTCGCTTGGCCAGTTTCTCGGGTCGTTCGTTCCGTCGCTTCTGCTCGGGCCCGACCTGACGCTGTGGGCGCTCTGCGGTGCGGTGCTGTGTGCGGCGGGTTTGGCGGGGGCGGCCCTGGTCGTCGCGTGCAGGTTCGATTGAGGGGAGGTGCGGCGAGAAGGATAACGGAAAGCTTGGCGCGTGCAAGGGGAAAACAAAGACGAGGAGGAAGCTATGGACGAGACAATGGTAAACCGGAGAAGCTTCGTGAAGGGGCTCGGCCTGATGGGCGGCGTGGCGGCCGTGGGGATGATCGCCGGTTGCTCGTCGGAGCCGGCGACGGCGAACGATGCCGACCCGAAGGAGCAGCCGCAAGCGGAGGCCCAGCCGTCGGTTTTGGCGGAGGGTGCCAGCTGGGAGCTGGTGGCGCATGTGGAGGATGGCGGCCTGATCGAAGGCCTCAACTTCTCGCAAGATGGGACATTGTGGTTCATCGACGTGGTCAAGGGCCGCATCCACAAGGTGGTGGACGGCGAGGCCGTGACCGTTCACGACAACGAGGGGAAATCGATGCCGAACGGTGCCAAGTTCATCGACGGCACCACCATGCTTATCACCGACCGTTCCCAGGGGCTCTGCCGGTACGACACCGAGACGGGAGAGTATTCCGTTTGGGTTCCCAACTTCAACGGCACCCCGTTCAACGGCTTGAACGACCTCGTGCTCGACGGCCAGGGCGGCGCCTACTTCACCGACCCCGGGCAGTCGGACTATTTCAAGAGGATCGGTTGCGTCTACTACGTGAAGTACGACGAGGACGAGCCTGCGCTGCAGCTCATCCAGGATGGCATTGCCTACCCGAACGGAATCACGCTCTCGCCCGATGGGCAGTTCATCTACGTTGCCGAGTTCAACACGAACTCGCTCGTGTGCATACCGTCGGCGGCATACACGTTGGGCCGTGCCACGCCCTACGTGTTCGCACGCATGGACGGCGGCCATGGTCCCGACGGCATCACCGTCGACGCTGACGGCAACCTCTACGTGGCGCACCTCGAGGCGAAGGAAGTGCTGGTGCTCGACAAGGACGGCTTCCAGATAGAGCGCATACCCGCCCCGGAGGACGCCGATATCTTCGTCGACAACCTCTGCATTCACGACGGGTACCTCTATATCTGCGAGTTCGGAAGCAGCAACATCTACCGTATAGCCGTGACGGCTGAAACGGGGGAGAAGTAAAGGGACATAAATTTGACGGGGAGGGGGTTCGGCATGCGTCCCCCTCCGTTCGTATTCGCAAACTGCCTGCTGGCATGCCGTGCGGGGCTCAGGCGTTTGATCGGCGCTCGGGGAGGACGCGGCGTTTGGGTACGAGGATCTCCTGGGGGTCGAGGGCGAAAAGCTCGCCTACGGTGAGGGTCTCCTCGCAGGTGAGGGCGCCGTAGCGGCAGGTGGCCTCGCAGACGCCGCAGTCGCGGCAGCTGGCGGGGTCGAATTCGAGCAGGGTGCGGCCGCCGGGCGCTCGGCCGATTCTTCGCAGGGCCTCGGTGGGGCAGAACAGGGCGCACTGGGCGCATCCCGAGCATCGCTCCACGTCGATGCTCACGCGCGGGGCGAGCATGCGGGGGACGACCGCGGTGTCATCAGCGAGTCCTGCGGCGTGCAGGTCGTCGAGCAGCTGCCAGCGGCGGGTGTCGGGTTTGACCGGGGCATCGTCGCCCACAGGGGCGTCCGCGAGCGATTGCAGCTGGCGGGCGGTCTCTGTCCGCGCAGTGTCGAGCAGCGAGGCTCCTGCTTGGGCGAACAGGCTGCGACGGGAAAGCTCGCCGGTGGCATCGGCCTCGGGCGCAGCTTCGAGGCCGCGCAGGCTGGCGCCGTCGGCCGTCTCGAAGGTGGCGTCGATTCCCGCCACGGCGCAGATGCGTCGGGCGCCGTCGGCGGCGGCGCGCACGAGCTCCGCGGCATCGGCCAGTTCGCACGACGGGCAGGCATCAAGCGGAACGGCGATGCGCTCGGCGCCGTTGCAGGCCAGGTGGACGAGCAGCGCCACGTCGACCCACGCGAGGCATGGCAGCACGACGATGCGGTTGCCGTCGAGGCGCAGGGTCTGCGCCAGCCGCTCGCAGGCGAAGCCGGCGGTTGGCGGCTCGATGGGCGTTGCGGCTTCTTCCCCGGCGCTGTTCGATGCGCCCGCGGCCGCCCGCTCGCGCGCCGCAGTGCCAGCGGCGTCCACCTGCGCGATCAGCCCTCCATCGTCGAGCGGCGACAGCGTTAGCAGCGCGTTCGTGGGGCAGGCGACCACGCAGGCGCCGCAGCGCACGCATGCCTCGTCGTCGATGCGCGGGCCGGCGTCCCTCACCGCGTCCACCGAGCCGTAGGGCGCGGCCCCCTCCACGGCCGCCGCGCGCACGACGATAGCTCCGACGGGGCACGCCTCGGCGCAGGCGGCGCACGAGGACTCGCGGTCGCGCACGCGCAGGCAGCGCCCGCCGTCGAGCGCTGCCATCGGCGGGCGCTCGGCCAGGCGCTCGGCTATCGCGATCAGATCGGGCACGGCAGTCCCCTTCTTCCCTTACAGCAGCGCCAGCAGCTCGTCGACGGCCTCGGGCTGCGTGGCCCAGCTGGTCGCGAAGCGCACGACGGTGCGGCCGTCGGGCGTGAGCTCCCAGAAACCGAACGACGCGTGCTCGGCCAGGCGCGCCTTGGAGGCGTCGTCCAGCACGACGAACTGCTGGTTGGTGGGCGAGTCGATATGCAGGTCGTAGCCCTTCGCGCGGAACCCCTCGGCCAAGCGCTGCGCGAGCGCCACGGCGTGGCGGCCGGCGTTCACGTAGCGCAGCCCGCCGTCCTCCTCCTCGAACAGCACGTCGAACTGCAGCCCCAGGAAACGCCCCTTCGCCAGCAGCGCCCCGCGCTTCTTCATGAGCGTGAAGAAGTGGTCGTCGAGCTCCGGCTTGGTGAACACCACGGCCTCGCCGCACAGTGCGCCCACCTTCGTGCCGCCGATGTAGAACGCGTCGCACAAACGCGCGATGTCGGGCAGCGTGACGTCGGCACCCACGGCGGCAAGGCCGTAGCCCAGGCGCGCGCCGTCCATGAACAGCCGCATGCCGAAGTCGCGGCACACCTGCGAAAGCGCCTCGAGCTCGGCCAGCGAGTAGACGGTGCCGTACTCGGTGGGATGCGAGATATACACGGCCCCGGGCGCCACGATGTGCTCGCGGTTCTCGTCGGCCCAGTACGCCTCGCAGAGCGCCCGCACCTCGGCGGCGTCCAGCTTCCCGTCGTGCTGCGGCAGCGGCAGCGTCTTGCGTCCACACGCCTCCACCGCGCCCGCCTCATGGGCGGTGATATGCCCGGTTGTGGCGGAGATGATGCCCTCCCACGGTCGCAGGATCTGGTCGGCCACCGCGGCGTTCGCCTGCGTGCCGCCCACGAGGAAGTACACGGCGGCCTCGGGGCATGCGCACGCCTCACGGATGCGGCCGCGGGCGCGCTCGCACACCTCGTCGGTGCCGTAGCCGCTCGTCTGGTCGAGGTTCGTTGCAGCCAGCCGCTCGATGATGGCCGGATGCGCACCCTCCATATAGTCCGAATCGAAATGAAGCACCGGTTGCCCCTCCCCGTTCTACGATGTGTACTGCTGCATATAGTCTAGGATTTCCTGGCGCGAGTGCAAGCCGGTCTTCGCATAGATGCGCTTGATATGCGCATGGGCGGTGCCCGGCGTGATGTAGAGCTCCTCGGCCACGCGCTTCTGGGTGTAGCCGAGCGCGTAGAGCGCGAGCACCTCCATCTCGCGGTCGGACAGCAGGAACTGCCGCCCCATCTCCTCGGCGTTGTGCTTCATGGACGCCTGGCGCACGTCGGCCAGGCTCTCGTGCTCGTCCAGTCCCATGATCTTCACGAGGACGCTCTCCTGCCGGGCGTTCTGCTGCTCCTGTTCCTGAACGTCGCGGCGTGCGATGTTCAGGAACTGCACAAAAATGACCTGGGCCGATACGACGATGCATGATCCCATGAGCGCATTCATGAGCGTCTCGTTCGGCACGAGGTCAAACGACCCCAGCAGTGCCACGCGTGCGATAGCGCGGCATCCCAGCCACACGAGCCAGCCGGCAATGGCGTAGTAGTACGGGTCGCGCCAACCGTAGCTCATGAACGCGATGACGACGTACCAGGTGAAAGCCACCATGAGCGCGTTGAGCGTGGTGGTGAACACGGCGCCTATGTCCAGCATGTCGGGGAAGGCGGCATAGGCAACGAGCGCGAGGCAGGCCAGAAGCTCCATGACGATGAAGATGCCCACGGTGAGCACCCGCTGGCGGCCGTGCAGGACCAGCGCTATGATAGCACCGCTAATACCGACGGTGAGCAGGCCGTACGCTGCGCGTGTCACCGGTGTGAACGCGATGGCCTCGCCGCTGGGATAGCCGCGCAGCAAGCCGATCACGACAGAGAGGACGCCTATGCCGATGGCCGTGGCCGCGAGGAACTGCTTGCTCTGGATCATGGTCTTCGTGAAGCCGAAATAGTCGTTGGACTGCGATGCTCCTGCTGCGATGTCGTGCGGCTGCGTGCGTTTTCTGGCCCAGAGCATGCACGGGTACTGCACCAGCACGAGCACGGTGGCAACCAGGTTCCCCACGGCGACGGGCAGCAGCGTGCACAGATAGATTTCAACTTCGCTCAAGATGAGAGCCGAGAACACGAACAGGGCCGCAGCGATGGTGCCGGTGCCGCGGGCTCGGCGCAGCCAGTAGTAGATGGTGGCCGACGACACGAGCGTGCAGAGTGCGCTCAAGGCGAACCGTACGGCTTGGTTGTTGATTTCGGCCAGCTCAGGCGTTGCTAAGGCCACGAGCGCGAAGGCCTCCAACGCGATGCAGATGCGCATGGCGGCGTTCGTGACACGCTTGCCGAGGGAGACTTTGCCCACCGAGATGACGACGAAGAACACGGCCAGTACGCTCAAGGCCACGAGCATGGCGCCATCGGTGAAGATGCCCTCGTCCGTGCTGGTGTAGCTGCCATAGCTGGCCACGATAAGCCCTGCCCGTCCGAACGCAAGGCCCACCACGAGCGGCCAGAGCTGTGCGCAGGTGCGCAAGAAGTCGCTCGGTGTCTGCCGGGCGCCGTGCTCGTCTTCTGGTTGCTTTGCGATGGTGCCAGCATGACCGTCTGCGGTCGGCTCCAGGCGGCCGGATGCCCGCTCGGCTGTGCGGGCCGCTGCCTCATGGGGCGCTTGATATGCCAAAACCGATCCTCCCCGTTCGTATAATGGCAACATGGTAACGCTTCGGCCGCCGTGCGTAATCGGCGTCGGCTTTTTGTAAACAAATTGGGTCAACTATTCCTGCGTTCCCGTTCTCGCGCGGCGTGGAAATCAGGATAGCAGGACTTTCCCCCGCGAAACCGAATTTTATCCCTAAAGAGGGTAGGCCGGCGTGGGGGCAACGTGCATTATTGAACCATTCGGTGAAGCTTTCCGCTGCCGTCCGCTCGCGCTTCGTCGTTCGGCGGACGGTCTGACGACGAGAAGGAGCAGGGCGATGGGAGAGTCGAGGAACGTGTACGTTGAGCCGGACGAGCGCGCCGTCATCCGCACGGCCGACGTGTACCAGACGGAGGTCGAGGCGGGTACGGGCGGCTACTCGGACACGCTTTTGGCCGTGGTGGCGAACTTCAAAAACAGCGGCGCCCCCGAGGGCTTCAACGCGCAGAGCATGGTGGGCAAGTCGAAGCGCGGCGAGGTGGCCCTGCGTCTGTTCGCCGTCATCGATCCGGAGGCGGAGACGTTCGTGCGCATGGGCTTCAAGTCGCGCGGCTGCCTGGCCATGACGGCGTGCGCGAGCACGATCTGCTCGATGGTAGAGGGCAAGACGTTCGCGGAAGCGCTGGCCATCAGGCCCGAAGATGTGAAGGCTGCCCTTGACGGCGTGCCGTCGGACAAGCTGCACACGACGTACTTCGCCACGGAAGGAGTGCACGCCCTCGTGGGCGACTTCCTCATCCGTCGCGGTGCGTCCATCGAGGAGTTGGACCGTGCGGTGCCGTGCGACGAGCTGTCCATCCCCTGTGCCATGTGCGAGCACTGCTCGCTGCGCGACGCGCGGGTGGAGCTGCTGTTCGGCGGCGAGGACGACGGGGCGGAAGAGGTGCGCGCATGAGCGAAGAGGCGATGGGGCCGGCGTGCGCGGACGGTTCCGGCGAGGCTGCGTCCGAGGATGTCGCCGCGCGTGAGCTCGCCGAGCACAACGCGCTGGCGGACGTGTTCGACGACGTGCGCGCGCAGTCGGCGCAGAGCGCGCTGGTGGAACCCACGCGCTGGCCGGAGATCGGCCTGGTGCCCGAGCATCTGGATGCCGAGGAGTTCGAGATGCTCGTGTACGAGTATCTGGAGGACGAGCGCGCGGCCCAGGCCGAGGACGAGGCGGACGCCGCGCCCGTGTACCGCACGGCCACGCGGGCGGTGGGCGTGCCGCGGGCGTTCGGGGGCTCTGAGCCTGCCGAGGCGGCGGCGGACGGCGTGTTCGCGAATGCCGAGCCGGAGGATGCCGAGGAGGCAAGCGCTGGGGCGGCAGATGCCGAGGCTACGGCTTGCAACGAGGTGTCGTTCGATCCGGCAGCTGCCGATGCTTCGGACGAAGCCGTAGAGGGCGCGCCGTCGGCCTCGGAGACGGCTGCTGCCCGTGAGACGGTGAAGGCGTCGCCGGCTGCGGCGCCGCCCGAGGGCGATGACGGCGGCGACCCTTTTGCGGGCTTGGAGCTTCCCCCTGGCTACCGCTTGGTGGAGATGGAGGGCGAATTCGTGCTCGTGCCCGACGAGGAGGCCGAGCCCGTGGAGCGTGCCATCGACTGCTCGGGTATCGTGGCGCTGGTGGGCGCGCACAGCTACTACCTGTACGACCGCACCGTCATGACCGATGCCTATGCGCACTGGGCGTTCCTGGCGGCTGAGGACGACAACGTGGTGACGTTCGTGGACTGCGTGCGCGAGGACTCTCGCATATACCCGCGCCCGCTCGCCGCGTCCAGCCTGGGCAACCCGCCGTTCAACCTGGCAGAGGATGCGGTCGCCCAGACATGGGATATCGTGCGCGAGTCGGGCGCCTATCCCGACATCCAACAGACGACAGCCTCGAACGGGGACGTCTACTACTTCTCGACGGAGCACCTGAGCCCGGCATACGCCGCCTCGCTGGCCGAATGGGACGCGGTGGAGCGCAAGATGCATTTGTAGGGTGACGGGGATGAGGCATCATCCCCGTCCCTGTGTCTCGCGCAGAAGGGTTGGGTGGCAGAGAGGCGGGGCGATGTCTCGCATGCCTCCCTGCCACGAGATTCGGTTTATTTGTGCTCAGGAGCGGCTTTGCCGGGAGCCTTTTCAACGAAGCCCTCGGCGTAGGCGCTCGGCACTACGAGGGAGCCACCCGATTCCCGCAGGCTTTGGTTCACGAGATGCATCTGGCGCAGCTTGAAAGCAAGCTCGTCTTCCTTGTAGATGTCGGTGGCATCGTGCAGCATGGCGGCCACGTCTTTCTCTACTTCCGCCAGCACGATGCGCGCGTCCTTCTCGCGCTCCGCTTTTGCTGCTGCGGCCATGGTGTCTTGGAGGTCCTTGGGGATGACGATGTCGCGGATTTCCACCGACATGATGGATACGCCCCACGAGTTCGTCTTCTCTTCGATTTTTTCACGCAATTCCTGGTCCAGTTTGTCGCGATGAACCGTTACGTCGGAGAGGCTGTTTCGTCCGATTGCATCGCGCAAGGCGGTTTGTGCCGCCATGGATACGGCGTCGTAGTAGTTCTCCACCTCCATGCATGCCTTTTCGGCATCCCAGATCATCCAGAATATGGCGGCATCTACGTTAACAGGCACGAGGTCGGAGGTCAGGATCTCTTCTGCACTGAAGCCCGTCAGCATGGTGCGCAAGTCGGCCTTCAGAGCAACGTGCTCGATGAACGGGATGGTGAGGTATAGACCGGGGCCTGCCATGCGGTTGTATGCGCCGAATCGCAGGATGACGTCGCGTTCCCACTGCGAGGCAATATGTACCGTGAAGATGGCGATAGTTGCAAAAACGAGACTCGAGCATAGCACCCAGATGCTCATTTCCCCTGTTGACAGATATCCGATAGAAGCGACGACCGCGAATACGGCGACAAAGACGAAGGCCGAGAAAACATTCGAGGCATTGTCGTCAACGTGCCTGGTGCTCGGTGAATTGAGGAATTCGATTTCGCCGGATCGAGCATTCGCGCTGCCCGAGGCGCCGGCTTTCGCTCTGTTATTGAACAATCCCATATTCGCTCTTCTCCTCTTCCGCTTTTCGGGCCTTGCGTTCCAGTTCGTCGATAATAGAAAGCATGCGCTCGCGTGCTTCGCGGTACGTCATGCCTTTCGACCGGTATTGCCTGATACAGTTTTCAAGCAGCGCGTCGATGGCGTCTTCTTCGGATTCTTCCGACGAGATGTTCCTTTGAACGAACATGCCGCGTCCTCGTGCGGATACAGCCAGCCCTGAAAGTTCGAGATCGCGGTACGCTTTTGTCACGGTGTTGTAGTTGATCTTGGCTTCGGCGGCTATGCTGCGCACGCTTGGGAGCTGTTCGCCGGGTTTGAAGAATCCCGTGCGAATCAGATAGGCGAAGCGGTTTCGCAACTGAGCCCAGATGGGCAGGTCGGATGTCTCGTCCACGCGAAACAACGGGTTGTCGTCGTTACTTTGCAATCTGTCACCTTTTAGATCGAGCTGGATAAAATAGGTGGAGCCCATGTATCAGGCGCGCCGCCTCAGTCAATGGACTCCGCATGTAATGAGGCAATAACGCAAGCATAATCCGCCAAGCAAGCAAATGAAGTCCGAGACAGGTATGGCACGGCATTCCTTTCGGGTAATCGAGTAGGTTTCGAGCGTAATGGGCAGCGCGATTCCCATGCCAATCACGCCTACGCCCGCAATGGCCAGCATCTCGGGTTCCATCAAGAGGTTGAGGGATGCGTCTGCCAGAGGGTTTCTAAAAGCCGCGTTGACGAACAGGGTCAAGAATACCACCTCTGCAGCAAGGCAGGCCACATGGCATATCTGGAGCGGCTTGGTCGCGCGCAACAAAAGGGACTGACCTTGCGTGAACCAGTCGATTAACAGCACGACGGATACTCCCGATGAAAGAGAGGAAAACACGAACAGGACGATGATCGACCAATGATTCCAAAAGGGGATGCTGCCCTGGAAAAGGAATATCCCCGTATAGGCCATCGTCGCCAGAGCCCCGATGCAGCAAAGGGCTTCGACGATATCCAGCCAACGCCCGCGAAGAGCAAGGGGGCTGTTCGGCAGCGATGCCGCCAGCAGAAGCGCCGCCAAAAGGGCTTCGATGGCGAGCGTATAGGCACCGAAGGTGATGACAGTGGGATGGGGAAGAAAGAACACCATCAAAGCGCGCCCGGGGTTCCCTAAGTCTCCGAGCAGGCAAATCATAGCGAAAGCGAGCAACAGAAAACCCACGGTGTATGTTCGTCTGCGCAACGACTCGAATGCTGTGAGCAGGCGGGCAGGGTTCTCGGAGCGGCGAAAAGCGAAACTCCACGCAGACATGACGAAAAGTGCGCCTGCAGCTGCGCCGCCCAAGAACAAATACACTATGACCAACGATCCGTACAAAGCACCCCGCATTCATTCCGATCGAGTCTTCCGGCATTATCCCACGAAATGATTCTCTAGGGAAATACTTATTGACTGAAACAGTGAATCGCAATACTATGTCACCAGTGAATGAATACGGCATCGTCCGTCGGCCGCGGAGGGGATGGCGTGTTTCCATTCAGTGGGCGAACCGTAACAAAGGGTGGGTCGCCCACATCCTGTTAGGTGTCTGTCCGAAGAAGGATGGCGCGTCGCGCGAGCACCTGCCCATCTTCGGCACCGAAGCTGATAGCGAGGTGTTGCAATGATTTCTGAATTCCCATTGTTCCTGTTCACGACTTTGGCCGGCCTGGCCGCCGGTGCCTATGCGGCGAGCGCCGTGTTTCCGGTGGGCAAGGATGCCAAGAAGGCGTGGCTGTTCCCGTTGGTATGCGGTATCCTTTTGGCCGTTGGCTTGGTGGGCCTGCCGCTGCATCTAGGTCGTCCCGAGCGCATGCTCATCGCGCTCACGCAGCCCGGTGCCATGATCGCGCAGGAGGCATACTGGTCGATGGGTCTGGGCGTCATCCTGATCATCGACTTGGTGGTTTCCAAGGTGAAGGGCTCCGCGCCCCGCGCGCTGCACATCGTGGGCGCCGTCGCGGCGCTCGGCCTCACGTTCGTGATGGCCAACGCCTACTTCATGTCGGTTGGCATCCCGGCCTGGGCATCGTGGCAGACGTTCCCGCTGTTCATTTTGGGCAACCTGGCCATGGGCGCGGCGCTCCTAGTGCTGTTCGAGGCGAAGCTGACCGAGGACGGCACGTACCTGACGGCGTCCGCCGCCCTGAGCGCGCTCGCCGTCGTCGCCATCGTGTTGGAGGCCGTGCATTTCGCGGGTGTCGGCGCGAACATGGTGCTGCTGGTTATCGGCGCCGCAGCTGTAGCCGCAGCCGCCGTGCTGCAGTTCATGGCGAAGTCGGGCAAGGTGCCTGCCGCCACCGCCGCGAAGGCAGCGCTCGCCTGCGCATTCGTCGGCATCGCTTTGGCCCGTTACGGCTTCTACGCCGCATACGCTCTGTAAGGTAAGGGGGAGAAAATGACCGACATTACTTCCAGCAAATCCAGCGGCTTCACCCGCCGCTCGTTCATCGCGGGCGCCGCGGCCCTCACTGCTGCCGGCGCTCTGTCCGGTTGCTCGGCTACTGCCAAGGGACTCGCCCCACATGCGGCCGACTCGTCGAAAGCCGGCGTTGAGGAGATCTTCTCAGGTGCGTGCCGCTCTCAGTGCATTCAGGGCTGTTATCTGAACGTGCACGTGCGTGACGGTCAGATTGTGCGCACTACGGCTGGTCGCATCGAGGAAGAGCCGTTCTACGAACATATCTGCCCGAAGGGTTTAAGCCACCCTGCTCGCGTTTACAGCGCCGGGCGCCTGCAATACCCTATGCGCCGTGTGGGCGAGCGTGGTGCTGGTGAATTCGAGCGCATTTCCTGGGATGAGGCCATCAGGGAGATCGCTGACAAATGGAAGGGTTATCGCGAGGAGTTCGGTCCGGAATCCATCGCCTTCTTCATGGGCAGTGGCAACACGGCCGTGCTAGGCGGTGGCACAGCCGACGGGTCGGTCATGCAGCACCTGCAGACCGTCATGGGCGCTTGCAGCGTGCTTCCCGATCGCGACATCGCGTTCCAGTCGGCCATGTCGAAGATGTTCGGTCCTGGCGCTGCGTTCGTGTCCCCCAAAGAATGGAGCGGCGCCAATCATATCGTCATCTGGGGCTGCAACCCCGCCGTTTCCTGCAAGCGCATGATGCACCTCTACCTTGATGCGAAGGAGGCGGGCGCGCAGCTTACCACCATCGATATCCAGTACAACACCAATGTAGCGAAGTCCGATTGGTACGTCCCTGTCCATCCTGCAACCGACGGTGCGCTTGTGTTCGGCATCTTGAGCGAAGTTATTGCCCAGGGCTGGCAGGACTCCGAATTTTTGCGGGCCCATACCGAGGCTCCTTTCCTGGTGAAAGAAGACAACACGTTCTTGCGCATGAGCGATTTGGGTGTTCCGGCTACGGAGGGCCCGGTGAACGCTATGACGGGCAAACCTACCGTCATTGATCCTGAAGTGGTGTGGGACGAGGCGACACAGTCCGTCAAGCCTTATTCGGAAGCCGAAATGCCTGCGCTCGAGGGTATCCCCGAAGAGATAGAAGGTTTTAGTATCCGTCCCGTGTGGAGCATGATTCTCGAAGCTATTTCCGCTTGGACACCCGAGCGCGCCTCTGAGACCTGTGGCGTGCCCGTCGAAGACATCAAGCGCCTTGCGCGCATGTATGGCCAGGAGGGCCCCGTGCTCACCGGCATGAACCAGGGCTTGAACCATTACTTCAATGCCATCTACACTTATGACGCCATCTTTACCCTCATGCTTATCACGGGCAACATAGGCAAGCCTTCCGCAGGCGTCATTTCCGGCGGTGGCAGCTTCGGCATCAGCAACTCAAAGGGCTGCATAAACCAGCCTAGCTCCAAAGGCGAAAAGCCTGCGGGTCCCGGTCGCGATATCAACTGGACTGCGCTGTACGGCATCGTCCACGACCAGGAATTCCTGGGCAAACCGTTCCCGCTGAAGAGCCTATACTGCTCGTGCACCAACATCGTGTCGAACCAGACCGAGCAGAACGAGACCATCAAATCGCTGCAGGAGATAGAGTTTTTGGTTGTCCAGGAAATGACCATGAGCGACACGGCCCTGTATGCCGATATCCTGCTGCCAGCTTGCCATTGGTTCGAGTGCGAAGATGTGCGCGTTCGTTCGTACAACATGCCGTACCTTCTGTACAACGACAGGGCGATTGAGCCCCTGTACGAAAGCAAGCCCGACTTCGACATTTACAAGATGATTGGAACGGCCATGGGCTTCGGTGATTTCTTCGACTTCACCGAAAAAGACTATATTTCCCTGTGGCTCGACAGTCCCGTGGCAAAGAAGGAGGGTGTCACATACGAATCACTGCGCGAGACGAAGATTGCCCGCAATCACCAACTCAAGGACAATCCGCTTCTAGGTGGTAAATTCTTCTACCAGAACGGCCGTGCCAAGCTTTGGACGGAAAAGGTCGTTCCCGAGTATAACCTGGGCCAAGAAGTCGATGAGAGCAAGGAGCACCTGCTTCTGTACTGGGAGCCGGCGCGTGAGGCAAACCTGGAAGCGCCCATTCGCGAGAAGTATCCGTACTCCGTGCTTGGCGAGCATATGCGCACACGCAACCACACGCAGTGGTGGGATGTGGACTACATGAAGGAATACGAGAGGCAGCCAGTTGCGCGTTTCAATCCTCATGACGCCAAGGAGCTGGGGATTGCCGAGGGCGATACCGTGCGCCTCTACAATGACAGGGGCTCGGTAACGCTGTTGGCCACCATTAACGCCGGCCAAGCGCCCAAGACCATCAACTGCCCGCGCAGTTTCCTTACGCGCGAGCACATCGATGGAGATTTCGCAACCATCTCGTTTAACGACTACAACCAGGTGACGCGCAATCAGTGCTACTTCGACCAGGCCGTTGCCGTCGAGAAGCTGTAGGAGGACTGATACTATGACTCGATATGGTATGGCTATCGACCTCGAGCGATGCGTTGGCTGCCAAGCATGCGCCACGGCATGCAAGATCGCCAACAATCTGCCCAAGGATATAACCTACAACACGGTGTATACAAGGACGAGCGCCAACCCGGACGATTTCGGCACAGCGGTCGTGCATGGCGCTACTGCCAACGATAATGCGTTCGGCGAGTTTCCAAACTGCATGCTGGAATTCCTGCCAGTGCAATGCCAGCACTGCGACAATCCCCCGTGCCTGAGCGTATGCCCGACAGGTGCAACGAAGAAACGCGCTGACGGCATCGTATATGTCGACAACTCGCTGTGTATCGGTTGCCGCGCGTGCATGATGGCATGCCCGTACGATCACGTGCGATCGATAAACGAAGGTGCGCCCGAGTATTATCTCGATGTTGTGGTGGGCGAGGCCGATGCACCGACGCACGAGGCTGGCACGGTGGAAAAGTGCACGTTCTGCCATAATCTGGTCGACCGTGGCGAAGTGCCGGCGTGTATGCAACTGTGCATGGGTCGCGCCCGGTTCTGGGGCGATTTGGACGACCCAGAGTCCGATGTGTCGAAAGCCATCGAAGGGCGCAGCTACTACAAGTTGCGCGAATCGGCGGGAACCAGCCCCAATGTGTTCTATCTCACAAAGTAGCCGTTTGAGCCGTCGCGTCCTGCTGTGCGCGACGGCTCCCCGATAGTTGGAGTGTTCATATGGGTGAAGGCATCGAATGGAAGCTTCATCGGGCTGTAGGTTTGTCCGACCTCGCATCACTTCTGGCGACTGGTTTCTCCTTTCCGGACGGTAAGCTCGCCCAAGCTCTTTCCGACGGGACATTTCTCGATGATTGGCGTGCGAGCATCGTCGATGCGTGTGGCAGGGAATCGGCGGGCGATGCGCGCTTGTCAAGTCGCTGTGCTGCGGCTTTCGCTGAAACCGACGAAGGGCTGTTGCGACGCGAGTACAGCCGCCTTTTCCTGGCACCTGGTGTCGACGTGCCGATTTGGCCCTACGAGAGTCCTTTTTTACATCGTATGGTGGGCGCCGAAGGAGCTCCGTCGCTGTTCCGAACCCGCATTTCGATGGACGTCGAGCGCTGCATGGCAGCAGCGGGCGTGGTCACGGTCGACCTGTGCCGAGAACCTGTCGACAGCGTATTCCACGAATTCGAGTTTCTGGCGCATCTACACGCTTGTATCGGCGAGGCGCTTCGAGTTGGAGACGGTGACGCCGAGAGGGAATGGCGCGACCGTCTGTGCTTGTTTGCCAACAATCATGCTTTGAAGTGGCTTCCTGCCTTCATGCAGAAAGTGGCGGATTTCAGCCGCTTGGGAGAATATCGTGCATTTGCCCGTTTGGGTGTGCGCTATTTGGGCGAACTGGCAACCGAAACGGGAGCCGATATTGGAATTGTGAGCTCTGCGCTCTGCAAGGGGTGATCGCATGACGTTTCTGATTGTTCTTGCATGCACGGCAGCGGTGGTGTTTCTGCTGAAACCGGCCATCAAGAAGGCACCGGCGGCGTGGTACGTGTCGGCGGGCATCCTGATGGTGCTCTACGTTGCGGGGCTGCAGGGCTGGCTGCCGTTGCCGGCTCCGGTTCGCAGCGCGCTGTTCCTGCTGCTGCAAAAGGGCACCCTTGCGGTTGCGCTGTTCGCGGTGGTGATGTTCATCGGCGCGCTCCCGCGCGATTCGGGGCCGCGCAAGCATCTCATGCCCATCCGTGCCGAGCTTTCCGTCATCGCATGCATCCTGGTATGCGGGCATATTGTCGCGTACTGCCTGTCGTACGTGCCGCGCGTGATGGGGGCGGGTAGCGTCAATCCCTTCGTCGCCGTCGGGTTGGCGGTGGCAGCGGCTATCACCGTGCTGCTGGTCGTGCTGGGCGTCACGTCGTTCAATTCCGTGAAGGCGCGTATGAGCAAGCAGATATGGGTCAAGGTGCAGAAGTGGGCCTACGTGTTCTTCGGCTTGACGTACGTGCACGTGCTGGCCATGCTCCTGCCGAGCGCTCTCGGCGGTGGCGCTGCAGCCGTGCAGAGCGTAGCGGTCTACACGGTCGTGTTCTGCGCGTATGCCGTGTTGCGCGTGGCTCGCGCCAAGCGGGAATCAGAGGGCTGTATCAAAGACCCCAGATCGCAAGCCCGACAGGGGACCGCCTCGTAGGGCAAGTGCTCTGCTCTTGCCCTACGCTCGCCCCGGGAGAGACGACGAGGCGAGGCTTTTGATACAGCCCCCGCGCCTCCATGCAGAAGGCCCCGACATCGTCGGGGCCTTCTGCATGTATAAGGGTGCAGACGCCGGGAAAGGGGAAGGAGGGGGAGGCCGGCACCTGCTCGGGATTGTCAGTTTACGGCAGCAGGTTGAGCGACTGCAGCTCTTCCTTCACGTCGGTCATGCCGTACGCGTCGAGGCAGGCGGCCGTGGGGCAGCCCAGCTTCTCGTCCCAACCGAACTTGCCGTACACCATGCCGAGCGCCGTCTGGAAGTCGTCGCGGTCCATCTTGTCGGTGCCTTCCGTGAACGGCTTCTTGTCCGGATCCTTGTCGAAGGCCCAGGCGGTGATCACGTCGTGGTCGGCGCGCAGGTCGTTGTTGCCGAGCGTACCGTCGGCCTTCGTCATGCCGCGCACCGTGTTCGCGCGCTGCAGCGTCATGATCTTGGCGCCGGCCTGGTACAGGTCGTCGGTGGTCAGGTCCTCGCCGGTCACAGCCTTGAAGAACTTGGCCTCCAGGTCCAGGTCGCCGCGGTAGTTGCGAGCTTTCGTAGGGCTCATGGTCATGGGCCACACCCAGTTGCACAGCGTGAGCGAGTCGTGCAGCACGTCGGTCACGAGGCTCCACCAGGCGAAGTTCGCCTTGTGGTCGTTCATGGGCGTGTAGTTCTTGTCCTGGTCGATGGCGTCGGCGCCGCCCCAGACCTCCTCGGCGATCTGCTGCTTCAGCTCGAAGGGCAGGCCACAGCCCTGGAAGTTCACGGCGGAGTGGATCATGTCGTCGCGGTTGAACATCATGTTGTACACGGCGCCCACCTGGCCGAAGCACTCGATGGCGTGGTGCACGGGCCAGCCGCGGTAGTTGATGAGCGTGGACTTCGCGTTGTCGAACCACGCCTGCTCGTTCCAACGCTCGCACCACACGTACGGGCCGTGGGCCAGATACGAGATCTCGGAGTCGTTCTGCGCGATCTTCGTGAGGATCTCGATCATGACCGTGGGGTCGCGGCGATCGGCGTCGAACTTGCCCCAGTCGATGGAGGCGTACTCGTCGGCCGGCAGCACGCGCTTGAACACGCCGTTGGCGTGGCAGTAGGCGATGTCGCGGTAGAGCTGGGCGTAGTTGCACCACAGGCCCAGGTTGTCCATCGTGTTGGACGTGGTGGTGTCCCACAGGATGGAAAGGTCGCCGTCGTCCTTCAGGCCCATCTTCAGGAAGGGCTCCATGTACACGCTCACGGGGAAGTTCGCCGCGCAGGTGTTGCCCGTGGTCTCGTAGCCCGTGGTCTCCTTCGTGCCCTCCACGCGCAGGTCGGAATAGCAGTGGATGGGGCAGCTGTGGCAGCCGTTCATCTTGATGGTGTACTTCGAGGCGGCCTCGCCCAGGTCCTTCGTGGACTTCATGCAGCGGTAGCCCACGGTGTTGATCTCGCCGGGTTTCGGCTCGCCCGTCTCGATGGGCTCGCCCTCGGCGGCCTCCCAGAACAGGCCCTTGCGCGCCGTCCAGCGGGAGCCCTTGTCGTAGTACTCGGCCCACTCCTGCTGGGTGGAAGGCACCACGTGGTTGTTGTTCGAGCCGATGATCTCGCGCAGCATGTAGTCGGACAGGTTGGCCACGGTTTGCGGGTCCTTCACGTTCACGGAGCCGTCGCCTTCCACGACGAGGGCCTTGAGCATCTTCGAGCCCATGACCGCACCCGTGCCGGCGCCGGCGGAGTGGTTGCGCGAGTTGATGATGCACGAGTACGGCGTGAGGTTCTCGCCCGAGGGGCCGATGGCGGCCACGCAGGCCTGCACGCTCTCCTTGCGGCAGAGCGCCTCGGTGGCGGCGCGGGTGCCCAGGCCCCACACGCCGGAGGCGTCCTTGATGGTCACCTGGTCGTTTTTGATGTTCAGGTACACGGGCTTGCTGGAGGCGCCCTCCACCACGATGGCGTCGTAGCCGGCCAGCTTGATCTTCGCGCCCAGCATGCCGCCGCAGTGGGCATCGACGATGAGGTGGTCCTTCGAGAACGTGGACAGCGAGCAGATGGTGGTGCGGCCGGCCAGGGGCACGCCGGAGGCCGTGAGGGGGCCTACGGCAAAGACGATCTTGTTCTCGGGGGAGAAGGGATCGGTGCCGGCGGGAACCTCGTCGAACATGATCTTGTTCGCCAGGCCCATTCCTCCGATATATTCTTTGTAGGGGTCGGTCGGTTGCGTCGTGACCGAGCCGGTGCTCAGATTGACGCGGAGGATCTTACCGGCCCATCCGTACGATGTTTCGTCAGCCATGTTGCATCTCCAAATCTTGGATAGACTACTGAGGTTCGTGTTGTGCGGGAACCGTCGGCCGCGATGCGAGCGCTGACAACAATCGTCGTGCCGCCAGTATGCCGACCCGCGCGCCCAGGGTATACCCTCTTTGGGGGTAATTCCGTAAAATCGCCGTTCAGGAAGCAGAATTCCCTCAAAGAGGGGAGGGCATCCATCCGGTGCACGGCATACTTCCAAGTGTTGTGTGGTACCGCGAATCGGAAGCGAGCCGAGCGCAGCCACCCCGAGGGCGCACGCCCGCCGCGCGAAGGCGACGGCGGTGAGACGAGCGAGCACGAGCGCGCCGGCGGGGGAGGCATACGGAAACGACACTCACGGAACTTAAGTGAGGGAGGGAGCACCAGGCTATGTCAGATTCCAATCTGCACCAGAACACCTCCGAGGACCAGGGCGTCCCGAGCGGCGCGCCTGCGACGAACGGAACCGCGCCCGCGCCCGAGAACGTGGCAGGCGAGGGGGATCATAAAAGCAAAACCTTCACGCGGCGCAGCGTGCTGGCCATGGCGGGCTGCGGCGTTGCCGGCCTCGTGGTCGGCGGCGTGCTGGCCTCGTGGGGCGTGACGTCGAAGTCCATCGCCTCCGGGCGCATCGAGATCCGCACGACGCCCACGAAGATGATCGTGACCGACCGCGCCCGCTGCTCGGGCTGCCAGCGCTGCGAGATGGCGTGCACGCTGAAGAACGACGGCCGCGTCTGCCAGCACATCGCGCGCGTTCGCGTGTGGCCCAACTACAACTTCGGCACGAACGTGGGCAGCACCGACGGTGCCTACGGCAACTGCGAGTTCACCGTGGAGCACTGCAAGCAGTGCGAGGATCCCGCGTGCATGAACTACTGCCCCGTGCATGCCATCTACGCCGACGAGAAGTCCGGTGCGCGCAAGGTGGACGCCGACCGCTGCATCGGCTGCGGCATGTGCAGCCAGGCGTGCCCGTGGAACATGCCGGTGGTGGATTCCGAGACGGGCGTGTCCACGAAGTGCATCTCGTGCGGCCGCTGCGCCGAGCAGTGCCCGAACGGCGCCATCAAGTTCATCGACTGGGAGGATATCGCGCAGAAGGTCATCGACCAGGGCGTCGTGAGGACGACGACCCTCGTGCAGGCGTGATGACGCCCGGTGCAGCCCCCGCTTTCCGTGCCATTGGCTCGGAAAGCAGCGAAAACGGAAAGGAGGATGAGCGATGATGGAAGACGAGGCCGTGTTCTCGGTGCTTGCCCAGTGCTTCGGCCCCGTGGACGAGGGCTCTTGGAGCCAGCTGGTGGGTAGCTCGCTGTGGTCGGACTTCCTCGACGGTGCCCGCCGCGTCATGCAGGCAGACGAGCTGGGCGTGCAGGCAGCCCCCCTCGCACGGGCGCGCAAGCGCTGCCCGCTGCAGGAGTTCCTGTCGTCGGGCGAGGTGAACGCGCTGTTCGCGCCGCCGACGTACGACGAGAAGCAGGCCTTCGCCGCCCGCCACTTCACGGGAGGGCTCCCCGAGTCCGCCGTGCCGGTGGAGTCGCTCTACCGCACGTGGTCTGCAGGGGCCGCGCCCGCTCCGTTCTCGCAGCAACAGGGGCTGTACCTGGGAGATTCGGCGCACTACCTGCGCGAGCTGGTCGAGCGGCTGGGCATGGAGGTGCCGCCGGCGTTCTCGGCGTGCCCCGACCACCTGGCGCTCGAGCTCGATCTCGTGGCCGTGATGTTGCGGTCCGGCATGCGGGAGGAGGCCCGGCAGTTCCTCGCGGAGCGCTTCGCCTGGCTCACCGCGTACCGCATGCGGCTCTTGGCCCTGGAGGACGACGCCCGCTTCTACATCGGGCTCGTCGACGTGATCCTGGCCATTCGCGCGCAGCAGACGACCGCCGATGCGGTGGTCGCATGAGCGCCGACGATAAGAGAACTCACGTGCATGCATACAGAGAGGAAACAGCTATGTCAGAAAACGCTATAACCAGGCGAAGCTTCCTGGCTGGCAGCGCTGGGGCGGTTGCGCTCACGGCGGCAGCCGGCTATATGGGCTTCGACGCTTGGGAGCAGGCGCATGCTGATGACGCATCGGGAGGCGGCGAGACCAAGACCGTCCACACGCTGTGCAACGCCTGCTCGAGCAAATGCGGCTACACGGCCTACGTGGTCAACGGCCGCTTGACGAAGCTCATCGGCGATGCCGACCACCCCTACTCCAAGGGCAAGCTCTGCGCCCGCGGCTACGGCTACTCGCAGATCGCCTATTCGGAGGATCGCCTCACCGACCCGCTGAAGAAGAACGAGCAGGGCAAGTTCGAGGCCATCTCGTGGGACCAGGCGTACAGCGAGATTGCCGAGAAGGTGCGCGCCATTATCGACGCCGACGGCCCGCAGGCACTGGCCATGGTGCAGGACCCGCGCCCCAGCGGCAAGTACTACACGAAGCGCTTCATGAACGCGCTGGGGTCGGCGAACGTGTACACGCACGGCGCCGCCTGCAACCTGTCCAAGGAAAGCGGCATGACTCAGGCCATCGGCACGGGCAGCTACTCGTCCGACGTGGCGAACTCCAAGATGACCATGTTCATCGGCCGCAGCTACGCCGACGCCATCCGCCCCAGCTCCGTGGTCGCGCTGCAGAAGGCGCACGAGAAGGGCGCGCACATAGTGCTGGTGGACCCGCGCTGCAACAACAGCCGCGTGTTCGCCGACGAATGGGTGCCCATCAACCCGGGCACCGACCTCGCGCTCGTGCTGGCCATGAGCAACGTGCTGGTGACGCGCGGCTGCTACGACAAGGAGTTCGTGGCCGCGAACACCGTCGGCTTCGACGAGTGGGCCAAGGAGCTCGCGGAGTACCCGCCCGAGTGGGCCGAGGGCGTCACGGGCATCCCGGCCGACACCATCGCGCGCCTGGCCATGGAGTTCGCCGAGGCGGCCCCCGCGGCCTCCATCGAGCCCAGCTGGCGCGGTGCGTTCGGCTGCTCGTACGAGAACTCGGGCGAGACGGCGCGCGCCATCTGCCTGTTCAACACGCTCTTGGGTTGCTGGAACGAGAAGGGCGGCGCCCTGTTCACGCCCAGCGTGTCGGCCGGCAAGCTGGCCGACGAGCGCTTCGCCGACCCGAAGAAGCCCGAGGGCAAGCAGGTGGGCGCGGCCGAGTACCCGCTCGCGCTGTCGAGCATGGGCACGAACCTCGCCGCCGCCCAGGCCGCCGAGAACGGTACCGTGAAGGGCATGTTCTTCTACAACTCGAACATGGCCGCCGGCTACTCGAACACGGCGAAGCTCGCCGAGCTCTTGGGCAAGCTGGACCTCATGGTGGTCGTGGACGTGCAGATGTCCGAGACGGCGATGCTCGCCGACTACGTGCTGCCCGACACGAGCTACCTGGAGCGCCTGGAGCTGCCCGAGTTCATCGGCGGCAAGGTGCCGGCCGTGGCGCTGCGCGACCAGGTGATCGACGTGGTGCATCCGAACACGAAGCCGGTCGACCGGATATTCTCCGAGCTGGCCGAGGCGTGCGGCGTGGGCGAGTACTTCCGCTTCGGCGTGGACGAGCTGGCCGACGCGCAGCTCCAGACGGTGGGCCTTTCGCTCGATGCGCTCAAGCAGACGGGCACGGCGCACTTCCCCGAGAAGGAATTCGCCTACGGCACGGCGCCGAAGTTCAAGACGCCTACCGAGAAGGTGCAGTTCACCAGCGAAGCGTGTGAGAAGGCGGGGTTGTCGGCCGCACCCGTGTGGGTGGAGCCGGCCGTCATGCCCATGGGCGACGAGCTGCGGCTCATCGGCGGCAAGCAGGCCATCCACAGCCACACGCAGACCGCGAACATCGAAGACCTCATGCAGATCACGAAGGATTACGACCTGACCCGCGTCTGGATAAACGCCGACGTGGCCAAGCGCCTGGGCATCGAGGACGGCGACGAGGTGGAGGTGTCGAACCCCCAGCACACGGGCCGCGTCCGCGCGAAGGTGACGCAGCGCATGAACCCCACGGCGCTGTACATGCCCAGCCACTACGGCTGCTCGTCGCCCGACCAGCACACCGCCTACGAGGTGGGCCTGCGCCAGATGGACTTCGTGCCGTTCCATTTGGAGCCGGCTTACGGGGGCGCGTGCACGCAGGAGGCGGTCGTGACCGTTAAGAAGGTAGGTGCGTAATGGCCCGTTACGGAATGCTCATCAACACCAAGAAATGCATTGGCTGCTACGCGTGCCGCGTGGCCTGCCAGCGCCAGAACGACCTGCTGTCCACGCAGGACTTCATCCGCTACGAGGAGCACGAGACGGGCACGTATCCCAACGTGGCCATCGAGACGGTGCCGCTGCAGTGCATGCACTGCGAGGACGCTCCCTGCGTGGCCGTGTGCCCCACGGGCGCGGCCTTCATCGGTGCCGACGGCATCGTGGGAGTGGACGAGGGGCGCTGCATCGGCTGCAAGTACTGCATGGCCGCCTGCCCCTACCAGGTTCGCGTGCACAACGAGAAGACGGGCACGGTTGACAAGTGCCGCTTCTGCACGGTGTCGGCCGAGACGAGCGGCACGAAGATGTGCTCGTGCGTGGAGGCGTGCCTGACGAACGCCCGCATCTTCGGCGACCTGGACGATCCCGAAAGCGATATCTCGAAGGAGATCGCCGCGACGAACGCCCAGCCCATAGCGGGCGACCTGACCAAATCCAAAGTATTCTACGTGAGGTGATGAGCGATGTCTTTTGAACCTATCTGGGGCGCCATCATCGCATGGTACCTGTTCCTCGCCGGTCTGGGCGGCGGCGCGTTCATCACCTCCGCCTTCCTGGGTTGGCGCCATCCCGAGGCCGTGTCGATGCGCAAGGTGGGGCACCTCATCGCCCCCATCGCGGTCATCATCGGCCTGGTGCTGCTCATGTTCGATGCCGAGGGAGGCCTGCACAACCCGCTGCGCTTCGCGCTGCTGCTGACGAACTTCGGCTCCGTGATGACGTGGGGCGTCGTGTTCCTGGGCGGCTTCACCGTGGTGGCCCTGGTCGTGGTGGTGCTGGACTTCCTTAAGAAGTCGGTGCCGGTGTGGCTGGACATCGTGGGCGTGGTGTTCGCGGTGTGCGTGGCCGTGTACACCGGCGCGCTCTTGGGCGTGTGCAAGACGTTCCCGCTGTGGAACAACGCGCTGCTGCCCATCCTGTTTTTGGTGTCGGCCGTCTCGGCCGGCGCTGCCAGCGTGCTGCTGGTGGCCGTTATCCGCCATGCGGACGAGTTCAACCGCGTGGGCGTGCTGAAGAAGTTCCACTTCTGCCTGCCCATCATCGAGCTGGTGCTGGTGGCCTCGCTCATGTTCATTACCAGCTTCAACTCCGTTGCGGGTTGGAACTCGGTCATGAGCCTGCTGGTGGGCCAGTACGCGCCGCTGTTTTGGATCGGCCTGGTGCTTATCGGCCTCGTGCTGCCCACGGCACTGGAGACATGGCTTTTGTTCTTCAGCCCGAAGGAGTTCGAGGAGAGCCGCAAGGCCCACTGGATCAGCTTCGGCTCCGATGCCGGCGTGCTGGTAGGCGGCTTCCTGCTGCGCTTCCTGGTGGTCATGGCGGCCCTGCCGGTGACGATCACGGTGCCCATGCTGTAGCAGCGCTCTGACAAGACGCGTATCCGCAATGCGCCGTCCCTTCCGAGGGGCGGCGTTTTTTTGCATGAAAGGGACGGATATGGTAGGTTGGTTCAACCGCTGATTGAGCTTGAGATGTTGCGGAACCAGAAAATTTTGCACGGGCCTTCGGGGAACGGTAGAATCAGCTTTCCAATGAAGAGAAGCCTGGGTGCTGCATGAGAAACGTCAGCCGAAAAGAGAAGAAGTTCCTCGTCGACTTGGCGAATGCTAAGCAGCTCGAAGGGCTGCTCTCGCAAGTGATGCCCGGCGATCCGCACAATGGCTCGCGCGGCTACCCGGTACGGTCGCTCTACTTCGATACGCTGCATGACCGCGACTTCGCAGAAAAGCTGTTCGGCACCGACCCGCGCCGCAAGGTGCGGTTGCGCGTGTACGATCCGGCTGCCGACTTCGCGCTGCTCGAGCTCAAGCAGAAGCAGGGCGAGAGCCAGCGCAAGCGCTCGCTGCCCGTAACGCAGGCCGAGGCGCGCCGCCTCGTCGAAGGCGATTTCGACGTGCTGCTCGATCGCGAGGAGCCCTTCGCGGCGGAGATGCACGCGCTTATGAGCATCAACGGCTATCGGCCGAAGGCCGTCGTCGAGTACGACCGCACGGCCTTCATCGCGAAGGAGAACAAGACGCGCGTGACGTTCGACCGGTCGATCCGCGCGTCCGAGCTGAACTACGACCTGTTCGATCCGAAGCTGCCCCTGTACCCGGTGTTCGACCCGTTCAACGTGGTGCTGGAAGTGAAGTTCGACGGTTTTCTGCTCAGCTACGTCCGGTCGGTGCTGAACATGGCAGACAAGAGCGAGCTGTCGGTGAGCAAGTACTGCCTGGCGCGCGGCGCGCGCATGGCGTACCAGTTCTAAGAGGAGAGAGCGTGAAAGAGCAACTGTACCAGCTGTTCCAGGGCACCACGGGCGCGCCCACGGTGGAGGACCTCCTGCTGCGCGTGGGCGTGTCGGTGGTCATCGGCCTGGCCATCTTCGTGTCGTACTGGATATCGCATGCGGGCACCATCTACTCGCAGAAGTTCAACATCAACCTCATCACGCTCACCATCCTCACGGCCACGGTGATGACGGTCATCGGCAACAACATCGCGCTGTCGCTCGGCATGGTGGGCGCGCTGTCCATCGTGCGTTTCCGCACGGCCATCAAGGACCCGCGCGACACTACCTACATCTTCTGGGCCATCATCTGCGGCATCTGCTGCGGTGTGGGAATGTTCCTGGCGGCGGCCATCGGCAGCGTGGCCGTGTTCGTGGTGCTGCTCATCCTGGGGCGCGTGCGCAACGACGTGCGGACCCTTCTGGTGGTGCGCGCCGCGCGCACGCAGGAGCTGCCCATCGAGGGCAAGGTGTACGAGTACTTCGGCGGCCGCGCCGTGCAGCGCGTGAAGAACACCACCGAGGACGCCGTCGAGTTCATGTTCGAGCTGTCGCGCGGCATGCTCGAGCGCGCGCAGAAGAAGGCGGAGCGCCCTATCACCGACGAGCTGTACGCCCTCGGCGGCGTGGAGTACGTGAACGTCGTGGCGCAAAACGACGAGATAGGCAGCTAGCACGCAGGGCATGGAGGCATTGCGAGGCAGGAAATACCAGCTCATCGCCATGGCGGCCATCGTGGCCGTCGTGGCTGCGGGCGTCGTGGGCACACTGGCGGACGCGAACAAACTGCTGCCGGAGCGGTACCATCAGCATGAGAAGGCCCAGAAGCTGGCCGACCTCCCCGAGGCCGACCGCGCGGCGGCGTCCGGCACCAACACCGATGCGGCCACCTTCGCCTCGCACCTGCCGGTCGTGAGCATCGACACCGGCGGGCAGGAGATACCGGGCGAGCTCGTCCGCGACGAGAACGGCAAGACCATCGAAGGCGAAGACGGCCGGGCCGTCGTCACTGCTGTGCCTTCCGGCGAGCCGTCCATCACCGCCAGCCTGGTCGCCTTCGACGCCGAGAGCCAGGACGCGGTGCGCGCGAACCGGCTCTCCGACGAGCCTGAGATTGAAAGCTCGTGCCTTCTGCGCATCCGCGGCAATTCATCGCGCGCTTTCGACAAGAAGAACTACCAGATCACGTTCGTGAAAAGCGACGGAACCGACAACGACCAAGAGTTCTTGGGCATGGCGAAGAGCGAGACGTGGACGCTGCACGGTCCCTCGCTCGACAAGACCCTCATGCGAAACTACCTGGCGTACGGCATCGCTGGCGAGTTCATGAACGACTACGTGCCCGACGTGCGCTATTGCGAGCTGTTCATCGACGGCGAGTACCAGGGGCTCTATCTGGCAACCGAGACGGTGAAGGTGGAGGACGGCCGGCTCGACCTCAACCCCACCGATCCGAAAAGCCCCACGACCAGCTACGTGCTCGGCATAGATCTGACGGGCTCCGGTCCGCTGACCATCTCGGATTTCCTCCGCTACACGCTGCGCCTGAGCAAGTACATGAACATCGAGTATCCGAACGCGACCACGCTCACCGATGAGCAGAAGGCGTGGATCGAGCAGGATGTGAGCTCGTTCGAGAAGGCTTTGTTCTCGTACGACTACGACACCCGCGACTACGGGTACGCCAACTACATCGACGTCGACAGCTTCGTTGATTCATTCGTGTGGAACGAGTTCGTCATCAACGACGATTTCGCCGCCTACTCGACGTATCTGTACAAGGACGTTCGGGGCAAGCTCACGTTGGGACCTCCTTGGGACTTCAACAACGTGTTCGACAATTATCGACTGGCCACGCCTACTGACAAGTTCTACCTGGTCGATCGCGCGTGGTACTTCATGCTATTCAAAGACGAGGCGTTCACCGAGCGCGTGATCAGCCGCTATAGGGAGCTTCGGGCGGGCGCATTGAGCGAGGAGCACCTCAACGCCTACATCGACGAGACGACGGAGTACCTGGGCCCGGCCGTGGAGCGCAACTTCAAGGTGTGGGGCTATCTGTTCGACGCTGAAAATGTTTCCCATGCGCAGAAGGTTGAGCCTGACGAGCGGAACCCGCGCTCGTTCGACGAGGCCATCAGCCTGTTGAAGTCATTCGTGGCGGAGCGCGGTGCGTGGCTCGACGGTTCCATCGAGCATCTGCGCCAATACTCTCATGAGTCGGCCGTCAAGAAGTTCAACCATTAGGGAAGGGAGGGGTCCGTGAAGAAGTTCATCATCGCTGCCGCGTGCCTGTTTGCGCTGGCGGCTTGCGCGGCGTTCGCCGTGTTCGGCACGAGCGTGAGCATCGATCTCGACCCCTCAAAGCCCGTGACCGCCTGGGTGCGCCAAGAGGGACGTGCGATCCAGATCGATCGCGGCGACGGTTGGGAGGATTTCGAGATACGCGGCGTGGACATGGGCGCAGGCATCCCCGGGCATTTCGCCACCGACTACGCCATCGACAAGGAGACGTACCTGCGATGGTTTCAGCAGGTCAAGGATATGGGTGCGAACACCATCCGCGTCTACATCCTGCTGGGCACCGACTTCTACGAGGCCTTCTACGAGTTCAACAAGGATAATCCCGATCCGCTCTACCTCATCCACGGCGTGTGGATCGACGACTACGCGCAGAACTCCCATATGGACGCATACGACCCCGCCTACCTCGGGCGGTTCAAAGAGGATGCGCGCACGGTGGTGGACGTGATACACGGCCAACGTTGGATCGAGCTTGGCCGGCTGTCCGGAACGGGCATGTACACGAAGGACATCTCGCCATGGGTGCTCGGCTACATCTTGGGCGTCGAATGGGAGGCGCCTACCGTCATCTACACCGATCGCACGCACGAGGGCATGGGCACCTACCATGGCTCCTACGTGAGCAGCACGTCGGAGGCGAGCGCGTTCGAGATCATGCTCGCCCAGGTGGGCGACGACCTGATGGGCTACGAGTCCAAGCGCTACAAGCAGCAGCGGCTGCTTGCTTTCAGCAATTGGCCCACCACCGACCCGATGAGCTATCCGCTGCCGCTGCAGCTGTTCTTCGAGAAGTACAGCCAGGTGGATGTGGAGAACATCGTGGCCGAGGAGACCGTGGTGTCGGGCATGTTCGCCTCTTACCACGTGTACCCCTACTATCCCGACTACCTGCAGTACCTGCCCGAATACGCCAACGCTTTGGACGATACGGGCCAGGTGAACACCTACCGCGCGTATCTGGAGACGCTCGTTGCGCACCACAGCGTGCCGGTTGTCATATCGGAGTTCGGCGTGCCCAGCTCGCGCGGGCGCGCCCAGGTGGACGCGAACACCGGTCGCAACCAGGGCGGCATGAGCGAGGACGACCAAGGGAGGGCCATCGTTCGCTCCTATGTCGATATCATGGCTTCGGGATGCGCGGGGTCGGTGATCTTCACCTGGCAAGATGAATGGTTCAAGCGCACGTGGAACACCATGGCCAACGTGGATCTGCTGAAGACGCCCTACTGGAGCGACTACCAGACCAACGAGCAGTATTTCGGGCTTTTATCGTTCGACCCTGGCACGGAGCGCAGCGTGAGCTATGCGGACGGCGACGACGAGGAGTGGACGGACGCAGACGTGATCGGCGAGGCCGACGGTCGCACGCTGTCGATGAAGTACGACGAGAAGTTTGTGTACCTCATGGTGCGCGGAAGCGACGTCGGACCGGGCACGCCGCTGTACCTGCCAGTGGACACGACGCAGAAGACGGGCGCAACGACCAGCGCCGACCCGATCGTGTCGTTCGAGCGTGCGGCTGACTTCCTCATCGTGCTCGACGGCGAGGACGAGAGCCGCGTGCTGGTGCAGGAACGCTACGAGGTCATGCGCGCCATGGCGTTGCGCACCACCACTGGCGAGGATCCTTACGAGAACATCCCTGCGAAGGACACGACCCGCTTCAAGCACATCGACCTGGTGCTGCAGACCATAACGGAAACCCAGGCCATTGCAGATGCGGTCGCCAACCAGAAGAACGCCATCGCGGACAATTTCTACTTCGAGTCCTACGAGACCGGCAAACTCGTCTACGGGGACGCGAACCCTGCGCACGAAAACTTCGACTCGATGGCCGACTTCTGCTATGGCGACGGGTTCGTGGAGATCAAGCTGCCGTGGCAGCTGTTGAACTTCTCGAATCCCTCCGAGATGCAGATCCACGACGACTATTACGAGCATTACGGCGTGGAGAACATGAAGATCGACCGTATGTACGTGGGCGTGGGCGACGGGGCGGACGGGCAGGTCATCCCTTTGTTCGAGAAGCCGCTTAAAGGCTGGGGCACGAAGGTGACGTATCACGAGCGCCTGAAGGAGAGCTACTATATCGTGCAACAGATGTGGGCAGAAGGCGTTCCGGCCGAGGAGCTGTGGCGCGAGGACGCGGCAACGGGCGGTGAGACGACGGATGCCGTCGAAGCGGGCGGCACCTCGTGAAGATCGAGTGGCTCATAGCGTTTTACCTGTTCATCAGCGTGATGATGATCGTATTCAACTTCGGCTACCTGGCCTACGAGAAGCTGCATGCGAAGCGGTTCGATGCCCGGACGAGGCGCATCGCGGAGCTTCTGGGGCAGGAGATCGAACGCAACGCGGACTTCCCCACCGAAGAGCATAAGCGCACGCTCGAGCGTGCGATGCGCCGGATGGCCGGCATGGAGTCGTTCGACCTGACCATGGGACACCTGCTGCGCAAGGATCCCGGCAAGAGCGAACGCTATCTGCACGGCATCGCTACGGTGTTCGACCACCTCACGTACCACTTCTCGAAGAAGGATGACCTGCACCGCGCCTACTTCGCCTACATCGTGAAGCGCTGGTACCGCGAACGTCCGGCCAGCAACACCGTGGAGCAGGCGCTCCTGCGCTATGTGCGCGAGGGCTCGTTCTACGCTCGGCAGAACGCGCTCGAGGCGCTTTCGCAGGTGGGAAGCGCCCGCGCGCTGGCCGAGGCCATCGCCACGCTCGAGCGCGACGGCGAGTTTCACAGTCCCAAGCTGGTCACGGAGGCCGCGCTTGCTTTCTCGGGCGAGGCGGCGGAGCTGGAGGCTGAGCTCAAGGAGCGCGTCGGGCGCTTCAGCCCCCATACCGTCGCGGCCCTCGTCAACTATCTGCGTATGGCGGACCTCGGAGATCCCGACGTCATCCTCGCCCTCATGCGCGACGAGCGGGAGGACCTCGAAGTGCGCCTTGCGTGCATCCGCTACTTCATGCGCCGGCACTGGCCGGCCGCCGAGGCCGACCTGCTCAAGCTCGTCTCCGACAACGATCCGGCGCGCTGGGAGTACCAGGCCATCGCGGCCACGGCGTTGTCGAACTATCCCGGCATGGAAGCCGTCGTGACGTTGAAAGGGTGCCTCTCGAGTCCCTCGTGGTTCGTGCGCAACAATGCAGCGAAGACGCTGTACGACTACGGCCTCACGCTCGATGACCTTGCCGACATCATGAATGGCCCCGACGCCTATGCACGCGACATGCTCGCCTACCACTGGGAGCTCAAGCGCGTGGAGGAAGAGGAGCGCAAGCGGAAGGAGGCGAAGCCGGCATGATCACCACCACCGTGGCGGCGGCGTCTTTCGTGCAGGGCTTCCTGTATTTCGTTGGCGTATTCTTCGTGCTGTACCTCATCGGTTACTCGACGTTCCTGTTCCTGTCGGTGACGGTGGGCTCGTCCATCCTGTACCGCCGTAAGCGCGAAGCGCACTACAAGAGCACGCTCGAGGTGGAGTGCTACGTGCCCATCACCATCATCGTGCCCGCGTACAACGAGAGCGTGACGGTGGAGAGCTCCCTGCGCTCGCTGCTCAACTTGGATTACACGCTCTACGAGGTGGTTGTCGTGGACGACGGCTCCACCGACGACACCGCGCAGACGGTTATCGACGCATTCGACCTGCACCCTATCGACCGGCCCATTCGCCGGCAGGTACCCTGCGCCCCCGAGCGCGGCGTGTGGTACGGGCGTGTGGGGCGCGTGCCGGTCACCCTCATCTCCAAGGAGAACGGCGGCAAGTCCGACGCGCTCAACATGGGCATCAACGCCTCGCAGTATCCGTACTTCATCTGCATCGACGCCGATTCCGTGTTGCAATACGACTCGCTGCGCGAGATTTCCGCTCCGCTCGTGGAGCACGAGAACGTGGTGGCCGTGGGCGGGCTCGTGCGCATTTCCAACGGCATCAGCATTAAGGACGGGCGTCTGACCAATTACTCGCTGCCGAAGAAGGTCATCCCCGCCATGCAGGTGCTGGAGTACGACCGCTCCTTCCTGTCGGCGCGCATCCTGTTCGACCAGTTCAACGGCAACCTGATCATCTCGGGAGCGTTCGGGCTGTTCCGCAAGGACCTGGCCATCGCGTGCGGCGGCTACGACCTGGACACGGTGGGCGAGGACATGGAGCTGGTCACGAAGCTGCACGTGTTCTGCCGCACCAACGGCAGGGACTACCTGATAAAGTACGCGCCCGACGCCATCTGCTGGAGCCAGGCGCCCGAGACCCTGCGCGACCTGGTGAAGCAGAGGCGTCGCTGGCACACCGGCCTGTTCGAGACCATGACGAAGCACTGGCGCATGTTCGCCAACCTGCGCTTCGGGCTAGTGAGCTTCTTCTCGTACACGTACTTTTTGATCTACGAGCTGCTTTCGCCGGTCATCGAGTTGTTCGGCCTGCTTACGGTGGCCATTGCGGTGGTGTTCAACTTCATCAACATCCCGTTCATGATCATGTTCTTCGGTATCTATGCGGTGTTCGGGGCCGTGATGTCGCTCACTGCGTTCTTCTCGCGTGTGCAGACGCGTGACCTCAAGCTCTCGCCGAATGACGTGGCGAAGGCGCTGCTGCTGTCGCTCTTCGAGGTGACGGTGCTCCGGTTCATCCTGGCCACCACGCGCATGCTGGCCTTGGTAGGCTACCGTAAGAACCGCGGTCGCTGGGGCAGCATCCAACGCCAGAAGATCGACGCCGAGAACTGAACGAACGAACGATCTCTCCAGGTCGTTCCGAGCGAGAGGCTCTTGTCATCCCGAGCAAGCGCAGCGAGTCGAACGATCTCCATGCGGTGTCAGCCATGGTGCTTCCTGCTCACGCCGCGCGTGATCCTTCGACTCCATGCTGCGCACGCCGCACGAGATGACAGCCGGAGGAGTACCTCGTCAAAAACTTCTTTCCGATGCACGGAAATCAACGCTGTGAAGCGTTTTGGCGGGCTCCGGTGCTCCTGCACGCGCACTCACGGCTTCTGGGGGAGCGTTTCCCCTGTTCGGAAAATGTTGGGATGACCAAACGTCCCCTCGCGAGCTTCACAGCGACACGTTCTGTGCATCTGGGAACCCGAAAATGCGAAGAACGGATCGCGGCTGAAAATGTCGAAAGGGGATTGTCCCTTTTCTCGACATTGCGATAATCCGATTTTCCCAACCGAGAAAATCCTAACTTTCAATACCGTATTTCCGTAGGTGAGGCAGTTGGCAGAAAAGAGGGACCGCCTCCTTTTGGGCTATTTTTGCGGCTCCACGATGTTGAAGAAGAAGTCGAAGTCGACCAGGTGCTCGGTGAGCTTCTTCAGCACGTCGGGGTCGCCTTCTACCTGGATGTTCTTCGCCTGCGCTTCCGTGTCGTTCTTCAGGATGTCGAACATGCCCAGGCGCGGCAGGGTGAGCGTGGCGTCGGTGCCCGCGTCCTGCGCGCCGCGCTCGTACAGCACTACGCCCGAGCGCACCATCAGCACGTAGGGGTCCTCGTCGGTGAACGCGAGGTTCACGGTGAGGTTCAGATCGGCGGCCGCGTTCGCGTCCAGCAGCACCCCTACGTAGTCGAGCATCATGTCCGGCGTCATGGCGCGTAGGATGTCGGCGCTGCCGGTGGCGCGGAACCGCGGATCGGCGTCCACGCCGTTGCGCAGCTCCAATGCGGCGGTGAGGTAGGCGTTGCGCCACGGACCCGACTCGGCCGCGTAGCCCAGCTGTTCGAGCGCGTCGGCGCACAGCAGGCGGGCGAGCTGGTTGGACGGGTCGGCGAACACGAGCAGGTTCGTCACTTCGGCCACCCATTGGTACTGGCCGTCGTCGAAGTCGGCCTGGGCCTTCGCCAGCACGGCATCCGCGTCGCCGAGGTACGCCGAGAGCTTCTGGGCGAATTCCTGCGGCGGCAACGCGTTCAGGTGCACAGGGTTCGCGTCGTACCAGCCCATGTACTTCTGGTAGACGGCTTTCGCGTTGTGCGCGACGGTGCCGTAGTACTGACGCGTGTACCAGCTTCGCTCGAGCGCAGGCGGCAACTGGATCAGGTGCGCGATCTCGTTGGACGTGAGCCCCTGGTTCAAGTACATGAGCGTCTGGTCGGTGATGAACTTGTACATCGCCGCCGTGTTCACGAGGTATTCGTTCAGCTCGTCGTTGCCCCAATGCGGCCAGTTGTGCGACTGGAACGTCACCTGCGCTTCGCTGCCGTAGCGGGCCCTCGCCTCCATGAGGTAGTTCGCCCACGCGTTGCCGTCGCGAACCTCGGCTCCGCGCAGGGTGTAGAGGTTATGGAGCGTTCCGGTGCAGTTTTCGGCCATCCATAACGCTTTGAACTGGGGGAACCACGTATTCATCTCGGCCGGCGCCTCAGTGCCCGGTGTCATGTGGAACTCCATGAGCACGCCGTCCACCTCGCGCCTCTCGCCCGTGGAGACGATCTCGTCGTTCGGCGGAAGGTAGGTGACGGTGCCGGTCGATTGTCCCATGCCGATGCCGATGGCAAGCTTTCCCTGCGGACCCGGCTCCAGGAACGTGCCGTACTGATACCCCGCGCGGCGGCCCATCGCGTTGCCGGCGTAGACGTTCTCGGACACGGCATGCTCGGCGAAGCCGCTGGGAACGATGATCGGGATGTTGCGCGCAGCCACGTCCTCCTCGCTGACGATTCCCTTGATGCCGCCATAGTGGTCGACGTGCGGATGGCTCATGACGATGCCGGCGACGGGTCGCTCGCCGAGATGCTCGGTCACTAAAGCGAAGGCTGCCCGCGAGCATTCGCAGCTCATGAGCGGGTCGAACACGATCCAACCGGTGTCGCCACGCACGAACGTGATGTTCGTCATGTCGTAGCCTCGTACCTGGTAGATGCCCTCTACGACCTCGAACAGACCGTACAGGTGGTTGAGCTGCGCATTGCGCCAAAGGCTCGGGTTCGCGGTGTCGGGCGCATCGGCCGGCTGGCCGTCGACTCCGTCCAGGAACGCGTAGGCTTTCTGGCTCCACACTGCTTTTCCGGCGTCGTCGACGATCTCGAGCGCGTCGGGCGCGGCGATGAGGCCTCGAGTGGCGAACGCGCGCTCCTGCTCGTCGGAGAAGTCGAGCAGCGCGTACACCGCGTCGTTGGCGGCGCGCGTGGTTTCGGTCGCCGGCTTGGGATCGGCCGTGAGGTTGTCGGGCGTAAAGCCCGCAGCGCCGGAAGGGTTGCTCCCTTCATGGGTGTCGCCGGTCGTGCAGCCGCACACGGCAGCTCCGGCCACGAGTGCTCCCGTAGCGAACGTTCCGGCGATGAACGAACGTCGATCGATGCGATGGTTGCAGGTCATGGGAGTGTACTCACTTTCGTTTGGAATCGCTATGAAGCCGCTGGCGCGAGGGTCGTTCGGAGAGGGCGAAGGATGCTCCGACGGCGAGGGCTGCGAGGACGGCTACGAGGACGAACCCGGGCAGGGCGGCGTCGCCGGTGGAGGCAAGGGTTTTTGACGCGGACGTTGCGAGCTTCGCCTCGGACTTAGCCGCAGGAGTGAGGGGTTTGACCTCGGGCTTTACGGGTTCGGGTGTAGGTTCAGGCTTGGGTTCCGGTTTGGGTTCCGGTTTGGGTTCGGGCTGCGGCGCGGCGCTTACGGTGAGCGTGCCGCTTGCGTAGGACACGTTGTAGCACGCCTGGTTGTCGACCACGGCACCCGAGATGGCGATGGTGCAGCTCCCGGCCGACGCCGTGTCGCCCACGACCGTGAGGAGAGGCTCCCGCGTCACGCGGTCGGAGCCCTGAAGGCCGGAGACGTTGTAGCCGAGCTTCGGCACTGCGTCGCCGGCGGTCATGGACGCGTTCTCGGCGTGGAACACGAGCGACGCCTTGTCGATGGCGAAATCGAGCACGGCTGGTTGGCCCGTGCAGGGCGCGTTTTGGGGTAGCGCGAACGTCGCCCGGTAGATTCCGGCTGCGGTGGGCGGCGTGGAGGTGGGTCCGTAAGCTGTGCCGTCGGCGGTCGTGCCGCTGTAGGAGATGTCGAATGGCCCGTCGTAGGAGATGGGATCCGTCGTGCCGGCGGGCGTGTAGACGGCTGACGGCGCCCCCGTGTAGCCCGCCTGCGGATTGCCGTTGTAGACGAGGCCCGTGGCAGTCGCGGGTCCCGCGACGACGCCGTCGGCGCGTTCATAGCGCACGGTCACTTCGATCATGCTGTTCTCGTAATTGCCCATATCGGAAAGCTCCACGGCCACGGTGTCGATCGCGCTCTCCAAGGCGTCGGCTTTTGCCGTGAGCGTGAGCATGCCCGACGCGTCGTCCACCGAAGCATCGGCGAGACCTTCCGTCGTGGACGACTTCACGGTGTGGACGGGTCCAGAGCCCATATCGCCCGGCAGCACGCTTGCAAGGTCGACGGTTGCTACGCCGCTGGGCTGCAGCTGCGCATTCGTATAAACCGTGGCAAGCGGGGCCTTGCCGATGGAGAAGTCGAGCGCGAGCGGGGTCGCGACGACGGGAGCCGAGTCCGGCACGGCGAACTCCACGCGGTAGGCTCCGGCAGCGGCGGGAGCCTGGTCGGTGGGGCCGTAGGCCGTGCCGTCGGCGGTCGTGCCGCTGTAGGTGAGGTCGAAGAGCCCGTTGTAGGTATCAGGGGACGTGTTCGCGGGAACCTGGTAGGTCGCTTGCGGTGTGCCAATGTAGCCCTGCTGCGGGTCGCCATCATAGACGAGCCCCGTCGCGGCCTGAACGCCGCCGATCATGGCGTCCGGCTTCGCCGTATAGCCCACGTTTACCTGAACGATGCTGTCCTCGTAGTTGCCCATTTTGAGCGCCACGGTTACGGTGTCCGATGTTGACAGACCCGCCCCGCCTTTCGAGGTGAGCGTCAGCGTGCCGGTCTTGGAGTCGATGGAGACGGCCGTCAGGCCGTTCGCCGTATGGGCGGTCACCGAGTATGCGGGCCCGCCGCCCAGATCGCTCGGCAGCTTGAGCATGCTTGCGAGGTCGAACTCCCGCTGGTAGCCCGCCGCGTCGATCGTCGGTGCGGAGAGCGGCGAAAGGATGAGCTCGGGTGCCTTCGCAATTGAGAACTCGAGGCAGTTGGGAAGGAGGTTGAACGGTGCGTCGTCGGGAACCGTGAAGACCACTTGGTAGCTGCCGGCGTTGGTGGGGGCGTTGTCGTTGATTTCTTGATATCTTGCGCTAAAGGCCTTGAGGGGGCCGTAATGGGTGCCGTTTATGCCGGTGTACTCGACGTAAAAGGGACTGTGGTATTCCTCTAGGTTGCCGCCATTGCCGGTATACTTGGCTGTCGGATAAACGCCGTTGGGGTAGCCTTGCTGACGCGTGCCATTGTAGACGAGGTCCGTCGCGGCTTCATCGGGAAGTATAAGCTTGCTGGATTCCTTCGAGAAACCGGAGACGTCGGCAGAGGCGCTGTCGCCCCAGAACGGGCCTGTGGCAATGTTCGCGACTGCGAGGATGCAGACGAGCACAAGGGCGAGCGAGTGCGTTGCCACCCTGCGCATCGTCTTGACGCGCTTGCGGGCTGCGATGTTCGTGCTGGCGGTGTTCATGAGGATGCTCCTTGGTCGGGGTGATCGGAGGTGGACTCGTAGGTGGACGGGAGAGGGAGAGGGAGAGGGAGAGGGAGAGGGAGAGGGAGAGGGAGAGGGAGAGGAAGCGGAGACTCTCCAGTAAGCGCTTCCCGCAGGTCGGTTCCCATCTGACGGACGCGAGCCGCTTCGAGCTCGGTCAGGTAGCCGGAGCGCACGGCCATCTCCAGGTAGTAGCGCACTTCGTCGATAGCGGCTGAGGCCTCGCGAGCGCGAGACGCCTGGGCAGCGTCGGCCAAATCTTCCAGATCGCGCGCCGCCATGCCTGCGCGCACGCCGGCGGCCAGCATCTCGGCGGCAAGAGGAAAGCGCTCGGGCTTCTCGCGCACGTACCGCACGAGTTCGGCCACGCGGATGGCGAAGTCGAACGCGTCGTTCGATCGGTTCATGGAACACCTCCTCTTGTTCGGCCAGGGGATCGTGAAACGTTCCCTGTATGACACGATATCGGTGCCCGCCAGCGAAAAGTATCATCCGGGATGAGGTTTTGGCGATATACTTTTTTCTCAAAAGGGAACGAGGGGGATGCTATGGAGCGCGACGACGCAGAGCTGATTCTGAGCGAGAAGTTCGCACCGGCGGACCTTCCCGACGTGTGCGCGCCGCGCCTGCGGGTGGTGGATGCCATCGGCCGAGCCGTCCGTGCGCGGCGCTTCGTGTACCTGGGCGCGCCGGCGGGCAGCGGCAAGACGGTGTCGGCGCTGCTGTGGTTGAAGCAGGCGAAACGCGCGTGCGTGTGGATCGGCCTCGACCGCTACGACGATGTGCCCTCGGTATTCTACAAGCAGCTTGCTTGGGGCCTCTATTCCATCCAGCCGGATAACGCAGCCATGCGCGCCGTGCTGGAAAGCCCGACGTTTTCCGCATCGCCTGTGGAGCACACGGTGCAGCTTGTGATGGAAATGCGTCCGCTCGAGCGTCGCTACGCGCTGATCGTCGACGACATGCATCTCATTCACAACCGCGAGATCGTCAAATCGCTGCCCGCCGTGCTCCGCCGCCTGCCCGGCGCGTTCGCCGTGCTGCTGCTGTCGCGCGCCGAGCTGCCCGAGGAATGGCGCGCGCTCGGCGGCGCGGAGGGCCCGGCGGTGCTCGGGGCGGATGATCTGCGATTCGCGCCCGACGAGATACGCGGCTACTTCAACGCGCTCGGCCGCTTTCCCACGCCCGACGAGACGCGTCTTGTGCACGCGGCCACCGAGGGGTGGGCCATCGGCGTGGCGGCGCTCGCGAAGTCGGATCGCACGGACGGACGCAACGGCCACTACCTGTTCGCCAGCTATTTCGAAGAGCAGGTGTGGGGTGCTTGGGACGACCAGCTGCGCGCGTTCTGCCTGGCCACCAGCGTGGCGGAGGAGTTCGACCCGACGTTGGCGGCGCTGCTGTCCGGGCGCGACGACGCCCAGGAGGTCATGGAACGCCTCGCCCGCACGAACACCTTCCTCTCGCGGTTGCGCGGCGACACGTACCGTTACCACCACCTGTTCCGCGATTTTCTGCGCGAGAAGGCCACGGAGGCGGGCGTGGATCGCGTGGCGCTCTGCAAGCGCGCGGCCGAGCACTTCCGCGACCGGCACGACTACACGCGTGCCCTGCGGTTCTGGTTCGAGAGCGGCGACTTCTCCGGCATGGACACCTACCTGCTGCTGTTCCTGTTCGAGAACGCGCGCGGCTCGGTTGCCGACTACGCGGACTTCCTGCGCACGCTCGACATCGAGTCGCTTCCCGCCGACGCGTACCGCGTATGCCCGCCCTTGCGCGTGTTGGCCGCGTGGTACTTCTATCTCACCAGCCAGCGCACGGCGTTCGAGCACCACCTGGACGAGCTGTACCGAGCCCTGCCGCGCATCGCGGCGTCGGACTCGCGGTTCATGGAGTTCGCGCTTCTGGCCTACAGCGTGGACCACCGCACCACCATCATCGAGAAGGCGCGGAAGTTCTCGCTGTTCGGCCGGTTCGTGAGGCGCTTCACCCCGGCGGGGCTGGCCACCGAGATCGCGTCGTTCACGCACAACCTGCCCTATCCGCATCGCAGCAACGTGGATTACTCGGCAATCGTGCTGGAAGACGGCGGCATGGAGCTGATCGGCCGCACGTTCGCACCGCTGCTGGGGGCGGAATGGGGCTACGTGCGTCCGCTGCTGCCTGCATGCTTCGCCTACGAGCGCAATCGACTGGACGAGGCGCTCGCTGGCCTGCGCGAAACCGAGAAGGCGCTCGTGCCGGAGAACCGCGAGGACGGGCGCGTGTGCATCATGGTGATGAAGCATGCGACGTTGTGGCAGATGGAGCGCGAATCGGAGGCTGCGGCTGCGCTCGACGACCTCGTGGCGCTCACGGAGACGGGAGCGCCGCATTTCCTGCCCAACCTGAAAGCGTACCGAGCGAAGCTCGCGCTGTTCAATGCGGACAAGCGCGCGGCGCGTGCGTGGCTGGACGAGTACTTTGTCACCGATGTCGAGCGCATCGAGTTCGTGCGCTCGTTCCAGCACTTCACCACCGCGCGAGCGCTCATCGTGCTCGGGGAGGCGGACGAGGCCGAACGCTTGCTGGAACGCTTGCGGGCATTCGGGCGGTCGTTCAACCGCCCGCTCGACGTGGGCGAGGCGTGCGCGCTCCTGGCGGCGCTGTTATGGGCTGCGCGGCGACGGGCCGAGGCTGTGGACGTGCTGCTCGAGGGGATGGAAGCGCTCGCGCCCTACGGATTCTTCCGCGTCGTGGCCGACGAGGGCGCAGCGGTTGAGCCGGTGCTGAAGAGCCTGGTCGAGCGTCTGGCGCGCCCGGGCTACGACGGGCCGCTCGAGCGCGCGTTCGTGCAGGAGACCTACCTGGCCGCGCACGATCGCGCGCGGCGCTTCCGCGGCGTATGCGCCAACCTCGGCGTGCGCACCAAGCCGGTGAAACTGTCGCCGCAGCAGAAGCGCGTGCTAGAGCTGCTTGCGCGCGGCCTGCGCAACGCCGAGATCGCCGCCGAAACCGGCCTCACGCTGCCCACGGTGAAAAGCCACGTGCAGGCGGCCTACCGCAAGCTGGACGTCCACGCCGCGCCCGATGCCGTCCTGCGCGCGCGAGAGCTGGGACTGCTGTAGGGGCGGTTCGCTCCGATCAGGGGGGCGGGACATCCCAATCTAGGCGCTAGGTGCTCTGGTTTGCCACGAAATTTCGATAATGTACGAATGTGCATCGTACGTGAAAAACGCGACCTGGTCTTTTGCATCGAGACGCTGCCGTCGTCCGTAAAAGACCGTACATTATCGAAATTTTTTGCCAAAAATGAAGAGGATTGCGAAAAAACGCCGTACTATGGCACCATGCCTCTCGTTTTGAGCCACATATCGGCGCTTGAATACTGGTTGTCCGTGCGCAGGGGGTCGCGCAGCTTTGTCAGGGTCTCTCGTGCGCGGTCGCTGCTTTCGTCTGTACCGAGCCTTTCGTCGGAAAAAGTGCTCGGACCTTGGTGGCTCGCCCGTCCGCTGCACGCCATCGTGGCAGGTCAAGAGCTACGACGTCCGTCCAGCGAGTTCGTATGCCACGTGTGGAGCGGCCCGCTGCCGAAAGGATCGGTGCTCGACACGCAGAACGGCTTCTGCGTCTGCTCGCCCGAGCTGTGCTTTTTGCAGATGGCGAATAGCCTGTCGATGGTCGAGCTGATTATGCTGGGTTTCGAGCTGTGCGGCACATACGATGTGAGTGACGGCGATGTTCGCGAGTGCCAGCCTTTGACGTCCGTTGCGAAGCTGTCGGCGTTTGCCGAAAAGATGCACGGGGTGAACGGTCGCAAGAACGCGCTCGCCGCTCTGAAGCAGGTGGTCGGCGGCTCCGCTTCTCCGCGAGAGACCGCACTGTGCATGTGCCTGTGCCTGCCGTATCGGTTGGGAGGGTATGGGTTCGAGAAGCCGGAGCTGAATCACCGTATCGACATTCCCTCGACGTTGAAGTCGCATGTGCGCCAAAGCTACTTCGTGGGCGATCTCTGCTGGCCCGAGCGCCGCCTTGACGTGGAGTACGACGGCTCGCTTCATTTGGACGCGGACCGCAGGGCGAGCGACGAGGCGCGCCGGACCGTCTTGGAGACGATGGGGTTCACGGTGGTTGCGGTAACCAGGAAGCAGTTCAACAGCGTTGCCGCCACACATGCGGTGGCCGAGACGCTGGCGCTTCACCTGGGGCGACGTCTTCGATTCAGAGATCCTTCGTTCTCTCAGGTTCGATTGAGACTGCGGACCAAACTGTTCGAGGGATCGCGATACGGCTTGTCGCCGATGGGCGATCCTCTCAAGTGAGAAGCGGCGTCGCCGGTCGGTCTCATGCTTGACCGACCGGACGTCCGTCTGCGAGCTATTCGCTTCGCAGCGCTTCCACGGGGTCTTTGCGGCTGGCGGCACTCGAAGGGATGAGGCCGGCCAGGAACGTGAGGAACACGCTGATGGCCACCAGGATGACGGCCGCCTGCCATGGCAGGGAGGCCACGTTCGCCACGTCGAACAGCGAGTAGACGATGGCGTTGGCGGGTATGCAGGCCAGCGCAGTCAGGCCGATGCCGATGACGCCGGCCGTGAAGCCCACGATGATCGTCTCGGCGTTGAACACGCGGCTGATGTCGCCCTTGCTGGCGCCGATGGAGCGCAGGATGCCGATCTCCTTCTTGCGCTCGAGCACGCTGATGTAGGTGATGACGCCGATCATGATGGACGACACCACGAGCGAGATGGCCACGAACGCCACCAGCACGTAGCTGATCATGTTTACGATGTCGGTGACCGAGGACATGAGCGTGCCCACGAAGTCGGTGTACGTGATGACCTTGTCGTCCTGCCCTTCGGCGGTCATGCGATCGTTGTAGCCGTCGAGGATCTCGATGACCTTTTCCTTGCTCTCGAAGTCGATGGGGTAGATGTCGATTCCGCCCGGCTTGGCAGGGTCGGCGTAGCCCAGCTTCTTGAGGTTGTTGTCGTACGAGGTGTCCTCGGTGTTCATGAGTGACATCATCAGCTCGCCGAGCTCTTCCTCGCTCATGTTCATCTGGAAGGCGTCTTTGAACTTGTCGGGGTCGATGGACATGGCCGAGGCCATATTGTTCGCCATCTGGTTCATCGATTGCTGGAGCGCGGCGGTCACCTGCGATTGCAGCTCGTTCGCCATTGCCCCCATGTAGGTGGTCATGGTGGTTTGGACGTACCCTTGCAGGGCGGTGGCAAGCTGGGCCTTGAGGGCGTCCTGGTCGACCATGCCCTGGATGGCTCCAGCGATTTGAGCTTGGATCTCCGGTCGGTTCATCCATTCCTGGGCGCTTTCCGGTTTGGCGTTGGGGTCGTACGACGGATTGGCGCTACCGTCGGGCAGCGTTGGGGAATTGCTCTCGTAGAAGCCCTTCAAGTAACCTGCATAGCCCTCCATAAGCTTGGACATGAGCGCCGACACCTGGTCGACCGGCAGGTCGATGTTGAGCGATCCGGCGATCTCGTCCATGTTCGGCTCGGGAGCGGCGGGCATGTTCTGCAGGCTGCCTTGCAGGTTCAAGGCGTTGGACATGTCCACGGACAGCTTGCTCTGGTCGATGGTGAACGCGGCCTGTATGGCATCGCCGTCGATGGTGAACAGCGAGTCCATATTGAAGCCGCTCTCCTCGGCCTCCTCGTCGTCGAAGGATTTGCCGGTGAACACGTTCGTGTCGGGATGCGCGATCTGGTCCTTCACGATGGCGCTGTCGGCGGCCTGGTCGATCACGTAGGAAGTCAGCGAGGCGGGGTAGTTCAGCCCCGAGCTCAGCATGGTGGCCGTCGCGTCGTCGCGCGGCTGCACCACGCCCACCACGTGCACGTCCTCGCCGTTCGCCACGAGGTCGCGCATGTAGTCGGTGTCATCGGTCTTGTCTTTCCACACGTTGAACTCGTCGTCGCGCTGGTAGTAGTCGGCGGCGTTCACCAGCTTGAACGTGACGTCCAGAATGTCCTCGTAAGAGGGATCCGCCAGGTCGGAGGGGGCTTCGATCTCCTCTTCGGCCGCGAACTTCTTCACCATGTCGTCGAGCTCGGCGGGGTCGCGCAGGCCCAGCGTGTACAGCATGAGGTCGCTCATGCCGCCGTTGCCGGTGAGCACGAGCACCACCTCGGTGGGGCTCTCAGGCCAGCGTCCGGCCTTCACGTCGTACTGGTTCTGGTAGAGGCCCGGGTCGCTCGGCATCTCGTAGAACGTGTCGGTGCTCATGCTCATGGACATGAGGCTGTTCGAGCTCGTGGAGGAGCCCAGTCCCAGCGCCGAGAACGATTTGTCCGGATTCACCTGTCGCAGCTTCTCGGTGTTCGAGCTGTATATCTGCGGCGCCACGTTGTAGGTGTACTCGATGGCGTTCGTGTACTGGTCGATGTCGCTCTCGCCGGAATCGAGGTACTCCTTGAGCGAGGCCAGGTCGTTCGACCCGATGCTCGACACCATGTTCGACACCATCTCCACCACATGCACGGAGTCTTCGCCCTTGTCCTTGGCGCCACCCGAGGCCTCCCCGCCCTCGCCCGCCGCGCCGAACATCATGGACGTCATGTCGAAGCCGGTGCTCTGGATTTGCAGGGGGTACTCGGAAAGCGTCTCCTCCTCGACCGATTTGATGTAGTTGTTCACGCCGTTGGCCAGCGCCAGGATGGCCGCGATGCCTATGATGCCGATGGAGCCCGCGAACGCTGTCATGAGCGTGCGGCCCTTCTTCGTCATGAGGTTCTTGAACGACAGCGCGAGCGCCGTGAGGAACGACATCTTCGTGCGGCGCACGGGCTTCTCGCTTACGCGCAGGTCTTCGGCAGTGGGAATGAACGGGTCGGTGTCGCTGCGAATGACACCGTCGGAGAGGTTCACGATGCGGGTGGCGTACTGCTCCGCGAGCTCGGGGTTGTGCGTGACCATGATGACCAGGCGGTCGTTCGCGATCTTGGTGAGCAAGTCCATGATCTGCACCGACGTCTTCGAGTCGAGCGCACCGGTGGGCTCGTCGGCGAGCAGGATCTCGGGGTCGTTGATGAGGGCGCGCGCGATGGCCACACGCTGCATCTGGCCGCCGGACAGCTGGCTCGGCTTCTTGTTCACGTGGTCGCCCAGGCCAACCTGCTCAAGCGCGGCCACGGCGCGGTCGTGCCGCTCGGCGCGCGACACGCCCGACAGCGTGAGCGCCAGCTCCACGTTGGAGAGCACCGTCTGGTGGGGGATGAGGTTGTAGCTTTGGAACACGAAGCCGATGCGGTTGTTGCGGTAGGCGTCCCAATCCTTGTCTTTGTACTGTTCGGTGGAGATGCCGTCGATGACGAGGTTGCCCGAGTCGTAGTGGTCGAGGCCGCCCACGATGTTGAGCAGCGTGGTCTTGCCCGAGCCGGAGGGGCCGAGTATCGCCACGAACTCGTTGTCGCGGAACGACACCGACACGTTGTCGAGCGCGGTTTGCGTGAAGTCCGCCGTGGTGTAGGACTTGCATATGTTGAGCAGTTGCAGCATGAGGAGCCTTTCAGGGCACGCTTCGTGGAGGAAGCGCAGGTGTAACGCAATGGTTGATAGTCCGTCAATCATGCTCGATTCTCCCGCTTGCCCGTGCTGAGAATCCCCAATCTTCACCGAGTTTACCGAACGGTTACCTTTGACGCGCGGTTTCTGGAGGGCCTATTTCGGAATGCCCCCGGGTGCGTTGCCGCTTTGCCTTATAATGTGTGGTTCGAATGAAGGAAGGAAAACGTCACGATGAAGGCACTCGCGCGCGCATGGTCACCGGTGAGCCTTGCGCTGTCTTGCGTCCTTGCGAGCATCGCCCTGTGCCTGCATGCCGACAACATTCTGCTGTACGCGCTCGAGAAGGCCGGCGCTGCTGACTTGTTCGTCTGCGCTTTCCTCGGCGGGGCGGCGGCGCTCTGCCTGGCTGTGGCCGTGTCGGCGCACGACGACGAGCAGCGACGGTGGTCTATCGGTGTGGGGTTGGCGAGCGCCGGGGCGGGCATCGCCTTCGCGCTGCTGCTGGACGCGCTGCCGGCACCGATGGTGTCCGTGTGCTCGGGCGGGCTGCTGGGCTTCGGCCTGACGTGCCTGCTGAGGCAATGGGGGCGCTTCTACCGCTCGTTCACGTTCCAAGGCGCGCTGCTTAATACGGGGCTGTCGTTCCTGCTGGCGTCGTTGTGGTGGTTCGCCATGGTGCATGCCGGCTCGCCCTTCCTGTTCTGCCTGGGGCTCATCGTGCTGGTGCTGAGCGGCGGCCTGCCGCTTCTGGCCAGCGACATCGTGCGGGCGGACGAGGTTAGGGCAGGGTTGCGCGACCGTGAGGAACGGTGGGTGCCGCATGTATCCATTTGGCAGGTCATGCGCCAGGGATGGGCGGCCGTGGTGGGCCTCATGTTCAACTTCTTCGTCATCGGGCTGACGTTCTGGCCGCTGGCCGCCGGTCCGGGCTCCGGCATTGTGCCGAAGCCCTTGGCGTACGTGCTGGTGGTTGCAGTGGTATGGCGGGTTGCCGCGCGCGTGCACGAGCCCCAGGGCGGCATGCTGGAGGCGTTCTACCGGGTGGCGCTCCCCATAGCGGCGACTTTGATGCTGGCCAGCCCCTTGCTGTCGGGGCTGTTCCCCGGCTTGGACGGGATGGTGCTCTCGATTCTTTCGTACTTGGGCGTTGCGACGATCAACGTACTGGGGCTCGTGGTGCTTTTCTGGTCTGCGAAAAGCTCCGAGGTGGGGTTCTCGAAGATGTTCGCAGCGTTCTGTGCCAGCTGCGCTGCCAGCTTGGCGCTGGGCATGCTTGTATTCCAGCTCTTGGGGCCTGGGGCTTCGCGCTGGTTTGCGCTGGTGCTGCTCGTGGCCTATCTGGGGGCCGTGCTGCTGGGCGAGGTTTGGCGTACTGCGATGCGTGCGCATGCGGCAGCGCCGGGTTCCTCGGGCGGCGAAACCGCATGCGAATGCGAGGCGGTCGATGCCCTGGAGGGCGGCGACTGACGGCGGCGGGGGGCGGCGGGGGCGTGGCCCGCGTCGTGCGGCGCGATGGCCTGCGCCGGGTGGTCCTGTGCTGATTCTGGGAGTCCTTCCTCGGCGGTTTCCCCTTCCCGCGGAGTGGGAGTATCATTGATTCCGGCAATGATGGTAGCTGCGGTGCCGGCTGGCGCGCAGCGTGACTCCGAGGAGGAATCATGGACGAGCGAGTGTACGAGCTGCTAAACGACCAGATCAACAAGGAACTGTATTCCGCCTACCTTTATATGTCGTTTGCCGACTACTACGAGGACGAGGGGCTGTCCGGTTTCGCCAACTGGTACATGATCCAGGCGGCCGAGGAGCGCGACCATGCCCTGATCTTCCGCAAGTACCTGCTGGACAACGGCAAGTCCGTGCAGTTGAAGGGCATCGACCAGCCCGACAAGACGTTCTCGTCGTACCTCGGGCCGCTGGAGGCCGCGCTCGAGCACGAGAAGTACGTGACGAGCCTGATCAACGACATTTACGGTGCGGCCCACGACGTGAAGGACTACCGCACCATGAAGTTCCTGGACTGGTTCATCGAGGAGCAGCTGGAGGAGGAGGCGAACGCCGAGGACATGATCACGAAGATGAAGCTGTTCGGCACCGATGCCAAGGCGCTCTACGACCTGGACCGGGAATACGCAGCACGAGCGTATACGGCGCCCACGCCGCTCGCGAACGCGTAGCGCACAGACGCGCCCTTCCGGCAAGCGGACGGGCGCGCGGTTGAAGATAGAAGGGGTCTCCTCGCAGGGGGATGACGAGAAAGGGTCGCAGGCTTTGGCTTGCGACCCTTTTGCTTTTGGTGGGCGATAACGGATTCGAACCGCTGACCTTGTGCGTGTAAAGCACCTGCGCTCCCGCTGCGCCAATCGCCCTTGTCCCGCAACGCGTCGGATGACGGCGGGTCATTCATTCTCCCACAGAATGCTGGTTCGCGCAATGCAGCGGGCCGGCGCAGCATTCTTTCATTTTCCATTCGACAGGCGCTGTTGCGATACGTGACGGCCGTTGGTGCGCCAGGCGCCTTGGGCGCATCGCGCGGGCGGGGAGGTTTTCCACCGTCCGTGTTCCGCGCGCGGTCCCCGGTACGCCCGCCTCGGCATCGGGGGTTTTGGATTTCCGCTTGACCCATGCTGGATCCACGTTGGATCCGTGCATGGTTCCGACGGTCGGGATGCTGGAAACGTACAAGATCGGGGCGGTTCCGCGTGGAGTGCCCTGACGGTTCCCGGGCAAGGTTGCGGATGCATACTGGGAGCACGGAATCCCGGATGCGGAGGCGACGATGAGACGAAGGAAGACGACGGTGGCGGGCATTGCCTGCGGCGTGCTGTGCGCGGCGTGCGTGCTCGCCTATCTGACCAGCGTGCGCGGCGAGGCAGATGCAGCCCGTGCGGAAGCGCTTGCCCGGTACGGGGGCGAGCAGGTGGAGGTATGCGTGGCGCGGCGCGACGTAGCCGTGGGCGAGAAGCTCGACGCAGCGGCGGTGGAGACGAAGCTGTGGGTGGCCGACCTGCTGCCCGCCGATGCCGTTCGCGCCGCGGGCGATGTGGTGGGGCGCATGGCAACGTCGTCAATCCTGGCGGGCGAGGTGCTGTCGCTCAAGCGGTTCGGCGAGGTGTCGACCTCGATCGACGTCCCAGCGGGTTTCGCCGCGCTGAGCGTGCCGGCGAAGACGGTGCAGGCCGTGGGCGGCGCGCTGGCGCCGGGGTCGCGGGCCGACCTGTACGCGTCGGGTGACACGTCGACGACGGCCGTGGCGCGCGACGTGCTGGTGCTGGCCACGAGTGCGGGCGGGGCCGACGGTGCGGTGACGGCCGACGTGACCTGGGTGACGGTGGCCGTGGAGCCGGAATCGGTGCAAGAGGTCATCGCGGCTTCGCGGAAGGCGGAGCTGTACTTCGCGCTGCCGGCGTCGGGTGACGCCACGGGGGGCGGAGGGGCTGCCGGGTTGGCCCTTGGCTCGACGGTCGGTTCGGATGCTTCGAGGGAGGGGTCGCGATGATGCCGACAGTGGCGCTGTGCGCGGATGCCGAGAGCATCCGAAGGCCCGACCTCATCGGGCTGGCAGGCGAGAGCCTGGCGCGACAGGAATGGCTGCGGCTGTTCTCGTCGGGCGAGGAGGCGCGGCGGTTCCTTTGCACGGACCGCAGCGTGGCCGAGGCGTGGGTTGCGGGCTGCGACGACGTGGAGCCCATCAACCTGGCGGCTGCGCTCAAACGCGATCGGGCGGACCTGCGCGTGTGCCTGCTGGCTTTCCAGGGAACCGGTTCGCTCATGAGTCGGGCGACGGCCGCCGGAATCGACGCGTCGCTCACGCGCCAAGCGTTCGTCGAGCGCTATACCGCGTCGAAGCGCCGGCATGCGCTTGAGGGAGTCGCGAGGGAGCCCGGCCTAGCATCGGGCAAGGCCCGTATGGTGGGCGACGATGCGGCGCGGGCGATGCGCGAGCACGGCCAGGGAAGCGGCACGCCTGCGTTTGGCGGAGCAGCCGCCTCGGGAGGTGCCTTCGGCCGAGAGCCGATTGCGGAAGGCCGGGACTCCGGTGCTCCGCGCTCGGCCGTGCGGTTCGCTCCGGTCCCGGCGACAGCTTCCCGGCCGGCGGTTTCGGGGCGCCCGGCGTTCGTGCTGCCGGTGGTGAGCGGCTCCGGCGGTGCGGGCAAGAGCACGGTGGCCGCGCTGTCGGCGCTGTTCGCCCAAGGTTTGGGATACCGCACGCTGCTGCTGGATTTCGACCTGCGCTTCGGCGATGCGCACGAGCTGGTGGGCGTGCCCGACGCGCTTGCCGTGGACGAAGCGCTGTCGGCGCCCGCGCGGCTGGAGGGGCTTGCGCCCGATGGGCTGGTGCCTGCGGTGCTCGCCGCGCCGAAGCGGTTGGAGGATGCCGAGGCGGTGGTGCGCGAGGCGCCGCGTTTGCTGGACGAGCTGCAGGGCCGCTTCGACGTGGTGGTGGCGAACACGGGCGCATCGTGGGCGGAAGAGCACGCGCTGCTGCTCGAGCGCTGCTCCAAGGCGCTGTTCCTGGTGGACCAGCGGCCCTCGTCGCTGCGCGCCTGCCGGCATGCGCTGGAGCTGTGCTCCCGCTGCGGTATTGCCACGGGGCCGTTCCTGTTCGCGGCGAACCGCTGCGCCAAGGGCGCGCCGCTCACGTCGATCGATGTGTCGTGCGCGCTGCGCGGCGTCCCGGCGGTGGAGCTGCGCGACGGCGGGAGCGAGGTGGAGGAGCTTATGGGAGCTGGTCAGCCGCTCGACCTCATCGCGGTGAAGAACGACCTGTGCACGAGCTTGGAGCACGTGTTGGTGGATATCCTGCCCGGCTGCGAGGGACGCACGCTCTCCCTGGCCGAGCCGAGCGACGGACGCCGGGAGCGCCGATTCGGCCGCAGCCGGCGCCGCAGTGGAAGGAGGGGTGCCCCATGTCCCTGCTAGAAAGGGTGGAGCGTGCGGGTAACGGTGCGTGCCCTCGCGAGGGGGCGGAGGGGGCTTTGGGCCTCGACGCGCTGAAGGAGCAGGTTCAGATGATCGTGTCCGCCGACGAAGTGGCGGCTCTGCAGGCAGAGAATCCCGGCCGTGCGCGTAGCGAGGTGCGCAGCGCCTGCCGTCGCGTGTTCGAGAGCCTGGCCTGGGCCGATGTGCCAGCCGCGCAACGCGCGCGACTGGAGGGCGAGCTCTTGGACACCGTGTTCGGCTTCGGCCCGCTGGAAGGGCTGCTCGCAGACGACACCGTCACCGAGATCATGGTGAACGGTCCGCGAAGCGTGTACTTCGAGCGTGACGGGCGGCTGTACCGCAGCGAGCAGCGCTTCGCCGACGAAGATCAGCTGCGGGCGCTCGTGGACCGCGTGCTGGGACCGCTGGGCCGCCGGATAGACGAGTCGTCGCCCATGGTGAACGCGCGCCTGCCACAGGGCCACCGGGTGCATGCGGTCATCCCGCCGCTTGCGCTGGACGGCCCCGTGCTCACCATCAGGAAGTTCGCACAACGTGTGATGACGCTTGCGGACATGGAGGCGCTCGGGTCGTTCGACGGGGCCATGCGCACGTTCTTGACGTGGGCGGTGCGGGCCCGCAAGAGCGTGGCGGTGTCGGGCGGCACGGGGTCGGGCAAGACCACGCTGCTTAACGCGCTGTCGTGCGCCATCCCGCACGAGGAACGTATCATCACGATAGAGGACTCGGCCGAGCTGCGGTTCCTGGAGCACCCGCACGTGGTGCGGCTGGAGGCGCGTCCCCGCAACGCGGAGGAGCGCGGCGAGGTGACGATCCGCGACCTGGTGACGAACGCGCTGCGCATGCGGCCCGACCGCATCGTGGTGGGCGAGTGCCGGGGTGCCGAGGCCCTCGACATGCTGCAGGCCATGAACACGGGGCACGACGGCTCTCTTACCACGTTGCACGCGAACTCGCCGGAGGAGTCGGTGGCGCGCCTCACCACCATGGTGCGCTACGGGGCCGACCTGCCCGTGGACGTGATCGAGGCGAACATCGCAAGCGCCATCGACCTGGTGGTGCAAACAACGCGAGCGTTGGACGGCTCACGGCGCATTGCCGAGGTGGTAACGCTGTCCTACGACCGCGAGCGGCGGCGCTGCGTGGTTGACCCCCTGTTCAAGCGCAGGGAAGCGGAGGCGCGCGGAACGTGGGCGGCCGTGCCGGCATGGATAGCCGACCTGCCGTTGCGGGGATGCGCCGGGCGGGCGGAGGTGGACGCATGGATGCGCGCGTGCTGCTTGGCGGCCTGAGCGCGGGGCTGGCGTTCGCGTCGGCGGCGCTGCTGGCCTCGGGCGTGCGTTCGGTCGTGCCGCGACGCCGCGATGCGGCGGATATGGCGCGCGGAGCCGACGCGCCGCGTGCCGGAAGGCTGGCGTGGCGGCTCCGCAACGGCTTCGCGGTGGCGAGCCCGATTGCGGAGCGGCTGTTGGCGAGCGCCCGCGTGCGGCGGTTCGCGGGAGGGGCCGTGCAGCTACTGGCCGAGCGCCGCTACGTCACCACCGAGCGGGCGCTGCTCTCCTGCATGGTTGCAGCGTGCGTGGTACTGGGCGCCGTGGCCTTCGCGGCTACGGGGAGCGCGGTGGGCGCGGTTGCCATCGTGGTCTGCGCGTTGGCGGGGGCGGCCGGGCTCGCGCGCGCGGCGGCCGACCGGCGCGGCGACTCCGTGCGGGACGCCGTGCCTGATGTGCTGCGGTCGATGGGAACGTGCTTCGATGCTGGTCTCTCGCTGCAGCAGACGCTGGCCCAGGTAGCGAGCGAGGCGGACGGGCCCCTGCGCAGCCTGTTCGCGCATGGGGCCCATGTGCTGGACACGGGCGGGAGCGCGACGGAGGCGCTCGGGGGACTGCGGCAAGGCTCCGGCGCCTCGGAGCTTGCGTTCGTCGCGGTGGCCCTGGACGTGCAGCACCAGACGGGCGGCAGCATGAGGCAGGTGCTCGATGCGGCGCGCGACTCCGTGGAGGGCGAGCTGGCGCTGCGGCGCTCGCTCAAGGTCCAGACGGCGCAGGCGAAGTTGTCGGCCCAGGTGGTGAGCGTGATGCCGTTCGCGTTGGTGGCTGTGTTCTCGCTGGTGAGCGAGGACTTCCTGTCCCCGTTCTTCGCCAGCCCGGCCGGTTGGGCGCTCTTGGGCCTGGCGCTGGGCATGCAGGCGGCGGGCGTGGGCATGGTGCGGCGCGTGCTGGCGGCCGGGGCGGCGTCGTGAGCGGGGCGGAGGGTTTGGCGGCCCTCGCCTGCGCGTTCGCCGGCGTATCCGGCGCATGCCTGGTGCAGGGGGCGCTGCGGCGCCGACGTGCAGCCGATCGGCGGCGGGCGGCGCTCGGCAAGGCGGACGCCGAAGCAGCAGGCGGCGCGGTGTCAGGCGGGTGCGCCGGGGCGGTTGTGCGCTATGCGGCGGATCTGAGCCGCCGGCTCGCATTTGGCGCGGTGCGGCCGCTCGCCGTGCCGGTACAGCCGGGTGGGAACGGCCGGCAGGCTGCGGGCTCGGCGGTACCTGCGGCAGGCGGTGCGGGGACGCCGGCGGATGCGTGCGGCGCCGGTTGGTTCGCGGCGCATGCGCGCAAGGCGGGCCTTGCCGACGGGGTGAGCCCCGAAGGATTTCGCGAGTGTCGTGTGCGCCTGGCTCTGGGGCTCGCCGCCGTCGGCGGCCTGGCGGGGGCGGCGCTGTCGAACGAGCTCATGGCACTTCTCGGCGTGGTGGGGCTTGCGTCGGGTGCGCTGGCTCCACGCTGGGCCGTGCGCGATACCGAGCGGCGGCGTGCGCAGGAGGTGGAGCGCCACCTTTCGGAGATGTTGGAGGTGACGGCCCTGGGTCTGCGCAGCGGGCTGTCGTTCGACCGCAGCTTCGAGCTGTACGGCGCACACTTCGACACGCAGTTTGCGAAGGCCTGCGCGTCGGCCCGGCGCCGCTGGTCGCTGGGGCTCACGACGCGCGATGAGGCGCTGCGCGATCTGGCCGCCACGTATGACTCGGAGCAGCTCGCGCGCGTGGTGGAGAGCATGGTGCGATCTCTTAGGTTCGGCTCCTCGCTGGCCGGGAGCCTGGAGGCGGCTGCAGCGGAGGCGCGCGCCGAGCATCGCGCGCGCCTGGAGGAGCGGGTGGCGAAGGCCCCGGTGAAGATGATGATGCCCACGGGCGCCCTCATCCTCCCGGCTATGCTGCTGCTGGTGCTGGGCCCGGTGCTGCTGGAGCTGGCGAACGGGGTTTGATGGCAGCGCGGCAGCGGCGGGGCGGCTGTGGAGGCCGACTGGGGGATGGACTTGTTGAGACGAGAGGAGCGTTCGATGAAGAAGCGGATGGCAGCGGGACGGGTGGCGTGGGAGCGCTGGAGCGAGCGGTTTCGGGTGGATCTCCTGCGCTGGGCGGTCGCCTGCCGGGCAAGACTCGTGCAGGCGAAAGGGCAGGGTACCACCGAATACGCCATCTTGGTGGGCGTGCTGGTGGTGATAGCCATCCTGGCTATCACGGTGTTCCGCCCGAAGCTGCAGGAGCTGTGGGATGCCATAGCCAGCGGCATCAACGGGCTGTGAGCGGCGATCGCGCTTGGCCCCGGATGGGGCCCGACGATGAGCAAGGGCAGGGAACGGTGGAGTTCGCGCTGGTCACAGCCGGGCTGCTCGCGGTTATCGTGGCATGCGGGGCGCTCTGGCGCTCCTTCGAGGGAGGCCTGTTCGTGGAGCACGCGCTCATAGCGGCGTCGCATCACGTGCAGGGCGCCGCCCCGGGAGCGGTGGCGGACGTGTTCCTGTACTAGGCGATTGATCAAGAGAGGAAAGGGAAGGAGGCAGTCGTGGCGGGTCAAGGACGCTGGTTCGGTTGTGGGGCGCTGGGCGTGCGACGGCTACGGAGCGTGCCATCTGGTTTCGCGGCCCGCGAACGGGGGCAGGCTACCGTGGAGGCAGCGGTGCTTATCCCGGTGCTGTTCACGGCGTTGCTTCTGCTGTTGCAGCCGGGCATCCTGCTGTACGACCGCATGGTCATGCAGGGCGCGGCGGCGGAGGGTTGCCGGCTGCTCGCCACCAAGACCGCCGCTTTGGGCGATATGGACGGCAGCTGCGAGGCGTTCGTGCGTCATCGCTTGGGCGCAGTGCCTCCTCATGACTGCTTCCACGTGCACCATGGGGGCTGCAGTTGGGACATCGTGATGACGGGTGACGAGGGGTCTCAGATGGTGAGCGTGTCCGTGGGCACCGACGTGCGCCCGCTGCCGCTGCTGGATGTGGGCGCGACGCTGCTCGGCATGACCGACGCAGCGGGCAACTTGCATCTGGAGACGACGGTTTCGTTGCCCGTGCAGCCTACGTGGGTCGATGGGGCCGAGGCAGGGCGCGACCCTGCGGCATGGATCGGGGCGTGGCTGCGATGAGCGGGAAGCTGTTTGCGAAGGATGCGGACGGATGCCTGCCGGGGCGCCGGGGCACGGTGCCGGGCTGGTTGCGCGCTGTCTTGCGACGACGTGCCGTGCTGGCACGCGAGCCGTTCGCCCTGTTCCGCGACGAGGCCGGGTTCACCACGGCGGGGGTTGCCTGCGCGCTGCTCGTCACGTTGGCGCTGGTGTTCACGTCGGCGCAGGTGTACCGCGTGAGCTCGGCTTCGGCCGATGTGCAGAATGTGGCGGATGCGGCGGCGCTCGCCGCCGAGAACGAGGTGGCCGAGTTCATGATCGCCGTGCGGGTGTGCGACGCCGTGGTGCTCTCGCTCTCGCTCACGGGGGCGGCGACGGCCGGCCTGGGCGTGGCCGCGCTGTGCACGCCTGCGACGGCGGGCGCGTCCGAGGCGCTGCTCAAGGCCGCACGCAAGGTGGTGGAGGCGCGCGACGAGTTCGCCGAGAAGGCGTCTGCGGGGCTGAACCGCCTGCAGAAGGCGCTGCCCTTCCTGGCGGCAGCCAACGCTGCCTCGACCGCCTCGGCGAATGACGGAGGCCCGATGGGCGCCTCGTACGTGGCGCTCGCCGTGCTGGTGCCGGCCGACGGTGAGGAGCTGGGCGTGGGCGCTGCGGAGGGCGCGGGGGACTTGGTGGACGATGCCGAGCGCGAGGCGGATGGTATCCGCCAGGCTGCCGCGGACGCCGAGGAGGCGGCCCGGGAGGCGAATGCCTGGAAAGAGCGTGCATTCCTGCGCGATTGCGGCGACGATCCTTCGTACTGCATGAGCGAGCGCGCCCGCACGCTGGCCGGCATGGCCGGGGCGGACAACCCGCGCTATGCGAGCGTCGATGCCTGGTCGTTCTCGGTGGCCCTCGACCGGGCCCGCGCCTACTATGCGCGCCGCCTGGCCGTGGAGGCCCCCGAGGGATCGTCGACGGAGGAGCGGGTCCGGTCGGCCCTGCGCCAGCGCTTCTACGCCTATGCGGCCGACGAGGTGGGGCGCGGCTACGTGCACGAGAGCGTTGACTCGTTCGACGCGCGCTTCCCGCACCTGCCGAAGAACACGGACGAGATGCGCGGGACGGCGCTGTATACGGAGGCGGTCTACCCGACGACGGTCGACGGGTCCGGGAGCCTGGTCGTGCATGCCTGGCACGGGTGCCCCGAGGCGGGAGGCGCGGCGGGTGCGGCCTCCATCGCCGAGATGGAGGCGGGCGGGAGCGCCCCCTGCCCCGCCTGCGGGTTCACCGCCGCGAGCATGGGGAAGGTGGCCGCCGCCTCCACGTCCATCCAGAACGGCTTCGAGTACCACTACGAGGCCGTGGCCCAGGCTGCCGACGAGTACCAGAAGGCGCGCGCGAAGCTGGATCCGCTCGCGGCCGAGGTGAAAGGCAAGGCCGGCGGATTGCTCGAACGCTGTCGGGACGTGCTTCAGCGTGCGGGCGGCATGCGCATCGACGTCGCCCCTCCCGGTCGGTTCGGCGTGGTGGCCTTCGTGGCGAACACGGCTGCGGCCGCCGCCTCCACCGGGTTCGCGAGCGGCTATGTGCACGAGGCCGGCTCGTTGGGCGTGCGGGCCGCCGTGTCGGCCGCAACGCTCCTCGCCGAGCCGTCTGACGAGGGTCGCAGCGTGGTCTCGTCGCTGCTCGACGGCCTGCGGGAGGAGGGCGGTGCGGCGGTGGGCGCGCTCGGCGTGGTGCTCGATTGCTGGTCGGGGCTGCTGGGGGCCTACCTGGAAGGGCAGGAGGCCGTGGAGGAGGCCGTTGGGAACGCTGTGGGCGCGCTGCCGTTCGCCAGTGCGAGCGGGTTGGGAACGTGGGCGGCAGGCGCCTTCAAGGCGACTGCGGAGGCGTTGGGCCTCGAGCCGGCGGAGCTCGAAGCGCTCAAGCCGGTGCTCGTGAGCTCGGCTCACGTGGCGGGGGCGGAGGGCTCTTCGTTCTCGGCACGGTTCCTTGCCGTAAAGGCTCGGGCCGTGGCGCATCCTCTGGCGTCGACCGATTTGTTCTCGTCGGTCATCACGGCGGCGGAGGCGGCTGCCGTGGAGGCGATCGCGGGACTCGACGGCACCATCGAGATCGCCTCGGTGCGGCTGTTCGGCGACGAGGGCCCGGCCATCCCGGTGACCATCGCGCTGCCGCAGGCGGCGAAGGACGCCGCAGCGGGGTTCGCGAGCAGTGCTGCCAGCGCCCTGCGCTCGTTGTACGCGCAGGTTACAGGGGTGAAGACATGGGAGTAGCCCAGGCGGATGCCCGCGAGCGCGGGCAGATGACGGTGGAGTTGGCCGTGGTGTTCCCGGCGCTCTTGGCAGTGGCGGTGATAGCGGTGAACGCGCTTCTTTTCTTCTCGGAGTGCGCGGCGTTCGACCGGGTGGCTCGCGAGGCGGTACGCGTGCATGCGGCGTCGCCGGCATACGGGCAGGGTCTCGAGCAGAGCTGCGCGCAGGTTGCGCAGACGGTGGAGCAGGCGTTCGACCGCCCCTATCTGGGCACCCGGGTGGCGGTGGAGGGCACGGCCGACGGCCATGCTCGCTTCACCGCGACGATCGAGTTCTCGCCGACGCTGTTCGGCCTGGGTCTGAAGTCGTCGGTGTTCGGGGTGGCCTTGCCTCGCCTGGAGCATGCGGTGTCCCTGACGGTGGACCCGTACAAGCCGGGGATGCTGCTGTGAGCGCGCCCGCACACCGCAGGCGTCGGGCGGTGGCGGCCCTTGCCCTGCTGCTGGTCGCGGTATTGGCCGTGGACGCTGTGGGGAGGGCGGTGCGTCCGGGCGTGCTGCGCGAGGCGGCCGTCTTGGCGGTGGACGGTGCGGCCGCATCGCGGGAGCCCCCTCGGCTCCCCGAGGGCTTCTCGCAAGAGGTGGTGCCTGCGGAAGGCTTCGCCGGCCTGCGGGTAGGGGCTGGCGGATCGGTGGTTGGGTACGAGGTGGAAAAGGATCCGGCGCGAGCGTTCGACGAGGTGAGGAGCTTGCTGGACGAACGCGGGTGGAAGGCAGTGCCCTCCGGCGACCGCGCGGGCGGGTCGTTCGTGAAGGAGACGGGTCGGTTCCGGTGGGCTTACGTCTCGTGCGTGAGGGCAGGGGATACGACGAGCGTCGTCGTGCAGTGCGCGACGGCCGACGAGAAGGGATAGGCATGGTTGAGGAAGCGAAAATCGGGGCGCGGCACCGCGTGCCGGGAGGAAGGGCCACCGCGGGCGACGTACCGCAGCCGGAGCAGGGCCCGCGCGGACGTGCCCGTATAACGGTATCGCCGAATGCTGGCGAGGGGGATCGGAACGAGGCGCGCACGGCGCTCATGCTGGCTACGCGCACGCGGAGCAAGGCAGCGGGCCTGCTGCTCAGCGGTCCGAGCGACAAGGCGCTGCTGCTGGTGTCGTGCAACGACGTGCACACGGTGGGCATGCGCCATGCCATCGACGTGGCGTTCGTGGATCGCCTGGGGAGGGTCGTGGAGGCCCATCGCTCGGTCGGCCCGCTGCGCCGGCTGCGCAATGCCAAGGCCGTGGCCGTCGTGGAGCGCTTCGCCTCGTGCGATTCGCCGTGGTTCGCGAAAGGAGATCAGGTAGTGATATCCGGTGGAAGGGAGGTTGCCAGATGAAGACGTGTCCTGTGTGTCGGGCGCGCACCTTCGAAGACGCCGAGGTTTGTTACGGCTGCCTGCACCGGTTCGAGGGTGGCGGTCAGGTTGCGGCTGCGCCTGAGGATGCAGCCTGGGAGCCCGCCGATGTCGCGCAGCGCGCCGCGTCGGTGCCCCCGAGCGCGCAGACGCAGCACCGGTTGCAGGCGAATACGCAGATGCGCTCCCAGGAGCAGGCAAGAGCGCGGACGCAACCCCACGAGCCGGCAGGTCCCCGGACGCAGCCCCTGATGCCGTCGGACGACGCTTCTGCCACGGGCGATCCCTCCGCTGCAGGTGGCGTTCCCTCCGCGGGAGGCGGCGCTTGCATTGCGGGCGAGCCGCCTGCCCGCTTATCGCCGGCATCGCGGCCGAATGCGGAGGGAGCCGCCTGTAGAGCCGGCGGTCCTTTTACCGCCGGGGATGTGGAGCGTCCCGAAGGTGCGGCGCTCCACGCGAGGCCTGCCATTGGTCTTCCCGCGGCGCCGTTCGACCATGCAGGCTGGATCGTGCGCTTCGAGCTGCCGGGCGGCGTTGCGCGCGCATCCGGCGCAACGGGCGGAGGCGCCCGGCCGGCGGAGGCGTACGGAACTCTCCCGCTAGGCGGGGAGGCGGGAACCGGCCCCCTGTCGTTGGTGGTCAGCATCTGCCCTCTGCGCGAAGGGGAAGGGGCCGCCGCCCGTGCGCCGGTTCCGCGTGATGCGCCGAAGGCGGGTGGCCGCCTGCCCGGCGGGGACGTGCCGGTAGACGATCCTGCGCCCGCTGCCCTCGCCGCCAGGCGGGGAAGGCATGCCGGCCTTCCGGTGCCGGCAACTGGCGAAAGGGCAAGGCCATGAGCGCACCGTACGTCATCGCGGCGTCCATGCTCGGCTGCGCGTTCGGTTGGCTTCTCGTCCCTTGGGCGAGCGACGTGCTGCTGCACCGGGTGCGCGAGCGGGCGGACGCCTGGTGGGACGAGTCGCTGGAAGCTTACCGCGCGTTCAAGCGCGCTCATCCCGGGAACGAGCCGTCCAGTGCGGCGCCGGGGGCCGAGGGGGCGGTTGGCATATGGCGCGACGAGGCGTTTGCCGCTGGCTTGGCGGGCTCGCTCACCGAGGAGCGCTTGAAGGCGCTCGCCGGGGTCGGGTTCAAGGTCGGGGGCCTGGAAGCAGCGGGGACCGCCGACGAGCGTGGCCGGCGCTACTCGTTCGAGCCTCGCCCCCGGTCCCGCATGCTCTGCGCGGCGGCCCTTGGGGCAGCGTTCGCCGTCGCGGCGGCCATCGCCCCGAGCGCGCCCGCTGCCGCGATGTTGGGCATATGCGCGGCAGCCATGGCCACGGCCGTAGTCTGCGACCTGCGAGCGCGGGCCATCCCGCTCGAGGCATGCGGGTTGATGGCGGTGGCGGGCACGGCGTTCCAGCTGTTCGCCTGCGGTCCCGAGGGTGCGGCAACCGGCTTGGCGGTTGCGCTTGTCGTGGCGGCGGGCTCGGCGCTCGCGAACCGCCTGTTGGGCGCACGCTGTCCTGGCGGGGCGGTGGGCAGGGGCGACGTTCGTTGCATGGGGGCGCTGTCCTTGGCAACGGGCGCCGGCGCCCTGTGCGGGTTCGCGGCCTGCTATGTGCTCGCGGGCCTCGCGGCCCTGGCCGGATGCGTGGCAGGCAGGCTCAAGCTGGGCGACGGCATGCCCATGGCGCCGTTTCTCTCGGCCTGGCTTGCTTGCGGCGCGGCGGTCGGCGTGACGTTGGCATGAGCGCGATAAGGGAAGACGGGATCCGAAAGGATCTTTGAAAACGTGAGAGAAGGGAAGTTCCATCATGAAGCAGGAGAAGAATCGGTCCTACCAGCACAGCAAGCTTAAGGCGCTCGTCGTGCGCGGAGAGGAGGGAGGCGGGTCCGAGATCGTGCAGACGGTGATCGTGCTCGGTTTCGCCGTCGGCCTGGGGGCGGCGCTCATGCTGCTGCAGGGCAACATTCAAACGGCCATTACCACGGCAGGCACGAACATCACCGACCTGTTCTCGAAGGTGACGAACGGTGCGGCCAAGTAGGCGCTCCTTCCGATCCGAGCGGGGCGGCAGCGTCGTGGTCGCCGTGGCGGCCATGCCGCTGCTGCTCACGTTCCTGTTTGCGGCCATCGACCTGGGGCGCGTCGCGTTCCTGGGTGCCGAGGCGAGCACGGCCGCCCACGCCGTATGCCGTTTCGTGGAGACGACCCCTTCGGCGACGGCCTTTCCGGACCGGTTGCGGGTGGCCGCTCTCGAGGCGGCGCCGTCGCTGGGCGCCGCGGAGCTGGAGCTGTCCGTGGCTGCGGAGGTGGGCGGCGCCGTGGAGCGGGAGATCGCCTACCGGCTGCACGACGACGAGGACGGCTCGTTCGCCGTCCGCAGCGTTTGTACGCGTACGTGCCCGGTGGCGGTCGAGCTCTCGGTGCGAGCACGCTACCTGACGCCAATCGGCTCCCTGCTCTCGCAGGAGGAGTCCGGTCCGGTGTTCTCGTGCACGGCCAGGGCGTGCGGGTCGGTCGACGAGACGGCTCGGGGGGAGGCGGCATGAGGGCGGGGAAAGGCAGGTGGCCGGGATGCGGTGCGCGGGCGGGATCTGGCGCTCCGGCAAGAGGCGGTTTGCGGGTGCGGGGTGCACCCGAGCGGGGGAGCGAGATCGTGCAATCCGTGGTTGCCGTGTCGCTTGTGCTGCTCGTGGTGTTCGCGGCGGTGCAGGCGGGCGCCATGATGCTCTCCGTCAGCCGCTTGACGGCCGATCTCACGCGCGCCTGCCGACAGATGGACACGGCCGGGCTCGTCCTGGCCGCCGATCGCGAGCGGTTCGTGGCAGACGAGGTGCTGGGTGCGGCGACGCAGCTAAGACCCGATCTTCTGACGGTTTCGAACGTGCGGGCCGAGGAGCTTGCCACGATGCAGGGCGCGCGCCTTGCTGCAATGGCGCCAAGCGGAGGAGCTGGCGAGGAGGGCGCCAGGTCGGACGCGGGAGTGGTGCAGCGCACGGACGCCGTGAGCGTGTCATTCGACGTGCGCTACGAGCTGCCTTCCCTGGCGGCGATCCCGGGGCTGGCCCACTGTACGATCGCGCGGCACGTCGTGTGCGAGTTGATGGCGGGAAGGATCGTGGAAGTGGAGGTAGGGGCATGAGCCGTGCTGTCGACAAGAGGGCGTTGCGCGTCCGATCGCCGCGCAATGCCCTTCACCTGCACCGCATGCCGGGCGAGCACGGCACCATTGCGCCGTTGGCGGTGACGGCGGTGCTGCTCCTGTTCGCCGTGCTCGCGTTCTCGGTCGACCAGGGCATCGCGTGCGCGGCGAAGGTTCGCCAGGAAAACGCGGTCGACGCAGCGCGCGATGCCTGCTTCGACGCCTCGTTCGCGCTGATGGCGAAGAATGCCGACGACCCGGGGCTCGCGGTTGCGCATCGGGTTGCGGAAACGTTGCGAGCGGATGGGTTCTTCGGGGCGGTCGCCGTGTGGTTCTTCGAGGTGCCGAAGGAGGAGCTGCCGGGCTCGCGCCGCGTATGGGGCATAGCGGTGCAGCTGCAGGAGCAGGTGCCCACGGTGTTCGCGCGCGGGTTCGGCATCGAGTCGCTGCCCGTGGCGTCGAAACGGGTGGTGGTGGCCGAGCCGTTCGCCGGATCGGTGGTTTGGAGACCCGACGGGTCGGGAGGCGAGGTGTTCGAACTGGCCACTGGCGCCGACTCGACGGCGCTGTTGCGGGGGCGCTTCGACCGGTTGGATGACGGACCCGCTGAATTAGACCGCGAAGTTCGTGCTGCCGTTGCGGCGGCGGGCGGGCTTGCAGAGAGGAAGGAGCCATGATCATGCAACGGGCAAGGGAGCAGGCGGGGGCACCGTCCGGCTATGCCAGCCGTGCGGGTGCCTCCGCGGTGCCAGAAGGGCAGCCGGCCTCGGTCGGCGGATCGCGTACTCGGCCCGAGCGGCCGCAGGCGCCGCACAGTCCACAGGATCCCCGGCGGGTCAAGAGCTTGGCCGCCGTAGCGGCAGCCTCGGTGGCGGTCGCGCTGGTTGCGGCGGCTTACGGCACGTGGGCGGCGCTGTCTGCGCAAGCGATGGTGGAGGCTGCGAGCGCGGATGCGCAGCCCACGCTGGTGGCCGCCGCCGACATACGGGCGGGGGACGTGCTTGCGGCCTCGTCGCTCGAGGTGCGCTCGGTGCCGCGCAGCCTACGCGTGCAGACCGCGCTCGGTGCCGACGCCCTCGAGGGCTCCGCTTCGCCCGTCGGCCAGCGCGCGCTGGCCGACCTGCCCGCTGGCACCCAGGTCACGCCGGCGGCGGTGTCCGGACGTGCGGACGGCGCTCGCCTGTCGGCGGCGCTCGCCGCAGGTCGGCAAGCCGTGACGGTGGCGGTAGATGCCGAGTCGGGCCTGGCGGGCCAGCTGCGTCCGTCGGACCGCGTGAGGGTGGTCGCCCTAGAAGGCGCGGCTTCGGGGAAGGCCTTCCTGTCCACCATCTGCGATGACGTGCGCATCGTCTCGCTCGACGGCGACCGCGTGGGCGGGGATGGCGCCTACGCGTCCGTGACGTTGGAGGTGACGCCCGAGCAGGCAGATGCCGTGCGCGCTGCGCAATGGGCGGGAAAGGTGAGCCTCGTGCTCATGCCGGCGCTCGTGGAGCCTACGGCGGCCGGCGAGACGGGGGACGGGCCTGCAGGTGGTTTCGGGGCGGGGGACGGCGAAGCGCCGGAGGCGGGGACGGCTCATGCAGCGGAGGAGGCCGTCGATGGATAAGGCGCTCGAGCGCGCGCTCAAGGCCTCCGTGCGCGACGAGGTGGCGGCAAGGCTCGGCGGCCTGACCCCGAGCCCGTCCCAGGTGGAGCAGCTGGTGGTCGAGGCGGTTGGCGAGTTGAGGCTCGACTACGGTGCGCAGCTGGAACCTGGCGAGGCGCAGGCGCTCGCCCAGGCGCTCGTCGATGACTTTCTGTACTACGGACCGCTCCAACCGCTGCTCGATGACAGGTCCATCACGGAGGTAATGGTGAACGGGGGCGGCGTGGACCTGTCAGATCCATCGCTGCCGTTCCTGCCTCCCATCGTGTACGTGGAGCGGGCAGGTTTGTTGGAGTATCGGCCGGACATCGCCTTCGACGATGCCGGGCATGTGCGGAGGATCATCGACAAGATAGCCGAGCAGGCCGGCATCCGCTGCGACGAGGCGCACGCCATGGGATGCGCCATGCTGCCCGGCGGCCGGGCGCGCGCCACGTTCGTCGTGCCGCCGCTCGCCCCTGACGGACCGGCGCTCAACCTGCGCATGTTCAAGGAGGACCTGATGGGCATGGGTGACCTTGAGCGTGCCGGCGCGCTCACGCCCGCCATGTCCGACTTCCTCCGCTCGGCCGTGGCGGCACGCTGCCCCATCGTCGTCTCGGGAGGCACCGGCTCGGGCAAGACCACGCTCCTGAATGCGCTATCGGAGTTCATTCCCGCAGGCGAGCGCGTCATCACGTTGGAGGACACACCCGAGCTGCGCCTGCGTACGCCTCACACGGAGCGAATGCAGACGCGCGAGGCGAACGTGGAAGGCGAGGGCGCGGTGAGCATGCGCGAGCTGGTGGCCATCGCGCTCAGGCGCCGCCCCGACCGCATCATCGTGGGCGAGTGCCGGGGCGCAGAGGCCTACGACATGCTGCAGGCCATGCAGACCGACCACCCCGGCTCCATGACCACGGTGCATGCGAACGACCCCGGCAACGCCATCAGCCGCCTGCGCACCATGGTGGGCTACGCCGACGGCGACCTGAACCGCGAGGTGATCATGCAGCAGATAGCCGAGTCGCTCTCGGGCGGGCTCATCGTGCACGTCGAGCGGCTGCAGGACGGGAACCGCCGGATCACGAGCATCGTGGCCGTCGACCCGCTGCCCGAGGGCGGCGCGGTCATCCCGCGCGCCGAGCTGTTCGCCTACGACGTGGCCGGAGTGGATGACGATGGCTGGGTGGTGGGCACCTGGCGGGCATGCGGCATCCAGCCCCAGCACATCAAGGAGCGGATGAGGGCGGCGGGCGTCTGGTACGACCCTGCGTGGTTTTTCGCGGAATAGGGGGCTTCTGCTTGCTGAAGACCCGCGGGTGGTTTAAGCGAAGGCGCCGATCTGCCCGGTCGCTGAGAGCAGTTGGTGCCGGGGCGGTTGCGCCCAAGGTCGAAAGAGGAGGAAGGCGATGGTCTACTTAGTTGCATCGACCGCCATTATGGCGCTATGCGCCGTACTGGCGGCGAGAACGCTCGGCTGCGTGAGGGAGGAGCGGCTTGCGCAGCGGGCTTGGGCCGCCTCGGCGGCTTCGGGCGGACTGCCCGGACGTTCGGCGCAAGCCGAGCTTCCGATCCGGCGCGCGCCTTCCGGTCCGGAGCGCGACACGCCGCTTGGCAGGTTGCTCTGCGCCGCAGGCATCGGGCTGACAGCGCGGCAGGGGGTTGCCGCCACGGCCGGAACGGCTGTGCTGGTGGGCGCGTGCGCGGGTGCGGTGAGCGGGGTCGCCGCATTCGGGGCGGTGGCGGCAGGTGCCGTGCCTGCCCTGGCCTACCTGTGCTTGCGCCAGCGTTGTCGCAAGCGCAGCGAGCTGCTGGACGTCCAGCTTGCCCATGCGCTTCCGCAGATAGCGGCCAGCCTGCGCAGTTCGCTCACGCTGGAGCGTGCGCTGCGCGTCGCCCTCGTGCATATGGACGATCCCCTTCATGGCGAGATCGCGCGCGTGCTGGCCGATGCAACCTACGGCATGCCCCTGCACGAGGCGCTCGAAGGCATGGCGCGCCGCACTCAGAGCGAGGACGTGAGGACCCTCGCCTCGGCGGCGCGGATGCGCCAGGGCAGCGGCGGCAGCGTCGCTGCCGCCCTCGCCCTGGTCTCGTCGCGCGTGAACGCCCGTCTGAAAGCGGCGCGCGAGCTCAAGGTGGAGGTGGCGGGGACGCGCCTGGCGAAGTGGTTCGTCGCCGGAGCCATGCCCGCCATCTTCCTCATCATGTACGCGATGAACGCCGATTTCGCGCGTTTCTACACGACCGAGCCGCTCGGCTGGGCCGTGCTCGGCGCGGCGTCGGTTATGGAAGCGGTCGGCCTGGCGCTGGCGCATGCCGTCACGTCGCTCGATCGAAGGTAAGCGGCCTGCACGGCAGATGGAAAGGGGGCGGGGCAATGGAAGGATCGTGGATCGCGGCCATCGTGCTGCTGGTTCTGGGAGGCGGTGCCGCATGCGCTGTCTACGAGGTGCTGGTAAGGAGGTTTGCCCCACAGCGCACCGGGCGCGTGAAGATGGGCGAGGTACCGGTGGGCGACCGGCCTCGAACGGCGCGCGGAGACCCGGGCGCACGGGAGGGGACGGGGAACGCACGCTTAGGGGCGGACGAGCGGTCGGGCACGGCGCAACGGCGGGTGGCTGCGAGGTCAGGTTCGGCACGGCGGCAAGCGGAGGCATCGCGCTCGCTTTCGGGCGTCCGCATCCATGGACTCGCTGGCGCATGGCGCGCGCTCGCAGCCGCGTGCGGCGCCCGGGGGCGTTTCCTCGGGGCGGCCACGAAGCGCGTCGAGCGCTTGCTGCCCATGACGCGTGCCGACGGCGACGCGTACCGTGCCGAGATAGCCCGGGCTGGGTGGAGCATAGAGCCCGAGACGTGGCGCGTGCTGCGCATCGTGGCCGCGACAGGATGCGGCGCGTTGGCGGGCGTCGGGGCGGTGGCCGCAGGCGCGGTTCCGATCGCGGCGCTCGCCGTCGTGGGCACCGCCGCCGTTGTCGGATGGACGGCACCGCGCCTTGCTATCGCGCAGGCAGCCGCCTGCCGGCGCCAGGCGATCGAGGCGCAGCTTCCCGACGCCATGGAGCTGCTGGGCATCGCGATAGCGGCCGGCTCGCCGGTCGAGCAGAGCTTCCGCGAGGTGGCGCAGAACCTCCGGCCGCCGCTTTCGGGCGAGTTCGAGGCCGTCGACCGCGAGGTGAACCTGCTGGGGCACTCCCGCGAGCAGGCGCTCGACCATCTTGCCGCGCGGTGCGCGAGCAGGGACGTCTCGGCGTTCGTCGCGCAGCTCGCCCAGGCGGTGAGCCAGGGCTCGTCCATTGCCGAGGGGCTGTCGTCGCAGGCGGCCATTGCTCGCGAGACGGCGCAGGCGGCGGCTCTCGAGCGCATCCGCAAGATGCCGACGAAGCTGGACGTGGTGCTGTCGTTCTGCTTCCTACCGCCCACCATCGCGCTCGTCGTCGTGCCGACGGTGGTCGACCTGCTGAAGTTCCTGAACGATACGCTGCAATGAGAAGGGTGATTGCCATGGGTGAGCAACGGGGAAGCGGCGCGGCTTTTGGCGGTGGCGGGCCGCGGGACGCAGCAACGGACACCGCGCGTCCGGATGCCGACGCTGGTGCCGCACCGTCGGGCGCCGGCGCCGCGCATCCCGGCGGGGCGCCGGGTGGGAGGCAGCGGAGGCGCGGCATCTCGCGGCGCGCGTTTTTGGGGCTGGGCGGCACTGCGGCGTTGACGCTGCTGCTGGCGCCGCGCCTGGCCTGGGGTGGCGTGGGCGGAGGCAGCTGGGGGAATGCCGGCGGCACGGCGTACCCCGGGTCGCACTTCGGCTACGACGGGGGCTGGGGCTACTCCAGCAACGGCAAGGTGTGGCTCGCGGTGAGCAGCAATGCCACCATCGGGCGCATGACCGAGCTGTTCGTGGAGATAGCGGTGACGTCCTACTACGCCAACGGCGGCGCTTGGTCGCCCACGTGGTTTACCGACTACCCCGACACTCACGTCGACTCGTTCGTGCGCAACGAGGCGGGGGTCTGGCTGTCCTCCACGAGCGGCTTCTACGATACCACCTACGATAGCGCGTGGTTCCAAGGCCCCTATGCCACGCACCGCCTGCGCGTAAGGCGGGAGGTCTGGGACTGGTGGTCGTGGGCCGGGGTGCGCGCCTGGTGCGACTCCCCCGACAGCGCCAACGGCATAAACACCACGGCCGAGGCATCGCAGCTGATTCCTCACCATCCGCTTGTCGACGATCGTTCGTGGCAGGGCAAAATCGTCACCTTGCGCCCCGAAGCCGCTCCCCACCTGCGCCTCGATGCCAGCGGCGGCGGCACTGTCAACGGTACCAACATGCTGGCATGGAGTGCGTCGGACTACACGAACCAGCACTGGCTCGTGCTCACGAGCGCCCAGGGCCGCACATGCCTTGTGCCCGTGCACACGGGCGAGGCGCCGCTTTTTGCCGATGTGTCCAGCAACGACTGGAACGACGGCGACAACGTGCATCTCTGGAGCGGCACGGGAGGATGGAACCAGTCGTTTTGGCTGCACGACCTGGGCACGGGCTACCATATGATCGTGCCCGAATGCTCCGGGTGCGCCCTTGACCTGGCGGGTGGTGGGCAGGGCAACGGCACGAACGTCGCCCAATGGAACTGCTACGGCGATTGGAGCAACCCCAACCAGCACTGGGCTTTGGAAGAGCCGCTGTTCCGCGAGCGGGATCCGGGTGCGCTGGTGCTTTCCGGCATCGATAGCTCCGGCGAGGGCGAGGGTGCTGGCGAGACCGGCAAGGTCGAGGGCGCAAGCGAGACCGACGATGCTGGCGAGGCGCGCAAGGCCGGCGAGGCCGAGCCAGGTGCGGTGCTCGCACCTTCCGATCCTGATCGCGCGTGCCTGCCGCGTAACTACCCGGGAACAGCGGGCATGTTCTACCGCTACGCCTGGTACCGCGGCGCGTCGCCGGGGGAGCGTGCGGAGACCGTGAGGGAGCCGAGCCAGGAGCCGGCGTACGAAGTGGCGGAGGGCGACGAAGGTGCGTACCTCACCTGCGTGGTGAGGGCGTACGCGCGCTACGGTAACGTGCCGTATCAGGGCGAGGTCGAAACTGCGTCGGTGCACGTCCGCTCCCGCCGCGTGCGCGTGCGCTTCTTCGCGGACGGCGACCCGGAACCGTGCTTCGTGGAAGAGCCCGACCGCGGGAGCGCCTATGTGCCCCCGCAGGCCGCCTGGCAAGCTGCCGAGAAACCCGGTTGCGCCGGCGTGGACGGCTGGTACCGTGATACGTCCTGCACCGAGGCCTTCGTTGATGGCGCTCTGGTCGAAAGCGACCTCGACCTGTTCACGCGCAATCGCGTGGAGCTGACGTACGCCCAGTCTGACCGCTCCTGCCTGCTGGCCTCGCCACGCGCGTACTTTCTCGATGAGGCATGCGAGCATCCGCTGCCCAACCCGTCGGCCTTGCTGCCGTCCCCGGCATCTCTTCACTACGGCGACCGCGTGTCCTTCGCCCGCGGGGCGAGCGCCTGGTACGAGGACATGGGCCGCGTCCGCGAGGCATCGTGTGCCCCGGGCGCATACGCCGCCCCCGATGCGGCCGACCTCCCGCTCCGCAGCGCCCGCCTCACCTGCAACACGACGGCCTACCTCCTGTGGCGCACACCTGCCTACGACGGCATCGCGCTCTCGTGATATAAACCTTGCTCTTGAGTAATACTTACTCGTGCGTTATAGTGAAAGGAGCGATTAGATGCCGCCGAAAGCATCCGAAGTGTATCGCCGTCTCTTGCGAGAAGGTTGGCGTGAGCAAGAAGGCGGGAAGGGCTCGCACCGAAAATTGAGACGGAATGGCGTGATGATAATCGTTCCCTATCATCGGAGGGAGTTGAGGGCGAGAACATGGGAGAGCATTAGGAAAAAAGCCGGCTGGAAATAAACAGGGAACAGAAGGAGTCGACATGCGCTACACCTATCCAGTGCTCGTCATCGAGGACGAGCTAGGAGGCTACTGCACGTACCTGAACGATTTCGATCAAGTGACAGAGGGCGAGGACATCGCCGAGGCTATTGAGATGGGCGCCGACGCCCTTTGGCTCATGATCGACGACTACCTCCAGCTGGACAAGCCGCTTCCCAAGCCGACGTACCCCGAGGAGCACGAGGGACTGCTCGTGGCCATCTCGGTGGATGTGGACACCGAGCGCGGCTTGCTCACCACGAAGATGGCGGCGGGCCTGCTCGGCGTGAGCGACGCTCGCGTGCGGCAGATGGTGTGCTCGGGCCAGCTTGCCTCCAAGAAGATCGGCCGCGACAACTACGTCTACCTGTGGAGCATCCGCGAGCGCCAGGCCAACCCCCCGAAGCCGGGCCGCCCCAGGAAGAAGGCCGCCTCCGCCCCTGCGAAGGGTACGGAGGCGGTGTAGCGGCTGGTCGTCGGCGTGCATCGCGGGAGCGCCTGACTGCGGCAAGGCTCCGGCCGCCGCGCCCCCTACGCCCCCGTCAAGCTGGCGGCCGCGTTGCCGCCAGCCTCCGCCGAGCGCATGCGCACGCGCCCCGCGGCAAGCGCCACGGCGAAGATGGCGGCCGCGAACAGCACGATGATGCCGAGGTTGCCCAAAATCGGCGCGGCGGATTCCCAGGTGACCTCGGCGAGGTGCGCGCTCTCGGTGACGGCCTGGGTGTACCAGTACGTGGGGAAGAACTTCGCCGCCGTCTGAATCTCGGCGCCCAGCAGGTCGAGGCTGATCCACGCCCCGCCCATGAACGCCATCACCATGCCGCCGATGTTGCCCACCGCGTTCGTGGTGGCCTCGCCCACGCCCAGCTGCCCCAGAAGAAAGCCCACCGCCAGCGGCACGAGCGCCAGCGCGAACGCCGCCGCCAGCATGAGCGCAACGGCCCCTGCGGGCACGCCCTCCAGCGTGTACCCGAACGCCGCCAGCCCGATGCCGCAGGTCACTGCGCACACCGCCATGGTCACCAGCAGGCTGGCGGCCGCCTTCCACAGGCCCAGCCGCACACTGCCCACAGGCCCCACCTGCGTGCGCCGCAGCACGTCGGTGCGGTTGAACGCGCCCATGAGCAGGCTCACGCACACGATGATGGCGGCCATGAGCGTGTAGGAGCACCACATGAGGTAGAAGGCGAAGCGGTCGGCCGGTATGGCGCCGCCCTGCGTCCGCACCGTCTCGACGTCCGCCGTCTGGGCGGCGGCATCGTCGGCGCGCGCCAGCACGTCGGCCGCGGAGGCGTCCGGCTCGAGCGCGGCCTCGGCCCGCACGAGCCCCAAATACTGGTTCGCCTGCTGGTCGAGCAGCGTGCCGGCCATCGTCCCGTAGCTGTACGCCACCTCGACGGCGGGCACGTCCTCGCCCGAGCGCGCCGCATCCAAGAACGCGCGCTCGTACCCCTCGGGCACCACGAGCACGCACTTCGCCTGCCCCTTGGCCACGGCGTCCTGCATCGCGAACGCGTCGTCGGCGACTTCAATCCGCTCGCCGTGCTCGCCCAGAAACGCGGCCAAGTGCTCGGAGAGCGCGCTGCCGTCCCGATCCACCACGGCGAACGGCTCCCTCGCCGCCTCATAGCTTCCTTCTTCCGTGTCGGGGGCGACGCCCATGGCCACGAACAGGCCGAGAAGGCTCAAGAAACCCACGTACACGACCACGTACACCGGGTGCGTCAGCACCACGCGCAGGGCGGTTTTAAAGACTTGCATAGCGCTGCCTCCTCACGAACAGGGCGGACACGGCGAACACGACGGCGGTCATCGCAAGCAACAGGCCGACTTTCTCGGCGAAGGGCACGAGCGAGTCGTAGTAGTACAGGCTGTAGAACGTGTCGGTGACCACCTTGGCGGGGTTGAGCGAGGCGAGCAGCGGATAGTCGCGCGCCAGCTGGTCGGCCATGTTCATCACCGGCTCGCCGTAGAGCCCCGCGAACAGCGACAGCAGGCAAGTCGTGCCGGTGAGCAGGCCCGTCTTCACGCCGAACCCCACCTTGGGAAGCGACCCCAAAAGCGTGCCGAACGCGGTGGAGAACAGCGCGCACACCGCGATGGCCCCGATGCAGGCAACCTCCCGGCCCGCGAAGTCGATGTCCGCCGTGAAGCGCATGTAGGCCAGCGCCGCCAGAAGGCACGCTGTCGCCAGCACCCAGCTGGCCGCCAGCGCGGCCGCGAGCGTCTTCCCGCGGCTCACGGCGCCCACGGCCCGGCGCGCGCCCAAAGGCGAGAGGTTCGGCTGCGCCTCGCACACGGCCACCATCCCTATCTGCGCGCAGAACAGGCAGGCCATGCCCAGAAGCGCGTAGTAGAACCGCACCGATTGCGAGGGCTCGCTGCGCGTGAGCGACACCTGCACGGTGGCGTCGCCCTGCGAGAGCGCGCGCTCCACCAGGTCGGGGTCGGCCAGCGCCATCGGGTTGTCATGCGCGATGCCCTTGAGCAGGTCGGCGTTGCGCACGTAGGTGTCGGCCACCGTGTTCAGGATGGTGCGGCCGATCTGCTTCGTGCCCACGCCGTCGGAGACGGGAGACACCGCCAGATGCGGCGCGCCCTCGCCATCCACGGACAGCACGCCCATCACGTCGCCCGTCTCCAGCGACCCTCGCGCCTCTTCGGCGGTGGCGAACTCGCGCACGTCGAGCAGCTGGTCTTCGCCGGGCTGGGACAGCTCGTCCACCAGGGCGGAGAATTCCTCGTCGGCGCGGTAGGCGTCGTCGGCCACCACCGCCGTGGGCACGGCCTCGAACGACATTGAGCTGTCGAGGTTCGCGAACATGAACATGAACAGGGTGCACAGGATGATGGGGAAGGCGAGCGCCCACACCGCGAGCTCCGTCTTCCGCGTGAGCACCGCCAGCGCCCCTCTGAATGCGTTCCACATGGTCGGCCCCCTAGTCCCTGAGCGCTTTGCCGGTGATCTCGAGGAACACGTCGTTCAACGTGGGCGGCTCGGCGTAGATGCGCCCCGTGGCCACGCCGCGTGCGGCGAGCGCTCCCAGCACGTCGGCCACGTTGTGCGCGCCGTTGCCGCAGTCGGCCTCCAGCATGGTCCCGTCGAAGGACGCCCCCAGCACGCACGGCAGCGCGCGCACGGCCGCCAGCACGGCATCGTCGCACGCGTCCACCTCCACGCGGATGCGCTCGCCCGTGCCGATCATGGCCTTCAGCTCGTCGTTCGTGCCGGTGGCCAGCGCCCGCCCCGCATCCATGATCATGATGCGCGTGCAGATGTCCTCCACCTCCTCCATGTAATGGCTCGTGTACACGATGGTGGAGCCCTGGGCGTTCAGGCGCAGGATGCCCTCGAGGATGGCGTTTCGGCTCTGCGGGTCAACGGCCACGGTGGGCTCGTCGAAGAAGATGAGCTCGGGCTTGTGCGCGATGCCGCACGCGATGTTCAGTCGGCGCAGCAGGCCGCCCGAGAGCTTGCGCGGCCGGAACTTCTCGAAGTCCTCCAGCCCCACGAACGCGATGGCCTCCTCCACGAGCTCCCGGCGGCGGCGCTTGTCGTCGACGTAGAGCGCGCAGAAGTAGTCGATGTTGCCGCGCACGGTGAGCTCCTCGAACACCGCCACGTTCTGCGGCACCACGCCGATGCGGCGCTTCAGGTCGTAGCGCGACGGCTTCATGTCCTCGCCGAACAGGCGGATGGCGCCCTTGTCGTAGGTGAGCAGCTGCAGCATGCAGTTGATGGCCGTGGTCTTGCCCGAGCCGTTGGGGCCCAACAGGCCGAACACCTCGCCCGGCGCGATGTGCAGGCCGAAGTGGTCGAGCGCCACCACGTCGCCGTAGCGCTTCACCAGGTTGTCGACCGCGATGATGTCTTCCATGGGAATCTCCCTGCCTTCTCCTCGATGATGGTTCCATGATGGCCGCTTCCCGCCCGCGCCGCCAGTGAGCGCCGTCATCGATCGCGCCGACCGCCCCATGACAAATGTCACGGATTCCCCGCGCATGCGCGCATGCGGCGTGTGCGGCCGCATGCGACCTGCTACCATGGCCCCCATGGAGAGAATCGTCGACAAGGCCATCGTGCTCGTTTGCTGCCTCGCGTGCTTCGCCGTGATGCCGTGGGAGGTCGTGCTGCTGCTCGCGCTGCTCGCGGCCGTGGCTGCCTCTGCGCTCGGAGAGGCGCTGCCGGAGCGGTTCGCCTTCCTCCCGGCGCTTGTCTACGCGCTCGCAGCATTCGCGTGGCCGTCGTTCGCCGCGTTTCTGGCGCTCGCGGTGTACGATCTTGCGCGCGATGATCATCTGGCAATCCGCTGGTGCTGGCTGCTCCCCGCGCTCTCGGCGTTCGTGCGCCTCGAAGCCGCGCTCGCACTCCTCATGGCGCTGGCCTGCGCCATGGCCCTTCTGCTCTCGTACCGCACGCGCCGCTTCCAAACCGAGCTTGCCGCGTACCGCCGCCTGCGCGATGACGTGCAGGAAACCTCCCTTGCGCTGGAGGAGAAGAACCGCGGGCTGCGCGACAAGCAGGACCTCGAAGTAAGGCTGGCCACGCTGGCCGAGCGCGGCCGCATCGCACGCGAGATCCACGACAACGTGGGGCATCTGATCACGCGCTCCATCATGCAGGTGGAGGCGCTGCAGGTGGTGCACCGCGACGACGAGCGGGTGCGCTCGGAGCTGGCGCAGGTGGGGGCCACGCTGCACGAGGCCATGAGCACGGTCCGCGCCAGCGTGCACGACCTGCACGACGACGCGTTCGACCTGGAGACCCAGCTGAGGGAGGCGGCCGAGGCCTTCACGACGCTCGCCGTGGACATCGACTACCGCGCGTCCGACGTGCCGTCCGACGTGGGCTACGGCTTCATAGCCATTGTCCGCGAGGCGCTTTCGAACGCCTCCAAGCACTCCGACGCCAGCCGCGTGTCCGTGTCGGTGGCCGCCTACCCGGCGTTCTACCGGCTGGCCGTGCACGACAACGGCTCCGTGCCGCCGCCCGCCTCCGTGCTCGACCGGCAGGGGGCCGACTCGGCGCCCGCCTCCGGGGCCGCTCGCGGCATCGGGCTGGCCACCATGTCCGACCGCGCCCGTGCGCTGGGCGGCATGCTCCGCATCGACTACGACCAGGGCTTCAAGGTGTTCGTCACCGTACCGAAGGAGGATATCCCATGAGCGAGGAGAAGGCCGCGGGCCCGTCCGCGGCACAGGAGGGGCGTATCCGCGTGTGCATCGTGGACGACGACCCGTTCGTCACCACGTCGCTCGCCACCATCCTGGCCGCCGAGCCCGACGTGGCCGTGGCGGGCGAGGGCTGCGACGGCGAGGCAGCTGTGGCGCTGTTCGAGCGCGAGCGGCCCGACGTGCTGCTCATGGACATCCAGATGCCGGGTACGGACGGCCTTGCGGCGGCCGAGCGCATCCTGGCCGCGCATCCGGAGGCGCGCATCGTGTTCCTGACCACGTTCTCAGACGACGAGTATATCGTGCGGGCGCTGCGCCTGGGCGCGAGGGGCTACCTCATCAAGCAGGAGGTGGCCACCATCGCCCCGGCGCTGCGCACGGTGACGTCCGGCCAGAGCGTGCTGGGCGGCGAGGTGCTCGGCCGCGTGGAAGCCCTCGTGCAGGGCAGGGGGCCGTCCGGCACGGCACGGCTGGCACCTGCTGGCGTTGCCGCGGTGCCGCCGGCGCAGAGCGCCGAGCAGGCGCATGCCGCCGCCGCGCTCGAGCTTTTGTCCGAGCGCGAGCACGCCATCGTGGAGCAGGTGGCCGAGGGCCTGGACAACAAGGAGATAGCCGCCGCCCTCTACATCAGCGAGGGCACCGTGCGCAACCACATCAGCGCCATCCTGCAGAAGCTCCAGCTGAAGAACCGCACCCAGCTGGCCATCGCATACTACCGCGCACGGTAGCCGGGCTCCGCGGGACGGGGATAATGTCACATTCTGCGATGCGACAAGGCTTTGGCGGACGTATTGGAATGTGACATTATCCCCGTCCCCCTGTCACGCCCCAAGAAATCGTCCGCACCTCCCTGTTCCCTTGTCACGTCCCCGTCCCCCCCCCTGTCACGTCCGCAGCCCCTCTGGCGCGCCCGTCGTTGCCCGGCCGTTGCCGGAAACCTCCCGCACGCCTCGCGTCGCTGTGCTATGATGGCTTCCGTAAATGATACTAAAACTATACCAATTAAAGGAGCCACCATGCCCCAGAAGATCGAACTGAAGGTTTCCGGCATCGACGTCGCCATCGCCTACGCCAACGAGAGCGACCAAACGGTTACGCAGCGCGAGATCGAGGCGTACATCGACCGTGCGCACGCCCAGCATCCCGGCCAGGTGCTGCAGTCCCTGGATCTGGACGTCGACGGCGAGGACGTGGGTATCACGTATGGGTTCGAGGCCGTGCCGTTCGACCGCATCCGCCGCATCACGGGCTACCTGGTGGGTACGATGGACCGCTGGAACGATGCGAAGACCGCCGAGGAATCAGACCGCGTCAAGCACGGCCTCGCTCGCGAGGACCGCGCCCTCACCTGCTCGAACGGCTGCTAGCGTTCCTGCAGTGCGCGCGAGCCCCGAGAAGCGGCCGCCCGGCTCCCTCCGGACAGGCGCGCTCTCGGGGCTCGTCGTTTTTTCTGCGGCCTCGCGCGCGGCGCAGGCGAGGGCGGCTTGATTGCTAGCCGAGGATGCGGGCGAACTCCTTCTCGGCATCTTCCTGCAGCTTCTTGTCTATGGCCACGTAGGCGTCGAGCAGCTTGTCGCCGGCTTCGGTCAGGGTGGATCCGTGCGCGCCGTCGCGGTCGAGCAGCTGGATGCCCAGCGCCGCCTCGGTGTCCTTCACGATGCGCCACGCCTTGCTGTAGGCCATGCCCATGCCCTTGGCGGACGCGTTGAGCGAGCCCGTCTCGCGCACGCCCAGGCACAGGTTCGCGATGCCGCGCCCGAACAGCGAGCCGCTCTCGGATTCGGGGTTCATGATGGACAGCCTGATCGTCGGCTTCAGGTTCGCAAGTTCGCTCATAGTCTATCCTCATCCTTTTCTGGTCATGTCCGCCGTCGCTGCGGGGACCGTCAGTCGTTGCGTGCGGGCGTCGTCGCGTCCAGCTTCTCCAGGAAGCGCGCGGCGGCCGCCTCGATGCTGTCCGTGCCTCCCTCTATCACCTCGCCGAAGCGGATGGGCAGCGCATCGAGCTCGGCCAGGCCGCGGGGGATGTCGTCGTGCCCCGTCTCGCGCGCGATGAGCTGGTTCAGCGCGCAGCCGGAGAGCGCGGCAACGTCGTCGGGCAGCGGCGCGCCCGGCTCCAGGCCGTGCAGCGCGCGGTACACGTTGTCGCCGAACTTGGCCCAGTGCGCCGTGCTGGCGATGAGCACGGGATTTTCGCCCCGGAGGTTCTCGGCGGTCTGATAGGCGACGGCCGTGTGCGGGTCCAGCAGGTAATCGTGCTCGTCGAGCACGCGCTTGATGGTATCCAGGCACGTGGCGTTGTCGATGGAGTCGGAGGCGAACAGCTCCCGCACGCGGGCGAACGTCTCCTCGTCCACACGGAAGCGGCGCTGCTCGCGCAGGTCGGACATCCAGCCGGCGATGGCCTCGGCGTCGCGCCCCGTCAGCTCGAACAGCTGGCGCTCCAGGTTCGACGACACGAGGATGTCCATCGAAGGGGAGGGCGTCAGCACGAATTCGCGCTCGGAGATGTCGTAGGTGCCCGTGTTGATGAAGTCGGTGAGCACGCGGTTCTCGTTGCTGGCGCAGTACAGCATGCCCAGCGGCACGCCCATGCGCTTGGCGTAGTAGGCGGCCAGGATGTTGCCGAAGTTGCCCGTGGGCACGCACACGTCCAGCTCGTCGCCCAGTCCCAGCTTGCCGTCGGCCACCAGTTGCGCGTAGGCCGACACGTAGTACACGATCTGGGGCATGAGGCGCCCCCAGTTGATGGAGTTCGCGCTCGACAGCGCAACGCCGTGCTCTTCCAGCAGCCGCGCGGCGAACGCCTTGTCGCCGAACACGCTCTTTGCGCCGGTCTGGCAGTCGTCGAAGTTGCCGCGCACGCCCCACACCTGCACGTTGCGCCCGCGCTGCGTGGCCATCTGCTTGAACTGGATGTCGCTCACGCCGCCGTCGGGGTACATCACGGCGATGGACACGCCGTCCACGTCGCGGAAGCCCTCGAGCGCGGCCTTGCCCGTGTCGCCCGACGTGGCCACGAGGATGAGGAAGTCGTGGTCGAGCTTTCCCTGCTCGCGCAGCTGGGCGGCGCTTGCGGAGAAGAACCGCGGCAGGCACTGCAGCGCCATGTCCTTGAACGCGCTCGTGGGGCCGTGCCACAGTTCCAGCACGTGGGTGTCGGCCGTGAGCGACGTGATGGGGCAGATGCGCTCGTCGTCGAAGTTGTCGCCGTAGGCCTGGGCCATGAGCTCTTCGATGGTCTCGGCGGGCAGGTCGACGTCGAACGCCCGGTAGATACGCGCCGCGCGCGGGGCGTAGGGCAGCTGCGCCAGCGCCGCGATGTCCTCCAGGGAGAGCTCCGGGACGCGCTCGGGCACGTACAGCCCGCCCCCCGCCGCCAACCCGTCGACGACGGCTTCCGTGAACGTGACGGGCCGGGGTCCAGCGCCCCGCGTGTCGATGTAGAGGTTCAAAGCCTTGTCCTGCGCTTTCTGGTCGAATTCGCACGTTTCGATTATCCATCCTAAGTATACTATGTTCCGAAAACAACCGGCGCGTCGCGAGACCCTGTTTTTCTTCCTGAAAACTCGATTTGACGAGAACCTGTTCGGCGCATCGCCCGAGTATTGGTTGAACTTGCAGCGCAACACCGATTTGTGGGAGTAGCTCGACCTCCATCGCGATGATCTTGAGCGCATAGAGCCGCTCGCCTTGGGCATGGTGGGCTGAGCCTCTTTCGCCCGCCCGACCGCCTTGTTTCCGCTGTGCAACGGTTCGCCTCCGCAACCGCGCGATGCCGCTGTCGCGTCCTACCCTGGTGCTCGATAGCGCAGGCAGGGCACCCGATGAAGGCGAGGCGAGGCGGATGGGCGGGCATGACGACGAACGCGAGGACGGGCGGGACGGCTCTTCCGGAAAGGACGCCTCCGGAGGCGGCATGGCGATGCACGGGGCGAACCTCAAGCGGCGGTTCTTCGCGAGCCTCGTGCTCACGGTGCCCATCCTGCTGCTATCGTCGCCCATGGGGATGGCGCTCCCCATCACGCTCGCGTTCCCCGGCTCGGACTGGGTCGTGGCGGCGCTCGCCACGGTGCTGTTCGTCTACGGCGGCATGCCGTTTCTGCGCGGGGCGGCGGACGAGCTCAGGCGCCGCCAGCCCGCCATGATGACGCTCGTGGCGCTCGGCATCACCACGGCCTACGCCTACAGCATCTACGCCTTCGTCCAGCGCTCCGTCCTGCATACGGCGGGCATGCACATGGACTTCTTCTGGGAGCTGGCCACACTCATCGTCATCATGCTCCTGGGCCACTGGGTGGAGATGCGGGCCGTGATGGGCGCGGGCGACGCGCTCAAGGAGATGGCCGAGCTCCTGCCGGCGCAGGCCCACGTGGAGCAGCCGGACGGTTCCTTCGCCGATGCGCCGCTGTCCGAGGTGCAGGTGGGGCAGACCGTCATGGTGGAGGCGGGCGAGAAGGTGCCCGCCGACGGCGAGGTCGTGCGCGGCGAGTCGCAGGTGAACGAGGCGCTCGTCACCGGCGAGGCGCGCGACGTGGCCAAGGGAGCAGGCGACTCCGTGTTCGGCGGATCGCAGAACGGCGACGGCACGCTGTACGTGCGCGTGACCGGCACGGGCGAGTCGGGCTACCTTGCCCAGGTCATGAAGCTGGTGTCGCAGGCGCAACAGGAGAAGTCGCGTGCCGAGGTGCTGTCGGACAAGGTGGCGCGCTGGCTGTTCTACGCCGCCGTGGGCGTGGGCGTCGTGGCCTTCGCCGCGTGGCTTGCCGTCACGGGCAGCGTGGGCGACGCGCTCACGCGCATGGTCACGGTGTTCGTCATCGCGTGCCCGCATGCGCTCGGCCTGGCCATACCGCTCGTGGCCGCGCGCTCCACGTCCATCGGCGCGCGGCACGGCCTGCTCGTGCGACGCCGGCGGGCGCTCGAGGTGGCGCCGCGCGTGAACGTGGTGATGATGGACAAGACCGGCACGCTCACCGAGGGCGACTTCCGCGTGGCGGAGGTGCGCGCGGTGGGAAAGCCGGGCTCCGGCGACGGCAAGGGCGATGATGCCGGAGGGGCCGCCGGCACGGTCGCCGGCAATGCCGGGAAAAACGGCGGCGCATCCGCCGACGACCGTGCCGATGACCGCGTGCTCGCGATCCTCGCCGGCCTCGAGCAGTCCTCATCGCATCCGCTGGCGGCGAGCATCGTGGCCGCCGCGCGCGACCGGGGCGTGCGCCCCGTGCCCGTGCGCGACGAGCACGCCGTGGCCGGCGTGGGCGTGGAGGGCACGCTCGAGGACGGGCGGAGGGCGCTCGTTGCGAATGCGCGCCACCTCGACGAGCGGCGCATCGTCTACGACCGCGACCTGTTCCAGCAGCTCGCAGGCCGCGGCCTCACAGTGAGCTTCCTCGTGATCGACGGCGTTGTGGCCGGCTTGGTGGCCCAGGGCGACGAGGTGAAGCCCACGGCGCGCGAGGCGGTGCGGCAGCTCAGGGAGCGCGGCATCGCGCCCGTCATGCTCACGGGCGACAACGAGGAGGCCGCGCGCGCCGTGGCCCGCGACCTCGGGATCGACGAGTTCCACGCTGGGCTCGTGCCCCAGGACAAGGTGCGCCTCGTGCAGGAGCGCCGCACGGCGGGGGATACCGTTATGATGGTGGGCGACGGCATCAACGACGCGCCCGCCCTCGCGAAGGCCGACGTGGGCGCGGCCATCGGCGCCGGCACCGATGTTGCCATCGACTCCGCCGACGTCGTGCTCGTGAAGAGCGACCCGGAGGACATCGTGCGGCTGCTCGACCTGGGCACGAACACCACGCGCAAGATCAAGCAGAACCTCTGGTGGGGCGCCGGCTACAACATCGTGGCCATCCCGCTCGCAGCCGGCGTGCTGGCGCCCGCGGGCATCCTGCTGAGCCCCGCCGTGGGCGCCGTGCTCATGAGCCTGTCCACCGTCATCGTGGCCGTGAACGCGATGACGCTCAAGGCCGGCGACGAGGGGTAGGGCCCGGTGGTGTACGCCTCCCGAAAATCGCCTACGGGCCGTTGAGCGGATGCGGACAAAAAAAGAAAAGTTAACCAAGGCTTCCATTTCTTGAAAGTTTGCTATAGAATACTTATTGTTATACGAAGCTAACTGATGGGAGCTCAGATGGGCAATGCAACGGTAGCGGGCATGAGCGGGCAGGCGGGCGTGCAAGCCCGCGCGCGGGCCGGTACGGGTATCGCATGCGCCGATGCGGGCGCGGTTCCCAGCGCCTCGTGCCGCCAGATGCCGCTTTCGTTCCTCGGGAGCGGCGAGACGGCCACGATAGCGAAGGTGCGCGGCAGGGGCGACCTGCACCACCACCTGGAGAACCTCGGGTTCGTGGAAGGAGCGCGCGTCACGGTGACGGCCGAGGCCGCGGGCGACCTTATCGTGGAAGTCAAGGGCACGCAGGTTGCGCTCAACAAGCAGATCGCGTCCCGTATCATCACGAACGCCGCCGCTTAGGCGCTGCGGTGCGGCTGGGCGCTTGCACGCTGCTTGCAGTTTGCTGGCGTGCGGACCGTCGGCCTTCGCCTGCTGCTCGTTTTTCGTACAAATGTTTCACGTGAAACATTCGGAAGCGAAAATCCGGGGAACCGAGAGCCGAATGGTCGACGGTGCGCTTTTCCGGACGTCCCAAAGCTCTGCATGGTTACAGGCACAAGGTTGCAGGTCCGGCCCGCATGGCCAGGTCGCGCATTCGGTACGAGTGCCCAGATCTGCAGGTTTCGCATTCCCTTGAGTTGGCAGAAGAGTTGGCAGGAATCGGGTGCCGTAGGCACCTGGCAAGGAAGAAAGGATCGGCACATGACAGAAGGGCAGGGTAAGACGCTGCGCGACGTCGCCATCGGCGAGTCGGTCACGGTGCGCCGTCTGACGGGCGAGGGAGCCATCAAGCGCCATATCATGGACATGGGCATTACGAAGGGCACGGACGTGTTCGTGCGCAAGGTGGCTCCGCTGGGCGATCCCATCGAGGTCACGGTGCGCGGCTACGAGCTTTCGCTGCGCAAGAGCGAGGCGGAGAACATTTTGGTTTCGTTGGCCTGACGGCCGGCGAAACGACGCTGCGGCTTTTCGTGGCACTCCATCTTGCCGCGCTGGCTTGAGCTCACGTGCAAAAGCACGCTCTCGCCCAACCCGTCACGCCAATCTGGAGCACCACGAAAACTCTCGCTGACCTCGATGGACCAGCGGCTTCGTTTCGCGCGACGCGCGAACAACCGGAGCCCTGTTTTTTGAGACAGAGTTAGTTACAGTTAACTTCACGATGAGGGAATCAGCAATCCCTTTGCGGCGTTAAACGTGTGTAGGACGGTGTCGGGAAAGCACCGTCCCTCGCGAATGGAACAAGAAAGCCCGCCTGATGCTGCAAGGTAACGGGCGGGGACAAGTGGGAAAGGCAGAACATGGGAATTCGCATAGCGCTTGCCGGCAACCCGAACTGCGGCAAGACGACGATGTTCAACGACCTGACCGGAGCCTCGCAGTATGTGGGCAACTGGCCGGGCGTGACCGTGGAGAAGAAGGAAGGCACCTACACGCGCGACAAGGACGTGACCATCACGGACCTGCCGGGCGTCTACTCGCTTTCGCCGTACTCGCCCGAGGAGGTCGTGACGCGCGACTACCTGCTCGACGGCCGCCCCGACGCGGTCATCAACCTCGTGGACGCCACGAACTTGGAGCGCAACCTCTACCTGACGACGCAGATCCTCGATCTGGGTCTGCCGGTAGTGGTGGCGCTGAACATGATGGACCTGGTGGAGAAGAACGGCGACAAAATCGACGTGGCCAAGCTCTCCAAGAAGCTGGGCTGCCCCGTAGTGGAGACCTCGGCGCTCAAGGGTCGCGGCATGGAGGACCTGCTGAAAACCGCCATCGACGCGGCGAAGAAGGGCACGCCGGCCGCGTCTGACCTGCGCTTCACCTCCGAGGTGGAAGAAGCGCTGGGCCGTGTCATCGACGTGCTGGGCACGCGCGTGACCCCGAACGTGGCGCGCTGGTACGCCATCAAGCTGCTGGAGGGCGAGCAGAAAACCATCGACAAGCTGGGCCTGCCTGCCGGTGACCTCTCGGCCGTTGCAAGCATCCGCGAGGCGCTCGAGAACAGCCAAGACGACGACGCCGAGAGCATCGTCACCGGCGAGCGCTACGACGCCATCGGCGACGTGGTGTCGGAGACGGTGAAGAAGTCGCTCAAAGGCGCCACCACCACGCAGAAGATCGACCGCGTGGTCACGAACCGCTGGCTCGGCATCCCCATCTTCATCGTCATCATGACGCTGGTGTACTACATCTCCGTGTCCACCGTGGGCACGCTGTTCACCGACTGGGCCAACGACGGCGTCTTCGGCGACGGCTGGCTCTACACCGGCACCGAGCAGTACGACGAAGCGGTCGGCGTTTGGGAAGAGAACGTGGCAGCCGCCGAAGAAGCCGGCGCAAGCGAGAGCGAGCTGGCACTCTTAGCCGAAGAGGAGCCCGATCCCGCAGAGTTCGGCGTGTACATCCAAGGCCTCACGCCTGTGGCTACTGAGGCGCTGGAGTCCATCGGCACGGCACCGTGGCTCATCAGCCTCATTGTGGATGGCATCATCGCCGGTGTGGGCGCGGTACTCGGCTTCGTTCCCCAGATGATCGTGCTGTTCTTGCTGCTGTCCATCCTAGAGGCCTGCGGTTACCTGGCGCGCGTCGCGTTCATCATGGACCGTATCTTCCGCAAGTTCGGCCTGTCGGGCAAGAGCTTCATCCCCATGCTCATCGCGTCGGGCTGCGGCGTCCCCGCCGTCATGGCCACGAAAACCATCGAGAACGAGAAAGACCGTCGCATGACCATCATGACGACGACCATGATCCCCTGCGGCGCAAAGTTGCCCATCATCGCACTCGTGTTCGGCGCCATCGCTGGCGGTGACGCGGGCACCACCTGGTGGATCGCGCCCGTGTTCTACTTCTTAGGCGTCATCGCTATCATCGTGTCCGGCATCATGCTGCGCAAGACGAAGATGTTCGCCGGCGAGGCCACGCCGTTCATCATGGAGCTGCCGCAGTATCACATCCCCGCCGTGAAGAACGTGCTTATGGCCACGTGGGAGCGTGTGAAGAGCTTCATCGTGAAGGCCGGCACGATTATTTTCCTGTCGACCATCGTCATCTGGTTCCTCATGAACTTCGGCTTCTACGAGGGCTCGTTTGGCCTGCTCGATACAGAAATGGAAGGCTACATCCAGTACAGCCTCATGGCCGGCTTGGGCAACGCGCTGGCGTGGGTGTTTGCGCCGCTCGGCTTCGGCAACTGGGAGTCCGCCGTCACGTCCATCACGGGCCTCGTGGCCAAGGAGAACGTCGTGGCCACGGTGGGCATCCTCACCAGCCTGGGAGACGCCGGCGAGGCCGATCCGTCCATGTGGATGGCGTTCGGCGCCCTCATGGGGGGCAGCGTGCCGGCGATCATGGCCTTCTGCGCCTTCAACCTGCTGTGCGCCCCGTGCTTCGCCGCTATCGGCACCATCCGTCGCCAGATGGCGAGCGCGAAGTGGACCTGGTTCGCCATCGGCTACATGACGGTGTTCGCGTGGGCCGTGGGCCTGATGATCTACCAGTTCGGCATGCTGCTGGGCGGTGGCGAGTTCAGCGTGTGGACTGCCGTGGCCGTCGTGGTGCTGGTGGGCATGCTGTTCCAGCTGTTCCGCCCTCTGCCCGAGTACAAGGACAAGGGCGGCGCGCCGCAGGCCGAGGCCGAGCAGGGTGTTGCGTAAGGCTCCCGCAGGAACCGAACGGCGGGCGCATCCTGCGCCCGCCGTTCGGTGCGTTCGGACGCGAGCGCGTGAGGATATTTCTCGCGAATCATCTGTGCGAAAAGCAATGCGCCGGAAAGCGGCGCCGTGGAAAGGAGGCGGCTCGTGCTGCCATTGGAGATAAGTCCGGCAACCGTCATCATCGGCCTTGTTATCGCGGTGCTGGCCGTGCTAGCCGTGCGACGCCTGGTGCGCCGCGGCACCTGCGACTGCCACGACCACGGAGGAGGCCCGGCGAAGGGCGGCTGCGCGGCAGGAGGCTGCGCTGGGTGCACCGGGTGCGGAGTCGCAGATGCCCTGGTCGCCGACATTGAGCGCGCCGCCAAGCAGGGAAGCGCTCGGTAGGCGCTCGGCAGGCGCGGGCGCAGGGAAATCCAATATATGGAGGAATTGTAAACCAAGGAAAACTTTGCCTTGACCATACGCGTAAGTTAGCATAGACTAACAAATGTCAGAAAGCGACAGCGAAACTTTCCCGGCGCAAGGCAGGCGCCAAAGGGGAAGGCTCGAGCTCTCTGCCTCCTCTTCTTGCTGACACGGCGGCGAAGGCTCCTCTCGTCTGGTCATTCGCCGCACAGCATCGCCGACGGGGGATCCCCCCCTCTTCCCCCGTCGGCACTCCTCCCTTTCAGCCTCTTCTCATCTTCGCCTTCGGCGTTCTCTCGGATCTGCGTTTTCCTGTGGCAGGCTGTCAAACTTCGCGGCCCACCGTTTCGAGTGCGACCGGCCGCGACGCTTTCTGCCTCCCGGCGTGCAACGCTCGGGGACTACGGGGGGGGCTGATGCCGCCCTTTCGGAGGGGGCGAGGGGTGTGGTACCATGGGCGAGGCGCGAAGGAGGGTTCCTGTGGAAAAAATGTCCATGTCGCACGAAGATTATCTCGAGGCCATCGTCATGTTGGGCGGTACGACGGAGGCGTCGGTCCGTTCGGTCGACATCGCGACGAAGCTCGGCGTGTCCAAAGCGTCGGTCAACAAGGCCGTGACGTCCCTGAAGGAGAAGGGCCTGGCCGACCAGCCGTACTACGGCGACATCACGCTTACCGAAGAGGGCTACGCCTATGGAACGTCGGTGCTCGACCGCCATCACATGCTGTTCTCGTTCCTCACGAAGGCCCTCGGCATTCCCGAGGAGCAAGCCGAGCGCGAGGCGTGCCTCATGGAGCATGCCATCAGCGACGAGTCGTTCGAAAAATGGAGTTCTTATATTAAGAAGCTCGATCTCTAGTCCTTGAGAACGCCGCCCTCGAGCGGCGTTTTTTACGGTTTCACCCGCGCTTCGGGCCGCGATTCAACGGTTTCTCAACGGGCCGGCTGTGCGCCTGCGTCCGGTGGCGGGGCCCCTGCTTCTGTGGTATCCTTGAGCAAGCTTCTGGCATTACACCCACCATCAACGAACCACGATGCTAAGAGGAGCGCACTCCATTGGGCAACCAGGCGAATATACTTTCGTTTGACGAGGTGAAACGCGATTCGGGCGCAAGGCGCTCGTCTGTCGCTGCGCCTTTGCGGCCCTCGCGGAGGCGCCCTGCCGGCAGCGTGGAGCAGGGCGTTTCCGCATCGGTGCGCCCGGCCGGGCGCGCGGGCGCCTCTGCCCGTTACGCGGCCTCGCGGCCCCTCTCGGATGCCGCGCGCATCTCCGGCACCGCACCGCGCACGGCTTCCCTCGCAAATCCTGCCCGGCCGCGTTCTATCGTCGATGATTTCCCCGCCTCCTCGGCGCGGGCCGCCGTTACCGCGTACGCCGACCGCGGTTCCCGCATCGAACCTGCCGGCACCGCGCCGCGCCGTTGCCGGGGCGCCCATGCCAGGCAATCCTTCGTCGACCTCGACGAGCCCGACGAGCGTTCCGCCGATCGCGGCGAGGCGGAGGACGAAGCCCCCGATAAGCGCTCGCGCCTGCAGGAGTTCCGCCGCAGGCGCCAGAAGGACCGTGCCGACAAGAAGTTCGACAAGCAGTTCGGCGGCAGCCGCGCAACCGATGCGCCGGCCGCGGGATCGCGCGCGGCCGTGTACAAGGGCGAGATGGGCTCCAACCACAAGCGCGCCGCGCGCATGCAGAACGACGCAGCCGGCAAGGCGCGCACGTTCTCGCTCGCATCGCTCAACCCGCTCGCACTGCTCTCCTCGGGAAAACAGTCGCCGAAGGCCATCGCCGGCCTCGGTTTTGTCGCGTGCCTTCTGCTCACGTGCTGGTTTTTGTACACTCCGACGCAGCAGCTGTACCATTCGGTACGCGAGCACGACCGGCTCCAGGCGGAGTACGCGGCCATCGAGCAGCGCAATGCCTCGCTCGAGTCCGAGGTGGGCACGCTGCAGACGGACGCCGGCATCGAGGACCGCGCGCACGAGCAGTTCGGCTGGGTGCCGGAGGGCGAGCAGACCGCCAACGTGCACGGCCTTGCCGCCGACGCCGGCAACGACGAGGGCTCGAACTTCACGGCGAACATCGTGGCCGGCAGCGTGGAGGCGCCCGAGACGTGGTACTCGCCGGTGCTCGACGCCCTGTTCGGCGTGAAATAGCCCCGTATTCGCGCGCGTCCGGCCCGCGCACGGGGCGGCCCGTGCGACCGAAGCATCCAAGGAGGAAGCGACCCTATGGCAACCCATCTGACGGATCACGCGCCTACCTGCACGGCCCCCGGCACGCTGCGTCCCGGCCGCTATGCTGCCATCGACATCGGTACGGTGACGTGCCGCATGCTCGTGGCCGACATCGACGAGGCGGGAGCGCTGCACGAGCTGCGGCGCGAGTACGCCATCACGAACCTGGGCGAGGGCGTGGACGCCTCCGGCGTGTTGAGGCCCGAGGCCATGCAGCGCGTGGCCGACGTGGTTGCCCGCTACCAGGCCATCCTCGACGCGTGCGAGCCGGAGGACGGCGGCGGCATCACCGTGACGGCCGTGGCCACGTCGGCCTCGCGCGATGCCCGCAACGCCGACGAGTTCGTGGCCCTGCTGGCCGAGGCGGGCATCACGCTGACCGTCGTGCCGGGCGAGCGCGAGGCGGCGCTGTCGTTCGCGGGCGCGTCGTGCGACTTCGCGGGCGAGCGCATCCTCGTGGTGGACGTGGGCGGCGGCTCGACTGAGCTCGTAGCCGGGCGGGCGGGCGAGGTGCCCGTTCAGGCGCATTCGTTCGACATCGGGTGTCGCCGCGTGACCGAGAAGTTCCTGGAGGCCGATCCGCCTTCCGACGAGGAGCTCGGCCGTGCCCGCGCGTGGATCGCCGAGGAGATGCGCTCCTACTTCGACGACCTGGGCGCCGGCGGGTTCGCGCCCGAGCGGGTGGTGGCGGTGGCCGGCACGGCCACGAGCGTGGTGGCGGTGCACGAGCGCATGGCGGAGTACGACTCGTCGCGCGTTCATCGGTCCGTGGTGGAGCGCGCCGTGCTGGACGAGGTGTACGCCCAGCTGGCTAGCGTGGGTCTGGACGAGCGCCGCCGCACGGCAGGCCTCGATCCCGGCCGCGCCCCCGTGATCGTGGCGGGCCTTGTGATCTTGCAGGTGGTGCTGGACCTGGCCGGCATGCCGTCGTTCACGGTGAGCGAGTCCGACATCCTGCACGGCATCGTGCTGGAAGCCGCGCGCGCAGCCGTGTAGCATGCGTTGCGGCCGCATTGCCCCGTCCCGCCCGCGCCGAAAGTTTGCTACCATATACCGTACGCACCGCCTGTTCGGGGAAGAGGCGCACGCGAAGGCGGAGCTACGTGGGGACGTGGCGGAATTGGCATACGCAGCGGACTTAAAATCCGCCGGCCTCGGTCTTGTGGGTTCGAGTCCCACCGTCCCTACCATTCTCCCGGCCGCCCTCGCCGCTTAGGTGCTTTTCGCGGCCCGCAAGGCTCCATGCACCGGTTTCGCATACTCCACCCCAGCCATGCAGTTTTCACGTAGATGATGCTGCCGGTCGCCTCGCCTGTTCATAGTGCGCGAAAACCTTGTGGTACGATTGCTCAAGCTATCGCGGCGAGCGCGATGAGCGCGTTTTGGGGCAGAGCCTATCCGTCGAGCGAAGAAAGCGTTATGGACAACATCAACGACATCATCGCGGCCATCGAAGAGCCGCCCGAGACCTTCGAAGAATACCTCACCCGCTACGCCGCCCAGGTGGGAACGCTGGTGAACTCGTACATCCCCCAGGGATCGCACCCCGACATGGACCGCTACCTGTACGAGCCGCTCAACGCGTACAGCCAGAACGGCGGCAAGCGCCACCGTCCGCTCATCTGCTTCGCGGCCTGCCGTGCGGTGGGCGGCGACATGGCGCGCGCCACGAGCGCGGCGGCCGCCATCGAGCATTTCCATACGGCGGCACTTATCCATGATGACATCGCCGACGAGGCCGAGCTGCGCCGCGGCGAGCCCTGCCTGCACCTCACCGAGGGCATGGGGCTGGCCATCAACATGGGCGACCTTGCGCTATCGTTGGTGAACGGCACGGTTATCAACGACCCGCTGCTCGACGATGCCACCAAGGTGCGCGTGGTGAACGAGCTCATAGAGATGACGCGCCGCACCATCGAGGGCCAGGCGCTCGACATCGGTTGGGCGCGCGACGGCCGTTACGACATTACCCCCGAGGATTACCTGGTCATGGCAACGCACAAGACGGCGCATTACTCCGGCGCCGTGCCGCTGGCCATCGGCGCCATCATCGGCGGCGGCACCGAGGCCGAGATCGAGGCGTTGCGCAACTACGGTCTGGACACGGGCCTGGCGTTCCAGATCCAAGACGACCTGTTGAACCTCATAGGTTCCGAGGAGTCCACGAAGAAGGACTTCCGCAACGACATCACCGAAGGCAAGCGCACGCTCATGGTGGTTCACGCGCTGCAGCACTCCGACGACCGCGACCGTCTCATCGACATCCTGTCGTCGAAGGAGAAGGACCAGGCCGTGCTCGCGGAGGCTGTGGACATCATGGAGACGTCGGGCAGCATCGAGTACGCCCGCAACTACGCCGAGAACCTCACGAGCATAGCGAAGAACCGCCTGGTGGACATGGTGCGCCCGTCCTCCTCGCGCGAGCTGCTCATCTCCATGGCCGACTGGTTCGTGAACCGCTTGAAGTAACGGGTTCCGGCGGCCTGCCGGCCCGCGGGACCCCGCCTACAGAAAGCAGCTCGCCACGATGACGATGGCGGTGGTCAACAGGCCCGACACGGCAATGCTCACGCCGCTCATGGCGCCTTCCAGCTCGCCCATCTCAAGCGCCTTCGTCGTGCCCACCGCATGGCTGCACGTGCCGATGGCCACGCCCTTGGCGATGCCGTCGCGCACGCGGAACAGGCGCGCCATGAGCGGCGCGGTGATGGCGCCCAGGATGCCGGTGACGATGACGGCCGCCACGGTGATGGACGTCACACCGCCTAGCTGCTCCGACACCGCGATGGCGATGGGCGTGGTCACCGACTTGGGGATGAACGACAGCGCCAGCGCGTCGTCGAGCCCCAGCAGCTTGCATAGCGCATAGGCGCTGGTCATCGAAACGATCGATCCCGCGAGGCATCCGGCGAAGATGGGAACGAAGTGGTCCTTGAGCGTCTGGCGCTGGCGGTACACCGAGTAGGCCAGCGCCACCGTGGCCGGCCCCAGCAGAAACGAGATGAGCTGCACGCTCTGCTCGTACGACTCCAGCGGGATGCGCAGCGCCACGAGCGCCGCGATGATGAGGGCGACGGTGACCAGCAGGGGGTTGAGCAGCGGAGACTTCACGCGCTCGTACAGCAGCACGGAAAGCTTGAACACCGCGAGCGAGGCTGCGGTTCCCAACAGGAGGGTCAGCCCGAGGTGCGCCATCGCCTCCATTCCGCCTACGCCTCCTCGTCGGCCGTGCGAGCGTCGCGCTTCGCCATCAAGCGCGATACGAGCATCACCGTGTACGCTGTTGCCAGAAACACGAGCACCGTGGTCACCACGCAGACGAGCGCGAACTTCGCCGCATTGCCCTCCAGCAGCGACACGCACCCCAAGATGGCCACGCCGGCGGGGATGAAGAACAGCGACATGTTGTCCAGCAGGCAGTCGCAGGCATCGCCCACGTGCCGTGCTTTCAGCAGGCCCGTCCCCAGAAGCACGAGCAAGAGCACCATGCCCACGATGTTGCCCGGCAGGTGGATGGGGAGCACCGACGCGAGCGCGCAACCGGCGGCGTACACAGCAACCACGACGGCGAGCTGCGCCGCGAACCGCGCGCCCCGCTTGCCGGCGCGCCCGGCCCTCGCGCGCCACGAGGCATCGTTGGGAGAGGGTGCGCAAGCGCACCCGGAGACGCCCGATACGGCGTCGTTCAGCTGTTCCATGACACGGATTCCTCACCAGTAGGCGGGTTGCATGCGGCGGCTCGCCCCGCTTGTCCCGCTCGTTTTTCCGTGCTTATTGTACGGCTGCGCAAAAATATATGCGCGGCAGGCGCCCAGAATCCACGTAAAACGAAAGCGGCACCGCCGAAACCCGGCGATGCCGCACGCGATCCGATGGCGTCCCTTCGCTAGTCCTTGCCAACCAACGCATTCACCAGGGCCGATACGATGCTGATAACGATGGAGGCCACGAACGCGCTGCCGAACGAGTCGATAACGAGCCCCACCTGGAAGATCCCGTTCGCCAGCCATGCGGCAATGTAGAGCATGAGCGTGTTCACCACGAGGTAGAAGATGCCGAGCGTGATCACGCTGATGGGCAAGCTCAGCACCTGCATGATGGGCTTGATGCTGATGTTGACGAGCGACAGGATCAGGCCGAAGATGGCGATGCCCACCCAAGCGTCCGTGCCGCCGAGGATCTCCATGCCCGGAACGAGCCACACGGCCACGCCCACGGCGACGGCGGTGACGAGCCAGCGGATGATGAAGTTCATGGCGGGTCCTCTTTCTAGATGGTTGCATACGGATTGCACTATAGGCGCGAAAAACGAAGCCGCGCGAAACGGTGGGGAAACCGTTACGCACGGCTTTTTGGAAACGTCCTCGGCCGCCACCCTAGATTCCCTGTTGGGTTAAAAGCGCAAGGAAAGGCAGCTCAAGCCCCCGTCGAGCTTGCGGTACTCGCTCGTGTCCACGGTGATGGTCTCGTAGCCGGCGTCCTGCACGGCCTTCAACACGGTGGGGTAGCCCTCGGGCACTATGACGGTGCCGTTAACCCAGATGCAGTTGGCGGCATAGGCCTCGTCCTCGGGGATCTCGATGCGGTGGTACTGCTCGAAGTCCGGCTTGGTCACGAACTCGCCGGACACCAGCATGTTGCCGTCCTCCAGGTAGTTCACGCCGGTCTTCAGGTGCAGCACGTGCTCAAGCGGCACCTCGGAGCCCTCGAGGCCCCAGCCCTCCAGGATCTCGAAGAACTGGCGTATGCCCTCCTCGTTCGTGCGGGCGGAGCGCCCCACGTAGAAGTGGTCGCCCACCATCATCACGTCGCCGCCGTCGAGCGTGCCGGGGCTTTCGATGTGCTTCACGCGGCTATCGTCGAAGAACTGGCGCACGGCGGGCTCTATCTCGTCCTTCTCGCCGTTGCGGCTGGCCGCGCCTGGGTTCGTGATGATGGCGCCGCAGCGCGTGATGACGGCCGGGTCCTCCACGAAGCAGGAGTCGGGGAACTGCTCGAGCGCAGGCAGCACCGTCACTTCCACGCCGCAGTCCTTCAGGGCCGCGATGTAGTCGTCATGCTGCTTGCATGCCAGCTCGTAGTCCGGCTTGCCCAGCTCGGGTGCCGACGTGATGCCCTCCACCATGCTCTTGGCGGGGCGGCGGACGATAACGTTGGTGAACTTGGTCATGTGTGCTCCTTCAGTTGCGCGGTACGGGTACGCGTTTCGATGCGTATACTATAGTGTAGCTTTCCGCGATGACGATAGACGGGTTCGAAAATGACGAAACGGTTGCAAGACGCGCACGCCCTCCACGGTCCCGACCGTCCTCGGAAGGGCTCCGAGGGCGCCCGCGCAGGGACGCCCGTCTGCCCCCATGCCCAAACGTGCGGCGCCTGCCAACACGCGAACGAGCCCTATGCGGCCCAGCTCGCGCGCAAGGATGCGCGCGTGGCCGAGCTGTTCGGCGGCTTCGAGGGCGCCGAGCTGCGGCCTATCTTGGGCATGGACGACCCGTTCCGCTACCGCAACAAGGTGGTCTCGCCGTATGCGCCGGGCAAGAAGCTGCCGGGTGCCGCGCCGGGTGGAAGGGCCGAGAAGGGCAAGGGCTCGCGCGGCGACCGTGCCCGCGAGGCGCGCGGCCGCCGCACGGCGGGCCGGGCGCGCCATGAGATACTCTGCGGCATGTACGCCGCCCACTCCCACCGCATCGTGCCGACCGATGGGTGCCTCGTGGAGAACGAGCAGGCCAAGCAGGTTATCCTGGCCATCCGTTCCCTCATGCCCCGCTTCGGCATCGAGCCCTACCGCGAGGATGCGCACAGCGGCTTTCTGCGCCATGTCGTGGTGCGCGTGGGGCATACGAGCGGCGAGATGCTGGTGACGCTGGTGACGAACGGTCGGGAGTTCCCCGGCTCGCGCGCGTTCTGCCGCGAGCTGGTTAAGCGCTGCGCCGGCATCACCACCATCGTGCAGAACGTGAACGAGCGCCAGACGAACGTGATCCTGGGCGAGCGCGAGCAGGTGCTGTACGGGCCCGGGTTCATCCTGGACCAGCTGTGCGGCTTGAGCTTCCGCATCTCGCCGCAGTCGTTCTACCAGGTGAACGCCGTGCAGACCGAGGTGCTGTACCGGCAGGCCGTGGAGTTGGCGCACCTTGCCGGCGCCGAGCGCGTGGTGGACGCGTACTGCGGCACGGGCACCATCGGCCTCGTGGCCGCCAAGCACGGGGCGGCTCGGGTGGTGGGCGTGGACTCCGTGGCTTCGGCCATCCGCGACGCGCGCGAGAACGCGCGGCACAACGGCGTGGAGAACGCCCGGTTCGTCGTGGGCGACGCGGGCGCTTTCATGCGCGAAGCCGCCGCCGATGGCGAGCAAGTAGACGTGGTGCTCATGGATCCGCCGCGCGCGGGCTCGAGCGAGGAGTTCCTGGAATCGTTGGCTGGGTGCGCGCCCGCGCGCGTGGTGTACATCTCCTGCAACCCGGAGACGCAGGCGCGCGACGTGCGGCAGCTGGAGCGCCGCGGCTACCGCCTGCGCACGCTGCAGCCGGTGGACATGTTCCCCCACACGGACCACATCGAGACGATCGCGCTGCTGGAGCGCGAAGGAGGGCGATAGCATGGACGAGCAGGCGAAGGCGGGCGGTTGGGACGGGGTGTCCGCGGGCGCCGGACGCGCAGGCGGGGAAAGGGCCGACGCCTACCGGTTCGCGCTCGACACGATCCTCGACGGCATGCGCGCCAACGTGTACGTCACCGACCCCGCCACCGACAAGATCCTCTACATGAACCGCTACATGAGGGAGGACTACGGGCTGGACCGGCCCGAGGGCACGCTATGCTGGCAGACGCTGCAGCGCAACCTGGACCGCCGCTGCCCGTTCTGCCCGGTGGACAAGCTCGAGGCCGCCGAGCCTGGCCGTTTGGTGGAATGGGAGGAGACGAGTTCGAAAACCGGTCGCGTGTACCGCAACTGCGACAGCCTCATCCGCTGGTTCGACGGCTCGCTCGTGCACCTGCAGCAGTCCGTGGACATCACCGACGTGAAGACGGCCAGCATCGACGAGCTCACCGAGCTGCTCACGCGGCGTGTCGGCAAGGGCCGCCTGCAGGCGCGCATGGACCGCGAGCGCGACGAGGGCGACGTGTTCAGCGTGTGCCTGTTCGACATCAACCGTCTCAAGGAGATCAACGACCGGTTCGGACATGCCGAGGGCGACGTGGTGCTGCGGGCTGCGGCCGACGCGGCGCGCAGCCAGCTCTCGGGCGAAGAGTTCGCCTTCCGCCTCTCGGGCGACGAGTTCGTCTGCGTGGTGGAGGGCGATGCCGCCGAGGCGCGCGGCAAGATGGAGCGTGCCGACGACCTGCTCTCGGGCCGCGTGAAGGGCGATCTAAGGGAGACGGGCTTCTGCTTCGGCATCGTGGAGGTGCAGGGGAGCGACGTCGCCGAGGTCAACGAGGTGCTCACCATGGCCGACGAGCGCATGTACGAGCAGAAGCGCCGCCTGCACATCGGGCGCAGCGAGGCGCGTGCGCAGGAGGCGCTGGAGCGCAACAGCGTCCTGACCGACGAGGACGTGGGCGCGTTCGCATTCGATGTGGACTTGCTGTACGACGCCCTGGTGGACAGCACCGACGACTACCTCTACGTATGCAACATGAAGACGGGCGTGTTCCGCTATCCGCAGGCCATGGTGGAGGAGTTCGGCCTGCCGGCGCAGGTGGTGGCCGATGCGGCGGCTGTATGGGGCTCGCACGTGCATCCCGATGACCGCCAGGCATTCCTCGAGTCCAACCAGGACATCGTCGACGGGCGCACGACGCGGCACTGCGTGGAGTACCGGGCCCTCAACCGTGCGGGCGAGTACGTGTGGCTGCGCTGCCGCGGCATGCTCATGCACGACGGCGACGGCGAGCCCAGCCTGTTCGCGGGCTTCATCACCAACCTGGAGAAGAAGAACAAGGTGGACCACCTCACCGGGTTGTTCAACAAATTCGAATTCGAGGACGTGGTGCGCCGCGCCTTGGAGGCGCGCCCTGACGAGCGGCTGGGCCTCATGGTGCTGGGGATCGACGATTTGCGCCACATCAACGACCGTTACGACCGCAGCTTCGGCGACGACGTCATCCGCATCATCGCGCATCGCATCCAGAGCGCGCTCGTAGGGCGTGCGTATGTGTACCGCTTGGACGGCGACGAGTTCGCGGTTGTGGCGCGCGGCGACGATGCCGCCACGCTGCCCGACGTGTACCAGGCGTTGCACCAGGCCTTCCGCCGCCAACAGACGCACGAGGGCAAGAAGTTCTACTGCACGCTCTCGGCCGGCTGCGCCCAGTACCCGGCGGATGCGGAAACCTACGAGGACCTGGTGAAGTTCGCGAACTACGCGCTGGAGTACGCCAAGGCGCACGGCAAGAAGCGCCGCGTGCCGTTCTCGCCCAGCATTCTGGCGGAGCGCTCGCGCACACTGGAGCTGGTGGAGCGCCTGCGCGACAGCATCGAGCACGATTTCGAGGGCTTCCGGCTGGTGTTCCAGCCGCAGGTTAACGCCGCGGACGGGCGCGTGATCGGCGCCGAGGCGCTGGCGCGCTGGAGTTGCGACGCCTGCGGGGAGGTGCCGCCGCTGGAGTTCATCCCGCTGTTGGAGGAGAGCGGCCTCATCGTGCCGTTCGGCGCCTGGGTGCTGCGCTGCGCCATGGACACGGCTGCGCGGTGGCGTGCCTGGAACCCCGACTTCGTCATGAGCGTTAACCTGTCGTACCGCCAGCTCGACGAGGCCAAGCTCGTGCCGAGCATCGCCGAGGCGCTGGCCGCCACGGGCCTGCCGCCGGCGAACCTGGTGGTGGAGATGACCGAGAGCTGCTTCGCCAGCAGCAGCGAGGCGGCCCAGAAGCTGTTCGTTGGCGTGCGGGCGCTGGGCGTGCGCATTGCCATGGACGACTTCGGCACGGGCTACGCGGCGCTGGGCATGCTGAAGCAGTCGCCGGCCGACATCGTGAAGATCGATCGCACGTTCGTGCGTGACATCCGCGACAGCACATTCGACGCCACGTTCATCCGGTTCGTGGTGGAGCTGTGCCATGACGTGGGCATCCGCGTGTGCCTGGAGGGCGTGGAGGTGCCGGAGGAGTACGAGGCCGTGAGCGGCATGGGCCTGGACAGCATCCAGGGCTTCCTGTTCGGCCGTCCCTGCCCTCCGGACGAGTTCGAGCGGAAGTTCCTGGGGAAGGGGTAGGCTTCGGGCGCGCGAGGGCGCGGCAAACGCCGTTTTGCCGCCGGCGGCCTGCGGGCTCTTTCCCGCAGCAGCCGACCGGGTGGGCGGATCGCGAAGATTCCGTGGCGGCGTCCTTCTTTTCGCGACGGCGTCCTTCTTTCCGCGGCCGGCGTGGTACGATTTCCTAAAACCCAGCAAAACACTAGGAGATAGACATGGCAGACCATATTTCAGAGCTCATCGGCGAGACCCCGCTCGTGCTGCTGGACGCGCTCTCGCAGGAGACGGGCCTTCGCGTGCTCGCCAAGTACGAGGCGGCGAACCCCGGCGCGTCTATCAAGGACCGCGCGGCCCGTTCGATGATCGACCGCGCCGAGGAGCGGGGCGAGATCGCGCCGGGCCGCACGGTGCTCGTGGAGCCCACGAGCGGGAACACCGGCGTGGCCGTGGCCATGATCGGCGCCGCGCGCGGCTACGAGGTGGTCATCGCCATGCCCGAGTCCATGAGCCGCGAGCGGCGCGCGCTCATGGCGGCCTATGGGGCGCGGCTGGAGCTCACGCCGGCGGCGGCGGGCATGGCCGGCGCCGTGGCGCGCGCCGAGGAGATAGCGCGCGAGGTGCCGGGCGCATGGATCGTCGGCCAGTTCACGAACCCGGACAACCCCCGCGCCCACGAGGAGACCACCGGGCCCGAGATCGTGCGGCAGCTGGGCGGCTTCCCCGACTACGTGGTGGCCGGCGTGGGCACCGGCGGCACGCTGTCGGGCGTGGCGCACTACCTGCGCGCGCAGGGCGCTCCCACGAAGCTCTACGCCGTGGAGCCGGCGGAGAGCCCGCTCGTGTCGCAAGCGCTGGCCGGCGAGGAGCTGGCGCCCGCGTCCCACGGCATTCAGGGCATCGGCGCGAACTTCATCCCCGCCACGCTCGATTTGGACGCGTTGGACGGCGCGCTGGCGGTCTCGGCCGACGATGCGCTGGCCGCCGCGCGCGACCTGGCGTCCCGCGAGGGCCTGCTCGTGGGCATCTCGTCGGGCGCGAACGCCGCCGCCGTGCGGAGGCTCGCGGCCGAGCGCCCCGAGGCGCGCGGCGCGACCGTGGTCACGTTCGCGGTGGACACGGGCGAGCGCTACCTGTCCACCCCGCTGTTCGCGTAAGGAGCTCCCCATGCCCGCGCCAGACGCCATCGACCGCATGCGATCCACCCTTGCCGAGCGCGTCCTCGCCGGCCCGGACACGCCGGCGCTGCTCATGGTGTCGGGCGGGTCGGACTCCACGGCGCTCGCGTACCTGGCCGCCGAGTTGCACGAGGCCGGGGAGCTGGGACCGCTGGCCATGCTGCACGTGAACCACCGGCTGCGCGGCGAAGCCGCCGATGCCGATGCGCGCTTCGTGGCGCAGCTGGCCAAGCTGCTGGACATCCCGCTGTTCTCGTGCGAGATCGACATCGCGCGCGAGGCCGAGCGCACGGGCGAGAACGTGGAGGCCGTGGCACGCCGCGAGCGCTACCTGGCGGCGAACGAGGCGCTGGAGAGCCTGTGCCGCCATGCGGCCGCACCGCTGGTCGACGGCCGCATCGTCACGGCCCATACGGCCGATGACCGGGTGGAGAGCTTCTACATGCGCTCCATCGTGGGAACGGGGCCGGGCGGCTTCCGCGCCATGCGGTACCGCAACGGGCCGGTCGTGCGCCCGCTGCTGGACGCGAGTCGGAACGATCTGCGAGCTTACCTGGTCGAACGGGAGCGGGCGGAAGAGCCGGTGGCCGTGGATGCGGAGGGGAGCCTCTGGCGCGAGGATGCCACGAACGCCCACACGGACCGGTTCCGCGCCTACGTGCGCCACGAGATCGTGCCCCGGGCCAAGGAGCGCAACCCGCAGCTGCTCGACGTGCTGTGCCGCAGCATGAACCTGATCGCCGACGAGGACGATATGCTGGAGGCGCAGGCCGAGGCGCTTGCGAACCGCCATGCGGCGTGGATCGAGCAGTCGGAGGCCCTGGGAATCGACCACGGCGCCGGCTGCGTGCTGGCCCCCGCGCTGGGCGCCGAGCCGCGCCCGCTGCAGCGCCGCGCCGTCCTGCGCGTGCTGGGCCTCGTGCTGGGCGCCGAGGCGCGCGTGGAGGCGGCGTCGGTCGAGGCCGTGCTGGCCGCCTACGACGGCGCCGGCGCCCCCCGCGGCGGCTACGTGGCGAACATCCAGGGAGACCTGGCCGTCAGCGCCAACAAGCGCGGCGTGCGCATCGAGCCCATGGCCGCGTTCCGCGCACGCCGCAAGCGAGGGTGACGGAAAGACGGGTTCGCGCCCCTCTGCACCCGGCCTTGCGTTACAATACCGGGCATGGATAACGAACAGAACACCCACGAGGCGGCCGCGCGCAGCGCGGAGGCCGCCGCTTCCGGCGGGGAGCCCGTCCCCGACATCATCCTGGCCAGCGGCTCGCCGCGGCGCAAGCAGCTGTTGGAGGACGCGGGCATCGCATTCTCCGTGCGCGTGTCCGAGGTCGACGAGACCTTGGAGCCCGACCTTTTGGCCGACCCGCCCGAGGCGGCGAAGAAGCTGGCCGAGCGCAAGGCCGGCGCCGTGGTGCAGGAGGTGCTGTCGGAGAACTACCTGGGCATGGCGGCCGTGCTGGGCGCCGACACCATGGTCGTGCTCGACGGCGAGATATTCGGAAAGCCCGTAAGCCTCTCGGACGCCAAGCGCATGCTGCGCCGCCTGTCCGGGCGCACCCACGAGGTGATCACGGCTGTGTCGCTGTGGATGGTGGCCGCTCCTGCGATCGAGGACATCTCCGTGGGCTTCCGCACATTCGTCGACCGTTCCGCCGTCACGTTCCGCTGCCTCACCGACGAGGAGATCGCCGACTACCTGCGGAAGGGCGAGTCGTTCGACAAGGCGGGCGCCTACGCCGTGCAAGGGGAGGGGGCGAGCCTCGTGGAGCGCGTCGACGGCTCCTTGGACTCGGTTATCGGCCTGCCCGTCGGCCGCCTGCTGGACGAGTTCCCGGACCTGTTCGCCGTGCGCTGACGGCTGGCTGACGAAAACGAAACCCCTTGTTTTTTCAACCTATACGCCCTGCTCCCGCGGCGAAATGTAAAAATCGTGGCCCTTGGCCCGGCGTTACCGTCTCGTCTCCTTTTATGAAGAACGCAATGGTACACTAACCGAATCTCAAGGTAAGCGTGACGCCTCCGCTCACGTATCGCGCTTCGGCGCGGAGCGTGGGACGGCGGAGCGCGGATATGACGAAGAGGATGCGAGCTGTGCAGAACGACCTGGCCGAGGTGCTGTTCACCGAAGATGAGATCGCCGCGCGCGTGGCCGAGATCGGCCGCGCCATCACGCGCGATTACGCCTGCACTGCGGACGAGGGCGGCATCGTCCTCATCTCCGTGCTGCGCGGGGCGGCCATCTTCATGGCGGATTTGGCCCGCAAGATCGAGCTGCCGGTGGAGATGGACTACCTGGCCGTCTCGTCGTACGGCAACGGGGCGAAGAGCTCCGGCGTCGTGCGTATCCTGAAAGACCTCACGTCCGAGATCGAAGGGCGCCACGTGATCGTGGCCGAGGACATCCTCGACTCCGGCCTTACCTTGACGTACCTGCTTAAAAACCTGTCGTCGCGTCATCCGGCCTCCCTCGAGGTGGCCACGCTGCTGCGAAAGAAGACGCCCGCGCAGGCGAAGATCGACTGCAAATACCTTGGCTTCGAGTGCCCCGACGATTTCATCGTCGGCTACGGGCTGGACTTTGCGGAGCGCTACCGCAACCTGCCCTGCATCGGCATCTTGAAGCCGGAGATCTACCAATAACGACGTACCCGCGGCGGACGGGCGGCGCACCGATAGGTGGCGGCCGGTTCGCCAGGTAAGCGTGCGGCGGCGGCTCGAACGGGCGGCGGACGGGAAGTCCGCACCGGGTGCCGCGGCCGACCGTTCGGGAAGGAAAGTCAGGCTCCATGGCACAGGATAACAAGAACAGCAACAAGAAGTCGCAATTCCAGCAGCCGAGTCCGCGGACGACCATCATATCGGTCGTCCTGTTCCTGATCGTGGCCTTCTTCGTGGGCCAGCAGTTCATGAACATGTCCAGCACCACGCAGACCGACAGCCTCATCACGTCGGAGTTCGTGCAGGCCGTGGAGCAGGACCGCGTGACGAAGGTCGTGTACGACGCCGGCGGCCACACCGTTTCCGGCTCGTACTACCCGGCCGTCACGGCCGGCTCGACGGCAGCCAACGCGTTCAACGACGCGTTCCAAGCGCTCAACGCGCGCATGGCCACGCTCAAGAACCCCGACACCGGCAAGGCTCTGGGCGGCGTGGGCACCACCGACGTCAACGCGGCCACGCTGGGCAGCGAGCGCAACTTCACGTCCACCTACGTGGGCCAGGACTCGCTCGGCGAGCTCATGGCCGCGCATCCGAACATACCCTACCAGGTGAACCTGCCGTCCGGTTTCATGGACCTGCTCATCACGCTGCTGCCCATCATCGCCATCGGCGCGCTGCTGTTCTTCTTCTTCAACTCCATGCAGAAGGCGAACAACTCGCAGATGTCGTTCGGCAAGGCCAAGACGAAGAAGTCCATCGAGGAGCGTCCCGACGTGAAGTTCTCCGACGTGGCCGGTGTTGACGAGGCCGTGGAGGAGATGCAGGAGATCAAGGACTTCCTGGCGAACCCGGCGAAGTACCAGTCCATGGGCGCGAAGATCCCGCGCGGCTGCCTGCTGGTGGGCCCTCCGGGCACCGGCAAGACGCTGCTCGCGCGCGCCGTCGCCGGCGAGGCGGGCGTGCCGTTCTTCAGCATCTCGGGCTCCGACTTCGTGGAGATGTTCGTGGGCGTGGGCGCGTCCCGCGTGCGTGACCTGTTCCAACAGGCCAAGGACGCCAGCCCCGCCATCATCTTCATCGACGAGATCGACGCCGTGGGCCGCCAGCGCGGAACCGGCCTGGGCGGCGGCCACGACGAGCGCGAGCAGACGCTGAACCAGCTGCTCGTGGAGATGGACGGCTTCGAGAGCAACGATTCGGTCGTGCTCATCGCCGCCACGAACCGCGCCGACGTGCTGGACCCCGCCCTGCTGCGTCCCGGCCGCTTCGACCGCCAGATCGTGGTGGACGCGCCCGACGTGAAGGGCCGCGAGAAGATCTTGCAGGTGCACTCGAAGGACAAGCCCATCGGCAGCGACGTGGACCTGGCGAAGGTGGCCAAGCTCACGCCGGGCTTCACGGGCGCCGACCTGGCGAACCTCATGAACGAGTCGGCGCTGCTCACGGCGCGCCGTGGCAAGAAGATCATCACGCAGCGCGAGGTGAGCGAGTCCATGGAGCGCGTCATTGCCGGCCCGGAGCGCAAGGGCCGCGTGCTCGACGAGCAGACGAAGCACACCATCGCCTACCACGAGAGCGGCCACGCCCTGGTGGGGCACCTGCTGCCGCATGCCGACCCGGTGCATAAGATCAGCATCATCTCGCGCGGCCGCGCGCTGGGGTACACGCTGTCCATCCCCAAGGAGGACAAGGTGCTCAACTCGCTCGGCGAGATGCGCGACGAGCTGGCCGTGTTCATGGGCGGCCGCGTGGCGGAGGAGATCTTCTGCGACGACATCACCACGGGTGCCAGCAACGACCTCGAGCGCGCCACGAAGATGGCCCGCGCCATCGTCACCCAGTACGGCATGAGCGCCGAGCTGGGCACGCAGGTGTTCGGCCAGCCGAACCACGAGGTGTTCCTGGGCCGCGACTACGGCAACACGCAGGACTACTCGGAGGAGACGGCCAAGCGCATCGACGACGAGGTGGCCCGCATCATGAAGGACGCGCACGACCGCGCCTACGAGATCCTCGTGAGCCATCGCGAGCAGATGGACCTCATGGCCAGCGTGCTCTTGGAGCGCGAGACGGTGGAGGGCGAGGCGTGCCTGGCGCTGCTCGACAACACGTGGGACGACTACCTGAAGCACGAGGGAGAGATCAACGCCCGCAAGGAGGCCGAGGAGCAGGCGGCGCGCGAGCGCGATGCCAAGCTGGCCGACCCGAACTGGAAAGAGGAGCCGGTGGAGCCGGGCGACCAGGATCCGAACCCGCCGTTCCGCGAGCCCTCGGACGAGGATGATGGGGCTGCAGCCGGCGCGCAGGCACCGGGCACAACGGCCCCTGCAGCGCCCGCCGACGGCTCTAAGGGCTTCCTCGACGAGATGGAGAAAGGCTTCCGCGAGATGATGGGCGACGGCAAGGGCGCGCCACAGGAGGGCAAGCCCGCCGACCGCACCGACGATGAGAAAGGCGACGGAGAGCGTAAATGATCTGGCGCTGCGCTGAGTTCGAGTTCGACACCAAGATGCCCATCGTCATGGGCATCTTGAACGTTACCCCCGATTCCTTCTCCGACGGCGGCGAGCACGAGGACGCTGGCTCCGCGCTCGCCCATGCCGAGCGGATGGTGGAAGAGGGCGCCGTAATCGTGGACGTGGGCGGTGAGTCCACCCGCCCCGGAGCCGCGCCCGTGAGCGTGGACGAGGAGCTGGAGCGCGTGCTGCCCGTGGTGCGCGCGCTCGCCGAGCGCGGGATGTGCGTGAGCATCGACACGCGCCGACCTGCGGTGGCGCGTGCGGCCGTCGAGGCGGGTGCGGCCATCGTGAACGACGTGTCCGGCTTCCGCGACCCGGCCATGGTCGACGTGGCACGCGGTTGCGACGCCGGGCTCGTGGTCATGCACATGCAGGGCGACCCGGCCACCATGCAGGACGACCCCGTGTACGACGACGTGGTGAACGACGTGCGCGACTACCTGCGCGACCGGGCGGCCGCGCTCGAAGTGGCGGGCATCGCGCGCGAGCGCATCTGCATCGATCCCGGACCCGGCTTCGGCAAGACGCCGAAGCAGACCATCGAGCTCGTGCGCAACTTCCAAGAGTTCGCACGGCTGGGATACCCGGTGATGGCGGCGCTGTCGCGCAAGAGCTACATCGGCTACGCGTACCGTATCGACGAGCCGCGAGAGCGCGACCAGGCATCCGCCGCCGAGGCGCTCATGGCCTGCGAGCTGGGGGCGAACGTGGTGCGCACGCACAACGTGGCCGAGACGGTCAAGGCACTCAAGGACCTGCGCCCCTACGCGCTGCTGGGCCTGGGCTGCAACGTGCCGCTCGTGGCCGAGCCGGGCGAGGAGCGCGAGGGGAAGATCGCGCTTTTGAACCAGGCCGTCACCGAGCTGTGCGCGCTGCCGGACTCGCAGATCGTGGACATTTCCAGCTTCTACGAGAGCGAGCCGGCCTACTACTTGGACCAGGACGTGTTCGTGAACGCCGTCATGCTGCTGCGCACGGGGCTCGCGCCCAAGGAGTTGCTGGGCTACCTGCACGCCATCGAGAACAGCCTTGGCCGTGTGCGCGAGAGAGAGAACGGGCCGCGCACCTGCGATATCGATATCATCGACTACCAGCTGTACGTGACGGACAACGACCTGCTCACGCTGCCGCACCCGCGCGCCCTCGAGCGCGACTTCGTGGTGCAGCCGCTGCTCGAGCTGCTGCCGGGCCATGTGCTGGCCGACGGCTCCCCTGTGACGCGCGACCGCGTGGCGGTGGGGAAGGCCACACGGCTGTGAGCGAGCCGCTCGCGTTCCGCCTGCGCGTGCTCGACGAGGTTACCTCGACGAACGACGAGGTGAAGCGCGCGTTGGAGGCTGGCGAGCCCGAGGGCCTGGCGTTGCGCGCCCGTCGGCAGACGGGCGGCTACGGCCGGCAGGGTCGCGCCTGGGCGAGCCCCGAAGGCGGCCTGTACCTGTCGCTGCTGCTGCGCCCCTCGGTTGACGCCGCCCTACTGCCCACCCTGAGCCTCGTGACCGCCCTGGCCGTGCGCCGCGCGGTAGTCGGGCTGCTCCCCGCCGAAGCTGCGGAAAGCGTCCAGGTAAAATGGCCAAACGACCTGGTGGTTCCGGCGGCCGGCCGGCCGCCGGAACCTCTCGACGCTGCGTCAGCACAGCCCGTCTTCCGCAAGCTGTGCGGTATCTCGCTCGAGGCTCATGCGGGCGGCGTGTGCGTGGGCATCGGCGTGAACGTGGAGCTGCCGGATCCTGCCGACAATGCCGAGGTGGGCGGCAAGAACGTCCCCGTCTACCTACCCGAGCTGGGCTTCGAGGGCGGCATCGACGATGTGGCCGCCGCGGTCCTGCACGCGTACGCGCCGCTGTACCGTGCCTGGCAGGCCAAGGGCTTTGCGCCGCTTGCAGGCGAGTACGCCGCCCACGCCAGCCTCACGGGGCGCAGCGTGCGCATGGTGAACCTTGCGGGCGAGCCGGTGGCCGAGGGGACGGTGGCCTCGGTGGACGCGTTCGGTCGCCTCGTCCTTCGCGCGCCCGACGGATCGTGCGTGCCGGTCGCCTCCGGCGAGGCGCATCTCGTGTAGATCAGCCGCCCGTCGGCGAATAGGCGCCTTTGGCAGCGCTTTGCTGTGGTTGCTTTATGTATCTGTCGACAAGGTGTTCTCCTTTCTCTGTGCGCGCGAGTAAAATATCTCGTTCCGCAAAAATGAGAAAGGCATCTCGAGCCATGGCAGCATCCTCAGCGACGAAGACGAAACTCCCCCTCGATCTCAACGAAGAAAGCACCGGCGCGCCCCTCGGCAAGGACCCGAAGAATCCCGGTCGCGACAGCAAGGTCAGCCGCATGGGCACGGCATCCATCCCGCGCCTCATCACCGAGTTCGCCATTCCCGCCATCCTCGGCATGGTGGTGAACGGTGCCTACAACGTGGTGGACTCCATCTTCCTCGGGCAGGCCATGGGCGAGATCGGCCTGTCGGCGGCCACCGTGGCGAACCCCATCATGATCGTGTTCATGGCCATCTCCATGCTCATCGGCAACGGCGGCAACGCGCTCGCGGCGCTGCGCCTGGGCGAGGGGCGGCGCGTGGACGCCGAGATCAGCTTGGGCAACACGGTGCTGCTGAGCGTGGTGGTGTCGGCCATAGTCGGCATCGCGGCGCTGAACCCCGCTGTCTTGGACGGCCTGCTCACGCTCTCGAGCGCCACCGACGACGTGCGCCCCTATGCGCGGGCGTTCCTGCAGATCATCTGCTTCGGCTTCATCTTCCAGTGCATCGGCATGGGCGTGAACAACTTCATCCGCACGGCCGGCGCGCCCAACCGCGCGCTCGTCACCATGCTCATCGGCCTCGTGGTGTCCACGGCGTTGAACTACCTGTTCGTTCTCCGGCTGGGTTGGGGGGTGGAGGGCAGCGCGCTGGCCACCATCATCGGGCAGGCCGCGTCGTGCGCCGCGGTGCTGTGGTACTTCGTGTTCACGCGCAACGTGCCGCTCAAGCTGCACTTCCGCTACATGGCGCCGCATCTGCGCGTCATCGGCACCATCCTGTCGCTCGGCTTCGCCAGCTTCGCCGTGCAGGCAGGCATGGCCGTGGTGAACTTCGTCATCAATCACCTGCTGGTCCAGTACGGCGCGTTGAGCCCCATCGGAGCGGACGACGCGTTGGCGTCCATCGGCGTGGTGCAGCGCGTGGCCATGTTCACCGTGCTGCCGCTCGTGGGCGTGGCCGTGGCCATCCAGCCGCTGCTCGGCTTCAACTACGGCGCGAAGCTCATCGACCGCGTGCGCAAGACGCTGTGGTACGGCATTGCCGGCGCCACGGTGCTCGGCACGCTCATGTGGCTGGTGGTGCACCTGTTCCCCGAGTTCATTGTGGGGGCGTTCGGCATCACGCACGACGGGTTGGTGGACTTCACCGTGTTCGCGCTCAAGGTGCAGCTGCTCATGCTGCCGTTCGTGGGCTTCCAGATAGTCGGCTCGAACTACTTCCAGGCCACGGGCCAGCCGGCGAAGTCCATCGTGCTGTCGCTCACGCGCCAGATCCTGTTCCTCGTGCCGCTGCTGTTCGCGCTGCCCGAGGTCCTGCCGCGCGTTCTGCCCCAGTTCACCGGCCTCGACGCGCTGTACTTCGCCACGCCCATGGCGGACTTCCTGTCCATCTTCGTCACCATCATCTTCATCATCGTGGAGATGAAGCGCCTCCGGAAGCTGGAGCGCGGGGAGATCACCGCGAAGTTCTAGCAGGGGCCCGTCGGGATTTGCCCGGCGGATGCCGGTTGCGCTGGTCGCGGCGCGCGGTCCCACGGTACCGTGCGCCGCGGTTTGGCCTGGCAGGTGCGGCGAGCAGCCGACCGTGTGGCCGGTATCCTGCGTATCGCGCGGTTGTCACCCCGATTGTCAACCTGGAAAGAGTCCGCTGGTTACGCGAACCGGCGGGCTCTTCTATACTGCGACGCGGTCTGACGGAAGCGGCGAGCAAGTCGCATGCAGGAAGGAAGCGCACATGGACGAGCGGGCGGTGCAGGGAAAGAAGACGGCGGGCACGCGGGGGAGTACGCGTTCGATCGCGTTCGTGGCGCTCACGATCGCGCTCATGGGCGTTTCGGCATGGGTGGCCATACCGTTCGGCCCCGTGATGCTCACGCTGCAGATGTTCGCGCTTATGTTCGCCCTGCTCGCGCTCAAGCCGCGCGAGTGCCTGGCGGCGATTGCGGGCTACCTGGCGCTCGGCGCAATCGGGCTTCCGATGTTCTCGGGTATGCGCGGAGGCATCGGCATGCTGCTGGGCCCGACGGGCGGCTACCTGTGGGGGTATGTGGTGGCCGCGGCCGCTGCACTCGCCGTGCGGGCGGCCCTCCGCCATGCGCTTGGCGGAGGCGCAGCTGGCAAGAAGCTTGCAGGAGGGCGCGCGTGGGCCGTCGACCTGGCTGCCTGCCTCGTGTTCATCATCGTTACGTACACGTGCGGCTGCGTGCAGTACGCCGCGGTGGTAGGGGTGGATCTCGCCGCCGCGTTCGCCGTCACCATCGCCCCCTTCGCGATCCCCGACGTGGTGAAGGCCGTGGCCGCCGTTGCCTGCGCCCGCGCCGTCACCCGCGCCGTGCCGCGGAGGTAGGGGGTCGATTCTCCTGTGACAGCGTCGGCGAAGCTGTCGGCGAGCGTGGAGGAGCTTTGAGCGCCAGGAGTGTCTCGCGTTTGAAGAGCGTTTGGCGGATCGCGGCGACGCCGGGCGCGTGTGCTTACGCCTCGTACACCACGGCGCCGCTGGTGAAGCCGCCGCCGAAGGCCACCAGCACCACCTTGTCGCCGGGCTTGATGCGGCCGGCGGTGTACGCCTCGGCCAGCGCCATGGGCAGGCTGGCGGCCGAGGTGTTGCCGGCGTGGGCGATGGAGAGCTGGAACAGGTCCATCGGGCGGTCGAGCTTCTTGGCGGCGTACTTGATGATGCGCTCGTTGGCCTGGTGGGGGACGATGCAGGTCACCTCGTCCAGCGCGATGCCCGCGCGGTCGAGCGCCTGGTTGACGGCGACGGTCATGGCCTCGGCGGCGAACTTGAACACCTTCTGGCCGTTCATGTAGATGGTCTGGCGCGGGCGGCCGTCCTCGATGGCCTCGCGCACGGCGAGCTCGTCGGCGATCTGCGCGGCCGCCGCGTCCGTGTCCGCGACCGCCGGCGCGATGCCGTCGGCGTCGAACGGTTGGGGCGCGTCGTACGTCGCGGGGCAGGACAGCGCGTTCGTCACGTCGTCCTCGTTCACGATGTAGCTGCCCAGGATGCCGGTCCGCTCGTCGCTCCACTCGAGCACAGCCGCGCCGGCGCCGTCGCCGAACAGCACACAGGTGTTGCGGTCGGCCCAGTTCGTCAGGCGGGTCAGGCGCTCGGCTCCCACCACGAGGGCGCGGCGCACGGGGTTGCGCCCGGCGGCGCCCGGAGTTTTCGGCGCGCTCGCGGCCATCAGGGCCTCGGCCACGGTCAAGCCGTAGACGAAGCCCGTGCAGGCGGCGTTCACGTCGAAGGCGATGGCGTTCTCGAGGCCCAGGCGGCGGCGCAGCAGGCCCGCCATCGAAGGCACCACCGTGTCCGGCGTGATGGTGGCGAACACCACGAGGTCGATCTCGCCCGCTTCGAGGCACCGCTCGGCGAAGCCGCCTTCGACCCAGCCCAGTGCCTCGCGCGCCGCCTGCTCGGCCAGGTCGGCGTTCGACTCTCCTACGGCCACGTGGCGGCTCTCGATGCCGGTGCGCGTCCTGATCCACTCGTCGTTCGTGTCGACGAGCGCCTTCAGGTCGTCGTTTTGCACCTCAAGCGCCGGAACCGCCTTGCCGAATCCCACCAATGCACTGCCCACGATGTTTCTCCTGCCTTCGACCGCCGCGCACTGCCCGGCGCCGCGCTGCCGCACCGCTGCGCCGACCCGTTGCCGGCTGTCGAAATACTTCGATAATCAAACTAATTCGATTATAGCACGCACCGGAAAAAGCCGAAGAATCCCAAAGCGATGTCCATAAAGCGCCGGCCGAAGCTGGCCGGCCGGTTCCGCGGTTGAGAGGAGGAGGGCGGCGACAATGGCGGGCCGTTGCATGACAAGGCTCGGCCGCGGTTGCTGTGCAAGAAGCAGCCGATCACGAATCGCAGTACGAGGCGCAGCCTCTTGCAGGCCGCGTTGTTTCACGTGAAACATTTGTACGTTTCAAAAAGGGAATCGCGATTGGAGTGACGAACTTTCGAGTGCTGAATGGTTGCCGTTACCCAGGTGCTCTCATTTTTTTCTGCTCGCTGTTCAAATAACCTTATTGAAATAGCCATATATATAAAACGAACGACAGCAGCGCGAAAGCGCCCTTCCCGTCCCTTTCCCGGCATACTACCCTCGGCAGTATGCCGCCCTTCGCCCCTCATCAATCCCATATCGTGACGCTTGTAGCGCGATTTCACGTTGCCGCGGCGATTCGCGGTCCCGCCCTGCGCGGCATGCTGTCCCCAGTGCTATTCGACGAGAGAACCAAGGAGGGCGAAGCATGGAGAAATCAGAGGGCATCACCATCCCGCATGAGAAGCCGTGGCGCTACGAGGAAGGCGAGTACACGGTAACGCGCGGCAGCGCGTGGTCGGGGCCGGGATGCCACCTGGGGTGCGGCGTGCTGATGTACACCGACAAGGACGGCAAGCTCGTGAAGGTGGAGGGCGACCCCGAGAACCCGATGACCGACGGCCGCCTGTGCGTGCGCTGCCTGGACATGCCCGAGATCGTGAACCACAAGGACCGCCTCACCTACCCGATGAAGCGCGCCCGCGCCGACCGCGGCAAGAACAGGTGGGAGCGCGTGAGCTGGGACGAGGCCTACGACATCGTGGAGCGCGAGTTCAACGCCATCAAGGACAGGTACGGTGCCGAGTCCGTGGTGTTCATCCACGGCACCGGCCGCGACATCGCGCCGTGGCAGTCGCGTTTGTGCTGGTCGTTCGGCAGCCCGAACTACGGTAACGTGCTCTCGGGCAACGCGTGCTACCTGCCGCGCGTGGCCGGCATGGCCGCCACGACGGGCTCGTTCTGGATCGCCGACGTGGCGCAGCATTTCCCCGACCGGTTCGATCACGAGGGCTGGACCATGCCCGAGGTCATGTTCGTGTGGGGCAACAACCCCCTCATCGCGAACTCGGACGGCTTCTTCGGCCACTGGGTCATCGACCTCATGAAGCGCGGCATGAAGACCGTGGTCATCGACCCGCGTGTGACGTTCCTCGCGGCGAAGGCCGACTTGCACCTGCCCATCCGCCCCGGCACCGACGCGGCGCTGGCGCTCGGCATGCTGAACGTCATCATCAACGAGGAAATCTACGATAAGGATTTCGTCGACTGCTGGTGCTACGGCTTCGACGAGCTGAAGGAGCGCGTGCAGGAGTATCCGGCCGGCCGCGTGGCCGAGATCACCTGGATCCCCGAGGACAAGATCGTGCGCGCCGCCCGCATGCTGGCCGCGGCGAAGCCGGCCACGCTGCAGTGGGGCCTTGCCATCGACATGACGCGCGAGGCGATCCCCGCCGGCCAGGCCATCGCAGCGCTGTTCCAGATCACGGGCAACATCGACTGCCCGGGCGGCCTGGTGCCCCCCGCGGAGATCATGGCGTACTCCGGCGGCTGGGGCCGCGATCTGCTGCCCCCCGAGCAGGAGCCGAAGCGCCTGGGCCTCGACCGCTACCGCCTGCTGCAGATGGGCTTCAAGCAGTCCTCGCCCGACGTGCTCATCGAGACCATGGAGACGGGCGTGCCCTACGAGATCCACGGCGCACACTTCCAGACCACGAACGGCATCGCCTGCATGGGCGCCGACCCTCACCGCGTGTACAACGCGTTCAACAAGTGCGACTTCATCGTGTCGGTCGACCTGTTCATGACGCCCACCATCATGGCGCTGGCCGACGTCGTGCTGCCTGCCGCCACGTTCGCCGAGCGCAACGGCATCCGCGTGGGCGACGGGCCGCAGCGCGGCGAGGTCATCAACAAGGTCACGCAGATCGGCGAGTGCAAGTCCGACATGCAGATCAACCTGGAGTTGGGCAAGCGCTTCAACCCCGAGGCCTGGCCCTGGGAGAAGCCGGAGGAGATGTTCACCGAGCTCTTGAAGCCCACGGGCTACTCGTGGGAGGAGCTGCGCGAGGAGGCGCCGGTGTACCTTCCGGTGGAGTACTACAAGTACAAGACCGGCAAGATGCGCAACGACGGCCAGCCCGGATTCCAGACGGCCACGGGCCGCATCGAGCTGTGGTCGACGTTCTACAACGCGGCCGAGCTCGACCCGCTGCCGTACTTCGAGGAGCCCGATCCGGGCCCCGGCTCCACGCCGGAGCTGTTCGAGCAGTACCCGCTCGTGCTTACCACGGGCGCGCGCAACTGGAGCTACTTCCACTCGGAGCACCGCCAGATCGAGCGTTTGCGCCGGATGCACCCCGACCCCATCGTGCAGGTGCATCCCGACAAGCTGGCCGAGCTCGGCATGGAGGACGGCGAGTGGGTGTGGATCGAGAACCAGAACGGCCGTGCCAAGATCAAGATCGAGTCGACGCCCATCCTCACCGATCCCCGCATCGTGGCCTGCGACCACGCATGGTGGCGGCCGGAGGGCGACCCGGAGAAGTTCTTCGACGTGTTCGAGTACAACATCAACAACCTCATGGTGTACAGCCCCGGCAAGAGCGGGTTCGGTTCCAACTACAAGACGAGCATCTGCAGGCTCTACAAGCTCGAGGACGGTGAGTAACAATGGCCCAGTACGGAATCTTGGTTGACTACGAATGGTGCACGGGCTGCCATTCGTGCGAGTTCGCATGCCAGATGGAGCACGGCTACCCGGTGGGGCAGACGGGCATCCTGGTGAACGAGATAGGTCCGTGGAAGATCGACGAGGACGTGTGGCAGCTGGCCTACATGCCGGTTCCCACCGACCAGTGCGACCTGTGCGCTGCGCGCCAGGCTCTCGGCAAGGTGCCTACCTGCGTGCAGCACTGCCAGGCGAAATGCCTGGAGTACGGCCCTCTGGAGGAGCTGAACGCCAAGCTGGCCGTCAAGACGAAGCAGGCGGTGTTCGCCCTCGGCGAGTAAGCAAGGGACCCGCGTCCCGGCTGCGTGCCGGGACGCGGGTCAGCGGTCGGCCGTGAGACGGCGGCCGGCCGAGTCGTCGCATACAGGAAAGCGGCTGGACATGCGACGCATACCCTCCAAAGTCTGCCAGAATTCGAAGAATCTGATGCGCGGCACGCGGCGAAGAAGGCGTTCTGCGCTGCCGTGACAGAATCGTTGTGTGGAAAGGGGCCGTTGTGGATACCATCGTGCTGCTCGTCGCGGTTGTGGCGGGCCTCGTGGCGTTGGAGCTGCTGGGCATGCGCGCATACCGTCGCCATCGTGCACGCAAGCAGGCAGCGTTCACGCGGGAGAACGTGGGCGCGGTCTACGACGACCTGCAGGCCGCCCGCGCCCGGTGCCTGGCGGAGAAACGCGCGTTCGCCCTGTTGGCCGATGCCGCCCGCTCGGCCGGCCGCCCGGAGGACGGTGCCGTGCTGGACGCGTTGGCGGCTGGCGAGAGGGCTCACCTGGCTGCGCTCGAGGCCTTCCGCGGGCCGCTGCATGCCGAGAGCGTCGATCCGGCGGCGTACCCGTCCCTGCCGTCGAGCTTGGACGACGCCCTGCGTGTCGCGGCCGGGCGGCTCGATGATTGGAGTACGGGGGCTTGCCGCGACGCCGCCGCGCGCGCCCGCGTGCGCGGCTACCGCGACATCGCGAAGCTCTACCGCCAGCTGCAGGAGGTGGAGCAGGCCGCCGCGTGCCTCTGCCTCGATATAGCCGAGGACGCCCGTCCTGCCGGGCTCTTCTCGCTCTGCCCGGCCTGCGGCCTCGTCGTGACCGGCCGTCGGCCCGCTTTCTGCACCGTGTGCACGAAGCCCGGCTTCGAGTTCGATGACGTGGCGATGCCCGCAATGCCGGAAGCGGCAGCTGCCGTGTTAAAACCTGAAGGCGTCGCGTAGCGGCGAGCCGAGGCCCGTGGGGCGGCGCCCGTCAGTCCGAAACCACCATCTCCGCCAGCTTCAGCAGGTTGGATGCCTCGTAATCCGCACGGACGCCCAGCTCCTCGGGTGGCAGGCCGCGGCGGTTGAGCCAACCCACGGTGAAGCCGAACGCCTTGGCGCCGGCCACGTCCCAGCCGTTCGACGACACGAACAGCAGGCGCTCCCGCGCAACGCCCAGGTGGTCGACGGCCAGCTGGTACACCTCGGGCCGCACCTTGAACAGCCCCGCCTCGTCGGCGCTCAGGCAGGCGTCCAGGTGCGCGCCCAGCCCGGAGCGCGTGGCGAGCGGCTCGATCATCCCCAGGTTGCCGTTCGTGAGGATGGCCTTCTTGCGCGTGCCGAAACGCGCCATGGCCTCTATGACCTCGGGGTACATCTCCAGCTCCAGATAGGTTGCCATGATGGCCGCGATCTTCCCCTCGTCGCCCTCTAAGCCTAGCTCGGCCAGCGTGTAGCGCAGTGCATCCTCGGTGACGCGCCAGAAGTCCGCATAGCGTCCCATGAGTGTGCGAAGCCACGAGTACTCCAGCTGCTTCTGGCGCCACAGCCGGCTCATGGCCGCCCCGCTGCCGGGGTATTCCTCCTCGCACTTCCGCTCCACCGAGTACACGTCGTACAGCGTGCCGTACGCATCGAACGCGATAGCCTCTATCATGGCCGTTTCCCTTTCCCCTGAGTATCCTGCCGCAGCCGCCAACGCTGCAGCCTCCTCCATTGTGCGCCGAAACCATCGGCGCGGCAAGCAGAAAAGGACCCGCACCCGTTTTGAGGCGAGCCCCTGCAGTTTGGTCGGGTTCAACGAAAGCGACCACAATTATCGGGGTCAAGTTCATAGAGGTGCGGGCCCTTGGGGGAAGGCAGCGCGACGGCGAGGTCGTTGGGGCAGGCGGCGAACCCGTCGTCGCGCTCGGACGGTCTTCGCCCGGGCCCGCACGGCCGGCCGCTCCGGCACCGCTTTCGGAAAAGGGAAGGGCCCGGGCCCCTTGCGGGGTCCGGGCCCTGGAAACACGAGTCCGCAGAGAGCTCGAACGTCGCGAATCAGTACCCCACCAACCCCACGAGCGGAGCCAGGATGGTGGCGTGGAGGATCATCATGGCGATGGTCGGCGCGATGCCGGCCTTGAAGAACTCGCCCATCTTCCACTGGCCGTGCTTGAACGTCATCATGTTGTTGCTGTCCACGCCCAGAAGGAACGTCGTGTTGGCGTTGAACGCGATGATGATGGCGAACACGGCCGCCGACACGCCCATGGCAGGGCCCATGCCCGCAAGCGGGATGAGGCTGATGGCGATGAGCGCCGGGCCCACCGGGATGATCAGGCGCATGAGCGGCAGCGCCACGGCGGTGGCGGCGACCACGGCGAAGGCTGACACGGCCATCTTGCCCACGGTGGCGCCGAAGAGCCAGCTGGCCGCGCCCTGCTCCTTGATGCCGCCCGCGATGGACTGCACGCAGCCGATGAGCAGCACGATGGCCCACTGCACGCTGGCGATGTACTCTTTCCAGGTAAGCACGTCGATGCCGGGCAGGAAGAACAGCGCCAGACCCGCGACGGCGATGGCCGTGGCGTCCCAACCCGTCCAGTTGCTGGCCACCCAGCATACGATCATGAGCGCCAGAATGGCGAGCACCTTCTTGTCAAACCCGTCGAGCTTGCCCACCGACGCGCCCGATTTCTCGATGGCGAGCATCGTCTCATCGGAGATACGGTCGGTCTTGAAGATGAACACCACCGACAGCCAGCACACCACCAGCAAAATGATGGCGATAGGCGCGCAGATGATGACCCAGTCGAGGAACGAGATGGTGAAGCCCGCGTTCGCGCCCAGCATGTTCAGCGTCATGATGTTCAACGCCGAGCCGGCCGGCGTGATCATGCCGCCCATGCACGAGGCGTACGCGATGCCTATCATGAGCGCCTTGCCCAGGTTGGCGGCGTGCTTCGCGGTGCCGTTCTTCTGCTCCACCTCGATGATGCTGGACATGGCGATGCCCGCGAACAGCGCCGTGCAGGGCAGGTTCGACACGAACGCCGAGATCACGGCCGTGGCCACCATGAACATGAGCACCGTGAGCTTCGCGTTGCCCTTCGTGATGTGCATGAGCGTGAACACGATCTTCGTGGGGATCTTCGTCTTCAGCAGCGCCGACGTGATGCCGAACGACGCCAGGATGAAGAAGATCACGTTGCTGATGAAGTTCGCCCATACGCCGGGCGTGCCGTTGTACGGGAAGATGCCGAATCCCGGCATGAGGCACATGAGCGCCAGGCCCGATATGGCCATGGGCACGGGCTCCGTCACCCAGAGCACGATGCCGGACACCATGAGCGCTATGGCCATCTTGCCCGCGTAGGACAGCCCTTCCGGCGTGGGAAGGAAGTGCGCTATCACGATGATGGCCACGGCGACACCGATAAGCGCCAGCCTCTTGCCGAGCGACGTGCCTTGTTGCTTTTTGTTGTCGGACATGAGATGAATCAACCCCCTTGCTTTTCCAGTTGCTTCCTTGTTCTGTTGGAGCTTCGGTCCATCCCCCTTTCTCCGCTGCGCGCCGTGCAAGGGACGCGCCTCTCTGCCGAATGCTCGCCTCCCACTATCTCCGAGCGCGCGGGATCGCGAATCGAATGGCCGTTGCTAAAACCGGGGGAAGTCATCGAAAAATCCGTATGAAGAACCCGCACGAAGGGGGTCATACGCACAGTAGTATGGCGTTCGTGCGCTTTCCTTTCAGGCGTCCGATTCGTGCCTTGCGGGTTCACGTTATGGTGGGCGCCTGTTCGAGGGCTCGGCGTGCGAGGGGGAGGTATTCGATGGGCGAAAAGGGACGGAGCGCGAAACGAAGCCAGGCGCCTGCTGGCGGCGCGGCGGCCAAGAGGGTCGCGTACATCGCGGTGGCGGTGGTGCTGGTTGCAGCGGCGTGGTTGGGGCCCACGCCGGAGGGGCTCTCCGAGGCGGGGAAGATGTCGCTGGCGCTTATGGTGGCGGGCATCTTCCTGTGGGTGACGGAGCCGGTGCCCGTGGCCATCTCGGGCCTCGTCATGATGGTGCTCATGCCTGTGTTCGGCGTGCTGGAGTTCAACGGCGGCGTGTGGAGCGGGTTCATCAGCAGCGTCATCTTCTTCATCTTGGCGTCGTTTGGTATCACGGCGGCGCTGCTGAAGACGAAGCTGCCTACGAAGATTGTGTTCGCGCTCATGCGCCTGACGAAGGGCAACGCGCGAGCCACCGTGGGCGCGTTCATGGTGTCGGCGGCGGTGTTGTCGTTTTTCATCTCCGACCTGCCGTGCACGGCGCTGTTCGCGGGTATCGCGGTGTCGAGCATTCTCAAGATCGAGGGGTGTGAGCCCGGCAAATCCAACCTGGGGCGGGCGCTCATGATCGGCATCACGTACGCGTCGGTGGTGGGCGGACAGTCCATCCCGTCGGGTAGCGCCATGAACATCATGGCCATGAACGTGCTGGCTGCCAACACCGGCATTGAGATATCGTTTCTGGACTGGACGGCCATCTGCATGCCTATTGCGATTGTGCTGTTGGTGGCGTGCTGGCTGTCGGTGACGCTCGTGTTTCGCCCGGAGCCTATCTCGGCGGCCACCATGGCCCTCATCGAGGAGAAGGGGCGCGCTGTGGGCAAGCTGGAGGCGCTTGACTGGAAGGTGCTCGGCGTCATGGGCGTGACGTTCGCGCTGTGGATCGCCAGCAACTGGACGGGCTGGGATGCCACGGCCATCGCGGTGCTGTGCCTGGTGCTGTTCTTCCTGCCGGGGCTCGACGTGCTCACGTGGCGCGAATATACGGCGTCGGTGTCGTGGAACATCGTGTTGCTCATCGGCTGCGTGCAGTCGCTGTCGGGCGGCGTGAAGGAGCAGGGGGCGGCCAGTTGGCTCTTTGGCTCCACGGTGGGCAAACTTGCCGTGAGCGGCACGGCCATCGTGGGCGCGACGGCGGCGCTGTTGCCGCTGCTGCGCTTGGTCATTCCCGTGGGGCCGGCGTTCATCGCCATCTGCCTTATCCCGCTTGCGTCGCTGTCCTCGGCGTTCGGCGTGAGCCCCGTCGTGTTCACGGTCATCGTGGCGGTGAATGCGTCCACCACGTTCCTCATGGGCGTGGACAGCAACAACATGTTGTCGTTCCGCTACGGCTACTGGAAGATGACCGACTTCTTCAAGGCGGGCGTTCTGCCCACGCTGGCCATGATGGCGCTGCACGCCACCGTGCTCGCCCCGCTCGTGGCAGCCGTGGGGTACTAGGGTAGCTGGGACGTCAGCTGACAGGCGCCGTTCGCCCGCCGGAACGCCGCGCCCGACGACCCCGGCGGCGCCTTACTGGTACACGACCTCCGTGGAGTCCACGATGCTGATGAGCTCCTGCTGCGAGTTGATGCCCATCTTCTGGTAGATGTGGTACACGTGCGTTTTGGCCGTGTACGCCGAGATGTTCAGCTCGTCGGCGATGAACTGGGCGTTGCGCCCCTTCGCCAGGTAGTATAGGATCTCGCCCTCGCGGTTCGACAGCTTGTAGGTTTGTGCTGCCTGGTTGCAGCGCTGCTTGAAGTAGCCTCCCTCCACGATCTCGGCCTTCACCGTCTTGTCGGCGAACGTGTTGTCCTTGAACGGCACGAACGCGGCCAGCAGCGCCAGCGCCAGCAGCAGGCCGAGCGCCAGGTAGGGCACGTAGGCGAACAGGCTCGGATTCGCATACTCGATGGCCATGCACAAACTCCAGCTCACGATCATGCCCGCCGGCAGCACCAGCTGGCCGCGGGCGATGCGCCAGAACGGCGAGGGATGGCCGCTCGCGAATCCCACGAGCGCGCTCAGGTTCGAGAAGTCCAGGTACACGTACACGCCGACGATGAACAGGCAGCATGCCAGCATGAGCCCCGGTCCGAGGAACGCGAGTCCCAGAAAGCCCACCACCAGCAGTAGAAGCGCCACCTTCTCCGCGGTGCCGAACGGCACGTAGCGCTTCACCAGAACGCTCAGCGCCAGGTGCAGCCCGGCGCCGCACGCGACGGCCGCCGCGACGGCCAGCGGGTCCACGGCGTCCAGGTTCGCGCACAGCAGGTACAGCGCGATGCCGAACAGCGCGCCGAACACGGCCACGGTGAATCCGGTAAGCGGGAACAGGCGCGTCTGCTCGAGCGGCGAATCGGGTTCCTGCTCGCTGCCCACGATGTGGGTGCGCACGTAGTGGAGCACGGCCAGCGATGCCAGCGGCAGCAGCACGAGCGCAACGTCACCGTAGGGTGGCAGCAGCTCGCAGGCGAAGAGGTAGACCACGGCCCCCGCCAAGGCGCTTGCCGACAAGTACGCCCCCACGTCCTTTTGCCAACCCACCATGAACACCTTGGGCCAGAGAAGGAAGATGAGCGAGAAGCCGCACCCGCCCAGGAACCAGGCGGCGAAGAACGCAGCCGGGGGAACGGCCGCGTAATGGGCGACGAGGTTGAGCAGCCCAAGCGGAAGGGATAGCAGGGCTGCCGCCCAGGGAAGCGGGTCGTGCTCCGTCCGGCTGAAAAGGTCGCGCTTCAGGTACACGAGCAAAAGCACGGCCAGGACGCCCACAAGGAACGCGAGCTTCAAAACGAGCGACAGGTCGCCGGCGTGGCTTGCCGGATAAGGGCTCAAGAGCACGAGGTAGAACCAGGCCCAGAAAGAGGCGAATCCTGCCGAGGCGACCGGAAGCATGGTTCTCACATGCGCTTTCTTCACTTTCATAGTGCGCTGCCTTCCCCTGAATCTTTGCATAGGCCGCCTTACGCCGGCGGCACGTCGCTCCATTATAGGCAAACCGCTGCGGTGAATGGCGCAGACCGTGGCTGCGGGCTGCGTTGTTCCGGCGCCGTTGCGCGGCGGTGCTCCGCCGCCCTAGGCTTTCCCCGGGACTGCCTCTGCTGGGATGGAGGGGAGCGCCACGATGAAGCAGGCGCCTCCCTCGGGCAGGTTGATGGCCTCCACCGTGCCGTCGTGCGCTTCCACCACCGACTTCACAATGGCCAGCCCCAGGCCCGTGCCGCCCGTGCCGCGGCTGCGCGAGGCATCGGCACGGTAGAAGCGGTCGAACAGCAGCTTGGGGTCGGCGTCGCCGAAGCCGGGGCCGTCGTCCTTCACGGCCAGGATGGAGTTGCCGCGCAGGCCGAACAACTCGATGACGATATGCCCGCCGGGGTCGATGAAGCGGCTTGCGTTCTCCACGAGGTTCGTCACGGCCTGCTTGAGGCGGTCGGGGTTGCCCAGCACGTCGGGCGCTTCGCCCACGATCTCGGTGTTCGCCTCGCGGTCGCGCAGGATGGGCTCCAGCGCGTCGAGCACGCTGTGGGCCAGGCTGTTCAGGTTCACGCGTGAGAGCTCGAACGGGGTATGGTCGTTCTCGATGCGCTGGAGGGCCAGAAGGTCGTTCGTCAGGCGGCTCAAGCGCTCGCTCTCGCCCACGATGATGGAGCAGAACTTGTCGTGCAGCTCGGGCGGCAGGTCGGGGTCGGAGAGCATCTCGGCGTTGCCGCGGATGGCCGTGAGGGGCGTGCGCAGCTCGTGGGCCACGTCGCTCACGAATGCCGACTGGCGGCGCTCCTTGAGCGCGAGGTCGATCTGCTGGGACTTCGTCTTCTTCACCAGCGAGTCGATGGTCTTCGACAGCTCGTCGGCCTCGTGCAGGCGCCCGTCCGGGGCCAGCGACACGTCGGCGCCGGAACGGACGGCCTCGGTTTTCTTCACCAGCACGTTCAGCGGTTCGGCCAGGAAGTGGCCGATGATGAGGCTGAGCACGAACGTGACCAGCCCCGTGGGTATGAGAAGTAGAAACGCCTTCGGCGGAGTGCCGAAGGCGATGAAGCAGGTGAGCACGATGATGGCGCCGGCGAGCAGCATGAGCAGCGTTGCCAGCAAGGAGAAGTATGTCTGCAGCCTCTTTATTGTCTGAACCTGTACCCGTATCCGCGAACCGTCTCCACCAGGCCGGGATCGTACCCGGCGCCCTCAATCTTATCACGGAGGCGCTTGATGTGGGTGTCGACCGTCTTGGTTTCCGTCAAGTATTCCCAACCCCACGCATCGCGCAGCAGGTCCTCGCGCGACACCACCTTGCCGGCGTTCTTCATCAGGCTGGCCAAGAGCTCGAACTCGCGCGGCGTGAGGTCTATCTCGCCGTGCTCGCCCGATGCCGTGTGGGCGTCCTCGTCCAGCGTGATGCCGCTGGCCGTGATGGCGTGGTTCGCGCCGGGGAAGTCGCCGCCGGAGCCGCGGCGCAGGAGCGCGCGGACGCGGGCGATGAGCTCGCGCACGCCGAACGGCTTGGCAAGGTAGTCGTCCCCGCCGATCTCCAAGCCCACCACCTTGTCGAGCTCCGTGTCGCGCGCCGACAGGAACAGCACCGGCACGGTGGTCTTGGAGCGCAGTCGGCGGCACAGCTCGTAGCCGTCCATGCCGGGCAGCATGATATCGAGCACGAACAGGTCGTAGGGGTTCTTCGTCGCCAGAGCCAGGGCCTCCTCGCCATTGTCTACCACGTCGGTGTAGAAACCCTCCTTCTTCAAGGCGTAGCTGACGAATTCCGTGATGGAAGGCTCGTCGTCCACGACGAGGATGCGGTTCGGTGTATCGTTCATGTGATACCTTTCTACGAGTGCGTAGTCAGATAAAGGCGGCGGGCGACCGCTTGGTATAATGATCAACCGCAACTATATCCGCTCCCGTCCGTTTCGCCTGCGTCCGAGGGGGTTTGTCAAAAACATGTTACTTGCCATCGATGTGGGGAACACCCAGACCGTCGTGGGGGTGTACGAGGGCGAGGTGCTCGCCCACATGTGGCGCGTGGCCACGAACAAGAGCCATACGTCCGACGAGCTGCGCGTGAAGGTGCTGCCGCTTTTGGACTCGGAGGGTATTGCGCCGGACGACCTGCAGGGGGCGGCGCTCGCCTCCGTGGTGCCGCAGCTCACGCAGGCGTGGTGTGCGGCGCTGCACCGCATGCTGGGCATCGACGCGCTCGTGTGCACGGCTGCCTCGGCCGGGGAGCTGTTCCCCACCACGTACGCCAACCCCGGCGAGATCGGCGCCGACCGCGTGGCCGACGCCGTGGCCGCGCGGTCGCTCTACGGCGCGCCCGTGGTGGTGGTGGACTTCGGCACGGCCACGAACATCGAGGTGGTGGACCGCGAGGGGCGTTTCATCGGCGGCGTCATCGCACCGGGCGTGGACACGAGCGCCGCGGCCCTGTTCTCGCGCGCCACGCGCCTGGCCGCCATCGACCTGGTGGACCCGCACACGGCCATCGGCGGCAGCACCGAGCAGGCCATCCAGGCCGGTATCGTGTACGGCGAGGCCGACCGCGTGGACGGCCTCGTGCGCCGCATCTTCGCCCAGCTGGGCTACGAGGCCCCCGTGGTGGCCACCGGCGGTTTGGCCCCCCGCGTGGCCGAGCTCTCCCAGACCATCACCGCAACGAACCCGGAGCTCACGCTGGAAGGATTGCGCCTGATACACGAGGCGCAGGGGAAGGGCACGGTGGTTTAGACGCCGACCGCAGCCGCGGGGACGAAGGCGTCCTTGGGCAGGGTGCCCTCGATGCGCGCGAGGACGTCGACCGAGCTTGTCGGCTCTATCGCGAGCATCTGGCGCACCCGCGCGCCCAAGAGCCGGTTGAGGGCGTCAAGCCGCTCCTCATCCACGGGATAGACGGGGTGGTTCGTCAGCTCGAAGGAGAGCATGCGGCGCAGCGCCTCGCGGTGCCGCTCGGTCATGACCACTTGGAGCACCTGGTTGAAGGGCAGGTTGCTGCCGGCGGGCGTCTGGCTGCCGGCCTTGCGGGGCCACTCGTCGAAGTCCGTAGCCATGTCTCCGGGGAAAAGCGCGAGGTTGTGGTCGAACAGCGGCGCGAACGACAGTGTTGTACCGCTGCGGTTGTCGCGGAGGAAGCCGTAGTTGTTGGCGTGGCGGTCGACGTGAGCGGGCAGACCGAAGCGAGCTTTCCCTGCCATTTCTCCAGATCGTAGTCCACATGGGGGATGCCGAATGCTTCGGCGGCCTGCGCGGCGAAGAACTCCGAATAGGGCTCCATGCCGGAGTTGGCGTACCCTTCCGTGCCGGCTTTGAACAGGAGGAGCGCATCGTCGATCCTTCGCCAGGCCTTCGGGTACTGGCCGTCGGTGGTCCATTCGGTCGAAAGCCCCGCGCGGCGGTGCTGGGCGAGGGGTATCCCGTGTAGGCCGTCAGTGCGAGAGCTTCGTCCAGCTCGTTGTCGAACAGGTTGTAAGCGGCGAACGTGCCCGCGAACCCTTCGGGAACCACCCAGTACGCGTCGTTGATCGAAAGGTCCAGGCACACGTCGATGATGCCCATGGTGTCGCCGGGGGTCAGCCCTGCTTGGGCGAGGATCTTGTCCGCGAATCGTCGGTTCTTCGGCACGACGCGCGTATCGAGCCACTCTTTGAGGGAGTCCTGTCCCAGGTCGCGCATCAGGGGGAGGGGGAAGAGGCTGCACGCGTCATCGTCACTGTCGAGGACGGAGAACGACACGTTTCCGAACGCGTCGGCCATCGCAGAGAAGACGAGCAGCGCCCGGTCGTAAAGCCGCAGTTCGTAGCGCTTTGCCTGGTTGACCATGAGCGCTCTTTCCCCGTGTCGCATTTGCCCTGGCTCGCCGGCCGAGCGTCTCGATTATACCTGAAGCCTCCGGGAAGGTTAACGCGGGCCGCCGCTCCGTTGCTGCCGCGAAGATCAAGCGGATGCGCAGCAGCGTTTCCTCGGCTTCGGCATGAAGGGCGTCGCTGCGATGCGAAGCTCATCTGCATCGGCGCGAAGCCGCTGCGCCGAAAGGGCCAAGGCGGCGAGCTCGCCCTCTAGGTACTCGCCGGTTTCCTCGGGGTTCGACCTCACGGCGGCATTCGCGAAGAGAAGAGCATCTTCAAGCTCTCGCGCTTCCCGCTTGACAAGGTCGATGCGGTCGATGACGTCGATGGGGATAGAGCCCCTTCGAGTTGCGTGCTTATTCTTGGCCATGAATCCCCCTTTTCGTCCACCTAGTGTACACAACTAAAGTTATTCGATCAACTCTAGTTATGCAATTTGCTTTGAGAAAAGCGCTTTCCTCCATCCTCCTAGTAACAGGAGGTGTGCTCATGAATACAAATGAAGCTATTAGAACAATGGTGGAGGAATCCGGCTATAGTCATAGAGCTCTTTCCGTCGAGCTCGGCCATTCAGCTACCTGGCTGAGTTCGACTCTGCATCGACCCGGAGACTCCGAGTGTGGGACGGTGGCGGCAATCGCCCGCATCGCAGGCTATTCGCTCGTGCTGGTTCCGAGGGATCGTCCTCTGCCGGTCGGCTCTTTGGTGATCGACCCGCCGAGCGACAACGCGTGAAAATGTCCCAAAAGGGGACAGGCGCCTTTTGGGACATGCTGCGGTGCGCTCGAATTCGCTCTCCGTTCAAGATGAGCAGGTGCCGTTCTGCGTGCATAGCGCGAACGGCACCCGCCTCCTCTTCCGATTTTGAGCTCGGGACGAGCGGCCCGAGCTCCCCGGTTGCTGGTATTTGATGGCCCTTGCGGAAAACAAGGTGGTCACGGGCCGAAAAACCAGTAGAATGCAGGAAAGCGCACCGACGAGGAAAAGGGAGGGCCCCACGTGTTGAGCGACATCGAAATTGCCCAGGCGACGAAGCCGCAGCCTATCAGCGCCATCGCCGAGAAGGCGGGCGTGCCGGAAACGTACCTGGAGATGTACGGCACCAACAAGGCGAAGGTGGACTACAACCTGCTCAAGGACGTGGAGCACACGCCGGGCAAGCTCATCCTGGTAACGGCCATCAACCCCACGCCGGCCGGCGAAGGGAAGACCACCACGACGGTGGGCCTGGCCGACGCGCTGGCGAAGCAGGGCAAGAACGTGGTCGTGGCGCTGCGCGAGCCGTCGCTCGGCCCCGTGTTCGGCATCAAGGGCGGTGCGGCCGGCGGCGGGTACGCCCAGGTCATCCCCATGGAGGACATCAACCTGCACTTCACGGGCGACTTCCACGCCATCGGCGCGGCCAACAACCTGCTGGCGGCCCTGCTTGACGCGCACATCCACAACGGAAACGAGCTGGGCATCGACGTGCGCAAGATCACGTGGAAGCGCGTGGTGGACATGAACGACCGCCAGCTGCGCAACATCGTGGACGGCCTGGGCGGCAAGGCCCACGGCGTGCCGCGCGAGGACGGCTTCGACATCACGGTGGCCTCCGAGGTCATGGCCATCTTCTGCCTGGCCACGTCCATCACCGACCTCAAGGAGCGCCTGGGCCGCATCGTGGTGGGCTACACCTACGACGACAAGCCGGTCACGGCGCACGACCTGCACGCGGAAGGCGCCATGACGGCCCTGCTCAAAGACGCGCTCAAGCCCAACCTCGTGCAGACGCTCGAGGGCACGCCCGCGTTCGTGCACGGCGGCCCCTTCGCCAACATCGCGCACGGCTGCAACTCCATCATGGCCACGCGCATGGCCATGGCGCTGGGCGACTACTGCGTGACGGAGGCCGGCTTCGGCGCCGACCTGGGCGCAGAGAAGTTCCTGGACATCAAGTGCCGCCTCGCCGGGCTCGAGCCCGACGCGGTGGTCGTGGTTGCCACGGTGCGCGCCTTGAAGAATCACGGCGGCGTGGCGAAGGCGGACCTCAACGAGGAGAACCTCGAGGCCCTGGAGGCCGGCCTGCCCAACTTGCTTCAGCACGTGGAGAACATCACGCAGGTGTACAACCTGCCGTGCGTGGTGGCCATCAACGCGTTCCCCACCGACACGAAGGCCGAGCTCGACCTCGTGGAGGCCAAGTGCCGCGAGCTGGGCGTGAACGTGGCGCTGTCCGAGGTGTGGGCCAAGGGCGGCGAGGGCGGCCAGGCGCTGGCCGACGAAGTGGTGCGCCTGTGCGCCGAGGGCGACGCCGAGGGCCGCAGCGCCGAGACGTTCGAGTTCTCCTACGGCGACGACCTGACGCTGGCCGAGAAGATCGAGGCCATCGCCAAGCGCATCTACCACGCAGACGGCGTCGTGTTCGAGCCGGCCGCGAAGAAGGAGCTGGCCCAGCTGGAGGCGCTCGGCTTCGGCGCCATGCCCGTGTGCATGGCCAAGACGCAGTACTCCTTCAGCGACGACGCGTCCAAGCTGGGCGCGCCGCGCGGCTTCACCGTGACCGTGCGCCAAGTGAAGGTGTCGGCCGGCGCCGGCTTCGTGGTGGCGCTCACGGGCTCCATCATGACGATGCCGGGCCTTGGGAAGGCCCCCGCCGCCTTCAAGATCGACGTGGACGAGAACGGCAAGATCAGCGGGTTGTTCTAAGGCTGACGAACGCGTGATCGGGGCCCCCGGCGGCATGCGTCGCCGGGGGCCGTTTTGCCAGGCCGCATTGCGCCCGCGGAGCAACTTCGGAGTTTTATCTGCCGGTCGGCTAGGGGCGCAGGCAGGTGATAGGCACCACCAGAACGCCGTCTTCGCGTCGGTAGGCGTACCCTCCGGGCGTGATGACGGCGCAGAACGACGGGGCGCCCATGATGCTTGCGTCGATCTTGCCGGCGAGCTTCCTGAGGTTTGCCGCGCCTTCGTCAACGAGGCGCGCGCTCATCTTCACTTCCAGCAGGGCGTAACGGCCGTCGTCCAGCGCGATGACGCAATCGGCTTCGAGACCCGTGTTGTCGCGGTAGTGCAGGACCTTTCCGCCGAGGGGTTCGGCATACACGCGCAGGTCGCGTACGCAGAGGTTCTCGAAAAGCAGACCGTAGGTTGACATGTCGCGCAACAGAAGCTCGGGGCTCGCTCCAAGGGCCGCGGCTGCAATGGACGGATCGGTGAAGAAGCGAACGGGCGTGGTGGTAATGCGCGATCTCGCATGCAGAGAAGGCGTCCATGCTGAGACATCCTCGATCACGTAGAGACGTCGGAGCGCTCCGACGTAGGAGTCGACGGTTTCCCTCGACAGCCCGCTGCCGCGCGTCTTTAGATTGCCGCGCACCGTGCCCATGTCTGCTTGGGTTGCCGAGCAGCGAGCGTAGGCTTGCATGATGAGGCGTGCGTATTGGGAATTGCGGCTCACGCCGTCTACCCGCGAGATATCCTCCTCTGCGATAGCCGACAGGTAATCGCGTGACATCTTAAGTGCGGCGTTTTCGTTAGCGATGGTGATCGCGCGAGGCCAACCGCCGCGGCAAATCAAGTAGGAAAGGTTCTCAACGTCCTGCTCCGAGTGGCCTTCCACGTGAGTTTCGTCATTCGGGATATGGTCGCCTTGCCCGAACAACTCGCCCAGGCTCACTTCTCCCGTGGATTCGCCCGACTCGAAGAGCGACATCGTGCGCATATCGAGGAAGGAGAACCGACCCGTGCCCGTATGCTGGGGTTGGGCCGTTGGCGTTGCCGAGCCCGTGAGCATGAACTGCCCGGGCTCGTCGCTGCGGTCCACAGCGAAGCGTACGGCGTCCCAGAGTTGGGGTGCTTCTTGCCATTCGTCGATGAGCCGGGGCTTTTCTCCACGTAGCAGCAAGGAAGGCTTCGCCTCGGCCATCGCCATGTTGTTGGCCCGCTCGTCGGGGTCTTGCATGAAAGCGACGCTCTTAGCACGCTGCAATGCCGTGGCTGTTTTCCCGCACCATTTTGGCCCGCGGATGACGACGGCTCCTGCGTAGGAGAGCCTTTCGACCAGCTCGCTATCGACGACGCGCGGTAGATATGTTGCCATAACCCGCTCCTTGCAATGAGTTTAACCTACACTTAACAACGATATTAACATACACTTTGCAATAATTACAACCAGCAGTTTGCAATTTGATAAAAGGAAGCCGCAAAAAGCTTTGCCGAAGGCTTCCGTAGCGACACCAGACGGCCCGACAGCTAACTCTACGTGAAGAGTTTGTGCAGGGGTGCCGGTTGGTCTTGGCAGTTTGTGGCCGCACGTCGAGGGTTCGTGCATGTTTCGCGGGGCGTATGGGGTTATTGCGGGCGGTGGGCTATCATACGGAATGCCGGACGTGCGGCGTGTTCGCGGCGGCCGGCCATCCCGATCAAACTTGACGCTCGCGCAAAAGGGAGGCGCCATGTACGACACCTCATTCATCGACGAGCTGGCTAGCGCGGCGCCCACGCCGGGCGGCGGCGGGGCCTCGGCCTGCGCGGGCGCGCTCGCGGCGGCGCTCGCCTCCATGGTGGGCAACCTCACGGTGGGAAAGAAGACCTACGCCGACGTGGAGGACGAGGTGCGCGCCTCGCTTGCGCGCCTCGACGCGCTGCGCGCCCGCCTGGTGGCGCTTGTGGACGAGGACGCGCGCGCGTTCGGGCCCCTGGCCGCCGCCTACCGCCTGCCGAAGGCCACGCCGGAAGAGCAGGCCGCCAAGAACGCCGCGCTCCGGCAGGCGCTCGTCGGCGCGAGCGACGTGCCGCTCGCCATCATGCGCGCCGTGGCCGACGTGGTGGACGAGGCCGACTACCTGGCTCATCACGGCTCCAAGATGGCGCGCTCCGACGCGGGCGTGGCCGCCGCGTTCGCCCGGGCCGCCTCCGACGGGGCCAGCCTCAACATCTTCATCAACGCCGCCTCCATGGACGATGCTGCCCAGGCCGCGCGCTACCGCGGCGAGGCCGAGTCGCTGGCCGCGCGCACGCGCGAGCGCTGCGACGAGCTGTTCGACTTCGTGAAAACGTCCGTCTCGTAAACTCTCGAAGGAGCGAATCACTCCCATGGCAACCCTCCTCACCGGAAAGCCCGTCGTCGACCGCTTGGCGCAGGAGCTCGCGCCGCGCATCGAGGCGCTGGCGCACGCGGGCATCGTGCCCACGCTCGCCATCGTGCGCATGGGCGAGCGTCCCGACGACCTGTCCTACGAGCGCACCGCCCAGAAGCGCGCCGAGTCGCTCGGCATCGCCGTGCGTCCGTTTGTCCTGCCCGAGGACGCCCCGCAGGAGGTCCTCGAAGCCGCGCTCGCCGAGGTGAACGCCGACGCCTCCATCCACGGCTGCCTGCTGTTCCGCCCGCTGCCCGCGCACATCGACGAGGCGCGCGTCTGCGATCTGCTGGCTCCCGAGAAGGACGTCGACGGCATCACGCTCGCCTCGCTGGCCTCGGTGTTCACCGACGGCGCTACGGGCTTCCCGCCCTCGACGGCCGCCGCGTGCCTCGAGCTGCTCGACCATTACGGAGTGCCGCTCGAAGGCAAGCGCGTTGCCGTGGCGGGCCGCAGCCTGGTGGTGGGCAAGCCCGTGTCCATGATGCTCTTGCGCCGCAACGCCACGGTGACGCTCTGCCATAGCAGGACCGAGAACCTTGCCGAGGTCGTGCGCGCCTCCGACGTCGTGATCTGCGCCACCGGCCGTGCCCGCATGTTCGGCGCGGAGTTCTTCCGCCCCGGGCAGACGGTGCTCGACGTGGGCATCAACTTCGACGCCGAGGGCAACCTCTGCGGCGACGTGGACTTCGACGCGGCAGAGCCGGTGGTGGACGCCCTCACGCCCGTCCCGCGCGGCCTGGGCACGGTGACCACCAGCGTCACGATGGCCCACACCGTGGCCGCCGCCGAGGCCGCGCTCGCCGCGCGCGAAGGAGGGCGGTGAGCTTGCGCGCGGCGACGCCTGCCGGCAGGAAGTTCATCATCGCCGACCCTTCGGTCTGCATCGGCTGCAAGACGTGCATGGCGGCCTGCCTCATGCGCCATGACTCTCCCGGCGACGTGGCGGTGCCGCGCCTCACGCTGGTCACGACGCGCACCATATCGGCGCCCGTGGGCTGCCATCACTGCGCCGAGGCGCCGTGCGTGGACGCGTGCCCCACGGGCTGCCTGTTCAGCGACGACGAGCACGTGGGCGTGCACCCCGAGAAGTGCATCGGCTGCCGCAACTGCGTGCTGGCCTGCCCTTACGGCGCCGTGGAGATCGTGACCGAGAAGCTGCCGCCCGAGCCGGAGCCCACGCCCGGGGAGGCGGCCGCGGCCGACGCGGCGGCCAAGGACGACAAGTCCGCCAAGGGCGCCCGCGCGCGGGCCCGGGCGAAGAAGCGCAAGCGCACGCGCTCGACGGTGGTGAAGTGCGACCTGTGCACGGGATGCGCGGGCGGCCCGGCGTGCGCGAAGGCGTGCCCGACCGACGCGCTGCGCCTGATAGACGCCGACTTCATGGAGCGCGCGCGCCAAAGCAAGCGCAAGGCGGCGGCCCGCGCCACGGCGTCGTTCGCCAGCATGAAGCTCAACGCGAGCCTGGACGAGGGGGAGTAGCCTCATGGAGAAGCATATGGCGGTGTGCCCGTACTGCGGCGCGGGTTGCAAGATGAACCTGGCGGTGGAGAACGGCCGGGTCATCGACGTGGAGGGACTGGACGGCATCACGAACGAGGGCGAGCTGTGCCTCAAGGGCCTCTACGGTTACGACTTCGTCAACGACACGCGCATTCTCACGCCGCGCATCTACCACCCGATGATCCGCCGGCGGAAGGGCGCACCGCTTGAGCGCGTGACCTGGGACGAGGCGCTCGATTTCACGGCCAGCCGCCTGCGCGCCATCATCGAGGAAAGCGGTCCCGAGGCCGTCATGCTCACGGGGTCGTCTCGCGGGGCCGGCAACGAGGCCAACTTCGTCATGCAGAAGTTCACGCGCGCGTGCCTCGGCACCAACAACATCGACAACTGCGCGCGCACCTGCCACGCGGCCAGCGTCATCGGCCTCATGGAGTGCGTGGGCTCGGGCGCGATGAGCGTGAGCATCCCCACGCTCGAGGAGACGGACTGCATCCTGCTCATCGGCTACAACCCGGCGGCCAGCCATCCCATCGTGGCGCGCCGCATCGTGAAGGCGAAGGAGCGCGGCGCCGAGCTCATCGTGTGCGACCCGCGCGTCATCGAGAGCGCCCGCATCGCCGACCTCTACCTGCCGCTCGCGAACGGCTCGAACCTCGCCTTCGTGAACGCGCTCGCGTACGCCATCGTCGACGAGGAGCTGGCCGACTTCGACTTCATCGACGAGCACACCGAGGGCTTTGACGACTGGTGGGAGATCGTGCAGGACTACGCGCCGGAGGACGTGGAGGGCGTGTGCGGCCTCCCCGCCGAGCTCATCCGCCAGGCCGCCCGCCGCTACGCAACGGCCGAGACGGCCATCGTGGGCTGGGGCATGGGCGTGACCCAGCACGCGCAGGGCGTGCAGACGGTGCGCGCCATCGCAGCGCTCGCGCTCATCACGGGCCACATCGGCAAGCCCCGAAGCGGCCTCGCCCCCGTGCGCGGGCAGAACAACGTGCAGGGCTCGTGCGACATGGGCATGTGGCCGAGCCTCTACCCCGGCTACCAGCGCGTGGACGACCCGGCCGCGCGCGCGAAGTTCGCCGCCGCCTGGGGCGTTCCCGAGGAGCGCCTGTCGCTCAAGCCCGGCTGGAAGCTCACCGACCTGCCGCATGCGGTGGAGGAGGGGAAGGTCCGCGCGTTCTACAACTTCGGCGAGGACCCGCTGCAAACCGAGCCCGACACGGCGCAGATGCGGCGCACGCTGGAGAACCTCGACCTCCTCATCAGCCAGGACATCTTCATGACGCAGACCACGGCGCTGGCCGACGTGGTGCTGCCCGCCACCTCGTGGGCCGAGCACGACGCCGTGTACACCGCGTCGGACCGCTCGTTCCAGCTGACCACGGCCGCGCTGCCGCCGAAGGGCGAGTGCCGCCACGACTGGGAGATCTTCGCCGACCTGTCCTGCCGCATGGGCTACCCGATGCGCTACGAGAGCACGCGGGAGGTCTGGGACGAGGTGCGCAGCCTCTGCCCGCAGTTTGCCGGGGCCACCTACGAGAAGATGGCGGGCACGGGATACGCGCAGTGGCCCATCCGCGCCGAGGCGGCCGACGACCCCGACAACCACGGCACGCCGGAGCTCTACGCCGGCGGCGCGTTCACCACGCCAAACGGCAAGGGGCGCCTGGTGGCGGCGCACTGGCGTCCTCCCACCGAGAAGCCCGACGACGCCTGGCCGCTCGTGCTGTGCACGGTGCGCGAGGTGGGGCACTACTCGTGCCGCTCGATGACCGGCAACTGCAAGGCGCTGGCCGCGCTCGCAGACGAGCCCGGCTACGTGAGCATGAGTCCGGCCGACGCCGACGCGCGCGGCATCGAGGAGGAGCAGCTGGTGTGGGTGCGCTCGCGCCGCGGCAAGGTGCTCGCGCGCGCCGCGGTGGACGAGCGCGTGAACGAGGGCGCGGTGTACATGACCTACCAGTGGTGGATCGGCAAGTGCAACGAGCTCACGCTGCACGCGGTGGACGGCGAGTCGGGCACGCCCGAGGACAAGTACAGCGCCTGCGAGGTGGAGGCGATCGCCGACCAACGCTGGGCGGAGGATCACCTGGTGGAGCGCTACGCCGCCCTCAAAGCCGAGCTGGCCGCCGAGGCCGACCGCCAGAACCCTCCGGAGCCGGAGCCTCCGGTCGTCCAGAGCGGAGCGACCGAAGGGGGCGCAGCCGAAGATTCCCCCGCGGCGTCTGCCGATGCCGCACCTGCTCCCGCCGCCTTTGCCCCCCACGAGGCCGAGGTGGCGGGCCGGGCGCTCTACGCGGACGGCGAGGAGGAGACGCTCGTATGAACCGCTTCGTCGTGTCCGACCCTGCGCGGTGCATCGGCTGCGGCGCGTGCCGCGTGACGTGCAGCGAGGCGCACCGCAAGCGCGCGCTGCGCCCGGCGTCGCGCCTCTCGCTCGTGAAGACCCGCGAGGTGTCGGCCGCGGTGACGTGCCACCAGTGCGAGGGCGCGCCCTGCCTGTCGGTGTGCCCGGAAGGGGCCATCTACCAGGAGCGCGACCGCCTTCAGGTGGACGAGGCGCGCTGCACGGGCTGCCTGCTGTGCGCGCTCGCGTGCCCGTTCGGCGCCGTCTACCCCTCCGCGCCGTCCACCGCGCACGTGAAGGCCGCGCCGTACAGCCGTGCGTCGTCGGCGCGCTCGGCGGGGCTGCTGCGCCAGAAGGAGACGGGCGCGTACACGGGCGTGGTGGTGTGCGACCTGTGCGCGAAGTCGCCCGACGGGCCGCGCTGCGTGGAGGCCTGCCCCACGAAGGCGCTCGCGCTCATGGACGAGGAGATGCTCGAGGCGCTGGGGAAGAACCGCCGCATCGAGGCCGTCGAGCGGGCTGAAGCAGCCCTGCGCGGCGGGCTTCCCGACGATGCGTTCGCGGGAATGTTCGATCTGCTCGAGGAGGTCGATCGCTGATGGTGAACGTGAAGCCCCGCACGTCGAACCCCATTTCGAGCCGCGACCGCGTGACGGGGGTTCGGCGCGCCTCGAGCGTGGTGGAGGGCAAGCCGCGCCACGACTTCTCCGCCTGCATCGCGTGCGCCGCCTGCGCGGCGGCCTGCGACGCGAACGCCATCCGCATCTTCATCGACGAGGACGAGGGCCTGCTGGTGTGGACGCTCGACCTGTTCGACTGCACGCAGTGCGGCCGCTGCGTGCCTGCCTGTCCCACCGGGGCTATGGACGTCATCGAGGGGGCCGACTTCGCCGACGAGCCCGAGCTGCCCAAGCGCTGCCTGTTCACGCTGGCGGAGTGCGAATCGTGCGGGCGCTACTACGCCACGAACAAGGAGATAGCATTCGCGAACGCCCTGCTCGAGCAGGAGGAGCACGCCGACGCCGCCCGCGCCCGCGCGCTCATGGCCACCTGCCCCGACTGCAAGCGCACGCGCGACGCCAAAGCCGCCGCCCGCCGCGCGGGGATGAAGCGGCGCCTGTAGGTCGAGCTTCTTGATGTGTCGTTCGACCGGCGAGGCAGCTGCGAGCCGCCGGTCGAACGACGGGGGGCGAATAGGCGCGCCGGGCCTCCCGCGCTAACACGTGGGCCTGTTACCCCAGTATCTCCAGCTCGTGGGGGTAGCCGTTGAGCACCTCGCAGCCGTCCTCGGTAACGATGACCAGGTCCTCGATGCGCACGCCGAACTCGCCGGGCAGGTAGATGCCGGGCTCGATGGAAAAGCACATGCCCACCTCCACCGGGGCCTCGTGAACCGACGAAACGTCGCCCGGCTCATGCACGTCCAGGCCGATCTGATGTCCCAGGCGATGAGTGAAGAAGGGACCGTAGCCCGCCTCCTCGATGACTTCGCGGGCGGCGCGGTCGATGTCGCAGAAGCGCACGCCGGGGGCGACAACGCGCTGGGCGGCCTCGTTGGCCCGCCGCACCGTCTCGTACACCTCGCGCTGCTTATCGGTGGGCTCGCCGAAGAAGAACGTGCGCGTCATGTCGGCGCAGTACTCGCCCTGACGGCAGCCCACGTCGAACAGCACCACATCGCCGGCGGTCAAGGGCGTGCCGTCGGGCTCGTGATGGGGGTCGGCGGCGTTCGCGCCGAAGCTGACGATGGGCGCGAACGAGTGGCCCTGCGCGCCCAGCTCGCGGTAGATGCCCTCCAGCTGACCGGCCACCTCGGCCTCGGTTGCGCCTTCGCGCACCAGCTTCTTGAAGCGCGCCATGGCGGCGTCGTTCGTGTGCGAGGCGTCGCGCATGAGGTCGCGCTCTTCGGCGCTCTTGTGGGCGCGCGCGTCGTCCACCACGTCGGAGGCCAGCACGAAGGCGCTTGCCGCCCCGCGCTCCATGAGCGGGATGAGGAAGCGCGCCGCAAGGTTCTTGTCGCAGCCCAGCGGGCGGGACGGGTCGAGCAGCCCGGCGGCCAGCGCAAGGGGGTCTTCCGTGTCGTTGAACGTGAGCGTGGCGCAGGAGAGGTCGCTCGGCACGGCGAACATCTCGTTATAGACGAGCGTCGGCGCGCCGCCCTCGACCAGAACCAGGCCCAGAAAGCGCTCGCCCGGCTCAAGGTATGCGCCGGTCAGGTACTGGATGGACCGCGGGTCGCAGACGAGCATCTGCGAGAGCCCGCGCCGGGTAAGGTTCTGCATGACGGTTTCGATATGCGCTTCGTACATGGCTGGTTGCCTCCTTCGTGTCGCGCCGTGCCGCCGCCGTGCGGGCGGGGGGCGGGTGTTTTGCGTTCAAGGCGATGATAGGGCAAAAGCGATGCGTCGCGATGAGAATTCTGCCGCGGCGCCCGTTCGGCGGCAGTCCGCGCGCCAGCGGCCGCAGGCGTCTCGCGTTCCGCACGCCGGCGGGCGCATGGCCTTCGCCCTCCCGTGTGTTGGCGGCCGCGCCGTACGTCCTCTTCGCTCGCCTTCGCCTGCGCCGCGCGTGCCAATGCCGCACCATGGAAGATTCCCGATTCCCCGCCGCCGTCGTGGCCTGGGCGGTCGTGTTGGCGTATCATACGCACCATGGCTAACGGACTGACCTACATACGCAAGACCACCTCCCCGGAGGCGACGAAGCAGCTGGCCTCCACGCTTGCGCCCTATCTGCACGCGGGCGACGTCATCGTGCTCTCGGGCGACCTGGGTGCGGGCAAGACGCAGTTCGTGCAGGGGGTCGCCGCTGCACTTGGCGTGCGCGACCAGGTGACCAGCCCCACGTTCAACATCCTGCTGCAGTATCCGGGAGGCCGGCTTCCGCTGTACCACTTCGACCTGTATCGGCTGGAAGATCCCGACGAGCTGGAGGACATCGGCTATTTCGAGACGATCGACGGCGACGGCGCCTCGTTCGTCGAATGGGGCGAGAAGTTCCCCTCGGCCCTGCCGTACGGCTACCTGGAGATAGCGGTCACCGTCGACGCTGACGGAAACCGCGACGTGCGCGCGCAGTCGTTCGGGGACCGTGCGCGGCAGCTGCTGTTCGTATGGGCGAAGGACTCGAAATCGCGCCTGATGAAGGCAGCGGGGTGCTGCGGGTGAGCGATCGAGAGTTCCTGGCGGCGCGTGCGGCGGAGGCCGGCGCGGCGCACGGTGCCCCAGCAGGCGCACGGCCACGCTACGCGCTTGCGTTCGACACGGCCAACGAGGTCATCGCCATCGGCTTGGGCGTGCTGCACGCGGAAAGCCTCGAGGTGGAGGTCGTTGCTTCCGCCGAGGCGTCGGCGCATCGCGCCTCGAACACCCAGCTGCTTCCGCGCATCGACGCGCTGCTGGCCGAGCAGGGCGTGGCGCGCGAAGAGCTGGCATGCATCGTCGTCGGCCGCGGGCCGGGGTCGTTCACCGGCGTGCGCATTGCCATGGCCACGGCCAAGGGCATCGCTTCGGCGCTGGGCGTGGGGCTCGTGGGCGTGTCGTCGCTCGATGCCGTGGCGTGGAACGCGCAGGCGGCGGGCGTGCGCGGCCCGCTGGCCGTGGTGGCCGACGCTATGCGCAAGGAGGTGTATCCCGTCCGCTACCAGCTGACGGACGAGGACGCCTGCCGCCTTGGGGCCGACCGTGTGGTGAAGGCCGAGGCTGCGGCTGCCGAGCTGGTCGCGCATGCGACCGAAACGCCCCGCTTGGCCGTCACCGGCGACGCGCTGGCGAAGTACGCCGACCTGTTCGCACCGGCGGGCGAGACCCTGCCTTCGGAGCTGTGGGCTCCCACGGGCCGCGGCCTGCTGCGGGCGCTGCAAGCCGCCTGGCGCGCGGGCGAGGCCGATCCCTTCGACGCCGCCCGGCATAACCCTGCCTTTGCGCTCCCCGTGTACACGCGCCTGTCCGATGCGGAGGAGAACGAGCGCATCCGCTTGGCGAAGAACGATCCGAAAAACCTCGCCGTCGGCGTGCAGGACGTGGCCCCGCGCCGCGACCAGCGGGCGAGCATGCACGACACCGCCATCCTGAACGCCCGCCCCGCCGCCGACGGCATCGTGTACAAGCCGCTTGATGCCGCGCATGCCGCCGCTGTCGCCGCGTTGGAGGCGCAGGTCATGGGTTCCGACGCCTGGAACGAGCACCTGGTTGCCGACGAGCTCCCGCGCCCCGACCGCGTCTGGTGGGCGGCTTACGATGGCGAGCAGCTGCTCGGCTATGCGGGCGGGTGGGTCGTAGACGGGCAGGTGCAGATCCTCAAGGTGGGCGTCGACCCGGCGCAGCGCCGCCGCGGCATCGCGCGCGAGCTGCTGGCCCGCGTGGCGGCCGACGCGCGCGACCTGGGCGCGGCAACATGCTCGCTCGAGGTGCGCGCGGGCAACGCCGGCGCGCAGGCGTTCTACGAAGCGCTCGGCTTCCACGCGCTTGGCACGCGTCCGCGCTACTACTCGGATGGCGAGGACGCCCTCATCATGGAGGGCCCGCTGCCCCTGGCCCCGCACGACGTGGCGGGCATGCAGCTGCAGGTCGACGCCGCCCGCGCCGAGGCCTCTCGCAAGGAGGCGTCCCGCACGGAATCTGCCTGCCCCGCTGTTGCGCGCCCGCTTATCCTGGCTATCGAGTCGTCCTGCGACGAGACGGCTGCCGCCATCGTGGACGGCGACGGCAACCTCGTGGCCGACATCGTGGCCTCGCAGGTGGACTTCCACGCGCGCTTCGGCGGCGTGGTGCCCGAGATAGCCAGCCGCAAGCACATCGAGGCCATCTGCGGCGTGTGCGACGAGTGCCTCGACGTGGCGGCCGACCATCTGGGTCTCGCACGCCTGACATGGACCGACCTCGACGCCGTGGCCGTCACCTACGCGCCCGGCCTCATGGGCGCGCTCGTGGTGGGCGTCGCCTTCGCGAAGGGCGCGGCCTGGGGTGCCGGCAAGCCGTTCATCGGCGTCAACCACCTCGAAGGCCACTTATACGCGAACAAGATCGGCGCGCCGGACTTCGAGCCGCCCGCCGTGGTGTCGCTCGTGTCAGGCGGCAACACCATGCTCGTGCACATGCGGGGCTGGGGCGACTACGAAACGCTCGGCGCCACCATCGACGACGCGGTGGGAGAGGCGTTCGACAAGGTGGCGAAGGCACTCGGCTTGGGGTATCCCGGCGGCCCCGTCATCTCGAGGCAGGCGGCGCTCGGCAACCCTGATGCCATCGCCTTCCCTCGTGCCATGATGCATTCCGGCGACCTGCGCTTCTCGCTCTCGGGCCTCAAAACGGCGGTCGTCACCTACATCAACAACGAGCGCGCCGCCGGCCGCGAGCCCCACGTGCCCGACGTTGCCGCCAGCTTCCAGCAGGCGGTGGTGGACGTGCAGGTGAAGAAGGCGGAGATGGCGCTGCGGCAAACGGGCGCGCGCACGTTTTGCCTCGGCGGCGGCGTGGCGGCGAACCCGGTGCTGCGCGACGCCTACAAGGCGCTTTGCGAGCGTCTGCATGTGCGCCTGACCCTGCCGCCTTTGAGCGCCTGCGGCGACAACGCCGGCATGATAGCCCTTGTGGCCCTCGATCGCTTCCGCGCTGGGAAGTTCTACCCCCTGGACGCCGACGCCCAAGCCCATGCGAATCTGGACGATCCCTACTAATTAGTATAGAACATAGGTTCGTTTTATGATATACTGGCGTCATCGATAAATCGCATGGCGTTGTGCTCGACCAAGCACCCTCCTGTCCAAAACGCCCCGGACCGAAGGAGGGAATCATGGTCGATTCTTCCGTAAAGCTGTTTGAAAGCCAGGAAATCCGCTCGGCATGGAACGAGGACGAGGAGGAGTGGTACTTCTCTGTCGTCGATGTGGTCGGCGTGTTGACGGAGAGCGCCAACCCAACTGACTATCTGAAGAAGATGCGCAAGCGTGACGAGCAGCTTGCGAGCTACCTAGGGACAAATTGTCCCCAGATAGAAATGGCAACGTCGAGCGGGAAGAAGCGCAAGACGCTTGCGGGGAATGCCGAGCAAATCCTGCGCATCGTGCAGTCCATTCCCTCCAAGAAAGCCGAGCCGTTCAAGCTGTGGCTCGCGCAGGTGGGCTCCGAGCGCATCGACGAGATCATCGACCCCGAGTTGACGCTCGACCGCGCTCTGGAAACGTACCTCAAAAAGGGCTACGACCGCAACTGGGTCAACCAGCGCCTGCAAACCATCCAAGTGCGCAAAGGGCTCACCGACGAGTGGGAGAGGCGCGGCGTCGAGAAAGGCAAGGAGTACGCTATCCTCACCGACGAGATAACGCGCGCCTGGTCGGGGATGACCACCCGCCAGTACAAGGATCTCAAAGACCTCAAAAAGGAGAACCTTCGCGACAACATGACCACGCTCGAGCTGGTGCTGAACACGCTGTGGGAGGCTGCGCCGAGAAGCCGGTAGCGCGCTGTGAGGAGCGAATCTGCCATGCTCCGCACAGCGCGCCCTGCTAGGCTTTCTTGTGCTCGCGCCTGGTGCTCGGGTACGAGAACCAGGCGACCACCCAGGCGGCCAGGATGCAGCCCATGACGCAGCAGATGGTGGCGGGGAAGCCGGCAGCGTCGTTGACGAGGCCCCAGACGATGGAGCTGACGCCGATGCCGACGTCGCTCGCCAGCAGGTAGAGGGCGTTAGCGGCACCCCAACGCTCGGCGGGAGTGTTCTTCACGGCCACTGCCTGATTGAGGGGCATGCTCACGCCGAGACAGACGCCGTACAGGATGCCGGCCGCGTAGTAGGCGAGATCGCTCGATCCGGCCATGAACAACAGCAGGAAGCCGGCGAGCCCGCAGGCGGTTGAGGCGGTGCATATCTTGATAGGGGCCACACGATCCATGAACGACTTCGACTTGAGGCGCACGGCTATCATGCTCAACGCCGAGAGCGTGTAGAACAGCCCGGGGTTCGCCACGCCCAGAGACGTGCCGTACAGCCCGACGAAGAAGATGCCGAACCCGAACGCCGGGCTCAGCACCACCATCGGCAGCGCACCTGGCAGCGCGCTCAGCTCGAAGAAGCGCCCGAGGCCGCGGGCTGAGGGCTCGGGCGCAGAGCTGCGTGCCTGCCGGTTGTCGGTGCGGGCAGCGCACGGGTCGGTCGCGTGGCCTCCCCGCGCGCTGCCGTGCTCCAACTCTCGGTGCTCCTCGTGGAGACGCCGGTACGCCGCGGTGGCGGGCAGGCGCGAGGGATTGCGCTCGTAGCGGCAGAGCGCGGCAAGCACCAGGCCGAGCGCGGCGATCACGGCGAGGCCCAGGTAGAGGTTGGCGGCGGGGTCGGTGTTCACCAGGAACAGCGCCAGCGCAGGGCCAACGGACATGGCGAGCGCCTGGCCCAGCCCGTAGTAGCCGATGCCCTCGCCCAAGCGGGAGAGGGGCAGCACGTCGGCTGCGGCGGTTGCCGAGGCCGTGGTGGCGGCCGAGAAGCCCACGCCCTGCACGATGCGGCAGACCACGAATACGGCGTCGTTGGAGCTTACGGCAGGCACCAATGTTCCGGCCAGCAGCAGCGCCGCCCCGCCGACCATCACGCGCAACCGGCCAGCGCGGTCGACGAGCGGGCCGCACACGATGCGCGCCGCTGCGGCCGCAGCCGAGAACACGGCGGCCAGCACGCCGGCGAAAGCAGCGCTGCCGCCCATGTGCGCGATGAACACGGAGGTTCCCGAGTTGAGGCCCTGGCCCACCATGAAGCAGCAGAGCGTGCCTGCCACCACGATCACGAACAGCGGCGACCACAGGCGCTCGCGGCTCCGCGCCCCGCGGCGGTCTTGCGCCCCGGCTCTCCAGGGAGCTGCACCTGCGCCAGGCGATCCGATGGGGGCGTGGTTGCCGCCAGCGCCCAGCGCGTCGGGATTGCCGAATTCGGCAATCCCTTCGAGCGAGTCGTACGCGTCGGGCTCCTCGAGTGCGGCGGCACCCTCGGATATATGAGCAGTTTTTGAGTCCATGATGTCATCCTACGCCTTTCGGCGTGCTCCGCATCATACCGAACGCTTGATTTCCCGCTCTGCACGCAAGCCGGTTGCGCTCGGGACGGTCAAAAACCGCGCAGGTCGGCTCTATCGTGCCGGCTTCCTCGCCACGTGCACCGCGGCGATGCCGCCGGTGTAGTTCTTCCAAGTCACATCTTTGAATCCGGCCTTCTCCATCATGGCCGCCAAGCCCTGCTGGTCGGGGAACGCCTTTATCGAGTGCGCCAGGTACACGAAGCCCTCGCGGTCCCCGGTGATGAGCCCGCCCCAGAACGGGATGAGGTGCTTAAGGTAGAACCCGTACAGCGCGCGCCACACGGTGTTCGGCGGCGTGCTGAACTCCAGGCACACGAGCGAGCCGCCCGGCTTGAGCACGCGGAACATCTCGGCGAGCGCCCGGTCGCGCTCGGGCATGTTGCGGATGCCGTACGCCATCGTGATGGCATCGTAGCTGGCGTCGGCATAGGGGATGTCCTGTGCGTCCACCACCTCGAAGTCAACCGGTACCCCGCCCGCCTTGCCGTCCGCGTAGTGCATGCGCGCCACGTCGAGCATCTCGTTCACGAGGTCGGTGCACTGGATATGGGCCGGGCGCTTCGCGCGCGCTACGGAGAACGTCACGTCGCCCGTGCCGCCCGCGATGTCTAGCACGTCGGCGTCCGACTCTATGGGAGCCTGGCGCATCATTCCGGCGAGCCATGCCTTGTACGCGCCGAAGCTCGACACGGCGTTGAACCGCTCGTACTTCTTCGCGATGGCCGAGAATATCTCCTTCACGCGCGCGGACGAGAGGTCTGCGGGCGCTTCCTTGCCGGTGGCGGTGTCGATGCTCACAGGTGGCGCTCCATCAGGTAAACGTGGTCGGTCGATTGGCGAAGCCCCAGTATAGCGCGACGCTCCGAGAAGTCGGTCGTTATCTTGCAGGTTCTCCTTAGATGGTCGGCCAGATACGCCACCGCAAACCCAATGACTGGACAAAATCGAAGGCTATGGTAAGGAAGAAGCGGGTTGTAGGAGCGTCTTGCTTACGCGAAAGCACGAAACCGCAGGTCGCAATAATCCGTGACGAAGCGGGCGAACGGGGAGACCCCCCAGATCCCCCCGTTTTGTCCATGATGATTTTGGTTATAAAAAAGTGCGGTCGCCGGGGAAGGCAGCCGCACTCTCCTACTTCTCCTTGCGATCCCGCAGCTCGCCCAGCTTGCGGGCCTCGCGAGCGCCCTTCGCGCCGCCGGCCCCCTGCAGGCCGCCGGCGTCGCGCGGCACCGTGCGCGCCACCTCGCCGCGGGCCAGGGCCTGCTCGCGTTCGCGCTCCTCGGCCATCATCTGCTCCAACAGCGGGTCGCGCTCCACGGTGCGCGCGGCCTCGGCGCGGATGGCGGCGTAGCGCCCGGCCTCCACACCCGTGCCGGCGCGTCCGGCTTCCAGCTGCGCGTTCGCAGCGTCGAAGGCCTCGTTCGTGTTCGCCTCGGAGAACCCGGGCGCCACCACGCTGCCGAACGCGGCCACCTGCGCGCCGGCCTCGTCGGCGAGCGCGCGCCCGTCGCCCATGCCGTCCACGGCCAGCCCCTTGAACGTGCAGTTGGGCGTGCCGTCGGCGTTCCAGGCGGGCGAGAGCTCGCCGGTGGTCTGGTCGGGGTAGTCGAAATCGCTCTGCGCGGGCCGCCATGTGCCGGTCAGCTTCGCCAGCGCGTTCGCCGGCTCGTTCGTGAGCCACAGCTTCGCCAAGTGCTTCGCGTGCACGGGCTTCACGTCGAACGCCCAGTTCAACTCCGATTTCTCGGCCACCGTGTTCTCGGACAGCCGCTCGAACTCGGCCTTCAGGGCCCCCAGGCGCGCGTCGATGCGGCCGGTGCCGTTGTACAGCACGTCGTCCAGCCGGTTCATCTGCTCGCGCGCCTCGCGGATGCGCTTGTCGGTGGCGGCCGCCATTCCCGCGTCCAGGATGCCGTGCTCGCCCTTGATGCGGTTCAGGTCGAGCGCCGCATCGTAGGTGGCGTCCACCATCTCGTCCACGCTCATATAGGTGCTCTCGTAGTTCATGATGTGCTTCCACGAGGGCAGGATCATGCGCTCGCGGTGCTCCTCGAACGTGCGGGCGCGCAGCTTATAGCCGTACTTCTCCGGGTTGTCGAACGCGATGGACCCCACGTCCAGAAACGGCGCCATGGGCGAGGTCAGCACCACGAGCCGCGGGTCGTACCCCACGCGCTCGTACAGGTGCTGCACGTAGGCCCCGGTCTCGCGCACGCTGGCGGCCGTCTGCTTGGGGATGCCCGTCATGAAGTACAGGTCGAACCGCTCGCAGTTGGGGTGCGAGAGCGCGTCGACGATGGTGTCCTCCAGCTCGGCCATGGTGTAATGGCCCTTGCCGAACGCCTTGCGCACGTCGTCGTCGTGGCTCTCGGCCGATATCTCCACCGACCAGTTGCCCAGGTTGTTGTCCAAAAGCTGGTAGAACTCGTCGCCTCCCGGCGGCGGGCCGAAGAACTCGAAGCCGATGGGGTTGTGCACCTTGCCCTTGAGCCCGGTGATGAACTCGTGCGTGTACGCCTCGCCGGCCTGCAGGAAGTCGTTCAGCACGAAGATGGGGCCCCACACGTGGTTCTGCACGTTCTCGATGTCGCGGATGAGCAGTTTCGGGTCGCGCCATGCCACGCGCCGGCGGCCGAAGTGGTTCTTGAACGCGTAGGCGCTGCCGCCGCAGGTGGCGCAGTTGCGCGCGCAGCCGCGGCACGTGAGGCTGGCCGTCACGGGGTAGGAAAGCCACCCCTTCATGGGCAGGTAGCTGGTCATGTCGTGGTGGCGCAGCACGCCCTTCATGGGGTAGGCGTAGTCGAGCGAGATGGCGTCCATGTCGTCGGGCACCCAGCTCAAAGGGTTGATTCGGATGGCGCCCGAGGCGTCCTTCCAGGTGAGGTTTGGGATGTCGCTCAGGTCGCCCACCGGCGTGTGCGTCTTGGCCGCCCGCGCCACGCGCTCGATGAGCATGCGCATGGGCTCCTCGGTGGAGTCGCCGCGGAACACGTAGTCGATGCAGTCGTACTTGATCAGGTCCTCGTGGAAGATCGACGACGACAGCCCGCCGAAGCTCACCGGCACGTGCGGGTGCAGCCGCTTGAGGATCTTCGCCACCTCGATGGAGCCGTGGCAGTGCGGCATCCAGTGCAGGTCGATGCCGAACATGTGCGAGTCGAGGCGCGCGAGGTTCTTTTCCACGTCGAAGTTCTTCTTGTGCAGCATCATCGACGCCAGGTTGTAGATGCGCGAGCGCAGCCCGTGGCGCTCCAGGTACTCGCAGAGCGTGGTGAGCCCCAGCGGGTACATCTCGAAGATGGGCGTGGAGGGCACCATATCGGACACGGGCCCGTACATGATGGAGCGCTCGCGGAAGTCGTACGTGGCGGGCGCGTGGATGTATGTCATGTCTAGTGTTTGCATGCGGCCATGAAGTATAGCAGGTTCCGCCGGCCTTGCGGCCGACGGAACAACTCGACGCTGCGCGAGACAGGGACAGGGCGGGGGGCGAGACAGGGGGACGGTTCTCTTGTCGCACGAACTCGGTGCGACAAGAGAACCGTCCCCCTGTCTCGCCCCCCGCCCCGCGATCCCGTGAATCTCGGGCACGAGGGGGCTTCTCGCTGACTTACTATGCCAACCTGGGGGCGTATGCTTCGCCTCCCGCCACGCTTCTTCCCCCGGCCGATTGCCCTGTGTGCTTTCGCCGGAGAGCGCACCGGCAATGCTATGATACGCAGCACACGATTATTCTTAGAGATTGGTGGGCCGTCATGCTGTTGTGCGCACAATATATTCTCCCCATCACTTCAGAACCGTTCCAGAACGGCGCCGTGCTCGTGCGCGACGGCCGCATCTGCGACATCGGCACCACCGACATGCTGAAGCTCCGCTACCCCGACGAGGAGATCGTCGACTACGGCTTGGCCGCGCTCATGCCGGGCCTGGTCGACCTGCACACCCACCTGGAGAACTCCGTCATGCGCGGCATCGTGCACGACGTGCCCTACACCACCTGGATCACGTCCATGCTGGAGAAGAGCGCGAAGATGGATGTGGGCGACTGGTACGACTCGGCCATCCTGGGCGGCCTCGAGGCCCTTTCCAGCGGCATCACCTGCGTCGCCGACATCACCGCGACGGGTGCGGCCTGCACGGCCACGCAGAAGCTCGGCATGCGTTCGGTCATCTACCGCGAGGTGGGCGCCATGGACAAGCGTCGCGTGGACTACGCCATGCGCGTGGCGGAGAACGACATCATGCACTGGCGCGAGGAGGTCGACTCGTCCCGCATCACCATCGGCATCGCCCCGGCGGCCATGTACGTGTGCCACCCCTCCATGTTCGGCAAGGTGTCCGACTTCGCCCGCCGCGAGAACGTGCCCGTGGCCATGCACATGGCAGGCAACCGCGAGGAGTTCAACTTCATCAAGTACGGCTCGTCGCCATTCTCCGTGCACACCATGGACCAGAAGCGCGGCTACGTGGAGGTCCCGCCGTGGCTGCCAACGGGCACGACGCCCGTGCGCTATGCGCTGAACTGGGGCGCGTTCGAATCCGACAACGTGCTGGCCATCCACTGCGTGCATGTGGACGACGAGGACGTGAAGAAGCTCAAGGAATACGACGTGGCCGTGGCCGTGTGCCCGCGCTGCAACGCGCAGCTGGGCATGGGCGTGGCGCCGCTCACGGAGTTTTTGCGCTCCGGCCTGCGCACCGGCATCGGCACCGACTCGCCGGCCGCCACGGACTCCACCGACCTGCTCACCGAGATGCGCATCGGCATGCTGGTGCAGCGCGCCGTGAACGTGGGCCAGTTCCTGGACTCGGCCACCATGCTGGAGATGGCCACCATCGGCGGCGCCCGCGCGCTCAAGCTGGACGACAAGATAGGCTCTCTCGACATCGGCAAACGAGCCGACATCGTGGCCGTGGACCTGTCCGGCTCGCACCAGACGCCCACCACCGACCCCGTGTCGGCCGTGGTGAACACGTGCAGCGGCGCCGACGTGCTCATGACCATGGTGGACGGCGTGCAGCTGTACGAGAAGAACAAATGGCATGTTGACGTGGAGGTGGCGAAGAACATCGCCCGCGTCATCGAGATCCGCGGGAAACTGAGGATGTAGCAGCATGGCGAAGCAGCAGAAGCTCACGGCGAAGCAGAAGAGCGAGCGCATCAAAGCCGCGCAGGAGCGCGAACGGAAAGCGCAGGAGCAACGCAGGCGCGCGGAGAAGACAAAGCGGATATTCACCGTGGTCATCTGCGTGATCCTCGTGCTGGCGCTGGGCATTCCCACCATGGCCCTCATGGTCATGGGCGGGGGATCGTAGGACGCGGACTGCAAGGGCGCACCTACCGTGTTCGAGTGGTGTGCCTGGCCCGCTCGCGGACGAGCACCGGCGGCGCGCCTGCAACGCGCTCGCAGTGCTCGTGGCGCGTACCTGGCTCGCGCTCGCGGCGCGCACGACGCGCCGCCTAACCCCTTGTTTTTTCTGTAGAGCGCCCGCAGATGCGTTGCCCGAACGCGTTTGTGATACTATGAGTCGTTGCCGCGCGGGGCGCGGCTGATACGTTGAGAGACACCGCGCAAAGGGGTTTGCTTTGTTTGGTATAGGTCCATTTGAGCTTTTTCTCATCCTGCTGTTCGGGTTCCTCATCTTCGGGCCCGACAAGCTTCCGGCCATGGCGAAGACGCTGGGGAAGGCTATCGCGAAATTCAGGGACGCCCAGGAGGAGATGAACAAGGTCATCAAGACGGAAGTCTACGACCCGAACTCCGACGAGCCGTTCAAGAACCCGCTCGACGCTTTGGCGAAGGTGGGAGAGATCGGCAAGGACGAAAAGAAGCAGGCGCCGGCCGCCTCCGGGAAGCAGGAGAGCTTCTCCGAGCGCAAGGCCCGGTACGACAAGGAGCGCGCCGCCAAGAAGGCCGAAGAGGCGAAGCAGGCTACGACGGCCGCGACGGCCACCGCCGCCGGCACTGCCGCAGCGGCGGCGGCGAAGCCCGTCGCACGGCCCGACGGCTCGTTCGCGAAGCCCGAGGAAGCCAAGCCCGCCCCGACGGCGGCGGCCGGAACGTCCCCGGCGAAGGCCGAGGCTGCGAAACCGGTGGCCGAGCCGAAGGCGAAGCCCTCGGCCGACGAGCTGTACGGCACGAAGCCGGTCGCGAAGAAGCCGGCCGCGAAGTCCGCGACGAAGCCCGCAGCTGCTTCGGGGGAGAAGAAGCCCTCGGCAGCGAAGTCCGCCGCAGCGAAACCCGCAAAGACCGAGGCCGAGAAGGCGGCGGCTCGCTCGGCTGCTGCGAAGAAGGCCGCGGCAACGCGCGCTGCTAAGAAGAAGGCGGCCGAGGAGGCCGCCAAGGCCGCGCCCACGACGACGAACGAGAAGGGGGAATAAGCCATGCCTATCGGACCGGCACGTATGCCCCTGTTCGACCATCTGGGCGAGCTGCGCATGCGCCTTGTGCGCATCGTGGCGTGCCTCGCCATCGCCGTGGTGGTGTTCTACATGGCCACGCCCACGATGGGCCAGTTCCTGCTCCAGCCCATCTTCGATTTCCTGCCCAAGAACGCCGACGGCTCGCTGGCGCTGATCGCGCTCGACCCGTTCGAGTCGTTCGCCACGCGCTTCAAGATATCCATCTGGGCATCCATCGTGGCCTGCTCGCCGGTTATCCTCTGGCAGATCCTTGCATTCTTCCTGCCGGCGCTCAAGCCGAAGGAGCGCAAATGGTTCGTCCCGACATTCGGAGCGGCCGTGGCCCTGTTCGTGTTCGGAACGGTGTTCTGCTATTTGGTCATCCTGAACCCGGCGTTCGAATGGCTCACCGACCAGGCGGCCGGCCTGGGCGAGATAGCCCCGCGCATGTCGTCCTATATCGATATGATCATCAAGTTCGAGATAGGCTTCGGCTTCGCCTTCGAGCTGCCATTGGTGGTGTTCTACCTGGTGATCTTCGATATCGTGCCGTATAAGAAACTGCGCGGCGCGTGGCGCACCGTGTACGTGGCGCTCATGGTCATCTCCGCCATGGTCACCCCGGACGCCTCGCCCGTCACCATGCTGCTCATGTTCGCGGCGCTGCTGGTGCTGTACGAGGGCAGCCTGCTCATCTCGCGCATCGTGCTGGGCAAGCGCATCAAGAAGCAGAACGAGGAGCTCGCGCGCGAAGAGGCCGAGGAAGAGGAGCTGAAGCAGGAGATGCTGGCCAGAAAGAAGGCCAGGGCAGCTAAGAAATAACCGTGCCGACAATCAGGCCCGCCGCTTGATCGGCGGGCCTTTTCGTTAAGGAGCGCATCATGCACGAACTGGGCATCATGACGGGCGTCCTGGACGCCGTTCAAACGTCCGCGAGGCAGGCCGGCGCCGACCGGGTGCTCAAGGTGAGCCTGTCGGTGGGCGAGATGACCGAGGCCATCGAGGACGCGCTGCGCTTCGCCTTCGAGGCGCTTTCGGAGCAGCAGGAGTACGCGCTGTGCGCCGGCGCCGAGCTGGACATCGTCATGGTCCGTCCACGCAGCCGCTGCCTGGAGTGCGGCGCGGAGTACGACCACGACCGTTTCCATATGCTGTGCCCCGAATGCGGGAGCTTCGCCACCGAGCTCGTCGCCGGCCGCGAGCTGCAGATCGACTCGATAGAGGTGGATATCCCCGACGACGAGGAAGAAGGGGCCGCCGCCGCGGAATCCGGTTCTGCCGACGCGTAAGTTTGCTATGCTGGGCGCGACCAATAAGGAGCCATCATGCAGATAGATATGAAACAACCCATCCTCGACAAGAACGACCAGCTGGCCTCCGAGCTGCGCACGCGGTTCGCCGAGAACCGCGTGTTCGTGCTCGACCTCTTGGCCAGCCCCGGGTCGGGCAAGACGTCCACCATCCTGGCCACCATCGACGCGCTGCGCGACGAGTTCAACATCGCCGTCATCGAGGGCGACATCGCCAGCAATGTGGACGCCGAACGCATCAAGGCCCAGGGCATCCCTGCCGTGCAGATCAACACGGGCGGCGCGTGCCACCTGGAGAGCGCCATGCTCAAGCGCGCCGTGGACGTGCTGGATCTCGCGCGCCTGGACCTCATCATCGTGGAGAACGTGGGCAACCTCGTGTGCCCCACGGATTTCGATCTGGGCGAGAACGCGAAGGTCATGATCCTGTCCGTTCCCGAGGGCGACGACAAGCCGCTCAAGTACCCCGGCGTGTTCCAGGTGGCCGAGGCCGTGGTGCTGAACAAGGTGGACACCCTGCCCGTGTTCAACTTCGACCGCGAGGCGTTCGAGTCCGCCGTGCGCCAGCTGAACCCGCAGGCTCCCATCTTCCCCATCGCCGCCACGAAGGGCGACGGCGTGGAAGCCTGGGCCGAGTGGCTTGCCGACCGCATCCGGGAGATCCAGTAACGGGGGAGCGCCCGCAACCGGGTTGAAACAATCGGCGCCCATACTGGCCGCAACGGCAGGCGCGAGCGAAAGGCTGGCATATGGAAACGAGCGAGCGGTACCGCCTCTGCGTCGAGGCGCTGCAAGGCTATGCGGAAGACGCTGGGTTCTCCGACGCGGTCGTCGGGCTGTCGGGCGGAATGGATTCCAGCATCGTGGCGGTGATGTGCGTGGATGCGTTCGGCGCCGATCACGTGCACGGCGTGCTGCTGCCGGGGCCGTACTCGAGCGAGCACTCGGTGGAGGATGCGCGGGAGCTGGCGGGCAACCTGGGCATCGAGGCGCAGGTCGTGTCCGTCTGCGAGCCGTACGAGGCGTTCGAGCGCGTGCTGGCGCGCGCGTGCGGCGGCGAGCTCTCGGGGTTGGCGGCCGAGAACACGCAGGCGCGCTGCCGCATGGTATGCCTGATGGCGCTGTCGAACGCACATGGCTGGATGCTGGTTAACACGAGCAACAAGAGCGAGGCCATGATGGGCTACTCCACGCTCTACGGCGACACGGCCGGCGCGTTCGCCCCCCTCGGCGGCCTGTACAAGACCGACGTGTACGCCGTGGCCCGCTGGCGGAACGCCCAGGCCGAGGCCGCGGGCGCGGTGCCGCCCGTGCCCGAGCGCGTGTTCGCGAAGCCGCCCAGCGCCGAGCTCTCGCCCGGCCAGGAGGACGAGAAGAGCCTGGGGCTGGACTATCCCACGCTCGATGCGCTGCTGCTGGCCCACGTGGAGCGCGGCCTGGGCGCCGACCGGCTCGTTGCCGAGGGCTTCGACGCCGCCACCGTCCAGCGCGTGCTGTCCACCGTGCGCGCCACCGCCTTCAAGCGCGCGCTGGAGCCCCCGTTCCCCGACGCGGCCTTCTACGCGTAAAGGGGCGCTACGCCTTTATTCCTTGGCGGCTTCCTTGCGAAGATTGCGTGACAACCCTCCGTCGTCCTGCCGCGCCCGCCCGTGCGGTCACTATACTCGGCGCATCCGGTAATGAACTGCAATTCCCATCAAAGGAGCCGCCGCCTCATGGAACGTCGGGCATTCTTCAAACTCGTGGGTGCGGGTGCCGTCGTCGCGGCGGGCGGGGGCTTGGCTGCCTGCTCGTCGGGCGCGGTGCCGTCGCCGCTCGCCCCTGCCGCCTCGGAGGAAGAGGGGCCGCGCGTTTTCGAGAGCCCTGACGTCAGCTTCTCGTCCGACGTTGATGTGCTCGTGGTAGGCAGCGGCATCGCCGGGCTGTCGGCGGCCATGGCGCCGCTCGAGGCTGGGCGCTCGGTCATGATCGCGGAGAAGCTGGAGCTGCTAGGAGGCGAGAGCTACTCGTCTACGGGCGTCATGCACGTGTCCGGCAGCGCGTTGCAGAAGCAGGCCGGCATCGAAACCACGGCCGAGCAGGCATGGGACACACGCCGCCAGGAGTTCGCCGATGCCGGCATCACCGACCTCGACTTCGCCAAGCGGTTGTTCGTGACCGCGCCGGAATGGGTCGACCATCTGGTGGACGAGTACGGCGCCCAGTTCGAGAACCCCGGCGACCACGTGAAGGCGGGCGCGTCGGATCGTTTCCTGTTGCCGAAGCGCGGATTGGGCGACATGGAGAGCATCATGACGCCGCTGCGCGACGGGCTCTCGTCGAAGGGCGCCGCATTCGTCACCGGCTTGCGCGCCTCGGCGTTCGTGGTGGATGCGTCCGGCGCGGTATGCGGCATGCGCTTGCGCGATGCGAAGACGGACGCCGCCACCGACGTGCGGGCGCGCGCCGTGGTCATGGCCACCGGCGGGTTCGCCTCGAGCCAGCCGCTCGTACACGCAAACGTGCCCGCCCAGGAGCGTATCGGTTGCTACACCACTGCCTCGATGGGCGAGGGCCAGCTGCTGTGCGCTCACCTGGGAGGCCAGCTGGGCGATATGGGCAAGGCCGCCCCCCTGACGAGCGACCTGCCCGAGGCCGCGGCCTGGGGCCTGTTCGGCCCTGTGCTCATCGTGGATGCGCTCGGGCGTCGCTTCGCGCGCGAGGACGACCTGAATGCCGCCGCCGATGCCTGCGTGGCCGACGACCGAGGCTACTGGTGGACGCTGTTCGGCAAGAAGCTGTCCAGCGGCGCCCAAGCGCGCAGCATCGCGCAGGTCACGACGAAGAGCGCCAAGCGCTTGGCGGGGCCGTTCGACGACGTGGAGGCGCTGGCGGGCGGCCTGGGCATCGCGCCCGAAGCGCTCAAGGCGGTGTTCGACGGTTACGGCGAGGCGGTTGACGCCGGCAAGGACGATGCGTTCGGCCGCACGGCGTTCCTGCAGGGGATCGAGCCGCCGTACTACGCGCTCAAGCAGTTCCCCGTGCGCTACAAGACACGCGGCGGCGTGCGCACCGATGCCGACGGCCGGCTGCTGAACGCGGCGGGCTCGGCCATCGCGAACGTGTACGCCTGCGGCTCGGTGGCGGCCGGCAGCGTGGAGGGGTTGGCGACGAACGGGGCGTTCGGGTTGATCGTGGGACGGGCGGTGTCGAAGGCGCTCGACGAGGGGGATGCGGGAGAATAGCTCTTCGACCTGCGGGGCGCGGCCGGGGCCGGAGGCGGGGAGGCCCGCTGCTCGGGCAGTCCTGGGCTCGCACGGAGCGTCCGCTGGACGCTCCGGCTCGTGCGGAACTCGCAGAGGGCCTCCCCGCCTCCGGCCCCGGCCGCTGCGAATGCGCTGACCGACGTGGGGGCTTCGCGTGAGGGAGGGCCCCACTCGGTCGGCAGGTAGAGAGAGGGCGGGGCCCCGGCCGGAACGGCCGGGGCCCCGCTTGGGGAGGGGTGGAGGGTCGCCTCGTTTACGCCTTCAGCGCCTCGACGACGGCCTTGCCGCTGACCAGGCCGCTGCCGGCGTTGGGTGAGAGGTCGCTGCCGCTGTCGGCGACGGTGGAGCCGCAGCAGTACACGTTGGGGATGGGGTTGCCGTCCTTGTCCGTGAGCTGGCTGTCCGTGGTGATCTTCATGCCGCCGTGCGTCTTGTAGCGGAAGGGGAAGTGCTTCATGGCATAGTAGGGCGCGGCGAGCGACTTCAGGAACAGCTTCTTGCCGAAGTCGGTATCCTCGCCGGCGGCCACCATGGCGTCGTACTTCTCGAACGTCTCCTTGAGCGTGCCGGCAGGCACGTCCATGGCCGCGGCCAGCTCGTCGAGCGAGCTGCATGGGCCCACGAGGCGGTCGGGGCTGCCTTTCATATTCAGCTCGACGTTCCACTTCTGGCTGCCGTTGATGGTCTGGTCGTCGAAGATGGTCCACCAGTAGCCCAGCTCGAGCTCGGCGGCCTTGTCGGGCGAGTCGTGGCTCTGATCCTCCTTGATGAAGCGGCGGCCCTGCGGCGTCACCTGCACCTGCGGCGAGAAGTAGCCCCACACTGTGACCTGGGCCAGGTCGCTCATGCGGTTGGCCTCCATGTCCATGTGCGTGTACACGCCGCCCAGCGCCCGGCACATCTGGTGGCCTTCGCCCATGGAATGCACGGTGAGCGGCCCGAGGCGCTGCTGGCTGGGCAGGTAGGCGGACACCATCTCCTGGTTGCATGAGAAGCCGCCCGTGGCCACGATGATCTTCTGCGCCTTGATGTCGACGGGCTTGTTGTTCTTCTCGTCGTTGAAGCGCACGCCGATGGGGGCGCCCTCGCCGTCCACGATGAAGTTCGTGGCGCGCAGGTTCAGCTTGTACGTGGCGCCCTTCTCCTCCAGGCCCTTCTGCAGCGGCGTGAGCACGGCCTGCATGTCGCCGATGCCGTTGCCGGGCAGCAGCATGGACGTGGGCGCGCCCGTGTCCATGTAGTCGGTGATGGGCTGGAACACCGCGCCGTAGTCGGATGCCACGCGGTCGGCCCATTCGGTCTGGTAGACGTAGACGTTGTGCTTGTAGTCCATGTCGTCGGTCTCGCCCTTCTTTTCCAGAATGGGAGCGTAGGCCTGCCACTTCGTCTCCGGGTCGCCCTCGATGCCGGCGTCCTTCTGCATCTTGGAGCCCGCCACGTTCATGACGCCGCAGGCGATGAAGCTCTCGCCGCCCACGCGGTCGAGCTTGTCTACGAGCATGACCTTGTGGCCCGCCTCCACCGGGTCCATGGCCGCCGACATGCCGGCGATGCCCGTGCCCAGGATGAGCACGTCGGTCTCCTCGGTGAAGTTGACGGGCGCGGTGCCCACCACGGCGTCGCCCTCGCTCGCGCTGCCGCCCTTGCCGCCGCCGTTGGGCGCGCAGCCGGCCAGCGCGCCGCCAGCCACGAGCACGGCACCCGAAGCCACGGCTGCCTTGAGGAAGTTGCGTCGGTTCATGCTGCTCTCCATAATAATCCTCCCTGTTCCCTCTGCTTGTCCGCCTTGCGCCGGTCGTTGCCGGGCGCAAGGCGGAATCCCTGTCGGTCGTCCTCGCGACGATGCCCCCACTCTAGGTCCGCGGGCCGCCCCCGTCACCGTCCGTTTCGGGCTATATTGCCTTCTGCTGCCGTTATCCTGCGGTTTCGCCTCTCGCACGTGCAGGCGTTTCCGGTATCATGGGCGCATGATGAATGCGGGGAGGGGAAAGCGCGCCGCAGGGCACGCGTCGAGCGCAGAGGGGTCGGGGCGCGCAGCGCCGGCCGCTTCGCCGCGCGCGGTGGATCCGCGGCTGTTCTCGCTCGTGGTGATCGTGGGCTATGGGCTGTTCCGTGGCGTGAACGCCAACTCCTATCTGTCGGCGTTTGCTTCGGTGGAGGCGCCGTTCCTGTTCGTCCCCGACCTGTTCTTCAACGTGGTGGTGGCCTGCTCGGTGGTCGTGTGCTCTGTCACCGTCATCGCGCTGGTGCTGCGCGGGCGGCTGGGCCCGCTGTCCATGCCCTACGTGGTGCCCGCGGCGCTGTTCGTGGCGGCGAATCTGTGCGCCCTTTTCGGCGTTTTCTCATGGATGCCATCCGATCTGGCACTCATCGTGCCGGGCGTGCTGCTCGGGGCGGCGTCGGTCATGCTGTCGCTCGTGTGGGTGGAGGTGCTGGCCTGCCAGGAGCCGCGCGCCATCGTCACGCAGATCGCGCTCAGCATGCTGGTGAACATGGTGACGTCGTCGGTGCTCTCGGGTCTGTCCGGCGGCGCGCGGGCGGCTGCGAGCTGTGCGGCCCTGGTCGTCATGGTGCTGTGCGCGCGGTGTGTGCGGCGCGCGTTGCGCACGGGTGCGGCGGGCGCGGGGGCAGGCGGCGCGGTCGCGACGATGGCGGTGGGAAAAGGCGCGGCGGACGATTGCGCGGGCAAGGCGGCGCGCGGGCATCTGAAGGCCGCGCCGCGCGGATCGTACCGCGACGCGTTCTTGGAGCTGGGAGACTCGCTCGTTGCGTTCTGCGTCATGGAGGCCGTGATCGGGCTGCTCAACAGCTTCATGCTGGCCGGGTCCGTCACGTTCGCCGGGTCGGGCTCGGTGTCGGGGGTGGGCATGCTCATCGGCATCCTGGCGTTCTGCGTCGTCGTGTTCGTGGTGCAGCGCATCCCGCGGGTGTCCACGGCGTTCCGCGTGCTCATGCCCATCATCGCCTCGCTCTTGGTGTTCCTGCCGTTTCTGGGCGAGCAGTTCAACCTCTTCTTCAGCACGGTGCTCTTGGGCGGCTACTACTTCATCGCGCTGCTCATCACGTATGTGGTGGCCGAGACGGCGCATGTGCGGAACCTGTCGCCCTACGTTCTCATGGGGGCGGCCGCGTGCCTTGCGCGCGTCTGCCTGGCCGCGGCGCTCTTGGGCGGGTACGCCATCGGCTCGCTGCCGGGCGGCCTGTTCGGCGAGAGCGAGCACCTCATGCGCTACCTGGTGGTCATCATGGCCGTGATCTACGCGCTGTCGCTGGCGGCCGTGCTCGTGTCGCGCGACCGGCGCCGCCGACGGCGCGGCGATGCGGATGCGGCGGGCTCGGCTTCGGCGCCGGCGGGCGCGGCCGTGGCGGCGCCTGCCCCGGCCAGCGCGGCGGCCGAGGGCGATGACGCATTCGATGCGCGATGCGCGGCCGTGGCCGCAGCGGGCAACCTCACCGAGCGCGAGGCGGAGATCATGCGCTATCTGGCGCGCGGCCGCACGAAAGCCCATATCGCCGGCGTGCTGTACGTCAGCGAGAACACCGTGCGCAGCCATGTGCGCAATATCTATGCCAAGCTTGAGGTCCACACCCGCCAGCAGCTCATCGACCTCGTGGAGGAAGAGCGGGGCGCGGACGGCGGCGGCGAGGCTCCCGGCTCCCGATAGGCGCGTTCGGATCCCCCAATTACCTCGGTTGGTGTATGGCGCGGCGGGGCCGGGTCGCGTACCATGGCAGACATGGAGAACTTCCTTGTGAACAACCGCCCGATGGCACCCAAGGACTGGGCGGTCGACGTCGCCGTGATGCTGGCGGCGTTCCTGTTCGGCTGCGGGCAGCTCATGCTCACGGCTTCGTCCATCGTGATCCCCGACCTGGAGTTGCGCCAGTACCTGGGCATCGTGAACGTCGTGCCCGACACGTCGGTGTTCGTGGCGCTGGCGCTGACCACGCTGCCGCTTGCTGCGCGGAGGCGGTTCCCGTGGCCCGTGTTCCTGTTCGTGCTCATCACGTTCCTGGGGCTGCAGAGCGCGTTCCGCGGCTTCTCGCTCACGGTGGTGGGCCCCGTGGTGGCGCTGTACACCATCGCCTGCGAGCGCGGGCGCACGGAGGCCGCCGTCGCCGTCGCCCTGGCCGTGGCGGGCGTGCTGTTCGCCGACGCGCCCTCGCGCACGGCGAGCCTCGCCTTCTTCACGCGCTTCCAGAACGTCGCGCTCCTGGCGGCTGCGGCGCTCGCGGGCTACGCATACCGCACGCACCGCGCCTACGTGGCGGAGACGGAGCGGCGCGCGCTCGAGGCGGAGCGCTCGCGCGAGGAGGAGGCGGCCCGGCGCGTGGAGGAGGAGCGCGTGCGCATAGCCCGCGAGGTGCACGACATCACGGCGCACTCGCTCTCCGCGGTGAGCATCCAGGCGGCTGCGGCCGAGCGCCTGGTCGACCGCGACCCGGCGGCGGCAAAGCTCGCAATCGCCGCTGCGCGCACGACGGCGAAGGACGCCCTCGAGGAGATCCGCGGCATGATAGGCGTGCTGCGAGCCGGCGACCCCGCGGCCGAGACGGAACCCACGGCCGGCACCGAGCGCCTGGACGACCTCGCTGCCTACTTGCGCCGTGCCGGCGTGGACGTGGCGCTGGATGCGGGCGGGTACGACCGCGCCGCCGTGCCGGCGTTCGTGGACGTGGCACTGTACGGCATCGCCCGCGAGGCCGCGACGAACATCGTGCGGCACGCCGGCGCGCATGCGGCGACGATACGCCTGGCTACGGGGCCGACAGGCGCGAACCTGTCGGTAGAGGACGACGGCAGGGGCGCGGCGGCCGAGACGGACGGGCGCGGCCACGGCATTGCGGGAATGGCCGAGCGCGTGGGGCTTCTGGGCGGCACGTTCGCAGCCGGCCCGCGCCCGCGCGGCGGGTTCCGCGTGGAGGCGCGCATTCCCCTGGGAGTGGATAAGGAGGCGTCATGATCGAGAGGCATCTGCGAGAGGCCCGCTCGGCGGCGGGGGAGGTGCCGGCCCGCTCGGCGGGCGAGCGTCCTCTGCGCTTAGTGGTGGCCGACGACCAGGACCTCGTGCGCAACGGGTTCCGCCTGATCCTGTCCTCGTACGACGGCTTCTCCATCGTGGGGGAGGCGCGCGACGGCGAGGAGGCCGTGGAGCTCGCCCGCCGCCTCGTGCCCGACGTGGTCCTCATGGACATCCGCATGCCGCGCCTGAACGGCATCGAGGCCACCCGCGCCATCACGGACGATCCGGCGCTCGCCGACGTGCGCGTGCTCATCCTCACCACGTTCGACATCGACGAGTACGTCTACGACGCGCTCGCGGCCGGGGCGGGCGGCTTTCTGTTGAAGGACGCCGAGCCCGACGACATCGCCGCCGCCGTGCGCGTGGTGGCGGCCGGCGACGCGCTCATCCAGCCCTCGGTGATGCGGCGCCTGGTGGAGACGTTCGTGCGCATGCGCCCTGCGGCCGGTGCCGGCGTGGCCGCAGGGGAAGGCGGCAGCGCGTTCTCCGCGCTCACCGAGCGCGAGCGCGAGATACTGGTACAGGTGGCCCGCGGCATGACGAACGACGAGATAGGCGCCGAGCTGTTCATCTCGCCCGCCACGGTGAAGACGCACCTCGCCCGCATCATGGCGAAGCTGGGCGCCCACGACCGCGCACAGCTGGTGGTGAGGGCGTACGAGGGCGGCCTCGTGAGGCCGGGCGAGCGCTAGCATCGGTCACGGCGCGGCGGCATGTGCGGCCGCGCCCGTCGGTCGGCGATTGCACCGCAGCGCCGCGAAGCGATCGTGCTGCCGCCTCGCGTCCGCTTCGCAACCCCGCCCGCGCCGCCTCGTTCGCGCTGCAGAATCGTCCTGCTCCCGCTCCCGCCGCCCTGCAAGCGCCGCCCGCGTCTGTGCTGCAGCGTTACGCCGCGCCCCTTCGCAACTCCGCCCGTGCCGTCCCGCGCCAGCCTCGCCGGCCAATCCCCAGACCGTTTTTGTGCAAAAGCACAAAAACTTTCAGGAGTCCATCGAACGAATTGTGGCGATTATGCAAAACCTCAGTCGAGGGCACTGAGATTTCCTCAATTTTGCTTGCATTCGCTAACGAGGCTGCTATGATAACGCAATGTTTAGCACTCGTTACCTATGAGTGCTAGCAGTCACCGCAACGGAGTGGTTAAATAGCAAACGTGCTACAACCAGTTTCGGACAAGAGACGGACGAAAGGAAGGCTACGTTATGAACTTGAAACCATTGGGTGATCGCGTCATCATCAAGCAGGACGAGGCTGAGGAGACGACGGCATCCGGTCTGTATCTCGCTACCGAAGCGAAGGAGAAGCCCCAGACGGGCACCGTCCTGGCCGTGGGCGAGGGCAAGCTCGACAAGGACGGCAAGCTCATTCCCGTGCCGGTCAAGGAGGGCGACAAGGTCCTGTACGGCAAGTACGGCGGAACCGAGATCACCGTCGACGGCGAGGATGTCATGATCCTGCGCGCCGACGACCTGTACGCGGTGTTCGCGTAAATCGAAGCAACCCAAGCTAACGCTGAAAGGATAGGCACACTATGGCTAAAGAGATCAAGTTCGAGGCCGACGCGCGCAGCGCGCTCGCGGCCGGCGTCAACAAGCTGTCCAACGCCGTCAAGGTGACGCTCGGCCCCAAAGGCCGCTACGTGGCGCTCGAGAAGTCCTACGGCGCCCCCACCATCACGAACGACGGCGTGACCGTGGCCAAGGAAGTGGAGCTGGAGGACCCGATCGAGAACATGGGCGCCCAGCTGGTCCGCGAGGTTGCCGTGAAGACGAACGACGTGGCCGGCGACGGCACCACCACCGCAACGCTGCTGGCCGACGTCATCGTTTCCGAGGGCCTGCGCAACGTGACGGCCGGCGCCGACGCGCTGGGCATCCGCCGCGGCATCCAGAAGGCCACCGACGCCATCGTCGACGCCATCAAGGCCGACGCGACCCCCGTGTCCACCAAGGAGCAGATCGCGAACGTCGGCACCATCTCCGCCGGCGACGCCGAGATCGGCGAGAAGATCGCCGAGGCCATGGACGCCGTGGGCAACGACGGCGCCATCTCCGTGGAGGAGAACGCCGCCTCGTTCGACCTGGAGCTCGACATCGTCGAGGGCATGCAGTACGACCGCGGCTACATCTCGCCGTACATGGCCACCGACATGGAGAAGATGGAAGCCGTCCTCTCCGACCCCTACATCCTGCTCACCGACCAGAAGATCACCAGCATCCAGGACATGGTCCCGCTGCTGGAGGAGGTCATGCGCTCCGGCCGTCCGCTGTTCATCGTTGCCGAGGACGTGGAGGGCGAGGCCCTGGCCACTATCCTGCTGAACAAGCTGCGCGGCACGTTCAACTGCGTCGCCATCAAGGCCCCCGGCTTCGGCGACCGCCGCAAGCGCATCCTGGAGGACATCGCAGCCGTCACGGGCGCGCAGGTCATCGACAAGGACTTCGGCATGACCATGGCCGACGCCACCATCGACATGATGGGCCACGCCAAGACGGTCAAGGTCACGAAGGACACCGCTCTCATCGTGGACGGTGCCGGCGACAAGAAGAACATCGAGGACCGCATCCACCAGATCCGCGCCGAGCTCGAGCGCGTCGACTCCGACTTCGACCGCGAGAAGCTGCAGGAGCGCCTGGCGAAGCTGTCCGGCGGCGTGGCCGTGCTCAAGGTGGGCGCCGCGACCGAGTCCGAGCTCAAGGAGAAGAAGTCCCGCATCGAGGACGCCCTGCAGGCGACCCGCGCGGCCGTGGAAGAGGGCATCGTCGCCGGCGGCGGCGTGGCGCTCGTGGACGCGCTGCCCGCGCTCGACAACATCGCGTCGGTCGACAAGGACGAGGAAGTCGGCGTGGCCATCATCCGCAAGGCGCTGGAGGCCCCGATGCGCGCCATCGCCCAGAACGCGGGCTTCGAGGGCAGCGTCGTGGTGGAGCGCGTGAAGGGCATGGGCAAGGGCGAAGGCCTGAACTGCGCCAACGGCGAGTACGGCAACATGATCGAGATGGGCGTGAACGACCCCGTCAAGGTCACGCGCACCGCGCTGCAGTCCGCTGCTTCCGTGGCGGCCCTCATTCTCATCACCGAGGCCACCATCAACGACATCCCGAAGGACCCGGATCCGGCGGCCCTGGCTGCCATGGCCGGTGCTGGCGGCGGTATGGGCGGCATGATGTAAGACCCTCCGGTTCCGGCAGCCGCCCGGCCGCCGGAACCAACAGACGCTGCGGGCGCTTACGCGCCCGGCCAGCGTATCCCTAACTCGGAGAACGGGGCGGCCGATGGGCCGCCCCGCTTCATATTTCCTCCGGCCGTCGTGCTGCCTCTCTTGCCAGCTGCCGGGTCGCCCACAGCTTCGGGTGCGATGAGGGCGATGCAGAGGCGGGGCTAAATGTCGCCTGCCCGGCTAGCGCTCCTTCTTCGACACGAGCAGCAGGATGCCGCCTACCACGGTCACGAAGATGAGCGTGCACACGCCGAACGCCACCGTGTTCGGCTTTGTTCCCTGGTAAACGCCCCAGCAATGTACGCTCATTGGGATCATCCAAGCGAGCGGGATGATGGCCCATCCCACCGAGATAGTGGAGATGAGGCAGAAGATAAACGCGATCAGTCTAAGCGTCCGGTCGCTCTCGGTCGTTGCCGACGGATAGTAAACGGGAGCGACGACGGGCTGCCCGTAGGCGGGCGCGCGGTAGCCTCCCTCGGGACAAGCCGTCGGCTGGGCGTCGGCGAAATCGTTGGTCCACTGCATGCCGTCCCAATAGCGAAGCCTCGTCGCGTTCCCTGACGGGTCTGGATACCATCCAGCCTGCTGCGTTCCCATGCTGCCTCCCTGGCGTCTATGAAAGTGCGGTAATGCCTTCCAGTATAGCCCATCGACTCGCATAGCCGCCCCTAGCACGCGCTGTTCGACGTGGATATGCCTGCCTATCGATACGCTCTGCCCTGCGATCGAGATCAGGCGTTGTTTCTCCCTATCGGGCGGAATCCTCGCCCTGTTTGTTGCCGGATGTAATCGTCGGCGGAAAGACCGCACGCATCGGTTCCATGTGACTGTTCGGCTACGTCGCGGCTTGAACGCCCCTGTTGGACTACAATACAAACCTATGGAAGAATTCACGCACATAGCCGGGCATGTCCTGGAGCACTCCGTTGCCGATACCCTCTACCTTATCCCGTTCCTCTTCGTCACCTACCTGGTTATGGAGTGGCTCGAGCACAAGACCGGCGGCAAGGCGCAGGCGGCCGTGCAGCGTGCGGGGGCTGCGGGGCCCATCGTGGGCGCGGTGGTGGGCGTGGTGCCGCAGTGCGGGTTCTCGGCCGTGGCGGCCACGCTCTGGGCCGGGCGCGTCATCACGCTGGGCACGCTGTTCGCCGTGTTCCTGTCCACGTCCGACGAGATGCTGCCCATCTTCATCGCCGAGCAGGTACCGCTGGACGTCATCCTCAAGATTCTCGGCGCGAAGATCGTCGTCGGCATGGTCATGGGCTTCATCGTGGACGCCGGCATGCGCCTCGCGCGGCGCATCGATGCGCCGCTGCATATCCACGACCTGTGCGAGCGCGACCACTGCCACTGCCATGACGGCGAGGGCGGCATCCTCAAGAGCGCGCTCAAGCACACGCTGCAGGTCACGGTGTTCATCTTCGTCATCACCATCGTGCTGAACGGCGTGCTGGAGGTGGTAGGCGAGGACGCGCTGGGCGAGTTCCTCAGCGCAAACCCGGTGCTCTCGGTGTTCGGATCGGCGCTCGTGGGCCTTGTGCCCAACTGCGCGGCCAGCGTGGTCATCGCGCAGCTGTACGTGAGCGGCGTGCTGGGCTCGGGCGCGATGCTCGCCGGCTTGCTGGTGAGCGCGGGCGTGGGCCTGCTCGTGCTCGTGCGCACGAACCGCCACTGGAAGCAGAACGTCGCCATCATCGTCGGCCTGTATGCGATGGGTGTGTTCTGGGGCCTCATTGCGAATGCGCTCGGCATCGTGTTCTAGGGCCGCAAGCGCGGTGGCAAATGCAGTATTCCGGTCATTTCTGTGCAAGCTTCTGATCTGGAACGATAGTGCGTAATACCAGTTCAAAGCGCAGAAAATGAAATGCACAAAAATGCACGGTATATTACATCCAGGCCAGATCTTCTTCGGAATCCGAAGAAGATTGCCGATGTGCCTCTGGCATCCGAAGCGCCCTCACCGCTATAGTATGACCAGACCGCAAAACGAGAGGAGCATCGCCCATGACCGCACTTGAAGCCGGCATGACGCGCGACGAGGCGTTCGCGCTGTTGCAGGAGCACAACAAGGACCCGTTCCATATCGAGCACGCCGAGACGGTGGAGCAGACCATGCGATACTTCGCGCGCGAGTACGACCCCGAGAACGAGGAGTTTTGGGGCATCGTGGGCCTGCTGCACGACCTGGACTGGGAGGAGCACGACGACGAGCCCGAGCTGCACACCATCTACGCGGCCAAGGACATCGAGGCCGCCGGCGGCTCGCCCGAGCTCATCCGCGCCATCCAGAGCCACACGTCGGATTTCAACCCCGAGCTTCCCAAGCCCGAGCTGCAGATGGAGAAGGTCCTGTTCGCCACCGAGGAGCTGACGGGCCTCATCGGCGCGGCCATCGTCATGCGCCCCAGCAAGAGCGTCATGGATTTCGAGGTGAAGTCGCTCAAGAAGAAGTTCAAGGACAAGCGCTTCGCCGCCGGCGTGAGCCGCGACGTCATCCGCAGTGGAGCCGAGATGCTAGGCTGGGAGCTGGACGAGCTGTTCGCCCGCACCATCGAGGCCATGCAGTCCTTCGCGCCGGACAAGGACACGTTCGTTCCCGCCGAGGGGTAAGGGCGACCTCCCGAGATCGCTCGCGCCCTCTTGCCGCAGATGCGGCGGGAGGGCGCACATTTTGCGCTTGGGCGCACGCTCGGGCAGAGGTGCGGTCGGCAAGCGCGCGGCCGGAGGTCTTCCGAGCCCTTCCCAGGCCCTAAGATTCGTCCACTTCCTTCAGCCGGCGCCGCATGGTGCCGTGCTTGCGGCTGACGAACAGGTACGCCGCCAATGCGACGATGGCCACCAGCGACATAGCCTCGAACAGGCCGCGGAAGCCCAGCACTGGCTGCACCAGGCCCAGCAGCAGCGGGCCCAGGCCCACGCCCACGTCCAGCAGGATGTAGAACGTGGAGTTCGCCAGGCCCAGCCGGTCGTCGGGGGCGATGCGCACGGCCAGCGCCAGCCCGCTCGCCTGCACGGTGCCCACGCCGAAGCCCAGCAGCGCCGCCGCCGCGAGCATGGCCGCGGGCCGGTACACGGTTGCCAGCAGGCCCATCCCGACGATGAACGCGATGAACGCCGGCACCATGACCACGCGGTCGCCCTTGCGGTCGAACAGCTTTCCCGTGAAGGGCCGCGTGACGAACGTGGCCACGGCGTACACCACGAAGAAGAAGCTGGCAGGCTGTTCCAGCCCGCTCTCGGCGGCGAACGGCGTGAGGAACGCGAGCAGGCTGGAGTAGCAGAAGAACAGCAGCGCGCACACGGCGCCGATGGGCAGCACGCTGGACTCCAGGTAGTTCCCCAGGTCGAAGCGCGGTACGCGGAAGTCGCCGGCACGCTCGTCGCGCTCGTCGCGCGCTATCTCCTCGGCAGCCTCCTCGATATCCGCGTCGCTCTCCTGCGCCGCCTCGGGCACCTTCAGCTGAGCGGCGGCCAGAAGGCTCAAGCCGGCTACGGCGGCTGTAGTCACGAACAGGGGGAAGAAGCCGGCGTTCTGCGAGAGGAACATGCCCAGGAAGGGTCCGATGGCCGCTCCCAAGGTCACGGACAGCATATAGTAGCCCACCCCCTCGCCCTTGCGGCTGCCCGGCACGAGCGCCGTTACGATGGTGCCGATGGTGGTGGAGCACGCCCCGTAGGCGAAGCCGTGCAGCAGGCGGATGACGAACAGGGGAGCGAACCCGAGCCCGGCCAAGTAGAGCACCGAGAACACCACCTCGCCGATCGCGCCCATGACCAGCAGGCGCTTGCGCCCCACCTTGTCCATGATGCGGCCGCTGACGAGGCGCGCCGCGAGGGCACCGATGATGAAGATGCTCGCGGCCAGGCCGGCCGTGGCTGCGGGTGCGTCGTAGGTTTTCATGGCGTAGTCGGCCACCACGACCATGAGGCCGTAGTAGTTCACCATGAGCGGGAAGTTCACCGCCGTGCCCAGCGTGAAGTCCTTCGTCCAGAGCCTCGCCTGCGTTGCAGCCGACATGCTAGCGCGCCGCCTTGTCGTTCGGTGCGCCGGTCAGGTTCGCGCCCTGGGAGCCCGTGCCCGGGGTCTCCGCCGCGGGTGTCGTGGCTGCCGATTCCCCGGCGCCAGGCGCGTCCGCCGCGGCTGCCATAGCCCCGCCGGCCGCTCCTGCGCCGGGTGCGTCCTTCGCGATGAGCACGGCTACGGGCGACCCCTGCACCACGGCATAGCTCACGCTGCCCAGGTACCCCTTCACGCCGCCCTTGCCGCGGCTGCCCATGACGATAAGGTCGCAACCCTCGTCCTCGGCGCATTTCAGCAGCAGGTCGGCCGGCGACGTGCCCTTCAGCAAGTGCGCGTGGGCCCTGTTCGGCACGCGCTCGGCCAGCTGCTGCAGCGCGGCGTGAACGCGGTTCGCCTCCTCGATAAGCGGTCCCTCGGCACCGGTGCCCAGAGCGAACAGCTTCAGCACGTGCACGAACACCAGCTCGATGCGCTCATCCTGCGTGCCGATGGACTGGGCGAGATCGAGGGCTTTCGCAGAAGGGGTCGATCCGTCGTAGGCGACGAGCACTTTCGAGCACCACATGGCTATCACGGCCTTTCGGGAGGGCGGGCTGGCGGACGACGGCGGGGATGCCGCGCGGAAGCGCCGCAGGTTACGCATACCTCTCGATTGTAGTACCGCCGAGGCGGCGCGTATGTTACGGCTTTATTTCAACTGGGAAGAAGGTGCCGTCCCGTGAAGCATCCTGCGGCAAAGGGGGCGCGGTTTGCTGCACGATGCCGGGCAGGCGGCCTGGATGCCTGAAGGGTCATCCGGGGCGGTGCGCCGGATACACCGCCTTGCCCGACACACCGTGCAACCGGACAGCGCTCCTGCCAGGATGTGGCCATGAGGCGAGTGGGGCTTGCAACTTTCTCGTGCCCAGGCAGGCGTTGCGAACATTTTCATTGACCGTCTCACCCGCCCCGGCTAGAATAGATACTTGCGCATTGCAGACGTGGGCCGTTAGCTCAGCTGGTAGAGCAGGGGACTTTTAATCCCAAGGTCGCGGGTTCGACTCCCTCACGGCCCACCATTTCAACGTCTGCGCAGACGGCGCCTGGCAAGACGCGCCGCGTTGCAAGCGCTCCGCACCAAACTGGGCCATCGTCCAACGGCAGGACTCTGGTTTTTGGTACCAGCTATCCAGGTTCGAATCCTGGTGGCCCAGCCAGTTGGTCGGTTGCGGCCGTCGTAGGCTGCGCGACCCCAAGCCGACAAGGCGGCTGCGCTCAGCGCGAATACCTGGCGGTCCCGTTTCTTGAGCGAGGACCGCGCGGCATCGAACCGCACGCCTGGCAAGCAGGTGACTTCGAACCAGCGGGTTTGTTGGTGTTGTGCGCTCGTTTATTTTTCTTCTCCCTTTCCCCGAAACTTTTGGTATCATCTATGGTTGCTGTTTAGTGACGATTTGCTTGAAGGAGCACTTTTGACCAAAGAAGATGTTATCGAGCTCGAGGGGACCGTCCTGGAGGCGTTGCCGAACGCTATGTTTAGGGTGGAGCTCGAAAATGGCCACAAGATATTGGCCCATATCTCCGGCAAGATGCGTATGCACTACATCAAGATCCTCCCGGGGGACAAGGTGACGGTGGAACTGTCCGTCTACGACTTGAACCGCGGGCGCATCACGTACCGCTTCAAGTAAGCGCGCGAATCTGCACGGCCTGTGAACCAGGTGTGCGCATTTTGTGTGCCATGCGGCACACGGCAAGCACGAAAACAACCGCCTGCGGCTGGGCGTATGTATAGATTAAGGTACACATAAACCGAAAGGAATTGATTATGAAGGTACGTCCTTCGGTCAAGAAAATGTGCGACAAATGCAAGATCATCCGACGCCATGGCAAGGTGCTCGTCATCTGCGAGAACCCGCGCCACAAGCAGCGTCAGGGCTAGGAAAGAGGAGAATCATCTATGGCTCGTCTTGTTGGTGTCGACCTTCCTCGCGACAAGCGCGTTGAAATCGGCTTGACCTACATCTACGGCATCGGTCTGACCACCTCCAAAAAGATCCTCGCCGAAACCGGCGTGGATCCCGACGTCCGCATCAAGGACCTCACGGAGGACGATCTGACCAAGCTGCGCGACTACATCCAGGAGAACATCAAGGTGGAGGGCGACCTGCACCGCGAGGTTTCCCAGAACGTCAAGCGCCTCATGGAGATCGGTTGCTATCGTGGCCTGCGCCATCGTCGCGGCCTGCCCGTTCGCGGACAGCGCACGCACACGAACGCGCGTACCCGCAAGGGTCCTCGTAAGCAAATCGGCGGAAAGAAGAAGTGAGGTAGCTTAAGTGGCAGCAAAGAAAAACGTGCGCACGCGCATCAAGCGTTCCGAGCGTAAGAACATCGCTGTGGGCGCCGCGCACATCAAGTCTACGTTCAACAACACCATTGTGAGCATCACCGATCCCCAGGGCAATGTGATCTCCTGGCAGTCCGCCGGCACGGTTGGCTTCAAGGGCTCCCGCAAGTCCACGCCGTTCGCCGCGCAGATGGCCGCCGAGGCCGCCGCGAAGACGGCCATGGAGCATGGCCTGCGCAAGGTGGCGGTGTTCGTCAAGGGCCCGGGTTCGGGTCGCGAGACGGCCATCCGCTCGCTGCAGGCCGCCGGCCTGGAAGTCTCCAGCATTCAGGATTGCACACCCATTCCGCACAACGGTTGCCGTCCGCGCAAGCGTCGTCGCGTGTAACTGAAAGGATCGAAGTATTATGGCTCGTTATACTGGAGCGGACTGCCGTTTGTGCCGTCGTGAAGGTGCGAAGCTCTTCCTGAAGGGCGACCGCTGCTACACGGACAAGTGCGCGATCGAGCGCCGCAACTACGCGCCCGGCGAGGCCGGCAAGAAGCGCATCAAGGAAAGCGAATACCGTCTGCAGCTGCGTGAGAAGCAGAAGACCAAGCGCATCTACGGCGTTCTGGAGAAGCAGTTCCATCACTACTACGAGATCGCCGGCCGCCAGCAGGGCGTCACGGGCGAGAACCTGCTGCGCATCCTCGAGAGCCGCTTGGACAACGTGGTGTACCGCCTTGGCTTCGCGAAGTCGCGCGCCGAGGCCCGTCAGCAGGTGCGTCACGGCCACATCACCGTGAACGGCCGCCGCGTGGACATCCCGTCGTTCCGCGTGAAGGCGGGCGACCTGGTGGCCGTGGCCCCCAAGGCCAAGGACCTGCTGGTCATCAAGAGCGCGCTCATCTCCAACGAGCGCGTGCAGGTGCCGGCCTGGCTCGAGGTCGACATCGAGAAACTGCAAGGCAACGTGCTTGCTCTCCCGCAACGCGATCAAATCGATCTGGACATTCGCGAACAGCTCATCGTCGAACTTTACTCGAAATAATCGCGGCATAGTAAGGAGGCTTACACAACATGACAGAGTTCATGAGGCCTACGGTAACAACGGAAGAAGTCAACGAAACTGTCGCGCGTTTCGTCGTGGAACCGCTCGAGCGTGGCTACGGCTACACCTTGGGCAACTGCATGCGCCGCGTGCTGCTCTCGTCGCTGGACGGGGCGAAAGCCACCGCCATCCAGATCGAGGGCGTGCAGCATGAGTTCACGACGGCCGAGGGCGTCATCGAGGACATCACGGACATCGTCTTGAACGTGAAGGGCCTCGTGTTCTCGGCACTCAACGAGGATATCGAGGAGGCCACGGCCCATGTGTCCGCCGAGGGCCCCTGCACGGTGACGGGTGCCGACCTGGACATCCCCACCGAGTTCACGCTGGTGAACCCCGAGCACGTCATTGCCACGGTTGCCGACGGCGGCCAGCTGGACATGACGATCCGCATCGGGGTGGGTCGCGGCTACGTGTCCGCGGAGCGCAACAAGCGCACCGAGGACCCCATCGGCGTCATCCACGTTGACTCGTTGTTCTCGCCGGTCCGCCGGTGCACGCTGAACGTCACCGACACCCGTGTGGGTCAGCGCACCGACTACGACAAGCTCGTGCTGGAGGTTGAGACCGACGGCTCCATCGCGCCCTCCGAGGCCGTGTGCCGTGCCGCCAACATCATCAACCAGTACATGGGGGCGTTTTTGGGCCTGTCCGACATCGTGGACGAGGAGGAAGGCGAGGTTCCTTCCATCTTCGCGCCCGAGGGGCAGGAGTCCAATGCCGAGCTGGACAAGCAGATCGAGGACCTGGACCTTTCCGTCCGCTCCTACAACTGCCTGAAGCGCGCCGGCATCCATTCCGTCCGCCAGCTCGTCGAGTTCTCCGAAAACGACTTGCTGAACATTAGGAACTTTGGTGCGAAGTCCATCGAGGAAGTGAAGGACAAGCTCATTTCCATGGACCTCAATTTGAAGCTTTAGGAGATACGAGATCATGAGACACTACAAGAAGGGGCGCAAGCTGGGCACCGACACCAGCCATACCAAGGCCATGAAGAAGAGCCTGGTGTGCGCGCTGCTGGCGAACGACCGCATCAAGACGATCGACTCGCGCGCCAAGGAGATCCGTCCCGACGTTGACAAGATCATCACGTGGGCGAAGAAGGGCGACCTGCACTCCCGCCGCCTCGCCATCGCGGCGCTGGGCGACAAGGAGCTCGTGCGCGAGATCTTCGAGAAGGTCGCGCAGGGCATGTTCCAGGACCGCCAGGGCGGCTACACCCGCATCATGAAGCTGGGTCCCCGCAAGGGCGACGACGCCCCCATGGTTATCATGGAGCTGGTGACCGAGCCGGTGAAGGCGAAGAAGGACGAGACCAAGCCCGCTGCCAAGAAGGCTGCGAAGAAGGCCGCCCCGAAGAAGGTCGAGAAGGCCGACGACGAGGCCAAGGCCGAGGAGACCAAGGTGGAGGCCGAGGAGGCCAAGGCCGAGGAGGCTGCCGTCGAGGCCGCCGACCAGGCCGAGGAAGCCGCCGCCGAGAACGCGGAGGCCGCCGAGGCCGAGGCCGTGGAGAAGGAGAAGGCCGAGTAGCCTTTCCCCGACCTGCGCATAAGCACTGCATCCGAACGGGAGCCCACGGGCTCCCGTTTTGCGTATGCCAAAGCTCGGCCAGTGCCGCCACCAATGCGTCAAGAACGCGTTTTCCCGCGGTTGCGCGGCGGTTCCGCACGCTGGACTACCATAAAGGGGAGCGGGCGCGCGGCGCGGCCCGCCGGCAATCCGCAGCTAGGAAAGAGGCTCCAATGGAAGACCGTGGACCCGCAGACGGGAAGCCTGCAACCGACGGCAAGATGAACGTGGCATGGCACATGAAGGACATGGCGGGCGAGCTGCAGCAGCACGCGCAGGACGCTTTCGGCGACGTGGGAGACCATGCGCAGGGACTCGCCGGCGAGGTGGCGCACCACTCCCAGCAGGCCGCGGTCGAAGTGCGTCGCGAGATACCCGTGCTCATCGAGCACGTGCGGGATACCGTAATCGACCTGTTCGGCAACGTGCGCCACAACGCGTCGCGGAAGTGACGGGCTCGCCGCCCTGCTGGTACGTCGCGGTAGCGTCGCGCCGCCGCCCTGCCGACGCGTCGGACGCCGTCTCCGGTCCCGAATCCAAGCGTTGCACGTTCGTCAGCGTGCGGAAACCGGTCCTGTCGGGGCGGTGGCTACAATAGGCTGGACAGCTTACCTTCCCCTGGCGGGATTCCCGACGAAAGGAGCCGAACCATGGCCGAGACCACGACGAAAGAGGATATCCGCATCGACGCGGACGAAGCGGACGAGCTGAACCGCGAGGCGGCCGACGACCTCGAGCGCATCGAGCGTGCCGTCAAACAGGAGGCCGAGGAGTACGTCGAGGCCGTCGACGGCGACGGCAACGAGAAGGAGTCCGTGGAGGCCGCCGCCACCGCGTTCGACTTCGACGAGGCGGAAGGCGAGACGGAGCGCCTGGCCAACGACGCGTCCGAGCGCGACTAGCCGTTCCCGGCAGTGCAACGGGCGCGCCGGTGCGACGCAGGCGTCGCGAAGGGCGCCCGTTCCGGTTCGCCTGGTGCATCCTGCGCTCCCTGTGCGCGAACCGTTGCGGCGCCGTTTTCCCCCAGAAGCCGACGCCGGGCACCCCATCCCTAGAATGGGGATGACACAGAACCTTCCCGAAAGGAGCAGAAATGGTCGATCAGGCTTACAAGACGGGCGACGCGTCCGTCGATATGAAGAACGGCGCAAAGGACATGGCCCACGACGTGAAGAACAACGTGAAGGACGCGTTCCACGAGGCGAAGGCGGGCGTAAACGAGCGCCGCGCCGAGGACGCCGCCGCCGACCGCGAGCATCAGGTGGCCCAGCAGACGGGCAGCACCGACGCCGCCATGCGCGCACAGCAGCACGAGAACCGCAAGGACCAGAAGTCCGAGGGCTTCATGGACTCCGTCAAGGATTCGCTCGGCAAGGCCGGCGAGGCCATCAAGGAGGCCGCGTCCGACGCGAAGGACAACATCAAGCAGGGTGCCGAGAACATGAAGGAGCGCATGTAACGGTCACGCGCCCTCCTGCCCCTCCGAAGCCCGTAGCATGAGCTGCGGGCTTCTCTTTTCCATCCGCTCGGCCGCGCCGTCTGAAAGGCAGTTCCATGGGTTCTTCCGCCGCATCTCCCTCCCCAAGCCGGACCGTCCGGGCCGGGCATGGCAAGGGATTCGTCCTCATCGCCGCCGTGTACCTGCTGGGCCTGTTCATCGGCGCGCTCGACACCGGCATCGTCACGCCCGCGCGTACCGTCATCCAAGGCGACCTCGGCATCACCGACCAGATGAGCGTGTGGATCATCACCATCTACACGCTGGCGTACGCGGCGGCCATCCCGGTGATGGGCAAGCTGGCAGACCGCTCGGGACGAAAGCGCATCTACCTGGTCAGCATCGCGCTGTTCGGCGCGGGATCGCTTTTGTGCGGCCTCGCGCAGGACGTGGGAAGCTTCTGGATGCTCTTGGGCGCGCGAGCCGTGCAGGCGATCGGCGGAGGCGGCATCGTGCCGGTGGCCACCGCCGAGTTCGGCACCACGTTCCCTCCCGAGAAGCGCGGGTTGGCGCTGGGCCTGGTGGGCGGCGTCTACGGCATCGCCAACATCTTCGGCGCATCGGCCGGCAGCCTGATACTCTCGCTGTTTGGCCAGACGAACTGGCAGTTCATCTTCTACGTGAACGTGCCCATCTGCGCGGCCATCGTGGCAGCAGGGGTGTTCGTGCTGCCGAACACGCGCGCCGAGGAGGTGAAGCCCATCGACGGCTTGGGTATCGCGGTGCTCGTGACGATGGTGCTGTCGCTCCTGTACGGCCTGAAGAACCTCGATTTCTTCAACGTGGGCACTTCCCTCGCGTCGACGGACGTGTGGCCGTTCCTGCTGGCCTTCGTCGTGCTGCTGCCGCTGTTCGTGCTCATCGAGCGGCGGGCGGCCGACCCGGTGCTGAACCTGTCGTACTTCCGGAACCGCGATATCCTCGTCACGCTCGTGCTGTCGGTGATTACGGGCGTTATCCTGATGGGGATCATCTTCATCCCGCAGTTCGCGGAGAACGTGCTGAAGCTGCCCTCGGGCAGCGGCGGCTACGTGGTGATCGTCCTCGCGGCGTTCGCGGGCGTGGGGGCCCCGGTATCGGGCAAGCTCATCGATCGGTTCGGCGTGAAGGCCGTGCTGGCCTTCGGGCTTGCCGCCTCGGCCGCCGGCGCGCTGTTCCTGGCGCTCGTGGCCACGCGGTTCGCGAACCTGGCGACGCTGATCGTCAGCCTGGTGGCCATCGGCATCGGGATGGGCTTCACCATCGGCACGCCGCTCAACTACATGATGCTGGCGAAGACGAAGGAGAGCGAGTCGAACTCGGCGCTGGCAACGTTGTCGCTCGTGCGCTCGGTGGGGACGGCGGTGGCCCCGGCCGTGCTGGTGGCGTTCATCGCGCATGCGGGCATGGCCGTGCCCGATCGCATCATGGGCGTGCTGCCCGACATGCCGAACGGGCCTTCGATGGCGCAGCTGGCAAGCGGGGAGGGCGGGGGCGCGGGACTGCCTCCCGACCTGCAGCAGCTGATGGAGAATTCGGACGTGACGACGATCGTCGGTAACGTGAAGACGTTGGCGAAGACCGAGATAGAGCAAGAGGCGACGGCCGCCGGGATGCCGTCCGAGGCGGTCGATGCCGCCGAGGACCAGTACCTTGCCGCCATCGACGAGCGGGCGGGGACTATCGAGGACGCGTTCCAGAGCACGCTCGACGAAGGGTTCCGCGGAGCGTTCCTCCTGGTGGGGGCGTGCTCGCTGGTTGGCTTGGCGCTGCTCGCGCTCTATCGGGAGGATAGCGGGTCCCACGGGCGCGGGAGCGGCGAGTCCGCGGAGGCGCGGCGCGGTCGCTGACGGCGCCTTCCGCTGAACGCGCGGAATTGTCACCCCATGCGCGGCGGGCGGCCGGCACTTGTGGCATACTGCCAGCATGCGCATCAACGTCAGCTCCTACATCCCCGGAACCTCGCCGATCCACGCGTGCGATGCGCGCGTGAAGATCGTGCTGCTCGCGATGTACTCGGTCACGTTGTTCCTCGTGGACACGTGGTCGGGGCTGGTGCTGTGCGGCGCGCTGTTCGCGGCGGCGGCGGTTTCGTCGCGCATTCCCCTGCGGCGGTTCTTCGCGCTGCTCGTGCCCGTGTACGTGCTCGCGGCGTTCGCGGTCGTGTTCAACGGGTTCGCCTTCGATGTGGGCCAGGCCGCTCCGGGGGCGGCGCCGCCCTTGATGGGGCAGGAGCCGGGGCTCTTCGGCAGTCTGCCGCCGGTGGCGCTCGTTGGGTCGTTCGGCCTCGTGCCCGCAGGCCTCGCGCGCGGATGCTTCTTCGCGGTGCGCATCGTGCTGCTGGTCACGGCCAGCCTCGTGGTCACGTACACCACCACGTCCACCGCGCTCACGGACGCGCTCGCCGACTTCCTGCGCCCGCTGCGGCGGCTGCGCGTGCCGGTGGACGACATCGCCATGGTGTTCTCGCTGGCGCTGCGCTTCATCCCCGTCACGGCCGAGGAGTTCGGGCGCGTGCACGACGCGCAGCAGGCGCGCGGCGCGTCGTTTTCCGAGGGCGGCCTGTGGGAGCGCCTGCGTGCGTGGCAGACCGTGCTCATCCCCCTTTTCGTGGGCCTGTTCCGCCGTGCCGACGCGTTGGCCGTGGCCATGGACGCCCGCTGCTACGGGGCCCAGCCGCATCGCACCTCCCTGCATGACCGTCGCCTTGCGGGCCGCAGCCTGGCCGTGCTCGCCGCCGGCCTCGCGCTGTGCATCGCCGTCGCCGTGCTGCTGTAAGGTTCTTGCGGACGGGCCTTGCCCGGAAGGGGCGCCGCCGGCCAGCCTATCGCCCTTCGCTATCGCCCTTCGCCTGCCCGGCAAAAAGCGGCGGCCGCACAGCGGTCGCCGCTTTTTTTGAAAGTTGCGGCCCGGCCGCCGGGAGGGAGATGGCGTCCGGGCCGTTGCCGGGCCGGCCTACTCGGCGCCGGCCAGCTTGCGGCCGGTCACGTAGCCGAACGTGAGGCACGTGCCGCCCAGGTTATGGCCGGGGAAGTGCGTGGAGTAGCAGTTCGTGTACATGTCGCCCACCGTGGAGCCCAGGCAGTACAACCCGTCGATGACCTCGTCGTCGGCGTTCATGACCTGCAGGTCCTCGTTGCAGCGGATGCCGCCGGTGGTGGACAGGAACCACGGCGTGCACTCTATGCCGTAGAACGGGCCCTTCTTAATGGGCAGCAGCAGCTCTTTGCGCTTGCCGAACTCCTCGTCGACGCCTGCGTCGCAGTAGCCGTTGTACGCCTCGATGGTCTTGAGCGTCTCGTCCTCCGGCAGGCCCAGCTTCTCCACCAGCTCCTCCACGGTGTCGGCCTTGATCATCTTCACCGGGATGTCGCCCGAGCCGTTCATGTTGATGGTTCCCGGGCCGTCCACCACGGTCTGCCAGTAGGCGCGCACGTCGTCGGGCGTGTCGAACACCTTCGGGCCGTCCACGTAGCGGTGGTTCTGCCAGCCCGGCTCGTTCGCGTAGTCGTCGTCCCAGATGGCGAACGCGTGGTTGCCCTTCTGGTGCATGAGCGCCAGGCCGCCGTGCGAGATGACGTTGTCCTCGTTGTCGTAGCGGCGGCCGTCCTCGTTCACCATGAGGCCCTGGAACGCGCGCACCTGGCGCGTGATGGAGCGCCACTGGAAGCAGAAGATCATGGGCGCGGGCGTCTCGCTCTTGTCGACGGCGGCGCCGGCCCAGTACGCCATCTTGTGGCCCGAACCGTTCCAGATGCCGCCGAACTCGGTCTGGTGCGCCGCCCAGGGAATGAACTTCTCCAGCATGTCCTTGTCCTGGCCGAAGTCGCCCGTGGCGATGACCACGCCGTTCTTTCCGTTGAACCGCACGTAGCCGTCCTTGCCCTTCGCCACGACGCCCACTACCTTGTCGCCGTCCAACGCGAGCTGCTGCGCCTCGGTCTCGTAGTGGATGTCCACTCCGGCTTTCTCGCAGTACAGCGCCATGTTCGCGCACACGTCCTGCTGCGGGTTGTCGTCGGGGCCCTTGCCGTTGGGCCCGTCGAGGAACTCGTGCGTGCCGGGGAACTCGCCGTTGATGTTCTCGGGATCCTCGTACCAGTGCTCCATGACGGGGGTCAGGTCGTCGCCGCCCACGGAGCTGGCCGTGGTCATGCGGTCGATGAGCCAGTCCATGGCCTCGCCCGAGCGGTTGAAGTGCAGCATCCACTTGCGGCCGTCCACGCGGTAGGAGTGGTAGCCCATCATGCGCTTGTAGCGCTGGGCCACTTCCTCGACGGAGCACTCGTAGCCCTTCTCCTTCGTCAGCTTCGAGTTCATGGCGTAGATGGAGCCGCCGCGCCCGATGACGTGGTCCATGCGCTCGAGCATGACCACGTTCGCACCGTTCTCGGCGGCTGCGAGCGCGCAGCACAGGCCGGAGAACCCGGCGCCGATGACCACGACGTCGGCGTCCACCGTCTCCTTGATGTCGACCTCGGCGATGGGATCGGGCGCCGTCTCGAAATCGTAGGTGCCGCCCGCGGCCTTGCCGTCTGAGGCCGACGTGCCCGCCTTGCCCTCCTTCGGCTGCGCAGCGCAGCCGGCGAGCGTCCCCACGCCCGTGACGGCGGCGGTAGCCACGGCGCCCGTGGCGAATGCGCCCTTGAGGAAGCTGCGGCGATCCATGCTCGTCTTCTCGTTCTCCATGTGAAACCCCTTCCCTCCGGCGGAACGCGTCCAGCGCGCCCGCTCCCTGCCCGGCGCCCTCCGCACCGTGCGTTGCCCGCACCCTAGCACGCGTGGCGTGCGCTCCGCTTCGCCCATCGCAGGGAAAAAGCCGAATCGTGCGTTTTCACCCTGCGGGGTGAGGCGCGACGCGGTATGCTTGTGCGAGGGACAAAGGGGAGGGCCCATGAAGGGAAGCCACGTTCGCCACCTGTTCAACGAGCCGGGCGACCGCGAGCGCGTGCGCGCGGAGCTCGGCCACGCCGCGGCGGGAAACGCCCGCATCGCGCTGGCCATGGCAAGCTACATGGTTTGGCTCATAGCCTGCTGTACCGGGCCGGCCGTCGCGCTCGGGGCATGGGGGCCGGGAGGCGGCGAGATGCTCCTGCCGGCATGGCTGGGGCCGCTCGCGTGCATGGCGGCGGCGAGCGCGGTCATAGCCGAGTGGTTCAAGCGGACCCGCAAGGTGCCGAGCGCGCCCTCGTGGACTGTGGCATTGGCGTCGCTTATGACGCTCGCGGCGGCCCTTCATCTGGTGTGGGCGCTCGACACCGGGCTGCCGACGGCTGCGCGGGGCGCGCTGTACTTGCTGGCGAGCCTGGTCATGGGCGTGGGATGCGTGCTGTTCCGCGTGGAGGTCGATCGCGTGTTCGGCTGGATAGGAACGCAGCAGACGTTGTACCAGGGCATGCTGGCCACCGTGGCGACGGCAGCCGTGCTCGCGATGCTGGCGGTGGCGGGCCGGGTATCCGGATCGGGCGACCTTCCCCTGCTGGCAGCGCCCCTCGTGCTGCCGTTCGCGGGCGCCGCGCTGCTGCGCTCCGTGGTGGGCGGCTTCCCCCGGGCGCGTTACTACGGGCATGGGCGCGACGTGCCGCTGCCGTTTCCCGCGAAGTTCGCTGCCACGTCGTGCGTGCAGGGTCTGGCCGCCGGCGTGCTGTTCGCGGGGATGTTCGCGTTAGGCGGCGACGGCGCCGGGGTGGCCGCCGTCTTTGACGGGGCGGGCGGCGCGGAGGCCGTGGCATGGTCCTCCTCGTTCGGGAGCACGGCGCTGTGCTCGGCGGGGCAGCTTGCGGCGGTGGCTCTGCTGTTCGGCACGCTCGTGTTCCTGCGTCTCGACTTCAACCGGCTGGTGTACAAGGTGGCTTTCCCGTTCGTGGCCCTCGGCTTCGTTCTGCTTGCGCTGCTGCCCGATGCGACGGCGGTGGGCAGCGCGGTGCTGGCTGCCGGGTTCTGCTACCTCGACCTGGTGCTGTGGAGCTTGGGCGCCTGCCTCATGAAAAACATGGGGCTGCCCGCCACCTGGATCGCCAGCTGTCCGGGTGCCGCGCTGTTCTGCGGCGTGGTGGTTGGCGCAGGGCTGGCCTTGGGCTTTTTGGGCGCCGAGATGTCGCCCGATGCCGCGCTGCTCGCCAGCTGCGTGGCGTGCCTCGTGCTGGCGGCGGCCCTGTTCCTGTCCAGCGGCAGCAACCTCAAGTACGGCTGGGGCACCGTGCGTCCCGGCGAGAGCAGCCTGGCGGCGGGCGACATGGCGGGGGTGGTGAAGTTCGTGGCCACCGAGCGTGCGGTCACGCAGCGCGAGAGCGAGGTCATGCTGCTGCTGGCCGAGGGCAAGTCGCGCCGCGCCGTGTGCGAGGCGCTGTCCGTGTCGCCCGACACGGTGAAGACGCATGTGCGCAGCATCTATCGCAAGCTCGCCGTGCACTCCCAGCAGGAGCTCATCGACTACCTGGCGCGCGAGCGGGAGGACCTGGCCGCCGACGGCTCCGAGCATCCGCTGGGGGCGTGAGGCCGCCGCGCGACCTTTCATGCTATGCTGCGTCTGCCGACCGGTCCCAAGGAGGTTTCCCCGTGCTGCAGATAGGCGAGTTCTCCCGGCTCTCGCGCATATCGGTGCGCATGCTGCGCCACTACGACCAGGTGGGTCTGCTCAAGCCCGTCGAGCAGGACGCCCAGACGGGGTACCGCCGCTACGCCGTGTCCCAGCTGGCGGAGGCGAACCGCATCACCGTCCTGCGCGATCTGGGATTCCCCATCCGGGAAATCGGGCGGCTGGCGCATGCGGACGACAGGGAGCTGGCCCGCGCCCTGGACGATCGCGCGCGTGAGCTCGAGGAAGGCATCGGGTGCGAGCAGCGCCGGCTTGCCGACCTGCTCCGTTTCCGGCAGGACGTGGAGGCCGGCGGGGCGGCCATAAGCTGCGAGGTGACGCTCGTGTCGATTCCCTCCTACCAGGTGGTGGCTCTGCGCATGGAGTTGGCGGGCTACGGCGAGGAACGGCGGGCTTGGGAGCGGCTGGGCGCATTCATGAGAGAGCGGAAGATTGCGCCATCCGAACCTTACACGGAGTACTGCGAGTTCTGCGACGAGGGGGCGGCGGCCGATGCGGGCGGCGACGCTGCAGGCGGTGCAGGGGACGCGATCGCCGCAGGCGGCGCGCCCTGCGGTGCCCCATCGCCCGTCACGGTGGAGGTGGCCGTGGCCACCGATGCGCACGGCGAAGACGACGGGCCGCTGCGCTTCTACCGCAGCGCCGCGCTGCCGCTTGCCGCGAGCATCAAGGTGTACGGCCCCTACGAGAACATCGCGCCCGTGTATGCGTCGTTCGCGCGGTGGCTGGAGGATCATCCCGCGCTGCGCATGGCCGGCCCCACGCGCGAGGTGGCCCATCGCGGCCCGTGGAACGCGGAAGACCCGCAGGACTACCTTACTGAGTTTTTGGTTCCCGTCCAGAAGACCGCTTGACCCTCCCACGATGTCAGCCCCTATGCTCCTCATCATGTGCCGCCGAAGGGGCGGCTATCGCGAGAGGAGCAATCCATGCAAACGTTTTTCGTTCATCCCGTCGGCGTCGTGAGCGGGGGAGGGGAGGGGCCTGCGCAGCTGCGCATCGACCCGGCGTACCGAGACGGCCTGCGCGGCCTCGAGGGCTTCGGCCACGCCGTCGCCATCTGGTGGGCGCACGAGGTTGACGACCCCGAGCTGCGCGCGCTCACCGATGCGGGGCGCCCCTACACGCGTCTCGACCACGACCTGGGCATATTCGCCACGCGGAGCCCGCTGCGGCCCAACCCGCTGGCCCTCACGGCCATCGAGCTGGCCGTCGTGGACGTGGACGCCGGTATTGTGGAGACGCCCTACCTCGACGCCGCTGACGGCACCCCCGTGCTCGACCTCAAGCCCTACACCCCCAGCATCGACCGCATCGAGCGCCCCATCGTCCCCGCCTGGTGCGCCCACTGGCCCGCAAGCGCGGAAGCCTCCGCCGATTTCGACTGGGCGTCCGAGTTCCGCTTCTAACGCGACGCGGAGCGCAGAAGTAATAAGTTCGTAATTTGACAAATCGTAACTTCATAAAGCACCGTATCCAGCTGATTCCCGCGGAAAAGCGCCTCTTGTTCCTGTTCTCGAAGTCCGGGTTCACCGAAGCGTGCCGCAACCGTGCGAATGCGATCGGCGCGACGTTGGTGAGCTTGGCCGAGTTGGGGTTGCGGAAAACACTTCGCCGCCAATGCTTGTCCGGGCACCCTCGATCGCGCCGGCCAGCTTTACCGTTCGCCTTCATGGTTGTGGGAAACGCTCGCAGAATGGGGGATTGCGCTTCCGACGTGCTATGATTGCCGGGAAGGTCACGCTTCGGCGGAACGGTCCGGCGAAGCGGATTGGACAGACTACGAGGAGGCATTCATGAGCGTCATCATCGATGTGTTCGGTCGCGAGATCCTGGACTCGCGCGGCAACCCGACCGTGGAGGTGGAGGTCGTGCTGGAGGACGGGGCGTTCGGCCGCGCCGCCGTGCCGTCGGGCGCTTCGACCGGCGCGTTCGAGGCCGTGGAGCTGCGCGACTGCGACAAGGGCCGCTACCTCGGCAAGGGCACGCTCGACGCGGTGGCCCACGTGAACGAGGAGATCGCCGAAGCGCTCATCGGCCTGGAGGCCGACGACCAGCGCACCATCGACGATATCATGCTCGAGGTGGACGGCACCGACAACAAGGGCGCCCTGGGCGCGAACGCCATCCTGGGCGCCTCGCTGGCCTGCGCGAAGGCTGCGGCCGAGTCGGCCGAGCTGCCGCTGTACAAGTACGTGGGCGGCGCGAACGCGCACCTTCTGCCCACGCCCATGATGAACATCCTCAACGGCGGCGTGCACGCCGACAACAACGTGGACTTCCAGGAGTTCATGATCATGCCGGTGGGCGCGGACAGCTTCGCCGAGGCCCTGCGCTGGTGCGCCGAGATCTACCACACGCTGAAAAAGGTGCTGCACGACGCGGGCCTGGGCGGCGGCGTGGGCGACGAGGGCGGTTTCGCCCCCAACTTCAAGACGAACGAGGAGCCGCTCGAGTACGTGACGAAGGCGTGCGAGGCCGCCGGCTACAAGCCCGGCGTGGACATCATGTTCGCCATGGATCCGGCCTCGACCGAGTTCTACGACGCCGACAAGCAGAAGTACGTGCTGGCCGGCGAGGGCCGCGAGCTCACGAGCGCCGAGATGGTGGACTACTGGGAGGCCCTGGTGAACAAGTACCCCATCATCTCCATCGAGGACGGCATGGCCGAGGAGGACTGGGACGGCTGGAAGGCGCTCACCGAGCGCATCGGCGACCGCGTGCAGCTGGTGGGCGACGACCTGTTCGTCACGAACTCCAAGCGACTGGCCAAGGGCATCGAGATGGGCTGCGCGAACGCCATCCTCATCAAGGTGAACCAGATCGGCAGCCTCACCGAGACGCTGGAGGCCATCGAGATGGCGAAGCAGGCCGGCTACGCCTGCGTCATGAGCCACCGCTCCGGCGAGACCGAGGACACCACCATCGCCGATTTGTCCGTGGCGTGCAACACCGGCCAGATCAAGACGGGCGCGCCCTGCCGCTCCGACCGCGTGGCGAAGTACAACCAGCTGCTCCGCATCGAGGAGGAGCTGGACTCCGCCGCCGTCTACGCCGGCATGAGCGCGTTCTACAACATCAAGCGCTAAACCGGTTGCGCACTGTGCGGGCGGCCCGCCGTGGGGAACGGCGGGCCGCCCGCTTTGCAGGTGACAGAAGAAAAAGGGGATTCTACCAGGGGGTTCGTCCAATGTTGGAAGCACGTGCCGTCACGGCGGGAACCGAGGATGCGCAAGAGGTGGAGCGGTTGCTGGAAGCCGCGTTCCCACCGTATGAGCGCCCGCCGTTCTCGTTTCTTACCACGCAGGCCCAGCGCGAGGAAGTGTCGCTGCTCGCCTATCGCGACGAAGGGCTGTTCTGCGGATTCGCCTTCATGATAGAGGACGCGAGGCTGGCGTACGTGCTCTTCCTCGCCGTTGGCGAGGGGGTTCGCTCGAAGGGCTACGGCGCGCGCATGCTCGCCGACATCGAGCGGCGCTGCTCCGGCAAGACCATCGCGCTCGACATCGAGCCCGTGATCGAGGGCGCCCCGAACGTTGTCCAGCGGCAAAGGCGCCGCGACTTCTACCTGCGCAACGGCTTCGCGCCCACGGGCATCGCGAACTGCTTCGAAGGCGACGTGTACGAGGTGCTCGCGAAGGGTCCGGGTTTCGAGTCGGACCGCTTCCTCGCGCTGATCAACGAACTGCCGGAAGGCGAGGACAAGACGCTCGCCCCGCTCGAGCAGGCGGTGCCGGCCTATGCCGAGCGGCTGCTCGCTGCTCGATGAGCGCCCAGAGAAGCGCTGATTGACGCAACGGTGACGGATGCCTCCAAGGCAAGGGTTTCTGCCCTTGCCGGCAGCGGGATTGTTCCGCAGGAGGCGGCAAGCGCAGGGTGCTTGCCCTGCGAAACGGCCTATGACGGAGCTTCGGCGTTTCCTAGAAGCCCAGGTGTGCGTCCGCGTCCGGCTCGGGGTTGTGCAGCAGGCCTTCCTCGAGCATGCGGGCGCCCACGGCCAGGTACTCGTCGCCCGCCGCGGTGCACAAGCGCGCGATTTCCTCATCCGACAGCGTGCGGTTCACGCGCGCGGGCATGCCCATAACCAGGCTGCCGTCGGGAAGCTCTTTGCCCTCGGATACCAGCGCGCCGGCGGCCACCACGCAATTCGCGCCCACCTTCGCCCCGTTCATGACGATGGCGCCCATACCTACGAGCGCGTTCGGCCCTATCTCGCAGCCGTGTATGATGGCGCCGTGCCCTATGGTGCAGTGGTCGTGGAGGATGGCGGGATGATCGCGGTCCACGTGGATGACGGCGTTCTCCTGGATGTTCACCTCGTCGCCGATGATGACGGGTGCGTCGTCGGCGCGGATCTGGGCACCGGCCAGCACGCAGGAGTCGCGGCCGATGGCCACGTCGCCCACGATGCCGGCGGCGGGGGAGAGGCGCGCGCTCGGGTGGATGCGAACGTTGCGGTAGAGGGAGGGCTTGGCTTCGGCGTCGGTCATAGGGATTCCTTTCGGTCGATTCCCTTCCTATTATAACGGCGCTTGCGAGGTGCCGACTGGCTTCGGTGGGCGCAGGCGAGGAAGCGGGGGAAATGCGGCAAGGGGAGGAGGGCTCGGCGAAGTCGAAGGTCGGTACGGGCGGAGGGCACGGCGAAATCGAAGAGCGGCGCGCACGGGGGCGGCAAAGTCGCCGTCCGCAACTATACTTTCAGCGCTATAATAGTCGGCATGGTATATCGAAGGTGCGCAACGGCCCGCGTCGGCGAAGACGGCGGGGCGGGGCGCGCTTTTTCAGGAAGGGGACGAACCGATGAAGGAAATGATCTCGCTCGAAGAGGCCCGCGAACTCGTGCTCGCGAACGTGGAGCCGTTGCCGCAGGAGACGGTGCCGGTGCTGGAGGCGGTGGGCCGCGTGGCAGCCGAGGACCTGCGCAGCGACATCGACATCGCCCCGTTCGCGCATTCGGCCATGGACGGTTTCGCGGTTCACGCGGCCGAGCTGGCTGCCGCGAGCGCCGAGGCGCCGGTGGAGATGGACGTCATCGCGGAGGTTGCGGCCGGCGACGTGTACGAGGGCTCCATCGGGGAGGGCCAGTGCGTGCGCATCATGACGGGCGCGCCGGTTCCCGACGACGCCGACGCCGTGGTGAAGTACGAGATCGTGGACGTGGTGACCGGTGACGGCAAGCCGGGAAGCTGCGTGGCGTTCACCGCCCCCGTGAAGGAGCGTAACAACGTGCGCGAGGCGGGCGAGGAGGCCAAGGCCGGCGAGGTTGTGGTGGAGGCCGGCGAGGTCATCGGCTCGGCCGGCGTCGGGTTCCTGGCGGGCTGCGGCGTGGTGGAGGTGCCCACGCACCGACGCCCGCGCGTGGCCATCATCTCCATCGGCAGCGAGCTGGTGGACCCCACCGAGGTCCCCACGCCCGGCAAGATCCGCAACTCGAACAGCTACGCGCTGGCCGCGTGCGCCCAGGCCGCGGGCGCCGCACCCACGATCCTTCCCATCGTGGAGGACACGCTGGAGGCCCTCGCGGCCGCCGTGTCCGCTGCGGCCTGCGAGTACGACTTCGTGGTGACGAGCGGCGGCGCCTCCAACGGCGACTTCGACTTCATCAAGCCCGTGGTGGAAGAGTTGGGCGAGCTGCTCATGACCATGGTGAACATGCGTCCCGGCAAGGCGCAGACGTTCGGTGTGGTGCGGGGCACGCCCGTGTTCGGCCTGCCCGGCAACCCGGCGGCTGCCTACGTGGGCTTCGAGATGATCATCCGCCCCGCGCTGCGCAAGATGCAGGGTTACCGCCATTTCACGCGTCCCGTGGTGAAGGCGAAGCTCTCGCGCGACGTGAAGAAGAACGATCCGCGCCGCATCTTCCTGCGCTCCACGTTGTACAAGGACGATGCGGGCGAGTACGTGGTGGCGCCGGCGAAGAACCAGAGCTCGGGCCTGTTCGGCGTCATCCAGCGCAGCAACTGCATGGCCATCATGCCCGAGGGCTTGGAGTCGCGCACGGCCGGTTCGCTCATCGACTGCATGCTGCTGGACGTTTCCGAGGAGGTCAGCCTCTAAGTTCCATCGGCCTAACGGCCGACGGAAAGGCTCGACGCTGCGAGGGGCCGGTGCACGCCGCCTTCGCGGGATCTCGGAGGCTCGCGTACCCAAGGTACGCTTCGCCTCCGCGATCTCGCGAATTCGGCGCACCCCAGCCCCTCTCGCTGACTCACTGACGCCAACCTGCGAGAAAGGAACGACCATGTCCGAACAAGCTCTGACATTCGCTCTTATCACCTGCTCCGACACGCGCAGCATGAAGGAGGACACCGCGGGCGCCGCGCTCGAGGCGCTCATCGCCGAGAAGGGGTGGACGTGCGCGAGCCACGTGGTGGTGCGCGACGAGCGTGCCGACATCGCCGCGGCCATCGTGGCCGCCTGTGACGAGCTTGATGCCGATATCGTGCTGACCTGCGGAGGCAGCGGTCTTTCTTTGCGCGACGTGACGCCGGAGGCCACGATGGACGTGTGCGAGCGCAACGTGCCCGGCATCGCCGAGGCCATGCGCGCCCACTCGCTGGCCATCACCCCCTACGCCATGCTCTCGCGTGCGCTGTGCATGCAGCGCGGCCGGCACCTGGTGATCAACCTGCCCGGCAGCGAGAAGGCGGCCCGCGAGAACTGGGACGGCATCGTGGCCGCCCTGCCGCACGCCGCCAAGATGATGGCGGGCGGCGGGCACTAGGAAGGTTCCGGCGGTCTGCCGACCGCCGGAACGAGCCGACGCTGCGGCCGGCTGTGGTACCCGATCTTCGCGCGATTCCGGAGACTCGCGTACAAAAGTACGCTTCGCCTCCGCGATCCAACGAATCTCGGGTACCACAGCCGGCCTCGCTGACTTACTATGCCAACCTGTGCGTCCCCTAAAACCCCACCGTCAAATGCAGCTGGTAGAACTCCACGCGGGTGACGAGCACGGCGGTCAGCAGCAGCAAAGTTCCTGCCCCGCTCAAGGCCAGGGCCGCCTGCAGGCTGCGGCGGGATCGCAGCGACAAGGCGGCGCAGATGCAGCCGGCGGTGCCTGCGAGGGCGTGGAAAGCGATGGCCGTGCCGTAGCCCGGCACGAGTGCGCTGGCTGCCAGCTCGTTGTTCGCCACGTCGGCGAGGCTCTGCTGGTGCAGCGCCAGCACGACCGTGCCCGCTGCAAGCGCAACGGCGCTCACCGCCACGAGCACGGCGCCGTACTGTCGCCGCCCGGCGCGTGCCAGGTGCAGGAACAGCAGCCCGAGCACCGGCCCCGCCAGCAACGCCGAGAACCACAGGTTTGTCGGCGTGTACCAGGTGTCCCAGGTGGGCACCGTGTCCACCGCATAGGCAAGCGACGTGCAGGCCACCAATGCCGCGCCGGCTGCGCAGGTCAAAACGAGCCACGGCTTCGCCACTGAATCGGGGAAGTGCTGCTTGAAGGCCGCCATCCAGTACGAGCCGGCCAGGAACAGGAAGGCCACGGCCGCCAGCACCTCGTTCGACAGCGGCGAGCGCCCCACGCCCGAGAACACGTGCAGCGCGTTGGCCGGCGTGCCCAGGTGCGTGGCCGAGGCGATGAAGCCCACGAGCACCACCGAGAACGGCAGCGCCGCCAGGCGATCGATGCGCGCGGCGGCCTCGTGGTCGCGCTCGAGCAGGCGCGCCAGGGCAAGCGCGATGAACGCGATGGTGCCGGCCGGCGCCAGCGTGGTGAACAACGCGAGCGAGAGCTCGTCGAAACCGCTGGTCATACTTATATCTCCTGGTGATTCGCAATATGCCCGCCCTCTTGGGCGGCCAGAACGGCCGCGGGCGAGGGGAGGATGAAGAGGTTCGGCCACGTGGCGTCCTCCGGCGGCAGCGGCAGGATGGAGCGCACGACGCCCGGATGCCGTGCCGCGAGCTCTGCCGGGTCGCCCCATTCGAGCGCCCGCACGGGGCAGGCCTCGACGCATACGGGGCCGAGCCCCTCGTCCAGCCGCGCGCGGCAGCCGTCGCACTTCGAGCTCTTCTTCAGGTGCTGGTCGATGAAGGGGGCATGATAGGGGCAGGCCATGGTGCAGTACCCGCAGCCGATGCACTTGCGCTCGTCGGGCCACACGAGCCCGCGGTCGTCCTTGTGCATGGCGCCGGTGGGGCACACGTGTGTGCAGGCGGGGTCGCCGCAGTGGTTGCATGCGAGCGACAGGTGGTAGGCGAACACGCCCGTGGCAACGGCCATGCCCGCCTCGGTGCCCGCGCCCGCCGCACCGGGCCGCTCCCACGTGCCGCCCTCGTAGTCGATGACGCGCCGGAACACGGCCTCGGCTCCGAGGTCGCGGTAGTCCTTGCACGCCATCTCGCAGGTCTTGCAACCGGTGCAGCGCGTGTTGTCGAAGAAGAACCCGAACGCCATGAGCAGCCCTCTGCCACGCTCCCCTGCCCGCACGCTCCTGGCGCGGGCATCCCGCCCCAGTATACCGGAAGCGGCCGCGCCGGGGAGGGAGGGGCGCGGCCGCTTCTTCAGAGAGGTGCGGGCCCGGCGGCCGCAAGCGCTGCCGGGCCCCGCGGAAACGGTGCTGTTACGCGGGAACGTTCGTGACTTCCTTCTCGTTCGCTATCGCTCCCGTGGTGTCGCCGGGCTCCTTAGCGGCCGGGCAGGGGTTGATGGCGATGGACGGCGTGGTCTCGTCCGGCGAGGGCATGGGGGCGATGCCGGCCACGGTGCCGGTGTGAGCCGCGCGCAGCTCCTCGATGTCGCCCCACTCGAGCGCCCGCACGGGGCAGGCGTCCACGCAGATGGGGTTCAGACCCTCGGCCACGCGGTCGGCGCAGCCGTCGCACTTCTGGGCCTTCTTGGCGTCGTCGAGGGCGGGCACGTTGTAGGGGCAGCTCGTCACGCAGGCGCCCACGCCCGTGCACTTCTCCTGGTCGATGTGCACGAGTCCCGTCTTGCCGTCCTTCTCGATGGCGCCCGACGGGCACTTGGCCATGCACGCCGGCATGGCGCAGTGGTTGCAGGCCAGCGACACATGGTAGGCGAACGTGTCGGTGGTGTAGACGCCGTTGCCGGCATCGGTCCACGAGCCGCCCTCGTAGTCGTACACCTTGCGGAACGCGATGGTGGCGGGCAGGTCCTTGTAATCCTTGCACGCCATCTCGCAGGTCTTGCAGCCCGTGCAGCGCGTGCTGTCGAAATAGAAACCGTACTGGGTCATGGTCTGCTCCCCTCCTTACGCCTTCGCCACTTGGGCGATGATGGAATGAACCCCGTTGCCCTTGGCGAGCGGCGAGGGCCTATACGTGGTCAGCGTGTTCACGCAGCCGCCCGTGTCGACACGGTCACCGTCCATGGCCGCCTGGTGCCAAGCGCCCTGCGGGATGCCGATGGTGCCGGGCACGATGCGCGGCGTGACCTTCGCCTCGATGCGGATCTCGCCGACCGGGCTGGTGACGGCGCACATATCGCCGTGCGCGATGCCGCGGCTCTCCGCGTCGAGCGGGTTGATCCACAGCTGCTGGCGGCACGCCTGGTTGAGCTCTTCGATGAAGCCGAAGGACGAGTGCGTGCGGCTCTTGTAATGGAAGCCGGAGCAGTACAGCGGGAACTCCTCGGTCACGCTGCCGTAGCCTTCGTAGCCGGGAAGGAACGAGGGGATGGGGGTGATGGCATCGCCGTCTTCGAGCTCCCACTCCGCAGCGAGCTTGTCCAGCTCCTCGGAGTAGATCTCGATCTTGCCCGACGGCGTCTTGAGCGGGTTCTTCGCGGGGTCGTCGCGGAAATCCTTCATGCCGACGACCGGCTCCAACTCGCGCTTGTACAGGCCCTGCTTCTGGATGTCGTCCCAGCTGGGCATGTCGCCGTCGGCCTTCGCGCCCTCCTCGTAAAGGTACTGCACCCATTCCTCTTGGGTGCGGCCCTCGGTGTAGTCGTCCTTCTTGCCGAACTTGTCGGCGATGGCGGCGTTCACGTCGTAGGACGGGCGGCACTCGCCCGGGGCCTCCTGCGCAGGCCCGCCCACGCACACGCCCAGGTAGAACTCGGAGTATCCGTTCGTGGACATGTTGAGCTGCTCGGCGCGCATGGCGTCGGGGAGCAGGATGTCGGCGTACTTGGCCGAGTCCGTCATGACGGTGTCGGTGACTACGATGAACTCGCACTTCGTCTCGTCCTGCAGGATCTCGTGGACCTTGTTGATGTCGGCATGCTGGTTCGTGATGCAGTTGCCGGCGTAGTTCCACAGGAACTTGATTCCCGTCGTGAGCTGGTCGACACCGTGCACGCCCGCGTTCTTCGCGGTCATCTGCTCGCCGTGGTCGACGGCGTTGAGCCACTGGTACACGTTGATGGATGCCTTGACCGGGTTCTTGCCGTTGGGGATGCCGCCCACGAGCGCGCTCGGCTCGGCCTCGCGCATGCCCGTGTTCGTGCCGGGAAGGCCGATCTTGCCCAGCAGGCAGGGCAGCAGGCAGATGGCGCGGGCCGTGTTCTCGCCGTTCGTGTGGCGCTGCGGGCCCCAGCCCTGCACGATGTACGGCGCCTTGGCGGCGGCGAGCTCGGCCGCCAGCGAGCGGATGCGCTCGGCCGGGATCTGCGTGATGGGGGCGGCCCACTCGGGCGTCTTCTCCACCATGTCGTAGCCCGTGCCCATGACGTAGTCCTTGTAGGACTTGTTCTGGCCCTTGGCCGACTCGGGCATGGTCTCCTCGTCGAAGCCCACGCAGTAGGTATGCAGGAAGTCAAGGTCTACCTGGTCGTTCGCGATCAGCTCATGGGCGAGCGCCGCCACGAGCGCCGCGTCGGTTCCCGTGCGGATGGGGATCCACTCCTCGGGATGGCCGGAGGCGGTCTCGTTCAGGCGGTAGTCGATGTGGTATATCTTCGCGCCTGCCTCGCGCACCTTCGTGAAGTCCCACACGGCGTTCGCGCCGCCCATGCGGGTGTCCGCCGGGCTGTTGCCGAACATGAGCACGAGGTCGCTCTTCTCGGCCTCGCTGGCCGACGACGCGTACACGCTGTCGTAGGGCGTGCACTCCTCGCCGTACATGTACGGCATGGCCACGCTCATCATGTTCGTGGAGTAGTCGGCGTAGCTTCCCAGGTAGCCGCCCAGCACGTTCATGAGGCGCGCCGTGGTCTTGCCGGTGGCCGAGTACATACCGGTGGCGTAGTTGATGTAGACGGCCTCGTTGCCGTACTTCTCGATGACGCCCTTCAGCTTCTCGGCAATGGTGTCGATGGCCTCGTCCCAGCTGATCTCCTCGAACTTGCCCTCGCCGCGCTTGCCCACGCGCTTCATGGGCTTCGTGAGGCGGTCCGGGTGGTTCACCCAGCGGCGCATGGAGCGGCCGCGCAGGCAGGCGCGCGCCTGCAGGCCCTCGGCCTCGCCGGTGTTGTCCGTCTCCATGTAGGCGATCTTGCCGTCCTTGACATGCCACTGGAACACGCAGCGTCCGCCGCAGTTCACGTTGCACTGGCTCCATACGATCTCGTCGGTTGCGCCCGCGGCGCCCCCGTCCTTGGCGCCTTCCTCGTTCTTGGGGGCGCAGCCGTACAGCGCGCTTCCGGCGGCCCCGGCCAGCGCGAGCCCGGCGAGCGAGCCCTTCACGAACGTGCGGCGCGACAGCGTCGCTGCTTCGTTCATTGCCATGGTTCCCTCCTTCTCCTTGGTAACTCCTCAAGGGCCACGCTACCGAAATAGCAGGGCAGCAGAATCACACTTTGCATGTGATTTAAGCGTTTGTCCAGTTCAGGGAGGTGTGGTATCACCCCATTCACCGGGCGGCCTGTACGGTGCGCAGGTTGCCCGGTGCTGCTTCATACTATAATGGACGCACAGGGCAAGGAGATCGAGGCAGGGGAGGGCCGACTTCACGTGGCAGAAGGCGCCGCGCATACGCATGTGTCCAGTTGGGGGTACGCGTGCTTCCTCACGGTGAACGCCACGTCCATCTGGGGCGGCGTGTTCCCGTTTCTGCCGATGGAATTCCAAACGGCGGAGGTCACGCTTACGTTCTTCCTCGCTCAGTCGCTCGCGTTCTGGGGCGCGTTCGTGGCAAGTGCCGTCGGGTCGTACCGTTTCCCGCACGGGGCGCGGCGCATGCTGGTGTCGTTGAGCGCCATTCTCGTGTTCGCCGGGTCGGCGTGCCTCATCGGTGCCATGTACGTTTTCGAGGCGGTGCTCGTGCTCGTGGCCGCGGGCGGCGTGCTCTTGGGCATCGGGTGCGCGGGCCTGTTCATGCTCTGGCAGCGTTACTTCGCCTCGCTGCCGCCCGCCCAGGGCAACGTGCGGCTCGTGGTGGGCACGGCGCTTGCTCCCTTCATCTACTTCGCGCTGTACCTCGTGCCCATCGCCCTCACGGCGTTCCTCGTGCCGCTCGTGTTCGTGCCCTTGTGCGGCCTCTGCATCGCGCTCTCCGTGCGCGAGATGCGCATGGACCAGCCCATGTTCGAGGATGTGCCGCGCCAGCATCCGCAGGTCTACCGCCAGGTGGTTTCCGACTACTGGCGCAGCGCGCTGTGCGTAGGGTCGCTCGCGTTCGCCAGCGGGGTCATCCGCGGCATCGCCCTTCTGCACCAGGAGATCAGCCTCGTGGTGAACAGCGCTTCCATGCTGGGCTCGTTCGTGTCGGCTGCCGTGCTCTTGCTGCTGTGGCGGCGCATGAGCTTCCGCCTGGGGCTCACGTCGGTGTTCCGCGTGGTGTACCCGCTGGTCATAACGGGCTTTTTGCTGCTACCGTTCTTGGGCGCGGGCTACCTGAACCTGTTCGCCGCCTTCACCTACATGGTGTTCTCGCTCGTGCTCATGCTCATGATGATGCAGTGTGCGCAGGTCTCGCGCGACCGCGGCATCAACCCCGTGTTCATCTACGCGTTCTTCGGCGCCGTGGTGTACCTCATGCAGGCCGTGGGCTTTCTGCTGGGGTGGGTGAGCGACTTCGTGTCGGTGGACGGGTTCGACTGGTTGTTCTTCGTGGCCATGGTGTCCAGCTACGTGCTGGGCATCACGCTGCTGGTATCCACGGGCACGCTGTTCAAGGCCGTGGCGTCGAAGGGCACCGTGACGGCGGACCCCATCGAGTTTTTGCGCCGCGGCTCCGCCGACGCCGACGGACGGAGCCCCGCTTCCGGCCCTGCAAAGGACGGCAAGCCCGCCAAGCCCGCCAAGGCTGCCCCAAAGCGCCGCAACCGCCCCAGCGCCTCGGACGACGCCGGCGCCATCCGCGACCGCACGTCCAAGCAGTGCCGCGCCATGCAGGAGGCCTTCGGCCTGTCCACGCGCGAGACGGAGGTCATGGAGCTCATCGCGCGCGGTAACAGCATGGCGAGCATTGCCGATCGCCTGGTCATCAGCGAGAACACGGTGCGCACCCATGCGAAGCACATCTACACGAAGCTCGACATCCACAAGCGCCAGGAACTGTTGGACATGCTCCACGAGCGGGAGGGGTAGGGAGCTGCGTGCGGGAAATCGCTGGTTGCGATCAGTGCACAGGGTGCCTACTTCGCGAATTCTACAGGTTCTGTTACAGAGCAGTGAACGTGCTCCGAAAAGGCACGGCAAAGACGAGAAAGGCTACTTAAATGAAGGAAATTACGATTGATGTATGGGCGATAGTGTCTGAACTGATCGAGCGGGTTCCCGGCTTGCTTATAAATCGCGAGGCATTTTTGAGGGATGTATTTCGCGATAAACTTAGTCCTGATCAGTTGAATAGAGTGGTTGAACTTGGCGATTACGGAGATGTTTCGCTGGATATGCTCGACTCGGCGGCGAATTCTTGCATCAACAAAACGCGCTTAACCACTTCAGGAGCTTCGTTCGTCGCGGGCTTACCGAGTTCGCTTCCGACGCTTCCCGCCACTGTAACCGCCGACATAACGCAGTCATTCGCTTTTTATGTTCGCATTGCGCAGCAGCTTTCTTACATATATGGAGAAGCGAACGACTTTACAAAGATGCAAGATGACGACAGGATGACGAAGCTTCTGCTGTACATCGGGGCTATGTTCGGCATCGAGGCAGCGTCGCAAGTGCTTGCCTTGATGAGCTATAACGCAGGAAGAATACTTGCCAAGAAATTCGGTCAGGTTGCTGTAACTAAAGTTCTTAATGGGGTCCCATGGAAAGTGGCGAGAACGATTGCCAAAATGCTCGGGGTCAAGCTGACGAAAGGCGTTGTTCAGAAGGGTATCTCCAAGGTCGTACCGGTTCTTGGCGGGGTCGTGTCGGGTGCTTTAACTTACGCAACATTCGGTCCGATGGCGAAGAAACTTCAGTGTGCTCTTCGCGATACCCTTAAAGCATCCGAAGCGGAAATCGAGGAGCTGTACGAAGTTATATCTTCGGAAGACGATATGGATATTGCGATCTCTGTCTGCAGCGATGTTATTGAAAGCGAGGTGTTGGACCCCGCAGAGTTCAAGGAGGATGGCTCCAAGGAGAAAAGCTAAGCAGGAGGCCACTGATATATCGGGCTCCGCCCACCTTGAAACGCGAGCGGCTGGTTCTCCCAGTGCTATACTGGTGCGCGAAAACGAACGGCGATCGAGCGAGGACGACAGCAGCATGACGGCACAAGAGCTACCGAACGGATTCACCGGGTTCGCGAACCGCAAGCCGGGCTTCGAGCCGGCCAGCGCCAGCGTGGGGCACACGCCGGTGGGAGGCTACACCACAGGCGGCGGCGCGTCGCTCGCGGGCGTCCCGGCTGGCTACGAGCGGGGCGCGCAGGGGGCGTTCCAGTATGCGCGCGACCATGCGCGGCCCGACACGGGCGCGGCGAGCTTCGACCCCGACAAGCTGCGCCTCATCCCCGACACCGACCGTCGCTGGGCCTGGACGGAGATCGATTTGAACGCCTTGCGCCACAACGTGGCGTCCCTCAAGCGCCACGTGGGACCCGGCGTGCGCGTCATGGCCGTGGTGAAGGCCGACGGCTACGGGCACGGTGCGGTGCGCTGCGCGAAGACGGCGCTGAACTCCGGTGCCGAGTATCTGGGCGTGGCCACGGTCAACGAGGCCATCGAGCTGCGCGAGGCACTGGTGAATGCGCCCATCCTCGTGCTCTCGCAGCCCCCTGACGAGGCCATTCCCCTGCTGCTGGCCTACAAGGTCATGCCGAGCGTCTACACGCCCGACTTCGCCATCCGCTACGCCGAGGCGGCCGACGCCTTCGGCATCCGCGCGCCGTACCACCTGGCCGTGAACACGGGCATGAACCGCATCGGCGTGCGCCACGACCAGGTGGTGGAGTTCCTGTCGCAGGTGAGCTTCCACCGCGCGCTCGACCTGGTGGGCACGTTCACCCACTTCGCCACGGCCGATGCGCCCGAGACGCTGGACTTTCACATACAGACGAAGCGCTTCCTCGAGGCTATCCAGGGCATGCGCGTGGCCGGCGTCGACCCCGGCATCATCCATGCCGCCAACTCGGCTGCAGCCATCCGCTATCCCGACGTGCACTTCGATATGGTGCGCCCCGGCATCGCGTTGTACGGCCTGCACCCGTGCCCGGAAACGCGCACGATGATCGACCTCAAGCCCGTCATGAGCGTGCACGCGCGCGTGACCGATGCGCGGCTCGTTCCCATGAGCGAGGGCGTGAGCTACGGCATGAACTACCGCAGCCCCGGCAGCGTGAAGATATGCACCGTGCCCGTGGGCTACGCCGACGGCCTGCGCCGGGGGCTCTCGGGCCGCACGGACTTCATCGTGTCCGGCCAGCGGTTCCGCCAGGTGGGCAACATCTGCATGGACCAGTGCATGTTCGAGGTGGACATGCGCATCTACGGCACGCGCCGCCGCGTGGACCCGCAGATCGGCGACGAGGTGGTGCTGGTGGGACGCCAGGGAGACTCGGTGGTCACGCTCGACGACATGGCGAACACGCTGGGCACGATCCACTACGAGCTGTCCATCGGGTTCGCTCAGCGCATGCCCAGAGTGTACGTGTAGGCTCTCGCAAAGAGCAGGGAGAAGGGGGATTCGCATGCCCAAGCCGCATATTCCGCTGGAGGATATCCGCGCGCAGGTGGAGGCCTGCCGCAAATGCCCGCTGGCCGACGGCCGCACGCAGACGGTGTTCGGGGTGGGGAACCCCTCGGCGCGCGTGCTGATCGTGGGCGAGGCGCCGGGCAAGAACGAGGACTTGCAGGGCGAGCCCTTCGTGGGCAAGGCTGGCCAATATCTGAACGAGCTCTTGGCTATCGCGGGGCTGGCGCGCGAGGACGTGTTCATCGCGAACGTGCTGAAGTGCCGGCCACCCGGGAACCGCGACCCGCGCCCGGAGGAGATCGAGCTCTGCACCCCGTACCTGCGCGAGCAGACGCGCACCATCGACCCCGAGTTCATCGTCACGCTGGGCAACTTCTCCACGAAGTTCATCCTGAAGACGGAGATCGGCATCACGCGCCTGCACGGCACGCTGCAGCGCGCGGGCAAGTTCAAGGTGTTCCCCATCTTCCACCCCGCCGCCGCCATCTACGACGGCTCGAAGCGCGAGGCCCTGGAGAACGACTTCGCCACGCTCGGCGAGCTGCTGCGCGCGAGCGACGCGGAGAAGGCGGTGGCGCCTGCCGAGCAGGTCGACAGCTCCGCGACTCCTGCGCAGCCCGCCTCTGTTGCCGCCGAGCCGTCGGCGGACGAGACCTCTGCCGCCTCGCAGCCCGCGGTGGAGCAGCCGCATCTGCTCTAGGAAACACCGACATCTGCGTCACCTGCCCTGCGCTTCCGTACCCCGCTAACGAAAGTTTTCTTTCGTTAGCGGGGTATTTTCGCGTCGTAACGAAAGAAATCGGCTGATTTCTTTCGTTAGCGGGCAGCGTTACAGCGTGGCGTGGCAGGGGGACGGGGTTGATGTCGCGCTCTGCGACTGGCAGCGACGCCGAAACTCGTGCGGGAGCGCGACATCAACCCCGTCCCCCTGCCACGCCCTACAGCCATTTCTTCCTCTTGAAGATCACGAGCTCCACCACGATGATGACGATGCATATCACGATGATGGCCTGATAGCCCCATTGCCAGTCCAGGCCGGGCATGTTCGCGAAGTTCATGCCGAACCAGCTGGTGATGAGCGTGAGCGGAGCGAACAGCGTGGTGATGACGGTGAACCACTGCATGGTGTCGTTCTGCTGGATGTCGATCTGCGTCTGGTAGAGCTCGCGCAGCTGCAGGCTGTACTCCTTGAGCGTCTGCGAGCGCTTGAGCAGGCGCTCCACCGTTTTCTCGAGCGAGTGGAACAGGCGGGCCTCCCCGTTGGTGAGCAGCTTGTTCTCGTTGTCGCCGATGGTGCCCGTCATGTCCACGAGCTGCTGGTAGAAGGTATCGATGCGCAGAAGCCGCCGCCGGAAGCCCAGCATCTTGCGGTTCGCCACGTTGCCGCAGCGGTCGATGATCTGCTCCTCCACGTCCTCCATGCGGTCCTCCACGTCTGCGAGGTACGCCAGGTCGTCTTTCACGAGCAGCTTCATGAACTCGAACAGGCAGTGCGCCGGCGTGGGCTCCTTCAAAACGCCGATGCGCTCGATGTCGTCGAGCAGGCGCGTGCATACCTGTCCCTCGTCGATGAAGATGAGGTTCGTCTTGTTCAGGTAGAAGGCGAACTTGAGCGTCTCGCCCATGAGGTTCTTCTTGTCGGGCACGGCGAACGACCCGATGAGGCTGTCGGGGAACACGTCGAGGTAGGTGCTCTCGGCCTCGGTGAGCGTGCGCAGCGCCGAGAGCGTGTCTGCGCCGGCCACACCGAGCTTGGCGAACTCCTGGGTGGTGATGACCTCCACCACCGACGCCCCGGGCTCGATGGGCTGGTCGAGCGGCACGGCTTTCAGCTGCTTGGTCAACACGTATTTCTGCGCCATGGCTCTTTCCTCCTCGATGGGCGCCGATGCGGACGGCTGCGCCGCGCTGCTCGGCGGAAGACCGCGGCCGATCTCGCCGCCACTCGCCTCACCAAGGGACAGGCGGGGCTGCGCATACCGGCTGCGCCCTCCATCGATTATAGGTTCCCTGCCACCTCGGCGATTTTCTCTCCGCTGACCGCTCGGTAACCTGTTAGAAACATGGGGACGGCGGGCATGTTGCTATAATGGCGGCCATACTTCTATGGGGAGCGGCACCGCGCATCGTCCGGTGCTGCTTCTCTCTATGAGACGAGAGAGGGCGAAGCCGTGTATCCCATCGAACGAGTAGAACCGCTCAATGCGGAAGTCGCCCGCATGGTCGTGCGCGCGCCCGAGATAGCGCGCAAGATCAGGCCGGGCCAGTTCATCATGCTGCGCATCGACGAGCGCGGCGAGCGCATCCCGCTCACGATGAACGAATGCGACCCGGAGGCGGGCACCGTCACCATCGTGTTCCAAGCGGTGGGTGCCACCACGATGCGCCTCGCGCAGCTGAAGGCGGGAGACGCGCTCTTGGACTTCGCCGGCCCGCTGGGCAACCCCACCGAGCTGGAGGGCGCGCGCCGCGCGTGCGTCATCGGCGGCGGCCTGGGCACGGCCATCGCGTACCCGCAGGCCAAATGGCTGCATGAGCACGGGTGCGAGGTGGACGTGATTACCGGCTTCCGCAACAAAGACCTCATCCTGCTGGAGGACGAGATAAACGCGTGCTCCGCGCGGCAGATCATCATGACCGACGACGGCTCCAACGGCAACAAGGGCCTGGTGACGCAGGCGCTGCAGCAGCGTATCGACGAGGGAGCGGACTACGACCTGGTGCTGGCCGTGGGACCCGTCATCATGATGAAGTTCGTGGCCGCCACCACGAGGCCCTACGGCATCAAGACGCTCGTGAGCATGAACCCGCTCATGATCGACGGCACGGGCATGTGCGGCGGCTGCCGCGTGAAGGTGGGCGACGAGTACCTTCACGCCTGCGTGGACGGGCCGGACTTCGACGGCCACCTGGTGGACTACGACGACGCCATGCGCCGCGGCGTGATGTACCGCAGCTTCGAGAGCGCGGCGCGCGAGGCGGCCGAGGGCCGCGACTGCAACGGCGGGGCCGACGGCGAGCGGAAGGGGGCGTAGCATGGCGACCAGCTACGAGGTGAACCGGCAGAAGGAGAAGACGCCCATTTCCGAGCTCGATCCGGCCGAGCGCGCTAAAACGTTCGACGAGGTGGCGCTGGGCTATACCGAGGAGGAGGCGGTGGCCGAGGCGCGCCGCTGCATCCAGTGCCCGAACACCCCCTGCGTGAGCGGCTGCCCGGTGGGCGTGCCCATCCCGCGGTTCGTCGAGCAGGTGGCCGAGGGCAACTTCGCCCGCGCATACGCCATCGTGAAGAGCGCGAACTCGTTGCCGGCCATCTGCGGGCGCGTCTGCCCGCAGGAGACGCAGTGCGAGGGCGTGTGCACGCGCGGCAGGAACGGCGAGCCGGTGGCCATCGGCCGCTTGGAGCGCTTCACGTCCGACTGGGCGTTCGCGCATCCCGATGAGGCGGCCGCGGCCATGGACGGGCTGCGCGAGGAGTGCGCTGCGGGCGACGAGCTCGCCTGCAGCATCTGGCGCGGTGCGGAAGGTGCGGTATCGCAGGACCTGGCCGGCAAGCGCGTGGCGGTCGTCGGCTCGGGCCCGGCGTCGCTGACCTGCGCGGGCGAGCTGGTGAAGCGCGGATGCGATATCACGGTGTTCGAAGCGCTGCACAAGGTAGGCGGCGTGCTCACCTATGGCATCCCCGAGTTCCGCCTGCCGAAGGACCTCGTGCAGCGCGAGGTGGCGAAGCTGGGCGACAAGGGCGTTTCGTTCGAGGTGAACGCCCTGGTGGGCAAGCTCTACGACATTGACGAGCTCATGGAGGACCGCGGCTTCGACGCCGTGTTCGTGGGCACGGGCGCGGGGCTTCCCAGCTACCTGGGCATCGAGGGCGAGGGCCTCAACGGCGTGTCGGTGGCAAGCGAGCTTCTGACCCGCGTGAACCTCATGAAGGCGTACCGGTTCCCCGAATACGAGACGCCCGTGTACGCGGGCAAGAAGTGCGTGGTGGTGGGCGGCGGCAACGTGGCCATGGACGCGGCGCGCACGGCGAAGCGCCTGGGCGCCGACGTGACCGTGGTGTACCGCCGCGGACGCGAGGAGATGCCGGCGCGCGCCGAGGAAGTGCACCATGCCGAGCAGGAAGGCATCAAGTTCCAGCTGCTGACGAATCCGGTGCGCATCTTAGGCGATGACAACGGCTGGGCGTGCGGTGTCGAGTGCGTGCGCATGGAGCTGGGCGAGCCCGACGCGAGCGGACGCCGCCGTCCGACGGCGGTCGAGGGCAGCGAGTTCGTCATCGACATCGACATGCTGGTGGTGGCGGCTGGGTCGAAGACCAACCCGCTGATCGCGAAGACCACCCCGGGGCTCGAGGTGACGCCGCGCAGCCTGATCGTGGCCGACGAGCGCACGGGCGCCACTTCGAAGCCGGGCGTATTCGCCGGCGGCGACGCGGTGATCGGCGCAGCGACCGTGATCCTGGCCATGGGCGCCGGCAAGCGTGCGGCGGCAGGTATCGCCGAGTATTTGACGCAGGGTTAGCGCGGTACCCATCGTATTCTGGAGCGAGTGTTTCATGTGAAGCACTCGCTCGTTCTTTCTGGAGGCTCCCATGTCGTTCGATCCGATCGCCTACATCAACGAGCCGCGTTGGTTGGAGTCGCGGCTTGGCCTCGAGCGCATAGCCGAGCTGCTCGACCGGCTGGATCGCCCGCAGGACCGCCTTAGGTTCGTGCACGTGGCCGGCACGAACGGCAAGGGGTCGACCTGCGCCTACCTGGCCTCCATCCTGCAGGCCGCGGGCTTGCGCACGGGGCTGTTCACGAGCCCCTACCTCATCACGTTCGAGGAGCGCATCCGCGTGGACGGCGCGAACATCTCGGCTGACGGTCTGACCGAGGCGACGCTGCTCGTGAAGGAGCAGGCCGAGGCCATGGCGGACCATCCCACCGAGTTCGAGCTCATGTGCGCCGTGGCGCTCGTGCACTTCGCGCGGAGCGGCTGCGATATCGTGGTGCTCGAGGTGGGCCTCGGGGGGAGGCTCGATTCCACGAACGTCATCGACGCGCCCGAGGTGGCCGTCGTCGCGCGCATCGGGCTCGACCATACGAAGCTGCTCGGCACCACGCTGGCGGCCATCGCGGCCGAGAAGGCCGGTATCGTGAAGCCGGGTTCGGCCGTGGTGTCCTGGCCGCAGGAGCCCGCGGCGATGGCCGTGATCGAGGCGGCGGCTGCGGCCGCGGGGGACTCGCTGGCCGTGCCCGACTTGGCGCGCTTGGATGCCGGTCCGGTGGACTGGGGGGGTCTCGGAGCGCCCATGCGCCCGTTCTCCTACGGACGCTTCGCCGACCTGCGCACGCAGCTGCTCGGCAGCTACCAGCCGGCGAACGCGGCGCTCGCCATCGAGGCGGCCGAGGCGCTGCGTGCCCGGGGCTGGGCCGTCGCCGACGATGCAGTTCGCCGGGGCGTCGCCGAAACCGTGTGGCCCGGGCGCTTCGAGATCGTGCGCGCGGCGGCGGGCGAGCCCACGGTCGTGGTGGACGGCGGTCATAACCCGCAGGGGGCCCGCGCGCTCGCCGATTCGCTGGCCGACGTGTTCCCCGGCTGCAAGCCCGTGTTCGTCGTCGGCGTGCTGGAGGACAAGGACTACCCGTCCATGCTGGAGACGGTGCTGCCGCTCGGCGCGGCGTTCGTGTGCGTGGCGCCCGACAATCCCCGCGCGCTTCCTGCCGACAAGCTGGCCCGTGCCATCCGCTGGACGGGCCAGGACCTCTTGGGATGCTCGGCATGCACGCGCCCCTACGTTGCGCGCGACATGCCCGACGCGCTCGCTCGTGCCTGCGAGCTGGCCGGCCCGGACGGCCTCGTGTGCGCCTTCGGCAGCCTTTACTCGGTAGGGTCGGTGAAGGCGGCGCTCGGGACGCCGGCTTGAAGGCTCTACCGCAGGATCGTCCCGCGTAGCAAGGGCTTCGCCCTGACGTCGATCGGGACCGTCCCCTAGGTCGCGGCAAGGGCGGATCCCTTGCCGCGCGTTCAACCCGCGAGAATCGGTGGGGCGGAGCTTTCGCTACAGCTTCTTCGAGGGCGCATCCTGCGCCGCCGGCGTGCTAGGATGGAGGCGCTACAGGGAATCGACGTATGCCACGAGGTCGCCCACCGTGTTCAGGCCCTCGGGCTCTCCGAAGTCCACCTCGCAGGTCTCCTCGAGGTCGCAGATGAGCTCCACCATGTCGAGCGAGTCGATGCCGAGGGAATCGAAGGTGGACTCCGCGGTCACGGTGGACGGGTCGATGTCGAGATTCTCCTGCAGGATGTTCGTGATGGTGTCGATGGTGGCCATGGGCCTTCCTTTCTATGGGAAAACGTCGGCACTCATGGTAGCAGACGCGGGGGGCGTGCGCAGCCCCGCGCACGGAAAGGGCGGCGCTCGGAGTTCGGGCTCCGCGGTAAGGAGGCGGCGATGTGCGGACGGTTCGTCATGATCCCGCGCGACGTGGTGGAGCGCATCGTGCGCGAAGTGGAGCAGGGTTTGCCGCCTGACGTTCCCGACTACGAGCTGGCCGGCCTGGACGCGTTCCCCGGCGCGTGCGTGCCCGTGGTGGTGCCGGGGGAAGGCGCGAACGGGTCGGGGCGCCTGGCGGTGGCGGAGCTCGATTGGGGGTATCCGGTGAGCTGGGCGAAGCGGCCCGTGTTCAACACGCGCGTGGACACGGCCACCGGCCCGCGCGGCCAGATGTGGCGCGAGTCGCTTGAGCAGCGCCGCTGCGCCGTCCCCACGTTGGGCTTCTACGAGCCCCACCGAACCGAGCGCGCCGTGAGCCCCAAGACGGGCCGCGAGGTGAAGGTGCAGTGCGCGTTCGGCCTGCCGGAGAACCCGGTCACGTTCTTGGGCGGCATCTACGAGGACGGCCATTTCTCGATCATGACCTGCGAGCCCAACCGCTGGGTGCACGACGTGCACGACCGCATGCCCCTCGTGCTGCGCCCGTCCGAGCTGGGCGATTGGCTGGGCCCGCGCTACGCCGACCTGTTCGACCGCCGCGACGTGGAGCTGGCCTGCCGCGTGGCGTGACCGGACGAGGCGCGTCCCCTACGCCAGGTCGCCGCGCGCGGCGAACACGGCGGCGATCACCACCTCGAACAGGTCGACGTTCGAGGTGGTGTACGGTATGTTCGACATGACGCTCACCAGGTAGCGGCGGCCGTCCTTCGCCACGATGCCCGCATCGCACAAGGCGTTGTACTCGCCGTTCTCGAACGATTCCATGGACCAGCCCGGCTTGCTCTGTACCTGAACGCCTTCGTCCTTCAGAGCTTCGCGCAGGTAAGATGTCTCGTCCCTCTCGAGCAGCCCCGCGAGCCACTGGGCCGTCTCGGTGCCGGAGGACAGGTACTCGCTCGCGTTCAGCCACAGCCGCACGCCGTCGCGCACCGTATAGTGCGGGAACCACGTGTCGTAGGCCAGCGCCGGGTCGACGCCCAGGCCCTCCAGGTACGCTGCCAGCGCGTCGTCGCTGTAGTCGTAGCGCAGGGCGCCGTAGGTGTCGTTGCTGGAGAACAGGATGGCGCTCTCTATCATGCTGCCTATGAGGTCGGAGCCCTGCGAGGAGAACACGCCCGACTCGCTCATGACGCCGCTCGTGACGAAATCGTCGCGGGTGACGAGGCCCGTCTCTATCTGGCTTTGGCAGAAGTAGACGCAGTACGGCCCCTTGAACGAGCTGGCCCCGTAGAACACGGCGTCCACGTTGCTCGCGATGCCGCGGCCGGTGCCCAGGTCCACAAGCGCGAACCCGAAGGAGCGGTCGTTTTCCGCGAAGGGGGCGAATGCCTGGTCGATCGCCGCTTTCGACGCGTCGGACAGCACGGGCTGCACGGCCACGGCGCTGCCTTCCGCCGGGGCGGGGGCGAACGCTTGCGGCTCCGTACCCGTCGGAAGGTCCAGCTCGGCCAACCCCGTCTCGACGGCGGGCAGCGCCGCAAGGCGCTCCTCGGGTGTGGGAGGGCTCTCGGCCTCGGCCTCGGCGGCGGGCTCCTCTTCCGTCGGGGGAGCAGAGCAGGTGCTGAACAGGTTTGATATCCCGAAAAAGAGCAATGCGCACGCGGCTACGACGCCTGCGACGAGCACGATCCTCCGCAGCGGGTTCTGGTCGGGCCCGCTGCCGGCGTAGAGCGTGGGGGCGGGGCGCGCGGAGGAGCGGGTCGCCGGGCGCTTGGACGGGCGGGCGGCGGCCTGTCCGGCGGGATGGGCGTCGGGGCGCGGTGCGGTGCGGTTCGCGGGGCGCTTTGAAGCCGAGGAGGTACGCTCGGCCGGCCGGGACGCTGGGCGTTCGGTCACGTGCGCGGAAGGCCGGGCCGAGGGGCGCTGCGGGCGGTTCGACCGGGTCTGCGGCCGAACCGCATCCCCGTTCTCGGGTGCCACTGCCTCGCCGCACGTGCGCGTCTGCGCGTCCTCCGGGGTCGACGACCTCCGGTTTCCCGCATTTTCCGCGGCCGGGCCGATCTGCTCGGCCGTCTGGCCGGGGGTGCTCTTCAGGTAGTCCCGGGCGGAGAGCACGACCCGCCCCGCCCGGGCAGGGCGGGGAGAACGGGAGGACCGAGCGTCATCGTGCTTGTTGGGACCGGTCACCGTTCTCCCCTTCGGATGCTAGGCTTCTTCGCGCTGCTTGAGCAGGCCGTAGCCGCCGTCGTCGCGGCGGTAGAGCACGTTTACCATGTTGGTGTCGCGGTCGGTGTAGGCGAAGAAGTCGTGGCCCAGCAGGTCGATCTTCACGAGCGCCTCCTCCTCGGTCAGCGGCTCGAACTCGATCTCCTTCACGCGCACAACCTCTTCGTCGGCTGCAAGCTCCTCCATGAGCTGGTCGAGGTCCTTGGTCGGCACGGGCTCGGTGCGGATGGTCTCGTCCACGGCGCGCAGTTTGCGGTCGATGACCTTCGTCTTGTACTTGCGCAGCTGGCGGACCACCTTGGCGGCGGCCACGTCGATGGCTGCGTACATGTCCTCTTCGCATTCCTCCACGCGGATGATATGGCCCTTCGTGCGCAGGGTGACCTCGCAGCAGGCAGGACGGGGATTCGCGGGATTCTTCTCCACGTACAGAACAACCTCGGCAACGAGAGGGTCGATGTCCATGACCTTCATCGAGTTGCCGATCTTCTCCTCGGCGTATTGACGCAGTGCATCGGTTACGGGCATTTTGCGTCCGGCTACGGTAATGCTCATAGCACTCACCTCTTACCTCGTGGCGAATAAAAAAAGCTTGGCCGGAAGCCCTGGCCGAGGTCGTGCGGGGCGGATACCGATATGCCGCTCATGCAAGACCCAAGTCGACTCCTCACGCCAAACTGATGGGTACAGCATAGCGCAAAACGCCCGACTGCGGCAGGGTATTTTAGAGTCGTTGGCAAAACGGCGCACGCGGCGGGGGCATGCGGGGTGCCGTCTTGGAGAGAATGCGCTACGTTGTGAAATCGGGTTGGAAACGAGTGGCGAATGCGTGGCCCACGAGGGTGTATAAGGGATAATACGACCTTCAGGCATTGTCGACAGATAGGGCGGACATGGCATCCACACCGGCCAAAGAGCAGAAGCTGTTCATCAACGAGGTGCAACGCCATCAGGCGCGCTACCGCAAGCTCATCCAATTCACGCACTCTTCGACGAAGGCCGCGGGCGCCATGCTCTTGGCGGCCGTCGTGGCGCTGATCGTGGCGAACACCGGGGCGTACGAGGCGTTCCTGGACTTCTGGCACACGGAGGTGGGCGTTTTCTTCGGCGATGGGTTCGCCGGCATGTCGCTCGGACACGTCATCAACGACATCTTCATGGCCATTTTCTTCCTGCTGGTGGGCCTGGAGGTGAAGTACGAGCTCACGGTGGGCGAGCTCACGAACATCCGCCAAGCGCTGCTGCCCATCGTGGCGGCCGTGGGAGGCGTGCTGGCTCCCATTGGCATCTACCTGGCCTTCAACGCGACGAACCCGGAGACGGCGCACGGCTGGGGCGTGCCCACGGCCACCGACATCGCGTTCGCGCTGGGCATCCTGGCGCTCTTGGGCAACCGCGTGCCGAACGGCGTGCGCGTGTTCCTGAGCACGCTGGCCGTGGCCGACGACATCATCGCCATCTTGGTCATCGCCATCTTCTACGGGCACAGCCCGTCGCTGCCGTGGCTGGCCGTGGCCGCCGTGGTGCTGTTCGTGCTCGTGCTCATGAACCGCAACCACATCTACTCGCTCATTCCGTACCTGCTGGTGGGAGCCGTGCTGTGGTACTGCGTGTACATGTCCGGCGTGCACGCCACCATCGCCGGCGTGCTGCTGGCGTTCACCATTCCCTCGGGGTCGCGCGTGAACATCAAGAGCTTCCTCACCTGGTCGGGCGACAAGGTGCGCGAGGCGCGCTCGGCCTACCAGCCCGAGACGCCCGTCATCGCGCAGGGAGGCTACATCGAGACGGTGCAGGACCTGAGCCGCGTGGCGCGCCAGGTGGTGCCGCCGGCCACGCGCCTGGAGCACCGGCTGTACCCCTGGGTGTACTTCGGCATCCTGCCGCTGTTCGCCCTCACGAACGCCGATGTGAGCTTCCTGGGTGTGGACGTGGGCGCCATGCTCTCGAGCCCGGTGCTCTACGGCGTGCTGCTGGGCCTGCTCGTGGGCAAGCCGCTTGGCATCATGCTGTTCAGCATGGCGGTGGTGAAGTCGAAGCTGGCGTCGCTGCCGGAGAACGTGAACTGGTTCCACATGCTGGGCGCGTCCATCCTGGGCGGCGTGGGCTTCACCATGGCCATCTTCGTGGCGAACCTGGCGTTCCCCGACGAGGGCCTGGTGGCCACGGCGAAGCTGGGCATCCTGGCGGCGTCGCTCCTGGCCGGGGTGCTGGGCTTCGTGCTGCTGCTGCTGCAGGCGAAGGCGGCGCAGAAGCGCGGCGTGGCGTACCTGTCGTCGAGCGCCGACGACATCACGCGCCAGACGGCGGGCGACGAGGCCGCGCGCGAGGCCGAGGAGCTGCTGCGCGATTTGGAGGATCCGGCGATCAAGGACGAGGTCGAGGCGGCGAAGAAGCGCGGCGGCGTGTTCGAGATAGCCGTGGACTTGGGACCGACCGGCCTTTTGGGCGGCGGCTCCATCGGGGACGTGCGCGAGGCCGTGCGCAACGAGGTGGTGCGCGTGCTGCGCGAGGAGGGCAAGGACGACCTCCTGGAGAAGGTGCAGGAGGAGTTCAAGGAGCACGCCGGCGAGCCCCCGCTGGCCAGCGTGGAGGAGACGCTTCTGCGCGAGAGGGGCGAGGACGCCCTTTTGAGGGCGATTCGCCGCGAGAGCGACGACGTCGTCGGCATGAGCGGTGGCAAGGGCGGGGACGAGGACGAGCCGCGGGATTAACGGCCTCCGGTATCCACGCAGGGGGGGGGCGTGCCGGTGCCCGGTATGCGCCCGTCCAGGCCGCCGAGCTTCCGTTCTCCGCGCGAGCCGTGCCGCACCTGCGCCATGCCGCGACCGCCGGTGCCGCGCTTCCGCACTGCCTCAGGCTGCGCTGCGCGCGAGCCCCGAGAAACGGTTGGCCGGAGCCTCGCTGTCCGCGTGGCTTCTGCGTGGGGTTCGCGCCCGCCGTGCGAGCCCTGCGCTATACTGTACGGTCGAAAATGCCATGCGAACGAAGGGAAACCATGGAAGCTGCCGCCATCGTGCTCGCCGCGGGTGCCGGAACCCGCATGAAGTCGAAGAAGCCCAAGGTCGTCCACGAGGTGCTGGGCAAGCCGCTCGTGCGCTGGGTGGTGGATGCCGCCCACGAGGCCGGCATCAGCCGCGTCGCGACCGTCGTGGGCCACGAGCGCCAGCAGGTGGAGCCGCTTGTGGAGGCCGACACCGACGTGGTGGTGCAGCCCGAGCGCCGCGGCACGGCCGACGCCGTGGCCGTGTGCGCCGAAGCGCTCGCCGGGTTCGACGGCTCGCTCGTGGTTCTCTCGGGCGACTGCCCGCTCATCACCGCCGACACCATCCGCCGGCTCGTGGACATGCGCGAGCAGGCCGACGCGGCCGTGGTGGTGCTCACCATGGAGCTGGAGAACCCCTACGGCTACGGGCGCATCGTGCGCGACCGCGTGGGCGCCGTGGAGCGCATCGTGGAGCAGAAGGACGCGAACAGCGCCGAGGCCGCCATCTGCGAGTGCAACTCCGGCTTCTACTGCTTCGACGCCCGCGCGCTGTTCGACGCGCTCGGCCAGGTGGACGACGACAACGCCCAGGGCGAGTTCTACCTCACCGACGTGCTGGCCATCTGCCGCGCCGCCGGCCGCCCCGTGCTGGCGCTCCCCACCGACGATCCGTCCGAGTGCCTGGGCGTGAACTCGCGGGCCCAGCTGGCCGAGGCCACGAAGTTCGCCCAGCGCCGCATCAACGCCGCGCACCTGGCGGCCGGCGTGACCATGACCGACCCCGACCAGGTGTGGATTGGGCCCGACGTGGTCATCGAGCAGGACGTGGAGCTGCTGCCGCAGACGTTCCTCATGGGCAGCACGTCCGTGGGCGAGGACAGCGTGATCGGCCCGAACTCGCGGTTGACCGACACGGTGGTGGGGCGCGGCTGCACCGTGGACGAGACGGTGGCCGTGGAGGCGCTCATCGACGACGGCGCCTCGTGCGGCCCGCGCGCCTACCTGCGCCCGGCTGCGCACCTGTGCGAGGGCGCCAAGGCCGGCACCCATGTGGAGATCAAGAAGTCCACGGTGGGCAAGGGCTCGAAGGTGCCGCACCTGTCCTACATCGGCGACACCACCATCGGCGAGGACGTGAATATCGGCGCCGGATCCATCACCTGCAACTACGACGGCAAGAAGAAGTGGCCCACCGTCATTGGCGACGGCGCGTTCGTGGGGAGCGACACCATGATGGTGGCCCCGGTGAGCATCGGCGCGGGCGCTATCATCGGCGCGGGCTCCTGCATCACGAAGGACGTGGCGGCCGACGCGCTGGCCCTGACGCGCCCCGAGCAGCGCGAGATCTCCGGCTGGGCCGCCAAAAAGCGTGAGCAGCAAGCCCAAGGGTAGGTCTGCCGCTTCCTGCCCAAGGGTTCTTCGCGAAAACGGGGTCGGAAAGTCACCGTTTTGGCCGCTGTGAAGTGTTTTGACGCGCCCGGAGGCCCTCCGGGCGCGTTTTTCGTGGAGCACAAGCGCATTTCCCCTGGTCGGCGAAAGCACGTGGCCCACTTTAGGCGTCCGAGAGCTTCACGGCGTCCAAAACTGTGCATCGAGTTCCCTGAAAGGTCGAAATGCCCCGAAGGGGGGGCAATTCCCGATCAGGATATTTCGTTGCGCTCAATCTGCGAAGATACCGAAGTTGTCACTGTGCGGGCACGCTGCCTGCGGATACAATAGTGCCCATGTGAGAGGGGGCGACTGCTGCGGCGGGCGCGGCGGCCCCGCGGCAACATGAAGGAGCGCGCACATGACGGAAGTGCAGAAGAGCATGGCCTTGTTCTCGGGGTCGGTCAACCCCGAGCTCGCCGACGAGATAGCGAAGCACCTGAACGCCTCGCTCGGCAACGTGAAGCTGGAGAAGTTCGCGAACGGCGAGATCTACGCGCGCTACCAGGAGAGCGTCCGCGGCGCCGACGTGTTCCTCATCCAGTCGGTGTGCGGCGCCGAGGGCTACGACGTGAACGACGCGCTCATGGAGCTGCTCATCATGACCGACGCCGCCAAGCGCGCCTCCGCGCGCTCCGTGTCGGCCGTCATCTCGCACTACGGCTACGCGCGCCAGGACCGCAAGGCCGCGCCGCGCGAGCCCATCACGGCGAAGCTGGTGGCCGACCTCTTGGCCGCGGCGGGCGTGGACAACGTGATCACCGTCGACCTGCACCAGGACGCCATCCAGGGCTTTTTCGACCTGCCGGTGAACCACATGACGGCCATGCCCATCTTCGTGGACTACTACCGGTCCATGGGCTTTGACCCCGAGCAGCTGTGCGTGGTGTCGCCTGACGTGGGCCGTGCGAAGGCGGCGAAGAAGTTCTCCACCATGCTGGACTGCGACATCGCCATCATGCACAAGGATCGTCCGAAGCACAACCAGGCCGAGATCACGGCGCTCATCGGCGACGTGAAGGACAAGGTGTGCATCCTCAACGACGACATGATCGATACGGCCGGCTCGCTGGTGGCGGCCGCGTCCACCCTCAAGGCCAAGGGCGCCGCGCAGGTGTACGCGTGTGCCACCCACGGCCTGTTCAGCGGTCCGGCATACGACCGCATCGCCAACTCCATCATCGAGGAGGTCGTGGTGACGAACGCGGTGCCCGTGCCGCTGGAGCGCCAGACCGGCAAGATCAAGGTGCTGTCGCTGGCCTCCCTGTTCGCGAAGACCATCAGCAACGTGTACGACAACGGCTCCGTGGCCTCGCTGTTCGAGTAGGGCGCAATGTACCTGATCGTAGGCCTGGGGAATCCGGGCGAGGAATATGCGCACACGCGCCACAACGCCGGGTTCGACGCGGTGGATGCCATCGCGGGCGAGGTGGGAGCGCGCTACTGGAAGACGGAGTGCGGGTCGCTCACGGCCAAGGGCGCCTACCGCGACGTCGACCTCGTGCTCGCCAAGCCCCAGAGCTACATGAACACGTCGGGCGGCCCGGTGAAGCAGCTCATGAACGCCTACGGCGTGGACGCGGAGCACCTTATCGTCATCCACGACGAGCTGGACATCGATCCCGGCACCGTGCGCGTGAAGTTCGGCGGCGGGCATGCGGGGCACAACGGCCTGCGCTCCATCTGCGACAAGCTGGGCACACGCGATTGGAGCCGCGTGCGCGTGGGCATCGGCCGCCCGCCGGGACGCATGCCCGTGGTGGACTGGGTGCTGTCGCTGCCAAAGAAGGATGCCGCCGACGACTTCGCCTACGCCGTGGACCGCGGCGCCCAGGCCGCGCTCTCGCTGGTTACGGCGGGCTTGGAGAAGACCCAGCAGGCGTTCAACTAGGGGAAGCGCCGATTCTCGCCGCATTGGCGCTGGTGCTGTAAAGCAAGGGCTGGGCCCTCGTTGGAAACCTACGGTATGTTACCTGTTGAGCGGCAAAGGCAGTGCCCCTGCTCTGCGGGACGGCTGCGGCGCGCCTAGCGCTCGCCCCGATGCGGATGCGCGGGTTTGCGCTTCAGCAGCTCCTTGTCTGCAATAAAGCCGTTTCTCGCTCATCTCATCGTCACTATCCACACCACGAGCAAGAACGCCGTGACAAGCAGCAGCAGCGCGCCGATGGCGCGCGCCTGCTGCTTGTCGGCTCCCAGCTTCCGCTCCAGCTCGCTCGATCCCGGGTGGGAGTTCACGAACTGCAGCCCCTTGCCCGTGATCAGCATGTACAGCGAGAACGCGAGCAGGCCGAACACGATCGCGCCCATCCCGAGGTCGACGAGCAGTTGCGCCACGTCGACAGGCGCGGCGAACCCGGCTTCCGCGAAGCACATCGCCACGCTTGCCGCCTGGAAGAGGTCGAGCACGGCGAACACGCCGGCGACGACGGGAAACGACATCTGACCGCCGAAGCTGTCCGACACGAGCCAGTCCTCGCGCCCGGTCGCTCGCTGACGCTCGAAGACGGCGAACAGGAGAGCGACCGCGATCTCGATGACGAAGAGAATGCCAGCGCCGACGAAGAGCTCTGCTTTTGATCCCCAACGGTCGGGCCCGTCCACGTCGAAGTGCACGGGAACCGTCTCCGGCAGGAACGGGTGGGCGGCGGCGGTGAGGACGAGGGGAAGCGCGGCGAGCGCGATGAGGGCCGCGATGCGCCAGCGGCTCCGCCGTGCAGGGACTTGACCATCGGCAACGCAGTTGTGCTCGGAGTTGGAAGACATGGCCGCCGTCCTTTCGAACGCTCGCATAAGCATATTTAGCAATACTAAGTATAGACGAAGAGGAATCAACGAGGCAAGCGGGTCCCGGGCGCTGCGTCCTGCCGGGCGCTTGACGGCAGGACGCCTGCCCAGGGAGCGCACCTCGGCCGCTCCGTCCGGAGCGTTTCCCCGATTTAGGAGCGTTTGGGCCGCGGCGCTTGGGCTATACTTGAAGGGATGGCGAAGGTACGGAGGCAAAGGAGGCTGCGGTGCGGGAGTTGGTCAAGGGCGAGCGGGGGCGCGTGTACGCGCTGTTCGCCATCGTGATGCTGGCCTCCGCTTTCGGCAACCTCTCGCAGACGGCCGTGAACGCCATGATGCCCGAGATCATGGGCGAGTTTGCACTCGACGTGAGCTTGGGCCAGTGGCTTACCACCAGCTACATGCTGGTGCTGGGCATCGCGGTTCCCGCGGCCACGTTTTTGGGGAAGCGGTTCACCACGCGCCAGCACGTGTTCATCGCCCTGGCGTTCTTCCTGGTGGGGGCCCTTGCCGACTGCCTGGCCTCGAATTTCGCCGTGCTGCTGGCCGGGCGCATCTGCCAGGCCGTGTCCACGGGGCTTCTGCTTCCGCTCATGCAGACTATCGCCATGACGCGCTTTCCCGAGGGTCGCCGCGCCACGGCCATGGGCATTGCGGGCATCGCCATGGGCTTTGCGCCGAACATCGGACCGACTGTCGGCGGGGCCTTCAGCTTCTCGTTCGGATGGCGCAGCTTCTTCGTGCTGCTGCTGGCAGGCGTGGTGGTGCTGGGGGTTGCCACGGCGCTGCTCGTGCGCGGCGGGGAGGGCAACCGCAGCGAGCGGTTCGATACGCTGTCGTTCATGCTGTCGGCGCTGGGCTTCGGCGGCTTGCTGCTGGGGTTCTCCGAGGCGAGCAGTTTCGCGCTCACCAGCCCGTTCGTCTGGGGCCCGCTCGTGGCGGGCGCGGTGTTCCTCGTGCTGTTCGTGCAGCGGCAGAAGCGCGTGGACGATCCGCTCATCAACATGGACATCTTCAAGTCGGGCCAGTACACGGTCGGTTTCGCGGTGTTGTGCCTGCTGCATGCCTCGTTCATGGGCGTGACGCTGGTCATCCCGCTGTACGTGGAGGGGCCATGCGGCGGCACGGCGCTCGACGCGGGGATCGTGCTTTTGCCCGGCACGTTGGCGGCGCTGTTCCTGAACCCGCTGGCCGGCGTGCTCACCGATCGGTTCGGCATCCGTCCCGTGACGCTGGCATCGGGCGCGCTCTTGGCGGTCGGATCGGTGCTCATGGTGTTCCTGGACGAGGAGACGCCGCTCGCCGTCACCACGTTCTGCCAGGCCGTGCGCGCGTTCGGCGTGTCGGGGCTCATGGGCCCGCTCATCTCGTGGAGTCTCGCCGGCCTGCCGGGGCGTATCGTTACCGACGGTAGCTCGTTCTCCATCGCGGGGCGCCAGGCGTGCGCCTCGCTCGGCACGTCGGTCATGGTGCTGCTCATTGCCCTGGCGGGCACCTCGGCTGCCGCGGCCTCCAACCCTGCACTGCCCTACCAGCTGGCGTTCGCCTTCTCGGCTGTGTTCGCCGTGGCCACGTTCGTCGGCATCGTGGCGAAGGTGCGCTAGGACCGCTTCGGGCACGCTCTGGGACGGATAGCGCTGCTGCAGCTCACCTGCTCGGGTATCGCCGAACCAGGCTGTGGCTGGCGCGGGCATGTTGATATCAGCGCAACGACCGGATGACGGCTTTTCGGGACGCATGGCGGCATGGGCAAAGATATATGTTGACAACATAGATGTTTCGGGAGTATATATGTTCATGTCATATAGCTGTAGACGACAGAGCGGGCGAACGGCGAATGCCGGCAGATCGCGGAGGAACGACGACCGCCGCAGAAGGGGCGGCCTGACGGCGTAAAGCTTGCGGCCCGCTGAGGCAGCGCGACGGAAGCGCCGCGTTGGCCGGTGCAAGCCGCTAACCCGCCGAAGAGACGGCCGACGGGCCGAGGAAAAGGAGGCGACGCGCATGCCGCGAGGCGACTGCGGAGGAGAGGGTGCCCGGCAACCGTGCTGTCGACGGCGCGGCGGGGGCGGCGGAGCGTTGGTGGAGCCGGCGGCGTTGGCGGCCCTGCTGTATGCCGGCGGCTACGGCTACGACATGCGCCGCACCATCCTCGACATGACGGACGGCGAGGTGGACGTCGACGTGGGCGGGCTGTACCGTTCGCTGCGGAGGCTGGAGGACGAGGGCGCTGTGGCGTCGCGCTGGTGCGAGGACGCCTCCGGCCCGCGCCGGCGCGAGTACGAGCTTACGGAACAGGGCCTGGAGCTGGCCGAGCAGTGGCTCGACGCGCTTCGGGCACGCCAGCGGCTCGACGAGCTGCTGGTGGGGTTGCTGGAAGGCGGCCTGAACGCCGCCGGCCGAAGCCGCGAGAGCGCGCAAGCGCCGAGCGACGGCTGAAGAACGCCGGATGGCGTGCGCTAAGCTGTAGGCGATGGGCGCGAAGGCTCTTACCGGCCCAGTGAAACGGCGGATGACGGTGCGGGCGCGAAGGCGCGCAGATGGCTGCCGGCCGTCCGTCCTGCTGAATCGGCAAGGCGGTGTCTGCGCGGGCGTTCGGGAAACGAGAAGGGCACGACCCGAGGCGACGAGGCCTCGGAAGACGATAAGCGGAACGGCGACGTTCCGGGAAAGAAGGGTCATCATGGGAGAAACGCTGAAACTCGCGGTGCCGACGATGGGCGCAGCCGACCTTGCATCCGAGCGCTCGGGCCATTTCGGCCACTGCGACTGCTTCACCATCGTGGACATCGAGGACGGCGAGATCAAGGGCACGTCCGCGCTGGCGAACCCGCCGCACGAAGAGGGCGGCTGCCTGCGCCCGGTGGGCCTGCTGGCCGACGCCGGCGTGGACGCCATCGTGGCGGCCGGCATGGGCATGCGCCCGATGATAGGTTTCAACGACGCGGGCATCACGGTGTACTTCGAGAACCAGACGCCGAACGTGGGCGAGGTCGCGAAGCTCGTGGCGGCCGGCAGCGTGCCGATCATGGGCGCCGAGAACGCCTGCAACCACCATCACTGAGTTCGCAAAACGATCGATTGCGAGGGGCGCCCGCCGAACGGCAGGCGCCCCTCGTGCGTTCTAGGGAGAGACTGATTAACGTAACGACGCCCTTCTTGATTGCGCTAGGTTTGCAGCATTTGAACACGGCCCTTTAAATACGACTGAAAGAGTCATGGACTAAATCAGAGGCTAGAGCATGCTTGAACGAATTTCTGCCGACACGAATCCGAGAAACCTCTGGTGGCGAAAAGCCGTCCCCGAGGTTCGCCGTCGAAAACATGCCATAGCCTCCGACTTCGTCCCGCCCCTTCTGCGGTGCTTTTCTGCTGTGCCCTTTTGGCGGCTCTAGGGAAGCACCGTTAACCAGCGTCTTCCTAGGGGATGGCGTGCACGTATGCCATGCAGACGTGCTGGGTTTTGGGCGCAGGGCTGCCTGGTCGTGCTATCCTGCTCGGTGAGAGAAAGGAGCGGGCTTGGGCCGCGGAGAGGAACAGGGACGAAGCGCAGGGCAAGGCGGGACGTACGTCGTGTCGGCGGCCAGGTCATTGCTTGGCGCCACGCGCCGCGTGCTGCCCGATGCCGTGCCGTCGCCGTCCGCGCCTGCAGCGGCAGACGCGCAGGCGCCGGTATACGGCTGGATTGCCGGGGCCTGCGCGGCGCCATCCAAGGGCGACCGCTACGTGGTGGAGTTCACGGGCAGGCGGGAGTTCCGCATCCTAGCCTACGTGGACCGCTTCGGGCGCGCGTTCTCCACGGACCGGCCGCTCACTGCGCCGCCTGCCCGCAGGCCCGATCTCGACTTCGCGCGCTTTGTCGACGAGGGTCCCGCGGACATGGGCCGTGGCCCTGCAGAGACGTGCGCGGACGGGCATACGGCCGTCCGGGGAGCGCGCACCGACGCGGAGCGCGGCCCGGGGGCTCGCCCGGACGGGGAGCACGGCTGCGTGGAGGTGCGCACGGGCGGCGAGGACGAGCGGCAGGTGGCGCGGTACTTGTGCAAGGGCGGCCGCTACACGTTCACGGACACGTGGTTCGACTTCGGGCCGCACGCCGCAGGCCTCTCCTACGACGACGCCCTCGCCCGCGCCTACCTGGCGTTCGTGCACCGGCCCCGGCTGGGCGGGGCGGAGGTGCCCGAGAGGGGCACGGCCTTCGTCCACGAGCGTCTGCGGGAAACCCCGCTCCTACCGGTCCTGCGCACCATCGTCGACGAGGTGCGCAGCGCTGAGAGCGACCCGGTGGTGCAGCCGCCCGCCCTGGTGAGAGGCCTTGTGCGGTGGCTCGAGGAAGCCGGCCTGGACGGCCTGCGCCCGCCGGCCGTGCCGGACGAGGCGCTGCGGCTCGTGCGCACCGCGCGCTACGCCAACCTTTACTACATAGCGCAAGAGGACGAGGACGCGGCCGTCGACCGCCGCACCGTCTGGGCCCTGGAGGCCGCGCTCAACCGGTTCACCCTGATGGAGGAGGCGTTCGGTGACCGCGCGACGCTGGCCGGCGACGCGGACTGCGCACGCTGGGATGCCTACCTGATAGAGACGGCGGGGGCGCAGGCGTTGGGCGCCGAGCGCCTGGCCGGCACGCCCCGAGGGTCCGATGACGGTGAATGGGAGGCGCGTTGCCGCCTGGCCGGCGTGCTGGAGCGGCTGAAGCTGCCGGTGCGCATCGAGGCGCAGATGCAGGCGAACGTGGCGGAGGGCCTTGCAGCTTTCCGGCTGACGGTGCCGGACGCCGCGCTCATGCCCGCGCGCCGATGGGTCGAAGGCCCGGCAGGTGCCGGCTGGGAGGACGTGCCGACCGCCGAGCGCGACGCCCAGGCGCGCCGCTACGCCATGCACTTCGGCCTGGCGCTCGCCACCGCGGCGTTCGAGGCCTCTCCGGCCATCCGCCGCGTCGACGTGGCGGCCTGCCCGCTCGGGGACGGCGCTCCGCCTGCCGCGTCCGATGGCTGCGAGAACCCTGCCTCGCCGGACGCCGAGTTTCCCGCCGATCGGCAGGAGGCGGCCTACTACCAGGTTGCGCTCACCCGCCGGGCCTACGAGGAGTCGGGCTGCTTCCGCAGCGCCCTCGAGGGCGACCCCGCGCCGCTGCTCGCGTATTGCGGCGCCGTGTGCGACCTGCCCGGGGCCGACCCGTTCGCGCTCATGCAGGCGCTGCCCTCCACCGTGCGGCGCCAGGAGCTGCCCGAGCTGGACGACGCGCCCCTGCCGCAGGCCGTGCGGCCCGTGCTCGGCGCCGACGATGCGCGCGACCTGCGCATCGCGGCCGAGGCTCGCCGCCGTCGCGTGGGAGAGGGGTTGGCCGACCGCATCGCGCGCGCCGGCAGCGCCACCGAGGCCATTCGCATCGTGCGTAAGGAGCAGCACGCCGCCCGCACCCTCGGGGACGACCAAGGGGTCTCGGCCTGCACGCGCCTCATGGCGGCGCTCGCGGAGGGAACGCTGGACACCGAGGACCAGAACGCCGCGGTGACGTGCTTCCTCGGCGAGGACCGCTGCCTGGCCGCCCTCGCCCGCGCCCGTGCGCTCGCCCCGCGCGACCCCGCCGAGGCGGTGGCCGTGCTGGCGGACGCGGTGTCCGAAGCCGCCGCGCTCGACGGCTACACGGACGGCGCCGTGACCGCATACCGTGCGTTCGACTCGTACGCGGCGCGCGTGCGGTACTCCCGCGCCCTGCGGGCCGTGCGCCAGAGGGGCGCCGGCGGTTCGCAACCATCAGCCCCGTCCGACGCGCCCGCTGTGCCGACCCTCGCCGCTCGGGCGGCCGCGGACGCGGGCAGGAGCATCCAGCTGGCGCCCGACTCGTTCTTCCTCTGCCATTTGGAGATCGTCACGCTGCTGGAGCGCTCGTTCGACCGCGTGGACGACGCCTTGCGCTACGGCAGGCGCGCCATCGAGCTGGCGCCCGCCTCGGCCGGCGGTTACCGCCAGCTCGGCCGCGCCTACATGCTGGTGGGCGATATGGACAGCGCTGCGGCCGTGCTGGAGGCGGGCCTGGATGTGGCCGCGCAGCCGAACGACGTGGCCATTGCCTACTACCAGCTGGCCTATGCGCTGTGGAAGGCGGGCAGGCCCCGCGCGGGCGCGGCCTGCTACCTCAAGTCGGTCATGACGTCGCCCGTGATGGCGCTGCAGGCCGTGGCCGAGCTCAAGGAGCTGGCCGCAGAGCACGGCATAGAGCCGATCGAGCGCGATGCCGTGGATGACGAGCTGCGCAGCGCAGGGATAGTGCTGGCGCCGACGGAGGAGATGTTCGAGACCCTGGACGCGGGTGCCGCGGCCGCTGTGGACGCCGGCCTGTTCCCGGTCGCCCGAAACCTGTTGTCGCTGCGCCTGCACTACCGCCCGGACGACGCTCTGGTGAACGTGCTGAAGTCGCTGGAGTGAAGAACGCGTTTACGGGATGATGGGCTTGGGCAGGATCTCGCTTAGCTTCTTGCGGTTGCGCAGCAGCAAGAGGAAGGACTCCTCGTCGGCTGTGAGGTTGCCCTTGGTGTGCGTGAGGATGCTGAGCGCCCGCGCGAACGAGCAGTCCTTCACGCGCAGCGCCGTCATCTGCCTCAGGCGGCACTCCTCCTGAACGGTCAGCGCGGAGATGACGGCCACGCCCATGTGGCACCTCACCGCCTGCTTGATGGCCTGCGTGCTTCCCAGCTCAAGCCGTATGTTCAGATCCTGGTGGTTGAAGCCGCTGCGCGCCAGGGCCAGCTCCATGACCTTGCGCGTGCCGGAGCCCTGCTCGCGGGTGATGAGCGTCTCGGACGCCAGCTCGCTGAAGCTGATGGACTGGCTCGTGCTCCACGGATGGTCGCTGGGTACCACGACCACCAGCTCGTCATGCCAGAACGTCTCCACGGTGAAGTTCGGCTCGTCGGGCACGGGTCCTTCGATGAGCGCGACGTGCAGCCGCTTGTCCATGATCTCGCGCGCGAGAATCTCGGTGTCGGCTATCTGCACGTCGATGTCGGCATCCTGCTCGTTCGTGTAGTACTCGCGCAGGAAGAAGGGCAGGAGGTACTCGCCGATGGTGAACGTGGCCCCGATGCGGATGCCGTGATGGCAGGTGGCCGCTTTGAGCACGGCCTCGCGCGCCTCGCAGATGAGCTGCACGATCTCCTTCGCGTAGCCGTAGAACACCTCGCCGCTCTCGGTGAGGGTGACGCCCCGGTTGGTGCGGTCGAGGAACTGCGTGCCGTATTCCTTCTCCAGGTTCTGGATGTGGATGCTCACGCTTGGCTGGCTCATGTGCAGTCGTTCGGAAGTGCGGGTGATGTTGCCGGTGTAGGCAACGTCCTTGAATACGAGAAATTCCTCTAAAGAACTCATGCCGCCCCCTCATGCTTTGCAAAAGGCCGACAAGGCCCCTTGTTAGACAACGAACGGTACCCTCCCCGGAAAAAAGTATAAGTACAACGGTGTCAATTTGGCCATAGAGAGAACAGGGGATGCCATACGTAATTCCGATTCCAGGGAAACGCTGCCCCCCACGTTGCCGAATCCTTGTCCTCCTCTTGCTGCGCTCATGGTGCCGCAGCAGAGTATCACCAGATGAATCGATGGTTTTCTTCTTCATTGCACAGAGGGGGCCCAGCGTTTGCGCAACCATTCTACCGCAAGTCATAGCCGCTTCTTATGACGCTATCGCAAAACTGAATTTTACACTTCGGCAACCGTGCCGTAGCTTTAACGTCATGCCGGTGCATCACGCCGAGACGGTTTTTCCACCGATGTGCGCTCCGGAAAAAAGGGCGTAGGGGGGCGGTTTCAATGACGGTTGACATGCTCGTATCCGTGTTCATTCTGCTTGCGATGTTCGGTTTCTTCGCGCTGTCCTTGAGGAAAGCCTACAAGTTCGCGCACATGCAGATCCATGCGCGCCTCGACCTCTATCCCGTTCCCAAGGAAGGCGGCGGGCGGGCGGCCTACGGCGGCTCGTACATGGAGGAGCCCGAATGGTGGACGAAGCCGCGCAAGATCGACCGGGTCAACGAGGCCGTCGACATCATGAAGGAAATGCTGTTCATCAAGAAGCTATTCGTGCACCAGCGCGTGCTGTGGTGGGCGTCGTACTCCATGCACCTGGGTATCTACGTCATGCTGGGATGGTCGGTGCTGCTGCTGGTCAGCGTGGCATGGCATCCCGACTGGTACGTGCTCGTGGTGACCGTCGTCGGGGTCGTCGGCTTCGCGCTGTCGACGGTCGGCTGCGTGCTGCTGCTGGTGCGCCGCGTGTCGGACCGCGTGCTGGCTAAGTACACCACCCCGCTCGAGTACTTCAACATCGTGCTGCTGCTGACGGTGCTGCTCACCGGCGCGTACTCGTGGCTGTTCGTCGCGTCGCCCTTCGCGGTGGCCGCGCAGGTGTTCACGCTGAGCGCCACGGACCTGCCGCCCATCGTGCTCGTGCACCTCGCGCTGCTGGGCATCATGTTCCTGTACATCCCGCTTTCCAAGATGAGCCACTACGTGGGCAAGTTCTTCTGCTTCCACAAGGTGCTGTGGGACAACGATCCCAACCTGCCGGGCAGCTCCGTGGAGCGCCGGTTCGAGGACGCCGCAGCGCATCCTGCCCATACCGGCTGGTCGGCTGCGAAGCAGCAGGCGCCCGCGTCCGAGTCGTCGAAAGGATAAGCGGTCATGGCCATGGAATACAAGAACGTGCGGACCACGGACATCTCGAAGCGGGAAGGCCTGCTGAGCGCCCTCGACGACTTGTCGCCCCTGCCCGCGCCGTACGACAAGAACGGCCTGGAGCCCGCCTTCAAGGACCCGAAGCCCGAATGGGCCGAGACGAACTGCTGCTCGCTCGACGGCTTCTGCGCCATCGACACGATGAAGCGCCCCGAGACGCAGGAAGAGGAGGACGAGCTCAAGGTCAAGTTCCTCAAGGGACTGGAGAAGCTGTTCCTCGACGCCAACAACAAGTACCTGCAACCGCTCAGCTTGACGATGGAGTACTGCGCGAAGTGCAACACGTGCTCGGAGGCGTGCCATGTGTACAAGGCGGCGAACGGCGACGAGATATACCGTCCCATCTTCCGCGTGGACGTGCTGCGCAAGCTGTACAAGAAGTACTTCACCCGCTCGGGCAAGCTTCTCGGCTCCCTCACCGGGGCGGACATCGACCTGGATTGGGAGACCATCGCGCGGTTGGGCGAGTCGGCCTACCGCTGTAACCTGTGCCGACGCTGTGCGCAGGTGTGCCCGATGGGGCTGGACAACGGCATGGCAGCCCGCGAGATACGCAAGATATTCAGCATGGAGATGGGCCTGGCCCCCACGCCCGTGCACGCGAAGGGCACGCAGCTGCAACTGAAGACGGGTTCCTCCACGGGCCTTACGAGGCCGGCCCTGATGGACACGCTCGAGTTCATCGAAGAGGACACCTACGAGCGCACGGGCCGCAAGATAAAGTTCCCGCTCGACAAGAAGGGCGCCGACGTGCTGCTCTTCCACAACGCGGGCGAGTTCATGGCCTGGCCCGAGAACCCGGCGGCCTTCGCCATCCTGCTTGACGAGGCGGGCGTCGACTGGACGCTCAGCACCGACGTGGTGGGCTACGACAGCGTGAACTACGGCATCTGGTACGACGACGTGCAGGCCAAGAACGTGGCCATGGCGCAGTTCGAGGCGGCCAGGAAGCTGGGCGTGAAGCGCATCGTCATCGGCGAGTGCGGCCATGCCCACAAGGCGGCCGTCGTGGGCGCCGACCGCATGGCCGACAGCCAGGAGCGCGGCGTGCCCGTGGAGAGCTTCCTGCCCATGATGGCCGAGTTCGTGCGCAACGGGCGCCTGAAGTTCGACCCTTCGAAGAACGACTTCCCCGTCACGTTGCACGATCCGTGCAACATCGTGCGCCAGATGGGCATCGTGGAGCCTCAGCGCGAGATACTGCGTGCGATAGCGCCGCAGTTCCGCGAGATGACGCCCCACGGGGTGGACAACTACTGCTGCGGCGGTGGCAGCGGGTTCGCCATCATGAACTCCTACAACTTCGGCGACTTCCGCACGAAGGTGAGCGGGCGCATGAAGTTCGCCCAGATACTCAACGCGTTTGCGGACGAGATGGAAGACCCCGACATAGTGAAGTACGTCTGCGCTCCGTGCTCCAACTGCAAGGGCACGATACGCGACCTCCTTCAGGCGTACAAGGCCACTGCGCGCTACAACGTGCAGTACGGCGGCATCGTCGAGCTCATGGTCAACGGCTTGGCGAGCATGGATCGGCCCTACTTCGAGTTCTTGGAGGAGTAGGCGCTGCCCGGGGTCGCGCAAAAGGCGCGCGGCCCCGGGGTTGACCGGGTTTCGCGCGCGCCTGCTGGGGAGCGGGCGGCAGGGGGATGAGACGGGAGCGGGACTATGCATACCATCGTCGTGGGGCTGAGCATCAAGCGCGCCCCCCTTGAGATTCTGGAGCAGTTGAGCGTGCACCACTCGCAGAACGCGCTGTGCGTGCAGGATGTGAAGGCGGCGGCGGGGCTGTCCGGTGCCGTGGTGCTGAGCACGTGCAACCGCCTGGAGTTCTACGGCGTGTGCGAGGACGCCGACGAGGGCGTCGCGCGGGTGTGCGACTTCATCCTGGGCCAGAACGGTGCGGCTGACGCCGCCCAAGCGCGGCAGTTCCGCGAGCTTCTGTACGCCTTCACGGACGGGCGCGCCGTGCGCCACCTGTTCGAGGTCGTGTGCGGCCTGGACTCGCTCATAGTGGGCGAGACGGAGATAGCCGGCCAGGTGTCGCGCGCCTACCGGGCCTCCTGCAAGGCGGGAGCCAACGACAAGATGGTCAACGTGTGGTTCCAGCGCGCGCTGTCGCTGGGCAAGAAGGTGCGCTCCGAGACGCGTATCAGCCGCTACTCCACCTCCATCGGGCGCATCGCCGTGGAGCTGGCCGTGCGCGAGCTGGGCGGCATCGCGGACAAGCGCGTGCTCATCCTGGGCGCGGGCGAGATGAGCGAGCTGACCATGAAGTACCTCGTGGCGCAGGGCGTTTCGGTGGCCATGGTGTCGAACCGCTCGCTCGACAAGGCGCAACGGCTGGCCGGCCAGTACGGCTTCGGCGCCTGCTCCCTCGACGAGCTGGATACCTGCCTGGAGCAGGCCGACGTGGTCTTCGCGGCCACGGCGGCGAAGAGCTGCCTGGTGGGGCGGGAGCGCCTGGCCGCCATCATGGAGCGTCGCGCCGAGCGGCCGCTGCTGTGCATCGACATGGCCCTTCCGCGCGACATCGACCCGGATGTGCGCGACATTCGCAACGTGAGCTGCTACGACATCAACGAGCTGCGCGACGTGGCCAACCGCCACCAGAACGAGCGCCTGCGCGCGGCAAAGACGGCCGCCCAGCTCATCGACGAGGCGGCGGCCGACTTCGAGCGCTGGCAGCACTCGCTGGAGTACATCCCCACTATCGACGCGCTCTACCGCCAGGCCGACCGTATCAAGGCCGACAAGCTGGAGCGCGCCATGGGCAAGCTGTCGGGTCTCACGCCCAGTCAGAAGCAGGCCGTGCAGTGCCTGGCCACGTCCATCGCCCACCAGCTGGTGCACGAGCCCGTGGCGTCGCTGAACGCCATGGCGGGTTCCGAAAAGAGCCGTGCGTACGCCGCCATGCTGCAGGAGCTGTTCCACCTCGATCCCGAGGAGGAGCCTGCGAGTGCGGACGCGCCGGTGCCTGCGGAGGCGGGAGCGGGCCCTGGGGATGCGTTGACGGGAGGTTCGCGATGAAGCGCCTGGTCATAGGCACAAGAAAGAGCGAGTTGGCATTATGGCAGGCGAAGTGGGTGCGCGAGCGCCTGATCGAGGCGCATCCCGGCCTGGAGGTTGAGCTGGCCGAGACGGACACGGCGGGCGACCGCGACCTGGCGACCCCCCTGCCGCTCGTGGACGGAAAAGGCGTGTTCACGGCCGAGATCGAGGAGGGCCTGCGCGACGGGACCATCGACCTGGCCGTGCACAGCCTGAAGGACCTGCCCACCGAGCTGCCAGAGGGTTTCGAGATCGGTGCGTACTGCATGCGCCACGACCCGCGCGACGCGTTCCTGGGCAAGGATGGCCTCGTGCTGGCCGACCTGCCCGAGGGGGCGCGCATCGGCACCTCGAGCCTGCGCCGGGCCGCCCAGGTGCACCGCGTGCGCCCTGACGTGGAGTGCGTGAGCATCCGCGGGAACCTGGCCACCCGCTGGCGCAAGCTGCAGGAGGACGAGGGCATGGCCGGCATCATCCTGGCCGTGGCCGGGGTGGCGCGCCTGGGATGGCGCGACCGCATCACCGAGTACCTGGCACCCGACGTGGTCATGCCGGCCGCGGGCCAGGGCATCATCGCGGTGGAGGTGGCTGCGGGCCGCGACGACGCCGCCGCGCTCGTGCGGGCCGTGAACCATGTGGAGTCCGAACGTGCGGCGCGTGCCGAGCGCAGCTTCCTGGCGGCGCTCGAGGGCGGCTGCCAGACGCCCATCGGCGCGCTGGCCGTGTGCACCGGCGACGTGGTCAGGCTCTCGGGCATGGTGTGCAGCCTGGACGGCGGTCACATGGTGCGCGTGGAGCGCACGGGCACTCAGCCCGAGCGCGTGGGCCGCGAGGCCGCCGAGGACGCGCTCGCGCGGGGCGCGGCGGATATCCTGCCCGCGGGCGCAGATCGGGCGGGGGTGTGACATGTCGCATTCGACGGGAGAGACCCGGGTATACCTCGTGGGCGCCGGACCCGGCGACCCCGGCCTGCTCACGCTCAAGGGCCGGGCGGCCATCGAGCGTGCCGACGTGCTCGTGTACGACCGGTTGGTGTCGCCGCGCCTGCTGGGCTATGCCCGGCCGGACTGCGAGCTCGTCTACGTGGGCAAGACCCCCGACCACCACACGCTGCCCCAGCACAAGATCAACGCCCTGCTGGTAAAGAAGGCGCTGGCCGGCAACGTGGTCGTGCGCCTGAAGGGCGGTGACCCGTTCGTGTTCGGGCGCGGCGGCGAGGAGGCGGAGGAGCTGCGCGACCACGGCCTGCCCTACGAGGTGGTGCCCGGCGTGACGTCGGCCATCGCCGCCCCCGCGTATGCGGGCATCCCGGTGACGCACCGCGACGCGGCCTCGTCGTTCACGGTGATCACGGGCCACGAGCGCGACGGCAAGGGCAACTCGGCTATCCCGTGGGGGCAGGTGGCGCGCCTCAAGGGCACGCTCGTGTTCCTCATGGGCATGGAGAACCTGCCGCGCATCGTGGACAACCTCGTGGGGCACGGCATGGATCCCGCCACCCCTGCGGCCGTCGTGCGCTACGGTACCTGGCCGATGCAGCGCACGGTGTGCGCCCCACTGGCCTCCCTCGAGGAGCGCGTGGGCGAGGAGGGCATCGAGAACCCGGCCGTGATCGTGGTGGGGCAGGTGGCCGCGCTGCGCGAGCGCCTGTCTTGGGCGGAGCGCAAGCCGCTGTTCGGCAAGACCGTCGTGGTCACGCGGGCCCGCCACCAGGCGTCAGCCCTCGCGTCCTCCCTCGAGGAGCGCGGCGCGCAGGTCCTCGAGTTCCCGGCCATCGAGATAGCCCCCCCGACCGATCCGCGCCCGCTCGCCGAGGCGGTGGCCGGTATCGAGGCGTACCACTGGGTCGTGTTCACGAGCGCGAACGGGGTGGACGCCTTCTTCGCCGAGGCCGCGGCCCAGCACCTCGACGCCCGCTGCCTGGCAGGAGTTGAGGTGGCGGCCATCGGCACGGGAACCCAGGCGGCGCTCGCGGCCCACGGCATCACGCAGGTCCAGGTTGCGCGGGAGTTCTGCGCCGAGGGTCTCGCAGGGCTGCTGGCGGATAAGGTGCGCGCGGGAGAGCGCGTGCTCATTGCCCGTGCCGAGGAGGCCCGCGACGTGCTGCCCCGGGCGCTCGAGGAACAGGGTGCCCTGGTGAGCGACGTGGCCGCGTACCGCACGCAAGCGGTGGCGGAGGGCGCGGAGGCGCTCGCGGCCGCCCTGAGCGCGGGCGACGTGGATGCCGTCACGTTCACCAGCTCGTCCACGGTGACGAACCTGCTGGCATGCCTGGGGGGCCCGACGCTGCTCGAGGGGACGGACCTGTACTCCATCGGCCCCGTGACCACGGAGACGCTGCGCGCAGCGGGCCTCGAACCCCGCGCCCAGGCGGCCGAGTACACCATCGCGGGCCTCGTGGCCGCGCTCGTCGATTCGCAAGAAGGAGAGCTCCCATGAAGATGCGCAAGCGCCCCCGCCGCCTGAGGGAAACGGCCGGCCTGCGGGCCATGGTCCGCGAGCACCACGTGCGCGTGGACGATCTGGTCTACCCGCTGTTCGTGTGCAGCGGCACGGACAAGCAGGAGCCCGTGCCCTCCATGCCCGGCGTGTTCCACTACTCCCTCGACCGGCTCGGGCCGGTGCTCGACGAGGTGGCGGGCAAGGGCATTCCCGCCATCCTCCTGTTCGGGCTGCCGCCCTTCAAAGACGCCCGCGGCACGCAGGCCTATGCCGAAGACGGCATCGTGCAGCAGGCCGTGACCCTTGCCAAGGAACGGCAGCCCGGGCTCACCGTCATCACCGACGTGTGCCTGTGCGAGTACACCGACCACGGCCACTGCGGCCTGGTGGACGGCGAGCGCGTGCTGAACGACGAGTCGGTGGAGCTGCTGGCCGCCACGGCCGTGTCCCATGCCCGGGCGGGGGCCGACATCGTGGCGCCGTCCGACATGATGGACGGCCGCGTGGGGGCCATCCGCGACGCGCTCGACGAGAACGGCTTCGCTCACGTGGCCGTCATGTCCTACGCGGCGAAGTTCGCCTCGGCCTTCTACGGGCCGTTCCGCGAGGCGGCCGACTCGGCGCCGCAGTTCGGCGACCGCAAGAGCTACCAGATGGACCCGGCGAACGGCGACGAGGCCCTGCGCGAGGTCATGCTCGACGTGGAGGAGGGCGCGGACCTCGTCATCGTGAAGCCGGCCATGGCCTACGGCGACGTGCTGTGCCGCACGAAGCAGGCCTGCGGCCTGCCCGTGGCCGCCTACTGCGTGAGCGGCGAGTACGCCATGGTGAAGGCCGCGGCCGCGCAGGGGTGGATCGACGAGCGCCGCGTGGTCATGGAGGCGCTGCTGGGCTGCAAGCGCGCGGGCGCCGACCTGCTTATCACGTATCACGCCCTCGACGTTGCCGGGTGGCTGCACGAATCGATGTGACCGACCGCGCCGGCAAGACGGCCGGCGCGGGGAAGAAGGAGGTGTGCCGGGCATGCTCGACACGACGAGAAGCGAGGAAGCGTTCCGCATTGCCTGCCGGGTGATACCGGGAGGGGTCGACTCGCCCGTGCGCGCCGCGCGCGCGGTGGGGCGCAACCCGGTGTTCCTGGCGCGCGGCGAGGGCGCGCACGTCTGGGACGTCGACGGAAACGGCTACGTGGACTACGTGGGCTCGTGGGGCCCGCTCATCTGCGGGCACGCCCATCCTGCCGTGGTGGAGGCCCTGTGCCGCGCAGCGCAGCAGGGGTCTTCCTTCGGCGCGCCCACCGAGGCCGAGACGGCGCTGGCCGAGGAGATACGCCGCGCATACGACGCGGTGGAGATGGTGCGGTTCGTGAACTCCGGAACCGAGGCAACCATGAGCGCCCTGCGCCTGGCGCGCGGCGCCACCGGGCGCGACTACATCGTGAAGTTCGAGGGCTGCTACCACGGCCACTCCGACAGCCTGCTGGTGAAGGCCGGCAGCGGTGCGCTCACCAACGGGAATCCCAGCTCGGCCGGCGTGCCGAAGGAAGTGGCCGAGAAGACGCTCGTGGCCCGCTACAACGACAGCGAGAGCGTGGCCGCGCTGTTCGACCAGTACCGCGAGCGCATCGCCGCGGTCATCGTGGAGCCGGTCGCGGGCAACATGGGCGTGGTCCCGCCCGATCCCGGCTTCCTGCTCGACCTGCGCGCGCTCACGCTGGAGCAGGGAACCGTGCTCATTTTCGACGAGGTGATGACGGGCTTCCGCGTGGACTACGGCGGCGCCTCGCGCTATTACGGCGTGCTGCCCGACCTCGTATGCCTGGGGAAGGTCATTGGCGGCGGGCTGCCGCTCGCGGCCTTCGGCGGGCGCGCCGACCTCATGCAGGGCTTGGCCCCCCTCGGCCCGGTGTACCAGGCGGGCACCCTCTCGGGCAACCCGCTGGCCGTGGCGGGCGGCTTGGCTACGCTCAAGCTGCTGCAGGAGCCCGGCACCTACGAGAACCTTTTCAAAACCACCGCCGACCTGGCTGACGGCCTGGAGGGCATCGCGCGCGATTGCGGCGTGCCGCTGCAGGTCAACCGCGTGGGGGCCATGTTCTCGGCCTTCTTCGCGGACGAGCCGGTGGTCGACTACGAAAGCGCCTGCAACGCCGATGCCGACAGGTTCGCGCGCTACTACCGGGCCATGCTGGAGGCGGGCGTGTACCTTGCCCCGAGCCAGTTCGAGGCGGCGTTCGTCTCGACGGCCCACAGCGGGCAGGACATCGCGTTCACGCTGGAGCAAGCCGAGCGCGCGATGCGCGCCCTTTAACGCATCGCGCGGTACGTGCGTGCAGCTCGAAGACGAGTTCGCAACGGGAAGGAGGTGATTGGTATGTATATGGTTTCTCTTGACGAGGAGGCGTGCACCGGGTGCAACTCATGCGCAGACGGTTGTCCCGCGGGCATTTTGGATTTCGACGGGGAGAAGGCCTCTATCAAAGGCGACCCGTGCGACTGCATGGGCTGCGAGGCCTGCACGACGGTATGCCCGTCCGGCGCTATCACCGTGATGGAACTGTAGCGCCAACGAACCCCCCCCCGGAAAACAGGAGGATATTATGGCAGAGAAGAGAGAAACCCCCCAGCTCGACGAGCTGGAGAAGGGTCCGTGGCCAAGCTTCGTGACCCAGATCAAGCGCGCCGGCGAGAAGAACGCCATGGCCGACGATCTGCTGGGGCTGCTCGAGACGTCCTACGAGGACAAGGTCGGCCACTGGAAGCACGGCGGCATCGTGGGCGTGAAGGGCTATGGCGGCGGCGTCATCGGCCGCTACACCGACATGCCCGAGGAGTTCCCGAACATCAGCGAGTTCCACACGGTGCGCGTGGCCCAGCCGAGCGGCTGGTTCTACACGACCGACATGCTGCGCGAGATCTGCGACGTGTGGGAGGAGCGCGGCAGCGGCCTCACGAACATGCACGGTTCCACCGGCGACATCATCTTGCTGGGAACGACCACCGACCAGCTGCAGCCCATCTTCGACGACATCAGCGACCGCGGCTTCGACCTGGGCGGCTCCGGTTCTGACCTGCGCTCGCCGAGCTGCTGCGTGGGCCCCGGCCGCTGCGAGCATGCCTGCTACGACACGCTTGACATGTGCTACGACCTGACCAACGAGTACCAGGACGAGATCCACCGTCCCATGTGGCCGTACAAGTTCAAGTTCAAGATGTCCGGCTGCGCGAACGACTGCGTGGCGGCCCAGGCGCGTGCCGACTGCTCGATCATCGGCACCTGGCGCGACTCCATCATCATCGACCAGGACGAGGTGAAAAAGTACGCCGCCGACGGCCTGGACATCCAGATGGACGTGTGCCACCGCTGCCCCTCGCACTGCCTGACCTACGACAAGGATACGCAGGAGCTCTCGGTGAACGCCGAGGAGTGCACGCGCTGCATGCACTGCATCAACGTCATGGGCAAGGCCATCAAGCAGGGCAAGGAGAAGGGCGCCACCATCATGATCGGCGCGAAGTCGACCATCGTGAAGTCCGCCTTCATGTCGTGGGTCATCGTGCCCTTCATGAAGATGGAGCCGCCCTACACCGAGTTCAAGGAGATGATGGACCGCATCTGGGACTGGTGGGACGAGAACGGCAAGACGCGCGAGCGCATCGGCGAGCTCATCTACCGCCTGGGCATGGGCGAGTTCCTGCGCGCCACGGGCATTCCGGCCGTTCCCCAGATGGTGTACCGTCCGCGCGCCAACCCCTACGTGTTCTGGCAGAAGGACGAGATCGAAGTCTAGCGCGCTCGCGCTTGAACCGTATTGTTCCCGTTGAAAGATGAGGTGAGTTACATGCCCAAGATCGACAATGGACCTCCGGACTACCGTAAGAACCTGCCGCCTATCGTGGAGCAGAACTACGGCAAGTGGGAGTACCACGAGTCGCCGCGTCCCGGCGTGCTGAAGCACGTGGGCCCGGCCGGGGCGCTGTACAGCGTCCGCTGCGCCTCGCCCCGCCTCGTGTGCGTCGACTTCATCCGCGACGTGTGCGCGCTGGCCGACAAGTACTGCGGCGGCTACCTGCGCTTCACCAGCCGCAACAACATCGAGTTCCTCGTGTCGGACGAGCAGAACGTCGAGCCGCTCATCGAAGAGTGCGAAGCTCAAGGGCTGCCCGTGGGCGGCACCGGCGCGTCCATCAGCAACGTCGTGCACACGCAGGGCTGGGTGCACTGCCATACGCCGGCCACCGACGCCTCCGGCATCACGAAGGCGGTCATGGACGACCTGTTCGAGTACTTCAAGCGCGACGACCTGCCCAACAAGCTGCGCATAGCCATGGCGTGCTGCCTGAACATGTGCGGCGCCGCCCACGTGAGCGACATCGCGCTCGTCGGCATCCACCGCACCGTGCCGCGCATGGACCACGATGCCATCCGCAAGGGCACCGAGATCCCGAGCCTGGTGGCCTGCTGCCCCACGGCGGCCATCCGCCCCGACCCGAAGAACAAGAGCGTGACCATCGTGGAGGAGCGCTGCATGTACTGCGGCAACTGCTACACCATGTCGCCCGGCATGCACATCATGGACGCCAAGAACGACGGCGTGGCCATCTTGATCGGCGGCAAGGTGTCCAACGCCCGCACCGCGCCCAGCTTCTCGCGCATGGTCATCCCGTTTCTGCCGAACAACCCGCCGCGCTGGCCCGAGGTCACCGAGGCGGTGCGCCACATCGTGGACCTCTGGATCGCCAACGCCCGGAGGGGCGAGCGCCTGGGCGAGTGGGTCGAGCGCATCGGCTGGGAGCGCTTCTTCAGCCTGTCGGGCATCCCGTTCACCGACAAGCACATCGACGACTACATCTTCTCGCGCGAGACGTTCAGGACGTCGGCGGCGTTCAAGTACTAGCGTTTCGAGCTCTCAATCCGCGTCGGCGGGGCCGGCGGAACCGGTCGGCGCGGATTGGTCAACGATAGCCGATGACATCGCTTATCGCTGATCGAGTGTTTGAGGGACGAGCGGCGATGCAGCTGCTCGAACAAAGAAAAGGGGATATTATGTCAACAAACAATACCAAGACCAACGGCGGGGGCCTCAAGAGCCTCTATTTGAAGGAGGACTGGTGGGCCGTATGGATCGGCCTCGGCATCGTCATCGTCGCCCTGATCCTCTGGGCAACCGGGCAGTCCGGCATCCTGGGCGCCCTTAACGTCAAGTTCGCAGGATACAGCGACTTCTCGGGCCTGCTGCCGTGCGTGACCGGGATCTTCCCGAACGCCATCATCCTCTACGTCGTATTGGCAATCATCTTCTCGGTCGTCATGGGAATCATGGGAAAGAACGTTCCCAAGTTCCTCGGGGGCTTCACGCTCCTGTACGTGATGGCCATCTTGGTCCAGATCCTTTCCGCTTGGAGCCTGGCGAAGCAGTTCAGCCTCGAAGCGCCGGTCATGGCCCTGATCGTGGGCATCATCATCGGCAACTTCGTGAAGATCCCGGACTGGTTCGAAGCCGGCATGCGCACCGAGTTCTACGTGAAGACCGGCATCGTGCTCATGGGCGCCACGCTTCCCTTCACGCTGATCCTGCAGTCCGGCCCGGTGGCCCTCATGCAGGCCACGGTCATCGCCGTGTCCACCTTCCTGGTGATCTACTTCTGCGCCACGCGCCTGTTCAAGCTTGAGAAGCCGTTCGCGGCGACGCTGGCCACCGGCGGCTCCATCTGCGGCGTTTCGGCCTCCATCGCCATCGGGTCTGCCGTGAACGCCAAGAAGGAGCATGTGTCCGTCTCCATCTCCATGGTGGTCATCTGGGCCACCATCATGGTGTTCCTGCTTCCCATCATCTGCCGTGCCCTGGGGCTTTCCGACGGCGCTTCCGGCGCCTGGATCGGCACGTCCGAGTTCGCGGACGCCGCCGGCATGGCTGCTGCCGCCCAGTTCGGCGACGGTGCCATCACCACGTTCACCCTCATGAAGGTCGTCGGCCGCGACATCTTCGTGGGCGTGTGGGCCTTCATCCTGGCCATCATCTCCGTCACCATGTGGGAGAAGGGCGAAAGCGCCGACGGCACCCGCCAGAAGCCGTCCGCCGGCGTTATCTGGGAGCGTTTCCCGAAGTTCGTCGTGGGCTTCTTCATCGCCTCCATCATCATCACCGTCGTGACGCTGGCCAGCACCCCCGACGTTGCGGCCACCATCGACAAGCAGGTGCTCGGTCCCATCAAGGGCCTGCGCGGCTGGGCGTTCATCCTGTGCTTCCTCTGCATCGGCCTGACCACGCGCTTCAAGGCGCTGGCTGCCACCGGCTGGAAGCCCTTCGCAGCCTTCACCTGCGGCGTTGTTGTCAACGTGGCGCTCGGCTTCCTCTTCTCCACGATTATCCTGAACAGCTACTGGACGACCGTGGGACTTGGGTAAGCAATGGACGAGCCAACCGTAGTCAAGCATACCTGCATTCAAAGCGCCTGCTTCTTCCTCCCGTTCTTCGAGGCGGGGGAGTGGCGCCGGAGGGGGAAATCGCCTTGGAAGTCCGTCAAGAAGATCGAGGCGACTCCGGATGCGATTCGCGAGCTCGCGGCCTACACGAACCGGTGCATGTCGCACAGCGCGGCCGTCATGGAGTTCCTGCTTAGCATCCATGACGACTGGGAGATCACCGTCAAGAAGGACGGGGTGTGGATGGAAACGGAGACGATGATCTACGAGGACATCCTCCCCAAGCTCGAAGAGGCGGGGATCAGCGAGAACGACTACGCGCTCTACAGCGAGTACACGCGCAAATGGGGCATGATCTAGCCCCGGAGGTTCATGCTTGAAGCCGCAAGCGGTCTCGCGAAAACGGGGCTGCCTGCGGTTTTTTCACCACAGGGGCGATGCGAGGGGAAAGGGAGCAAGATGAGAGCTTACGAGCGTATCGTGGAGGTGCTCGGCGACGAGGCCGACGCGGAGTCTCGCGAATGGGTGCGCCGCAAATACACCGTCAGAGTGCGCGTCGCGGGGGTTGCCGCCTTCGCGTTCTTCGTGATGATCATGGGGATGTCGGGTACTCCCTGGTTCGCCATCAGCACGTTCGTCCTTTTGCCGCTCATGATCGTCGCGGTGTTCTTCGGGGTGTTCATGAGAGGCTCGGTGAACAAGGGCCTCACGCGCCTCATCGACGACGACTGCGACCCGCTCCTGTGCGCTCGCCGGACGCTCGCCCTGCTCGAGAAGGACAAGAAGAACGCCGACCCGCGCAGCGGCCTGTTCAGCTATGCCTACGCCCTGCGATGGCAGGGGAAGTGGAACGAGGCGGCCAAGCTCATGCGGGATTTGGAGGACGATCCCGACCCCCAGAGCGGGTTTCTCTACCACAACCTTATGGCGTACTGCGCGTTCGACAAGCGCGACCTCAAGGGCCTTACGGCCGAGGTCAAGGCCTTAAAGGAGCTTCCCAGCGAAGGGCTGCCGAAAGATGTGCCCGCCCACATTGCCGAGCACGTCGCCCTGCGCGATATGCTGGCCAAGGAGCTCAACGGGAAGACGTCCAAAGCGGCGGCCGACTACATCCAGGTTGCCGACGGCCCCAAGGCCCTTCCTGCGCATCGCGTGCTGTTCTCGCTGAAGGCGGCTGATTGTCTGGCCGATCCCGCCGAGCGGCACGCGCGCCTTACCTACGTGGGGGAGCAGGGCGGCACCACGTGGTGCGCTGCGGAAGCGAAGAAGCGGCTCGAGAAGGAGTCACGGAAGAAGCTCACCGACGCCCCGGCGGATACGACGGCGTCCCTTTGATTCCCGGCACGGCGGCCCGGCTGCAAGCGGCCCGGGTGGCTCTTTTCGGCGGGGAGGGAGCGATCTAACTTGGATAAGATCACGAAAAGCGGCATTCGCGTTCTGGTGGAGGCCGGCGACGAGCGGGCGGTGCTGGCGCTTTTCGACGAGGATCCGCATCGGGTGCAGCGCTTCCTCAAGCGGCTGGCCTGCGCGCCCGACGCAGCGTGCCATGCGCGCACCATCGCGTGCTTCCGCATGCTCTCGCGCGAGCGGTCGGCGCGCATGCCCGAGTTCTTCCGGGAGACCGTCCGGCGCAGCCTGTGGGAGATGAACGAGGAGGGCGGCAACGTGGCGTGGTCGGCGCCGGAAATCGCCGCCGCCGTGGTGGCCGGCGCGCCCGAACGCTACGGCCAGTTCGCCTCGTACCTGATCATGGCTGCCCTCGACGAGCCCACGTTCCAACCGAGCCTGCTCGCCGCCGCCGACCTCCTGGCCGAGGCCGATCCCGCGCTGGTAGAGGAGTTCCTGCCGGAGCTGGAGTCCGTCAGGTCTGCGCTCGGGTAACCGACACCTGGAAGGCGTAAAGAGGAGCCTGTCGCCGGTCATAGGGAGATGACTGCGTTCGGCAGCTTGCTTCGATTGCAGCGGAACAGGTTTGCGCCCGCCAAGCGGCTCATGCCTTGCGCGTCTCGCCTTCCAGCAGCTCTTCAAGCAGGTGCTCGGCGGCCTCTTCGTCGGCGGCCTGCACGAGGCGCTGGACGCGGCCGTCGGTGGCCTGCTGCCAGAAGCGGTAGCGTGCCGTCTCGTCGGGCAGGGCGGCGATGGCGCGCGGGCGCCAGGCGGCCAGCAGGTTGAGGTAGGCCTCGAAGCCCCCGGGGATGCGCTCCTCCAGCTCCTTGCGCAGCCGGCGCGCCGTGAGCGGGCTCGCGCCCTCGGTGGACACGGCGATGGACAGCTTGCCCCGGCGCAGCACCGAGGGGAGGAAGAACGTGCAGAGCTCCGGCTGGTCGGCCACGTTCACCATGAGATGGGCCTCCGACGCGTCGCGGTAGGCCCGCGCGTTCACGTCCTCGTCATCGGTGGCCACGAACACGATGTCGGCGCCGTGCAGGTCCTCGGCATCGTAGGCCTTGGCGCGCCAGGCGCACCGGCCTGCGTTGACGAGCGCGCGGAGGGCGTCCGTGACCTCGGGCGCTACGACGGTGACGGCTGCCTCGGCGGCCAGCAGCCCCTCGACCTTCCGGGTGGCGACGGCGCCCCCGCCCACGACGAGCGCGGCGCGGTCCTGCAAGACGAGCGAGACGGGATACGTTGGCATGGCGCCCCTTTCCCCAAGGCGTGATCGGGCTTGGCGCCCGCGCCTGCCATTGTAGCGCACACGGTGGCGGACGGCTGTCGAAGCGCGGGGCAAAAAGCATTAAAAATGATGGTTGAACAGGTATTAAAGGTGGTCATCGCGTTTCGTAATGCCTTGATGAAAACCTTTTATTTTACAGGTGGCGAGCAGGATGATTTACTGGTAGCTGCGTGGGGAAGGGCAACGGGTTCGGCCCGGTGCGCCTTCCTTGGCACGCGCCCTATCGAGGAGGAGGCTCGTATGCAAAAAGGTGCTGCAGATCCTGCCATCAAGCAAAAAGTTCTCGATTACCTTGACACGGTGGAGAAGGCGAAGAGCAAGGAGATAGCCAAGGCGATCTCTGAGGAGAAATCCGCCGTCGACCTGGCCGTCAAAGAGCTTGCGTTCGAGGACAAGGTCGAATACCTCTACATCACCACCACGTTCGTCGCCCTGAAGGGCAAAGTCGCCCCTCCCGAATAAGACGTGCTCATGGGCACGGTCTACGGGGAGATCGACGCGAGGAGAAGTTCTCTCTTCAAGGCTTGGAGGGCGTGTTTCGACGGCGGGTCCGAATCCGCCTTCCCTGTTGCGGCGGGGAAGGCGGGCCGGTTTTCCAATCCCGCCGCCTATCTTGCCGACGAGTGCGCGAGCGACGTGCTCGCCTGGTTGGCAGACGCGGGGGAAGAGGCGGATATTCCCGCCTCGGTGGCCGACTGGTGCCGCCTGCGAGCCGTCCAGGAGACGGATCAGGCGCATGCGTTGCGCCCTCTTCTCGATCTGAAGCAGGTTGTACGCGACGCTGTGGGCGTCGCAGCCGGCGACGAAGAGCTCGCCTCGGTGGACGAGCGCATCGACGCCTTGGGGCGCTACGCGTCCGACCGGTACGTCGAATCTCGGGAGAAGCTGAACCAGATCAGGTTGGACGAGATGCAGAGAGGTGAGGGTCTCATGAACAGAAGGCTGGCCCGTGAACGGGCCCGGCGCGAGGGGGACGCGGTATGAGGATCGTCGGCCCCCTGATCTTGACGTTGGCCCTCGCCGCCGTGGCCTGGGTGGGCACGCAGTACGCGGGCCTCTACGCCGTGTTCGGCATCGTCATTCCCTATCTCGCCCTGGCGAGCTTCGTGGGCGGGTTCGTGTTCCGCCTCGTGAAGTGGGGTAAGTCGGCCGTGCCGTTCCGTATCCCCACCACCTGCGGCCAGCAGAAGTCGCTGCCGTGGGTCAAGCAGAACAAGATAGAGAACCCCTCGTCCTTCGCGGGCGTCGTGGGCCGCATGCTGCTCGAGGTGCTGGTGTTCCGGTCGCTGTTCCGCAACACGAAGACCGAGAAGCAGGGCGAGGCCCTCGGCGTGGGCTCGGCGAAGTGGCTGTGGCTCGGCGCGCTCGTGTTCCACTGGTCCATGCTGATCATCGTGCTGCGCCACCTGCGCTTCTTCCTGGAGCCGGTGCCGGGGGCCATCGTGGCCCTCGAAGGCGCCGACGCGTTCTTCCAGATCGGGCTGCCGGCACTCTACCTCACCGACCTTTTGATCGTGAGCGCGCTCACGTTCCTGTTCATCCGGCGCGTCGTGATCCCGCGCGTGCGCTACCTGTCGCTGCCGAACGACTTCTTCCCTCTGTTCCTGTTGCTGGGCGTGGTCATAGCCGGCATCGCGATGCGCTACTTCTTCCGCGTTGACATCGAGGGCGTCAAGGAAGTGGCCATGGGGCTGGTGACGCTGCATCCGGTGGTGATAGCCGGTATCGGCTCCATATTCTACGTGCACCTGTTCCTGGCGAGCGTGCTCATCGGGTACTTCCCGTGGAGCAAGCTCATGCATGCCGGCGGCATCGTGCTGTCGCCCACGCGCAACCAGGCCAACGACAGTCGCGCGGTGCGCCACGTGAACCCGTGGAACCCCGACCTGCCCGTGCACACGTACGCCGAATACGAAGACGAGTTCAAGGACAAGCTGGTCAAGGCCGGGTTGCCGCTGGATGCGGAGTGAGGGCGATGGCGAAACTACCGAAACAAGACGAGCTTCTGGACTTCTCCTTCGACGTGCCCAAGACGGGCTGGATGCACACGCCCACCGAGTTCAAGGAGGGCATGTACTGCTACGGCACGAAGCCGAAGAACCTCGAGGTCGTGGGCATGCCGAACGGCCACGACTGGTCGCCGGCCGACGAGGACTGGCACCTGCCGGAGGGCTGGAAGGACATCGTCCTCAACGGCATGGAAGACCTCATGAAGAAGTACCGCTCGTTCAAGCTGTACATGGACGTGTGCGTGCGCTGCGGTGCCTGCGCCGACAAGTGCCACTTTTACCAGGGCACGGGCGACCCCAAGAACATGCCGGTGGTGCGCGCGGAGCTGCTGCGCTCGGTGTACCGCCGCTATTTCACCACGTCCGGCAAGCTGCTCGGCGAGCTGGTGGGCGCGCGCGACCTCACCGAGGACGTCATCAAGGAATGGCACTACTACTTCTACCAGTGCACGGAGTGCCGCCGCTGCTCGGTGTTCTGCCCCTACGGCATAGACCAGGCCGAGATCACCCTCATGGGCCGCGAGCTGCTGAACCTGCTGGGCCTGAACACGGAATGGATAGCCGGGCCGGTTGCCAACTGCTACATGAAGGGCAACCACGTGGGCCTCGAGCCCCAGACCATCATGAGCAACATCGAGTTCCTCATGGAGGACCTGCAGGACATCACCGGCAAGACCATCAACCCGTCGTTCAACCGCAAGGGCGCCGAGATCCTGTTCGTGGTGCCGTCGGGCGACTTGTACGCCGAGCCCGGCACGTACACGTTCATGGGCTACATGCTGCTGTTCGAGCAGCTGGGGCTGGACTACACGCTGTCCACGTACGCATCGGAGGGCGGCAACTTCGGCTTCTTCACGGCCAACGACATGGCCAAGCGCCTGAACGCGAAGATGTACGCCGAGGCGAAGCGCCTGGGTGTGAAGTGGATACTGGGCGGCGAGTGCGGCCACATGTGGCGCCTGGTGAACCAGTACATGGACACGTGGAACGGCCCGGCGGACTTCCTGGAGGTTCCCGTGTCGCCCATCACCGGCACGCGGTTCGAGAACGCGGCCTCCACGAAGATGGTGCACATCACCGAGTTCACGGCCGACCTGCTGTACCACGACAAGATCAAGGTGGACCCGAGCCGCAACGACCATCTGGTGGTCACGTACCACGACTCGTGCAACACCTCGCGCGCCATGGGCCTTTTGGAGGAGCCGCGCTACATCATCAACAAGGTGTGCAACCACTTCCACGAGATGCCCGAGGAGACCATCCGCGAGAAGACGCTGTGCTGCGGCAGCGGGTCGGGCCTGAACGCGGGCGAGAACATGGAGCTGCGCATGCGCGGCGGCTTCCCCCGCGCGAACGCCGTGCGCCACGTGCGCGACAAGTACGGCGTGAACACGCTGGCGAACATCTGCGCGCTCGACCGCGCGTCGTTCCCGGCCCTCATGGACTACTGGGTGCCCGGGACGAAGGTCATGGGCGTGCACGAGCTGGTGGGCAACGCACTCGTGCTGGACGGCGAGGGCGAGCGCACGCTCGACCTGCGCCTGGAGGAGCTGCCGAAGAAGCCCGCGCCGGCGCCCGCGGAGGGCGCGGGGGCGGCGCGCGACGGGGAAGGCGGGGCGGACCATGTATAAGGGAGGAAGGATCATCGCCTTCGCGGCGCTGTTCTGCCTGGCGGTGCTGTCGCCGTTCATCGTGAACCTGGCCAACGCCGCGCCGGCCCCCGAGACGAGCCTCGACACGCCCGCCATCAACGCGCAGCAGGCGAAGGAGTGCGTGGCGTCGACGGAGTACATGAAGGACAACCACATGCAGCTGCTCGACGAGTGGCGCAACGACGTGGTGCGCGACGGCTCGCGCGAGTACGAGAGCGCGTCGGGGCAGGTGTACGAGAAGAGCTTGGACGGCACCTGCCTGGAATGCCACTCGAACCGCGAGGAGTTCTGCGATTCCTGCCACGACTACGCGTCGGTCGATCCGTACTGCTGGGACTGCCATGACGGCGAAGCGTCATGAGGCGCGGGCGGCCATGGCGTTTCACGGGGGCGATGAGAGGAGCCGGGTACCGGTCATGAAGAGACGTGATTTTCTGATAGCGGGAGCTGCGCTCGGCGTTGCCGGCCTGGGGTGTCTGGGCGGCTGCAGCTCGTACACCGGGACGGCCCGGGCGTCCGCAGGCGGCGTCGAGGGCCGGCATTGGGGGTTCGTGGTCGACGTGGAGCGGTTCAACCGCGAGGCCGACATGGGCAAGATCCAGGCGGCGTGCCATCATGCCCACAACGTTCCCGACATCGGCGATCCGAAGGAGGAGGTCAAGTGGATATGGGGCGAGCCTTTCGAGGCCAGCTTCGCCGACATCCACTCCGAGCACCCCTCGCGCGAACTGGAAGAAGCCACCGTGCCGGTGCTCTGCAACCACTGCGAGGAGCCGCCGTGCGTGCGCGTGTGCCCCACGAAGGCCACGTTCAAGCGAGACGACGGCATCGTCGAGATGGACTACCACCGCTGCATCGGCTGCCGGTTCTGCATGGCGGCCTGCCCCTACGGTGCGCGCAGCCTGAACTTCCGCGATCCGGGGCCGTACCTCGACGAGGTCGATCCCTCCTATCCCACGCGCACGAAGGGCGTGGTGGAGAAGTGCATGATGTGCGCTGACCGCATCGACGCGGGCGAGCTGCCGCTGTGCGTGGAGGCGTCGAACGGCACCATCCTGTTCGGCGACCTGAACGATCCGGACTCCGACGTGCGCCGTGCGCTCGACGAGTCGTTCGCCGTGAGAAGGCGCACGTCGCTCGGCACCGGCCCGAGCGTCTACTACATGATCAAGGGAGGCGAGGCGCATGCTTGAGAAGGCTTTGCGCGGCTCTAAGGGCTACTATGCCTGGGTCGGCATCCTGCTGCTGGGCATCGTCGCGGGCGTGGCCGCCTATGCGAACCAGCTGGCGAACGGCCTCACGCTCACCGGCATGAGCCGCGACGTATCGTGGGGCCTGTACATCTCCCAGTTCGTGTTCCTAGTGGGCGTGGCGGCCTCGGGCGTCATGGTGGCCATCCCGTACTACCTGCACCATTTCAAGACCTACGCGAAGATCGTCGTCATCGGCGAGTTCATGGCGGTGGCGGCCGTGCTCACGGCCGTGCTGTTCATCGTGGTGGACTTGGGCCAGCCCATGCGCGTGCTGAACGTGATCCTGTTCCCCACACCGAACTCCATCCTGTTCTGGGACATGTGCGTGCTCTCTTCGTACCTGGTGGTGAACCTGGTCATCGGGTGGACGGTGCTCGGCGCCGAGAAGAAGGGCTTCCCACCGCCCCGGTGGACGCATGTGCTGAGCATCATCGCCATTCCGCTGGCCATCGGCATCCACACGGTCACGGCGTTCTTGATCTCGGGTTTGGCGGGGCGCGAGTACTGGCTCACGGCCATCATGGCTGCGCGTTTCCTGGCTTCCGCGTTCGCCGCAGGGCCGGCGCTGCTCATCGTGCTGTGCCTGGTGCTGCGCAAGACCGCGCGGTTCAACGTGAGCGACAAGGCCATCGACTCGCTCGCGAAGACGGTGTGCTACGCCATGATCGCCAACGTGTTCTTCTTCATACTCGAGGTGTTCACGGCCTTCTACAGCAACATGCCCGGGCACAAGGCGCCCATCGAGTACCTGTTCTTCGGCTTGGACGGCCATGCGCAGCTCGTTCCCGTCATGTGGCTGGCGGCCGTGCTGGCCATCGGGGGCATCCTGCTTCTGCTCGTGCCCAAGCTGCGGCGTTCCCACAAGGTGCTCGTGCCGGCGCTTGCGGCGGTGTTCTTCGCCTGCCTGATCGACAAGGGGCTGGGCCTCGTGCTGGGCGGCTTCGTGCCGAACTCGTTCGAGCAGGTGGTGGAGTATATCCCCAATCCGAACGAGCTCCTGGTCATCGTGGGCGTGTACAGCATCGGGGCGCTCGCGCTCACCGTGCTGTGCAAGGTGGCCGTGGGCGTGCGCGCCGAGAACGGCGACCTCGCCCCGGTGCCGGCGGCGCCGAAAGGCGCGGGCGCGGAGGCGGGCGACGGCCGCGCGGAAGGCGGCGTCGCGATGGGCGGCGCCCTGGAGGAGCCGGCCGCCTCATAGAGACGAGCATCGGCCGGCGGAGCAGTCCGTCGGCTGGTCATAGACGATGCACGACGATCAAAGGAGGATAGCTATGGCTGAGTTGGTGGTAGGAGACCGCACGCTCGCGCTCGACGAGGACGGTTTCCTCGAGGATGCGAGCCAGTGGGACGAAGAGGTTGCGGAGAAGCTCGCCGAGACCGAGGAAGTAGTGCTGACCGACGAGCACTGGGAGGTCATCAACTACCTGCGCGGGTACTACGCCGAGTTCGGCGTGGCCCCCATGGTGCGCAAGATGCTGAGGGACACCGGCAAGTCCAACGCCGAGATCTACGAGCTGTTCCCCAGCGGCCCCGGCAAGGGAGCCTGCAAGATCGCCGGCCTGCTGAAGCCGACCGGCTGCGTGTAGGCCTTCGCGTCCGGGCGCGTTGGAGGGAGACGCGCCCGGACGGGGGACGTTTTATGTCAGCTATAGAGACGACAGGCCCGGTTGTGCCCCGGGTCATGATTGCCGCGCCCCATGGCAGGAGCGGCAAGACGGTCCTCACGCTGGGGCTGCTGCGCGCGCTGCGCCGGCAAGGGTGCGCTGTCCAGCCCTTCAAGAAGGGCGCCGACTTCATCGACCCTGGCTGGCATACGGTGGCAGCCGGCAGGACGAGCCGCAACCTTGACCGCTACTTCATGGAGCCCGACCAGATACGCGCCGTGGTGCGCGGGGCATCGGCGGGCGCCGACGTGTGCGTGGTCGAGGCCGCCATGGGCCTGTACGACGGGCTGGATGCCGAGGGCAGCACGTCATCGGCCGAGATAGCTAAGATCACGGCCACGCCGGTCGTCCTCGTGCTGGACGTGACGCGCATGACGCGGACGGCGGGCGCCCTCGTTCTGGGATGCTGCGCGTTCGATACGGACGTGCGCATAGCGGGGGTCATCTTGAACCGGGTGCGCGGGGCGCGGCAGCGCGCGCTGGTCACGGAGGTGATCGAGCGCACGTGCGGCATTCCCGTGGTGGGCGCGGTTCCGGCCGATGCGCGGCTCAACGTGCCCGACCGCCATCTGGGCCTCGTGACGAGCGGCGAGACCGATGAGCGGGAGCGCCTGCTCGACGGTATTGCCGACGTGGTGGCGGAGTGGGTGGATCTGGATGCCGTGAGGGCCATCGCGGCGAGCGCGGGGGAGCTGCCGGCAGCGGAGGCATCGACCGACGCGGTGCCCCAGGCGGCGTGGGCGGCCGCGCACGGCGAGGCTGAGAGCGAAGTCGCCGCCTCCGCCCCTACCGGCGCGCAGGCAAGCGGGGTTACCGGCCCTGCTGCACCGGCTGGAGTCGTGCGCGGGGATGCTGATGCCGCGCGGGCGACCATCGCCGTCGTGCGCGACGAGGCGTTCTCGTTCTACTACCCCGAGAACCTTGCCGCGCTCGAGCGCGCGGGCGCGCGCCTGGTGTTCGTGCGCAGCCTGGGAGACGAGGCCTTGCCGTCCGACGTGGACGGGCTGTACGTGGGCGGCGGCTTCCCCGAGGAGTTCGCCGAGCAGCTGCAGGCCAACGAGGCTTTCCGCCGCAGCGTGCGCGAGCGCGCCGAGCACGGCCTGCCCGTGTACGCCGAATGCGGCGGCCTCATGTACCTGGGACGCCGCCTGGTGCATCGCGGCCGGAGCTACGACATGGCGGGCGTGCTGGGCTTGGACACGGTCGTGCAGGACAGGCAGACGGCGCACGGTTACGCCCGCGCCGTCGTGGACGCGTCCGGCTCCTGGCTCGATCCCGGCATGGTGCTCGTGGGCCACGAGCACCATCACTCGCAGGCGACGGACCTCGACCCCGCTCTGCGGTTCGCCTATGCGGTGGAGCGCGGCCGCGGCATCGTGCCCGGCTTCGACGGCGCGTGCACCGGCAACGTGGTGGCCGGCTACCTGCACGTGAACGCCCTCGCCTCGCCTGCATGGGCCCCCAGCTTCGTGCGGGCGGCCGAGCGTTACCGCGCGCTACGCAGCGCGCGATAACCATCTCGAAGCGGCTGCGCGGCAAGCCTCCCCCTGGGCGCCGCGCACGCCGCCACCGTTCCTTCTCCGTGCATGGTCGCCGGATGCGCTACAATAGCGGGCAATCGAAACGCACGAGACGAAAAGGAACTCTCCATGGCAATCCAATCCCCCGAAGGCACGCGCGACCTGCTTCCCGACGAGGCGAAGTTCTGGGCGCACTTCAAGGCCGTGGCCGCGGACATCTTCGGCCGCTACGGCTACCTGCCCATCGAGACGCCGCTGTTCGAGCAGACGGAGCTCTTCGTGCGCGGCATCGGCGAGGCCACCGACGTGGTGTCGAAGGAGATGTTCACCGCCATCTCGGGCCAGAACCTGCAAACGCTCCTTGACGGCGGCTCCATCAAGGCGAAGAGCCGCCTGTCGCTGCGGCCCGAAGGCACGGCCGGCGTCGTGCGCGCCGTGGTGCAGCACGACCTGGTGCCGCAGGGCGCGCAGCCAGCGAAGCTCATGTACGCGGGCCCGATGTTCCGCGCCGAGCGCCCGCAGAAGGGCCGCCAGCGCCAGTTCAACCAGGTGGGCATCGAGTGCCTGGGCGCCGAGGAGCCCAGCGTGGACGCCGAGGGCATCATCATGCTCATGCGCTTCTACGCCGCCATCGGCATCCCGGTGGAGTCCACGCGCCTGCTCGTGAACTCCATGGGATGCGACGCGTGCCGCCCGGCCTACCGCGAGGCCGTGCGTTCCTACCTGGCCGAGCATGCGGGCGAGCTCTGCGAGGAATGCAACCGCCGCGCGGAGATCAACCCGCTGCGCGCGTTCGACTGCAAGAACCCCGGATGCGCCGCCGTCATGGAGGGCGCGCCGAAGATCACCGACCACCTGTGCGACGACTGTCGCGAGCACTACGAGGCCGTGAAGTCCTACCTGGACGGCGCGGGGCTCGCCTACGTGGAGGACCCGAAGCTCGTGCGCGGGCTCGACTACTACACGCGCACGGTGTTCGAAGTGCAGGTGACCGAGGGCATGGGCAGCCAGAACGCCATCGGCGGCGGCGGGCGCTACGACAAGCTGGCCCAGGAGGTGGGCGGCCGTCCCACGCCCGGCTTCGGCTGGGCGCTCGGCTACGAGCGCTGCGTGCTGGCGCTCGAGGCGGCGGGCGGCGCGTTCCCGCCGGCTGCGCGCTGCGACTTCTTCGTGGCGTGCGTGGACGACTCGGTGCGCGTGGAGGCGTTCTCGCTCGTGCAGGCGCTGCGCGATGCCGGTTTCGCCGGCGAGGTGGATCACCAGCATCGCAGCCTCAAGAGCCAGTTCAAGCTGGCCGACAAGCTGCATGCCTCCCATGTGGCCGTGCTCGGGCCCGACGAGCTGGCCGAGGGCAAGGTGAAGGTGCGCGACATGCAGACGCACGAGGAACGCCTCGCAGACCTTGCGGAAGCGAAGGCGCTGCTAGCCCGCTTGTCCGCCGAGGCCCAGGGCTGCGAGCCCCCGAATATCGACGACGTGTTCGGCGCGTAGGGGCCCTGCACGCCGCGCGCGGGAAGCCCGGTGCCGCGCGCGGCCGCGCGTTTCGGAAGCCGTTCTAATCGACGACGTTCTGCGGGTGGCCGTCCACGAAGGCCCCCACGTTGGCGGCGACGGTTGCCAGCAGGCGCTCGCGGGCCTCATGGGTGGCCCAGGCGATGTGGGGCGTGACGACGATGTTCTCGCCCTTCGCCTGGAGCAGGGGGTTGTCGGGGCGCATGGGCTCGACCGACACCACGTCGGCGCCGAAGCCGGCCAGCTTGCCCGAGCGCAGCGCGTCCACCACGGCCTGCTCGTCCACGAGGGAGCCGCGCGCGGTGTTCAGCAGGTAGGACCCTTCCTTCATCTTGGCGAGCGCTGCGGCGTCCATCAGGTGCTCGGTCTCGGGCGTGGCCGGCACGTGCAGCGAAACCACGTCGGCCGTGGCCAGCAGCTCGTCCAGATCCACCTGCCGCACGCCGTCGCCTTCCAGCTGCGGCTTGGGCGAGCGGTTCTCGAACACCACGGGCATGCCGAAGGCGCGGGCGATGCGGCCCACCGCCTGCCCGATGCTGCCCATGCCGACGATGCCCATCGTCTTTCCCGCCAGCTCCACGAGCGGCGTGCTCCAGAACGAGAAGTCCTTGGCGCGCGTCCAGCCGCCGTCCATGACCAGCTGGGAATGCTCGCCCACGTGCAGGCACAGCTCCAGCAAGAGCGCGAACGTCATCTGCGCCACGTCGGGCGTGGAGTAGGCCGGCACGTTCGACACCACGATGCCGCGTGCGCGCGCCGCATCGAGGTCGACCACGTTGTAGCCGGTGGACGTGAGCGCGATCATCTTGAGGCGCGGCGCCCAGCCGAGCGCCTCGGCGTCCCAGACCGTCTTGCTCGATACGACGATGCCAGCTTCGGCCACGCGCTGCGCCAGCTGGTCGCGCGGCGTGCGGTCGTACACGGTGACGGTGCCGTACGATTCGAGGGCGTCCCAGCTAAGGTCGCCGGGGTTGTTCACGTATCCTTCGAGAACCGCGATGTTCATGGGCGCTCCTTCCCGCAGGTGCACTGTTCGGCTTGCTCTGCTCGGCTTGCTCTGCCGGCGATTGTAGCACCGCGTGAACGGTGCGGCCTTCCGGGTGCCGAAGCGATGCGATGCGGTAACGCGGGCGGCTGCCCCTCGGGGCGGGCAGGCAGGGAAGCGGGTGGCCTGAAAAGGATCGGCCCGGCGAGAGGGGAGCTCGCCGGGCCACAAGGAGGGGGATGTGCAGCGTTCTTGGACGCCGCTACTGCTTTGCAAGGGGTTACAAGCAGTGCAAGTTGAAAGGAGGGGAGCCTTTTCACTTGCTGGGATCAGTATATAAGTTGGCCTTGAAGAACATATGGGCTGCACGTGCGCGTTTTGTCGATTATCGCCCCGTTTGCGTTACGCTCCTGTTACCTGGCGGGAGGCGGAGGGCGGAGCTGGCTGCCATGCCGTATGGGGCCGGGGAAAGCTCTGGAAAAGGATCGGCCCGGCGAGAGGGGAGCTCGCCGGGCCACAAGGAGGGGATGATGCGGTGCCTATTGGGCACCGACTCTGCTTTTAAGGGGTAAAGCAGATGCAAACTGAAAAGGAGGGGAGCCTTTCGTTTGCTGCAGCCTAGTATAAAAGTTGGCCTTGAAAAACATATGACGGAGGAGTGGCCGTTTTGTGAATTAGAGGGCTTGAAAGTAACAATTAGGTAAAGTTGCCGGCTTTTCCGTCCTTCCGTCAGGCGCCGCCTCCCTCAGGATCCGCCTCGCCCTCGTCCGGCCCGCCGACCGGCGCGTCGTCCGCGCCATCGCAGTCGACCTCGCACGCGATGCCCGCCGCCACGGGTACGAAGTCGCCCGCTCCCGGCGCCACGTCGCCGACGCCGCGCCGCAGGTACGCCCGCAGCGCCCGCAGCGCCGCCAGCTGCTCGGGTGCCAGCGCCCCCGACGCGCGGTCGGCCTTAAGCCCGGCCGCCAGCATGCCCAGGAAGCGCGCGCTCACCACGGCCACGATGGTGGTAGCCAGCACCAGCTGCACGCCGGCCAGCTGCTCGACCGCCCATGCTGCGCCCGAGAGCCCGGCGCCCTCCAGGGCCCCGGCCAGCCCGCGCGTGGCCAGCAGTCCCACGGCCATGGGAAAGGTCATGCCCGCGTAGCCGGGGTGGAACGCGACACCGAAGAACTTAGGCAGCTTCGCCACCACGTAGACCAGCGACACGGCCTCGCAGGCGAACAGCAGTCCCATGACCACGAGGTTGGGGTCGGGGAACACGTTCACATACGACACGAGGCACATGCTGCACGGTCCCAGCATGATAGCCTGCGAGTGCATCATGGCCTCGGCCACCTCGCAGCGCTTCATGCGCCACAGCATGAACGGCGTCACCGCCACGTAGATGGCGATTCCCCACACCACGATGCCCACCGCCAGCGGTTCGGGCATGAACGGCATGCCCGCCACCGTTGACACCATCACCCCGTTCGTGGTGACGTACCAGCTGGGCATGAACGTCTTCCATTCGAACCGCCGCAGGAAAAACCGCGCGAAGAACACCGCCACATGCACGCACAGCAGGCCCAGCATGGCGAAGAACACTGCCTGCGCGGCCGCCCATGCGGCCGGGAACAGCTGTGCGTAGAACACGCACAGAACCATGACCAGCATGGGAACCGTCGGATAGAGTGCGGCCAGCATGGGGTTGGCGTACTCGGCCGCCACCACGCTGCGCAGATGGAAGGCGATCTTCAACGCGTACAGCACCACGACCGCCGTGGCGGCGGCAACGGCGAGCCAGTGCACGATCGGGAATCCGAGCGTGTCGTACACGCCGCTCAGCACCAGCAGGCCGAGCGCGGCCGGCACGACGGGGAGCGGCAGCTTCGAGACCTTGTCCTTGACGTACATGCTTCCCCCTTCGTCGGTGCGCCCGCCCGCGGTGCGCGGCCCCATGATAAAGCCGGGGGCCCCTCCGATCAATCAGGTAATTCCCGCCGGGGCAAAACGGTGCGTAGAAAAGGATCGGCCCGGCGAGAGGGGAGCTCGCCGGGCCACAAGGAGGGGATGATGCGATGCTCTTGGGCATCGCTACTGCTTTGTAAGGGGTACAAGCAGTGCAAACTAAAAGGAGGGGAGCCTTTCGCTTGCAGGGCCTATTATAGACGCAGGGGTTGAAAAACCTATGGTGCAGGCGTGTTCGTCTTGTGCAACGGCCGTGCACGGTCGGTGAATTGCAGGCTGGGTCCGCACGGCTGCCGCTCGCGGACGCTCGGCAACCGCTCGCGTGCAAGGCACCTGGCCGGCCGCCGTGCGGCCGTTTCGGCTCCTTCTGTCGAAGGGACGGGTTTTCCCGACGCCCGCTGCGCGTGCCGCGACGTTTGGGTATCATAGTGGAATCGAAGAAAGGAGCCTCCATGCCCGATATCGCGCTGCGCTTCCACAAGGACATGCTCGTGCTGTCCGCCCCCCTCGCCGCCGTGCTCGCCCGCCAGGGTGTCGACGTGGCGCGCGACCTGGAGTACCTGAACCTCATCGAGCCGGAGGCCGTGCGCGACGCGCTGCGCTTGGAGTCCATCGCCGGCGCCCAGTGCCTCGTTGCCGGCACGGAGGGCATCGCGCCCGCCCGCCTGGCCCACCACGGCATGGAAGACCGCTTGGACGACCTCGCCCACGCGGCGCTCGGCATCGTGGGCTCGCTCAAGCCCCAGCACGTGCTGGCGGAGGTGGGGCCGTGCGGGCTGCCGCTCGACGGCTCAAGCGCGGCATCGCTCAACGAGAACCGCAGCCAGTACGCCCGCGCTGCACGCGCGTTCGAGGGCGCTGCGCTCGACGCGTTCCTGCTGGGAGGGTTCGCGAACCCCGTCGACCTCAAGTGCGCGCTCATGGGCTTGCGGCAGGCGAGCGACCTGCCCGTGTTCGCGGCCATCGACGTGGACGGCGACGGCCTCGTTGCCGACGGCCGCATGACGGTCGAGGAAGCCGTGGCCCTGATGGGCGAGTTCGGCGCCTCCGTGGCGGGCATCACCACCGGCGCGCCCGCCGATCGGGCCGCGGATCTCGTCGAGCGTGCCTGCGCCTCGACCGACCTGCCGGTGCTCGTGCAGCTGCGCGTGGCCGAGCATGCGCCGCGGCAGGGGGCCTCCACGCCCGAGAACCCCTACTACTGCCCCGACGTCATGGTCGACGCCGCCGCGCGCCTGCGGGCGGCGGGCGCCCAGTTCCTGCGCACCGTGGGCGATGCCACGCCGGCCTACACCGGCGCGCTGGCCGCGGCCACGGACGGCTTCGACGTCGTGGCGCCCCGCGGCGCCGATCAAGCCGAGGAAGAGGACGATCTGGCGACTCTGCTGTCTGCCGTGCGGGGGAGGTAGCGCATGGCCTCCGGCTCCAACATCGAGCGCAGCCCGCACTACGGCGCCCTGCAGGACCTGGTGGACGGCCTGTTCGCCGGCGCTTCGGCCGACGACGCCGTGCGCCGCCTCGACGCGGTGATAGCCGCCGAGGCCGCCGACCTCCCCGACGACCTCATGGAGGTGGTCAGGCTGCTTCCCCCGGGGTCCTACACCCGCCAGCGCCTCTGCGACCAGATCAACTCGTCTATAGGCGGACACGCCTGGGGCCAGGTCTACGGCACGGTGGAGTAGGCCCCTCTCGCCATCGGTTCAGATCGGGCGTTGAGGGGCCTGCGCTCGGGAAGCCCCTCGCGCACCAAGTCCCTCCGGTCAAGAGCGCCCTGCATTTCTGAAGTTCCTGTGATGCCCTTCGTGATTCACGGATGGAAGTCAATTTGTAACATATATCCCCCTTGTTTTCCTCCTCGCTCGCAGGTACTATATGTCCACGCTAGATCGATAATCCCCCACAACATATTGTGGAAAAATGACTTAAAGGCAGTGGAAACTCGGGGCATAACCGCGGCAAAACCACTGTTCGCAAAAGGAAAACGGCAGAGAGGAACGGCACGCATGGTCACCACCATCATCAAGCGCGACGGGCGCACGGCGGAATTCAACGAGGGCAAGATCGCCGAGGCGGTGGAACGCGCGTTCCAGGCGTGCGGCGCCATGCAGGACCGCACGGCTGCCGAGGGCATCGCGCGCAAGGTGGTGGAGAAGCTGGAGAGCGGCGCCATCGAGGGCGTGCCCACGGTGGAGGGCGTGCAGGACCTGGTAGAGGAGACGCTTATCGAGTCCGGCTTCGTGCAGACGGCCAAGTCCTACATCCTCTACCGCGCCGAGCGCAGCCGTGCCCGCGACGTGAACAGCCGACTCATCCAGACGCTCAAGGACATCACCTTCTCCAAGGCCAGCGACTCGGATATGAAGCGCGAGAACGCCAACATCGACGCCGACACCGCCATGGGCACCATGCTCAAGTACGGCTCCGAGTCGGCCAAGCAGTTCTACGAGATGTGCGTCATCGATCCGAAGTTCGCGCGCGCCCACCGCGAGGGCGACATCCATATCCACGACATGGACTTCTACACGCTCACCACCACGTGCTGCCAGATCGAGCTGAAGAAGCTCTTCAAGGGCGGCTTCTCCACGGGACACGGCGTGCTGCGCGAGCCGAACGACATCACGAGCTACGCCGCGCTCGCCTGCATCGCCATCCAGTCCAACCAGAACGACCAGCACGGCGGGCAGGCCATCTGCGACTTCGACTACGGCTTGGCCGAGGGCGTGAAGAAGACGTACCGCCGCCTGTACAAGAAGCACCTGGCCGAGGCGGTCGACCTGCTGGTCGACGGCGTGGTGGACGATGCGCGCGCATTCGCGCAGGACGTGCTTGCGGCCGTCGAGGAGCAGACGGGCCTCTGGGCCAGCCTCAAGATGGACGAGGGCTTCGAGGCTGCGGTGCGCGAGGCGCTCGTCGCAGCCGGCGTGGGCGAGCCGCTTGCGGACAAGGCGCTCGCCTACACGGCGAAGAACGCGCACGCCGACACCGACCGCGCCACGTTCCAGGCCATGGAGGCGCTCGTGCACAACCTGAACACCATGCACTCCCGCGCCGGCGCGCAGACGCCGTTCAGCTCGGTGAACTACGGCATGGACACGTCCCCCGAGGGGCGCATGGTGGTGAAGAACATGCTGCTGGCCACCGAGGGGGGCCTCGGCTCCGGCGAGACGCCCATCTTCCCCGTGCAGATCTTCCGCGTGAAGGAGGGCGTGAACTACAACCCCGAGGACCCGAACTACGACCTGTTCAAGCTGGCCATGCATTGCTCGGCAAAGCGCCTGTTCCCCAACTTCAGCTTCCTGGATGCGCCGTTCAACATCCAGTACTACCAGGGCACGCCGGAGACCGAGATCGCCTACATGGGCTGCCGCACGCGCGTCATGGGCAACGTGTACGATCCTGACCGCGAGGTCACGCCCGGGCGGGGCAACCTGTCGTTCACGTCCATCAACCTGCCGCGCCTGGCCATCCGCAGCAAGGGCGACCTTGACCTGTTCTTCGACCTGCTGGACGCGAAGCTGGCGCTCACGGTGGGGCAGCTCGACGAGCGCTTCGAGATACAGGCGCGCAAGAAGGTGTACAACGCGCCGTTCCTCATGGGCCAGGGCGTGTGGATCGACTCCGAGAAGCTGGCTCCCGGCGACGAGCAGCGCGAGGTGCTGAAGCACGGCACGCTTTCCGTGGGCTTCATCGGCCTGGCGGAGGCGCTCGTGGCGCTCACCGGCCAGCACCACGGCCAGTCGCAGGCGTCGCAGAACCTGGGGCTCGAGATCATCGGGCACATGCGCGGCTACCTGGACCGCCTGTCGGCCGAGCGCAAGATGAACTACGGCCTGATCGCCACGCCCGCCGAGGGCCTGTCCGGCCGCTTCGTGCGCATGGACCGCGCGCGCTACGGCTCCATCGAGGGCGTCACCGACCGCGACTACTACACGAACGGCTTCCACGTGCCGGTGTACTACGACATCAGCGCGTTCGACAAGATAGAGATCGAGGCGCCTTACCACGCGCTCACGAACGCGGGCCATATCTCCTACGTGGAGCTCGACGGCGACCCGTCCGAGAACCTCGAGGCGTTCGAGGCCGTCATCCGCCACATGAAGGACAGCGGCATCGGCTACGGCTCGGTGAACCATCCTGTCGATCGTGACCCGGTGTGCGGCTACAACGGCATCATCGGCGACGTGTGCCCCAAGTGCGGCCGCACGGAGGAAGAGCACGGCATGGCCTTCGAGCGCATCCGCCGCATCACCGGCTACCTGGTGGGCACCCTCGACCGCTTCAACGACGCCAAGCGCGCTGAAGAGGCCGATCGGGTCAAACACCAGATGTAGGTGGTTCCGGCGGCCTGGCTTTGTTCCGGCGGCCTGCCGGCCGCCGGAACCTGCCGATGCTGCGGCCGGCTCCAAGTTCCGTCGGCCTTTCGGCCGCCGGAATTCCTCGACGCTGCGGCCGGCCGTGGCACCCGATCTCGTGGGGATGGCGGAGGCTCGCGTACCGAAGTACGCTTCGCCTCCGCCATCCCCACGATCTCGGGCACCACGGCCGGCCTCGCTGACTTACTACGCCAACCTGTTCGATTATTATGTGCCCCTCGGGTGCATGCGAGGCTGCTTATGACTGCTCCCAACACTATACGTCTCTTCGGCACGGCCCCGGACTCCATCGTCGACGGGCCGGGGCTGCGCTTCGCCGTGTTCGTGCAGGGGTGCACGCACGGCTGCCCCGGCTGCCATAATCCCGAGAGCCAGCCGTGCGCGGGCGGAGAGGAGCGCGACATCGACGGTCTTGTGGCCGAGATCGCGGCCAACAAGCTGGCGCAGGGCGTGACCATCTCGGGCGGGGAGCCTTTTGAGCAAGCGGCCGCCTGCGCCGAGCTGGCGCGCCGCTGCCATGCGCTCGGCCTGAACGTGTGGACGTATTCGGGCTACACCTACGAGCAGCTGACCGCGGGCGTGCCCGACCCGGCGGCGCGCGACCTGCTCGAGCAGACCGACGTGCTGGTGGACGGCCCGTTCGTGCAGGTGAAGCATTCCTTCGACCTTAAATGGCGCGGTTCCTCCAACCAGCGACTCGTGGACGTGCCCGCCACGCGGCGAGAGGGCCGCATCGTGCTTTGGGAGACGCGCGAGGTCGAGCCGCCGAAGCCCCCTTCCTGGTAAGCTTCGCGCCCTTCCCTTTTCCCCTTGCACAAAAGAACGATCATGTGATACTATCCTTTCAATCATTTGATTGAAAGGATAGGCTATGAGCGACGATATCACTCCTTCCGAGATCAAGCGCATCCGCAAGAAGTACGGCTTGACGCAGCAGGCGTTCGCCCGGCTTCTCGGAATCGGCGAGGCCAGCATGGTGCGTTACGAGAACGGCCAGCCTCCTAGCAAGGCGAACGCTAACCTTATCCGCGCCGCCGCACACACCGCTTTCATGCGCGAATGCCTGGAGCGCGATGGCGAGTCCATCCCGCCCGCGCAGCGCGAGAGCGCGGAGAAGGTCATATACGCGATGGTCACATTCGACGACAAGGGGGAGATCATGGATATCAACGAGATGTACATGCTCACGCTCGAGCAGGAGATCCTCAACGAGAAGGCCGCCGAGATCCTGGCGGAGGTGTCGCGGCTTCGCCGCGAGGCGGAGAAGCGGGGCGACGAAGAGGGCATGCTGGTCTATGACGATGTCATTTCGCTGATCGCCGAGAGGAAGGGGCAGATCATCAGGGAAGTGGACGGGAGCGAGAAAAAGCTCGCGGAGATACGCGGGGCCATCGACGGGCTCGCGCGCTTCGCGCGTTTCCATGCGGCGAAGGCCGCATGATGAAAGCCGATCCGGGCGCTTTTAGCGAGGAAGAGTTTGCCGGCGAGTTTCAGTCGATAGCTAAGCACCTCGTGCTCGAATCGCGTTGCGCGCCGTCTGCACATCCTCGGGCGGTTCTGCTCGGGGGCAGAGCGGAGCGGGGAAGACAGCGCTCCACGAGCTTTGCGTCAAGGGTTTCAAGGATGGGAGCATCGTCATCAACGGCGACGAGTACCGCTCACACTATCCACGCTTCGCCGAGCTGGACGCCCAGTACGGGCCCGAGGCGGTGGCTCATACCGCCGCATGGGCGGGACAGTTGGTAGAGGCGCTGGTCAAAGCTCTATCATCCGCCCGCTACAACCTCGTCATCGAAGGAACGCTGCGCACCTCGCAGGTGCCGCTGGACACGGCTGCGCTGCTGCGGGGCAAAGGCTATCGCGTGTCGTTGGCGCTCATGGCCGTCAAGCCCGAGATATCGCTCGTCAGCTGCCAGATCCGCTACGAGCTCATGCGCATGGCCTGCACGACGCCGCGTGCGACCGATCCCGCCCACCACAACAAGATCGTTGCCGACATCGTCCAGAACGTGGGCGTCTTGGAAAGCTCGGGCCTGTTCGACGAGATCCGGCTCTACTCGCGCGAAAGAGAGTTGCTGTACCCGCTTGAGGGGGGCACGCGCCGCGCCGCCGACGTGCTCGAGGCGGTGCTTTTCGGCCCGTGGACTCCTACGGAACGGGAGCACTACGAGTTCCTGGAGGCAAAGCTCGCCTCGCTGCAGGGAGGGGCGTCCCTCCCGTCGGAGCGGCTTTAGAGCCGCGGGACCGGCCGGAGGTGCACGAGGCTGGCCGCAGGGGACGCCGAGGTCGCCCCGAGCCGCCCAGAGGTCGCCCGGAGCTGCGCCGGGGGTCGCCGGTGAGCCACACCGAGGTTTCCGGGGGTCGCCCTTGTGTAGTCCCGTACTTGGTAACATGCCCGTTAGGTTCGTTTCGCGGCATTCCGTGGTAGGATAAAAACATGGAACAACTCGAACACTATATACAGGGCATCGTGCACGTCGATTGGCTGACCACAGCCTTGGCGGCTGCCGTCATCCTCGCGGTTACGGCCATCTTCGCGCGCCTTACCGTTCGCTTCATGCGCAAGATGCTGCACTACAACGAGGAGAAGAACCTTCCCTCCAGCTCCATCTTCGTCAACATCGCCCGCGGCGCCGTATGGCTGCTGGGCGTGTGCATCATGCTGTCCACCTGCTACGGCGTGGACGTGAGCGCCGCCATCACCGCGCTCGGGATCGGCGGCATCGCCATCTCGCTCGGCTTCCAGGACACCATCGCCAACCTCATTGGCGGCTTGCAGGTCAGCCTGCTGCGCATCATCAAGCCCGGCGACAACATCGAGGTGGGCTCGTCGTCCGGCGTGGTGAAGGACATCACCTGGCGCCACACCACCATCAGGAACAGCAAGGGGGAGGAAGTCGTCATCCCCAACTCCATCATCAACAAGACGGCGCTCACGCACCTGCCGCCCACGAACCAGGTGAGCCTGCCCATCGTGGTGGTCACACCCGGCGAGCACCTGAACGACGTGGCGGCGGCCATCGAGCACGAGGCATCCGAGGCGGCGGGGTCGGTGGCGAAGCTGACGAAGGAGCCGAAGCTGTCCTTCTCGGCCATCACCGACGGCGGCTATGTGGGGTCCATCACGTTCAAGGTGGCCGACAGCCGCACGAGCGCCCGGGCGGGCGATGCCGTGCTGCGGGCCGTGGCGCCCCTCACGCGCGCCGGAGCGCCCGAGGCGGCCGGCAAGGTTCTCGAGGAGGCTCGGCAGGAGGCCGAGGAAGCATCGGAGGAGGCTGCCGAGAAGCCCAAGTCCAAGCCCGCGGCAAAGGCGAGCAGCAGGCAGGCCGCTCCTACGAGTCTGCGCAAGCGCATGGCGCGCATGTTCCGAACGAGCAAAGGGGGTCGATCATGAACGAGAAACGCCTTGAGGGCCCGGGTCCGCTGCATCGCGAGGACGGCGCGCTCTCGGCATGCGGGTGGGCCACGCAGCTGGAGCTCGCCTACGACCGCACGCGCATCAAGGCGCCCGGATGGCGCATCAAGGAGTGGGACTACTACCTGGTGAACGACGGCGCCTATGCCGTGGCGCTCACGCTGGGCGACCTGGGCTACCTCGGTCTTGTCTCGGCGTCGGTCATCGACTTCGCGCAGGCGGCCTACAAGACCACGAGCGTCATCACGCCCTTCCCGCTCGGACGCTTCCGCCTTCCTTCCACCTCGCGGGAAGGCGTCTCGTCCTTCGAGAACGGGCGCGTGTCCTTCCGCTTCGAGGCAGGGAACGGCGAGCGCCGGCTGCACGCCCGTTTTGCACAGTTCGACGGCGACGACGACCTCGTGTTCGACGCCGTGCTCTCCGACGAGCCCGAGGATACCATGGTCATAGCCACGCCGTGGGCCGAGGATCCGCTCGCCTTCTACTACAACCAGAAGATCGTGGCCATGCGCGCCCGTGGCAGCTTCAAGAAGGGCCTGCTGGTACACGGGTTTGCACCCGACGACTCGTTCGGCTTGCTGGATTGGGGCCGCGGCGTGTGGACGCGCGACAACACGTGGTTCTGGGGCGTGGCGCAGGGCTGGCAGGACGGGCGGGGCGGAGCCCGGCCGGGCTCGCACTGCTTCGGCCTGAACCTGGGCTACGGTTTCGGCGACACGTCGGCCGCCTCGGAGAACATGGCGTTCGTGGACGGCGTGTGCCACAAGCTGCACCGCGTGGACTTCGGCGTGCCCGAGAAGCCTGCCGCGGCCAACGCCCGCAAGGTCGCCGACCGCTACGACCTGCTGGCCCCTTGGCACGTCACCGACGACGAGGGCCGCCTCGATGTGACGTTCACCCCGCTGCTTGACCGTGCGGACTGCATCAACGCCCTGGTCGTGCGCACCGACCAGCACCAGGTGTTCGGTGCGTTCGATGGCACGGTGGTGCTCGACGACGGCACGCCCTTTCGCATCGCCGGCCTGCAGGGATCGGCCGAGGTCGTGCACAACGTGTACTAGGGCGTGACAAGGGTGACAAGGGGACGGGGATAACGTCACGTTCTTGGGCGCTTTGCGGCCTTGCGTCTCATTGGGGAACGTGACATTATCCCCGTCCCCTTGTCACCCTTGTCACACGGAGCGGCCCGCCGATCGGCGGGCCGCTTTTCACGTTCCAGGCAGGCTTGCAGCGGCCGGCTTCCTACAGTCCCTCGGCTTCGAAGCGCTTCTTCAGCGCCTCTTGGTGGATGCTGTACTGCAGCGCCATCTCCTTGGCCACGCGCCCGCTCTTCACCAGGTCGAACAGGCTCTGGTCCATCGTGCGCATGCCCTCGGCGCCGCCGGCGGCTATCACGCTGTCTATCTGGTGCGTCTTCTCCTCGCGGATGAGGTTGCGGATGGCCGTGTTCGTGACCATGATCTCGAAGGCGGGCACCACCTCGCCGTCCACCGTGGGCACGAGCTGCTGCGACACGATGGCGTCCAGCACCATGGACAACTGCATGCGTATCTGGCGCTGCTGCGAGGCGGGGAAGGCGTCGATGATGCGGTCCACCGTGCCGGCCGCGCCCGTGGTGTGCAGCGTGCTGAACAGCAGCTGAGCCATCTCCGCGGCGGTGACGGCCGTGCCGATGGTCTCGTAGTCGCGCATCTCGCCCAAGAGGATGACGTCCGGGCTCTCGCGCATGGCCGAGCGCAGCGCCTCGCCGTAGGTGGCGACGTCGGTGGGCACCTCGCGCTGCGTCACGATGCAGCTGCCGTGCTTGTGCACGTACTCGATGGGGTCCTCCATGGTGATGATGTGTCCGCTGCGCTCGTGGTTCAGCTTGTCGATGATGCAGGCCAGCGTCGTGGACTTGCCCGCGCCCGCCGGTCCCGTGACCAGCACGAGGCCCTTCTGCAGGCGGGCCAGGCGCAGCACCTCGTCGGGGATGTGGAAGTCGGCCGGGTTCGGCAGGCCGAACGGGATGACGCGGATGACGGCGCCGAACGACCCGCGCTGGCGGAACACGTTCGAGCGGAAGCGCCCCACGCCCGCGATGGCGAACGAGAAGTCGTCGTCGTGGTTGCCGTTGTCCACGAAGCTCTTCATGCTGCGGCCGCTCACCTCGTAGATGGCGCGCACGAACGTCTCGGTGTCGTCGGGCATGAGCGGCGCCGAGTCCAGGCGGATCTGCCGCCCGCTCACCTCGTAAGACAGCGGCAGGCCTGCAATGATGAAGATGTCGGACGCCTTCGCATCCACCATCTCCCGCAGCAGCTCTTCAAGTTTCATCTCATCGCTCCTATCGTGTCTGCGCAGCGCCCGACCACAGCGTCTCGCCTGCGCCGTTCTCCGTCCACAGCGTCGTAGCCTTCCACGACGCCACGCTGTAGGTGGCGTCCGCGTGTATCTGCAGCACGACGGCGAGGGCACGCCCGCTGTCGGCAGTGAATTCCGCCTTGACCGTCGACCCGTCCAGCTCGGCATCCGCCGGCAGCGCCGCGCGAACGGCGGCCAGCGCCTCGGCCAGCCCGCCGCCCGCCGCCCGTACCGGTGCCAGCGCGGCGTCGATGTCGGCTGCGAACTCCTGGCCCGCCCGCTCGTTGGCGTACGTGTCGGCGGTGAAGGACGCCTGCCGCTCGGCGGCGGCGTACGTAGCCTGCGCCGTCGTCACCGAGAGCACGGCCATGACGGCCAGGCACAGGATGATGACGAGGGCGAACAGGCTGATGGGCCCTATGCGCACCGATCCGCGTCCCCGCGTGGTCATGCGACATCGCCCCCTTCCGCTGCCGCCGCATCCGGCGCGCGGCCGATGTCCGTGCCCGCGGCGCCGTCGCTCACGTAGCGAGACGTTTCCAGCTCGTAGACTGCCTCGCCGCCGCAGGATACCGTGATGTTCGCGCGGTACAGCGTACCGCCCTCCGTGCGCTCGGGCACGACCTCGCGCGACACGACATAGGCTTCCTCCGCATCGGCTCCCGTGCCCGTCTCCGAGCCCAGCGTGCCGCCGTCGCCGCCGAAAGCCTCGCTCGACGTGCCCGCGAGCGGCGCGGCCGCGAACTCCTCCGCCGCGTTCGATGCCAGCAGCACGGCCTGCGTCAGCTGGCGCTCCTCCACGCCGCGGTTGTGCGCCGCGCCGAACAGCTGCATGAACACCGCCAGCGCGAACGCCAGAAACACCAAAAGCACCAGCGCCTCCACCACGAACGCGGTGCCGTGCCAGGTAGTATCGGAGCCGCGGCGGGCGGCGAGCAGCGAGTCGGCCGGTTTCCTTGCCATGCTAGGCACCTCCCCTCACGCTGCGCAGCGCCACCTGCACGCTGCCGTCGTCCGTGTCCACGGTGAGCAGCCCGTCCTCGTAGGAGAACGCGAAGCGCTGCGAGGCGACGATAGGGGTGGCCTTCTCCGGCGTGTACGCCGCGTCGGCCAGTGCGTACTCTTCCACGATGGAACCCTGGTAGGCGTAGATGCGCGTCTCGAACGTGCCGCTGTCCAGCCGCTCGGTCAGCACGAGCGAGCGGCCCTCGGGGCCCTTGCCCGCGCCGACGGCGTCCATGGAGTCGGCCGCGCGCACGCTGTTGGCGATGAGGCCCGTAGCCAGGCGCGACGCGTCGGCTTGCTCGCGCACGTCCACCAAGGCGCGGTAGAGCCCCGTGCCGGCCATGATGGCAATGAGCAGCGCCACGATGAACAGCGCGAACAGCAGCACCGTGAACAGCCGCCCGAAGTTCTGGCCGCCCTCGGCCCGCTGGACCACGCCGCTGCCGGTCAAAGCCTCCATAACCGCATCCTCGTCCCGCCCGGAAGGGCGCTCGCCCTTCATCGCGGAACCACCACGACGCTCGGCATGATGTTCTCGGCGAACACCTCGTAGGTTATCACGTAGTCACCGCGGTTCACGCGCAGGCCATAGCTCTGCTCCAGGTGCTCGAGCGAGGAGGGGTAGGAACCCTCGATGGCGCAGCACTGCTTCGCGCTGTCCAGGATGGCGTTGCGCACGGACACGGCACCCTGCTCGCGCAGGTTCTGACCGACGGCCCCCGCCGCGAACCAGCCGCCCACGGCCAGCGCCAGCACCAGCGCAAGGGCGGCGAGCCTCATGCCCCGCCGGCGCCTCCGCTGCTTTGTCGAACGCTCGTGGTACATAACCGCGCCCTAGCCGATCGATCCCATGATGCCGATGAGCGGCAGCATGACCGAAACGAGCGTGGCGCCCACGGCCACGGTCAGGAAGGCGGCGAGCGCGGGCTCCACGCCGTCCACCAGGCGGTCCATCTTCATGATGGCATCGTCGAAGAACGTGAGCGATAGGCGGCCCAGCACGTCCTCCACGCTGCCGGAGCGTGCGCCGATAGTGAGCATGCGGGCGTACACGGGCTCGAACACGCCGCTTTCCGAAACAGCCTGCGCCAGGCTCTTCGGCGCGGACAGGTCGAGCATGGCTTCGCGCGCCCCCTCGAGCTGCTGTCTGAGCGTGCGGTGGTCAACCATGGACACGGCCTCCTTCATGGCCGTGTCGGTGTCGATGCCCGAGGCCACGTACGTGGCCAGCGCCGACGCGAAGCGGCTCAAGGCCAGCTGGTACATGGTGTTGCGCGTGAGGGGCATGCGCTCGGCGGCGCGCATGATGCTGCGACGCCCGCCCTCGCTGCGCATGGCCACGGTCATGGCCAGCACGATAATCGTGCACACGAGCGTCACGGCCAGCGCCGCCCACCCGATGCCGATGGAGACGCCCACGGCGTTGAACGACCCGGCCGCCAAGTTGCCCGACAGGCTCTCGTACACGTTCACGAACACGGGCAGGATGACGGCCACGGTGAAGGCCAGGATGACGGACATGACGCACAGCAGGGCGGCGGGGTAGACGATGCTCGAGCGCATCTTCGCGAACAGCCGCCCCTCCTCGTCGTAGTACACGGCCAGGGTGCGCAGCGTGGGTTCCAAGCGGCCCGACACCTCGCCCACGCCCACCATGTCCACGACGTGGCGCGGGAAGAAGCCCGATCCGTCGAGGGCCCTCGCCAGCGGCTCGCCGGCGATAAGCCGAAGGTACACGGCGTCGCACGCGCGCTTGAAGGCGCCGTCCTCCATGTTCTCGCCCAGCAGGCCCACGGCTTCGTCGGTCTGGATGCCGGCGGCCAGCATGATGGCGACGCTCTCGCAGAACGCGCTTACGGCGCTGCTCTCAAGCACGGTAGTGGCCATAATCTCATTCGCTCCTTGTCCGACTTTGCGCTTCGGGCCCTTGCAGTATCATGTTCGGCCCGCACTCAGTACGTGTACCGGTCAGTGTATTCCTTCGCGTCCCCCACGTACTTTCCCGACCCGCCGGCGGCGGCAAACGTCAAGTCGATGCGCGTCCATGTGTCGGGGTCGACGCTCACCTTGACGCTCCTCCAGCTTCCGTCAAGATATACCAAATTCCATGCATGGTAAATATTATCAGGGGAAACGTAGCCGGTAACGATCTTCGTGGGAATTCCAAGGCTTCGCAGCATGGCGGCTCCCAGGCTCACGTAGTCGAAGCAGATGCCCTTTCCCTCGGCCAACGTGGCGTCGGGGTTGGGCACGTAGCCCGTGGCGTCGGCCAAGCGCTCGGCCTTCTCGGTGTCATAGCTGATGTTCTCGGCGATCCAAGTGTAGATGCTGCGCAGCACGTCGCCCTCGTTCTGGGCACCGACGGCAAGCTCGCTCGCCTTCGCCACGCAGGCGCTGTCCGCGTCGTAGTCGCAGAACACGTTCGGACGCAGGAAGGGCTCGAACTCGCTCGCGAGCACCGCGTCGACGGTGGTCCCGTTGATGGGCACGTAGCGGTCGCCCTCGGTGTTCTGCATGACCTGCACGTCATAGGTGCCGTCACCCATGGTGAGCGGCACGGAAATGGGCGTGCCGTCGCCGGGCAGGTCGTAGTTCCGCTTCACGCCGTCCTTGGCGACCAGCAGCTTCAGGCGGCTCTGGTTCTGCGCCGAGGCTGCCACGTAGCCGAGCGAGGCGTGCGAGACGTCTATCATGCTGTCGTGGCCGACCACGGCGGCGTCAGCGTCGAAGGGGGAGGTTGCCAGCGCCGGGCGCTCGAAGGCGGAGCCGCTCGTCGTGCCCTCGTTGTCGCCTGTGCTCACGGTGCCGCCCCCGCCGCCCGGGGTGGCACCACTGTCGGAGTCGCCGCATCCCGCAAGCGGAGCCAATGCAACGGCCAGCAGAAACGCGAGCGCGGTCGCAGAGGCGCGGCGCAACGCCGTCGTCTGGCGGGGCTTGCATGCGCCGGGACGTTTCACGGACCAATCCTTCGTGTTCAGGTTCGGCAGGGCGCAGCGCGACGGGCGGAGCCCTGGAGTCGTGTCCATTATAGCGTGTCCGAAACCGGGTCCTCTGCGCGTTCCGCACGTCCATAATCGTCCCGGCGCCGTCTCGGGAAGAGGCGGGGGAGGTGAAGCGAGCGGTCGTTTATCGCCTGCGAACGGTAATCAACAGGGGAGTCAACGGTAAATTGAGACTTATTGCAAGGATGAGGGAGGCAAGCTTCGCCGCCCTGATCTCCATAATTGCGTGTTTTCAAGCAGCAATTATGGAATCGGTGCTGGAAGGGATGTTCGGAAAACCCCGGGCAGTCGATATGTGATCGTATTTGTGGTAAAATATGAGGCGGATTTTGCTGCCTTTTTCGGGGCCTAATCTACCACGTCAATGAATGCATAATAGCATGCCAGAAAACGTATAGGCGAATCTAACGCACGCGGTGTGCCTCTTGAGAAGCGGGGCATCCCTGAAGAGGTACCTGAGGATTCGGTGATACGTATGAGCATGCTGGAAAAACTATGTGATGCGAAGAACACGTTCGAGGGCAAGGCGCTGGCCGTCTTCATGTCCCTGGTGATGGTGCTTTCCTTCATCAACTTCTCCTCCTTCGCCGACGCGGCCGAGAACGGCACATCGCCCGACGCCCCCGAGGCGCTGGCGGACGATCCGTCGAGCGAGTCCGCCGAAACCCCGGCTCCCGAATCCGCACCTTCAGCCGAGCCCGAGGCCGCCGCCCCGGCGGAGACCCCGGAGGCCTCCGAGCCGCCCGCGCAGAGCGAGGCGACCGTCCCGCCTGCGTCCGAGCCCGAGCCCGACCTCCCCACCGCCGAGCCCGGCGTGGCCGTGGTGGGCGTAGAGCTCGACCATGCGTACCTCGTTGTTGCCGACCAGGAGATAGCACTGCCGCTGACTTCTTTCAAAACATCGCTCAACAAAGATCTCGTGTTCGAGGTCAAGCCTGACGGCGGCTACCAGATCGACAAAGTTGTGGCGAAGAGCAAAGCCGACGGGACCGAGAGGCCGCTGGAGCCTCAAGCAGATGGATCTTACCGGCTCGCTGCCTCGGAAGTGAGCAGCAACCTCGTTATAAAGCCGGTGGTGGCGCTTGCTCCCGAGCTGGATGGCGCGGTCGACGACGCCGGCGGGCCGTCTGCGAAACCTGCCGAGGACGAATTGGCCGACGGCAGCGATTCGGGTCTCGAAGCACCGAAGTCTGAGGCGGACGGCAATGCCGCAACACCGTTTGGCCTTGACAACACTCTCGGAGTTGAAGCCATCGGCGTTCCTACCGAGCTTACCGTAGATCCAGCGATGCTCAAGCTCAATGTCGGCGCTTCAGGCAAGCTCAAGGCCATTGTCGAGCCGGTCGGATCCAATGGCAAAGTCATCTGGGCTTCGAGCGATCCAAGCGTTGCGAAGGTTACCGATGACGGCACGGTGAAGGCCTTGTCGGGCGGCACAACCACCATCACGGCGCGTTCGGTTGCCAACCCGGCTCTTGCAAACGTATCCGTGGTTACCGTAACAGAGTCGCGTACTGTGAAGTTCAAGACCAACACGGGCGAGGGCGAGATAAAGAGCCTCGCCACAACGTCAGAGGTCGGTTCAACCATAATCATGCCCGAGCTCCCCGATGGGGCTGTTAATAATTGGCCTGCGAACAGGGTTTTCGTGGGATGGAGCGTTGATCAGCGTGCGGTTACCTCGGGCGGCAAGGACCACTACACTAATCCTGTCTTTGCTCCCGGATCGTCCTATGTCGTGCCCTCCGGAAAAGGCGATATCGAGCTTTACGCGATCTACTCGGCGCAAAATATCGGTGCGGATTTTTACTTGCGTATCGACGGACAATTCCCGGCAGAGCCGCAGGGACACAGCAATTCTGGGTACGTCAAGATTGGCTGGGTTGAAAATGCTATCAAGGTCGGCAAGTTCGTCACCGACACCACTGGCGCGATGGTGAGCGCCAACCTTGCTGCAACGCCGAATGACGCGATGATTCAGAAGGCGTGTGCGGGCAATCCGAAACTGAGCTTCGATCCGGAGAAGCAGACCGTCATCTGGTATGTTATCAAAAACGAGGGGACATGGCATGTCGACGGTGCTATCCGCGACAAAGCGTCGGTAGTGCTGGCCTACAGTCCCAATATTCCTGCTGGAGAGACTTTGAGCGGCACCTTCCCCAATACAAAGGCCTATGCCGCAGGCGCTTCGGTAAAGGTTGAAAGCGGAAAAGCCGACTGGCGCGCCGGCTACACGTTCAAGGAGTGGAATACAGAACCCGATGGATCCGGTACCTCCTACCAGGGTGGTTACTCCATCACCCTGAACGAATCGAAGACGCTCTATGCCATTTGGTCGCCGAAGGACGGTACGAACTACCGTATCCAAGACTATCTGCAAAACGCCGACGGATCGTGGCCCGACGAGCCATCGCATGCCACATCGGCCAGTGGGAAAACGGGCGCTACGGTGTACGCCGATACGACGAAATCGTACACCGGCTACACTTTTGATGCCGGTAACGACAAGAACGTGCTGACCGGCAAGGTGGCGGGGGACGGCTCTCTCGTGTTGAAGAGGTACTATGCTATCAACACCTGCAAGGTCACGTATCTTCCGGGCGATTACGGAGCGTTTGATGCTGTTACGTACGAGGCCAAGTTCGGCACCGCAACGCCGGAGTTCCAAGGTGAGAAGGACGAGAACGACAAGCCGTTGGGCAAGCAAGGCTACAACTTCGCCGGGTGGGCGCCGAGCGTGACCGAAACGGTGGAGGCTGAAACGACCGAGTACGTGGCCCAGTGGACGGAGATGCCGGTTATCAACGTCCTGGTCAAAAGCGAGGATAAGGAAGTGGTGTACAACGGTGCCGAACATGTGGTCGACGTTGTTTCCGAGAACCTCGTTTACGAAGGCTTGCCTGCGGGCTACAAGATCCACAACCTGAGCGCATCCGGCCGTGGCACCGAGGCGGGCGAGTACGATATCGCCATCGACGGCACCCCTGTCGTTCTTAACGAAAAAGACGAGGATGTTACCGGTCGGTTCTTCATCGCGCGCAACAAGAACAAGCTGACGGTCAAGAAGGCCCCGCTCACCATTACGGCCCCCACGAAAGAGAAGGTGTACGACGGCGCACCGCTGACGTTCGACCTGAACGACATTATCACAGGCGAGGGCCTGGTCAAAGGTCTGGTCGATGGCCAGCAACTGGTCGGCATCGACCCGTTCGGCTCCATCACCGATGCCGGTACGGTGGAATCGTCCGTTCTCCAGGCGGTCATTACGAGCGGGTCTGAGAACGTGACGCGCAATTACAACATCACTTACGAGCCGGGCACGCTGACCGTGAAAGAGTTCGAGGGCGAGATCGTTGCGACTACCGAAGGCGGCGAGTATCCCTACGACGGGGATTCCCATGGAGCGACGGTGAACGTTAGCGGTCTGCCGGAAGGCTATACGCTGGTAACAGCTTCCTCGAACGCCAGCGCGACCGATGTGACCGAAGAGCCCGTGGTGGCGAAGGTCGACACGCTGCGCATCATCAACAAGGCCGGCGTCGATGTGACGGACAAGCTCAACATCGTCAAGAAGGAGGAGGGCACGATTGTCGTCAAGCCTGCCAAGCTGTACGTGAAGACGCGTACTGCCTCCAAGCCCTACGACGGTACCCCGCTCACGGCCGCCGGTGAGATGACTGGTTTGGTGAACAACGAGACCGCCGCTTTCACCACCACTGGCACGGCCACCGAGGTCAATGCGCCCGAAGGCACCCCTAACACGTACACGATAGACTGGAACGGCAGCGCCAAGAAGTCCAACTATATGGTCGAGGAGGATCTTGGCACGCTGACGGTGGAAGAGTTTGCCGGCGAGATCGTTGCGAAGGCCGAAGGCGGCAGATATCCCTATGACGGGAACCCCCATGGGGCGACGGTGAGCGTAAGTGCTCTGCCAACAGGCTACACGCTGGCAGAGGCCTCGTCGAGCGCCAGCGCGACCGATGTGACCGAAGAGCCCGCGGTGGCGAAGGTCGACACGCTGCGCATCATCAACAAGGCCGGCGTCGATGTGACCGACAGGCTGAATATAAAGAAGATCGACGGACAGATCGAGGTTACGCCGGCGCCGCTGACTGTGAGGATCGTGGGCAATTTCGCCCTTGAACCCTATACCGGTGAAACGTTCACGGTCGACGGTTTCACCATCGAGACCCCCATCGAGGGCAAGGCGGAAATCACGCTCAAGGACAGCGCGGCCGCCCATGCCGAAGGTGCGGATGCGGGCACGTACCCCATGGGCCTGACGGCCGACAGCTTCAACGTCTCGTCTCGCAACTACAAGGTGACGTTGGAGGTTGTGGACGGCTTCTTGCGGATATCCCCGCTTGACACGCTCGAGGTGGCGGCCGAGGACGTCAAGGAACTGTACGACGGCAACCTGCACGGCATCGAGGCCGTTTCATCAGTCAAGGATGGCCGCACGTCTATCAAGTACTACAATGAGGCCACCGACGCATTCGATCTTGATAAGTCGCCGGTGTTCAAGGATGCCGGCACATATACCGTGCGGTTCCAGGCAACCAACCCGAACTACAGCAACGTTGCCGAAGGCTCCGCAACCGTCACCATCGAGAAGCGCACGGTGACGCTGGAGAGCGCGAGCGCCTCTCGGCAGTACAACGGCGAAGCGCTTGTAGCCCCCACGGTGAAGGTGGGCGGTGACGGGTTCGTTGCCGGCGAGGAGCCTGCTTACGAGGTGACCGGTTCCGCGACCAACGTCGCCGACACGCGTGACGAAAACAACGAGTTCGCTTATACGTTCCCCGAGGGCGTGAACGCGGACAACTACGAAGTGACCACGCTGTTCGGCACCCTGGCCATCACGCCGGCGCCTTTGCTGGTAACGGTGACGGGCAAGCATGCATCGGTTCCCTACGATGGGGGCCTGCATGAGGTCGACGGCTTCGGCGACGATGCCGCAGGCAAGGCGACGATCGCTCTCAAGGAGGGTGCGGCCGCCCATGCCGAGGGCACGGATGCGGGCGAGTACTTCATGGGCCTCACGCCCGACAGCTTCGACGTCTCCTCGTCGAACTACACGGTGACGCTGAACGTGGTCGACGGCTACCTGCGCATCGACCCGGCGGGGGATATGTCCGTTTCGGCCAGCGACGTGGCTAAGACCTATGACGGCAACCGCTACGGCGTGAAGGCCGAGGCTTCGGTGGAGGGCGCGACGATCCGCTACCGCGATCCGGCTACGGGAGAGTACACCCTGAAAGAATCCCCGACGTTCCTCGATTGGACGGACGGCCCGCAGACGGTGGAGTTCCAAGCGACCCATCCGAACTACCAGACGGCGTATGAAACCGCAACCGTTACCATCGACAAGCGCACGGTGGTTCTGCGCTCCGGCGATGCCGAGCGGGAATACGACGGAACGGCGCTCGTCAAGCACGAGGCAAGCGTTGTCGACGGGGCGTTCGTCCGCGGCCAAGAGCCCGAAATCGCCTATTACGGCTCCGCGACGAACGTCGCCGATACGCACGACGGCAACAACGGGTTCTCCTACGAGTTCCCCGAAGGCGTGAACGCGGACAACTACCAAGTAACCACGCTGTTCGGCACCCTGACCATCACGCCTGCTCCCTTGCTGGTAACGGTGACGGGCGCGTTCGACAACGTGACGTTCGACGGGAAGCCCCATACGGTGGAGGGCTTCGAGGTGGGCGACGAGGCCGCCGGGAAGGCGACCATCGCGTTGAAGGACGGCGAGCGGGCGTATGCCGAGGGCGTGGCGGCAGGCCGGTATCCCATGAACCTGACCGCGGAGCAGTTCTCGGTGCAGCCCGATAACTACCGCGTGACGTTGAACGTGGTCGACGGCTACCTGAACATCGACAAGGCGGGCACGTTGAGCGTCGATGCCCAGCCGGTCGTCAAAACCTACGATGGGTCGGGCTACGGTGTGGAGGCCAAGGCCTCGGTCGACGGGGCCCAGATCAGGTACTACAACGCGGAAACGGATGCGTACGACCTGACGGAATCGCCGAAATACGCGGACGCGGGAACCTATACCGTGAAATTCCAAGCTGCCCTTGACAACTACAACACCGCCGAGGGCGCGGCGACCGTCACCATCAACCCGCGTGCCGTCACGCTGACCAGCGCCGACGCGGCCAAACCGTACGACGGGACGCCGCTGGTCGCCGAGGACGTCATCGTGTCCGGCGGCTTCGTGTCCGGCGAGGGCGCTGCGTATTCCAACTTCGCGTCGCTGACCGATGCGGGCACGACGTCCAATACCTTCGACTACCGCCTGAACGAGGGAACGAAGGCGTCGAACTACAAGGTGACGAAAACCCCCGGCACGCTCGAGGTGAAGAAGGCCCCGCTGGCCGTCCGCATCCAGGGCGCTGTGAAATCGGTCGCCTACAACGGCGCGCTCCAAGCGGTCGACGGCTACAAGGTGCTCGACGCCGTTGGCGACAAGGCCTCGATCGAGCTTGCCGGAAACGCCGCCGCCCATGCCGAAGGCGTGGACGTGGGCGAGTACCCCATGGGCCTTTCCCCCGAAAGCTTCTCGGTGACGTCGCGCAACTACGAGGTGACGCTGGAAGTGGCCGACGGGAAGCTTGCCATAAGCCCCTCCGGCGCCTTGACGGTTTCGGCCGAGCCCGTGAGTGCCATGTACGGCGGGAAGCGCCATGGCGTCGAGCCGACCGCATCCCTTCCCGGCGCGAAGATCAGCTACTGGTCCGCCGAGAGCGGCGACTACACGCTCGATGCGTGCCCGACGTACCTCGACGTGACCGACGGGCTCCAGGCGGTGAAATTCAAGGCGACGCTTCCGAACCATCAGGACGCCTACGGCGAGACCACCGTGGAGGTAACGGTGCGCCCCGTCTCGGTGACGAGCGCCGATGGCGAGAAAGTCTACGATGGCAACCCGCTGACGAACGCGACCGTAACCGTGGGCGGCTTTGGCTTCGTGAACGGCGAGGAGCCCGCGTTCGCCGTAACCGGCTCGCAGACCGATGCGGGATCTGCGGCCAACGCCTTCGCCTATGCTTTCCCCGAGGGCGTGCGCGAGGGCAACTACGCGATAACCAAGAACGAGGGAACCTTGACGGTGCGCAAGGCCCCCTTGACGGTAAGCGTGGTGGGCAACCACGACACGGTGACGTTCGACGGTAGGTCGCACCAGGTCGACGGTTTTGCCGACGATGCTGCCGGCAGGGCCACCATCAAGCTCAAAGACGGCGTGCTCGCCCACGCCGAGGGCACCGACGCGGGAACCTACCCGATGGGACTCGCGGCCGACAGCTTCGACGTTGCGTCGAGGAACTACGACGTGACGCTGACGGTGACGGACGGCTACCTTGCCATCAACCCGGCAGGGGTCATGACGGTGGCCGCCGACAACGTTTCGAAGAGGTACGACGGCAAGCGGGTGGGCGTCCAGGCGACGGCCTCGGTCGAAGGCGCCGAGGTCAGGTACTTCAATGCGGACACGGGGGCGTTCGACCTCGAAGAGTCGCCGACGTTCCTCGACGCGACGGAGGGTGCCGCCGTTGTGCGCTTCCAGGCCACGCACCCGAACTACGCGACCGTCGAGGGCTCGGCAACCGTGACGATTGACAAGCGGCCGGTGGTGCTGACGTCGGACGATGCGAGCAAGACGTACGACGGCGAAGCGCTTTCTGCAGAGCGCGTGACGGTGTCCGGCGAGGGCTTCGCCGACGGCGAGGGAGCCGTCTATACCGATTTCGCGAGCATCGTCGATGCGGGCAGCGTACCGAACGCGTTCGCATACCGGCTTGAAGAGGGAACCCATGCCGACAACTACGATGTTACCGTCGTCCCTGGCGTGCTGAGCGTTGCGAAGGCCCTGCTGGCGATCACGGTGACGGGCAACCAGTCTGCAGCTGTCTACAACGGCGCGAACCACCTCGCCGAGGGCTACGTCGTCGACGGCGCCGACGGCAAGGCCGAGGTCGTGCTGAGGGCCGGCGTGCTCGCCCGCGCCGAGGGAACCGACGCCGGTACCTACCCGATGGGGCTCGCGGCCGACAGCTTCGACGTTGCGTCGAGGAACTACGACGTGACGCTGACGGTGACGGACGGCTCGCTGTCGGTGGCGCCTGCCAAGCTGCTCATCTCGGCCAACGACGCGAGCAAGAGGTACGGGCAAACCGATCCTGCGCTGACGGCGTCGGTTGCGGGCCTGGTTGGGGGCGACGCCTTCTCCGGCTCGTATAACGTGACGCGCGTCGAGGGCGAGTCGGTCGGCACGTATGCGATCACCGTCGAGGACGCGGTCTCGGGCGATCCGAGCTATGTGGTCGAAGTGGCTCCGGGCTCCTTCACCATCGTTCCCGCCGACGCCGTTTCCCTCGTGGTAGGCGGCGGCACGAAGGTCTACGACGGCACGCCGCTGGTGCCGACGGGCTTCACGCCGTCCGGCTTGGCCGACGGCGATTACGTGGAGGTGGTGTACAGCGGCTCGCAGACCGATGCCGGCTCGAGCGCCTCGGGCCTCGCGAGCTACGTTATCCGCAACGCCGCGGGCGAGGACGTGACGGCCAACTACGAGAACGTCAACGTGGTGCCCGGTGATTTGACCGTGACGCCTGCGGCTGCCATGATCGTCGTGGCCGATGCGGCCAAGGTGGCCGGCGCGGCCGATCCGACGTTCACCGGCACGGTGACAGGGCTCGTCGACGAGGGGGACCTCGGGAGGGTTGCCTTTGTCCGCTCGAACGGCGACGAGGCTCCCGGAACCTACGTCGACGCGCTCACGGCGTCCTTCACCGGCAATCCGAACTACACGGTGACGGTCGTCCCCGGCACGTTCACCATCATGGCTGCCCCGGTGGTTCCTCCGGCGCCGGTCACGCCGGCCACGCCGACGCCCGGCACGCCGGTGCCCCCGGTTACGCCGGGCGTAACGCCCGAGGGCACGCCTCCGGCCGCAGCGGCGGTAATCGAGGTCCTCGAGGACGCTGTCACTCCGTTGGCTGGCCCGCAGGAGGAGACGATCGGCGACAACGAGAACCCGCTCGCAGGCTTCAACCGGGTGAACTGCTGGGTGCACTACTATCTCATCCTGGGCATCATCGTCACGGTGATCTACGGAGCGGGCGTGCTGGTGCGGCGCATCAACTTCACGCGTAAGCTCAAGGGCTTCGAGAACGACGTGCTCGGCATCGAGGACGAGCAGGCGGCTGCCCCGTTCGCGGCGCCGTTCGCGACGGATGGCAGGGAGGCCTAGCATGAGGAAGAGCAACTGGCTGATACTGGCCGTCTTGGCCGTGGCCGCGGGCCTTTTCCTGTGGCTGTGGTACTACCTGGGCTTCAACTTCGTGGACGACCCGTTCGACCTGGTGCTCGCCGTGGTATGGTGGGCGGTGGTCCTGGTGCTGGTCGTGGGCATCCACACTGCCGAGAAAAAGCGCCGGCGGCGCGTGCGTACGGCCTACCTCGCACCGGGCGTGCTGTTCAACAGCGAGGCCGGGTTCGTCGACCTCGAAGCGTTCGAGGAGGGTACCACCCTCGCGGACGCGATCGAGCAGACGCTCGTCGGCCTGAAGTACACGTTCGACCGCAAGGATCCGGCCGACGAGGACGAGGCGGCGACAGGGCCCGGCGGCGCCTCGTCCTCTGCCGTGGTCGCCGACGGGTCCTCGGCATCCGGTGAAGCGGCCGCCTCCGCCAAGCCTCGCGGAACCGTGAGGTTCGAGCGCATCGTGCGCACGGACAAGTTCGACAAGGACGATGCCGACAAATGGGAAGGCGAGGTCGTTGACGTGAGGACGCAGGAAGCCACGCCCTTCAAGGGCAAGGAGGAGCTCTCCGTTCTTCTTGCGGCGTAGTCCCGCCAGCCGGCCTCCCGGTAAAGCGCAAAAAGCAGGCGCCCCCTCGAACGAACGAGGGGGCGCCTGCTGTAAGAACCGAAGGAGCGCGCAGCGCTAGTCGTCGACCCCGATGATCACCGACGAGGCCTTGACGATGGCGTAGGCCTCCTTGCCCACTTCCAACTCCAGCTCCTTGAGCGACCCCATGGAGATGGTCGACGTGATAAGCTGGCCGCCCTCCAGCTCCATGATCACGATGGCGTTGACCGCTCCCGGATGAATGGCCGTGATAGTGCCCTTCAGCGTGTTGCGTGCAGAAAGCTTCATTGAATCAATGCACCCCTTTCGGGTCGTCCCCTCGTTCCAAACCGTCCCCTCCATTGTAACGCCCCAGGTGCAATCGTGCGAGCAGAACCGCAACTCGACAGAACGAGCCCCTCCCGAGACTTTACCAAGATTTGACCGCTGCGAGACAGGGGCTTGATGCTCGTTCTTCATCATGTTCCGTGCGCCGTCCTCCCAGCGGAAGACAGCGCACGAGGAGAACAGTTACGCGCCCGGGAGGGGTGCCGAGGAAAGGAAGAGCATGAAGAAGCGTTTGGTGATGATGGCGATGGGAGCCCTGCTCGCGCTGGGCGCATTCGGCCTCATGGGCTGCTCCGGCGGCGGCAACGCCGGTTCCGGAGACGGCGGCGAGGGCGATGGCGCAGCGGGCGCGGTCCCGTCCGGCGAGGTCTCCGTGTACTCGCGCGAGGACGGCTCCGGCACGCGCGGGGCGTTCGTCGAGCTCATGGGCATCGAGGAGAAGGATGCCAGCGGCGAGAAGGTCGACATGACCACCACGTCTGCCGCCATCACGAACTCCACGTCGGTCATGATGACGTCGGTGGCGGGCGACGAGAACGGCATCGGCTATATCTCGCTCGGCTCGCTGAACGACACGGTCAAGGCCCTCAAGATCGACGGCGCCGAAGCCACGGCCGCCAACGTGAAGAGCGGCGACTACCAGGTGGCCCGCCCGTTCAACATCGTGACGAAAGACGGCCTGTCCGATGTGGCGCAGGACTTCATCGATTTCATCATGAGCTCAGACGGTCAGAAGATCGTCGAGGAGGAGGGCTACATCTCCGTTGCCGAGAGCGCCGCCGCGTACACCGGCTCCGACCAGTCCGGTAAGATCGTCATCGCAGGCTCCTCTTCGGTGACCCCCGTCATGGAGAAGCTGGCCGAGGCCTACAAGGCCATCAACTCCGGCGTGACCATCGAGGTCAACCAGTCCGACTCCACCACCGGCGTGAACATGGCCACGGAAGGCACCTGCGACATCGGCATGGTCTCCCGCGAGCTCAAGGACTCCGAGACCGGCGTCACCCCCACGGTCATCGCCCAGGACGGCATCGCCATCATCGTGAACAATGCCTCCACCGTTGACGGGCTTTCCTCCGAACAGGTGAAGGGCATCTACACCGGCGAGATCGCGAACTGGGAAGACGTTCTGGCATAAAGCCCGGCGACCCGATTGACAAGGAACCCGCATGTCTCACGTACATCTCAAGGAAGGCATTGCGAAGGCGCTGTTCGTGGCCGCCGCGGGGATCTCGATCCTCGCGGTGGCTCTCATCTGCGTATTCCTCTTTGCGAATGGCGTGCCGGCCATCGCGCAGATAGGCCTTCCGGAATTCCTCTTCGGCACTACCTGGCGTCCCGCCAACGATATCTACGGCATCTTCCCGATGATCGTGGGCAGCATCTACGTGACCGCCGGCGCCATCGTCGTGGGCGTGCCCACGGGTCTTTTGTGCGCCATCTTCCTCTCGCGGTTCGCCAGCGGGCGCGTGGCGGCGGTGCTCAAGCCCGGCGTTGAGCTCTTGGCGGGCATCCCATCGGTCGTCTACGGCTTTTTCGGCCTGGTGGTCATGGTGCCGTTCATCCGCGACAACATGCCAGGGCGCGGCCTCTCGCTTCTGGCGGCCGCCGTGCTGCTGGGCATCATGATCCTGCCCACCATCATCACCGTCGCGCAAAGCGCGCTCGATGCCGTTCCCAAGAAATACTACGAGGGGGCTCTGGCGCTCGGCGCCGACCACGAGCGCTCGGTGTTTCGCGTCATCGTGCCCGCTGCGGTATCCGGCATCATGGCCGGCATCGTGCTGGGCGTGGGCCGTGCGATCGGCGAGACGATGGCCGTCATCATGGTGGCCGGCAACCAACCGGCCATTCCGGGCAGCATCTTCGACGGCGTGCGCACCATGACGGCGAACATCGTGTTGGAGATGGGTTATGCGGCCGATCTGCATCGCGGTGCGCTCGTGGCCACCGGCGTGGTGCTGTTCGTGTTCATCCTGCTGATAACCATGTTGTTCAACGTCATCAAGAAACGGGGTGAGACGAAGTGACGACCCGCAAGCTGACCATCGCCTACGAGTCGGCCGACGCGCCCTCGGCCTCCTCTGCCGGTCTCGATACGGATGACCGCCTGGATGCGCTGTATCGGGCAGCCGAGGCGCGCCACGGCAAAACACGCCGCATCGTGTCGGCCCTTCTGCGATGGATCGTGTACGCAGGCGCTGTAGCCACATCGTTGGTGCTCGCGTTCATCGTGGGGTATATCCTGGTCAACGGCGCTCCCTATCTGACGCCGAGCTTGTTCGAGTGGGAGTACAACTCCACGAACGTCTCGCTCATGCCCGCGCTCGTCAACACGCTCGTCATGGCGGGGCTCTCGCTGCTCATGGCGGTGCCCGTGGGTGTGGGATCGGCCATCTACCTGGTGGAATATGCGAAACGCGGCAGTCGCTTCGTGCAGATAGTGCGCACCACCACCGAGACGCTGCAGGGCATCCCGTCCATCATCTACGGCCTGTTCGGGCTGCTGTTCTTCGTTACGGCGCTCCAGTGGGGCCTGTCGCTTCTGGCGGGTGCGTGCACGCTGGCCATCATGGTGCTGCCGGTGGTCATGCGCACCACCGAGGAGGCGCTGCTCGCCGTGCCCGACGCCTACCGCGAAGGCGGCTTCGGCCTGGGGGCGGGCCGGTTGCGCACGGTGTTCCGCTGCGTGCTGCCCTCGGCCGTGCCCGGCATCCTGGGCGGCGTGATCCTCGCGCTCGGGCGCTGCGTGGGCGAGGTCGCGGCGCTCGTCTTCACGGCGGGCTCCATTGCCGCCATCCCGAACTTCGCCGAGGGCGCGGCCGCGCTCTTCGACTCCACCCGCACCCTGGCCGTGCATATGTACGTGCTGTCCAGCGAGGGGTTGCATGTGAACGAAACCTACGCCACGGCGGTTGTCCTGCTGGTCATGGTGGTGCTGCTGAACCTCATGGCCACCTTCGCCGCCAAGAAGATGAACAAGGGAGGCAACGATGACTAATGCTACGTTGGAGAGGGCTGCCGCTGTGGCTGGCGCCCCAGCCACCTACCTGCCGCATGCGCAGGGCCGGGCGGCCGAGCGCAAGGCGGCCCGCAAGGCGACCACCGACGCTCCGGCCAAGATGGGCGTGCGCGATCTGAATCTGTACTACAAGGATTTCCAGGCGCTCAAGGGCATCAACCTGGAGTTTCCGAAGAACCAGGTGACGGCTCTCATCGGCCCGTCGGGTTGCGGCAAGTCAACCCTGCTGAAGAGCCTGAACCGCATGAACGACCTCGTGGAGGGCTGCCGTATCGAGGGCGAGATCACCCTCGACGGCCGCAACGCTTACAGCGACATCGACGTGAACAGCCTGCGCCGTCGCGTGGGCATGGTGTTCCAGCAGCCGAACCCCTTTCCCATGAGCGTGTACGACAACGTGGCGTTCGGGCCGCGCACCCACGGCATAAAGAGCCGTGCCGACCTGGACGAGATCGTGGAGCAGAGCCTGCGCGACGCCGCCATCTGGGACGAGCTGAAGGACCGCCTGAAGAAGAACGCGCTCGGCCTGTCCGGCGGCCAGCAGCAGCGCCTGTGCATCGCCCGCGCGCTGGCCGTGCGCCCCGAGGTGCTGCTCATGGACGAGTCCACGAGCGCGCTCGACCCCATCTCCACCGCGAAGATCGAGGACCTGGTGGGCGAGCTCAAGAGCAAGTACACGGTGATCATGGTGACGCACAACATGCTGCAGGCGCTGCGCGTGTCCGACAAGACGGCGTTCTTCCTGCTGGGCGAGATGGTGGAGGCCGGCGACACCGACGACATCTTCGCCAGCCCCTCCGACCCCCGCACCGCCGACTACGTTGCCGGGAGGTTCGGGTAGGAGAGGGCAACGCTTTACGCAAATTTGACCTCTCGGAGGCTGCGGCCGCGCGGCGCCTGGCTTACAATAGGCCCAACACGCGGCCGGGACGGCCGGGAGACCCCATGGAGCAACTGCGATGATCTACTACGTTGAAGACGATACCAATATCCGCGATCTTACGGTGTACGCGCTCAAGCAGGCTGGCTTCGAGGCGGCGGGCTTTGCCGCGGCGGGGGAGTTCTTCGTCGCCTGCAAGCGGCGCCTGCCGGAGCTTGTGCTGCTGGACATCATGCTGCCCGAGGTGGACGGCCTGGAAATCCTGCACATGCTGCGGGAGGATCCGGCCACGAAGCACCTGCCCGTCATGATGCTCACGGCCAAGGGCACGGAGTTCGACACGGTGAGCGGCCTCGATGCCGGCGCCGACGACTACCTGGCCAAGCCGTTCGGCATGATGGAGCTGGTGAGCCGCGTGAACGCGCTCATGCGCCGCGCCGCCGCGCCGGCCGTGGCGGCCGACGACGAGTTCTCGTGCGGGCCCATCGCGCTCACGGTGTCGTCGCACGACGTCTCCGTGGACGGCGAGAACGTCGCGCTCACGCTCAAGGAGTTCGACCTTCTGCGCACACTCATGCAGAACGAAGGGCACGTGCTGTCGCGCCGCCAGCTTCTGGAGGACGTGTGGGGCATGACCTACGTGGGCGAGACGCGCACGGTAGACGTGCACATCCAGACGCTTCGGCAGAAGCTCGCCGCGGCCGTCGAGGGCGCGGACGCCTACATCCAGACGGTGCGCGGCGTGGGCTACTGCGTCAAGCAGCCATGAGATTCCGCATGCGGCCCCTTCCCGAGCGTGACGGCGCGGGACGGAGCACCCGATGAGCCCTACGCACCTGCGGGTCAAGAGCCTCTCCGGCAAGATATTCTCGGGCGTCCTGGCGTTCACGCTGGGCGTCATCCTCGTGCTGGGCGTGGTCATGACCACCATCTACTATATGTCCTACGAGCACGACGCCGAGGCCGAGCTCGCCGCCAGCGCTCAGGATGCCGCGGCCTATCTGAACGCCTCGCCCACGACGGCGAACATCCCCGCGTTGGAGGAGCAGTTCGCCGGACTCACCCGCTACACGCTCATCGCGGCCGACGGCCAGGTGCTCTACGACAGCGCCGCCGACCCCGCCGCCATGGAGAACCACGCCGGGCGTCCCGAGGTGCGCGAGGCGGGGGAGAACGGCCAGGCGGCCACCATGCGCTTCTCCGACACGCTGGGGACCGACACGGTGTACGCCGCCGTGAAGCTGGACGACGGCAGCATCATCCGCCTGTCCGAGACGCGCCACTCGCTCCTGGCCTTCCTGGGCGACATGCTGGCACCGGTGCTGGTTGCCGTGATCGTGGCGGCCGTGCTCGTGTTCGTGCTGTCCAAGACGCTCACGCGGCGCATCATGAAGCCCATCGACGCGCTCAACTTCGCCGACCCGCTGGAGAACGAGATATACGAGGAGATGGATCCGCTGCTCATCCGCATCGACGAGCAGCAGCGCCTGCTCAAGCAGCAGAACCGCGAACTGGCCCAGGCGGAGAACCTGCGCCGCGACTTCTCCAGCAACGTGAGCCACGAGATGAAGACCCCGCTGCAGGTCATCTCGGGCTACGCCGAGCTCATGAAGAACGACATGGTGCAGCCGGCCGACCGCCAGAAGTTCGCCGCCCTCATCTACGAGGAGGCGCAGGCCATGCGCTCGCTCATCAACGACGTGCTCACGCTGTCGCGTCTGGACGAGTCCGCGTTCGGCGACGATGCGGTGCTCATCGACCTGCACGCCGTGGCCGAGCGCGTGGCGGGCCGCCTGGGCAGCTTCGCCGCCGACCAGCAGGTTCAGGTGCGCGTGGAAGGCTCTGCGGCGCGCATTGCCGGCAGCGAGACGCTGGCCGAGGAGATGCTCTACAACCTTATCGAGAACGGCATCCGCTACAACCACGAGGGCGGCAGCGTGGTCATGCGCGTGGAGACGGAGCCGGCGCCTTCGGGCGGCACGCAGCCGGGCGAGGGCGCGGCGGGCCAGGTGGTCGTGCGCGTGAGCGACACGGGCCCCGGCATTCCCGAGGAGCTGCGCGAAAAGGTGTTCGAGCGCTTCTTCCGCGTGGACAAGAGCCGCTCGAAGGAGACGGGCGGCACGGGCCTGGGCCTGGCCATCGTGAAGCACGCCGTGCTCTACCACCACGGCACCATCGAGGTGGAGAGTGCCGAGGGCGCCGGCACCACGTTCGTCCTGCGGTTCCCGGCCGCCTAGCTCACGCGCCATACAACTCACCAGGCGAAAGGCGGCGTGGTAGAAAACGTGCCAGGTATACGCAGGTTTTCTGCAAGGTTCGAGCGGCTTTTCCGCCAGCTTCCTGTATGATCCTCGCGGCTCCGGCGCAAGGATCATGCGTGCTTCTCACGGTCATCTGCACCCTTTCTCAACGGTTCCCCTGCAAGGTCGCGGCGCTATGCTCGTGCGGGCAGGCGAGGGCGAAGGCGCTGCGGGGCCGATCTGCCGGAGTTCCTCCTCCCTTGCAAAGTGATAACTATTTTGTTATCATACAGCGAAAGGCGGGAAGGATGTACAAAGTAGAGTTGTACCATGATGCAAAGGGGCGATCGGAGCTGCTCGACACTTTGCGCAAGCTGGAGGATAAGAGCAGTACGGACAAAGAGGCGAGGACGGCGTATTTAAGCATGCTCAAGGCTATTTCCGAGCTGGAAGGGCATGGCACGAGGATCGGTATGCCGACCGTTCGCCATGTGAGAGGTGAGATATGGGAGCTCAGGCCGAAATCCCAGCGGGTGTTCTTTTTCTTCTGGAAGGACAATACGTTCGTTTTGCTGCATTCCTATATTAAGAAAACCCAGAAGACGCCTCGGCGCGAGATAATGAAAGCCGAGCGTAAAAAACGCGATTGGATAGCGAGGCATGCCGATGAGTAAAAACGAGGGTTGCTATACCTTCCAAGACTACCTGAAAGAAGCGAAGCTCACTCCTGCCGAGCGCGAGGAGATCCGGCTGGACGTGGAGCTCACGGGGAGGCTGATCGAGGCGCGCGAGGCGCGGGGGATGACGCAGCGCGATTTGGCGGAGGCGAGCGGCCTTAAGCAGCCGGCTATCGCCCGCATCGAGTCGCATCGCTCGGTGCCGCGCGTGGACACGCTGCTCAAGCTGCTGGTGCCGCTGGGCTACACGCTCAAGATCGTGCCGCTCGAAGGCAGCGAACGTCTTTGAGCAGCGACTGCCCCCGACTCATCGTTCGAAGGCGTCTCCCCTGATCGTGGCGCCGAAAGCGCCGCGGCCCCTCGGAAACGCCGAGGCGCTGGCAACCTCGCGGTTCCCAGCGCCTTCTCTGCGTTGCGTGAAGAGCCCCACCCCCGGCCAGAAGGATGAACCCACCTCAAAAGGTGGGTGCTCGCAGCCCGTTTCCTGGCTTTCGTATCAACGGACACGAATCTCCATTCCGCGCGCTATCTTGAGCTCCCTCATGTTATAGCATCGGTCCATCGCAAAGTATGGCTTCGAGGGCAGGACCTGATTCAGAGTATACGTGCGTTTCAGGTGAAGAAAAGTCTTGACATCCTCCGTCACCCGATATTCAACAGACGCACACAAGCCCTTTGTGGGGTGTGACAAGGGGACGGGGATGATGTCTCATTCCGCCTGCGCCTAACGAGTTTGGAAGACATCAGGGAACGAGACATCATCCCCGTCCCCTTGTCACACCCTATCCATACAGACGTTCGCATGCTATCATGGTTGCCATGGATACGCTATTCACCGAAATGGAAAACGAGCGCAAGTCGGAGGTCGCCCCTCTGGCAGTGCGCATGCGCCCGCGCTCGCTCGACGAGCTCGTGGGGCAGGACGAGGCCGTGGGACCCGGCAGCTGGCTGCGCAACGCCATCGAGCAGGATCGTTTGAGCTCGGTCATCCTGTTCGGGCCGGCGGGCACGGGCAAGACGTCGCTCGCGCACATCGTGGCCGAGACGACGAAGGCCACGTTCGTGGAGGTGTCGGCCATCGGCGGCACGGTATCGGACCTGCGCCGGGAGATCGATGCGGCCGACAAGCGCCTGACCATGAGCGGCCTGCGCACCATCTTGTTCGTCGACGAGATCCACCGATTCAACCGCAGCCAGCAGGACGCGCTGCTCCACGCCGTGGAGGATCGCGTGCTCGTGCTGGTGGGCGCCACCACGGAGAACCCGTTCTTCGAGGTGAACTCGGCGCTCATCAGCCGCTCCCGCATCGTGGAGCTGCACGGGCTGTCAGACGGCGACATCGGGGATCTGGTCGACCGCGCCGTGGCCGACCAGCGCGGGCTCGGTGGCCGGTACCGGTTGGATGAGAAGGCGCGGGAAGCCATCGTTCTCTTGGCCGGCGGCGACGGCCGCGGGGCGCTCACCACGCTCGAGCTGGCGGCCGGCATGGTGGAGCCCGGGACGGCGAAGAAGCCTGCGAGGATCACCGAGAACAACGTGCGCGCCGCCACGCCGCATCGCACGCTGCCCTACGACAAGAACAAGGACCTGCACTACGACGTCATCTCGGCGTTCATCAAGTCCATGCGCGGCAGCGACCCCGACGCCGCGCTGTACTGGCTCGCCCGCATGATCGACGGGGGAGAGGACCCGAAGTTCATCGCGCGCCGCATGTTCATCGCCGCGTCGGAGGACATCGGCAACGCCGACCCGCAGGCGCTGCTTGTGGCCGAGGCCGCGTTCAAGTCGGCCGAGGTCATCGGCTATCCCGAGTGCCGCATCAACCTGGCGCAGGCCGCCATCTACCTGGCGCTCGCGCCGAAGAGCAACGCGGCGGAGGCGGGCATCGACGCGGCGCTGGCCGAGGTGCGCAATGGCCCGGCCCGCAACGTGCCCGACCACCTGCGCGACCGCCACCGCCCCGGCTCCGAGAGCTACGGCACGTACCGCTATCCGCATAGCTACCCCGGCGGCTGGGTCGAGCAGCGCTACCTGCCCGACGGTCTCGAGCGCGGCGCCTTCTACCGCCCGAGCGACCGCGGTTGGGAGGCGTACCGCGCCGACGCGGCCGCGCGCGACCGTTTCGAGGCGGGCGGCAACGGGCAAAACCCCACGTCGCGCTCAAAGTAACCGATCGGCTACCGCCTGTGTAAGCCGGGTGAAAACGTGACTCGATCTGTATAGAATCCGAGGTGGAAATGGTATAGTGAAAACTCGCTTTAGCTCAGGAGGCGTTCCCATGGATATCAGCGAAGTCATCAGCATAGCGTTGCCCATCGTCTACGTGCTTGTCGGCGCAGCGCTCATCTGGCTCGTCGTCGAGCTGGTAATGACGGTGCGCAGGACGCGCAAGACCGTCGAGGAGGTCCAGAAGCAGGTCGAGCCCACGCTCGCCAGCGTGGAGCGCATCACGGCCTCGCTCGAGCCCGTGGCGGCGAAGGTCGACCCGCTCGTCGAGCGCGTGTCGCTCACCGTGGACGCCGCAAACCTCGAGATCATGCGCGTGGATCAGATCCTCGAGGACGTGAACGAGATCACCGACTCCGTCTCCTCGGCCGTCGACGCCGTTGACACAGTCACGAGCGCCCCCATGGAGCTGGTGAACAACGTGACGAACCGCATGCGCAGCGCGTTCAAGCCGAAGCGCGCAAGCGACGAGTCCGTGGCGCTCGGCCGCGAGAAGGCTGCCGACGCGACGATGGGCGACGCGGTGAAGAGCGTTGCGAAGGGCACGGCCGCCGTGGCCGGAGCGGCCGTGGCCGACCAGCGCGAGCATATGGCCGAGCAGCGTGCGGAGCGCGAGGAGAAGGCCGCCGCCAAGCGCGCCGCCGCCGAGAAGACCTCCGAGGCCGCCGCGAGCATGGCCGACGCCGTGACGACCGCCGCCTCCTCCGATGCCGACGCCGCGACCCGCTACTTCACGTACGAGGGCGGCACCGAGGCCGGTCCGTCCGGGGCGAAGGCGGCTGGCACCGTATCCGATCAGGATAAACCTGAGGCATAGCGAGGAGCCGGCCCGGTGGATCCCGAACAGAACGAGCGCGAGCAGGCCAAGGCGCTGAAGGCACGACGCCGCTTCCTCACGGTGTGGACCATCGTGGGGGCCATCCTGCTGACGGGCGTCCTCGTGTACCTCTTCAACCTGTTGAGCGTGCCGGTTGGCATCGTCATCTGGTCCGTGGTGATCGTGTTCTGCCTGCGCGGCCCCGTGAACAAGCTGGAGAAGCTGGGCGTTCCCCGCCTGGCCGGAACGGCGATAGCCTATGTGCTCATGTTCGTGGTGTTGGCGCTGGTGGGCCTGCTCATGTTCTCGCCGGCCTTCGGCGTGGGCGACCAGTTCACGAACCTTATCCAAAGCGTGCCCGGCTACATCCAAATCATCGCGAACTGGGGCAACGACCTGTATGTCCGCTATGCCGACGTGCTGCAGAACGACACGGTGCAAGGGTGGATCACCGATGCCTTCAACGCCCTCGTGGCCTGGGCCTCCACGTTCGCGCGCGACAGCGCCTCGGGGGTGGTGGCCATCGGCACCGGCGTGGTGAACACGTTCGTGGCGCTGGGCTTCGCGCTGGTCGTGGCGTTCTGGATGCTCATGGAGCTGCCCGACCTCGGCCGCGAGTGCGGGCGCCTCGTCGGCCCGAAGCACCGCGAGGACCTGGAGATGCTGCACGTCACGTTCACGCGCGTCATGGGCGGCTACATCAAGGGCACGCTTTTGCAGTGCGCCATCATCGGCGTGGGCTGCGTCGTGCTGTTCGGCGTCATCGGCATCCCGAACTACGCTGCCCTGGGCGGTATCGCCGGCTTGCTGAACATCATCCCCATCGTGGGCCCGTGGCTGGGCGGTGCGCTCGCGGCCGTGGTGGGCGTGTTCGTGAGCCCTTGGATCGCGCTCGTGGCGCTGCTGGGCACCATCGCCATCCAGCAGATCGTCTACACGTTCGTGTCGCCGAAGATCATGGCGAACTCGGTGGACGTGCACCCGGCCCTCACCCTCATCGCTTTGATGGCCGGCTCGGCCATCGGCGGCGCCATGAGCGGCTTCACCGGCTCGCTCGTGGGTATGCTGGCCTCGATTCCAGCCGTGGCCGTGGCGAAGTCGGTGTTCGTGTACTACTTCGAGAAGCGCACGGGCCGCCAGCTCGTGGCCAAGGACGGGGTGTTCTTCCAGGGCACGCCGGCAGACGGCGATGCCGTCGACCCCATAGCCGACGCCATCGCGCCGCACCCCGACGTGTCGGCTGCGTTCGAGCGTGGGGAGCAGCGGAAGGCCGACGCAGAAAAGAAGGCGCGGCAGAACAAAGAACGCTAAACTGTCTCCAGCACGTTTTGGGCGGGCCCGGCGCCTCGGCGCCGCGGCCGCCTTGAGCATAGGGGGCATCGGGGAGGTTTGGCCGATGCGCAGACCAGAGGACCAACGGGAAAGAAAGATAGACGACATGGAGTATATGAGCACTGCCGAGATACGCGAGAAGTACCTGAGCTACTTCGAGGCGAAGGGCTGCAAGCGCTGGCCCTCGTCCTCGCTGATTCCCGACGACCCGTCGCTTCTGCTGACGAGCGCCGGCATGGTGCAGTTCAAGCCCTACTTCCTGCAGCAGAAGCAGCTCGAGGCGCCCTACGTGGGCACCACGACCGCGCAGAAGTGCGTGCGCACGAACGACATCGACATCATCGGCACCACGGGCCGCCACCTGAGCTTCTTCGAGATGCTCGGCAACTTCAGCTTCGGCGCGTACTTCAAGAAGGAGATGTGCGCCTGGGCCTACGAGTTCTCCACCGAGGTGCTGGGCCTGCCCGCCGAGCGCCTCTACTTCACCGTGTACCTCGACGACGACGAGACCATCGAGATCTGGAAGGGCCTCGGCGTGCCCGAGGACCACATCTCGCGCCTGGGCGAGGAGGACAACTTCTGGCGCGCCGGGCCCACCGGCCCGTGCGGACCGTGCTCCGAGATCTACTACGACCAGGGCGAGGAGTTCGGCTGCGGCAGCCCCGACTGCGCGCCGGGCTGCGACTGCGACCGTTTCCTGGAGTACTGGAACCTGGTGTTCACCCAGTACGACGGCCAGGAGGACGGCTCGTTCGTGCCGCTGCCGAAGAAGAACATCGATACCGGCATGGGCTTGGAGCGCATCGCGGCCATCATGCAGGGCGTGCAGTCGAACTACGAGACCGACGTGCTGCGCAGCCTCGTGGGCGTGGGCGAGCGCCTGACCGGCGCCGTGTACGGGGCCGATGCCGACGCCGACCTGTCGCTGCGCATCATGGCCGACCACAGCCGCTCGGTGACGTTCATGATCGCCGACGGCATTTTGCCCTCCAACGAGGGCCGCGGCTACGTGCTGCGCCGCCTGCTGCGCCGCGCCGTGATGAAGGGGCACCTGCTGGGCCTGGACAAGCCCTTCCTCAACGAGTACGTTGACGAGATCGTGAACCTCATGGGCGACGTGTACCCCGAGATCGTGGAGAACCGCGAGCTGGCTCGCCGCGTCATCCTGTCCGAAGAGGAGCGCTTCGGCGCCACGCTGCGCCAGGGCCGCGCCTTCCTCGACGAGGCGCTGGCCGGAATAGAGGGCGAGGTGCTGCCGGGCGATCGCGCTTTCACGCTGCACGACACCTACGGCTTCCCCGTGGAGGTCACGCGCGAGCTGTGCGGCGAGCGTGGCATCGAGGTGGACATGGAGGGCTTCGGCCGCTGCATGGACGAGCAGCGCGAGCGCGCCCGCGCTGCCAATACGAAGGATGCCGAGGCGGCTTGGTCCACGTACGGCGGCGTGATGAACGAGATCTTGGAGGCCGTGGGGCCCACCGAGTTCCTCGGCTACACGAAGAGCGAGGCGGATGCGCGCGTGCTGGCGATCGTGAAGGACGGCCAGCAGGTAGACGTGCTGGAAGCGGGCGAGGAGGGCCGCGTGGTGCTGGACGCCACGCCGTTCTACGCCGAGAAGGGCGGCCAGATCGGCGATACGGGCGTTCTGGCCGAAGACGGCGTCGTCGTGGCGGTGCTCGATACCAAGGAGCCCGAGAAGGGCTTGATCGCGCATACCGTCAAGGTGGTGGACGAGCCGGCAGGCGGGCGCATCCAGGTGGGCGATACCGTTCATGCCGCCATCGACGTGCCCCGCCGCGAGCGCATACGCCGCAACCACACGGCCACGCATATCCTGCACTGGGCGCTGCGCCAGGTGCTGGGCGATCACGTGAAACAGGCCGGCAGCTACGTTGCCGACAGTCGCCTGCGCTTCGACTTCACGCATTTCGAGGCCATGACGGCCGAGCAGATCGCCGAGGTGGAGCGCCTGGCGAACGAGAAGGTCATGGAGAACCATCCCGTGCGCGCCTACGAGACCTCGCTCGCGTCGGCCCGCGAGGCCGGCGTCATGGCGCTCTTCGGCGAGAAGTACGGCGAGTTCGTGCGCGTGCTGGACATCGAAGGGTTCTCGCAAGAGCTCTGCGGCGGCACGCACGTGTCGGCAACGAGCGAGATCGGTTTCGTGAAGATCACGTCCGAGACGAGCGTGGGTGCGAACCTGCGCCGTATCGAGGCAGTGACCAGCTTCGACGCCCTGGCGTATATGAACCGCGTGGAGGTGGAGCTCAAGGAGAGCGCCGAGGCGCTGCGCGTGCCCCTGTTCGACGTGAGCGAGCGCACCGCCGCCAACGTGAAGCAGCTCAAGGAGCTGCAGACGAAGATGAAGCGCAACCGCCAGACCATCGCAGACGACGGCATCTCGTCGCTGGTGGAAGGCGCCGTCGAGGCGAAGGGCGGCTATCCCGTGGTGTTCGGGCGCCTGCCCGAGGCCGACGCGGGGCAGATGCGCAACGCATGGGACGTGCTGCGCGCGCGTCTGGGCAAGCCGGGCGCCGCGGTGCTGGCCACCGAGAAGGACGGCAAGCCCACGCTCTTGGCCGCCGGCACGCCGGAGGCGGTGGAGGCGGGCTTCGACGCCGGTGCCGTTATCAAGGCGATCTCCGGCAACATCAAGGGCGGTGGCGGCGGGAAGGCCGCCATGGCGCAGGCGGGCGGCAAGGACGCCTCGGGGATCGACACAGCGCTCGAGGCTGCTCGGGAGATGCTGCTGTAAGACTCTGGGCCGGGGCTGTCCGACGCGGCACGGCGCTCGGGCAGCCCTGACTCGTGCGAACAGCCCGTTGGGTCAGCTCGCACACGACCAGGAAAGGCCCTTAGCATGCGCATCATGGCGCTCGACATAGGCGAAACGCGGGTGGGCGTCGCGGTGTGCGACCCGGGGGAGCGGGTGGCGTCGCCGGTGTGCGTGCTGCCGGCTGCCGAGGTGCTCTCCTGTGCGAAGCCGTTCCGCCGGCTGCTGGAGGACTGGGAGCCGGAGCTGCTGCTGTGCGGCTTGCCCTACACGCTGGCCGGCCAGGAAGGGCCGCAGGCTGCGCGTATCCGTACGGCGGCCGATGCCATCACGAAGGCGTGCGGCATCCCCCACGAGTTCGCCGACGAGCGGTTGAGCTCGCAGGAGGCCAAACGGAGTTTGCGTGAAAAGGGCATGGGCGAGCGGGAGATGCGCGGCAAAATAGATATGATAGCCGCAAGTCTGTTCTTGCAGGCGTGGCTTGATGCGCGCCGTTAGGCAAGCCGAAAGGTAGAGGAACGTTCATGCCCCCACGGAAGCAAGTCACGTATTCGCAGCGCCCGAACCACGCGGCCCGCTCGGCGCACGCGCGCGGCGAGCGCGAATTCCGCACCTACGATACCAGCTATATCCGCCCGAAACAGAGCAAGGGCCCGAAGATCTTCGCGGCGGTGCTTGCCATTGTCGTCATCGGCGGCCTGGTTTGGGGCGGGCTCACCCTGTTCAACAGCTGCTCGGGCACGCCAGCAGAGCTCCTTGCCGAAGGCCAGGAGGCCGCCGTCGTGGTGGAGCAGGGCTCCGGTGCCAAGGCCATCGGGGAGCAGCTCGTGGAGAAGAAGCTGGTGGGAAGCGCTTCCGACTTCACGAAGCGCGTGAACGAGATGGGCGTGGAGTCCCAGCTCAAGCCCGGCACCTACACGTTCGCGGGCGGAACGTCGCTCGACGACATCGTCAGGCAGCTTGCCGCAGGCCCCGACATGGGCAACGCGCTGACCATCCCCGAAGGCTACAAGCTCTCCGACATCGCCGCGGCCGTCGCCACGGCCTCCGAGGACCGCATCACGGCCGAGGCCTTCACGGCCGCGGCATCCGATGCCAGCGTGTACGCGGCCAGCTACAGCTTCCTGGCCGATGCGGGCACGAACTCCCTCGAGGGCTTCCTTTTCCCCAAGACCTACGCCGTGGCCGACGACGCAACGGCCGACTCGCTCGTCCGCATGATGCTCGACCAGTTCCAGAAGGAGACGGCGGGCCTCGACTGGTCGTACCTGCAATCGCAGGGGCTCTCCATCTACGACGCCGTGAACCTGGCCTCCATCGTGGAGAAGGAGTCGAGCGGCGACGAGCAGATCCGCGCCCAGGTGGCCGCCGTGTTCTACAACCGCCTGGAGACGACGGGCGAGCCCAGCTACGGCTTCCTGCAAAGCGATGCCACGACCGCCTACGAGGTGGGTCACGACCCCACGCCCGAGGAGGTGCACGCCGAGACGCCGTACAGCACGTACACGAACAAGGGCCTTCCGCCCACGCCCATCTGCTCACCGAGCCTCGACTGCCTCAAGGCCGTGTGCGCGCCCGACCAGGAATCGCTCGGCAAGTACTTCTTCTTCTACTTCGAGGGAGACAGCTACTACTTCACCGAGACGTATGAAGACCATATGGGCACGTTCTCGTAGGGCGCCTGCTCCGAGCATCTGACCGACCCTATCTGCAAAGCAGCCGACCATGCCGCTTCTTGAACCCGACCGCTATTTCTCGCGCCTATCGCACGTCGACATCGAGCGCGACTTGCTGGCGCTCGGCTTCCGCTTCGTGCTGCTCGACATCGACAACACCATCCTCACGCGCGACACGCATGAGGTGCCGCGCGACGCGGGTTTCTGGCTCGCGAAGGCGCGCGACGCGGGCATCGCGTTCTGCCTCGTGTCCAACAACTGGCACGAGGGCGTCTACCAGCTGGCGAACCGCCTGTCGTTGCCCATCGTGGCGAAGGCCGTGAAGCCGCTGCCGCCCGCGTTCCTCATGGCCCTGGGCAAGATAGGGGCCACGCGCGATGCCACCGTCGTCATTGGCGACCAGCTGGTCACCGACGTGCTGGGCGCCCACTTCCTGGGCATGAAGGCCTACTTGCTGGCCCCGCTCGTCGAGCAGGACCTGCCCCACACGCTGCTGCTACGCAACTTCGAGCGCCTGGTCATGGGCGAGCGGAAGCCCGAGGGAGCTGGCGTTCCGACGGCTTGCCAGCCGTCGGAACCGGCCGACGCTGCGGCTTCCCCCGGCACCTTTCGGGTTCCGTCGACCTGCCGGCCGACGGAAGCTGCCGACGCTGCGGCTTCCCCCAGCACCCGATCTCGTGGGGATGCCGGACGCTCGCGTACCGAAGTACGCTTCGCCTCCGCCATCCCCACGATCTCGGACACTGGGGAAACCCTCGCTGACCTTGGTGGACCTGTGAGCGGGGGGACCGGGAAAGCCCTTGCAGACTTGGGTGGACCTGCGGTGGAAACCGACGAACCTGCTAGAACGGGAGGAGCTTCATGAGCAAGCTGGAAACTGCCGAGAGCCTGTACTTGCTGGGGCATCCTATCGCGCATTCGAAGTCGCCGGTCATGTACAACGCGGTGTACGCGAGGCTGGGGTTGCCGTGGCGCTACGAGTTGGCCGACTTGGCCGGTGAGGAGGAGGCGCGGGCGTTCTTGGCCGCGCGGGACTTCCTGTCGGTGAACATCACCACGCCGTACAAACCGCACGCTTTCGAGGCGGCCACGCACAAGGCGGCATCGGCCAAGCTCGCACGTGGGGCGAACCTGCTGGTCAAGCATGGGGAAGCGCTGCTTGCTTACAACACGGACGGCCAGGGCTGCGTGGCCTTCCTCGAGCGCACGGGCTTCGACTTCGCCGGTGCTTCGGTGGCGGTGTGCGGCACGGGCCCCACGGCGCTCGCCATCCTGCACGCCTGCGCCGTCGCCGGGGCCCGCGAGGTCGTGCTCGTCGGGCGCGACAGGGAGCGCGCGCAGTCCGTGCTGCAGGATTACGTCGACGAGTTCGGGCGGCTGTCGTCGGCCGCGATCGACCTGCCGGCGGCGAGCGAGCACCACCGCAGCTTCCGCGAGGCCTACGATGCCACCGCGTTCAAGTTCGGCAGCTACGCAACGTCCACGCGGGCCATACGCGACGCCGACCTCGTGGTGAACGCCACGCCCCTTGGCATGCAGGCGGGCGACCCGGCCCCGTTCGACGGGGCTCTCTTCCAGCCCGGGCAGCGCGCGTTCGACGTGGTGTACGGCCACGGCGAGACGGCTTTCGCCGCCGGCGCTCGCGCCGCTGGCTGCACGGTTTCGGACGGCGCGGGCATGCTCGTGGCCCAGGCCGTGGCCAGCGTGCGCACCGTCTGCGACATCGCCGGCGTCGGCGTCGACCTGGACGCGATCGACCTGTTCGAGGTCATGGCCGAAGCGGCGGGGTTCTCGATTCCGACAGCCTAGGTGCTCCGCCGTTCTTCAGGTGGCGAAGCGAAGCCGACATTGAGGGGAGACAGGGGGGGACAGGGGGACGGGGATGATGTCTCATTCAACGAATGAGACATCATCCCCGTCCCCCTGTCCCCCCCCTGTCTCCCCAAAGGGCGCTTTGCGTCGCCTGCCCTCGTTTCGTTCGCTTCATGGCGATCTGGTACGACGGGCGAACCATCGTTCGCTCTGCCGTGCGGCTGCGGTACAATAGGCGCAAAACGACGACAGCGGGAAAGCGGACCAATATGCGCTACCTAACAGCGGGCGAGAGCCACGGCCCGGCCCTCACGGCCATCGTGGATGGCGTGCCGGCGGGCCTCAAGATCTCCGAAGACCAGATAAACAGCGACCTGGCGCGCCGCCAGTCGGGCTACGGCCGGGGTGGGCGCCAGGCTATCGAGCGCGACCGCGTGCGCGTGACCTCCGGTGTGCGCTTCGGCCGCACCATCGGCTCGCCGGTGGCGCTCACGGTGGCGAACCGCGACTGGGAGAACTGGACCGACCGCATGGCCGCGTTCGGCGACGTGCCGTCCGACCTTATGCGCGAGGTGTGCCCGCGCCCCGGCCATGCCGACCTCGTGGGCGCCCTCAAGACGAACACCGACGACTGCCGCAACATCCTCGAACGAGCGAGCGCCCGCGAGACGGCGGCGCGCGTCGCCGCCGCCGGCATCGCCCGCGAGTTTTTGGCCGAGCTCGGGGTGGAGGTGTTCTCCTACGTGGCCTCCATCGGCGACGTGTCGCTCGACGAAGACGACCCGATGCTCGCCGCACCCGACTACAAGCCGCTCGACATCGAGCTCTCCGACGTGCGGTGCCCGGACGAGGAGGCCACAGAGGCCATGAAGGCCGCCATCGACGCCGCGCGCGAGGCGGGGGAGAGCCTGGGCGGCACGTTCCGCGTCGTGGCCACGGGCCTTCTGCCCGGCGTGGGCGGCTACGCCACCGCAGGCGAGCGACTGACCGGCCGCATCGGCGCCGCGCTGTTCTCCATACCGGCAATCAAGGGCGTGGAGTTCGGCCTGGGATTCCAGGCGGCGCGCCGTCCCGGCTCGCAGGTGCACGATCCCATCGAGCTGGACCCCAAGGCCGGCTTCACGCGCACCCGCAACAACGCGGGCGGCTTGGAAGGCGGCATGACCACGGGCATGCCGCTCATCGTGACGGCGGCCATGAAGCCCATCCCCACGCTCATGACGCCGCTCTCCACGGTGAACCTGGACACGCTCGAGCCCGAGGAGGCCTCGCGCGAGCGCAGCGACGTGTGCGCCGTGCCGGCCTGCGCCGTGGTGGCCGAGGCCGAGGTGGCCATCGTGCTGGCCGACGCCTACCTGGAGAAGTTCGGGCATGACAACATGACCGACATCAAGGCAGCCGTGAAGTCCTACCGGCAGCGCCTGCGGACGCTGTCCCGGTGATGCGCATGAGCGGAACGAGCCTGCCGCCGCAGAACCGCCCCGCGCGCATCGTGTCCGAGCTGGCGAAGCCGGTGTTCTTCGTGGGTTTTATGGGCGCGGGCAAAACGTCCGTGGCGCGCAAGCTCGCGCGCACGTGCGGCATCGCCTCGGTCGACATGGACACCTACCTGGAGCGCCGCGAGGGCAAGCGTGTGCGGGAGCTCTTCGCCGAGGCGGGCGAGGAGGCTTTCCGCGCCATCGAGACCGACGTGCTGCGCGAGTTGGCGGGAAAGGACCCGCTGCTCGTGTCCTGCGGCGGCGGTGCGGTGCTGCGGCCGGAGAACCGTGCCATCCTGGCCGAGCGGGGATATGTGGTGTACCTGCAGGTCACAGCCGATGAGGCGGCTTCGCGCATCAGCGACGTGTCCACGCGCCCCCTGTTTCGCGACCTCGAGACGGCCCGTGCGACCATCGAGGCGCGCCTTCCGCTGTACGAGGACGTGGCCGATGCCGTGGTGAACACGGCCGGAAAGAGCGTGGCGGCCATCGCGCGCGAGGTGCGCGGCGTGCTGGAGAGAGAGGGAATCCTGTGGCAACGAAAGTGATCGTGAACATTCCCGGCGAGGAGCCGTACGACGTGCGCATCGGTGCCGGCGTGCTCGATGCGCTGGGTGCGCGCATGCACGGCGTCCCATCGCTCGAGCAGGCGGAGCGCGTGCTGGTCGTCACCGACGAGAACGTGGCGCCGCTCTACCGCGATCGGGCGAGGGAATCGCTGGCATCCGCAGGCTTCCGCGTGTCGGACATCGTGGTGCCGGCGGGCGAGGACACGAAGTCGGTTGAGGTGGCGAGCGAGATATGGGAGGCTATGGCGCAGCTGGCGCTTGGCCGCGACTGTGCCGTGGTTGCCTTGGGCGGCGGCGTGGTGGGCGACCTGGCCGGGTTCGTCGCCTCCACGTACATGCGCGGCGTGACGCTCGTGCAGGCGCCCACCACGTTGCTTTCGATGGTTGACTCGTCGGTGGGGGGCAAGACGGGCGTGAACCTGACGGCCGGCAAGAACCTCGTGGGCACGTTCAAGCAGCCGGCGTACGTGTGCGCCGACACGGGAGCGCTTTACACGCTGCCCGAGCGAGAATGGGCGTGCGGCTGCGCCGAGGTGGCGAAGTCGGCCGTCATCGATTCCGACGAGTTCTTCTTCTGGCTGGCGGAGGCCGCCGGCGCCCTCGCAGAGCGCGACGAGGCCGTCGTGGCCGAGGCCATCGCCCGTTGCGTCGTGTTCAAGGCCGACGTCGTGGCCGAGGACAAGGCGGAGAGCCGCGGGGTGCGCGAGTGCCTGAACTACGGCCACACGCTCGGGCATGCCGTGGAGGCGCTGGCGGGCTACGGCACGTTCTCGCACGGCGCCGCCGTGGCCGAGGGCATGCGCTTCGCCGCGCGCCTCGCGGCGGCGCTCGCGGGCGCGCCGCTCGAGTTCGTGGCCGCGCAGGACGACCTGCTGGACGCGCTGGGGCTTCCCGCGCTCGCCTGGTCGGCCGAACCGGCGGACATGCTCGCCGCCATGAAGCGTGACAAGAAGGCCCGCCACGGGCAGGTTCGCTTCGTCCTCCCGCGCGACGTGGGCTCCTGGGAGCTCCGCGACGTGGACGACGCCGTCATCCTGGAGCACTTGGAGGCCTGGGCGCGCTCGAAGGAGGCGCTCTCGTGAAGCGGATACTGGTGCTGAACGGCCCGAACCTCGACATGCTGGGCGTGCGCGAGCCGGGCGTGTACGGCTCGGGTACGCTTGCCGACCTCGAGCGTCTGGTGACGGAGCACGGCGAGCGGCGCGGCGCGGCCGTCGCCTGCTTCCAGTCGAACAGCGAGGGCGAGCTGGTGGAGGCCGTGCACGCCGCACGCGGCGCCTACGACGGCATCGTGTACAACCCCGGCGCGCACACGCACTACTCCTATGCGCTGCGCGATGCCGTGGGCGGCATCGACGTGCCCTGCGTAGAGGTGCACATCTCGGACGTCGATGCGCGCGAGCCTTTCCGGCGCGTTTCGGTTATCGCGCCCGCCTGCGTGGCGCAGGTGAAGGGCCGCGGTTTCCAGGGCTACTGCGACGCCCTCGATCTGCTGCTGGAGGGCGTCTCCGAGCGCCTGGGCGAAGGCTACGAGCAGCGCTACCCGGCCGGCCAGGTAATCGTCGGCGGACGAGACTTGCTGCAGGAGGACGAGGAGGGCGAAGCCGTCCCGCTGACACTGCCTCCAGGGATCGCCCAGACCAGCGCGGCGGACCACCCCCAAGCGCCGATCGGGAGCCCTGCTGGTCTGCCTCCCCAGCCGCCGGCGCGAGGCGACGCGGGCCCGCGTTTGGATCGCCTCCGCGCCGCTTGCGCGGACGACGGCATCGATGCGTTCCTCGTGCGCGACACCTCGAACATCGCCTGGCTCACCGCCTTCGACGGCGTGTTCGACGACGAGAGCGCCCACGCCCTGTTCGTCACGCCGAGCGCCGCCGTGCTCCACACCGACTCGCGCTACGTCGATTCCGCACGCGCCGCCGCCTCGGACGGCCCCATCGCCGTCGACGACGCGCGGAAGACCCATGCGAAGTTCGTCGCCGATGCCCTCGAGGGGCCGAGCAATGCCGAAAGATCCTCTGGCGCGGATGCCGCGCCCGAAGGCGTCCGCGGCGGGATCCCCGCGAGTACCCTCGGGAGCGCCCCTGCCAACCCTACGCAACCAGTCGTCCTCGGCATCGAGGACTCCCTCTCGCTCGGCGAGTTCCGCGCCCTCGAGGCCGCGCTCGCCGAGGCTCCCGGCTCCGCCCCGATCCTGCGCGAGACGAGCCGCTTCGTCCTCGGCCTGCGCGCCGTCAAGGAGCCGACCGAGGTAGTGCGCCTGCGCGCCGCCCAGGCCGTCACCGATGCAGCGTTCGCGCACATTGTCGCGTTCATGCGCCCCGGCATGACCGAGCGGGAGGTCCAGATAGAGCTGGAGGACTTCATGCGCCGCCATGGTGCCGAGGGCCTCGCGTTCCCCTCCATCGTGGCCGCGGGTCCGAACGGCGCGAGCCCCCACGCCGTACCGGGCGCCACGCTGCTCGAGGCGGGCCAGTGCGTCGTGCTCGATTTCGGGGCCCGTGCCTACGGCTACTGCTCCGACATGACGCGCACCGTGTTCCTGGGCGAGCCCGACGAGCGCCTGCGCGCCGCCTACGAGGCCATCCGGCAGGCGAACGAGCAGGTGGAGGCAGCGCTTCGCCCCGGCGTCACCGGCAAGGACGTGCACGAGCTAGCCGAGCGCGTGCTGGCGGACCACGGCTTCGCGGGCAAGATGGGCCACAGCCTGGGCCATGGCGTGGGCATCGACATCCACGAGGAGCCGAACCTCTCGCCGCGCAACCCGCACCCGCTCGTTCCCGGCAACGTGGTCACGGTGGAGCCGGGCGTCTACCTAAGCGGCGAGTTCGGCATGCGCCTGGAGGACTTCGGCGTCATAACCCGTGATGGTTTCGCAGTTTTCACCCAATCGACGCATGACATGGTTATAATATAGCGGCAAAATACCTGCGTGCCGCCGCCCCAGACGAGTGCAGTTCCGCGGTCGGCGCGAGCTATCGAAAGGAACCAAGGGAATGGCAATCTCTACCGCCGACTTCAAGAACGGCATGTGCATCGAGTACAACGGCAAGCTGTGCACCATCGTGGAGTTCCAGCATGTGAAGCCCGGCAAGGGCGGCGCGTTCGTCCGCACGAAGCTCAAGGACATCAAGACCGGCCGCGTCATCGACAACACGTTCAATGCGGGCGTGAAGGTGGAGTCTGTGCGCCTCGAGTCGAAGAAGCTCCAGTACCTGTACAACGATGGCGCCGACTTCAACTTCATGGACAACGACACCTACGAGCAGACGGCCGTCTCGGCAGAGATGGTGGGCGACGCCGCCCAGTGGCTCAAGGAGAACGACGAGGCCACGCTGCTCTACGCCGGCGACGAGCTGATCAGCATCGAGCCCCAGATGTTCGTGGAGCTCGAGGTCACGCACACCGAGCCCGGCTTCAAGGGCGACACGGCTACGAACACGACGAAGCCCGCCACGCTGGAGACCGGCGTGGAGCTGCAGGTTCCCACGTTCGTCGAGATTGGCGACATCCTGCAGATCGATACCCGCGACGGCCGCTTCATCAAGCGCGTCTAAGGTGCTCTGTCGGCCTGCGGGCCGACAGAAATGCTCGACGCTGCGAGGCCTCCTGGCACCGGATCTCGACCCTTCCATGCTGTTCCCACGTGCGAGAAGCACGGTAGGCCGCATGATGGGCCGACCTTGGGTGCCAGGGGGCCTCTTGTTGTTTTTGTCCCGAGCCTGAGAAAGAAGGCGCCGCCTCTCGGGCGGCGCCTTCATGCTAGTACTTCTGGGCGATCTTGATGGCTTTGCGGTAGTCGGCGTAGTCCTCCACGCAGTGGGCGTCCGAGGCGATGTAATCCACCAGGTCGTTCTCCAACAGCTTGAGCGCCGCCCGCTTGCTGTTGCTGCGGAACCCGCCTGCGGCGAAGTTCCCCGACAGCTGCAGCAGGCAACCCAGATCCTTCATCTCCTCGGCAACGCCGATGTCGTTCTGCACGGGCCGGTAGCGCTCCGGATGCGCGATGATGGGCTGGATGCCCTGGCCTTGCAGGTTGTAGATGATGCGCTGCCAATTCGGCGGCAGGCTGGCCACGCCGAATTCCAGCAGCAGCAGGTTCGTGCCCTCGAAGCAGAGGTGCGACGCGTTGTCGATTCCGAAGCTTATCAGGTTCTCCCAGTACACCTCGAAACCCAACGTCATCTGAAAGCCCTGCGAATGCGCGAACCGGCTGAGCACATCGAAGTGGTCGACGATGCGCTGATAGTCGAAGCGCGAGCCCCGGCAGTGGGGCGTGCAGACGATGTTGTCGATGCCCGACTTGCGGGCAGCGTTGAGCATGGCCTGCGACTCGGCGAAGTCGCTCGACCCGTCGTCGACGTCGAACAGGATATGGCAATGGAGGTCGAACATCCGCGGAACCCGCTTCCTGGCAACCTTCGCCTACGAGCGCGTCCGGTTCTTGTGGCGCGGCGCCTTGCCGCCCGGCGTCATGGCCTTGAAAGCGTTGGGCGCGTAAGGGTTGCCCGCTCCGGGGGCGATGGCCTGCCCGTCCGGCATGCCCGTGCGCGGCTGCTGCGCCGCAGGGCGGGAGGACGAGGCACGGCGTGGGGACGTGTGCCCTTCCTTCTCCCAGGACACGGGGTTGTTCAGGTCGGAAGGCATGGCGGACGGCTCGAAGTCCTCCTTGTTCACGCGCTTGCCGTCCTGCGTGTAGTAGGCGTAGTAGTAGCTGCTCTCGTCGTCGGTGCAGAACGTCATGACCGTGCCCAGAATACGGGCATCGGCCACGCGGAGCTGCTGGGCGCACTTCGCCACGAGGGAGCGCTTCGTCTGGTTCTGGCGGATGACCAGCAGCGTGCCGTCCACCAGGCTGCTCAAGATGGCGGCGTCCACGAACAACGACACGGGGGGCGTGTCGAAGATAACGTAGTCGAACGAGTCGCGCAGCTTGTCCACCAGCGACGCGAAGCGCTTCGTGCTCAGGATGTCCGCGGGGCTCGGGATGTTCGGCTCGGCGTCGAGGAAGTACAGGTTCGGGATGTGCGTCGGCAGGATGGCGTCGTTGAGCGAGGCCGAGCCCGAGAGGGCAGCGTACAGGCCGTTTGCCGGATGGACGTCGAGCAGCTTGCCCAGGGAGCGGCGGCGCATGTCGCACTCCACGATGAGCACCTTCTTACCTGCCGTGGCTATGGCGTTGGCCAGGTTCGTGGACACGATGGTCTTGCCCTCGTTCTGCTCCGAGGAGGTGACCACGATGGTCTTCACCTTCTCGTCCGCCGAGGCGAAGCGGATGTTCGCCAGGAGCGTCTTCGACGCGTTGGAAAGCTGCGGGTGCTCGAAGCGCGCGAGGATCTTCTTGCTCTTCTTGGCCATGTTAGTTCCCCTTACCCTTCAGTGCGGGCATGCGGCCCAGCACGGGCAGCCCCAGAAGCTCCTCGGCTTCCTCGGGGCTCTTCACGGTGGTATCGATAAGGTCGAGCAGCACGATGAGCGCCACGGCGAAGAACAGGCCCGCCAAGAAGGCGACGGCGGTGTACATGATGCGGTTCGGGCCCGAGGGGGCGTTGGGAACCTGGGCGGCGTCGACGATGTTGACGGCCTTGAGCTCCATGACCTCCACGGCGGTGTCGGCCGTCTGCTTGGCCAGCTCGTTGGCAATCTGCGCCACGGCCTCCGGCTTCTTGCCTGTCACGCTCAGCGTGATCACGCGGTTCGTGGTGGCCGAGGTCACCTTGATGTCGTAGCCCTTGAGCGTGCTCATGCCCAGAGACTGGGCGGTGGCATCGATCACGCGGTTCGACTGGGCCATGACGGCGATGTCGTTCGCCAGCTGCTGGCTGGCCGTAGTGTCACTGCTCGTGATGTTCGAGCTCTGCTCATCGGTCTTGTTGAGCACGTAGAGCGATACGTCGGACGTGTAGTCGTTCGACATGAATCCCCAACAGTAGACGGCGGTGGCCCCCGCGAAAACGAGCGGGAACACGACGACCAGATACCACTTCTTCCGAAGCAGGTGGAGCAGTTCTAACAAGGTCACGGGTTATCTCTCCTAACGGGCCCAAGTATGGCATTTGCAGGTCGGTTAGTCGACCTGGCGGTAGTACACGTCCAAAACCGTCTCGTACACGGAATTCTTGTCGAGGTAGTACTCGGCGTATTTCTCGCCATGCTGCATCTCGCCCGAGAGCGTGGTCACGTTGAGGTTCGTGATGCCGCTCGAGAGCACCGAGGTGGCCAGGTAGCCGAATTCGCTGACGCCAAGGTTGGTGATAGAGTACTCGCTGGCCGTGTTGAACAGGTCCAGCAGCGTGCCCACGTTACCTTGGGCCATGCCGAGCGCCTGCGCGGCGAATGCCTTGATGTACTGCACCTGGCGCGCTTGACGGTCGAGCGACGACGTGAGCACCGACGTGTCGCGCCATTGCACGTAGCGAAGCGCGTTGCTGCCGAACAGCACCGTGTCCTCGCCTTCGACGATAGCCGTGTCCGGGATGCTCTGCAGCGGTGTGAGCGCCACCCCGCCGATCGCATCGTTCAGAGGGCCGACGCCGCTCAGGTCGAGCGCGAAGTAGTACGAGATGGGCATGTTGTACAGCATGCGCGAGGCCACGGTGGTCGTGTACTGGCAGCTGGTCTCCCTGCCGTCGCCGTAGCTGTAAGCCAAGCACAGCTGCATCTTGTCCAGGCCGATGAACGCATCGCCCACGAACTCGCCCACTTCCACCATGCTGTCGCGGGGGAGGCCGATGGCGGTCGCCTCTCCGGTCTCCGTGTCAAGGGCCATCACCAGGACGGCATCGGCTTGGCCTGCCTTCTCGCCCACCTCGGCCGGAGCCGTGCGGTCGAAGCCGATGACGCAGATGGACACCATGTTCTCGTTCAGGGCGTACGTGTGCCCGTTGTACTTGACGGTCTTGCCCTCGTCGTAGGTGACGGCGTTCTCGATCGTCTGGATGTCCTCGGCTTGGGAGGCCTCGTGAATGGCGCCCTCGCCTGCCTTGATGGTGCTCATGATGCCCCAGGCCGTGCCTCCGCCTACCAGCGCAACCACGGCCAGCACGACGAGCGCGATGCGGATGCGCTTCTTGCGCTTCGAGTGGCTCCGCTTGCGCTTGCGGACGAGTACTTCCTGGCTCTGGGAGGCTGCTTGCTGCGCGAAGAACTCCGAGGAGTCGGTACGACCCGCCGTGGGTTGACCCGTCGAGCGACTCGGGGCCTGCGTTGAGGCCGGTCGACTTTGAGGGGAGGGCGGTCTATTAGTAGGTCGGTTGGTCATCTATCAAAACTCCAGTGACGATATAGCGGCTCGCGGTGTGGTTGGTATCGCTCATGCACGTGCTCAACTGCACTATTTTATCATCAATTGACAATTCGGTGTCACTTCGGGTGTTAACCAGCAAAGAATCCGGATGCATGACGAAGTCGAAGTACTCCTGCCTCACTGTCGGGTTCGAGAGGTCGTAGGAGTTCAGGATATGGCGGTCGTCGTAGAGGTAGGCCGACACCACGCGGTAGGTGAGCACGTGTCCCGGCGTGTAGATGCTCAGCGTGTCGTGCTCGTTGAAGAAGTCCTCGTTCTCGAAGTAGTGCAACGTGGAGAACATGGTGCCGTTCTGCAGGTTGTGGCCGTAAAGCACGGTAACCGGGTCGGTGAAGTCGGTGCTGTTGGCCATCTCGGTGTAGATGGCGCCCTCCACGGCGTACTCGCCGTCCTTGTTGTGGTCGAGGTAGAGGAAGTCGTTCGTGGCGCTTTGCAGCACGGGCAGGTTCACGTCGGTGCCGGGTACGTAGACCCATGCGTAGATGTCGGGATTCTCCTGCTTGAGCGAGACGAAATCGATGGGGTTCTCCACGCGGTCGTCGGCCGCGTCCTGCGCCGGCTGCTCCACCACGGGTTCCGGCGTGCTCCGCATCTCCTCGGCCACGCGGTTGAGCTCGCCCTGCTGCCAGATCAGGTAGCCGCACCCGGCGGCGACGCCGCACAGGAGGACGACGAGGAGCACCGCCAGGATAACGATGGATCGCTTCTTCTTCCTGGCCGCAGGGTTCTCCGCCTTAGCGTGGCGGGGCTGGAGGTCGTCGTGCTGGTCCAAGGGGGCTTTCGGCATGGGTGAGACCGCTCGCTTTCAATACAGGTGGGTCGTACTGCAGATGTTTCGACTATGGTATCAAACCGTTTACGCATAAAAGAAGAGACCTGTTGTAAAACAGGTCTCTTCGATACAAGTTCTATATAAGACTTGCTTGAAACGCTTGTGCTACTCGGTGACCTTCTTGCGCAGGGCCACGAACACAGCGCCGGCGGCGATGGCCGTCACGACGGTGGCGCCGGCAACGGTGCCGAGGTCAACGCCGGTCTGCGGGGACTTGGCGCCCGTGTTGGCAGCAGCCGAGTCGGCAACCTTGTCGCCGATGGCGATCGAGAAGATCGACAGCTTGTCGACATGGATGGAGACGGTGCCGTCAGCGGCGACGGTTCCCGTCAGGGTTTCCGTGGTGCCGTCAGTGTGCTGCACATACACCGTGAAGGCATGGCCAGCGTACTGGGTGCCAACGTTGAACGTCAGGTCGACGTTGGTGGCATCGCCCGTAACCTCGAACGAGGCGACGATGTCGGTGCCGGCCGGAACGTTGCTAGCCTGCGTAGTGGTGGAAGCCACGCTCTCGATCGTGCCAGAACCAGCCTTGACGACAGCGGTCACGCCGTTGGAGCCCGTGGCGGTGCCGTTGTTGCTCGGGCTCGGGGCTGCCCATGCCAGCGTCGGGAGCGCAAGCATGAGTGCTGCAGCACAAGCAATCGCTACAATCCTCTTCTTCATTCAATCCTTCTTTCCTTGGGTGCTCTTCACGCGAACACAGGTTTACAGCCTTACTCCATGAAATGATAGCGGCCATTCGACGCGTTTGTCAATGAGAAATTGATCTTTTGCCTCGTAAACGTAGTAATTCCTCTTTAACGGGACAATTGGCGTGTTGTGCAATAAGCCCTTCTCCCTGGCTTTGGCGGGCATTTCCGCTCCGTGCGCAGCGGCTGTTCCTGCGAGGCGGCGAAGAACGCGCGCGAGTTGTGAAGGATGCTCTGGTGGGTATTCCGTGTCGGACGTGCCGCTTGCTCCGTCGTCAGATATTCAAAGTCGATTGCCGAAGGAGAAAGCGGGGGGGGGGGTTAACCGAATAAACGCCACCCCGAAGAAAGATTCTTCACATTTGGCGTTGCTAAACTGTAAACCTGAACCTATGATTTATAATGACAACCGCCAGTTTAATCAGGGAATACATAATCTTTTGCTCTGCGATGGATGTTGTTTTCCCATGGCGGCTGGTGAAAGGCCGAATTCGGAGGAGCGCGCACAGTGCCGCGCCTTCTGGCTGACGCAGGAAAGCAGTGGGTCTGCGAGGACTGCACGGGGTATTACGACCGTGCGCGCTTCCCGCCTCCGCCTTCTCCGCGCCTTTTCGGCTGTGGCGGCTAGACCGCCGGGCATATCTTACAAGCGAGGGATCGTCGCTGGGTGCGCGTCTCGTTGCGAGTAGGAGGATGAATAACGTTGTCGTTTCGCATCGCCTTCCGGCGCATGGCGAAGCTTTACCTTTGTATAGGCCCTTCGGCAGGAGGCTGGCTATGTGGTATGTCGTGCAAGTCGTCGGCGGCAGGGAGCGCCGCGTCCTCCATCTGGTGGAGCAGCTCGTTGATGACGATGTGCTGCAGGAGTGCTTCATTCCCCAGTACGAGATCATGAAGAAGATCAAGGGCGAGTGGAGGCGCCGCTCCGAGATCCTGCTTCCCGGCTATCTGTTCCTTATTACCGATAAGGTCGACCAGGCTGCGGACGAGCTCCGCAAGGTTCCCGCGTTCACCAAGCTCCTGGGAAACGACAACGCGTTCATTCCCCTTAACGCAGATGAGATAGCCTTCATCGATTCCTTCACGACCAAAGACCACCGCGTGGTGGAAATGTCGGAGGGCGTGATAGAGGGCGACGAGATCAGCATAACGAAAGGCCCGCTGGTCCACCATACCGCCCTGGTAAAGAAGATCGACCGCCACAAAAGGCTGGCGTACGTAGAAACGACGATGTTCGGCCGCACGCTGAACCTCAAAGTCGGACTAGAGATTGTCAGAAAACACAACAACAAACCAGTTTGAAGAATCTCCCAACCTGTCGGCTGAGGCCGCCCTCCCTTTCGATGGCTTCGATGTCGAGTTGTCCGAGTCGTCGCCGGCTACGCATCGCCCCTTCCGCTCGCTTCGTGATGACGGATCTGCCGTTATCGCAGTTGGCGAAAACCCCTTTGTCGATCCCGAAGTCGCGCGTGCTGCTTATTCTCGCGAGGAGGGCCGGCTCGCATACCGCTTCCTAAAGAGGGCGTTCGACATCGTCTTCTCCCTAGCTGTGATCGCCGTGCTGCTGGTCCCGTCGCTTCTGCTGTGCCTTGCCATCCGCATCGAGAGCCCCGGCAACCCCATCTACTCTCAGAAGCGTGTGGGTCGCATCGGCAGGAACGGCGAGGTCGAGACCTTCGACATGTTCAAGTTCAGGAGCATGCACGCCGACGCCGACGACCGTCTGGCCGACTTGCAGGACCTCAACGAGGCTGATGGCCCCCTCTTCAAGATCAAGGACGACCCCCGCGTGACGCGCATCGGCCGGTTCATCCGCAAGCACTCCATAGACGAGCTCCCGCAGTTCCTGAACTGCCTGCTCGGGCAGCTCTCCTGCGTCGGCCCGCGCCCGCCTTTGCCCTCCGAGGTCGCCCAGTACGACGAGCGCGTCATGCGCCGCCTCTCCGTCAAGCCCGGCCTCACCGGCTACTGGCAGGTGAGCGGCCGCAGCGACACGACCTTCGACGACATGGTGGAGCTGGACCTCAAGTACATCGAGGAGCAGGGCGTATTGACTGATCTCAAGGTGATCGCCCGCACGGTCGGAATCATGCTCACGGGGGGGGGCGCTTACTAGAGGCGCCCCTCCGACCCTGCTGCGGGCGGTGACGCCCCGTGGCTAGGAACGGGAGCCTCTTCTACAGGGCATGCAAAAGGACCTTCGACATAGCGTTCAGCGCGGCTGCGATCGTCCTCCTCGCAGCGCCTATGGCGGTGCTGTGCGCGATGATCTCCGCGGAGTCGCCGGGCGCTCCGCTCTACTCGCAGGAGCGCGTGGGCCAAGGCGGGAGGCTGATCCGCGTGATTAAGGTGCGCACCATGGTCGCCGACGCCGATGACGTGACGAGGCACCTGACGCCCGAGCAGCTGGAGCAGTGGGAGAAGGAGCGCAAGGTGGAGGGCGATCCCCGCGTGACAAGGGTGGGGAGGGTTCTCCGGGCCACCTCGCTTGACGAGGTGCCCCAGTTCCTCAACGTCCTCAAAGGCGACCTGTCGGTGATCGGGCCCAGGCCGATCACGCAAGACGAGCTCGCCTGGTTCGGCGATGACGCGGAGGAGTACCTGAGCGTCCCCATGGGCATCACGGGCCTCTGGCAGGCCACCACGCGAAACGACGCCACCTTCGAGTCGGGTGAGCGCCAGCGCATCGAGCTTGAGTACGTGCGCAACGCCGGCTTCAAGATGGACGCCCGCTGCTTCCTCGGCACGTTCGGGGCTATGTTCGGCAAGAGAAGGAGCGGGCGATGACGGCAGAAAATCGGAGTCGGGGTGGAGTGTTTCCGCCCTACTCTTGTCTGATCAGTGTTTACTACAAAGAAAATGCCGCATTTCTTAAAAACTGTCTCGATTGCATTTTAGCTCAAACGGTCAAACCAGATGAGATTCTCGTCGTCAAGGATGGCCCTTTGACAGAAGAGTTGGATGGTGTTCTAAGTGAATACGACAATGATTATCCCGGTCTTTTTACATTCTTTTGCTATCCCGAGAACAAGGGTCTTTGGCATGCCTTAAGTGTCGGCATTCCTGTATGTCGCAACGAGTTCATCATGCGAATGGACGTTGATGATTGGTCGATTCCTGATCGTGCGGAAAAACAGCTCACCCTGTTTGAATGTCACCCGGAGCTTGGTTGTGTTGGAAGCACGGTGCTGGAATTCGAAGATAACATAGGCAACATCGTTTCACTGGTTGATCTGCCAGAGGCCAATGAAGAAATAGTCCAATTTGGCCAAAAACGTTGCCCCTTCAGGCACCCCTCGCTTATGTATCGAAAAAGCATTTTGAAGAAGGCGGGCGGTTACCAGTGTATGCCATACTTCGAGGACTATGACCTGTATATGCGGCTAAAAAATACAGGATGTGTTTTCCATAATATCCAAGAGCCGCTTGTCTATATGCGCGTAAGTCGAGATTTCTATGCGCGTAGAGGTGGATTTTCTTACATGCGCGATATGCTTCGCTTCAAGTCGGCTTGCCTCAAACGTAGAGACTACGGCTTGCTCGAGTTCTTGGCATGTACGACCCCTCATATTCTAGTTTGTCTCATGCCAAATATTCTGCGCACTTGGGTCTACAAGAGATTTCTTCGAGCTTCGGCCCCTGCAGATTTACGGGTGGTTGAGTAGCTGTGAATGCGATCAGGAACGTGAAAAGCGGGTTGCGTTTTGCGGTGAATGAGGCAACAAGGGCTCTTATCTGGGATGAGGCGCTGCGCAAGCGTCTTGCAGAATGTTATTATGCGTGGGCGGCACGGCGGGTGAATGCACGGGAAGGATTTGCCGCCCGGACTGCATCCGATCTCCTTGATTGGCGCGCTACAATGGGTTTTCGTTTCGAGTGCTCCCGTGAAGTTTATCGAGCTAATAGCTTCTATGGCATAGGGGAAGCTCTGCGCACGTTCTCTGGAGCGCAGAGTTGCATCAAAGCATGCGTGGAACATGGTGTCCATTTCGGCAGTTACGTAAACGGGCAAGAACTCGAGGGAAGTGGGCTTCCATGTCTCATCACCTTCAGTCCTGCCCGCTTGGAACATATCCGAGCTGTATCTGATGTGCCGGTGGCGATGGTGGGTCCGTATATTGCTTACGCTCCGGATTACCTCGACGAAATTGAAATGGAAAAAGCGCGTGATGAGCTAGGGAAGACACTCCTTGTCTTCCCTAGCCATTCGGTGGATCGAGTGAAGGTCACCTACGAGCTTGCATGTCTCGTTTCAGAAATCGAACGGGTGAAGAGGGAGCAGGAAATTGATAGTGTTCTGATCTGCCTCTACTACCGAGATTTATTGAATGGCGTTGCTGGAGATTACGAGGGCCTTGGCTATCATGTGGTCACTGCGGGCTATCGCGAAGATGCGCTTTTTCTGGCGCGACAGCGAAGCCTCATTTTTCTTGCCGATCTCGCTATGTCCAACAGCGTGGGAACGCAAGTAGGCTACTGCGGTTATCTCGAAAGGCCACATTATATTTTCGATCAAGAGAAGCGTTACAGTTCCGATAGCGCGCTCGATGATTCTGAGTTCAACAATGCCTATGCGAGAAGTCAGGCAGCGGAGAAGGCCGAGGTTGCTGCTGAATTTTCCGTGTTGACTGACTCGCTGACCGGTAAACAGCGCGAATTGCTGGAGCGTTATTGGGGCTTCTCGAAAGTTAGGTCAAGGGATGAGATGGGCGGTCTCCTCGCTGTCTGCGAGGAGGCGTATCGCGCTAGGTCGAAGGATAGGCAGCGATCTCTTCGAAGCAATCCGCGCCTTGAACAGTTGCCGTTTGAGGTGTGATATGGGAAATACTATGCGTTTAGGTATGCCGCGTTCGAAGAGCACTAGGAAGAAACGCATTGTCGAGTGGGTCCCGGGCGAGTGGGCGTGGTGCCTAACACTGCTGTTCATGTTTATCCGCTTCTTCACTCAAATATCGACTGTATATCTTTATGTGACTTACACGGCGCTTATGGTCATGCTGGCTCTATTGCACTTAAATGGATCTGAAGAGACTTCTCGTGTGGGCAATGTGAAGCTTAACGGCGCTGTTCTCGGACTCTGCTTTTCCATTTTGGTCATACTTGCATTTAGCCCGTATTCTAAGGAACAGCTCGTTAAGTTCTGTTTGCTGCTTATGGACGTATATATCCTTGTTGCAGTTCTGAAGGTTAATGAAATGGAGTCTGCCACCAAGGTGTTCTATTGGGCAAGCATGGTGGTGGTCGCGGGTACTTTTGTGATGTATCTTGTGTCGCCTGCTTTCTTTTCGAGCATCGAAGGTGCGTTTCAGGGGCTGTTTTACTCTCCTGTCTTTTTTGGCGTACCGGACAATAACGACACCGCAGTTGCTATGTTCCTTCTGGTTTGCTTAGCTTACAAGAAGGGTTGGAAAACAGGGCTAATTCTTGGCAGCATCTACCCATTCCTGTATTTTGGTAGGCAGTACATTCTAATGTGCTTGATTGTTGTTGCCCTTTCGCTACTAGCGATGTTAAAACTCCGTAAAGCGTCATGGCTTCGCGACCAAAAGATCGACGAAAAACTGACCGCAAAGTTCTTCTATTGTGTGTTCGCTGTTTCCACGATTGTCATCATTGGGTTTAGCTATTTCTGGGTTAATGTGATCGTGGAGGACGGTACGTCGTCGTACAAAGAGTCTTTAAACGACTCATCTAACGCAATCCGCATGAATTCAAACGTATATTGTTTTGAATTGATGACAAGAACCCCTGATTTTTTGTTTTACGGGTACGATAGTGATGTATTTGACGAGCTTGGTATTTCGTCAACAGATTATTCAAGTACCGCAAACTACCTTATAAGCGGACGATATCGACTGGTTCAACCGCACGAAGAGGTTTTAAACCTTGTGCTGAAAGAAGGGTTGCTCTTCGCAATTTTTTACTACTTCGTTGTCGCCCATCTTCTCAGCAAGATTAAATGGGGAGAAAAAGGTAAGGCGATCCTTGTCGCCTTCTTTATCGGGAGCCTTTTCCTTTCTGGTTTCTTCAGAGATTTTCGACTCCTTGCGTTTGTGATGATCGGGCTTAGCAGTGAAATTCCCTTACGCTCCTTTGCGATTGGAATCACGAGAAACCGCAAAAGGACGGCCACTTCGGGGCAGGTGGCTCGATGAGCTTGCTTCAGAAGATGAATAATAGTCTTTCCGGGCGAGCATTCATTTACACAGTTGGAAACTTTGTGTTAGGCGCTTCCAATTTTCTTGCCTCCGCAATATTTGTACGGATGATGAGCACTTCCGACTATGGTCTCGCAAGTGTATATATCACCTGGGTGGCGCTCGTCTCGCAAATAATTGGCCTTCGGATAGAAGGAACGATTCAAAATGCGAAGCTGACGTACGGAAAAGAGAGTTTAAAGGCCTACTGCTCGTCGATCCTGTTCCTTGACCTGGTTGTCTTTTTGGTGGTTCTTGTTCTGTCGATAATATTCATCGAGCCAGTAGCGTTTTTACTGAACCTTGATCAGGGTGTTTGGTTGCTCGCTGTAATCACTGCGTTTTTTTTAACATGTTCGAATCTTCGTAAATGCTATTGCTCGGCGATTAAGAATGCTCCTGGCGATCTGCTCATATCTTGTATCCTGGCTTTCGCGCAGATCGGTTTGTCTGTTTTGCTCATTTTGTTTTCTGTATGTGACAATTCTTACTTTGATCGTGTTTGGGGCTATTCTGTTCCAACCGTTGCCGTTGGTGTGGGTGTGTGCGTGTTCTTTTTCTTCAAAGGAAAGAGGTTCGTTGCACCCAAGCAATGGAAATTCTGCCTCAGCTTTTCCATTCCGATGATCTTCAACGGCATAGCCTATCTTGTGATCAATCAGAGTGACCGTCTTATGCTCAATTCGATGGTTGGTTCGGATGCGGCGGGAATATATTCATTTGTATACAATATTGCCTTGCCTATCAGCGTGATTACCCAATCTCTTGGGGCAGCTTGGCAGCCTGAATACTATGAGCTGAAGGCGCAAGGCGATGAGGACGCACTGAAAACTCATGAGCGTAGGTATACGTTGAATGTGCTGATAATCACTGTGATATTGATGTGCGTATCGCCGGAAATTCTGAAGTTGCTCGGAACGCAGGATTATTACTCGGGTCTTGTTATCTTGCCGGTGGTTATAGCTGGCTATTTCTTCCAGTTTTTGTATACATGGCCGCTGAACTGCGAGCTTTACCATCGCAATACTGTCGGCATAGCTCTTGCGACACTTGTTGCGGCGGCTTTCAACATTGCGCTTAACATCTTATTGATACCAATTTGGGGGATGGTTGGCTCGGCTGTCGCGACCTGCGCGGCCTTCGTTCTGCTCTTTGTCATGCATCATATATCCGCGCGGATTATGGTAGACGAGTACACTATGACGCTTAAATGGTTTGCTCCCTATGTGATAGCTTGCGTGTGTGCAACCGCTGCACTCACCTTTCTTGTCGATGTACTCGCAGCGCGCTGGGCTTTGAGCTTAGTCCTATGCGTCCTGCTTGTTGTGAGGTTCAAGAAGAATCGATCGATTATTTGATGACGATAAGGGGTGATTCTCTTGTTTTTCATTGATTATAGAAGGCGGTTCGACGGCGAAGTTTTACTTGAATCCGATGTTGTTGAGCGTTCTGTTCCGTCGAGTTTGAAGAGATCTTCCAATGGAAAGTCATTCTTCGTTGGCGAGTTGTTTGAGCGCAGCGAATCTGACTTTTTTAGTAGCCAATGGGAGGAGGAGCCAGATCGGCTGAACGAAGGCTGCTCGGCGCTCTATGCGGTCACTTATGATGAAAAGAGCTGCGTGTTCGCTGCCGACATCAGCGGCAGGGAGCTTCTGTTTTACTACCATACTAATGATCGTCTTGTTCTTTCTGATTCGCTATGGGGTGTGTTGAAGCGAATACAGCCCGGTTTTGAGGGTGTTGACAAGGACTCTCTGGCTGAATCGATTGTCATGGGTGGGGGATTTCCTTGCGATCATTCAACTCCTGTCAAGAACCTCAAGTGGCTCGGGGCGAACTGCATCGGGAGATTCGATGCGCGCTCATGGGCTCTCGACGTGCATTCCTATGGTGATATCCGGAGAAGCGGCGATATTGTGGACGTGGATGAGGCGGTTGAACAGTTCGATGCAGCCATGAGACATATGGCTTGTTGCTTAGGTGAGAGGCATCCTGATGCTGTTTTTGGGTTGGGGCTTTCCGGCGGACTTGATTCAAGAACTGCTCTTCATTATTTGTCGGATGCTGGGCTCGAGCTGGAATGCTTCAACGTTGGTAAGGCGAGGCCCCACGGAGTTCTGCTTGCATCGAGTTTGAAAAGGGCACATGAGCTCGCAAATACTTCAAGAACCAACTATTGCAACGTTGAGTGGCAACCCCACTCTATTCGTTCGAAGATGGATTTAATGCTCGAAAACCAACCTCTTGGCACTGGGGGACATTACACGAACGCTTATAAATACGAAAGCGAAGGGCGCCCGAGATTCGACGTGCTTGTCGGAGGGGGGCAGGCTATAGGGCCTATGCTCGTGGGAGTTTCAGCGTTTAACCATTCGGACAAGATGAGCGTCGATGACTTGTGCGCATATCTTCTTCATTTGGCCATTGGCGAGGTAAGGGCCTATGCCTATACGGAAAATTCCATTCGAAAGCAGATGCGTCAGTTGGGCGCGAGTGGGGTTGATATCGAGGGCGGCAAGAACCGCGAGCAGTGGGATGCCATCGTTGGAAAGGGGGCTTATGGGAGGACAGCGCGAAAGGTACGCTCATTCGTAGAAGATTGCGCTTTGCGAGGTTATAGGCCGGCCGATATCACGCTGGATTATAGGACGCGAGCGCTTGGCCCAACGGGTCGCAACGGAGCTTATGAGAGCGGACTCGGTACTGAAAAGAGTTACACAATATATACGCCTTTTCTGATTCGCGATGCTTTGAGGTGGGATGCTCCGCTCGTTGAAGAGAGGCGCGTTCTCAAGGAGCTTATTGCCGCGAAAATGCCGGAATACACAGAAATCGGCGAGGAAACGTTTGGGTCTACCAAGATGAATCAATCGAATCTGTCCCTGTTCGCACAGAAAGTTGCCTTCGCGATGCGCGGCAGCGGCATTATGACAGACGACTGGTACTCTAGGCACCCCGCCATACGCAAAGCGTTCCTTGAAGATATGACGAGTCCTTGCAAGTGGTTCTATGAGCTGTTTCCTAGCGCAAGGGATTACGAAGGTATATGGAATATGAGCCCTTCGCGCATGAATTCTCTTTGGGAGGCTAAACGCGTCGTCGACTGTATGGAAAGCAAGCGATATCTCGAATTCAAGTAGATGGGACACGGTTCTGAAATGTCGACAATGAGCATCCTTGCTGTCATTCCTGCACGTGCGGGATCGAAGGGCATTCCCAATAAGAACATACGCTTGGTGGGAGGGCGCCCGCTTGTGTACTATGCTATTAGAAATGCACTTGATTCCGAGTTCGTTACCAATGTGGTTGTGACGACGGACTCCCCTGAAGTGCGCATCATTGCTCAGCAGATGGGTGCACGGGTGCATTGGAGGGAGGCTGCACTGTGCACCGACGACGTGGCGCTCGATGCGGTGGTGGCAGATGCGGCATTCGAGGGCGCATGGGACTGGGTGGTCACCATGCAGCCAACATCACCGACGCTTACGACTGCGACGCTGGACTCTGCTATTCGGCGTGCGATTGACGAAGACTTCGATACTCTCATTTCTGTTGTGAACGATCCGCGCCTTTCGTGGGGAGAGAATGCTGAAGGGGGCATAAGCCCGAACTATGCCGAGCGGCTGAATCGCCAGTGGCTACCTGCTGACTATGCGGAAACCGGGGCATTTGTGATCTCGCGTGCCTCTGTTGTGACGCCGCAGACGCGTATTGGCGAAAAGGTAGGTGTGTTCGAGGTGCCGTCTGGTGAGGGGATAGATGTGGACACGTTCGACGACCTGCGATGCGCGACTGCGCACTTGAGGCGTGAAAGCGTTGCCATCTATGTGAACGGCAATAACATGCGTGGCATCGGGCATATCTATCGTGCTCTTGAGATGGCAGATGAGTTCTATTCAAAGCCCGATATCTATTACGATGTGAACCAGACCGATCCGATTGTGTTTGGTCGTACCGCCCACGAGCTCATCGGTGTGGACGGTATCGCTGATCTGTTCGAACGCTGCCGCAACAAGGACTACACTCTTTTCGTAAACGATATACTTTCCACTTCCATTGACTATATGATCGGATTGCGCTCCGTAGTTCCCGAGGCGAAGATTGTAAATTTTGAGGATGACGGAGAAGGGGCTCTTAAGGCCGACCTTGTATTCAACGCTCTCTACCATGATGATGAATTACCTCATGTTAAAGCGGGTGAGAGGTATTACATCTCGTCGAAAACCTTTCTATTCTACCATCCTATCGAGATCAAGCAGAGGGTAGAGCGTGTGTTTGTGTCATTTGGGGGTGCCGACCCGCAGAACTATTCAGACAGGCTGCTCGCCATTGTCGCAGGGGACGACAAGTACGAGGATGTGGATTTCACCGTAGTGCTTGGACGCGCGAAGCACAATGTCGATGGGTTGTTGGAATATAACTCGCTGCCGAACATTGAGGTCCTCTACGACATGGCCAACATGCCAGAGCTCATGAGCGCGTGCGATGTGGCTGTTACCTCTCGTGGTCGAACCGGCTATGAACTTGCGCTCATGGGAATCCCGTCCATTGCGATGGCTCAGAACAAACGAGAGGAGAAGCATGGCTTTGTTTGCAACGAGAACGGTTTTACCTATCTGGGTTTAAATCCTCCCGATGAAATTCTGAAATCGAATCTTGATATGTACTTAACGTTATCGCGCGAAGCGCGCCAGCGTTTCCAGGACATGCTGCTTTCCCACGATCTGCGTAATGGCCGCAGGCGCGTCATGGGCCTTATAAATAGTCTTTAAAACCGCATCCAAACGACGGAAGGAGCGAAATGAGAGCCACAACCCCGTATCTGATCGCCGAGATGGGTGTCAATTTCTATGACACTGCGAAGGTTGAGGGGATATCTCCCGTAGATGCTGCCAAGCGTTACATCGACGGAGCGGCGGAGGCGGGTTGCGACTGCGCAAAGTTTCAGTCCTACAAGGCGGAAACCATCGTATCGAAGGACTCGCCGGCTTATTGGGACATCACCAAAGAGCCTACTAAGACCCAGTACGAGTTATTTCAGAAGTATGATTCGTTCAACGAAGCCGAGTTTGCAGAACTTTGCGAATATGCACACTTCAAAGGGATGGACTTTACCGCTACGCCGTTCGACTATGCCAGTGCTGACTATCTAGAACGTTATGTCGACTTCTATAAAATATCGTCGTCGGATGCGTCGAACCTTCCCTTTCTCGAGCATGTTGGTTCAAAAGGAAAGCCCGTGGTGCTAAGCGTGGGGGCGAGCTGGTTGTCGGAAGTGGACGAGGCTGTGCGGACTTTGGAGCGTTCGGGTTGCACAGACATTACGATCTTGCATTGTGTGCTGAGTTATCCTACGGACCCAGCTAATGCGAACTTACGTGTAATCGAAACACTTGCCCAAGACTTTCCGAGGCATAAGGTGGGGTATTCGGACCACGTGGCACCCGACTCCGCCATGCAGGTGCTTTCTGCGGCATATCTATTGGGAGCGCAAGTGATCGAGAAGCACTTCACGTTGGATAAGGGTCTTTCTGGCAACGACCACTATCATTCGGGTGATATCGCCGATTTTAAGCATGCGGTTGAAAACTTCCGACTTATCGATAGTGTGCTGGGGAGCGCAGACAAGGTAGTGTTGCCCTGCGAGGAGGAGTCCCGTCGTGAGGCTAGGCGCTCGCTGGTGCTGACACGCGATATGTATACAGGCGAGGTTATAGGTGTGGACGACCTGATGCCCAAACGCCCGGGTACAGGTATTGCGCCCGCCTTTGTTGACGTGATAATTGGGCGGACGGTGAAGATGGATCTTGCAGAGGACACTGTTCTTACATGGAATATGGTGTAGGTTGATTCGACTTGAATGAGATGGTATTGATTCTATGTTGAGTGAGGGGCTGTGCTGCGGAGGGATTTTGCCACTAGCTTCGTTCAGTTGCTCTTACTCGGGTTTTCGACGAATGAAGGTGCGACGATTCGGGAAGAATCGATATAAACACGCGCTCTTCTCTGCAGTATGTTACTGGGACGGATCGGGTACGTCCGCATGTTATGTCTGTAATGGCAGAGGGAAGTTGCAAGGTGTTTGGCCGTATCAATCCATGAGAGCGGTGGCGAACAGCCCGATCTCGTTGTCGTGGTGCTTGGCGTAGTCGGGGTTCCGCTCCACGGGGAAACGGTAGCTGTTGTCTCCGAATCCTATCTGTTTGAGCGCCTTTTTAAAGTTTGCACAGTGCTCTGAATCTTCTCGATGTTTCGACTTCTGCTTGGAAAGGAAGTCGTTTCCGAGCTGCTCGATGGTGCTTGCATGTGCCTCTTTGGACTTGACGCGGTATTGCCGATTTGAGTTGGTGAATTAGCTGCTCGGTTTTCTCCGTCGCTCCGTACAGCACGCCAAAGGTGTCGGACGCGCCAAGGCCCTTTTCGCTCGATACTGCCTTCAGTGATGAGTGGGTGTCGTGCACATACGAGAACCCTCTGAGCGGCTTATCAGCTAGGAGGTCGGCGAGCGGTTGCTACCCCCCCCATGTCATTATGTCAGCGAAAAAGTGATAATTTCATTGCGGGGTGGTTTTCTCGATGTTTGGCTGGCTGCTCGATGGTTGGATTGTTGGGCTCGGCTGGAACCTACCCCTCCCCAAAGAACTCCGAGTCGAAGAACTCGGCCAGCGACACGCCGAGGCCTTTGGCTATCTTCTCCAGGTTGACCGCTGCCACGTTGCGCTTGCCGGTCTCCACCTCGCCGAAGTAGGAGCGCGACATGCCTATGAGGTTGGCGAACTCCTCCTGGCTCACCCCGCGCTCGGCGCGCAGCTCCTTGATGCGCAGGCCTATCTTGCTCCGGATGTCGTAGTCGCTCATGCCGCCCCTTTCGCCTTTTCCTCCCATGATTCCCTAAGGCCCGCTATAAGTTGACTCGCTATGGGCGGCATTTTCTGAAGGTGATAAACGACCAAAGGCAAGGATGCGCTTTTCTCGTATTTGCTGTAGTTCGATGTGCAAGGCAGCTTGAGGGTTGAAGAGGAGGGGGCGCGTTAGGTGCGGGTTCTACAGATAGCCGCTTATGAGATAGTACATGTTTCGCAGATACCGCCTCTTCACCGTTATCGATATGGGTTATTAAGTAAACATAAATGAATAAAAAAGCTCATATATAATTAATATAGTAAATAAATAAGAAATCGTGGTAGCATAATGTTTTTACTTGAGATTGGGCGATTGGGGGGAGGCATGGGCCGACGTCGTCGCTCGCTGAGCGATATTCTTTGGACTGATGTTCGGCGTCTTTTTAGGCGTGCGGCTTCCGATTGGCAGGCAAATTCCCTTGCACGTGGAGCCACCATGGTGGTCATGGTTGCTTCGGCTCTCGCAGTCTCGTTTACGGTTGTGCACGGTGCCTTCGTTTTGCTTTCAGGCAAATTCAATATTCTTGGCGAGGTGGAGCTTGTTGCCGGGGCGGTCTTTGGTCCTCTTATGCTGGTTGCGGGGTGGATGAACTGGCAGTTGTATCATCGGGGCTACGAACTTCGCGAAGAGCCGGTCGACACGCTGTTTCCGCCGAGCGGGCATGGGAAATGGCAGGATCTGTATGCTCAGGAAGACGATTATCCCTCGGATCCTTCTGCCGTGCTTCGCTATGCCGACGAGTTTTTCTACAACGCCCTCGTTAACCCGCGAAGCGTGTTTTCCCGCATCAGTGAGTTCGTTGAACCTGGTCGCAAAATGCTTGATTGCAAGGTCAACTACGAGGTTTGCCCCCCTCCTAGAAGGGGGGTTCGCATGCTTGGCATCAATGACTTATCGGTCAACCAGGCAGTGGAAGTGGTGTCGTGCTTCTTGACGGTGCCAGTGAGTTTCCAAAAACGAGGAGACCTCACCATAAAACTCAACGTATCCAACACGCATGGAAACGATCTGCCGACGGTGAAGCAATCGGAGGTCTCCGAGCATATAATCGCTCTAGTCGAGAACTACGAGTTTGGATCTAGGAAGAAGCTCAAGGGCTACCTTCCATGGGTTTCCGGTACCAGGTATGACCTCGAGTGCTACTTGAACAATATGCAGGCGAACGAGAACTGCGAGGCTCCCGAGAAAACCTTCCGTCTTATGCAGGAACTCGCCGCGTCGGACGAGGACGTCAGGTTCAGCGAGCATATGCTCTATATGCTTTCGGGTCTCAGGGATGTGATACCGGTGTGTGTATCCTTGCACGTGGCCGCATTGAAAGACCTGGCCACGTCCTCGACATGCGCGGATGCGTTCCCTCCGCGTGTGTTCGGCTTATATCTCGAACAGAAGTGCGAAACAGAGCGAAAACCTGCGAACGTGTTTCCCAATCCACGTGGAAGGAGGAGGCTCGAGCTTCTCAATAGGTTGATAGGCCGGTTCGGCAAAAGAACCGATACGGTGTACTACAACCTGGCTCGAGCTGGAAGAAGCACAAGCTACCATCTCTACCTGGAAGGTCCGGAGGGAACCTATTATGCGAGAGGCAGCCTTCTCAAAGACAATCCTTGCGACAGGCGCACCATTCATGCGGAGTACGTGGAAATGCAGAAACGATATGGGCAGAGGCATGCCCATATCTACATTCGCAACGGCCATCTCATGTCAAATGCCTCGTTCATGTTCCGATACAAAAAAGCGCCCCTCGATACGTACCACATTATGTTCGTTGCAGCATTTCTCTGTTTGGCCGTCTTGGTCGTCTCGGCCATCACCTCCGTTTCCTCGGCGCATGACGGGTTCGCCAACCTGTCGGTCCCCGCGATGATTTTGGCGGTGGCGACTGCGGCTGGTCCGTGGATCTATAACCGCACGAGCGACGGAAAGGGAGACAGCTTGGGTGTGGAAGTCTCGGCGGTAGTGCTGACGATTTGTTCAGCGATGGCTATCATACTGTTCTTCATAACGGCCCGTGCCAACTTTGTTTCAGGTGAGGCTATTATACTTTGGAGCCTTCTGGTGGCCATCATGGTTATCAATGCGGCTTTCGTCGGCTATGTGGCGCTTCTTCATAGTTCGCTCTATCGCTATCTTGTAGACAAGGTCGTCGAAGGTGGTCCGAGAGCGGGCATGGCCCCTCAAGGGCCTCGAGCAGTGGAGGTGGATGGCGGTATGCGCCTGGATACGCCGCAGGGCAGGATCGCAAGGAATCCGTACAGCCTCTGGACAGAGGCGCTGCGCGCTTGCAGAGAGTCCCACGACTTCAAATACGAAAGGACAGGGTTGCGCTAATGAGCGTTGAGGCATCAGCTGAAGAATGTGGAGATAGCGACAAGAAGAGCGGAAGTGTGACGCTGGGGCAGATTATCGCCTTGATCGCTGCGGCAGCGGTAGGCGGGTTTGGTATGTTCCGTGTTTGGGATGTTTCGCACTACCTATTCTGGGCTCCTGAAGAATTCGCGAAACCCTTTCACGAGTTAGGGAACCTATGGGTACACGGCATGGTTTTGGGGACAGCATCGCTGCTTGCCGGGCTCTGCCTGATTATCGTGTCGCTTACTGCGATCATGAGGATCCTTCGCCCGGACGAGCCCCGTGACTACGATGAGGGGCGATCAGACGGTATGGACAGCAACCGCGTGTACATGTTGCTTAAAGAGCAAGCTGGGATCGAAGCGAGGATTGCCGAGCTCGAGAAGCCCCGGTGCGACTCCGATTAGGGGTGGTATGGGAAGGAGGGTCGCCAGCTGGTGCAGTGACTTTTCAGCGGCTTTTGTTGCCCCCAACCCACGCCTGCGCAACCTCCACGAACGCCCTCGCTGCGGCGCTGGCCTCTTCGCCTGGGCGCAGGCAGAGGGCTATCTCGCGGTCGACGGGAACCTCGGGCGGCAGGGCGGCCAGGGGGAAGGGGGCGTTCTCAAGGATGAGGGAGGACAGGACGCTGAAGCCCAGGCCGGCACTTGCCAGCGACATTGCGGCGTAGTCGCTCACGATTGAGAACCTGACGCGCGGTTCCACGCCGTTTGCGCGGAACACCCCGTCCATCTCCGACGAAGCTCCGCTCTCCAGCCTGATATAGGGCTCGCTGGACAGGGCTGAGGTGGGGAAGAAGGGTGCTTTCGCCAGCGGGTGGTCGGGCGCCACAGCCACGAGCAGCGGGTCGCGGGCGAGAGGCACGGTGCGCAGGTTCAGCCTGACGGGCAGCACGGCGAAGCCGACGTCGTAGTCGCCCCTCCATACAGCCTCCTCGAGCTCGGCCTGATCGTCGATGCAGGCCAGGTCGAGCTCGACGGAGGGGTGCAGGAGCCCGAACTTCTTGGCAATGCCGGGGAGCCATTGGATGGCCGTGCTGGTGAACGTGACCACGCGCACGTTGCCGCCCTCGAGATGGTGCAGGTCGGCCGCGCGGGCATGCAGCCGGCGCTCGGCATTGCAGGCGTCCTGGACGAGCGGTGCCAGGTCCGCCCCCTCGGCAGTGGGCCGTGCGCCCCCGTAGTCGCGCACGAGCAAGGTGGTGTCCAGCTCCTTTTCCAGCGAGTTCACCAGGTAGCTCATGCCGGCCTGCGTGTAGCCCAGCTCTCGCGCGGCCTCCTTGAAGCTGCCGGTCTCCAAAACTTTCAGGAACGCCTCGTATTTCTGGTTGGCCATGGTTTTCGATCCTCTTCGTAAAGCTGTGATCGGTAGTAACAAGAAATACTTTCAATTGTATAAAGAAAGTCTCGTTTTACTTTCAATTGGACTAAGCATACCATAGGTGCAATCCGGAACAGAGACCGAGGGCCCTGCCAGGCGACAGGGCGTTGCTCTGCGCTGTCCAACGACAGGGCGGAAACAAGAGAGGAGGCGGGACGTGGCGCGCATCATGGACATACGCGGGATCTGCATTGCGAGCGTCGTGCTGCAAACCGTCATCTTCGGCTCCGGCAGCGCCTTCACGAAGCTCGCCTACGAGAGCATCTCGCCCCTTTGGGCGCTTGCCATCCGCTTCGGGCTGGCGTCGGCGGTGTTCGCCGTGCTGTTCGGGCCGCGCATCGTGCGGGGGCTGCGCGGCGCGCGCCTGGGCGACTGGCTGCCGGCGGCGCTGTGCATGGCGGTGTCGTACATCTCCTGCAACGTGGCGCTCGACCTGACCACAGCCACGAACGTGGGGTTCCTCATGGCGCTTCCCGTGGTGTTCACGCCCATCTTGGCAGCCGTGGTGCTGCGCCGGCGCTACCGGCTGGTCCACCTGCCGTTCCAGGCGGCGGTCGTGGGCGGGCTGTACCTGCTGTGCTCGAGCGGCGGGTCGTTCGCGTTCGGTTGGGGCGAGCTCTGCGGGTTGCTCACAGCCGTGTCGCTGGCCGGCGCGCTCGTGTTCGGCGAGCGGGGGCTTGCGCGCATGGACGTGGTCACCGTGTCGGCAACCCAGATATTCGCGACGTTCGTGTTCTCGCTGGCCGGCGCGCTGCTGTTCGACCGGCCGCTCGACGTTGCGGCGGTGCAGCCCCTCGCGTGGGGGACCGTGGCGTTCCTGGCGCTGGCCAGCACGTGCCTGACGTTCGCGCTTCAGAACATGGCGCTGAAGCGGCTGCCGTCCGCCACCGTGTCCATGCTGCTCACGGGCGAGCCCATCTTCACGGCGCTGTTCTCGTGGGGCGTGCTCGGCGAGACGCTTTCCACGGCGGGGCTTGTGGGCGCAGCCGTTATCGTCGTGTGCGTGGTGGCGGAGACGTGGGTGGACGGACGTCTGGACGAGAAGGCCGGTGCGGCTGAAGAGGCTGCGGCGGATGCGCTTCCCGCGGCAGCGCCTGCGCCCGCCTTCGGCGGCGAGCCGGCGTCGCTGGGCGAGCCTGCCTATGCGGCCGCCACGTCGGTGCGTGGGTCGGTGGCTCTGCCTGCGGCGTTCGTTCCTCCGCATCCGGCATACGAGCAGGAATGACGGTCTTCCGGCAGCGAGGCCCGCGCCAAAAGATGCGGGCCTCGCTGCCGGAAAGAGCGGTGCGGGGCGTCCGGCCGGAAAAGCCCTGCGGGCGCCCGGCGTGCGACCGTAGAAGGCGCCGGTCGCGAAGGACCGAGCCGTCCTGCACGCAGGCCGTTTCGGCTGCATCTTTCCCCGGCGTTCTCTTTTCCCTACAAACCTCCGCCGCTCATTGCCCTTTTCGCGGATTTGGTGCATCATGGTTCAAAGAGCCCGGCAGCGCTGCGGCGCAGCGGGCTGAACCGCGACGAAGGAGGCTTCTCATGGCTACCATAGGCGACGGATTCAAGGACATCTTCCTGGCGGGCATCGGAGCGATGGCCATCACCGCCGAGAAATCGAAGGACCTGGTGGACCAGCTCATCTCGAAGGGCGAGCTCACGGTGGACCAGGGCAAGCAGATCAACACCGAGCTCAAGCACAAGGCCGAGGACGTGGCCAGCACGCTGCGCTACGACGCCCTCGAGGCCCGCATGGCCACCATGACGCCCGAGGAGCGCGCGGCGTTCGCGGCCAAGGCGGCCGAGATCGCCGCGAAGCAGAGCGCGCAGGCGCCGGTCGCAACGCCGGCCGAGGGCGCCCCTGCAGCCAAGGCCGAGGTGGGCGACGCCTCTCCTGTGGAGACGTCGGCCGCGAAGTCGGCCGCGGTGGAGATCCCCATCGAGGGCGGCTCGCCTGCGTCTCCCCAGACGCCCGGCGCGTAGCCGCGGCCCTGCGCGCGTTCGAGAGAGGCGCCCGCCCATGGCCATGGCCGACAACACGCTGCTCAAGTACTTCTTCAGCTCCGGCGCGGAGATCGATCCGGAAGGGCGGTTCAATCTCAGCCGCAAGACGCGCACGCGCCGGCTGAAGGAGATCTACTCCATCCTCCAGAAGCACCATTTCCTGCGCGGCTTCTCGCCGGAAGAGTTCCGCGCCATGCTGGAAGACCTGGGCCCCAGCTTCGTGAAGATCGGCCAGACGCTGTCCACGCGCTCGGAGATCCTCCCGAAGGCCTACTGCGATGAGCTGGCAAAACTCCAGATGGAGTGCGATCCGCTGCCGTTCGACCAGATGCTCGCGGCTCTCGACGACATCTACGGCGAACGTCAAGGCGACATCTTCGACGCCATCGATCCCACGCCGCTCGGCAGCGCGTCGCTTGCGCAGGTGCACAAGGCGCGCCTCGCGAACGGCGATGTCGTGGCGGTGAAGATCCAGCGGCCCGGCGTGAAGGCCACCATGGCGCTCGACATCGACATCATGCGCATGGTGGCGCGCCAGGCGTCGCGCTTCATGAAGGACGACCAGATGCTCGACCTGCGCGACGTGGTGGAGGAGCTGTGGGCCACGTTCCTCGAGGAGACGGACTTCCAGCGCGAGGCGGCGAACCTCCAGGAGTTCGCGCGGCTGAACAAGGACGTGGCGTTCATCGACAGCCCGCACGTGTACCCGGAACTTTGCGGCGAGTACGTGCTGGTCATGGAGTACATCGACGGCATACCCATCCTGGCGACCGACCGGTTGCGGGCCGCCGGTTACGATCTGGAGGAGATCGGCGAGAAGATCCTCGATAACTACGCCACCCAGATCCTCGATCACGGCTTCTTCCACGCCGACCCGCATCCGGGGAACCTCCTTATCCGCAACGGGAAGGTCGTCTACATCGATCTGGGGATCATGGGACGCCTGTCGCCGCACGACCGCGCCGGGTTCGGCAACATCATCCAGGCCGTGGGCATGCAGAGCGCTACCGAGCTCAAAACGGCGCTCATGTCCTTCGCCATCGCGAAGGACAACGCGGCCATCGACCACACGCGCTTCCTGGCCGACCTTGACCTCCTGCTGGAGGACTACGGCTCGTGCGACGTGGCCGACATCGACATCGGCATGTTCCTGAACGACATCCTCATGCTCACGCGCTCGTGCAAGGTCACGCTGCCGTCGTCCATCACGAGCGTGTCGCGCGGGCTGGTGACGCTGGAGGGCACCATCCTTCCGTTCATCCCGAACGAGAACGTGGTGTCCATCATCAACGCGCACATCCAGCGCACGAAGGATCCGGCCGAGGAGCTTGCAGGGGCCATGGAGGACCTGGCGCTGGCGCTGCGCTCGTCGGCACGCGGCTCGATGGACGCCGCCCAGTACTCCGGCGAGGCATTGAAGATGCTCACGCGCGGCCAGCTGAAGGTGAACACCGAGGTGCTGGGCAGCGAGGCGCCGCTCTCGCATCTGGGGAAGATCGTGAACCGGCTGACCATCGGCATCATCATCGCGGGGCTGTTCATCGGCTCGAGCATGCTGTCGCTCTCGAGCATGGAACCGCGCCTTTTGGGCGTGCCGGTGCTCGCGTTCTTCGGTTACCTGGGCGCCGCGATCCTGTCCCTCTGGGTGGTCGTGGACATCGCACGGAAAAAGTAACGGGCGCCTTTCCTGTCTTTAGCCAATGTTTTACCAGTTCAGATAGCCCGCAACCAATAATTGCGGAAAATTCCAACTGGAAGCGGTCGCGCGGCGATTCCCGCAACCGTACCCTTTTGAGTACGCTATGATGAATGAAACGAGAAAGGGTTCGGAACCATGAACGTCGAGATCGCCCAGCGCCTGTCGGCGCGTCGCAAGCAATCGGGACTGTCGCAGGAAGCGCTCGCGGAGAAGCTGGGCGTGTCGCGCCAGGCTGTGTCGAAGTGGGAGCGCTCGGAGTCGTCGCCCGACACCGACAACCTCATCGCGCTCGCGCAGCTCTACGGCGTGTCGCTCGACGAGCTGTTGTATGTGGACGACGAGATGCGCGACGACGTGGCGTTCGAGGCCGTCGACCGCGCTGCCGAGCGCGCGGCGGCTGCCGACGCGTCGAAGCCGGCATCGGGAACGGATGCGGGCGCGGCTCCAGCAGCAGGAGAGGGCGCCTCGGATAAGCCGGGAGCCGACGGGGAGGCGGACGGTGCGGCGGCTCCAGAGCCTGGATCCGCCGACGGCAAGGAGTCCAAGGTGCGCATCGGGCTGGGAGGCATCCATGTGCTCGATGGCGACGACTACGTGCACGTGTCATGGCGTGATGGCGTGCATGTGAAGGATTCCAAGAAGGGCGACGAGGTGCATGTGGGCTGGAGCGGCATCCACGTGAAGGAAGGATCCGTTGCGAGCGTGCAAGGCGCGTGCGAAGGGGACGCCGCCGAGCCTTGCGCCGACGCGAAGAGGTCAAGCAGCCGCTGCACACTCGAGGACGACGACGGCAGCCAGGTGGTCATCGACGACGACGGCGTGGTCATCAACGGCGAACGCTTCGACAGCTGGCGCGACGCGAACGAGCGCTACGGGTACGGGCACATCCACGAGGAGCGCTGGAACGAGCCTTGCGGCTACACGGTGAACGGGGAGCGCTTCGACACGCTTGACGATGCGAAGGCCAAGTACGGCCCAGAGGTGGGCCGCACCATTCCCGTTCGCAAGCATTACCTGCGCGCGTTCGAAAAGGAATGGGTGAAGTTCCCCTATCCGCTGGTGATAATCGTGGTGTACCTGTTGTTGGGCATCTTGAACGGCGCATGGGGCGTGGGGCTGTTCCTGTTCCTGACCATCCCCGTGTACTATATGGTGGGCCACGCCATCGGGCGCCGGCGTATAGCGCCGTTGGTGTCGGGCGTGTACCCTATCGCCGTGGTGGCATGGTTTTGCTATATGGCGTTCCTGCTGAACCAGCCGCATCCCGCCTGGGTGGCGTTCCTCACCATCCCGCTGGTGGAATGGCTCGTGCACAGCCTTTCGCGCTGGTGGCGCATCCGCAAGAGCGAGCGCGCGGCCGCGAAGAACGCGCCTATCGACGTGGAGCCGCAGTAGGGGAGCGGGGGGACGTTCTGCGCCGATCTCGCTTGCGAGTGCAAGGAGCGATTGCGGAAGAATCGTAACAAAGGCTCCGCTGCCATTGCGGCGTTGCGCCGCACGCTGCTATACGAGATGACAGCAGCGCCCGCTTCACCAGGTGGTGCCGGTCGTTTACTTAACCCGGGGGCGTTTCGTCGCGTCCCTGGGTTTTTCCCTGCCCTCTCTCACCATTCGCCTTATTCGGTCGAGCGTTTTGATCGCGACCAAAAGAAGCCAGATCGCAACCTGAGCAATAGTCGCCCTGCGGCAAGTCAAATACGTCCCATCAAGGCACCTCGCTTTCGTCGGGGCACCATCCGGCAGGCAAACGCTGCTGCTGCCGTCATTCTGGCAAGTGGGACGGTCGGCACGCCCTTTCATCTTATCCTCAAAATAGAACAGTATGACTCCTTAATAAAACCATTAAACTATGGTACTATGACAATAGTTCAATAGGACAATGATAGGCATTCTAATAAGGAATGCCGTCGAGTCCGTTCCAGGGAGGCGCGTTGTGGGGACGCGTACGAGAAGCGAAGGGGGATGGTCTATGCGGCAACCTCTCATCTGCTATTTCAACATGGAGAACGCAAGAGAACGAGGAATGGGGAGGAACGAATGAATAGTGATGCTACGTTTTCGCGGCGAACGTTTCTGAAGGGGACGGCTGCTCTCGGTGCGATGGCGGCGCTCACCGGCTGCGCGAGCCAGGAGGCGCTCAAACCGAGCCTCGCCGGCGAGGCCGGTATCGCATCCGGTGAGGTACAAGTCCGCCACAACTGGTGCCAGATGTGCGGTCCGGCGAAGACGAAGTGCTCGACGCTTTGCTACGTGAAGGACGGCAAGTTCACGAACGTCGAGGGCAATCCCGAGGCTGGCAACAACTACGGTGTGGGCAGCAGATCGCTGTGCTCTAAGGCGAACGCGGCTGTTCAGGTGCCCTATTCGCCGCTGCGCATCATGTACCCCATGAAGCGCACGGGTGAGAAGGGCGAGGGCAAGTTCGAACGTATCACCTGGGAGGAAGCGCTCGACATCATAAGCACCAAGCTGCTCGAGACCAAGGAGAAATACGGCCCCGAGTGCTTCGCTGCCCTGTCACCGCAGGAATTCGCGGTGCAGGGAACGATCGCCCAGCGGTTCCTAAACGTGCACGGCACGCCGAACTACATGCACAGCTCCATCTGCATGACGCAGCGCACCTGGGGCGCGCAGGTGACAGTGGGCGGCAAGGCGCTGAATGCCGTGACCCCCATCGGTCCGGGCGAGATGGACAAGACGAAGCTGTACGTCAACTGGGGTGAGAACCTCGAGAACTCCGCGTGCAACCAGGGCGGCCCCTTCAAGCGCGTGGACAACAAGCAGAAGAACGGTATGAAGATCATCGACATTCGCCCGATGCTCGATCCGCTGGCTTCCAAGGCGGACGTGTGGGTTCCCGTACGCCCCGGCACCGACTGCGCACTGGCGTTGGCCATTCTCCACGTCATCATCGGCGAGGACTTGTATGACCACGACTTCTGCGATAACTGGGTTAACGGCTTCGACAAGCTGGCTGAGCACGTCAAGCAGTTCCCGCCCTCCTGGGCGTCTCCTATCACGGGCGTACCCGAGGAGCAGATCTACGAGGTCGCCCGTATGATGGGCACCATCAAGCCCATGGGTATCGGCTTCGGCAACGGTGTTGGCGACCAGGCGAGCGACGGTACGTCCACCATCCAGGCCATCTGCTCGATCGAGGCCATCACGGGCAACATGGGTATCGCGGGAGGCGGCAACAAGGGCAAGGTCCTGCCTCCCTCGCTGATCAAGACCAAGCCGTTCGACCGTCTCTCCGACCGACTGCCCGAGAGCGAGGAGGACAAGGCGAACGGCTGGCACCCCGGTGCGAGCAAGCTGGTCGCTCCCGAGATCCCCCGTTGGTACCAGGGCCCGCACTCGTGGCACTGCGGATTGACGAGCGCGTACTTCAAGGGCATCATGAGCGTTTTGACGGAGAAGCCCTATCCAATTCGGTGCCTGCTGGCGCAGTCGACCAACCCGCTCTCGGCGACCCGCCAGCCCCAGAAGGTGGTGGAGGCGCTGAAGAAGATCGAGTTCTACTTCGTGATGGACACAACGTGGAACTCGTCGTGCAACTACGCCGACGTGGTTCTCCCCGCTTTGACGCACTACGAGACGAGCGACCAGTTCAACGTGAAGAACATGGCTGGGGGCACGGCCATCGGCATCAACCAGGGGGTCATCGAGCCCATCGGCGAGGGTCGTTCCGACTGGCGCTTCTACTGCGACTTAGCGGTAAAGATGGGCTATGGCGAGGATTTCTGGAACGGCGATTTCGACCAGAACCTGCGCGAGCAACTCGAGCCGTCGGGCATCTCGCTGGAAGATTTACGAGAGAAGGGCTGGATCTTCGTCGAGCGCACCGACGGTGCCAAGCCGAGCGACCCTCCGTACAAGGATTACGCGAACATGTTCGCGAGTCTGCCGAACGGCAAGGTGCAATGCTACAACGAGCTGATCGGCGGCAAGCCCGACACGCTCGACATGGGCACCATCGGCTACCTGCCCGAGTACGTTGGCCCCACGGAGAGCATCGCGAGAACGCCTGAGCTTGCGCAGGAGTATCCGATCGTATTCTCGGACGTCCACGCGTATCGTCTGTGCAACCACAGCTACTATCAGGACCTTCCCTACACCCGCGAGCTGCAGAAGCTGCCGTGGGCGAAGATTAACCCTGCCACGGCAAAGAAGTACGGGATTGCGAACGGAGAGTGGATGAAGATTGAGTCTCCCCATGGCTGGATCAAGCTGACAGCCGAGTACTTCGAGGGCATTGCGCCAGATGTGATCATGGCGAAGCGCGGTTGGTGGCAATCATGCGAGGAGCTCGGGCTCCCCGGGTACGATTTCCTCGATGGCGGGTGCGAGGCCAACGTCCTGTACGACGGGACTCCGGAGAACTTCGACCCGTTCACTTCCTCCATGGGCAAGCAGACGCTCGTGAAGATCAGCAAGTTCGAAGGGGGTAACGAATAATGGCCAAGCAATACGGCTTCTATATGGACACCGAGCGCTGCATCAAGTGCTGGGCGTGCGAGATCGCTTGCAAGCAGTGGAACGGCATCGAGGCGGGAACCATAGCGCGCCGCAAGGTGCACGAGGTGACGAGCGGCACCTTCCCGAACGTCACGCGCACGTTCGTGTCGATGTCGTGCATGCACTGCGGCGAGCCGGCCTGCGCGAAGGTGTGTCCGGCGGGCGCCATCACGAAGCGCGGAGAGGACGGCATCGTGGTGGTGGACAAGGAGAAGTGCATCGGGTGCCACTACTGCTTCTTCGCCTGCCCGTTCGGCGTGCCGCAGTACACCGACGAGGGCATGGACAAGTGCGACTGCTGCATCGGCAACGGCGTGGAGCCCGGCGACATGCCCCACTGCGTGGCCACGTGCCCGACGCAGGCGCTGCAGTTCGGTACCATGGACGAGCTGGCCGCGAAGGTGGGCGACAAGAAGGCCAGGCAGATGGCGGCCGACGCGAAGCCCTCGGTCGTCGTGTCGTGAAAAAGCGATGCCGAGAGCGCGGGGCTGCGTGCCCCATGGCGCTCTCGGCCGACATGACGGAAAGGAGGAACGACCATGGTTGAGTTGCAGACGACCTGGAGCTGGCTGCCGGCGATATACCTGTTCCTCGGCGGTTTGGGCGCGGGCGCGTTTTTGACGGCGTCCGTCTTGCGCCTGGCGAAGCCGGGGCGATTCAAGAAGACCGTGACGGGAGGCGTGTGGACGGCCGTAGCGGCGCTGGCCATCGGGTTGCTGGCGCTCGTGTCCGAGGTGGAGAAGCCCTTCCAGGCCATGATACTGTTCAAGAGCTTCGTGAACGGCTCGTCGTGGATGACCGTCGGCGCGTGGCTGCTGCTGGTCACGTTCATCGTGTTCGTGCTGAGCGCGCTATTCACCACCGACAAGATCGCCGACTGGCTGTCTTCGGCGTGCAAGCCCCTCGGACGGGCGCGCGCGGGCATCAACAAGGCGCTTGCGGTGGTCGGCATCCCGCTTGCGCTCGCGGTAGCGGTGTACACCGGCGTGCTTCTGGGCGCGGCGCCCGCCATTCCCCTGTGGGGAACGTGGCTGCTGCCGGTGCTGTTCACCGTGTCGGCGCTCGACACGGGCGTGGCGGCGGTGTCCATCTTCGCGGCCGTGATTGACCGTGACGAGGGCATCGAGCGCGTGCGTGCGACGCTGGAGAAGGCGGTTGTCGGCTTGGTGGTGCTGGAGGCTGCGGTGCTCGCCGCCTTCGTGATCAGCATGCAGGGCGCCGGCGCCGACGAGGCCCGGGCGATCGGGCTGCTCACCGAGGGCGCGCTGGGCGTGCAGTTCTGGCTGCTCGTGGTGGCCGTGGGGCTGGGGTGCCCGCTCATCGCGGCCATAACCCAGCTCGTGGCGTCGAGGCAGAAGGACAAGATCGGCCCGGCCGTGCCGGTGGGAGGCGCCGCGTGCGCGCTCGTCGGCGGATTCACGCTGCGTTTCGTGGTGCTGGCTGCCGGCCTGCATGCCGCGCTCGTCAGCCCCGCGGCGCTGCAGGCGGTGCAGGGCGCGCTGATGCTGGTTTCGTAAACGACGGTTCGATGGGGGCGCTCGCTTCGGTGGGCGCCCCGCGAGGGGAGGGCGATCATGGACACGCGCGAACGCAACGCCGAGGCCGAGGCTCGGGAGCTCACGTACTCGTTTCTGTCCCATCTGTTCCTCGAGGAGGTGTCGGAGGATTTCCTTGCGCGGCTCGCCGAGGAGCCGCCGTCGCTTGAGGGCGAGCTCGGGCGCTACGCGGCCGGGCTCGCGGGCGTGGACCTCGCGGCGGCGCGAACGGAGGCGGCAGCGGAGTTCGCGGCGCTGCTGCTGAACATGTCGGCCGATCCGGTGTTCCCTTACGAGTCGGTGTACACGAGCGCCGAGCGCCTGCTCATGCAGCGCTCGCGCGACGAGGTGCTCGCGGCGTACCGGGCTCAAGGGTTCGAGCGTTCGGGAGATTTGAACGTTCCCGAGGACCACGCGGGCATCGAGCTGGCGTTCATGGCGCGTCTCTGCCGCAAGGAAGCCGATGCGCTGGCTGCCGGCGACGAAGTTGGAGCCGAGGCTGCACGCGAGACGCAGCGGGTGTTTCTGCGCGACCACGTGCTGGCCTGGTTTCCGCAGCTCTGCGCCGATCTGAAGAAGCGGGCGAAGAGGGGTCTTTACCGGGGCCTCGCCGAGACCGTGCGCCAGTTCCTTGCGTTCGAGCGCGAGGAGCTGGGCGTCGGGTAGGGGCGTCGGTCGCTCACGGCGGCCGACGCCCCTACCCGCGGGCTCCGCGCGGCCGGCCTTCCCTCCCTCCCGGGTCGGCCGTGCGGGGTCTCGCGCTTTGCGGCCCCGTGCGGCAAGCGGGGCGAGGAATGCTATCATATGACGATACTACTTGGCGAATGAAGGTGGGGGACTATCCGAGCGTGAGCGCCGCCAATCAAACCGTGCAGATCACCATAGACAGCGACAGCGGCATCCCGCTGTGGCTCCAGTTACGCAACCGCTTGATCTACCTGATAGCGTCCGGCCGGTTCAAGGCGGGCGACAAGCTGCCGACGGTGCGCGAGCTGGCCGTTGACCTGGGCGTCAACTACAACACGGTGAGCAAGGTGTACCAGGACATCGAGCGCGACGGCTATATCGTGTCCAAGCGCGGCAAGGGCACGTTCGTGGCAGAGCGGGGTCCCGCCGAAGCCGAGGCGGCCAAGTCCGAGGTTGATTTTTTGGCCGACGAGTTCATCCGCCAGTGCCGCGAGCTCGGCGTGCCGCGTCAGGACATCGCCGATTTGGTGGCGGGGAGGCTCGCGGCGGCGGACGAGACGGAGTGAGCGACGGAGAGGCGGAGGAGCGACGATGGGACTGTTCAGGCGTAACCGGATCGAGCACGACGCGCAGGGCGAGCGGAAGGTTGCCGAGACGGAGCTCGAGGCCAACGAGGCCTCTCGTGGCGGCGTGTACCTGTTCTTCCTCGTCATGTTCGCCGTGGGCTTCCTCGTGCCGTTCCTGCTCACGTTCGCGTTCGTGTCGCCGCTGACCATCGCTGCGTCGGCAGCGGTCGGCTTCGTTGTGGCCACGTCGGTTCGCATTGCTCCGCAGTGGGAGCGCGTGGCCGTGCTGCGCTTCGGCCGCTTCAACCGTATCGCGGGCCCGGGCATCTACTGCTGCATCCCGTTCGCGGAGTACGCGGCCATCCACGTGGACCAGCGCATTATGACGGCCTCGTTCTCCGCCGAGGCCGCGCTCACGGCCGACCTCGTTCCCGTCGACGTTGACGCCATCCTGTTCTGGATGGTGTGGGACGCCGAGAAGGCGTGCCTGGAGGTGGAGAACTATCCGAAGGCCGTGCTGCGCTCGGCCCAGACGGCCATGCGCGACGTTATCGGCCAGCTCAACCTTGCCGACATATCAATGCGACGCAAGCAGATCGACCGCGACCTCGAGGAGATATTGGGCAAGAAGTGCGAGCAGTGGGGCGTGACCGTCATGTCGGTGGAGATCCGCGACATCATGATTCCCAAGGAGCTGCAGGATGCGCTGTCGAAGGAAGCCCAGGCCGAGCGCGAGCGCAACGCCCGCATCATCCTGGCAGAGGTGGAGAAGGACATCTCCGAGATGTTCGTGGAGGCCGCCGAGGTGTACGACCGCAACCCCCGTGCCATGAAGCTGCGCGCCATGAACCTGGCCTACGAAGGGGCGAAGGACTCGAAGGGCGTTCTGCTCGCGCCCAGCGCGCTGGCGGACGGGTTCAACATCGGCCAGCAGACAGGAGGGGGAGAGTAGCGCGGCGGCTCTTTCCCCGCGAACGACGACGAGCCGCATAAGCGGCTCGTCGTCGTTGTACCTTTGCGGAGTTAGAAGCGCTCGGCGGCCTCGCGCTTGTCGCTCTTGGCGAAGCGGCTGTAGTCGTAGCCGCCGGTGCCGTTGCCCTTCTTGGAGCGCTGCTTCTTCGCAGGCTTGGAACCCTCGCGGTACGGCTTGTCGAAGGACTTCTCGCCTCGGGCGGAGGCGGGCTTGCCGGAGCGGTCGGAGCGCTTGCCCGGCTTGCCGGCGTTCGCGCGGTCGTAGCCGCCCTTGCCGGAGCGCGGGGCCTCGGTACGCTCGAAGCGCTTGCCGCCCTTATCCTCGCCGCCCGTGCGCGTGCTGCCTTCGGCAGCGTAGCTCTTGCGGGCCGGCTTGCTGCCCTCGCGGTCGTCGGACTTGCGGTAGCCGCCCTTGCCGGCGGGCTTGCCGTACGATTTGCCCGCAGGTCGCTTGCCGTAGGGCTTCGAGCCGCCGCTCTTGGAGCCGCCCTGGCGCGCGCCGCCCTTCTTCTGCTTCAGCAGCGACGGGTCCAGCTCGTAGGTCTCCAGCTCCATGAACGGGATGTCCTTGCCGATCAGGCGCTCGATGTCCTTCAGCGTGCGGCTGGTCTCGCGGGTGACGAACGAGATGGCGTAGCCCTTCTCGCCGGCGCGGCCCGTGCGGCCGATGCGGTGCACGTAGTCCTCGGGCATGTCGGGCAGGTCGAAGTTGATGACGTGGTCCACGTCGGGCACGTCGATGCCGCGAGCCAGCACGTCGGTGGCCACGAGGATGGACGTCTTGCCGCGGCGGAAGTTGTCCAGCGCGCGACGGCGGGCACCCTGCGACTTGTCGGAGTGGATGGACTCGGCGCGGAAGCCGGCATCGCACAGCGCCTCGGCGCAGTCCTCGGTGCGGTTCTTCGTGCGTGCGAACACGATGACGCGCTCGGAGCCCTTCTCGCGCAGCACGGCCTCCAGGAGCTCGGGCTTGTTGAAGTTCTTGATGGGCATCATGAACTGCTCGACCGTCTTGGCCGTCTCGCCGTTGCGGGCGATCTCCACCATGGCCGGATCGTTCAGCAGCGAGCCCAGGTTCTTCTGGATGGACTGGTCGATGGTGGCCGAGAACAGCAGCGTCTGGCGGCACTCGGGCGTGGCGTCCACGATGGTGGTGACGTCGGGCAGGAAGCCCATGTCGAGCATGCGGTCGGCCTCGTCGAGCACGAGCACCTCCACGCAGGACAGGTTCACCACGCCGCGCTTCATGAGGTCCTTCAGGCGCCCGGGCGTGGCGATGAGCACGTCGGTGCCGCCGCGCAGCTCCTTGATCTGGGGGCCGTAGGGCGTGCCGCCGAACACCGTGGTGGTGAAGTGGCCGGTCTTGCGCGAGATCTGCATGCACGTGCGGGCGATCTGCTGGGCGAGCTCGCGGGTGGGGCTCACCACGAGCATGCGCGGCGCGCGGTTGCGGCCCTTCACGCGGGGGAGCGTGCTCAGCACGGGCAGCAGGAACGCGGCGGTCTTGCCGGTGCCGGTGCTGGCGGCCGCGATGACGTCGCGACCTTCCAGGACCAGCGGGATGGCCTGCTCCTGGACGGGGGTGGGGTTCTCGTAGCCCAGCTTCTCAACCGCCGCGAGGGCGTTCTTGGACAGGCCGAGGTCGGCGAATTTCGTCATAAGGGTATTCCGTTTCTCTTCGACGGGCGTCCGCCTCTGCGGAACCGCTCCGTGGTCGCACCCGCTCCAGCGGCGTGCCTTGCGCTTGACTCGAGCCGCTTTCTGCATCTGTGAGCGTCATCAGCGTGCGCAAAAGAGAAACAAGAAAGAATTTCGTGCAAAGCGACTTACCAGTATGGGGGTTTGAGGGGCGCGCAGCGACGGGAATCTCGCGAAATCGCCCGGTTGTGAGCGGAAATCCACAATCGGCAGAGGGTGCGGCAAGGATGCGGGCGCCGGTGGGTGCGGCGAGGCAAGGCCGACGTGCCCCTCCGGCATCGGGGGAGGGTGGCTGGCATGGACGGGCGCCGTAGCGAGCCGTGTGCGGGAAGCGGCCGGCCGGGTTGCGCATGGTGAATTATATATTAGCAGGAATAATATTTATCAGGAAAGACACAAGGACTAGTCCCTTTTTAATGTTGGAAGATCATCACATCCGCCAACGAGAAGCACCCCTTTGGGGTCATGCGGGCAACCCCTTCGGCTTCCTATACTTTCGGCGAGGATCGAAGGAGGGCGAGACGGGGAAGCGCGTAGGGGGCGCGGCATGCGAGCATGCGGTCCCTTTCGAACTACCCGCCTTCTCGCAATGACCGAAGGGGATTCACTATGAAAGCCAATGTGATCGAGCACAATCCTATGCTCAAGAAGCCGCTGATCGCCATTCTCGGCATTTGCGCACAGCAGGGCGACAGGAGCCGCGATGACATCGAGGCGCAAGCGCTCGAGGTTTGGGATAGCGCCTATCAGCAGAATCCTTCCGTCTGCGTGGATATCCTCGTGCGCAATGGCGCGTTGGCCGAGCGGCTTTTCGTGGACGGCGGGGTCTACGCCGGCACACTCGACGACCTGCAGGCCGACGAGTCCGTTCCCGAGGACGCGCATATTGAAGCGCGCATCGCCCTCTCCAAGGCCGGGCGCGAGCTCCTCGAAGCCTTTGCGCCCGACGTCACGCTTCGCGCGCTCTTTGACGACAAGCCTGCGTACCGCAGCGTGTTCGCGGCCATCCTCGATGCGTGCAGTGCCGACGAAGGTGCGACACGCGCCGAGCTCGAGCGAGTTGTCGGCGAATTCCCCCAGATCCAGCCCGATCCAGACACCCAGCGCACCCTCGTGTACCCCCAGTACTTCATCGACGCGCTGGAATCGGCCGGCGGCATTGCCTGGGAGGGCTCCTGGCGAACGACCGATGCGGGCAGAGCGCTCGTCTCCGCTGCCTAACCTATCCGATCCGGGCCCGCATCCCTCCCTCCGAGGGCCCGGAATATCCTCGCCTCGGGGGCGCCGGCTGCTTCGAATGGGGCGGCGCCCCGAACGCGGCGGCAAGCATGCATAGCAAGGCCGTGATGCGTGCCGAATATTCAAGCCGGCCTCGAACTTCATCGGACCCAGCCGCAGGGGACGCCCGGCGCGGCTTTCCGAATAGCATGACCAGCAACCGCAAACGATCAAGGACGAGAAGGGAAGTAACGTTTTGGCTACTACCGATATCAGCCGGCGCGGCTTCGTGAAGCTTGGCGCTTTCGCTGCTGCTGCCGCCGCGATGAGCGGCGCGGTCGGGTCGAACCTCGTGCAGGTCGAGCCCGCCGTCGCGGCCGAGTCAGGCGAAACGCAGAAGGTCAGGACCATCTGCCGCGCCTGCCTCAACAACTGCGGCATGATCGCGCACGTGCGCGATGGCAAAGTGGTGAAGCTCGAAGGCGACCCGGACGACCCCATGAACAAGGGGGCATGCTGCGCAAAGGGCCTCGCCGGCATCCAGGCGCTGTACAACCCCAACCGCATCAAGTATCCCATGAAGCGCCGGGGCGAGCGCGGCTCGAACGACTGGGAGCGCATCTCCTGGGAGCAGGCCATCAACGAGATCACCGACGTGATGTGGGAATACTACCAGAAGGAGGGCCCGAAGAGCCTCGTGTGCTCAACGGGCGGCGGCGGCAACCCGCAGTTCTTCAGCCCGGCGCGCTTCCTGTCCGTGTGGGGCGGCGGCAACTTCTTCGAGCCCGGCTGCGCGCAGTGCTACCTGCCGCGCAACCACATGGAGTTCTGCCTGAACGGCACGGCCGACACGTCGCTGGCTGACGGCCCGGTGACCGAGGTGTACCTGCCCGGCATCCTGCCCGACGACAAATGCACGCCCACGAAGACCTATGTCATGTGGGGCGTCGGGCCCAGCTACCACGGCATCGGCTCCACGGGCCGCGTGGTCACCGACCTGCGCAACGCCGGCATGAAGACCGTCGTCATCGACCCGCGCCTCACGCCCGACGCCGCGCGCGCCGACGTGTGGCTGGCCATCCGCCCCGGCACCGACGTGGCGCTGATGCTGGCCTGGATGAACTACATCATCACCCACGAGCTGTGGGACCACGACTTCTGCCGCGAGTGGACCAACCTGCCCTTCCTCGTGCACGAGGACACGGGCCTCACCTACCGCGCGAGCGAGCTCGACCTCGGCGGCGAAGACGAGTACGTGGTGTGGGACAAGGCCACGAACAGCGCGAAGGCCATGCCCTACCCCTTCGACCCCTCCCTCGACCCCGAGATGTTCGGCACCTACACGCTGCCGAACGGCGAGCAGGCGCGCACCGCGTTCCAGATCATGAAGGACCACGTGGCCGAATGGACGCTCGAGAAGGCGGCTGAGATCTGCTGGCTCGACGCCGGCGAGATCGAGGAGGCCATCAACATCTACGTCGAGGGCTGCCCGAACGCCGGTATCTCGCTGGGCGTGGCGACCGACCAGGCCCGCAACTCCGCGCAGGCCGCGCAGGGCGACGCCGTCCTCGACATCCTCATGGGCTGCATCCGCCAGCCGGGTTCCATCGTGCAGGACCGTCCCTGCTACGTCGAGCCGTGCAACTACGTGGTGCAGCCGTTCGGCCTGCACCATCCCGACCACCCGCTGCGCATGCCCGAGGAAGAGGCCAACGCACGCCTTGGCTACACCGAGCACAAGGGCCTCGGCCACTGGCTGGCCAGCCACATCCCCACGGTGCTCAAGGCCATCGAGACCGGCGAGCCCTACCGTCCGCGCATCTGGATCGAGCGCAGCGGCAACAAGCTGGCCATGATCGGCAACGCCACGCGCTTCTACGAGGCCATGATGACCACCGAGTTGAACGTGCACATGTACATGCACTGGACCACCACGAGCGTATGCCTGGCCGACTACGTGCTGCCCACCGCCGAGTGGCTCGAGACGGCCTACGCGCAGGACCGCCTGAACACCTACGCCATCCGCCGCCCCTGCACGCAGCTTTACGAGGCCGTCGACGAGTGCATGCACTGGTCGTGGCTTGCCGCGGCGCTGGCCGAGCGCGGCCACCAGCGCGCCATCGACTCCTTCAACCCCGATATCGCCGGCAAGTTCTACGGCACGTACTGGCGCACTTACGAGGAGTACAAGGACTACGTGGGCTACTTCGTAGGCAGCTTCTACTACGGCAAGGACGACTGGGACTGGAAAACGTTCGACGCGCAGGCGCCCAGCGAGTACCAGACCATCGAGGAGTACGCCGAGAAGTCGTACAACAGCCACCTGTTCCCCGACGAGGAGCACCCGGAGCTGCCGGCCGGATTCCACACCACGTCGAAGCGCTGCGAGCCCTACTTCGACGGCAACATCCTGCTGGGCAACACGGGGGCCATCGACGGCTCGGGCACCATGGAGCCGGCCAGCGACGTGTACCCGAAATCCGACAACTACAACCCGCTGCCGTACTACCTGGAGCCGTTCGAATCTCCGCTCACCGACACAGAGTACCCCTACGTGCTCACCCAGGGCCGCATCCCGTTCTTCCATCACGGCACGCTGCGCAACACGCCCTACACGCGCGAGCTGTACCCCTATCCGGAGACGTGGATCAACCCGGAAACCGCGCGCGAGATCGGCATCGAGAACGGCGACTGGCTGTGGCTGGAATCGCGTCGCGGCAAGACGCAGGGCCGCGCCCGCATCACGAAGAGCGTGGCACCCAAGGTCATCTACCAGGAGCGCTTCTGGAACCCGGAGCTGCTGGACTCGGACGACCCGAACCGCGCATGGCAGGTCATGAACATCAACCTGCTGACCCAGAACAACGACGAATGCCCGTTCAACGACGTGTATGGAACCTACACTCTGCGCGGCATCACCATCAAGATAACCAAGGCCGACGGCGCGCCCGAGGGCGTGTGGATCGAGCCCGAGGACTTCACCCCGTGGCTGCCCGAACCGTCTGAGAACACCGGAGGAGGTAATGCCGTCTATGGCGCGTAATTGCTTGGTAATCAACCTCGATCGCTGCATCGGCTGCTACGCCTGTGAAGTGGCGTGCAAGATGGAGAACGACATCGCCCTCGGCGAGCGTTGGAACAAAGTGGTGCAGGTGGAGCCGTTCGGCGAGTTCCCCCACGTGTCCACCTACTGGCTGCCGGTGATGTGCCAGCAGTGCGAGGAGTCGCCCTGCACCCACGTGTGCCCCACCGGCGCGTCGTACCGCGACGAGAAGACCGGCATGGTGCTGGTTGACAAGGAGAAGTGCATCGGCTGCAAGTACTGCATGATGGCCTGCCCCTACGGCGTGCGTTCGTGGAACAAGGAGCAGAAGGTCGTGGAGAAGTGCACGCTGTGCAACCACCTCACCGCCGCGGGCGAGAAGCCGGCGTGCGTGAAGAACTGCTGCGGCAAAGCGCGCTTCTACGGCGATCTGGACGACCCGAACTCCGATGTGTCGAAGGAGCTGGCGGCCGCCGCGCCCGAGGCCATCCACTACCTGCCGGACGCGGGCAACGGGCCGCTGTCAGCCTACATCCTGTCGCCGAAGTTCGGCGAGTGGCGCGCCGACGACCTAACCCAGACCACCAACTTGTACGTGACGACCGAAGGGAGCGTGGACTAATGGAGATCCAGTGGGCCTTGGTCCTGTTCACCGTGGTCAGCGGGGCCGGCGCGTGGCTGTTCGCCTGCTCGATGCTGGGCTACCTGCTGAAGAAGGACGCCGCCCCCAGCAAGATGGAGACGATCGTGGCCTTCGTGCTGGTGGCCGTCGGCGGCTGCATGTCGGTCGCGCACCTCAGCCACGTCGACCGCATCCTCGAGGCGCTGAACCATCCCACCTCGGGCATCTTCGTCGAGGCGGCCATGATCGGCGTGCTGTGCGTGCTTCTGGCGGTGTATTTCATCATGCTTGCGCGCGGCACGTCTGACAAGGCGCGCACGGCGGTGGGCATCCTCGCGTCGCTCGTGGGCATTGTGTTCACGTTCGCCTGCGGCTCGTCTTACCTGATGGAAGCCCGTCCGGCCTGGACCACCGTCACGTTGCCCTTGGCCTACCTCGGCACGGCAGCTGCGGCCGGTGCAGGGTTGAACCTGCTGGTGAAGGCGGTGCAGAAGCGCGACGAGGCCGCTCTTTCGTTCGCGGGAGTGTTGGCTGCGGCCGGTGGTGCGCTGGGGCTGGTGCTGGGCGCTGCGTTTTGCCTCTCGGCGGGGGCGTATCTCGCTGCGGCCGGCAACGGCGCGGCGACGTGGGCGGGGGCGCTGTTCGCGACGCTCGCGGTCGAGGTCGCGTGCGGTGCCGTCGCCGCGAAGAGGCCGTCGAGGGCGGTTGCGCTGGGAGTTGCCTCCTGCGTATGCGGCGTGATCGCCGCCATCGCCCTGCGAGCGACCATGTGGCTCATCGGCACGCCGTTCATGGACTTCTTCCTGATGGCGTTGGACTAGGGTTTCGCCGGCTTGACGGCTGGCGGAAGAACCGGCGCTGCGAACGACCAGCACGAAAAGGGCTGCCGACGACGGCAGCCCGCTCCTTCCGCATCGGACGCTGCGATCCGATGCGGAAGGAGCGGAAACGAATCAACGAAAGGGGACTTGCTATGCTGACCCAACAGGAGCTTCTGGATTTTTTCGAGGGGAGCGCCGGTACGTACCGGTTCCTTTCGCAAGTATTCTTCAAAGAGCTCAACGAGCAGGCCATCGAAGAACTGGCGCTTGGCGAGTATCCGAGCGAAACCGGCAATGCGCATCTCGACGAGGGCTACCGCCTGGTGCGCCGGTACCTCGCGTTCTCGGCGAACGATCGCCGCACGCAATTGGCCTGCGAGTACGCACGCATCTTCTTGGCCGCGGGCGTGTTCACCAAAGATCGTCAGACTGCCGTACCCTATGAGTCGGTGTTCGCCGGCGACGAGCGCATCATGATGGGCGATGCCCGCGACGACGTGGTGGCACGCTTCCTGGAGGACGGTTTCCAGGTGAATCCCGACCTGCACGAGCCAGAGGACCATCTGGCCTTCGAGCTGGAATACCTTGCGAACATGAACGAGCGGGCCAGGGAGCAGGCCCAAGCGAGAAACCGGGACCAGCTGCGCCGTAACGTGGTGCGCCAGCAGGAGTTCATCGAGGGCCATCTGCTGAGCTGGATTCCCCTGCTGCACGAGACATCGCTCGATTACGCGAAGCTGACGTTCTACCCGGGTATGCTGCTCGTGGCCCAAGGCACTCTGGAGCAGGCACGCGATCTTCTGCGCGGGGTCCTGGCGCAGCTCGACGGCGCGACGGCTGCGGCGTAGCGGAGGGGTTGGAAATGCCAGCGAGCAATCTGACGCGCAGGACGTTCGTCGTAGGAGGAGCAGCGCTTCTTGCGGGCGTTGTCGCCGGCGCGGGCGTGCGTCCCTTCGTTGTCGAGGCCGATGTGCTGCGCCCGCCCGGCGCCCTTCCCGAGGGCGAGTTCATGGCGCGCTGCATCAAGTGCGCGCGCTGCATCGACGTGTGCCCCACCGATGTGCTGGAGCCTCTAGGTATCGAGCGCGGCCTCTTGCAGGCCCGGACGCCGCACCTCAACTTCGCCAACGACCGTTGCACGTTCTGCGACAAGTGCCGCGAGGTATGCCCCACCGCCGCTATCGGCGCGGTTGATCCGCAGGCGCCCGGGCAGGGGCGCATCGGCGCTGCCATCCTGCATGAGGATCGCTGCCTTGCGTTCCTGGAGACGAGCAGCTGCGGCATCTGCGTGGAGGCGTGTCCCTACGGGGCGCTCTCGTTCGACGCGGGGCGTCGGCCCGTGGTTGACGAGGCGAAGTGCAACGGCTGCGGCGAATGCGTGCGGATCTGTCCCGCCAACGTGTTCACGTCGTTCAGCGGCGGCAAGGCGCGTGGCATCGAGGTGGTTACCGAGAGGGCGTTGCAGGAAGGAGGGACTGCACGATGAAGCAAGGCGATCGTATAACGAAGGCGCGTGCCGTGACGCTCGGCCTGGTGTTCGTGGCGGTTATCGCCTCGCTCGCCTTCGATTTGGGTATCGGCACGCCCTCGGCGTTGGGCATAGGGCAGTTCTTCCTGCTGTGCCCGTTGGGGGGTTTGGAGGCGCTGCTTGCCAGCAAGGCGCTCGTGCCCGTTACCCTGATATCGCTCGCGGTGGTGGGTGCGTTCGCGCTGCTGTTCGGCCGCGCCTGGTGCGCTTGGGGCTGTCCGGCGCCGGCGATCCGCCGGTTCTTCCGCCGCGAGCCACGGCCCGAGGAGGCGCCGGCGCGCGCCTGCTCGGCCGCGCACGAGGCAAAGGGCCTGGCCGCGAGCCTGCGTCACCTTGTGCGCGACAAGCGCACCTGGGCGCTTGGCGTGGTGCTGGCTGCCACGTTCGTTGCGGGCATCCCGCTTTTCTGCCTGGTGTGCCCTGTCGGGCTCACGTTCGGCACGGTGGGGTCGCTTTGGCACCTCATCGTGGACAAGCAGGTTACGGCGAGCGTCGTCGTGTTTCCCGTCGCGCTGGCCGTGGAACTCGTGCTCTATCGCAAATGGTGCGCGAACTTGTGCCCCATTGCCGGATTGCTGAACGTGTTCGGCCAGCTGGCGCGCCTGTTCCGCCCGCATGTGGATGCGTCTACCTGCCTGCGCGCGGGCGGCGGTGCCTGTACCGCGTGCACGTCGGCCTGCGCCGAGCACATAGACCTCCATGCGCCCGACGCCGCCATCCAGCTGGGCGAATGCACCCGTTGCGGCGAATGCGTCAAACACTGTCCCACGGGTTCCGTCAGGATCAAGGCGAAGCCGGGCGATCCGGTGGCGCGTGGCGAACAGCCCGAGCATGTCGGCCCCCTCTTTCAGCAGGACGAAATCTAAGCAAAGATCGTGCAGGCTTGTGCCCTGCTGCAGCTCGGTTCCGCCTCGCCGGGAACCGCTACCCCGCCAGGAAGTCCAGCAGTTCCTGGCGGGTGTGCACGTCGAGCTTCGTGTAGATGGCGCGCAGGTGCGAGCGCACGGTGTTCTTCGAGATGGTGAGGTTGTCGGCGATCCAGTTCGCGCTGCGCCCCTGGGCGAACAAATCCAGTATCTCCAGCTCTCGGGCGGAGAGACCGTAGCGGGGATCGGCCGCGCGCGCCGTGCCGGACGGCTTTGCGTCGTCCGGCACGGCTGCTCCGCCGTCTGCCGTCATGCACTGCCCTGCTCCGCCCTCTTCCATCTCCGGCGCCACATGTGCCGCTGCGCCCTGCTCTCCGTGCCTCCGGCCTACCGCATCCCCGTCTACCGACCAGGCCATGATGCGCTTCAGGTCGTTCTCCGGGAACACGTACACCAACACGATGATCACCAAAAAAGCCAGCGCCACGCCCACGCCCATGCGCACCATGGCCTCACCGTACCAGGGGGCTACGGCGGCTCCCAGCGCCCAGCCCGCCGTCGAAGCCAGGAAATAGGTTCCTTGCCCGATGCCGAACACGCGCACGGGCGACAGGTCGAAGCGGAACGCCAGATATGCCATGAAGCACGAGAACATGAGCCAGAGCGCTTCCTTGCCCACGCTCAGGAACGCGATGTCGAGTCCGAAGCACGTGCCCAGCATCATGCCCATGCCGAGCACCATGAGCGCCGAGTACGCCTGCCGCGCTCCGCGTACGGCGTCGCCGCGGTTGACCGCCCAGGCCACTGCAATGGCTATCATGCCGACGCAGAACACGATGATGCTTCCCTCGCGCGCGAACAGCGCGTTGTCCATCAGCGTGCTGGAGATTCCCTTGCCCACGCCTGCCGTGAGCGCCACCAGGGCCGATGCAGCCACGAGTTTGCGGTACAGATGCTGCACGGGTCCCTTTCCGCGCCCTTCGCCCGCCCCCGACATGGTTGAGGGGAACGGGTCGGCGGAACCCATGGAGAGAAGCAGGCCGGATACCAAGGGCAGTGCGGCGATGTAGAACAGCCGCCACTCGGGCGGTATGCCGATGCCCACGAAATACAGGAGCGCCGCCAGCAAAAGCGAGATGGACCCCGCCGTGAGCGAGTCTCCCAGCGACACGCTGCCGTATAGTCGCCCCACCTTCAGGCAGAGCATGGAGGTGCCCGCGCCGGTGAGCACGGCGGCCAACACGAAGAACATCCCGGCGCCCATAACCACCGAGAACCCCAGCAAAATGGTGGAGAGCCCTGCGAGCGCTCCGAACCCGATGACGAACGCCCGCCTGTCCACGAGTGCGGTCATGCGCCTCCAAGCGAGCGCGGCCGCGAACATGGAGCCTGCGATGCCCAGTGTGGAGAACAGGTACATCTGCAGCACGTAGCTCGTCTGCTGGTCGGCTGGGAACATGCGCATGATCTCGATGCTGTTGTAACAGAGCCATATCCAGGCCCACCAGGCGCTAAGTCCCAGAAATCGCAGGTACGGCCATTGCTCGGCCAAGGGCGATATCCAATCTTCCCTTTCTGCCCGATGCGCTTCGACCATGCAGAATCCCCCTTCTCGCAAGATGGAATCCATGGTAGCACACGGTCGGTCCTGCCCGCTTACCGCGGCCTGCCACTCGTTCTTACCTGCTGCGCAGGCTGGGCTGGTCGGGGAAGGGGAGGCGGCGATTGCGGGCGCCTCGGATCGTGTCGCTGCTGCGCATATGACACCCTGTCATATGCAGCGCGCCTGTTTTGTGGGATACTGGCAGAGGAGTATGCGCGATGCGCGCGGCGTTTCCATTCGGAGCGGCTACTGCGTCCGGGCGCGGCGCCGCGCTTGGGGAATGCGCTTGGGCAATGACGAGGGGAGGGGATGTGCTCGGCGAACTGGCGGTGGGCTACCTGTTCCTCGGCGGGACCGGGGCCGGGGCGATCGCGGTCGCGTCCGTGCTCGACCTGGCTCTCGTGCGCGCGCCCTTCGGGACGGATGCCCGCGTGTCCGCGGACGAGGCGCCGCCGTGCGAGCGGGTCGTCGCCTTCGCCCTGCTCGCCGGCTTTGCGGCGCTCGCGCTGGGCGTGCTGTGCCTGCTGTTCGACCTGGGGCGCATCGATCGGGCGCTCGACCTCTTCCTGCGGCCGTCGCCTACGTATCTGACCGTCGGTTCCTTTGCGCTGGCCGCGCTGGTCGCGTGCGGGGCGTTCCTCGCGCTCGTGCGGTTCGCCTACCTGCCGTTCGCGCCGCGTGCGGCGGTGGCTGCCGTCGAGGCGGTTGCCGTGGCGGTGGGGCTGGTGGTCGTGGTGTACACGGGGCTCTTGCTGCAGGGGCTGGGGGCGGTGGCGTTATGGCGGTCGCCGCTCATCCCGGCGCTGTTCGCGCTGTCGTCGCTGTCGTGCGGTATCGCCGTGGTGCTGGCGGCGGCGTTTTTCGCCGACCCGGACGGGGCCGCGGACCGCGTCGTGCGCCCGCTCGTGCGGGCGGACGCCGCGGTCATCGTGTTGGAAGCCGTGGCGGCCGCGCTGTTCGCGGGCCTGGCGCTGGCAAGCGACCATCCGGGCGCTGCGGCGTCGGCGGCCCAGCTGGTGAGCGGCAGCGGGGCGCTGGCGTGGTGGGGCGGTTTCGTGGCGTGCGGCCTGGCGGCACCCCTGGCCGTCGAGCTGGCGTTCGCTGCTCGCGTCCGTGCTCGGGCACAGGAGCGGGCCCAGCAGCCGGCCCTTCGGGCGGCCCTCGCCGTGGCGGCGGTGCTCGTGCTGGTGGGCGGGCTCGGCATGCGCGGGGCCATCGTGGACGCGGGCATGCACCGCAACTTGGAGCTTGAAGAGCCGAGCGCGCAGGCGCTTAGATTGGAATAGAAATGGCGGACGACGTGGCCCTGTTCGAGATCAACGAGAAGAGCAGCATCCCCATCTGGCTGCAGCTGAAGAACCGGTTCATCTACCTCATCACCTCGGGGTACTACAAGCCGGGCGACCAGCTGCCCACGGTGCGGGGCTTGGCCGCCGACGTCGAGGTGAACTACAACACCGTGAGCAAGGTGTACATGAGCCTGGAGCAGGACGGCTACATACAGTCGAAGCGCCGCCAGGGCGCGTTCGTGCTGGACGTGAGCGGCAAGCCGGGCGTGAGCATATCCACCACGGCCGAGATCGTGACGCAGGAGTACCTCAAACGCTGCTTCGAGCTGGGCATGTCGCTGGAGGACATCGAGGAGCAGTTCGCACAGAGCATGAGCGACGAGAAGAGCAAGCGGGACGCGGCCGTCGGCGCGCGGGCCTGATCGCGGAAAAGGAGCAAGCATGGGACGCAGCAAACGTGCCGGTACGTCGCACGGCGGAGCGCAGGGGGCGCCGGGCGCCGCGCCGGCCGTGGCGCCGGGCGCGCAGTTCTCGACGGCCGGGCACATCGACACGGGAAGGCGTCGCGCCTCGCGCAACGGCGCCGTCGTGTTCGCCATCGTGGTTTTCGCGGTTGCGTTCGGACTGGTGCTTGCCGCGGCGCAGGCCCTGCTCGGCGGCATAGGCTTGGGCGCGCTCGTTGCGGCGGCCATCGTGGGATGGCTCGCTTCGTCGTCCATCCACATCGTGCTGGAGTGGGAGAAGGCCGTGGTGCTGCGCCTGGGCAAGTTCAACCGCGTAGCGGGACCGGGCGTCGTGTTCACCATCCCCATCGTGGAGTTCTACACGCTGCGCGTCGACCAGCGCGTTTCGGCCACGTACTTCGGCGCCGAGGAGACGCTTACGGGCGACCTCGTGCCCATCAACGTGGACGCTGTGGTGTTCTGGATGGTGTGGAGCGCAAAGAGCGCCGCCGTGGAGGTGGAGGACTACGCGTCGGCCGTGTCGTGGATCGCCCAGACGGCCATGCGCAAGGCCATCGGGCGCGCCACCGTAGCCGAGGTGGCCACGCGCCGCGACCAGCTGGACGAGGAGCTGAAAGAGGCCATCGAGGAGAAGCTCAACCCCTGGGGCATCACGATCATCGACGTGGAGATCCGCGACATCGTGCTGCCGAAGGAGCTGCAGGAGGCCATGGCGCAGGAGGCCGTGGCCGAGCGCAAGAAGAGCGCCCGCATGGTGCTGGCCGAGGCCGAGAAGGATATCTCCGAGATGCTCATGGACGCATCAGAGGTGTACGCCGGCGACGCCGACGCCATGAAGCTGCGCACCATGCACCTGGCCTACGAGAGCGTGGAGAAGTCCGGCGGCACGCTCGTGGTGCCGAGCGCCTTCAGCGAGGGGTTCGTGCCCGACGCGCCCGGCGGGGAAGGCGGGGGAGCGAAGTAGCTGGGAGGTGCATCCTTCGCAAGGCGCAATCCGTTGCAGGTTTCTAAGCGCATGCTCGCCTGCGAGCGGGTTATCAGGCGTCTGCCAGACACCCTCGAAAATGCATGGTAGAAGGTTTCGTTCTACCTCGATCTGTTCAAGGATCTCTATTTTATCGACGAGCTGTTCGGATGGGATGCCCCCGTTCGCTCGAGGTCTCGCGTGCGTACTAAGCCGAAGCGCTGCTTCGCCGACCCCTCGTTGCCCGCCCAGCTTCTCGGAATGAGTCCCGAGAGGTTGCTCGGCGATGCGCAGACGTTCGGCCTTTTGTTCGAATCGCTGTGCGTGCACGACTTGCGTGTTTATGCGTCGGCTCTGCCCAATGCGCTCCCTGATCCTTTGAGGTACTATCAGGATGCCGATGGATTGGAGGTCGATGCGATCATCGAGCTTCGCGATGGCCGATGGGCGGGCATCGAGGTGAAGTTGGGCGAAAGCAAGGTTCCCGACGGCGTTGCGAATCTCAATCGCCTGCGCAGGAAGGTGCTTTCGAACCCGGCCGCGCGCAATAGGGAGCCGTCGTTCATGGCGGTCGTAACCGCCAGCTCGCCGTTTGCGCGTTACGATCGCGAGAACGACGTATATGTGTTCCCCATAACCGCGCTTCGGCCATAAGCGATCCTGGGCGTGGAGAAGTCCGGCGGCACGCTCGTGGTGCCGAGCGCCTTCGGCGGGGGGTTCGTGGAGGGCGGGGCCGAGAAGGCAGCCAGGGAAGGCCATCAAGCGTAGATAATCGCTCGCTGTCATACGCTCTCGATACCCTGACTGGTCATATCATGGTGTAAAAACCCTGTTCACCTATTATTATCCTATAAATAGAATACTATTCTGTCATACTCTGTCATACTTCTATATTGATAATCATAGTGACGTATGGCAGACTATGGCACAGAAGGAATCGGCCGATTTCTGATATGAGGGGGAATCACGGATCACGCACCGGGCGCACCTGTGCCCGACGTGCAGCCGAAGGGGACTGCCGTTCGTAGAACGCTCACCTTCGCACGATGAGCCCCAAGGCATCCTTGCACTAAGAATGGAGGAGGAGACATGTCGGAAACGAAGAGCCCGCACGGCGGACTCACGCGCAGGAGCTTCCTGAAAACAACGGGCGCCGTGGCCGGAGCAGCAGCGGTGGCGGGCGCGTTCACGCCCGCGCTACAAGCGTTGGCGCAAGATTCGAAGGCGGTCGACGGCGATAGGGGGGAAGAGGTTTTCTCGACTATCTGCCGCTCGAACTGCTTTCAGGCCTGCATGCTCAATGCCCATGTCCTTGATGGTAAAGTACGCAAAATGACCCGGGGAAACTACCCCGATGAGATCTATTCGGGTTCGTGCTTGCGCGGTTTGGCCATTCCCGAGCGCGTATACAGCGCGACGCGCATCAAGTATCCCATGCGACGCATCGGAGAACGCGGAGCCGACCAGTGGGAGCGGATCAGCTGGGATGAGGCGATCGAGGAAATTGCGGCCAAGTTCACGGACATTCGCGAGCGGTATGGCACGAGGGCGGTCGTTTACGAATCCGCCTCAGGCAATTACGGCTCGATTCAAGGCAACAGCGGCATGTCGGTTCGCTTCTGCAACGCATTGGAAATGACGCGGCTGGGCGTGTGCTACGACGTGGCATACGGCTACGGCACCAATCGCGTGGTCGGCGGCACGATACGCGGATATCCTCCCGAGGCCAAGAATATGCTGCATTCGAAGCATATCCTGATCTGGGGAGCCAACCCGGTGTTCGCCCAGCCGCAAACGTGGCGCATCATCAGGCGCGCCCAAGAGCGCGGGGCGAGGCTGACGTGCATTGACCCCATGTTCTCGGCTTCTGCCGCCCGCAGCGACGAATACGTTCCCGTCCGCGCCGGCTCCGATCTCTACGTGGTGCTCGCCATGATCAACGAGGTTATTTCCAACGACATGATCAACGAGCTCTATGTGAAGCGCCATACAACGGCCCCCTTCCTGCTGCGCAAGGACAACGGCCTGATCCTGCGCCAGTCCGATATCGAAGGCGGGGAGATGGCGGGGGTTCGCGATGCAAAGACGCTGACCGCAACCGGGAGCATAAAAAAGGATCCGGCGTACGTGTGGGACGAGACAAGTGGATCGGCCGCCCTCTATACCGAATGTAAAACTCCGGTATTAGAAGGCTCGTTCACCGTGAACGGCATAGAGGTCGAAACCGTGTATACCGCCCTAAAACGGCATATGGCGCAGTACACGGTGGAGGACGCGTCCGGGGCGTCGCTCATCCCTGTCGACACGATCAAGGAGCTTGCCCGCAGGTATGCCGAAGACGGCCCCGTTTTCATCTACTCGGTCTACGCCATCGACCATTATTGCAATGGGCACCTGTTCGCGCAGGCTATCTCGATCCTGTGCGCGCTGACCGACAATATTTCTCGACTGGGGTCGGGTGTTGGAGCGGGCTCGATGAGCGTGGCCGTGCTTGGACTGGGAGGAGCCGTCAACTCGAGTTGGACGAAGGTGGACGGCGGCAAGAAGGCATCTTATGGGTCGATTCCCCAAGCCGATTTTGCCAACGTGGTTTCTTCGGGCAAGCACAAGGGCAAGGATTTCCCTGTGAAGGCGCTGATGGTCTCTTGCTCGAATCCCATAAGCAACTGGGCGCAGCAGGGTCTTTGGTTCAGCGACATTCTTCCCAACCTCGAATTCGTTGTGACGCTCGATACCGAGATGACGGATACGGCGCGTTACTCGGACATTGTGCTTCCTGTCGCGTTTTGGCTCGAAACCGATGATTATCGAACCAATCAGGCGAACCCTTACGTCGTGTACGGGCAGAAGGCCATCGAGCCCTTGCACGAATCCAAGCTGGACTCCGAGATATTCGCGCTCATTGCCGACAAGATGGGCCTTGGGGACGATGTTCCCCTCAAGCCGCCTCGGGAGTGGATCGAGCTTTCGCTGGATTCCGACAAGCTAAGGGATGCTGGATTCACTCCGAAAACGCTTGAGGAGCAGAAGGCCATCAGGGCAATTGGAAGCGACGATCTGCCGTATGTTCCCGGATACGGCGGAGCCGAGCTCAAAACGCCATCGGGCCGTGCCGAGTTGTACTGTGAATGCCCTGTTCCTCGACTCGACTTCGGGCAGGATTGGAAGGGCGATGCCGAGAAGGAGCACTTCCCGTACTTCCTTCCCCCTTATGAGAACTGGTACAAAGGCGAAACCTTTAAGAAGTACCCCATCAGCTTCGTTCAGGTGCACGAACGCTGGCGCACCCACTCCCAGTGGTTTGCCGTAGAGAGCCTAAGGGAGCTTGATCCCGAGCCGCTCGTGCATGTTTCGCGCGAGGACGCGGAGGCGCGGGGCATTGTCGATGGGGACATCGTCGAAGTGTTCAACGATCGCGGGCATGTCGTCGTCAAGGCCATCGTGGACGATGCATGCTCTAAGGGCTTTGCCTTCATGCCGAAGGGGTGGCAGATAAACCAATGTATCGAGGGCTGCATGCAGGAGCTTACCACGACGGTAGTGCATCCGCTCTCGGTGAACTACTCGTACTATGACGTGCTCGCCGATATCAGGAAGCGTTAGAAGGGGTGGTAAGCGTGCATTACGGATTTGCTATCGATCTCAAGCGCTGCATCGGCTGTCACACGTGCTCCGTTGCGTGCCGCTATGAGAACAATCTTCCCGCGCATACATGGTGGAATCGCATTCTGACGGACGGAGGGGCGTGTCCTGATGTGCCAGCGGGCAGCTTTCCCGATCTGAAGATGAGGCAGTTTCCGATTGCGTGTCAGCATTGCGACAATCCTGCCTGCGTGAAGGTATGTCCGGTAGGCGCAACCTACAAGGATCCGAAAACGGGCGTGGTGCGCCAGGACTACGACAAGTGCATCGGCTGCCGCATGTGCATGGCGGCCTGTCCCTACACGGGCGTGCGCTCGTTCAACTGGGAGGAGCCGAAGTTCGTTATAGAGTGCGACACGGGCGCGGTCGACACCCCCGCGCATCAGAAACATGTGGTGGAGAAGTGCACGATGTGCTGGCATCGCATCGCGAGAGGTGAAGAGCCGGCGTGCATCGAGATATGCCCCGAGCGAGCCCGTTTCTGGGGAGATCTTGACGACCCCAGCTCCGAGGTGTCCCGCTTGATTCGCGAGTGCGAGACCAAGCAGCTTCTCGCGAGTGAAGGCACCAATCCTTCCGTGCACTATCTCGTCTAAGTAGCTTAGGAGAACATCATGGCTGAAAAAACTCGGGCGACTGCGTCGTTCAAGGCTCCTACTGCCAAATTTGGGGGCAGGGGGCTCGATATTGCTATCGTTGTGGCGGCTATTGTGACAGTTGCAGGGCTGGTTCTTTGGGGCGTGCAGCTCTCCGGCGGCATGGTGCAGACCGGTATGCGCAACTTGGACTCGTGGGGGCTCTACATCACGATGTTCATGTTCTTGGTGGGCCTGTCGGCTGGAGGACTGATCATCAGCTCCGTGCCGCGCGCCTTCAGCATGGCCGGGTTCGGCGGGATATCGAAGGTGGCGGTGTGGACCTCCATCTGCTGCACGGTGCTCGCCATCGGGTTCGTGGTGGTGGACTTGGGCCAGCCGCTGCGCCTGTGGGAGCTGTTCGCTTATTCGAACCTGGGCTCGCCCCTCATGTGGGATATCCTGGTGCTGGGCACGTACCTGATCCTGTCCGTCGCCTACCTTTGGGCGACGCTCAAGCACGAGGCAGGCAAGGTGTCGGCGACGGCCCTGCGCGTGATCAGCGTGGTGGCGCTCGTGTGCGCCGTGCTTGTGCACTCCGTGACGGCTTGGATCTTCGGGCTGCAGGCCGGTAGGGAGATGTGGCACACGGCGCTGCTGGCACCGTGGTTCGTATCGAGCGCGCTTGTGTGCGGCGTGGCTCTCGTGCTTGTTATGGTGATCGCGCTGCGCCGTGCCGGCTATTATGACCTCGATCAAGCCCATGTGGTGAAGCTCGTCAAGATGCTGGGAGCGTTCGTTCTAGTTGACCTGTACTTCTTCGGCTGCGACCTGCTGACCGAGGGCTTCCCCGGGGGCTCCGGGGCCGAGGTTGTGAGCATGCTCGTGTCCGGGCCCCTTGCCCCGTTCTTCTGGGTGGAGGTCGTGGGCAGCGCACTGGCCGCCGTGGTGTGCTTCACGCCTAAGCTGCGCACGAACCCGCTCATTGTGGTGGCGTCGCTTTTGGCCATCTTCGGCATCTTCTGCAAGCGTGTGCAGCTGCTGGTGGGTGGCTTCCAGCTGCCGAACTTGGATTTTGCCGGGCCGATGACCTCTTCTATGGTAACGGACTGGTCGTCCGGCATGGCTGGAGCCTACCAGGGGCTTGTGTACTGGCCGACCCTGCTCGAGTTCGGCGTGACGCTCGGCGTGCTGGGCCTGGGCGCGCTCCTGCTGCTCGTGGGCCTGAAGCACTTGCCGCTCAAGCCGACCGAGAAGTCGCACTAGGTCCGCATTCTTGGCGGGGCCTGCAGCGGGCCCCGCTTCCCGCAGCTGCTGAAGGAGGGCAATGGTAAGGAAGATTCTGATAACGTTCGCAGTGTTCGCGCTGGCGGGTGGGCTGGTGCTGGCTGCCGGCGTCGCGGCCGAGCCGGCGACGGGGGTGCGTGCGGTGATGGCCGAGTCGCCCTGTCCGGTGACGGGGTGCGCGAACGGCGCGTGCCATGGGTTCGACGACGTGCCGGAGCCCGACGGCATTACCGAGATGACGTGTCCCGAGGCGGGGTGCGCGAGCGTGGAGTGCCATGCGTGGGATTCCCTGACGACGCGCTACCATCAGGCATCGGATGCGAGCTTGAACCTTTGGCTGCTCGCGCCGGTGGCGCTCGTGGTAGGGCTCGTGCTGATCGTGCGGAAGGTGGGGTGAGCGATGGACAAGAAGAACCTCGCTATCGACGTTGCCGCCCTCGCGGTCTTCCTGGTGGTTGCCAACCCCGCCCTTACGGGCATCGGCGTCCACGAGTGGCTGGGCCCGGGGATGTTCCTGGTATTTTTCGTTCACGCGCTGCTGCACGCGGACTGGGCGGTTGAGGCCTTACGGGGGTCGATCGCGCGCCCGTCATGGGGCCGCACGGGCAATCTGGTGCTGGACGCGCTGATCGTCGTTGCGCTCATGGCGGTGACGGTGTCGGGCATCATGGTTTCCGGAGCGGTCCTGCCGACGTTCGGATGGTATGCGCAGGGCTACTATTTTTGGGACCCTCTGCACGCGATGAGCGCGAAGGCGCTCTTGGCGCTTCTGCTGGTTCATGTCGTGGTGCATGGGAAATGGCTCGCGAGAGTCTTCAAGAAGGGGGAGAAGCATGGATGAGATCGACTGGGCGGCGAGGGCAACGGCCTGGGAGCTGGCGGCGCTGTCCTTCCGCTATCCGGGCCCGGAGCTCGAGGGCGCCGTGGCATCCGGCGAGTGGGCGGAGGCGGCGCGCGAGATAGCGGGGGCGTTGGGCTTGGCGCTGCCGGAGGGCTTCGGCGCGGGCGCGTCCGCGGAGGGGCTGCGCCCCGAGGCCACGCGCCTGTTCGTGGGCGCGCCCGAGCCCGCGGTCTCGCCCTACGAGGGCGTGTGGCGCGCGGCCGACGACGGGGTGCAGGCGCTCCTGTTCGTGAACCCGCACTCCATGGAGGTGGAGCGCTTCATGCGCGCGTGCGGCCTCGGGCGCCCGGAGGGCACGAACGAGCCGCTCGACCACGTGGCCACGGAGTGCGAGCTCATGGAGCACCTGGCCCTGCGCGCCGCCGGCGCGGAGCCGCCCGAGGGAGCGCCCGCCGGCGCCGACCTCCCCGGCGGCTCGCCCGAGGCGGCCTACGGGGCCTTCCTCGAGGGGCACGCCCGCGCCTGGATGCCCCGATTCGCCGAGCGCGTCGCCGCGGAGAGCCGCGTCCCCTTCTACCGCGACGCGGCCGCGTTCCTCGGCGCGCTCGTTGCACAATAAGCTTCCGTGCTCCCGACGATTGCCAAACTGGTAGTTTTTTGACAGAACAAAACAGGCCAATGAACAGGTAAAATACAATATATTACCTGTTCATTGGCCTGTCAAAAAACACTCGGTTTGGCAATCGCCGCAGCATCTCCAGGATTTCGCGTTTTGCTTCTCGGCCTACCCGTCCCAGATGACGCACGAGGGCTGGGGGATGGCGATGCGCGCCTCCTCGCGAGGTGCGCCCGTGGCCGGGTCGAGGGCGAACATGACCACCTCGTTGCTGTCCTGGTTCGCCACGGCCAGGTGCCGCCCCTCGGGGGAGAGCGAGAAATGGCGCGGGCCGCGCCCGCCGCACGGGCAGTCGGCGAGCGGGGTTGCGGCGCCGTCCTGGTCGATGTCGAACAGCGCCAGACGGTCGCTGCCGCGCACGGACACGTAAAGGCGCCGCCCGTCCGGCGAGAACGCGGGATGCGCCGCCAGTACGGGATGCCCGGCGATGGCCTGGGCATGCGCTTCACCCTCCGACGGCCCGTCCGCCGATGACGCGGCATGGGTGGACGGCGCATCCTGCCCTTCGGCCACGGTCGGGAGCGCCAGGCGCCCTGCCAGCCTCCAGCCCGTGCCTGCCCGGTCGTACCGGTACAGCAGCACATCGTTCGCCAGCTCGTTCACCAGGGCCGCCAGCGGCAGGTGGGGATGGAACGCCAGCATGCGCGGGCCCGAGCCGGGCGGCACGCGCACGGTTTCCACCGGCGGGGTCTCGAGCGTTCCGGTGGCCTCGGCCCGGTAGAGCGTCACGGTGTCGATCCCCAGGTCAACCACGGCCAGCAGGTTCGTGCCGGGCACGAAGCATGCCGAGTGCACGTGCGGCGCGCTCTGCCGCGCGCGGTTCGGTCCGCTTCCCGCATGACGCACCGATGGCAGGCCGCCGCAGGGGTTTCCGTTGGCATCGAGCAGGCACAGCCCCACCGAGCCGCTTGCGTAGTTCGCGCCGTAGAGGCAGCGCCCGTCGGGATGCACGGCGGCGAAGCAGGTTCCGGCATCCGCGGGCGACGAACACGTGCCCCGGCAGCAGAGCATCCCGTCCTCGGCTGCCTCGTAGGCGGCCAGGCAGCTGCGGTCGGCCAGCTCGTGGGCTGCGTACAGGGTGCTCGCCGCGTTTCCGCCGAGCTTCGTCTGCGCGCCGGCCTCCGCGCCCGCCTGCTCGCCGGTCGGCTGCGCGCGCACGAGGTACGAGGGGTTCGGTGCATGCGTTCCGACGTTCACGATGTGCAGACGGCGCCCGCCCTCGTCGAACGCGAGCACGTAGATGCCCTCGCTCGCGGTGCCCTCGGTGTAGGTTCCCACGAACAGGCGCCGCTTCGCCCTCGCTCGCTCCATGGCGCAGACTCCTTTCATACGGTGCCGCTAACCGCGCTCCTGCGCCAGCTCTTCCCGGTTCAGCACGTGGAAGCGCCGGTAGAGCCGAAGCGTGGCCACTCGGTTCCATGCGGTGATCAGGGGCCCGGTCATGAAGGCGGCCACTACGGTGAACACCCCGATGGGCCCGCCGGCGAAGAGGGCCACCACGGTCACGAGGATGTCCTGGGCCATGCGCACGGGCGTGTAGGAGAACCGCGTGCGCGCCACGATCACGGGCGCCACGGCGTCGATGGGTGCCACGCCCATGCGGGTCTTCAGGTAGAGCGACACGCCCAGCGTGAACAGCAGCGTTCCGATCACCAGGTGCGCGCCCGCGCTCGCGAGGCCCGACGGCTGCCACGGCAGCAGGCCGTACAGCCAGGTGAAGAGCTCGATCAAATACCCCACGAACACCATGTTGATGATGGTGCCCAAGCCTATCTGCCACTTGTCGAGCGCGAACACCGCCACGAGTATCACGAGGTTCACCAGCAGCTGGAACGTGCCGAAGTCCATGCCGACGAGCGCGCTCAGCCCCAGGTTCATGGCCGTGAACGGATCCACGCCCACGTTGCCCACGCGGCACACGGTGGTGCCCAGCGCGATGCATACCACGCCGATGCACGAGAACAGCAGCTTGCCCTTCAGGTTGTACGTGTGGCGCAGGTCCATCCACCGCGCCATCAGCCGTCGCCCCGCTCGAACGACGGGTACAGCGCCATGCCGCCGTCCACGAACAGGCTCGTGCCGGTGACGTAGCTCGACTCGTCCGATGCGAGCCAGGCTGCGGCGGCGGCCACCTGCTCCACCGTGCCGATGCGGTGCAGCGGGATCATGCGCTCCGTCTGGGCGCGTGCCTCGGGGTCTTCGAACTTCTCGGCGTTGATGGGCGTTTCGATGGCGCCCGGCGCGATGCAGTTCACGCGGATTCCGAGGTGCGCGTACTCGAGCGCGATGGTCTCGCTGAACAGCTTCACGCCGCCCTTGCTGGCCGCGTAGTGCGCGAACGTGGGCCAGGGAATGCGCTCGTGGACGGATGACAGGTTGATGATGCAGCCTTTCCGGTCCTGCTCGACGAAGTGCTCGAGCGCCGCCTTCGAGCCCAGGAACACGCCGGTCATGTTGACGGCGAGCGTCTTCTCCCACACGTCGAGGGGCAGCTCGTGGGTGGGGTGGCGCGACTCGATGCCGGCGTTGTTCACCCATACGTCGATGCCGCCGAAGTGCTCGAGCGCGGCTTCGCGGAGCTTGAGCGCACCGTCCTCCTGCGAGATGTCCGCCTGTACGAGCACGACGCGCGCGGTTTCGCCCGATGCGTTGAACTCGTCGGCGAGTTTCTGGGCCTCGCCGCGGTGCTTGTCGCTGTGGAAGTTGACGACGACGCTCATGCCCTCCTGCAAGAATCGCCGCGCGATGCCGTGGCCGAGGCCGACGGATGCGCCGGTGACTACGGCGGTCTTGCCGTTGAGGTCGGGATACATGGTGTACCTCCTTTGAAGGGGCCGATTCGCAGAAGTATGGAGGTGTTCGGCGCCGCGCTTGCCTTGCAGAGGGGGAGCGTGGCGCTCTTGTCACGGCATTGCCACGCGCCCGGCACCGGCCGAGGGAAACCAGCCGAGTGCGGCGGGTGGGCGGGTGGGCGGCGGGGTGACGTCTCCTTCTGCCGTGCCGCCGCTGCGCTGCTGGGCGCGCTTGTCGGGTAGGGGAGGCGCTTTTTGGCCATAGCCTCGATTCTCGTCCACATGATCGCAGATTCTTGAACAGGGGAAATGATACGTTTCGCCTGATCAAGAGTGTGGACGAGAATCGAGGCTATGGCAGCGGCGGGGCTGCCCGGCGATGGTCGGCGGCGCTTCTGGGTGATTGGCGGGATGCGGGCGCGGGGTCGCCGTTCCGTTACGATGGTGCTATAATACCTATGATTTGTTACATTGCGACAAATAAGATGCTGTCGGGCGTGATGCGAGCGCCATTCGCGGCAGTCGGCGTGCTCGTCGCAAGAGCGCATCCGCGGCGGAGGGCGACCAGCGGTCTGAGGGGCCGGCCTGCCGCGCCTGCAGGCTGCACAGGGGGTCGAGATACGTATGTTCAACCTGCTCACGACAGGTTATCTGTTCCTCGGCGGAGCCGGGGCGGGGGCGCTCGTCGTGTTGGGCGCGCTCGAATGCGCCAACGTGCGGCGTCGGTTCGCGCTCCCTCCCGCCCGGGCTGCGCGCGTCGAGCGGGCGCTCGCGCTGCCCGACGAGTTCTTCGCACGCGGCTGGCCCGTGTGCTTCGTGGCCCTGGCGGCGGGCATGCTCTGCCTGCTCGTGGATCTCGGCCGCCCGGAGCGCCTGCTGAACCTGCTCACGTCCCCGGAGCCGTCGGCCATCGCCGTGGGCGCCTACGCGCTGGTTCTCGCGCTTGCCTGCGCCGGCGTGTTCTCGCTGGTTGAGCTGCTGGACGGGGTGCGCGTCCGGCCCGCTGTTGTGTGGGGAGCGGCCGTGGCCGGCGTGGCGGCGGGGCTCGTGGCCGTGGCGTACACGGGCGTGCTGCTGCAGGGGTTGGCGTCGGTGCTGTTCTGGCAGACGCCGCTTCTGCCGATGCTGTTCTCGCTGTCCTCGCTGTCGTGCGGCATCGCCTGCGCCTTCCTGGGCGCCGCGTTCGTCGAGACGCGTCGGCCCATCACGCGCCCGCTCGCTCGCCTGGCGCTCGTCGACGGAGTACTGCTGGTGCTGGAGGCCCTGGTGATGGCTGGCTATCTAGCCTGGGCGTTTGCAGGAGAGGGCACGGCGCTCGCAGCGCAGGCGCTCGTCGCGGGCGATCTGCGCTGGGCGTTCTGGGGCGGTGCGGTCCTGTGCGGCCTGGCGGTTCCATTCGCGCTCGAGCGCTGCCTCACGCACGGCAACAGCCGCACGCAGCTTCTGTGGATCGCGGCGGCGCTTCTGGCGGGCGGGTTCGCGCTTAGGTTCTGCCTCGTGGGCGCCGGGGCCTACGATGCGACGCAGCTGCCCGGCCTGCTGTTCGGTTTGACGATAGGATGAGAGGCAAAGCCATGAGACGACGAAAAGCCGACCGCACCATGCGGGACGCCCCCTACGAGCTCACCGACAAGGAGGCCGAGATCAGGGCCGCCACCTCGTACGTGCCGCGCAAGTCATCGCGCAACGGCGCGGTCATCTTCAGTATCGCCGTGTTCGCGATGACGGGCGCTGTCGTGCTGGGCGTCGCCCTCGTCGCGACCGGCGGCATCGGCCTCGCTGCCATCGTCGCTGCGCTGCTCACGGCGTTGCTCGTGCTGTCCTCCACGCACATTGCGCTCTCCTGGGAGAAGGTGGTGGTGCTGCGCTTCGGCAAGCTGGCGCGCGTCGTGGGGCCGGGCCTGTACCTCACCATTCCCCTCATCGAGCACGGCACCATCCGCGTGGACCAGCGCACTATCGCCACGCCGTTCTACGCCGAGAAGACGCTCACGGCCGACCTCGTGCCGGTGACGGTGGACGCGGTGCTGTTCTGGGTGGTGTGGGATGCCGAGAAGGCGTGCACCGAAGTGGAGGACTACTACGCCGCCGTGTCGTTTCTCGCCCAGACGGCCATGCGCGAGGCTGTGGGCCGTTCGACCGTGGCCGAGGTGGCGCTGCGCCGCGACCAGCTGGATATCGAGATAAAGGAGGACATTGAAAAGGAGGCGGCCAACTGGGGCGTCGACATCATCTCGGTGAAGGTGCGCGACATCGTGATCCCCGACGAGCTGCAGGAGGCCATGAGCCTGGAGGCCCAGGCCGACCGCGAGAAGAACGCGCGCATGTCCGTGGCCAGCGTGGAGAGCGACCTGGCCGAGATGCTGGCCGAGGCCGCGCGCATCTACGGCGATCCCGACGCGGCCCTGAAGCTGCGCACGATGCTCATGCAGTACGACACCGTGAAGAAGTCAAAGAGCGCCGTGGTCACGGTGCCGAGCTCGTTCTCGGACGGCTTCGCCGACGCCGCGGACAAGGCCGGTGCCGACGGGCTCGGCAGGGCGCCGTCGGACGCGGTGAGGGGCGGCCGGCAATGAGCCCGGCTATCGGGGCGGCAACCGAAAGCCGTCCCGTCCCGGTGCGGAACGGAGGGCTCGAAGAGGCACTGGTTCGGGGAAAAGCGGTGGTCGGCATGGGGATTGAACCGTTTACCCGAGGGGCGTCTCTCGTACGGATCGTTCGCCCGCGGCACTCCCGTTGCGGGGATTGCGCGAACGTTGCAAGGCCTGCAACCTGCGGCAACGTGGTTCTGTTATGATGAAAGCTAACCGACACCGTGAGAGAAAGCCCCATGAGCCCGCTTGAGTCGTTCGAAATAGATTACAGCAGCGGCCTGCCCGTATGGATACAGGTGAAGAACCGCATCGCCTATCTCATAGGCTCGGGCGCCTACGTTCCGGGCGACCGCCTGCCCACGGTGCGCGCGCTGGCCGTGGACCTGGACATCAGCTACAACACGGTGAACCGAGCCTACATGGACCTCGAGCGCGAGGGCTATATCTCCACCCGCAAGGGCAGGGGAACATTCGTGGCCGAGCGCCATTCCGTGGGCGCCGACCTGGCTGCGAACAGCCCGGTGGAGCTGCTGGTGGACGACATGATCCGCGCCTGCGCCAACGCCGGCCTCGCCGACGACGACATCATCGCCATGGTGGCCGCCCGACTGGCAAACAAGAAACTCGCGCACTAGGCGCGCGCCCGCCCGACGTGCCGTTACCGATCGGGAACAACAGCGCGAAAACCTCTTGACCGTTCCCGATCGGTAATAGTGTTCTCAAGTCGCTGGGTTCATCCCGAACGGGAACGCGGTATGAATCGAATACTCTCGGCAGGTGACTTTGGCGCGATCGTTCGTGCGCGACGGAAACAGCTCGGTTATTCCCAGCACCAGCTTGATGCTGTACAACTATTTGATCAGCAATTGCGGCGCGCATCTTAAAAACTATTCGCTTGCCTGGACTGGCTCCAACTCCGTGCGCTTTGTTCCGGCCTATGATCTTGTGTCGACAGCGGTGTACGACGGTCGGTGCGGAGCCAAACTGAGTCGCAGCATGGGCCTGCGCGTGGGGGAACACCTGAATATCGACAAGGTGAATGCCGACGACTTCGACCTGCTTGCGAAAGAGCTGAGGCAGCCAGCTTGGCAGGCTGCGGACGAGCGTGCGCGCTTGCGACATGAGCTGCCCGATGCGCTGCGGCGTGCGGCGGAGCAGGCGGTATGCTCGGGCTTCGGCGAGGAAGCCGATGCATTGGCCGACCGCATCCTTTTCGGCGCCAAAGTTCGCATGAAGGCGTTCGGCTAGCACATCGTAGATGACCCTTCTATCTCCTTCTATCTCCGATCCGGCATAGTTTATTCTATTGATTGTCGCAAGACATTGTGATAATGTGACAATATCGAGATTGGCCAATACGAGGATTAACAAGGGGGTATCCCGAAGGCCAAGCGAGGGGAGCGGAGGTGCGCACTACGTTTTCCCGAGCAGCTTTCTCCAGGGTATCCTGATGATCTTTGAGGAGGAGATATGTCAGGAAACGAACGCCCACATTCTGGGTTCACGCGCCGAAGCTTTCTCAAGACGACTGCCGTTGCGGCCGGTCTGGCCGCGGTCGGTACCGCCGCAACGCCGTCGCTCCAGGCCTTGGCGGCAAATTACGAGTCAGGTCAGGATGAAACGAAGAGCGAACATGTATTCTGCGGAGTCTGCCGCGGCAATTGCTCTGGCACTTGCAAGCTCAACGTCCATGTTCGCGATAACAAAATCGTAAAGACTTCAAAGCGCAAATTCAATTCCTTTCCGAACGGCGAGATCGATAGGATTTGTCTGCGTGGTTTAAGTCACCCCTACAACGTTTACGGTCCGAACAGGATCCAATATCCCTTGAGGCGTGTCGGAGATCGAGGCGCGGGAGAGTGGGAGCGCATCAGCTGGGATGAAGCTGTGACTGAAATTGCTGAAAAATGGCAGGCGATACGAGAGAAGTACGGCGACCAGGCAATTGCTTACACGCGAGGATCGGGCAATATGGGAACGATCAGCGGCGTTGCTTCTCCCATGTTCAATGTTTTCTTCAATAAGATCAATGCAACGCAGATCAAGATTGCTCGTGATCAGGCAAATACGCGTGGCGTCAATCGCGTTGTAGGCAGCCTGGGCGATTGGGTTCTTAATGATCCTTCGGACTTCAAGAATGCTAAAACGCTATTTGTCTGGGGAGCCAATATCACAGATGCCCAGATGCACGATTGGCATTTCATAGCGGAAGCTCAAGAATCAGGTACGAAGCTGGTGGTTATCGATCCAGTTTTAACGCAATTAGCTGCTAAAGCAGACAAATGGGTGCCGATACAGCCAGCAACCGATGCTGCGCTCGCGTTGTCTATGATGTATGTGATGGTGAGTGAGGAGCTTGAGAACAGGCCGTTTCTCAAGGAGCACACGTGCGCTCCGTTTCTAGTCAGAGAAGATACAGGGAAATTCCTTCGCATGAGTGATCTTGGGGTGGAGCCGACTGTTATCGAGGTAAGCAGAGAGCAGGTTTCGGCCGCCTCAAGTTCTAACAAGGGCGCCGCTGTTGGCCAGGGTTCGACGATAACGAAGATTGTAGACCAGCCGGCGGTGCTCGAATTCGACGGAAAGCCGGTCGGAGCTGATGATGCCAAGGACCCCAGGCTAAGCGGAACGTATAACTTTAACGGGGTCACTTGTCGTACCGCATACGATCTTCTCGTTGCCGATATCATGGACTATTCACCGGAAGCGGCCTCGAAGATATGCGATATCCCCGCTGATACTATTATCGAACTGGCCCATATGGCGGTGGATGGTCCGTGCATTCATCGACTCGGCTGGGGATCCAACTCATACACGAATGGCGTGCACGCCGCCCATGCCAATATAACCATGGCGGCTTTAACGGGGCAAATAGGTTATCCGGGTGCGGGTACCGGTATTGGTGATTTTAAACCCTGTTGGGGCATCAATGCTTTGGTAAAGGGCATGACGGCTGCAAAATATCCCATGATATCGGCGCTGTTTTTGCCCGAAATAATGCGTACTGGTAAGTATAAAGGACAGGATTATCCTATTAAGTCGCTCTACGTTTATTCAGGGAACCCCGTTTGCAATCAAGTAAACACTAATGAATACCTACGCGATATTGTAGGAAATCTCGATTTTCTCGTCGTTGCCGATTATACGTTTACCGATACGGTCAAGTATGCCGACATCGTTCTTCCAGCTGCGCATTGGTTCGAGCAACAAGATGTGATTGCCATTTCGGCCACGCAATGCTTTATCTATAGTGAAAAAGCGATTGATCCTTTGTACGAGTCGAAGTCTGACTTGGATATCCTTCGCCTATTTGCCGAAAAGATGGGCCATCCTGACTTGCTTTCTCTTTCCGATGACCAATACATGGCACAGGTCATCAATACGCCGGCTTTGGAAAAGCTAGGTATAACCTGGGAAAACGTGAAAAAGAACGAAGACATGTATTGGTATCCAAGCAAGCCTTGGATACCGTGGGAGAATGCCGAATTCAAAACTCCTTCTGGGCGAATGGAGTTCTATGTAGAGAATCCGACCGTTCAGTTTGATATGGGGCAAGAATTCGATGTTGAACGCGAACACTTGCCGCGGTATTTCAATCCGACTGAGGCGTACCAAGGAAGTCCTGCCTGGGATAAATACAAGCTCATTCTTTTGAGCGAACGTCCAAGATTCCGCGTGCATTCCATGTGGTCTGACAACCAGTACCTGCGCGAGCTCGACCCCGAGCCGACTATCAAAATGAATCCCGTCGATGCTGGCGAGCGCAATATAGCAGATGGCGACTATGTGGAAGTGTACAACGATCGCGGCCACTGCGTTGCGAAAGCCATCCTTAACGATGCCGTTCGTCCCGGATGTACGGTGTACCCGAAAAGCTGGCAGCAAAACCAATTCAAAGCCGGATCGTGGTCGGAATTGCTGACTTCGGTCTACGATCCAGTTGGGGTGAATGAGAGCTATTTCGACAATCTGGTCGAGATTCGTGTCTGGAATGAGGGGTGAGCACTGTGGTAAAAGAACGGCTCGGAATGACGATAGATACCAAGCGTTGCATAGCATGCAATTCATGTGCAGTCGCTTGCAAGATAGAAAATAATCTTCCTAACTTCAATTGGTGGAACCGGGTGATGACGGTCGGCGGCAATCACATGGATGCACCTTCAGGGATGTACCCGAATCTTGAAATGTACAACATAACGCTTGCCTGTCAGCATTGCGAAAACCCTGCGTGCGTGAAGGTGTGTCCGGTAGGGGCGACTTACAAGGATGAGGAAACGGGAGTCGTGCGTCAAGACTATGACAAGTGTATCGGTTGTCGTATGTGCATGGCGGCCTGCCCTTACACGGGTGTGCGCTCGTTCAACTGGGAAGAGCCGAGGTATCATCTTGAATTCTCCGTCGGAGACTCCGATGTGCCTGGGCATCAGAAACATGTTGTAGAAAAATGCACCATGTGCTGGCATCGGCTTGCTAAGGGGTTAGCGCCTGCATGCGTTGAGGCTTGCTCTGCCCGTGCTCGGCATTTCGGGGATTTAAACGATCCTGACTCTGACGTCTCTCGCCTTATTCGCGAACGCGGATACCAGCAATTGCTGCCGGAGCGCGGAACGGAACCGTCCGTTTACTACCTCGTTTAGCTTGGAAGGAGAACTATCATGACCGAGGATATTTCGGCGACACCATCGCCTAGAGCTTCGTCGCCCAAGGTCCCTGCTGCCAAATTCGGGGGCAGGGGAATCAATATCGGCATCGCGGTTGCTGCCGTCGTGACCGTCGCGGGCCTCGCCCTGTGGGTCGTGCAGCTCTCCGGCGGCCTCGTGCAGACGGGGATGCGCAACTTCGACTCGTGGGGGCTCTACATCACTCTGTTCATGTTCCTGGTGGGCCTGTCGGCTGGCGGCCTCATCATCTCGTCGGTGCCGCGCGCGTTCGGCATGAAGGGTTTCGGCGGCATCTCGAAGGTGGCCGTGTGGACGTCCATCTGCTGCACGGTGCTCGCCATCGCCTTCGTGGTGGTGGACCTGGGACACCCGGCGCGATTGTGGGAGTTGTTCGCGTACTCGAACCTGGGCTCGCCGCTCATGTGGGACATCATCGTGCTGGGCACCTACCTCGTCCTTTCCATCGTGTACCTGTGGGCCACGCTGCGCTTCGAGGGCGGCAAGGGGTCCGAGAGGTCGCTGCGCGTCATCAGCGTGGTCGCACTCGTGTGCGCCATCCTGGTGCATTCGGTGACGGCCTGGATCTTCGGCCTGCAGCAGAGCCATGAGATGTGGTACACGGCGCTTCTGGCCCCGTGGTTCGTGTCTTCGGCGCTCGTGTGCGGCACCTCGCTCGTGCTCGTGGTGGTCATCGCGCTGCGCCGGGCGGGCTACCTCGAGCTCGACCAGGCGAACATCGTGAAGCTGGCGAAGATGCTGGGTGCGTTCGTGCTGGTGGACCTGTACTTCTTCGCCTGCGACCTCCTGACCGCCGGCTTCCCGAACGCCTCGGGCGCGGAGGTTGTCGCCATGCTGACCGCCGGACCTCTCGCGCCGTTCTTCTGGACCGAGATCGTGGGCTGCGCCCTCTGCGCCGTGGTGTGCTTCGTGCCGAGGCTGCGCACGAGCCCGTTCATCGTGGTGGCATCGTTGCTGGCCATCGTGGGTATTTTCTGCAAGCGCGTGCAGTTGCTGGTCGGTGGCTTCCAGATCCCGAACATCGACATGGCCGGCCCCCTGACGCCCTACACCGTGACCGGCTGGGAGTCTGGCATGGCGGGCGCCTACCAGGGAATGGTCTACTTCCCGACGCCGCTCGAGTTCGGCGTGGCGCTGGGCGTGATGGGCCTGGGGGCGCTCCTTTTGCTGGCGGGACTGAAGTTCCTGCCGCTCAAGCCCGCGAAGTAACGACGACTGTTCGTTCGAAGCGCGCCGGGTCCGACCCCCTCCCTGCCCGGCGTGCCTTCGCAGTTCGACGGGCGTCTATCGTCGCTTGCGCGTTGTCGCGCGGCAGGCTCCCCGGATTGAAGGGCGATGGTTTTCATGGTGAGAAAACTTGCGGTGACGTTGACGGTGTTTCTGCTGGTAGGCCTCTGCGTGTTCGGCGCAGGACTGGCGGTCGATGCCGCGGTGGGCCCGCCGCAGGCGATAACGGCCGATTCCCCCTGCCCGGCCGTCGGGTGCGTCTCGGGGGAGTGCCATGGGTTCGACAACGTGCCCGCGCCCGACGGCGTCCACGAGATGAGCTGCCCCGAGGCATCGTGCTCGAGCTTGGAATGCCATGCATGGGACACGTTGGCAACGCGCTACCACCAGGCGAGCGACGCGAGCCTGAACCTGTGGGTGCTCGCGCCGGTGGTGCTGGTGGTCGGCCTGGTGCTGATCGTGCGGAAGCTTTAGGAGGGGGCTGTGGACGCCAGGAAAAACCTTGGGATCGATGCTCTCGCGCTGGGGATATACGCGGTTGCGGCCAATCCCGCCTTCACGGGTATCGCGGTGCACGAGTGGGCAGGGCTCGGGCTTGCGGTCGTGTTTGTGGTGCATGCGGCCGCCCATGCCGATTGGGCGGCCGATGCGGTGCGCTCGGCGTGGGGCGAGCCCTCGTGGGCGCGTACGGGCTACCTCGTGCTGGACGCGCTTATCGTGGCGAGCTTTATGGTGGTGACGGTGTCCGGCCTCATGGTGTCGGGCGCGGTTCTGCAGGCGTTCGGATTGTATGCGCCTGGCTATTATTTCTGGGACCCGTTGCACGCGGTTGCGGCGAAGGTCTTGCTTACGTTGCTGCTGGTGCACGTGGTGGTGCATGCACGATGGATCGTGCGCATGGTGAGGAAGGGGAAGGGCGATGGCGAACTTGATTGACGAGCCGAAGGAGTGGCAGGCCCGCGCGGCCCTGTGGGAGCTGGCGGCGCTGTCCTTCCGCTATCCGGGCTCGGAGCTGGCCGAGGCGGTGGCATCTGGCGAGTGGGCCGAGGCTGCCGAGGAGCTGGCGGCGGTGCTCGGTCTCGAGGTACGGGGCGGCCGCGAGGAGGAGGGGCCGGGGTGTTCCAGCTCGGATGCCCTCCTGGGCGCCCTGCGCCCCGAGGCCACGCGCCTGTTCGTGGGCGCGCCCGCGCCCGCGGTCTCGCCCTACGAGGGCGTGTGGCGCGCGGCCGACGACGGGGTGCAGGCGCTCCTGTTCGTGAACCCGCACTCCATGGAGGTGGAGCGCTTCATGCGCGCGTGCGGCCTCGGGCGCCCGGAGGGCACGAACGAGCCGCTCGACCACGTGGCCACGGAGTGCGAGCTCATGGAGCACCTGGCCCTGCGCGCCGCCGGCGCGGAGCCGCCCGAGGGAGCGCCCGCCGGCGCCGACCTCCCCGGCGGCTCGCCCGAGGCGGCCTACGGGGCCTTCCTCGAGGGGCACGCCCGCGCGTGGATGCCCCGCTTCGCCGAGCGCGTCGCCGCGAAGTCGCGCGTCCCCTTCTACCGCGACGCGGCCGCGCTGCTGGGCGCGCTCGTCGGGTAGGGGAGGCCGCTTTCGGGCCACAGCCCCGATTCTCGTCCACGTGGCCGCAGGTTTCTGAACAGGCACGATGATGTGTTTCTCCTGATCAGGAGTGTGGACGAGAATCGAGGCTGTGGCAGCGGCGGGGCTGCCCGGCGACGGTCGGCGGCGCTTCTGGGCGATTGGGGGGGGGCGCTGCTCCGCGAGCGCGGCCACCCCCGCCTGCGGCTGCCGCGGCCACCCCCGCCTGCAACTTCCGCTAACGCTTCTCCATCGCGGGTTTGAAGCAGGCGAGCGCCCAGGCGTCGTCGAGCGCAAGGCCGATCCGCTCCTCCAATCCCTCGCGGCGGGCGGTCAGCCAGAGCGCGTGCCACCCGAATGTGCGCCCCTGCCGTCCGCGCGGCTTCGGGAAAGCCACCCACAGCTCGCCGTGGCGGGAAAGCGCTTCGCGTGCCTCGGCTATGCGCGCGCGGTACTCGTCCAGGTTCGTGGCGAACAGCACCGCGAAGTCGTACGGCCCTCGGGAGGGGAAGGCGACCAGCTCCTGCCCGGCCGCCATGGCGTGGAACTCGGGCGGGGCGTACAGCGCGACCCCCTTCGCGCCCTCTTCCAGATGCATTTTCTTGAACACGGTGGACTCCATACGTTCCTCCTTCCCTCACGTGCCTGACAGTTTTCCCGGCCAGTCTAACGCGAGCGCCGCCCCGCCGCGTCCATCGCTGCCGTTCTGCAACGTGCGCGTCGCCCGGCCTTCGCACGATGCGCACATGGCACGGTTGCCCAAAATGCCCTACAATAGCCTCCATGATTGTCTTAGGATAATTTGCATCGCGCAGTGTCGGCGATCGGTTCGACGCCCGTCGCATCGGGGCGCGGCACGCTGTCGGACACCTCCGCGGCGGGCCATGCGCTCGCTGCGCGGCGCGTCTGACGCGCGTGCCCAACGACTGAAAAGGGAAGGGGTGGCTCGATGCTCGGTCCGCTGATCGTGTGCTACCTGTTCCTGGGCGGGACGGGCGCGGGCGCATGTCTCGTGCTCGCCGTGCTGGGGATGCTGGCGCCGCGCGAGCTCGTTGCGGTGCAGGGTGCCGGCGGGCGCGGCGCCAGTCGCGGCCCGGCAGGCGCGCACGCGGTGCTGCGGCCCCCGGCGCCCTACCGCAGGTTGCTGGCTCCCGGCTATGCGGCGGCGCTCGTGGCGCTCGTGCTGGGCATGGTGTGCCTGCTGGCAGACGTGGGCCGCGCCGACCGCCTTCTCCTGCTGCTCACCAGCCCCGCGTTCTCGCATGTGGCGGTGGGCGCCTGGTCGCTGGCGGTCTGCGCGGCGCTGGCCGTGCTGGCGGGGCTTGCCTGGGCCGGCCTGGCGTGGCGCTGGCGCTTCGCGGCGGTGCGGGTGCTGCAGGTGGCGCTGGCGTTGGCGGCGCTTGTGGTCATGCTGTACACGGGGCTGCTGCTGCAGAGCCTGAACGCGGTGCCGCTATGGGCCACGCCGTGGCTGCCGGCGCTGTTCGTGCTGTCGTCGCTGTCGTGCGGCATGGCGCTCGTGCTGGCCGCGGCCCAGCTCACCGGTGCGGCGTTCGCGTTCGTCACGGTGCTCGGCCGGCTGGCTGCCGTCGATGCCGCCGTCGTCGTGCTGGAGGCGCTCGTTCTGGCCGCGTTCGTGGGCACGGCGCTCGCGGGCATCGGCGGCGACTTCCTGGTCGACCGTACGGCCGAGGCGTTGGCGGCGTCGGCCGAGGCCCTGGTGGCGGGCGAGGCGGCCTGGCTGTTCTGGGGAGGGTTCGTGCTGGCAGGACTCGCCGTGCCGTTCGCGCTCGACGTGGCCTTGGCCCGGCTGCGACGCCCGCGCCCGGCGCTCGCCCTCGTGGCGGCGGCGTGCGTGCTGGCTGGTGGGCTCGCCATGCGGTTCTGCGTGGTGGAGGCGGGCATGCATCCGCTGCTTGCGATGGCGTCTTGACGAAGAGAAGGCTGGAGGAACATGTTCCCGTTCGAAGTTGATACCACGACCGACGTGCCCCTGTGGGTGCAGCTGCGGCAACGGCTGATCCATCTTATCAACACCGGCTACTTCAAGCCGGGCGACCAGCTGCCCACGGTGCGCGGCCTGGCGTCCGAGATATCCATCAACTACAACACGGTGAACAAGGCGTACCTGAGCCTGGTTTCCGACGGGTACCTGGAGTCCACGCGCGGGCGCGGCGTGTTCGTGCGGGGCCTCGATGCCGACGTGGGCGACGAGCACGCCCAGGAGATCGATGCCATCCTCGGCGATTGCGTGGCGTCGTGCCGCGATCTGGGGCTGACGCTCGACGACGTGCAGAAGTGCATGGTGCGCAAGATCAAGCAGATGAAGCGCGAGGCCGGGGAGGAGCCGGCTGGCGAGGCCGGAGGCGGCCGTATAGTGGAGATCGACGTGGGCTGCGTTGGCCGCGCGTCGCAGACGGGAGCGTGATGGCATTGGCAAGGAGAAGCGGTGCGCAGGGCTTCGCGCCCGATACGGCGGCGTTCGCCGGCAAGGGGGCGGCGCCGTCCGCCCATCGGCGGTCGTTCCAGGTGGTGCCCGATGCGAGCACCGAGGTCGTGGGCGAGCGCGCCTCCAACGCCGGCGTGCTGCTGTTCTCGGCGGTGGTGTTCGCCGTGTCCTTCTGCGCTGTGCTGTGCGCAGCATGGGTTCTCGCCGGCGGCATCGGCCTCGGCGCGGTGGTTGCCGCCTTGGTGGTGGCCGTGCTCGCCACCATGTCGGTGCACATCGCGCAGCAGTGGGAGAAGGTCGTGGTGCTGCGCCTGGGCAAGTTCAACCGCGTGTCGGGCCCGGGCCTGTTCTGGACCTGGCCCGTTATCGAGCAGAACACCATGCGCGTGGACGGCCGCGTGCGCGTGACCACGTTCGGCGCCGAGGAGACGCTCACGGCCGACCTGGTGCCCCTCGACGTGAACGCCGTCTTGTTCTGGCATGTTTGGGACGCGAAGGCCGCTTGCACCGAGGTGGGCGACTTCACGCGCGCCGTGGAGCTGGCTGCCCAGACCGCGCTGCGCGACGCCATAGGCCGCGCGGGCGCCGCCGAGGTGGCCATCCGCCGCGAGCAGCTCGACCGCGAGCTCAAGCGCGTGCTGGAGGAGAAGGTGGCCGCCTGGGGCGTGACCATCCTGTCCGTGGAGGTGCGCGACATCCTGCTGCCGAAAGAGCTGCAAGACGTCATGAGCCTGGAGGCCCAGGCCGAGCAGCGCAAGAAGGCCCGCATCATTCTCATGGAAGCCGAACAAGACATCTGCGAGATGATGGACGACATGGGCGACACCTACGCGAAGAACGGCGCCGCCCTGCGCCTGCGCTCGATGCACCTCCTGTACGAGAGCGTGCGCGAAACAGGCGGCACCGTCGTGGTGCCGAGCTCGTTCAGCGAGGGCTTCGGCGACGTGCTGGGCGACGCGGCGAAGGATGCGCTGGGCGGAAAGACCGGCAGCGGGAAAGCATGAGAGAACCCTGCGCAAAGGATTTCCGCTTTTTACATTGATCCAGGTAGACAGCTCATGCAAAAGATGCAAAAGTTTGCAAAAAACGAAAAAGTTTGCAAAAATGATGCTCGCAAGGCCCTTCTGGAAAGGTATAGCCATGGTATTGCACAACCCTTTCACACCCTCGTTCGGCATCATCCCGCCCTACATGGCAGGAAGGGAGGATCTTATCGAGGAGCTTTCGAACGCCTTTTCCAACGGCCTCGGGGATCCCAATCTTTCGACCATCGTGTCGGGCCCGCGCGGTTCGGGCAAGACCGCCCTCCTTTCTTTTGTGGCCGAGGAGGCGGCATCGCAAGGATGGATATCCGCCAACACCACTGCGGCGACAGGAATGCTCGAGGACGTTCTCGACCAAGCGACCGTTGCGGCGCGTGATTTCCTTGACTCGTTGGACGGTAAGAAGCTCAAAGGTATAACCATCGGCCAGTTTGTCGGATTCGAGTGGGATAACGAGACCCCGCGTTCGGGCAATTGGCGCACGCAGATGAACGCGCTTCTCGATCAACTTGCGGAGCACGAGGTGGGCCTGCTCATCACGGTCGACGAAGTACGGGTCGATCTCGAGGAAATGCGGCAACTTGCCCGAGTATACCAGCATTTCGTGCGCGAAGGCCGCAAAGTCGCCCTTCTGATGGCGGGGCTTCCCCATGCAGTGTCAGCTCTTTTAGGCGACGAAAGCGTGTCGTTTCTTCGCAGGGCGCGCAAGCATGCTCTTGGCCGTATTCCCGATAACGACGTGCGTGATGCCATGAGCATCACCATCGTGCAGGGCGGTAGGGCCATATCGCCAACGGCGCTCGATACCGCCGTACGCGCTGTCGATGGGTTTCCCTATATGATGCAGCTTGTTGGCTATCGTGTTTGGGCGGAGAGGCCTGCATCCAAGGAGATATCGCCAGACGATGTCGCCCGAGGTGTGGAGCTTGCCCGTCGCGAGATGATGGAGGGGATTCTCGAATACACCTATCGCGAGCTGTCGAAGGGGGACAAGCGCTTTTTGGCCGCCATGCTTCCCGATGCCAAGGACAGCTCCCTTGCCGACATAGCCGAGCGTATGGGCGTGAAGAGCAATTACGCCTCCCAGTACAAACGGCGTTTGTTGGAGCAGGGCGTGATCGGCGAGTATCAAAAAGGATACGTGCGCTTCGACATGCCGTCGTTCAGGGAGTACCTGCAAACGCAGTTGGAGGGATAGCATCCTAGATGCCCCAGTTGCGCGTCGAGGATGATGTGCTACGCTGCGGAGGTAGCAGCCTGACAATTCAATGACCTGCGCAATCAGGAAAAACTATGTTAAAAATAGAATAATCATATGACAAATTATCCTATGACAATCATTGATTGTCATAGGATAATTTCGTATAGTGAAGCCGAGGGAATTTGGCCAATTCTCACGAGAAGCAGGGGGATATTCTCGCATGGGGCTTGTCGGCTGGGGCGCTAAGCTCGCTTGGCAGGCAAAGCGGGGATATCTTGACGACATCTTCGAGGAGGATCCATGTCAGGAACCAGAAGCCCGCGAAGCGGGCTCACGAGAAGGGGTTTTCTCAAGGCGACGGGTGCTGCGGCAGGCGCGCTGGGCCTTGCGGGAGCTGCCGGCATGACCACGGCCGACAGCTGGCTCGCACCGACGCAGGCGCATGCCGAGCCGGAGGAGCGGGTGGGGTATACGTTCCACTATCGCCACTGCCAGTGCAACTGCCATCTGAAGTGCACGGTTCGCGATGGGCGCATGGTTTTGGTCGAACCGAACGAATGGCCCGACAAACGCAACGAAACCATCTGCCTGAAGGGCATTTCCGAGATTCAGCATACGTACAGCAAAGAGCGCCTGCAGGTTCCGCTCAAGCGCGTGGGCGAGCGTGGTGCGGGCGAGTTCGTCGAGATCACCTGGGACGAGGCGCTTGACACCATTGCCGAGAAGGTTAAAGAGACCCAGGAGAAATACGGGCCGGAGGCCATTGCCATCCAAACGGCCGTTGACTCGCTCACCACGTTCCTCCCCAAGCTGCTCAAGGGCCAAGAAAAACCCCACCGCGGAATCGATATCGGGCTGGGCAATGGCTTCTCTCCAGCGCTCGCCGAATCGGGTCAGCAGGGGGCCTCGTCGAACGAGGTGACCGATTGGAAGAACGCCAAGACCATCCTGAACGTGGGATGCAATATGCTGGAGACGTGCATGGTAACCGCGCGCTACTTCTTCGAGGCAAAGGAGGCGGGAGCCGAGATCATCACGCTCGATCCCAACTTCTGCACGACCGCCGAGAAGAGCACGCGATGGATTCCCATGGTCGCGGGAACCGATCCGGCTCTCTACCTGGGCATGATCACGATCATCTTGGACAACGAGTGGTACAACGCCCCGTATCTGAAAGCCAACACGAGCATGCCGTTCCTTGTGAAGCGTTCCGATGGGTCGCTGCTGCGGAAGAATCCCGTTGACGATATCAAGCAGTCCGGCTCCGACAATCCTTTCATGGTGTGGGACGAGGCTACAGGATCCTTGGCCGCCTATAATACCGAAGGCGTGAACCCTGCGCTTGAATATGAGGCGACTGTCGACGGAGAGACGTATGCCACGGTCTTCAAGCTGCTGAAAGAGGGCCAAAAGCAGTACACATCCTCTTGGGCTGCCGAAACGACGGGCATAGGCGAAGACGTGCTCGTTGAGATCACCGACAAGTACGCGAACCACGGTCCCTCGATCCTCTCCTTTGGCTTCGGCGGCGGTGAGAAATTCTACAATGCCGACGTCGCAGGTCATGCGGCGGTGTTGCTGGCTACGCTCGTCGGCTCGTTCGGAACCGGCATTCCCGGATGGGGAGCGGGCGCGTACGTGAACGCGTACCAGAAGATATTTGGTACGGGCAAGCTGGCCTCGTGGCCGTTGCCGACGGAGTGCAAGACCGCCTCGGCACCGAAGGCGAGCGTCGACTACCGCGACGAGAAGAGCGGCATCCGCTTCATGTGGGTGCAGAACGGCGCGTTCCAACAGATCGCCGGCAACCAGAATCGCACGAACGAGTGGGCGAAGACCCTCGATTTCGTTGTCGTGCAGGACATCTGGCATACGCCTTCGGTGGATTGGGCCGATATCGTTTTGCCGGTGTGCTCCCACTTCGAAGTTGACGAGGAAATCGGCTTCGTGCGCGCTCTACGCGGCCATGTCCTCTTGCAGCAGAAGGTGCTCGACCCCTTGTTCGAGAGCAAGACGGACTTCTGGATCGATCGCGAGATGGCCAAGCGTCTGGGATACGGGGATGCGCTTCCCGAGAGTCAGGAAGAGCTGACGCGCTTCCAGTTGGAAAAGGCGACCGACAAGGCGCTCGCCGGCATCACCCTCGACGAGGTCGTATCGCACAACGGCGTGGTCGCGCTGAAGAACCAACCGGATATCGCGCGCAGCTACGGCAACCAGACCTACAAGACGACATCGGGCAAGATCGACCTGTACTACGAGAACCTGGTGGAATACGGCCAAGCTCTTCCCCAATACGAAGCGCCTCATGAAGCGTTCGAGGGCAACCCCCTGCGGGACACATATCCGCTTGTCATGACGCAGCGTCGCTCCAAGTACTTCATCCACCAGAACCTCATGGACGCCTCGTGGCTGCGCCAGCATTACGAGCCGGCGCTCGAGATGAACCCCGTCGACATGGAGGCGCGCGGCCTGGAGTCCGGTGACGTGATCGAGGCGTTCAACGATCGTGGGTCGTTCCAATGCGCGTGTGTTGCCACCGAGGCGGTGCGTCCGGGGACGACGGTCATCGTCGAGGGCATTTGGAGCAAGTATATGACTGCCGGCGATTTGCAGAACGTTACCAACGACGCTGCGAACCCCCGTGGAAAAGCGCTCGCCAAGGGGAGGGTTACTCCCTTCAACGACACGCTTATCGAAGTGAAGAAAGCATAGGTGATCCTCATGACGCGATTGGCTATTGCCATCAACCTGGATCGTTGCACGGGGTGCAACACCTGCGCCATGGCGTGCAAGATGCAGAACAACGTTCCCATGGGCATGGCTTGGAACCGCGTGCTCAACGAAGAATGTGAGTTCGAGGTGGGCGTGCAGGGTACGTATCCCCATGTCTCGCGCGCGCATCTGCCCGTTGCCTGCCAGCATTGCGAGAACCCGGCATGCCTGCGCGTGTGTCCCACGGGTGCCACGTACAAGGACGACAAGGGCCGCGTGGAGATCGACTACGACAAGTGCATCGGCTGCCGCATGTGCATGGCGGCATGCCCGTACAACGCGCGTGTCTTCAACTGGAGCGAGCCGGTGCGCGACCCCGACTTCAACTACGGTGACAGGGATGTGCCGGTGCGGGGAAAGGGTGTTGTGGAGAAGTGCACGCTCTGCAAGGAGCGCACCGACCGCGGCGACGAGCCCATGTGCGTGAAATGCTGCCTTGCCAAAGCGCGTATCTTCGGTGACCTCGACGATCCCGAGAGCGAGATCTCGCGTGTCGTTCGCGAGCGGGGCGCCACTGTCCTGCTTCCCGAGCAGGGAACCCGCCCGCAAGTCCGTTACTTCAACTAAGGAGGAGGTGCGAACCATGCAAACCTCTACGAAAACCAAAGCCGCAATCGGCGTGCTCGGCGCGCTGACGGCGGTGGGAGTCGCCGCCTGGATCTACCAGCTCATGGGCGGCCTCGGCGTGACTGGCATGAACAACGGCACGTCGTGGGGCCTCTACATCACCATGTTCATGTTCTTCGTGGGCCTCTCCGCCGGCGGCCTGATCGTGGCATCGTCCGCCAGCGTGTTCCACGTGGCAGACTACAAAAAGGTGGCGCTTCCCGCCGTCATCCTGTCCACGGTGTGCATCTGCTGCGCCGGCATGTTCGTGCTCATCGACCTCGGCGGCATCCAGCGCGTGTGGCGCATCGTCACGGGGCCGAATCCGACGTCGCCGCTGTTCTGGGACATCTGCGTCATCACGCTGTACCTCGTCATCAACATCGTGTATCTGCGCTTCATGACGTCGAAGAAGCCGGGCGCGCAGGACAAGGTGGCCATCGTGTCGCGCTTCGCGCTTCCCGTCGCCATCCTCGTGCACTCCGTGACGGCGTGGATCTTCGGCCTCGAGATGGCGCGCGAAGGTTGGTACTCGGCCATCATGGCGCCGCTGTTCGTGGTGTCGGCCATGGACTCCGGCCTGGCGCTGCTCATACTGTCGCTCATGGGGCTCAACAAGTCCGGCCGCTTCAAAACCGACAAGAAACTGCTGTCGAACCTCGCCGGGCTCTTGGCGGTCTGCATCGCCGTCGACGGCTTCCTCGTGGGCTGCGAGGTGCTGACCATGGCGTACCCGGGCGCCGCCGGCGCCGAGACGCTCGCCATCATGGCGACGGGCGCCACCGCCCCGTTCTTCTGGTTCGAGATCGTAGTGGGCATCCTCATCCCGTTCTGCATCCTCGTGTTTGCGAAGAACCGCGCGCGCATGGGGCTGGTGGCCGCCGCCAGCGCGTGCGTGGTGGCGGGCGTGTTCTTCAAGCGCGTGTGGCTGCTGCTCACCTCGTTCGTCGAGTTCAACGTGATGGGCGCCCCCGGTGTGTCGCTCGGCACGACGGCGGCGCAGCAGGGCGGCACCGGCATGTGGTCCCTTGCCGGCTCGTATGCCCCCACCTGGGTGGAGATCGTCGTCGCCATCGGCGTGGTGTCCCTCGGCGTCCTCGCGTTCGTCGTGCTGGCGCAGAAGCTGCTGCCCGGGCGCGCGGGGGCGTGCGAAGCCGTCAACGTTGCAGCGGGAGAGGCCGCGTAGGCGCCTCGTGCTGAAAGGAGTTTTAGCATGTGCAAAAACATTCCCTGGAAAACCCTGTCCGAGGCCTATGCGTTTGTGGGGAACTCGCTGTTGAAGCCGATGACGATGACGTCGACGATAGGTTTGGATCCGGCATTCTGGGAGGCGTTCCCCGCGTTCGACGGCGCCGTGGCCCAGGCCGTGGAAGTTTGCGCATGCTATGCCGAAGAGGCCGGGCGTCGCGCCGAGGGAGGCGAGGACGGGCCGCAGCGCGCATCGGTGGAATACACGCGGCTGTTCGTCGGCCCGCCCTCGCCCGCGGCGGCGCCGTGGGAGACGATGTACCGCGGCAAGGATGTCACGGTGGGGTTCGGCCAGGCCACGTTCGAGATGCGCGAGTTGCTGCGCGAGGCCGGCCTTGAGGTGAGGAACGCCAACAACCAGTACGAGGATCACATGGGCATCGAGCTTCTGTACCTTTCGGAGCTATGCCGTCGCGAGGCCACGGGGGAGGGCGCTACCGAGTCGGCGGACATCGCCGCATTCATCGAGCAGCATCCGCTGGCGTGGATCGAGCCGTTCCTCGATCGCGTGTCCGAAGCGGCTCCCAACGGCTACTTCGCGGGCTTGCTCCTGGTGGCGCAACGGGTTCTCGAGCACCATGCGAGGCTTCTCGCGCGCTAGCGCTCGGACTGGTGTAGCCGACTCAACCTTTGAAGCTGCCGTTTTACATCATGCACGTCGCTTGGTTTTCGCGCGCTAAACGCAGAGAAGCCCGGCGGGCAATGCCTGCCGGGCTTCTCTGCATTCTTGTGGGTTGCGGGCCGCTTAGAACAGGAACGCCCCGTCCACGGTCATGGAGATGCAGTTGCCGTTGGGCTCGCATATCAGGCGCACGTTCGCAGTGGTCGGCGTGACGCCGTCGGCCCCCAGGATGGACACGTCGTTCACGTACTCGTAGCCGCCGCCTTCCTGGGGCGTCACGGTGGCGGTGGAGGTGTCGACGCTTTGGAACGTGTAGAACGTGTTGTTGGTGAACAGCGAGGGCATCTCGGCCTCGAGGGCGGCCACGGCCTGCTTCTGCGCCTCGGCGGCCGCGTCATTCTTCGGCTCCTGCTTCTTTGGCTCGTCGGTCTTCGGCTCGTCGGTCTCGGCTGGCTGGGTGCCCTCGTTCCCGCCCTCCTGGTCGGGCTGCACGGCGGGCAGCGTGAGGTCCCACGTGCCCTCGGTGGCGCCGTCGTTCCAGAACAGGCGCTCGGAGCCGTACCGGTCGTCGAACGTGAGCGTGCCCGACGCCTCCTCGCCAGCCGGCACGGCGATGATGCCGTCTTCGAACGACGAGTCCACTGGCGGCATGCCGAACGACAGCAGGCAGTCGGCCCTGAGCGTCTGCGGCAGCGTGTGGCTCCTCACGGTCACATGTGCGGTGAGCTTGCCGTCGGCGCGCTCGACGGACGCCACCGTTACCTCGTAGTCGCGCCAGACGGCCGTCTCGCCTATGGCCAGGGCCTTCAGCTTCTCGGCATCGGTGAGCGTGTAGCTGTAGCTGCTGGAGGCGGCTGCGGAGCTGCCGTCTGCCGGCACATTGGGCTCCTCGACTTCCGAGTTGCATCCCGACAGCATGAGCGTTGCGGCTACGACGCAGGCCGCGGTAGCGAGAGCCATCTTTTTGTTCACAACGTACCCCTTCGTCAAGAGCGAGCAGGCGGGCGGACGCGGACGCCCTGTAGGCCGACGCATGCGTTTGCGGGGCGTCGTGCCAGCCGTTTTCGGTTGAGCCGTATCATACCAGTTCGTAAAAGTTTCGTGCGCCTCTCATCGAAAGTGCATGGAGCCCGTCTTCGAAGACGTCTTGGCAGGCTCACGGGGCGTTTTGGGCTGCGGGCTTGCAAGGTGCCGGTATAGCAACCCGGATGAACGGCCTCGCATGCATGAAACCGGCTCGAAGGGACGAAGCGGCTGCTTCGGCGGGTTCTCGTGGGCGAGATCGGAGCCCATGGCATGGTTTTCGCGCGGAATCAAGCAGTCGGGGTCTCGTGAACAGGTGCTTCTCCGAAACAGCTCGCGCGCGGGCGCTGAAAACAAGCTATGGGCTGCGATCTCGTCCCTGTGCCAATTGGTCATGGTATAGCCGAACGGCAGAGAAGCTGGCAAGGGACCCGCCCGAGCGTCCTGTCCGGCCGATGCAAGCGCCCCCATGCCCTCTGCATGGCCTTTCGGCTTCCAGCGGCCGCAAGAGCATCGCGCCCGTGCGTCTTGAGGTCCGGTGATCCGCAAGCGCGCCGTTCTTCCGCTCCGCCCCGCCTTTCCTGCATTCCGCTCGGGCGTTCGGCTCCGGCGGCTGCGGGGCCGCGCCCTGTGCGCACCCTGCCCGGTTCCCGGCCTCCTGATTCCCGGCCCCGCATGGGCGCGCCTTCCTCCCGCTTGACCTCCGACGGCAAAATGACGAGACTGTGCAGCGCAGGAAGGACTCCACGGGAAGGCGCGCATGGACATTGCGGAACTCATAGGCTCGGCGTTCGCGGACGGGCAGGTGCTCACGGTGCCGTGGGGCATCGACTACTTCTCCGTGGTGGTGGGCGTGCTCACCGGCGCGCTGTTCGCGTGCGACCGCAAGCTGGATATCATCGGCACGGTGGTGCTGGGCCTGGTCACGGGCTACGGCGGCGGCATTATCCGCGATGTGCTGCTGCAGGACAAGGGCGTGTACTTCACGTCGCACCCCGACCTTATCCTGCTGTGCATCGTGCTGTGCGTGTTCGTGTTCTACTTCCGCGGGCTGTTCAAGCACCTCGACGCCATGGTGTTCTTCGCCGACGCGCTGTCGGTGGGCCTGTTCGCGCTCGCGGGCGCGTCGAAGGCCTACGCCTGTGGCGAGGGCTTCGTGCTCACCGTCATCCTGGGCGCCATCACGGCCGTGGGCGGCGGCGCCGTGCGCGACATCTGCGTGGGCGAGACGCCCGGCATCTTCCAGCAGTCGAACTTCTACGCGGTGGCGGGCCTGGGCGGCGCGCTGCTGTTCACCGTGCTTGCCTATGCGGGCGTGCCGCTCGTGGTGGCCGGCATCGCCTGCGTGTTCACGGTGGGCTTCCTGCGCTATTGGAGCGTGTACTTCGACTGGAAGACCCGCAGCGAGGCCGACCTCACCCCGCATGTGGCGCGCGGCGTGGGCAAGGCGAAGCGCGTGGTGTCGGGCGTGTTCCTGCAGGGCGGCGACCGCATCTCGGTGCGGCGGCAGCGCAGGCGCTCGCGCGTGCGGAAGGGGGATGGCCAGGGCGCGGCTAGGGAGGCGACTTGCGAGGACGAAGGTCCCGAGGATGCGGATCGCCGCAGCGGCGCGCGCAAGGGTGCGGATGGGGGAGACGGCGCGAGCTGATGTGCCGGACGCCGGGAAGGTGAACGTGAGGGCGAGACGTGCGGGCAAGCAGGCTGTCGCGAAGCGTTAGGCGGTTCCGCGTCGCGCTGAATGTGCGGAAACGATGTCGAAAACATCACCCTATGGGTTACTGATGAAAAATTCGGGGGGGGGGGGGGCATTTTTTGCCTTGACACTATGCTAGTATGGTGCTCTCAATTAAGGCGGCGGTACGCCGCAGGTTGCGATGGAGGCGAAAGCTGGCGATATGGGGAACCTGGCGTTCTTGCTAGTTGACAAGACCCGAGAGTTCGTGGAGGCCTGCTACGAGCGAGGAGACCTCGACGCTGCGCTGGCTTGCCTCGACCCTGTGCATACGACCTGCTACGGTTACGCCAGCGAGCTCCATGCCTTCGACACCGATGCCGTCGCTCGGCTCCTTGATGCCTCTTGCGCGTTCGCGCGCCGTATCGGGTCGCGCATCGTATCCCATGAATGCCATCTCTCCTATCGCAACGAGTCATGCGCCATCGTGCTGTCGAACCTGCGTACGCGGGCGACGAAGGGCGACGCGGGCGACGGGCCTTCCCGCGACGAGTATGTGCGCCGCCTGACGTTCGTGTATGCCCCCGACGGTGACGACTGGCGCATCGTCCACATGCACAGCTCGGCTCCCGATGCACCGCACAACCCGCTTGCTTCGCGCAGGATGACCGCGCGCGACGTGGGCGCGCTCGACCTCGATGCCGTGCTGTCGCAGGCCAAGGTCGAGCGGGAGCGCTACGAGATCGTCTCCGAGCTGTCGGACGACGTCATCTACGAATACGATGTGGCGCTCGACACGCTGTACCTGTTCTCGACCCGCTTCGGGGCAACCCCGGACATCAGGCGCAACAAGATCGTGGTGGAGCACTGCCTGGACACGCTCAACCCCGAGGGCTTCGTGCATCCCGACGACCGGGAGCGCTATGCCGCCGACGCGCATATGCTGTCGCAGGTCCAGCCCGAGCCCGGCACGGAGCACGACGCCTACGCCTACGTGTACCGCCTTCGCCCCGTGTTCTTCTTCGGCGGCTACAAGGGCGAGCGGGAGGGGTACGTGCACCAGCGCGTTATGGGCCGCCGCATCTACGACGCCGAGGGGCGGCTCGTGAGGTACGTGGGCAAGATCGTGGACGTGTCCGAGGAGTACGAGCTGCTGGAGCAATCCTCGATCGACGCGCTTACCAAGGCATACAACCGTTCTTACCTGCAGGGCCGCCTGCGCGAGTACTGCTCATCCAAGCAGCCCGACGTGTCCTACGCGTGTCTTCTGGCCGACGTGGACTACTTCAAGTCGGTCAACGACCAGTTCGGCCACCTGGTGGGCGACAACCTGCTCACGGCGTTCGTCGACACCGCCCGCACGCTTTTCCGATCGAGCGACATCGTGGCGCGCCTGGGGGGCGACGAGTTCATGGTGCTCATGCGCGACGTGTACGACCCGCGCGTTGCCATGGAGCGCTCGGAGGCCCTCATCGGCGCGTTCCGCGCCATGGCGGCCGACCGCGGTTTCCCGCATGACGTCAGCCTCAGCGTGGGCGTGGTGGTGGAGCGGGACCCGCATCCGTTCTCCGAGCTGTACCGCCGGGCCGACATCGCGCTCTACCGGGCGAAGGCCGAGGGGAAGAACCGCGCCGTTTCCTACCTGGAGGGCATGGCGTACCCGGAGGGCGGGACCTTGGCGAAGCCGGTGCCTCCGAACCCCCCGATGCCCTCGCCGGGCGATTGACGCAGTTTTTATCGAAGCCCCGCGCGTGCTGCGTGCCGCGTGGTACACTTTCCGCTTGACATCGAACCCGAAACGCGCAGCGCCGGCCCCGTGCCGCCTGCGGAAAGCGATTCCCATGGCAGATTACATCGAGGGCAAACGCCCCATCATCGAGGCGCTGCGCACGCAGGTGCCCATCAAGCGCATCCTGCTGGCCGACAATGCGAAGCGCGACGGCCTGGTGGAGGACATCTTGCGCAAGGCGAAGCATTTCGACGTGACCGTGACCACGGTGCCGCGCAAGACGCTGGACGACAAGTCCGAGCGCGGAAGCCACCAGGGCGTCATGGCGGAGACCAAGCCGCACGCCTACGTGGACATCACCGAGATCGAGCGGGCTGCCGAGGTTTATGCCGAGGGGAACGGGGGCCGCGCGCTCGTGGTCATCCTCGACCACCTCACCGACGCCGGCAACCTGGGCGCCATCGCCCGCAGCGCCGAGGCCGTGGGCGCGTGCGGCCTGGTCATTCCCAACAAGCGCAGCGCGAAGGTGGATGCCTCCACCTACAAGAGCTCGGCGGGCGCCATCGCGCACATGCCCGTGGCACAGGTGCCGAACCTCGTGCAGGTCATGGCACGCCTCAAGGAGCGCGGCTTCTGGGTGGCGGGAGCCAGCGAGCAGGCAGACGACGTGATCTGGCGCTCGAACCTGAAAGGCAAGATCGCCCTCGTCATGGGGAACGAATCCGAGGGCCTGTCCCGCGTGGTGAAGGAGAGCTGCGACTTCCTGGTGAAGCTGCCCCAGATGGGCGAGGTGGCCTCCCTGAACGTGGCGCAGGCCTCCACCGCCTGCATGTACGAGTGGCTCAGGCAGAACTACTAGAGTTCCGGCGGCCTGCCGGCCGCCGGAACGCAGCCGACATGCTGCGCCGCGAAGCAAGTCCCCGAAGGGGGCGGCCGGCCGTGGCACCCGGCCTTCGCACGATCCCGGGGGCTCGCGTACCGAAGTACGCTTCGCCCCCGCGATCCCGCGAATTCCGGGCACCACGGCCGCCCTCGCTGACTTACTGCGCCAACCTGGGCGGTTCGGCAACAGGACCAGCGCGGTAAAGTTCGCGCTCCGTGCGAATCGGATGGAAGCTAACGGGAGTCGAGAGCATTGCCCAAGCAACGCAAAAAACTGCTGATCGTGGACGGGTACAACGTGCTGCGGTCGGGGAGCCGCTACCGCGAGATCACGGGGCCCGACTACACCGATGACGCGTTCAACACGGCGCGCGAGCGCCTCATCAACGACGTGGTGAACTACGCCGGCCGCGACTGGCGCGCCATCATCGTGTTCGACGGCGGCCGCAACGAGTTCTCCACGGGCGAGGCCGAGAGCGTGGGTGGCGTGCGCATCATGTTCAGCCCGTCCGGCCAGTCGGCCGACAAGGTCATCGAGAAGCTCGCGCACGACGCGCGCGAGCGCCAGGTGGAGACGCTCGTGGTCACGAGCGACGCCACCATCCAGGACACCGTGTTCGGCTTCGGCGTGGACCGCATGAGCGCGAACGGCTTCAGCCTGGAGGTCGACCGCTACTACGACGACGCCCGCCTCGACGAGACCCCGAAGGTGGCCGAGAAGAATACCGTGGCCTCCCGCATCGACCCGTCCACCCTGGCGAAGCTCAAGGCTCTGCGCGACAGCACCCGCTGAGGCGTCCTGCCTCTCCTGCATGAGCGCCCCATGACAAATGTCATGGGTTTCGGCGCGCTTTGTCACAAAATCCCCTTTCACACAGGGAGGCAACCGGCGGTTGCGTAAAATGGTTACCAGAGATGCTGGTGCAACCAGCCACGCTACCGCACACTGGAGGGCGAGAAAGAGGTTCGCATGACGCCAACGCCGAGAAAGGGATCGTTCATGAACGTCGAAATCGCCCAACGCCTAGCCGAGATGAGGCGCGAGAAGGGCTTCAGCCAGGAAGAGCTGGCTGCGCGGCTGGGGTTGTCGCGCCAGGCCGTGTCGAAGTGGGAGCGCGCCGAGTCGTCGCCCGACACGGGCAACCTCATCGCGCTCGCCGACCTGTACGGCGTCACGCTCGACGAGCTCGTGCGCGTGGAGGCGGACATCGCCGACGACGTGACGTTCGAGTCGTCCGACCGTGCCGCCTCCGCCGAGGTCGAGGCGCGCGAGGCTGCCACGGCTGCCGCAGCAGCCGCCGCGACTGCCGCCGCCGCGGCTGCTGCGGCCCAGGCGGCAGCCCGTCCGGAAACCCGGCAATCGACGCAACCGGCCACGTCGCAAACGGCGTCCGCGCCGGCCCAGCAGTCGGCTCCTGCATCTGCTCCGCGGCAGTCGGCGGCATCGGCGACGGCCTGCCAGCCCGGCTCTCCCTTCCACGAGGCGGGTGCTCGCCCGGCAGCCCCATCCCAGCCGGACGCCGCGTCGGCGGCAGCGGGGTCGACCGGCCCCGCCCCGCATCCCTGCACCGGCGCGCCCGTGCCGCCTCCGCCGCACGGCTACGCGCCGGTGCAGCAACCCGGCTACGGCGCCTCCGTCCCGCCGCAGCAGCCGGCGGGCTCCTACGACGCGCCGGACGGACGCCGTCGCCACAGCCCGTGGATGACGTTCCCTTATCCCGTGCTGTGCGTCATCCTGTTCCTGCTCGTCGGGTTCCTCTTCGGGGCCTGGCATCCTGCCTGGGTGATCTTCCTCACCATCCCTCTGTACTACTGGATAGCCCGCATCATCGAGAACGACCCGAACTATCGGGCCGGGCGCCGGTAAGGGCGGGTGGTGAACATGACAAGGCTCACCCGGTCGTCGTATGTCAAGATAGCGCTCATCGTCTTGTTGGCCCTGCTGCTGTTTGCCGTGGCGGGCGTGGGGTCGATGCGCGGATGCTCGCAGGGAATCTACTTCGGAGGGGGAACGGAAATGGGCAATGCAAGCGTGGACGCGAACGGCGTGAAGAACCTGTCCGTCAGCTGGGCGGCCGGCTCGGTGGACATCTCGGTGGTCGACGACGGGGCAGGCGACGTTATCGAGCTCGTGGAAACGGCCCCCACCGGTCTTACGAAGGCGCAGCAGATGCGCTGGAGCGTGTCCGGCGGCACGCTCAAGGTGGATTACGGCAGCTGGTGGTCGTGTTTCGCGCTGGGGCAGAAGCGCCTCGAGGTGCGCATCCCCGAGCGTTACGCGAAAAGCCTCGGCACCGTGACCGTCGACGGCGCGTCGGGCTACTACCGAGTGGCCGGCATCGGCTGCGACACGCTCCGGTTCAAGCTGGCGTCGGGCGAGATCGACGCAGACGGCCTCGCCGCCGCCTCGCTCGACGTGGACGTGGCCAGCGGCCAGGTGCGCGCCGAGGGCTCGTTCTCCGAGCGCGTGAGCACGAAGACGGCGTCGGGCCAGCTGGACGTCGTCTGCCAGGGCGTGGCCCCGAGGCAGGTGGACTCGGATCTGGCCAGCGGCCAGGTGAGTGTGGCCCTGCCTGCCGACACGGGCTTCACGGCCAAGGTCAGCAAGGCGTCGGGCAGCTTCTCCAGCGCCTTCGAGACCATGCAGCAAGGCGGCTCGTACGTGCACGGCGACGGCTCCACCGCCATAAAGGTGCATCTGGCCAGCGGCGACTTCAGGGTGGAGAAGGCATAGCAAGGCAGGTGCCGGACTCATCGCCTGGCCCTCCGGGGCCTTGCGCTGCGGCTGGCATCCCACCAGCCCGTCCCTCAGGCCGGGTCTGGGCCGGCCACGCACGGCGAGGCGCCCTCGCGCTTGGCGCGGTAGAGCGCCTCGTCGCTCTTTCTGATGAGGGCGTCGATGGGCAGCCCTGGGTCGTCGGTGGCGGCTATGCCGGCGCTCGCCGTGACCGCCCAGGCGTTCCCGTCTGCCGCGGACTCGTGCGCGAGCTCCGCGAGCAGCGCGCGCACGGTCGCCTCCGTCCGCTCGGTCGACCGCTCTCCCATGAGCGCTACCACGAACTCGTCGCCGCCCCAGCGCACCACGAACCCGTCGGGAAACGCCTCCCGCAGCATCTTCGCCGTCATGCCGAGTGCCGCGTCGCCGGCCGCATGGCCGTAGCGGTCGTTGATGTTCTTGAAATCGTCCAGGTCGAACGTGATGAGCGTGACCGGCTGGTTGCCGCGATGCTCCTCCACGTGCTCGTAGAAGTAGCGCCGGTTGTACAGCCCGGTCAGGTAGTCGGTGCGTGCGGCGGCTATCACGCGCTGCTCGAGTTTCCGCTCGTTCGTCACGTCGCGGTAGATGCGCAGCACCCCTGTCGCGTTGCCGAACACGTCGAGGATGGCGCGCTCGTTGACCTCGAACGTCTTCGACTCCCCGCGGATGGATGCCGTGAAGAAGGACGAATCCTCGAAATCGTTCGCGTCCACCACGGCATCGCCCAGCACGATGCGCCGCCAGCGGTCGAAGTTGCCGCCTACCACGCGCTCGCGTCTTACGTCGAAATAGTCCTCGGCGCGCTCGTTGATGTTGACGATGGCGCCCTCGTTGTCGAGCACCACGACGGCGTAGGGCATCGAGTCGATGAATATCTCCAGCTCGGTCCTGATGTTTCCCAGGTCCGTCACATCGTGGGCCACGCCGACAGTGCCCATGACGGAGCCGTCGTAGTCTATGAGCGGCGTCTTGTACGTCTTGAACTGGCGCATGCCGCCTCTCGTCTTCACCTGCTCGTCGAACAGGAGCGTCGTGTTCGAGCGCATGGTCTCCTCCTCGGATTCCAGGCACACGAACTCGCCCTGCGCGTACTCGTCGGGCGTGATGTCCCATATATAGTAGTGTCCTCGGCCTTCCACCTGGTCCTTCGTCTTGCCCACCGTCTCGCAGAACGCGTCGTTCACCTTGAGGTGGGCGCCGTGCGCGTCCTTGAACCACACGAGCTCGGGGATGGAGTCGATGGCGGTGTCGAGGTACTGCTGCGCGAGGGCCAGGTCGGCGTCGCGCTTCGCCGACCGTTGCAGCCGGGCGAGCTCGAATGCGGCCCGCGTCCCGTCGAGCGGGCCCGTCCACAGCGCGTCGATCACCCGGTAGTCCTCCGGCGTCCAGCGCGCTGCCTCGGCGGCGTCGGCTACGACCGCCACGGCGCTGTAGAACGTGTCGAGCCGCTCGCGCCGTCTCGCCGCGAGGTCCGCAAGGCAGCGCGACGGCCGGGCCCCGCCCGGCGAGCCGGCGAAGAGCCGCAGGTCGACGACCGCGATGTCGCAGCTGCAGAATGCCTCGCCGTCCACAGTGGGGAAGGCCTCGACTGCATGCTCGAACCGATCGAGGGGCGCCGCGCGGCGCAGGGCCTCCTCCACGGGCGGCTCGATGCCGAACAGGTTGATGCGCAGCGTCTTGCGGTACATGGCAGGACCTTTCTACGGTTGGTTGACAGTGTACCCCCTTTCGCCGCCTCGTGGGGGCGGGAAGGGTGCCGGTGGCCGTTGCGAACTTGAGGCTGTTCCCCCGGGGTGCATTCGTCTACACTAGGGTGCCGGTGCCCGCCGGCACCGTTGAGGAGAAACCCCGAGGAAAGTGATCCATGGAATACAGAACGCTGCAGCTTGCCGACAAAGACGCCGTCGATCAGGTGCTTGCCCCGCTCGGGCGCAACGACTCCGCGCTCGGGTTCGCCAACCTGTACTCGCTTACGGAGAAGTACGGCACGGAGGTTCGCCTCGAGGGGCGCGCGCTGCACGTGCGCCAGACCCGCCGGCTTCCGGGGGCCGTGGCATACTACCCGCCGCTCGGCGGGAAGGACGTCGTCGCCGATGCCGGCCGCCTGCTGGAGGAGGCGGCCCGGACGGGGGAGCGGCCCGTGCTCGTGGGCGTCACTCCCTCGCAGCGCCAGCGCCTCGAGGAGGCGCTGTCCGGCATGTTCGCATTTTCCACCGACCGCGCCTTCGCCGACTACCTCTACCGCACTCGGGACATCGCCGCCTACGCGGGTCCGGCGCTCGCGAAGAAGCGCCGCGAGACGAACAAGTTCTTCCAGCTCTACGGCGATGAGGTGTCCTTCGAGCCCATTGTCCCCGCCTGCCTCGATGAGCTGCGCGCGTTCCAGCAGGCCTGGCACGACGGGAGCCGCCGCCGCGGCACCGAGGAGCACCCCCTGGAGTTGGAACACCGCAAGATCGCGCTCGACCTGGACCATTTCGAGGCCTTGGGCCTGGAGGGCATCCTGCTGCGCATCGCCGGCGACGTGCAGGGCTACGCCTACGGGTCCCTCCTGCCTGGCGGCGCCTTCGACGTCATGGTGCTCAAGGGCAACCTGGACTTCCGCTATATCTGGCGCGCCCTCCTGCGCGAGCTGGCCCGCACCGTGGCCCCCCGCGCCGAGTACCTCAACCTTGAGGAGGACCTGGGCCTTCCCGGCCTGCGCGAGAACAAGCTGAGCTACCAGCCCTGCGAGTTGCTGGAGCGCTACCAGGCAACCCCGGCGGACGAGGCGGCGCAGTGCTCCGGGTAGGCTGCGTCCTGCCGATTTCGCGGTGCGCCGCGGGTCGTATTCCGCTTCAAGCCGCATCCTGCTTGATCTCACGCCATCGCACGGGGCGCCCATTAGAGAAGGCGGAACGTGCGGTCGCGAGCGCATGTCGGCCCAGAGGCTGTCAAGCGTCAATAACGGACCGGTTTGGCAATCGACCACAGCGTGCTCCTCTGGCTTACAGCGCTCATCTGCTATCTGAACTGGTGAAACTTTAAAAGGCTTGAAAAGCGTCTGCGATTTGCAAGCGAAACGATAGGGTCGAGATTGCCAAACCGTCCATATTTTGGCAAAACCCGCCGAAAAAGAGGACACCTCGTGCAGAAGCTCCCGCACGGCGCGAAGACGCCCCGCCGGCCGGCCGCACGCGAGCGGAAACGCCCCTCCCGTCAGCCGGCCGCATGCGCGCAGAGACACCTCGTACAGAAGCTCCCGCACAGCGCTGAGACACCCCGCTGGCCGGCCACATACGCGCAGAGACGCCCCTATCAGTGAATCGCCGGCCGATTGCTCGCGTGCAGGGGACCGCCCCGGCGCATGCGGTCACCTCCCCCCGAGTCCTCCCGATGCGCCGCTCGCCCCTCCCCGCATGCACCCGCGCTTTCGACCTTCCGCTCGGCGGGCGTGCGCAACGCACCGAAACCCTTCGCGCCACCAAAAAGTTTCCTCGCCATTTCCCCAGCTAAACCCATGAAACTACAGCAAATCACCACAGTTCGTAAAAATTTTCCTTGACACCTCTTGACAACCGAAGTATTTTTAGAAATTGCGACTTTTCGCAGTTTCACGGATTTTCTTGAAGGAGGAAAAGCCTCGTGGCCCAAGCAAAAAACAGCGCTCCCACCAGCCTTTACAGGAACCGCCGCAGCTTCGCCAAGATTCCGGACGTCATGGACGTCCCCAACCTCATAGCCATCCAGACCGACAGCTTCGAGTTTTTCAAGGGCGAGGGCCTCGCGCAGGCCTTCCACGACATCAGCCCCATCGAGAACTCGACGAAGGACATGTGCGTCGAGTTCGGCAAGCACGAGTTCGGCGAGCCCAAGTACACGGTGGACGAGTGCAAGGAGAAGGACGTCTCCTACCAGGCGCCGCTGTTCGTGGAGATCCGCTTCATCAACCGCGAGACGGGCGAGATCAAGGAGCAGGACGTGTTCATGGGCGACTTCCCGCTCATGACGCCGCGCGGCACCTTCATCATCAACGGCACCGAGCGCGTCGTTGTGTCCCAGCTCGTGCGCTCCCCGGGCGTCTACTTCGCCGCCGAGCGCGACAAGACGTCCGACAAGACCATCTACAACGCGAAGGTCATCCCGAGCCGCGGTGCGTGGCTCGAGTTCGAGACCGACAAGCGCGACATCCTGTCCGTGCGCATCGACCGCAAGCGCAAGCAGCCGGCCACGCTGCTCGTGCGCGCCCTCGGCCTGGCCGAGACGCGCGAGGAGATCATCGAGCTCCTCGGCTCCGACGAGATGGTGCTGCGCACGCTCGACCGCGACCCGGCCACCACGAAGGAGGAGTCGCTCATCGAGCTGTACAAGCGCTTCCGTCCCGGCGAGCCGCCCACCATCGACTCCGCCCGCACGCTCCTCGAGGGCCTGTTCTTCAACCCGCAGCGCTACGACCTGGCGAAGGTCGGCCGCTACAAGATCAACAAGAAGCTGGGCTTCGACCCGGACTACGAGGCCTCCACGCTCACCGACGACGACATCGTGCGCACGATGCAGTACATCGTGGGCCTGCACGCCGGCGCCGAGGACTTCCAGACCGACGACATCGACCACTTCGGCAACCGCCGCATCCGCACGGTGGGCGAGCTCATCCAGAACCAGTTCCGCATCGGCCTGTCTCGCATGGAGCGCGTCGTGCGCGAGCGCATGAGCATGCAGGAGCCCGACGAGATCACGCCGCAGTCCCTGGTGAACATCCGCCCCATCGTGGCGGCCATCAAGGAGTTCTTCGGCTCCTCGCAGCTGTCCCAGTTCATGGACCAGACGAACCCCGCCGCCGGCATCACGCACAAGCGCCGCCTGTCGGCCCTCGGCCCGGGCGGCCTGTCCCGCGAGCGCGCCGGCTTCGAGGTGCGCGACGTCCATACGTCCCACTACGGCCGTATGTGCCCCATCGAGACGCCTGAAGGCCCGAACATCGGCCTCATCGGCTCGCTGGCAACCTACGCCCGCATCAACCCCTACGGCTTCATCGAGACCCCGTACCGCCGCGTCGTGGACGGCAAGGTCACCGACGACGTGGACTACCTCACGGCCGACGAGGAGGAGAACTACGTCATCGCCCAGGCGAACGACCTGTTCGACCCCGAGACGCGCCAGTTCGGCACGTTCGACGAGAACGGCGAGTTCCATGTGGCTGCCCGCGTGCTCTGCCGCACGAAGGACGCCAACGGCGTGTTCGGCGAGCCCGACGAGCTGCCGCCCAGCCAGGTGAACTACATGGACGTGTCCCCGCGCCAGATGGTGTCGGTGGCAACCTCGCTCATCCCGTTCCTCGAGCACGACGACGCGAACCGCGCCCTCATGGGCTCGAACATGCAGCGCCAGGCCGTGCCGCTGCTGCGCCCGAACGCGCCGCTCGTGGGCACCGGCATCGAGCATCGCATCGCGGTGGACTCCGGCGAGATCCTCGTCGCCCAGAACCCGGGCGTCGTGGACTACGTGGACGGCCAGACCATCATCATCCTGAACGACGACGGCGAGTACGACGAGTACCTCGTGCCGAAGTTCCAGCGCTCCAACCAGTCGGGCTGCATCAACCACCGCCCGATCGTGCGCAAGGGCGACGAGGTGCAGAAGGGCGACGTGCTGGCCGACGGCCCCAGCTGCGACGGCGGCGAGCTCGCGCTCGGCCAGAACCTCATGGTGGCCTACATGCCGTGGGAAGGCTACAACTACGAGGATGCCATCATCGTGTCCGAGCGCGTGGTGTCCGAGGACCTGCTCACGTCCATCCATATCTCCGAGTACGAGATCGACGCGCGCGACACGAAGCTCGGCCCCGAGGAGATCACCCGCGAGATCCCGAACATCTCCGACGACATGATCTCCGACCTGGACGCCGACGGCATCATCCGCGTGGGCGCCGAGGTGTTCCCGGGCGACGTGCTGGTGGGCAAGGTCACGCCGAAGGGCGAGACGGAGCTCACGGCCGAGGAGCGCCTGCTGCGCGCCATCTTCGGCGAGAAGGCCCGCGAGGTGCGCGACACGTCCCTCAAGGTGCCCCACGGCTCCGGCGGCCGCGTCATCGGCATGGCGCGCTTCAGCCGCGCGGCCGGCGACGAGCTGGCCCCCGGCGTGAACGAGCTCGTGCGCATCTACGTGGCGCAGAAGCGCAAGGTGCAGCAGGGCGACAAGCTGTCCGGCCGCCACGGCAACAAGGGCGTCATCTCCCGCGTGCTGCCGCTGGAGGACATGCCCTACCTGGCCGACGGCACCCCCATCGACGTCATCCTGAACCCGCTCGGCGTTCCCTCCCGTATGAACGTGGGCCAGCTGCTGGAGAACCACCTGGGCTGGGCCGCGAAGTGGGGCTGGGACGACGCGGAGGAGACGGACGCCGTGGTCGAGGGCCCGATGCACGTGGCCACGCCCGTGTTCGACGGCGCCACGGAGCGCGAGATCTCCGATGCCATCGAGAAGGCGAACCGCAACCTCATCAACATCAACCACGCCAAGTACGGCGACAAGGCGCGCGACGAGTTCGTGCCGCAGCTGTCCCGCACGGGCAAGACGTGGCTCTACGACGGCCGCACGGGCGAGAAGTTCCGCGAGCCCATCACGGTCGGCCAGAGCTACATCCTGAAGCTCGGCCACATGGTCGACGACAAGATCCACGCCCGCTCCACCGGCCCCTACAGCCTGATCACCCAGCAGCCGCTGGGCGGCAAGGCGCAGTTCGGCGGCCAGCGCTTCGGCGAGATGGAAGTGTGGGCGCTCTACGCCTACGGCGCGTCCAACGTGCTGCAGGAGATCCTCACCGTGAAGTCCGACGACACCGCCGGCCGCGTCAAGTCCTACGAGTCCATCGTCAAGGGCGAGAACATCCCGGCCGCCGAGGTGCCCGAGTCCTTCAAGGTGCTGGTGAAGGAAATGAAGTCCCTGTGCCTGAACGTGGAGCTCGAGGGCCACGACCACCAGACCATCGACGTGACGGTGGAGTCCGAGGGGCAGGAAGACGGAGACCGCGCGCTGTTCGAGGCCATCGCGGCCGACGCGCGCAAGACCGAGGAAGATGCGGCGAACGCTCTCGACGACATCGCCGCCGAACTGGGAGAGCTCATGGGAGACATCTCTGACGACAATGGAACGAACGACCTCATCGGGGATGGGGAGGAGCGATAGATGACGACGGAATTCGACGTTACCAATTTCGACGCCCTGCGTATTTCGCTTGCCAACGCCGAGGACGTGCGCGGCTGGTCGCGCGGCGAGGTGAAGAAGCCCGAGACCATCAACTACCGCACGCTCAAGCCCGAGAAGGACGGCCTGTTCTGCGAGAAGATCTTCGGCCCCACGAAGGACTGGGAGTGCGCCTGCGGCAAGTACAAGCGCGTGCGCTTCAAGGGCATCGTGTGCGAGCGCTGCGGCGTGGAGGTCACGCGCAGCAAAGTGCGCCGCGAGCGCATGGGCCACATCGAGCTGGCCGCGCCGGTGAGCCATATCTGGTACTTCAAGGGCTCGCCCTCGCGCCTGGGCTACCTGCTGGACATCCCGCCGAAAGAGCTGGAGAAGGTGCTGTACTTCGCCTCCTCCATCGTGACCTCGGTTGACAAGGAGGCCCGCGAGGAGGACGCCGACGAGCTGCGCGACGAGCTGGCCGCCGACCTCGAGGAGCTGGACGCCGAGCGCGACCGCCTCATCGAGGCCACGCGCAAGCTGTCCACGAGCTACGTGCCCGAGGACGACGACTTCGTGGACGAGGTCGACGAGGACGAGCGCCTGACGCCCGAGGAGGTCGACGAGGAGATCGCCGACATCTACGAGGAGTTCAACGAGCGCAAGGCCCTGCGCCAGGACGCGTTCGACGCCTTCATGAAGATCGAGCCGAAGCAGCTCGTGCCCGACGAGGCCCTCTACCGCGAGATGCGCCTGAACTACCGCGACTACTTCACGGGCGGCATGGGCGCCGAGTCCGTGCGCGATCTGCTGGACGCCATGGACCTGGCCGCCGTGGCCGAGGAGCTGCGCGAGACCATCGCCAACGGCAAGGGACAGAAGCGCGCCAAGGCCATCAAGCGCCTCAAGGTGGTCGACGCGTTCCTGAAGTCCACGAACAAGCCCACGGACATGATCCTGGATGTCATCCCGGTCATCCCGCCCGACCTGCGCCCCATGGTGCAGCTGGACGGCGGCCGCTTCGCCACGAGCGACCTCAACGACCTGTACCGCCGCGTCATCAACCGCAACAACCGCCTGAAGCGCCTGCTGGACCTGGGCGCTCCCGAGATCATCGTCAACAACGAGAAGCGCATGCTGCAGGAGGCCGTCGACAGCCTGTTCGACAACGGCCGCCGCGGCCGCCCCGTCACAGGCCCGGGCAACCGCCCGCTGAAGTCGCTCTCCGACATGCTCAAGGGCAAGCAGGGCCGCTTCCGCCAGAACCTGCTGGGCAAGCGCGTGGACTACTCCGGCCGTTCGGTCATCGTCGTGGGCCCGCAGCTGAAGCTGCACCAGTGCGGCCTGCCGAGCCAGATGGCGTTGGAGCTGTTCAAGCCCTTCGTCATGAAGCGCCTGGTGGAGCTTGAGTACGCCGCCAACATCAAGGCGGCCAAGCGCTCCGTGGACCGCGGCGCCAGCTACGTGTGGGACGTGCTCGAAGAGGTCATCACGGAACACCCCGTGCTGCTGAACCGCGCCCCCACGCTGCACCGCCTGGGCATCCAGGCCTTCGAGCCGGTGCTGGTCGAGGGCAAGGCCATCAAGCTGCACCCGCTGGTCTGCACCGCCTTCAACGCCGACTTCGACGGCGACCAGATGGCCGTGCACGTGCCGTTGGGCGCCGAGGCGCAGGCCGAGGCCCGCGTGCTCATGCTCTCCGCCAACAACATCAAGTCGCCGGCCCACGGCCGTCCGCTGACCGTGCCCACGCAGGACATGATCATCGGCCTGTACTACCTCACGGCCGCCCGCGACGGCTTCGAGGGCGAGGGCCGCGCGTTCATCGACTTCGACGACGCCATGAACGCCTACGACGCGCGAGCCGAGCTGGACCTGCAGGCCAAGATCTGGGTGCGCCTTTCCAAGGACACGCAGGTGGCCACGGCGTATAACACGTTCGAGGACCACGAGGCCGGCGAGCGCATCGAGACCACCATCGGCCGCATCACGTTCAACAACGTGCTGCCCGAGGACTACCCGTACCTCAACTACGAGATGAACAAGAAGGAGATCAGCCGTCTCGTGGAGGACGTGTGCAACCGCTACGAGCTGTCCAGCGTGCCGCCTATCCTGGACGGCCTCAAGGACGCGGGCTTCCACTACGCCACGCGCGCCGGCGTCACCGTGTCGGTGTACGACGCCACGGTGCCGCCGAACAAGGGAGAGATCCTGGCGGCCGCCGACGAGAAGGTCGCGGCCATCGACGAGGACTACGAGATGGGCCTCATGAGCCAGGAGGAGCGCCACAAGCAGGTCGTGGACATCTGGAACGCCGCCAACGAAGAGGTCGGCGAGGCCATGGCCGAGAACTTCGACAAGTTCAACCCCATCTACATGATGGCGTTCTCCGGCGCCCGAGGCAACATCAAGCAGATCCGCCAGCTGGCCGGCATGCGCGGCCTGATGTCCGACCCGAAGGGCGAGATCATCGACCGACCCATCAAGGCGAACTTCCGCGAGGGCCTGTCGGTTCTGGAGTACTTCATCTCCACGCACGGCGCCCGCAAGGGCCTCGCCGACACCGCGCTGCGTACCGCCGACTCGGGCTACCTGACCCGCCGCCTGGTGGACGTGGCCCAGGACGTCATCATCCGCGAGATCGACTGCGGGACGACCGACGGCGTGCCCTACCCGCTGCACAACGACAAGGGCGAGGTGGACGACAACCTCATCGGCCGCTGCCTGCTGGAGGACGCCAAGGGCGCCGACGGCACGGTAGTACTGGCCGCGGGCGAGTACGTGGAGCGCATGGACCAGCTGCGCGCCATGGACGAGGCCGGCATCGACACGGTGGTCATCCGCACGGTCATGACCTGCCATGCCGAGCATGGCGTGTGCCAGAAGTGCTATGGCTGGGACCTCGCCACGAGCCGCCCGGTGAATATCGGCACGGCGGTGGGCATCATCGCAGCCCAGTCCATCGGCGAGCCGGGCACCCAGCTCACCATGCGCACGTTCCACACCGGCGGCGTCGCCGGCGAGGACATCACCCACGGTCTTCCCCGTGTCCAGGAGCTGTTCGAGGCGCGCAAGCCCAAGGGCCTTGCGGTGCTCGCGGAGATCTCCGGCACGCTGCAGATCGCGGGCGACAAGCAGTCCAAGACCCTCACGATCCACGACCAGCAGGGCAACTTCCGCGAGTACGTGGTGAGCGCCCGCGCCCAGATGCTGCCTGGCGTGACGGACGGGTGCGAGGTACACGTGGGCCAGCAGCTCACCAAGGGCTCGGTGAACCCGCACGACCTGCTGCGCCTCACCGACCCGAACACCACGCTGCGCTACATCGTGAGCCAGGTCCAGGGCGTGTACGTGAGCCAGGGCGTGGACATCAACGACAAGCACATCGAGGTCATCTCGCGCCAGATGCTGCGCAAGGTGGCCGTGACGGACGCCGGCGACTCCGACTACCTGCCGGGCCGCCAGGTCAACCGCTTCGAGTTCGAGGACGAGGCCAACCGCCTCATCGCCGAGGGCAAGGAGCCGCCCGTGGGCCAGCCGCTCTTGCTGGGCATCACCAAGGCGTCGCTCGCCACGGACTCGTTCCTGTCGGCGGCCTCCTTCCAGGAGACCACCAAGGTGCTCACCGATGCCGCCATCGAGGGCAAGACCGACCACCTGGCCGGCCTCAAGGAGAACGTCATCATCGGCAAGCCCATCCCGGCGGGCACGGGCCTTCCGCGCTACCGCGAGGTGGGGCTCACCTACAAGGGCCGCCCGGTTTCCGGCGTGCAGGGCGAGAACCTGCCCGACTTCGCCCCTGAGGCGCTCCGCGAGATCGAGGAGCTGCTGCCCCAGCCGCAGGACTGGTCGCTTGACGGCGACGGCTACCTCAACATGGGCACGAACTACGGCAGCTACTACAGCGGCCTGTCGCTCGGGCACCGTGGCCCTCAGCTGTCCGACGAGGACGCGCGCCTGTACATCTACGACGACCTGGGCGTGTCGCAGCGCTGGGCCAACAAGTTCAGCGAGGCGGGCATCGAGACGGTGGCCGACCTCGTGGGCCACACCGAGGAGGACCTGCTGCGCATCGAGGGCATCGGCGTGAAGGCCATCGAGGAGCTGAAGGAGGGGTTGGCGGAACGCGGCCTCTCGCACGTGATCGAGGACGACCTCGCCGCCACGAGCGACGACATGTCGCAGCTCTTGGATATGGTGTTCTCGCCTGACGACACCATCCTCATCGGCGGCGACGAGCCCCCGACCTTCAACACCGAGGGCGAGGACATGCTGGGCGAGGCCCTGCCGCCCCGCTCCTACCAGCGCAACCTGGAGGAGCTGGACGCCCTGCTGGGCTCCGTGGGCTCGCTCGGCTTCGGCCTGGCCACCAAGGAGGACGAGGAATCCTCCTCCGAAGATGCCGAGGACGACGACATCGAAGAGTAGCAATCGGGGGCGCGCCAAGGCGCGCCCCCTCTTCATGCGGCGCCCTGTCAGGTTCAAGAGATCGAAAGGCACGACATGTCCGATAAAACCTACCTTCCGGCCGGCGAGGTGCCGCCCGCCTCGCAGATCGGGGCCACGCTCGAGGCGCTCGCGGCCACCATCGCAGAGCGACGCGAAGCGGGGGAGGAGAGCTACACGCACCGCCTGCTCTCCGGCCCGGCCGACGAGGTGCTGAAGAAGGTCATGGAGGAGGCGGGCGAGACGGCGCTCGCCGCCAAGGACGTGGAGTCCTGGGCCTGCTCGTCGCTCGCCGCCACGCTGGCGGTCGCCGGTGCGGACGCGGACGACGCGCTTTCCGTGGAGCTGCCGCCCGAGTACGATGCGGCGGTGGATCATCTGCGCTACGAGGCGGCCGACGTGGTGTACCACCTGCTGGTGGCGCTGGAGCGCTACGGCATCGGCCTCGACGAGTTCGCCGCCGAGCTCAACACCCGCATGACCGACGCGGAGCGCCCGCAAGGCGCCGTCCGCCTCCACGACGAACACGTGAAAAGGGGGAAGTAACATGGCACGACTTTTCGGGACCGACGGGGTTCGCGGGGTGGCGAACACGCAGCTCACGTGCGACCTCGCCTTCAAGCTCGGCCAGGCGGCCGTGGCGTTCCAGGGCAAGACCATCCTCATCGGCAAGGACACGCGCCTTTCGGGCGACATGCTGGAATCGGCCGTGGCGGCCGGCATCATGTCGATGGGCGGCACAGCGCTTCTGGCCGGCATCATCCCGACGCCCGCTATCGCGCTGCTCGTGCGCGAGCTGCATTGCGACGGCGGCATCGTCATCTCGGCCTCGCACAACCCGCCCGAGTACAACGGCATCAAGCTGTTCGACGCCCAGGGCTTCAAGCTGCCGGATGCGGTGGAGGACGAGATCGAGTCGTTCGTGGCGAAGGGCGGTGCCGCGGCCGAGGAGCTGCCGGCCGGCGACGCCGTGGGCGTGGCCCTGCCGGTGGACGACGCCTGCGAGCTCTACATCGCGCACGCCGTGGCGACCGTGGCCGACGAGGGCATCGACCTTGCGGGCCTCAAGGTGGCGCTCGACGTGGGCCACGGCGCCTCGTGCATGACAAGCGCCGAGGCGCTGCGCCGCCTGGGCGCGCACGTCACGGTCGTTAACGAGGACTTCGACGGCACCGACATCAACGTGCAGTGCGGCTCCACCCATCTGGGCCCCGTGCGCGACCTCGTGGCCGAGATCGGCGCGGACGTGGGTATCGCCCACGACGGCGACGCGGACCGCGTCATGCTGGTGGACGCCCACGGCAACGAGATAGACGGCGACGTGGTTGAGGCCGTGTGCGCCATCGACCTCAAGGAGCGCGGGCTCCTGGCCGGCAACACCGCCGTGTCCACCGTCATGTGCAACCTGGGCCTCGCGCATGCGATGCGTGACGCGGGCATCGAGCTCGTCCAGACGAAGGTGGGCGACCGCTACGTGCTGGAGGCCATGCGCGAGGGCGGCTTCGTCCTGGGCGGCGAGCAGAGCGGCCATATGATCTTCCTCGAGCACAATTCCACGGGCGACGGCCTGGTCACGGCGCTGCAGTTCCTCGCGGCCTGCAAACGCGCCGGCAAATCCATCGCCGACGCAGCCGCCGTGATGACGCGCTTCCCGCAAACGCTCGTGAACGTGCACGTGAACGACAAGCACGCCGTGGACGACAACGCCGCCGTGGCCGCCGCCGTGCAGGCCGCCGAGGCCGAGCTCGGCGATTCCGGCCGCGTGCTGCTGCGCCCGAGCGGTACCGAGCCCGTCGTCCGCGTCATGGTGGAGGCTGCCAGCGCCGAGGAAGCCGACCGTCACGCCCACGCCATCGCCGCCGTGGTGGAGCGCGAGGTGTAGCGCTGGACGCACGACGAGCCTCGCTGTCATCGCACTGCCCGAGGGCCCCGGAAACGGGGCCCTCGCTGCAAAAAATGGAGGGGGCTTTGGAGCGGGTCCTTCTTTGCGGGAACCCCGGTTCGGAACGCTCGCCAAACGTCGTTCCCTTCCCCAGATACTTGTGATAAGCTATTATAGGATTAGGTCTAGTAGTATACGGTATCCTATGAGGGATGCAGGGTGCAACTTGCGAGGCGCGGTCGCCTCCACGGTGCCAATCGATGAGGAGGATGCACTATGAACTTTACGCGACGTAGTTTCTGCGCGCTCTCGGGCGTGGCGGCGGCTTCTGTGCTGGGCCTCGGCCTCGCCGGCTGCGGCGGCCAGGCACCCCAGGCCGAGACGAAGGCCGAGGGGCCGGCCGACGAGGCGTCCCAGGACTACCTGACCCAGGGCAAGGGCGAGCACCTCGTGTGCGGCGTTACGGGCAAGCTCATCAAGATCGCCCCCGCCATCGTGGCCGACAAGCTGGGCTACTTCGAAGAAGAGGGCTGCGACGTGGAGTTCCAGCAGATCGCGCTCAACGACGCCATGACCGCGCTCACGAGCAACCAGCTGGACATGGACCTGTTCGGCGTCGTGCCCGCCTGCACCTACGTGTCGCAGGGCGCGAAGGCCTACATCTTCGGCGGCACCATCCTCAACGGCTCGGAGATCTGCGCGCTCGACTCGTTCGACCGCGAGCTCAAGGCCGCCGAGGATTTCAAGGGGCTCCGCATCGGCGTGAACCGCCCCGAGACCGGCCAGATGGTGTTCAAGGAGTGGCTGCAGGAAGAGGGCCTGGACATCGACGGCGGCGACGTGACGTTCACGTACTTCGACAACGACCAGGGCGGCTTCGAGGCGGTGAAGAAGGGCGAGTTCGACCTGTACATCGCGAACAACGCCCAGGGCTTCGTGCAGCGCGGCAACGGCATCAAGGTGGTCGCCACCGTCAAGCAGTATGCGGGCGACTACCCGTGCTGCCGCCAGAACTGCTCCGACCAGGCGCTGCACGAGAAGTACCTGTCGCTCGTGGACTTCGAGACGGCCCTGCTGCGCGGCTACAAAACCTACAAGCAGGAGCCCGACACGGTCATCCCGCTGCTCGTGGACTACTCCGGCCAGGAGGAGGGCTACGTGCGCGCGGCCATGTACGGCACGGACGACTACGACAACGTCATGGACCCGTCGCCCGATCCCAACAGGAACGCCGTCCTCAAGTTCTACGACACGCTGAAGAACATCGGCGAGATCGACAAGGCCACGGTGTACTCCATGGACGACTACGTGGTGACGTCGATCTACCGCACGGCGCTCGACACGCTGCTCGAGCGGGAGCCCGACGAGCAGCTGTGGAAGGACCTCGACCAGGCGTACGCGAAGAACAACGAATAGCGGGCCTGCGGGCTATCGGGTACCATGGATGCGGGCGCTCCGGCGCCCGCATCCGGCGTTCGGAAACGGAGAAGGGGAGGGCGCGTGGGGAAGATCGACATCGAGGATGTCTCGTTCGCCTACGAGGACGTGGCGGCAGGCGGCAGGCCGACGGCCGCCGCCGCGGACGACCGCGCGCTGCGCGACGTGGCGCTCGAGGTGCCCGACGGGCAGTTCCTCTGCGTCATCGGCCACTCGGGCAGCGGCAAGACCACGCTCCTGCGCCTTGTCGCCGGCCTTAGCCGTCCGAGCGCGGGAACCGTCCGCATCGACGGCGCGCCGGTGGAGGGGCCGGGCCTCGACCGCGCCGTCGTGTTCCAGAACTACGCGCTGTTCCCCTGGATGAGCGCGCTGCGCAACGTGGAGTTCGGCGTGGAGCAGGCCAACAAGGAGCTGCGCCGCGGGCTGACGAAGGCCCAGGTATCCACCGTGGCGCGCGACTACCTGGACCGCGTGGGCATGGGCGCGGCGGCCGGCAAGTACCCCTACCAGCTCTCCGGCGGCATGCGCCAGCGCGTTGCCATCGCGCGGGCGCTGGCCATGGATGCCGATATCCTGCTGTTCGACGAGCCGTTCGGTGCGCTCGACGTCAAGACGCGCTGCTCGCTGCAGAAGCTCGTCGACGCCCTGTGGCGCTCGGGCGAGCGGCGCAAGACCGTCGTGTTCGTGACGCACGACATCAACGAGGCCATCCTGCTGGCCGACCGCGTGGTGTTCATGCGACGGGGCGAGATCGTCGCCGATCGCACCGTGGACGTGCCGCGGCCGCGCTCGTCGGCCATCTTCGCGCACGATGCGTGCGCCCGGGCGCTCAAGGACGAGCTGACTGACCTCTTCTACCTCGATGGCGAGGAGGACGAGGAGGATGGTGCGTTCGAGGAAGCGGGCACTGGTGCGCCCGACGCGCTGCCGGGGAAGGCGGTGCTGCCATGAGGCGCCTGTTCGGGAAGGAGTTCGCGTTCGCCCATGTGCTGCTGGCGTCCCTCGTGCTCGTGGTGACGTGCATGCCGAACCAGCGCATGGTCACGGTGTCGTACTACCCGCTGCTCGCCGGCCTCGCCGTCATCGAGGTGCTCTACCTGCTGCGCCTAGCCGCGCTGCGCCGTCGCGGCGCGTTCTCCACGGGTCCCACCGACATCGTGGTGCTCGTGTGGGCGCTGTTCATCGTGTGGGACGTGTGCGCCACGAAGCTCGACATCGCGCCCACCGTCATCGTGCCCGCGCCCGAGGCCGTGTTCAACGTGTTCTTCGCCCAGGCCGACGTCATCGGCGCCGACATCGTCTCGTCGGTCACGTTGCTGGTCATGGGGTATGTGGGAGGTCTCGCGCTCGGCGTGGTGCTGGGCATCGTCTGCGGGTGGATACCGCGGTTGCGGGCCATGTTCTTCCCGATAGCGAACGTGTTGGCGCCCATCCCGCCCACAGTGTTCGCGCCGTACCTCATCGTGCTGCTGCCCACGTTCCGCACGGCGTCGTGCTTCATCATCCTGCTGGGCGTGTTCTGGCCGCAGTTCCTCAACATGGTGGTGCGCACGTCCTCGCTCGATGCCCAGCTGCTGGACAACGCGCGCACGCTGGGGGTGCGCACTTTCACCATGATCACGCGCATTATCCTGCCCTACGTGCTCCCCGAGGTGCTCAAGGGCCTGCGCGTGTCGCTGACCACCGCGTTCCTCATGCTCACGTTCGCCGAGATGCTGGGCGCGTCGTCGGGCATCGGCTACTTCATCAGCAATGCGAACAACTACGCCAACTACACCAACGTCGTGGCGGGCATCATCGTGTGCGGCGTGGTGGTGACGGTGCTGAGCTTCGCGACGGCCTGGGTGCAGCGCCGGTTCACCACCTGGCGATAGGCAGCGGGCCGTGGCAGGCCCTGCCTGCGGCATCTTCTTAGTTGAGCGTAGGACAAGGGCCCTGCGCGTGCCGCCCGTTGAGAGCGTCCTGCAGGTTGCGCAGGGCTGAGCCCACTCGGCCGATCGGGGGCCGCCTTGTTGCAGCCCCCGGAGCCGGGTCTAGCCGGAGTAGGGCGGGTAGAACTGCGACGGGCCCTCGTGGACGGGCCAGTCGGTGTCGAAGTAGATCTCGCGCACCTGGTCGACGGACAGGCCGCGCGTCGTCTCGGTGGCGGTGTCGCGGGGCGACGTGCCGCGCTCGGCCCACATGATGTTGGCGCCGGCCTGGCCGCAGAGCTGGCTGGGCTCGTGCGTGCAGTTGCCGCGGATGCCCGGGCCGGTGGCCAGCGCGGTGGCGCCGGCGTAGGTGGCCAGGCGGCCGTAGCTGATGTTGCCATAGCGCTCGAACTCGGTTCCGGGCACGGTGTTGCGCCGCATGGCGCCGCTGAAGCCCACCTCGAAGTCGCGTGCGAGCAGGATGAGGTCGGCAATCTCCTCGGGCGTGTGCTCGGGCCCGATGGGGTCGATGCAGTTGCCCAGCACGAGCCCGGCGCTCTTCGCGGCCTCCATGGTCTTCAGGCGCGTCTCCACCTTGCAGCGCGTGAACACGCCCTCGCCCAGGCGCACCACGTGGTATACGCCGGCTATGCCGATGCGCACGAGCTCGCGCGCATAGTCCTCGTCGAAGTCGGGCACGTTCGCGATGAGCGGGACGTCGGTGGAGAGCCCGGCGCGGACCGCCTGCGCCGTCTCCAGGAACTTCTCCTCGCCGTAGTGCACCGTGGTCACGAGGTAGAGCGCGTTCGCCCCGGCGGCCTCCATGGCCTGCGCCTCGGCGATCACCTGCTCGAGCGGGATGACCTCGTGCGTGCGGAAGATCTTGTTCGATGCCGCGAACGAGCAGAACTTGCAGTCGTTCGGGCACGGCGCCGCGTCAAGGCCGATGTGCGCGTGGATCTCCGCCTCGCCCCCGCACAGCTGCGAGGTGAACGCACGGCCCGCCTGCTGGATGGCGAACGCCTCGGGCGAGAGGTTCTCCACCGACAGCAGGGCCATGATCTCCTTCTTGCCGAGCAGGCCTCCATCGAGCGCCTTGTTGATGATGCGGATGATCTCGGTGTCCATGGAAGTGCTTCCCCCTTGCGTCCGTAACGGCGCCACGCCGGCCCGGCACAGCGCCGGGTTGCCTTGTTGGCCGCCAATGATAGATTACGTCCATTATACCCTTTCGAAGCATCGGGATTGCCCGAACCGGTGCGAACGTAACCAACCGGCGGAGGACCGTCAACGGATCGGCTGTCTTGATTGCGCGCGTCAGGGAGTCGTGGGATCGTTCTCGGCGCGGCACGGGACGCGGCCGCGACGCGTGCGCCGGTCGACCGCGGCGCGGTCGGACCGCGTTCCTGCCGCATCAGAAACTCATCTGAGCGGAAAGGCATCCCCCTATGGAAGAGGAAAAGAAGGGCATCGGGCTGTTCGGCCTCATCGGCCTCGTGGTCAGCTCCTGCATCGGCTCGGGCGTGTTCGCCCTCACCGGGCAGATCGGCCAGGTGGCCGCCCCGGGCAGCGCGCTCGTGGCGTGGGGCGTCGTGGGCGTAGGCTTCCTCGCGCTGGCGCTCTCGTTCGCGAACCTGGGCGCGAAGCGGGCCGACCTGCACGGTATCTTCTCGTATGCCGAGGAGGGTTTCGGCAAGTTCTCGGGCTTCATCAGCGGCTGGGGCTACTGGCTGTCGGCGTGGCTCGGCAACGTGGCGTTCGCCACCATCCTCATGTCCACGCTCGGGTTCTTCCTGCCGTACTTTCTTCCGGGCAACAACATCGGCAGCATCGTGGTGGCCAGCGTCATCATGTGGGGCATCACGTTCCTCGTCATCCGCGGTGTTGAGAGCGCGGCGTTCCTCAACGCCATCGTCATGATCGCGAAGGTCGTGCCCATCGTGGTGTTCATCCTGTTCAGCATCGTGCTGTTCAACGCCGGCGTGTTCACGGCCGACTTCTGGGGGCAGATGGCCGGCAACGCCGCCGCCATGGCGGGCGAGGGCGTGGACCTGGGCGGCGTGGGCGACCAGATAGTGAACTGCCTGATCATCATGATGTGGTCGTTCATCGGCATCGAGGGCGCCATGGTGGTGTCGGCCCGTGCGCGCAAGAAGAGCGAGGCCGGCAAGGCCACGGTCATCGGCTTGGTGGTGCTGCTTTTGGTGTACGTGGGCGCGTCGGTGCTGCCGTTCGGGTATATGCCCTACGCCGAGATCGGGGCGCTGGACAAGCCGGCCATGCTGTATGTGTTCGAGAGCATGGCGCCGGGCTGGGGCGGAGCGTTCATCAGCGTGGCGCTCATCATCGCCGTGCTGGGGTCGTGGCTGTCGTTCACCATCCTGCCGTCCGAGACCACGTCGCTCATGGCTAAGCACGAGCTGCTGCCGCCCGTGTTCAACCGGCTGAACAAGAAGGGCTCGCCGCAGATCTCGCTCATCGTGGTGGGCGCGTGCACGCAGGCGTTCATGATCACGCTCCTGTTCACCGAGGACGCGTACAACTTCGCGTTCTCCATGTGCACGGTGGCCATCGTCATCACGTGGGCGTTCGCGGCGGCCTACCAGGTGAAGTTCTCGGCGCAGCACCATGAGTGGGGCCAGTGCGCCATCGGCATCGTGGCCGTTGCGTTCCAGGTGGTGGGCGTGCTGTTCAACGGCTGGTCGTTCCTGCTGCTCACGTGCGTGGGCTACATCCCCGGCTTCTTCTTCTACTGGCGGGCGCGCAAGGAGGCCGGCGCGAAGGCCCTCACCATGGGCGAGAAGGTTGGCATGGGCGCCATCTCCGCGCTCGGCGTGCTGTCGCTTGTGCTGTTGGCAATGGGCGTCATCAGCTTCTAGGTTCCAGCGACCTGCCTGCCGCCGGAACTGCTCGATTCTGCGACGCTGCCTCGCCCCGATCTTCGCGCGATCCCGGAGACTCGCGTACCCGTTGTACGCTTCGCCTCCGCGATTCCCCGAATCTCGGGTACGAGGCAGCCTCTCGCTGACTTGCTACGCCAACCTGTGAGCGAAAGGACAGAGGACATGGACATCGCACCGTTCGGGGTGGAGGACTGGCTCAACGTGCACGAGAAGAGCGCGACGCACGACATCGCGCAATCGACCATCGCGTCGATGACGCTCGACGAGCTCGTGGCGCTGGGAGCGGCGCCCGGCATCGTAGCCGACGGGGCCGAGGCGGCCTTCCCGCAGGACGCCCGGGAGGGCGCCGCCCAGATGGACTTCTTCGCACGCCTGGGTGCCGAGAAGATGAACTACGGCTGGATCGAGGGCTCGCCCGCGTTCAAGCGGGCGGCGGCCGCGCTCTACGAGCGCGTGGAGCCCGAGGCCGTGCTGCAGACGAACGGCGCGACGGGCGCGAACCTGCTGGCCGCGCTCGCGCTCGTTTCGCGCGGCGACCACGTGGTCGCCGAGTACCCCAGCTACCAGCAGCTCTACGACATACCGCGGGCGCTCGGCGCCGAGGTTGACCTCTGGCGCATCCACGAGGACCGCGGCTGGTACCCCGATCTGGACGAGCTCGAGCGCCTCGTGCGCCCCGACACGAAACTCATCTGCCTGAACAACGCGAACAACCCCACGGGCACGTTCCTCGACCGCGCGTTCATGGAGCAGGTGGCCGACATCGCGCGCAGCGTGGGTGCCTACGTGCTCGTGGACGAGGTGTACCTGCCCCTCGTGGGCACAGAGGACTTCGCCTCCATCGCGGATATCTACGAGCGCGGCGTGGCCACGAACAGCCTGTCGAAGACGTACTCGGTGCCCGGTGCCCGCATCGGCTGGACGGCGTCGAGCCTGGAGGTCGCCGAGATGCTGCGGCCGTACCGCGACTACACCATGATCTGCTGCGGCGTGGTGAACGACGCGCTTGCCGTGCACGTGCTGGAGAACCGCGATGCCGTGCTGGCCCGCAACCGCCCCCTGGTGATGGGCAACCTGGCCATCGCGCAGGCCTGGATCGACGACGAGCCGCGCGTGTCATGGGTGGCGCCGCAAGGCGTGTCCACGTCGTGCATCAAGCTGGACATCCCCGAGGACGACGAGACGTTCTGCATGCAGCTGCTCAAGGACGAGGGCGTGCTGCTCGTGCCGGGGAGCCGCTTCGACCTGCCGGGCCACGCGCGCCTCGGCTACTGCGCCCCCGAGCCGGTGCTGCGGGCGGGCCTGGCCGGCCTCGGCCGCGCCCTGCGCCGCTTCGACTGAGCGGGCGGCGCCTGCAAAAGAACGGGGCCGATCCGCAGGACCGGCCCCGTTCTCGCACCTATCGCACGAACTTGCTCAGGATGCGCACGAGCAGGCTGGGCTTGTGCGGGCGCGCCGGGCGTGCCGGACGCGCCATGGCCTTGGACGTGGGGGCTGCCGGAGCCGCCTTCGGCGCCCGGGTCGGCTGCGACTTCGGCAGAGCCTCCGGGACGGCCGTTTCCTCGGCGAGCACCTCCTCCGCAGCGCTTTCTGCCGCCGCCTCTGCCGCGGCCAGGGCGCGCGCCACCGACTGGGCGGTCGCGGCGGCGCCGTCGGCCTCGCCCTGCGCCGCGCGCTCCTCGGCCACGCGCCCGACCGCGGCCTCCACGGCGGCCTGGGCAGCGGCCAGCACGGCCTCCTGCGCCCCGTTCTCCCCTCGCCCGCGGTTGGCCGTGCGCGCGGCCGCCTCCTCGGCCGCCGACAGGCGGTGCTCCTGCGCCTGCTTGATGAAGAACTCCTGCGAGTCGAACAGCACGGTGCCGCCCTCGCCGTCCTTGCGCGCGAACGCGCCGAGCGGCGTATAGCTCTTGTCGGGCAGCAGCTCGCGCAGCTTCGCCGTGTCTTCCAGGCTCACGTCCAGGTAGCCCAGTATCTGTTCGCGCAGCTCGTCGTTCAGCACGGGCCAGGCTATCTCGATGCGCTTGTCCATGTTGCGCGTCATGAGGTCGGCGCTCGACAGGTACAGCTTCATCGTCTCGCGCGGCCCGAACCCGTAGATGCGGCTGTGCTCCAAAAGCCGGCCCACGATGGACACCACGCGCACGTTCTCGGTGAGCCCCTCGAGCCCCGGCACGATGCAGGAGATCCCGCGCACGAACAGCGTCACGGGCACGCCCGCCTGCGACGCCTCCACCAGCTTCTCGATCACGTCCTTGTCGGTGATGGAGTTCGTCTTGAAGAACAGCCCGCTCGGCTCCCCGGCCTGCGCGTGCGCGATCTGCGTGTCGATGCCCGCGAGGATCATGGGCTTGATCTGCAGCGGCGCCACCCACATGATGTCGTAGTTGTCTGAGGTGTTCTCCAGTCCCATGTTGCGGAAGAACTCCACGGCGTCGCGCCCGAACGTGGCATCGCAGGTGATGAACGACAGGTCGGTGTAGAGCTTGGCGGTCTTCTCGTTGTAGTTGCCGGTGCCCAGCTGCGTGATGTGCTGCAGGCCGTGCTCGGTCTGGCGCGTGATGCAGCAGATCTTCGAGTGCACCTTGAAGTCGCGGAAACCGTAGATCACCTTGCAGCCCGCCTGCTCGAAGCGCTGCGACCACTCGATGTTGTTGCTCTCGTCGAAGCGGGCGCGCAATTCGAACAGCGCGGTGACCTCCTTGCCCATCTCGGCGGCGGCGATGAGCGCTTCGGCGAGGTGCGACTGGCTGGCCAGGCGGTACAGCGTGATCTTGATGGAGATGACCGCCGGGTCGTTCGCCGCCTCGCGCAGAAGCTGCACGAACGGGTCCATGCTCTCGTAGGGGTAGGAGAGCAGCGTCTCGCGTTCCGTCACCTGCTCGATGAGGGAGCGGTTGCGGTCGAGGCTCGCCGGCCACTGCGGCGAGAACGGCGGGTTCGTGAGCGCCGCGCGCTCCTTCGCCGGCAGCCGCGACGCCAGCCCGAACGTGTAGCCCAAATCGAGCGGCACCGAGGTAGAGAACACCTGGTGGGGCTTCAGGTTAAGGCGCGCCAGCAGCAGCTTCTCCAGCGTGGCCGACAGCGGGCGCTCGCTTTCCAGCCGCACGGGGGCCAGGCGGGAGCGCTTCTTCAGGATGCGCTTCATGTGCTCGCGGTAGTCCTCGTCGGCCTCGTCGGAGCCCTCGGTGGCGTCGAGGTCGGCGTTGCGGGTGACGCAGATGACGTTCGTGTGCTTCACGGTGTACATGGAGAATATCTCGGCCGCCACCATCTCTATGGCGTGCTCCAGCAGGACGAAGGCCAGCTCCTTGCCCTTGCCCGGCAGCGCGATGACGCGCTCGCACTGGCGCGGCATCGGCACGAGGCCCAGCGTCACGCCCTCGGCGCCCAGGTTCTTCGCCTTCTTGGCCTCCTTGACGGCGGCCTTGTCCGTCTTCCCGTCCTTGTCGGCCTTTGCCTTAGTGGCCTCCTTCTTGCGCTGCCGCTCCGCCTCGTCGTTCAGGCGCACCACCACGTACAGGGCGCCGTTCTCCAGGTGGGGGAAGGGGTGGCGCGCGTTGATGATCTGCGGCGACAGGAACGGCATGACGTTGTCGTGCACGTAGGCGGAAAGCCATGCGCGCTGCCCGTCGTCCAGCTCGTCGGGGCGCAGGTGCTGCACGCCGTGTTCGCCCAGCAGGCGACGCACCTCCTCGAACGTGCGCTCCTGGATGGGGTACAGCTCGTGGCAGCGCGCGTAGATGGCATCGAGCTGCTCGGCGGGCGTCATACCCGACTTCGAGTCCACGATGTGCTTCTTCACGAGCGACAGGTCGGTCAGGCTGCCCACGCGCACCATGAAGAACTCCTGCAGGTTGCTCCAGAAGATGGAGACGAAGTTCAGGCGCTCGAGCAGCGGCACCGTCTCATCGGCGCCCTGGTCCAGCACGCGCTCGTTGAACGTGAGCCACGACAACTCGCGGTTCTGCATATAAGGGGCCGCGCCCGGCCCGGGGTCGGCGGCCTGCGCTGCTTCCTCGCCCCGCACCGGGGCGGAGACCTGCGTTGCGGCGGCATCGGCCAGGGCGGCATCGTCGGCCTGCGCTGCGATTTCGTCCCGCGATGAGGCGGAAGCCCTCTTCGTTTCGGCCTCGACCTGGGCGGCGGGGGCGGCTTGCGTTGCGGCCGCCCCCGGGTCCGCGGTTTCCTCGGGGTTCGGCATATCCTTCGGGGTGTCCATGCAAGCTCCCTTCGTCTTGAACCCGCTATCCCAGCACGCGTTCCACGAGATAACCCTCGCGCACGCCGTACTTGCAGATATCAAGCCGCCTCGCGCAAAAGGCGCTCATGAGGGTGTCCAGGATCAGGCATCCCGGCACGAGCGTGTGGATGCGCTCCGCCGACGCCTTGAGCGCCAGGTGCGCGAACGCGTCGGGGTCGGTGCGGCACAGGTTCAGTATCGCACGAATCTGGGCGGCCGTCATCGTTTTGGGGCGGACGATTTCGCGCGACATCTGCGCGCTCATCTTCGCCGCCGCGCGCACGCTGCCGCCAATGCCGTACACGACGTCCGTGCGGTACGCGTCGCGGTCGGGCAGCGCGGCCAACCGCTCGAAGAGGGCGCCCGCCACGGCGTCCATCTCCTCGGGCGTGGGCAGGATGGCGCGCACGAACGCGGCATAGGAGGAGAGCGAGCCCTGGCCCAGGCTCACGTTGTCGAAGTCGCGCCCGTCCTCTATGCGGGTGAGCTCCGTGGAGCCGCCGCCGATGTCCACCAGCGTGCCGCGCTCGATCGTGCGGTCGCAGGTAGCGCCTACGAAGCCAAGGTGCGCCTCGTCGGCCGCCGACAGCAGGTCGATGGCCAGCCCGCTCTCGCGCTCGATGGCGGCCACGGCCTCGGCGCTGTTCGCGGCATTGCGCAGCACGGCGGTGGCGAACACGTCGATGCGCTTGCAGTCGAAGTACCGCGCGCGCTTCGCATGCCCCTTGAGGACGCTTGCCGCGCGGCGCACCCCATCATCCGTGAACGTGCCGTCATCGGCTACGAAGGCGGACAGCCCTGCCATGACCTTGTCGTTGATGAGGCTCTTGAAGTCCTTGCTGGAATAGGTTTTCCGGCGGTCGTCCTTCACCTCGTACACCACGAGGCGGATGGTGTTCGACCCCAGGTCGATTACGGCATAGTTGGGCATGGCGGGTTCTCTTGTCTGTCGGGCGGCGCCTATCCACGCCGGGATGCGCCGCGCTCTCCGGTCAACGAATCCATTCTAGGGAATCGGCGCGCCTCCGCAAGCGCGCGGCGCGAACCGGGGCCAAAGTTTTACGTGCCGTTGATGTGGGCGGGGAGGCGGGCTTTTGCCGATGAGGGTAAGGACTCCTTTTCATCGGCCGGCCGAACGCGCACGGGGGGGGGGGTCGCCAACGCACGCGGTCGGCCTCGGAGGCTTTGCGCGCCGGATCGACACTCTTGACTCGCGCGTTCCCGGCCGGCTGATAAGGGGGACCCTTCCTTCCCCTTGCGCTCTCCCCAAACCGTGCGCGCGTTTCCTTCGTTATGGGGGCTTGACGCGAAAACCGGCTCCCTATGACAAAAAAGAGCCAGTTTGGCAATTCCTACTGTGTCTATATGGTTATGAGGAATGCAAGTGACCTGGTAAAACATTCTTTCGACTTGGCTCGCTGCTGGCATGTTCGCCTTTGCGGCGCCTTGCCGGTTGCCAAACCGGCTCGTTTTTGACAGTTGAGGGCGTTTTCGGCGTCACTTGCCCCTGTGCGAACCCGAGCACCTTGCCGCGCTGCCTCGCGGCCCATGCTAAGATGGGATCGAAGGTGGCAAGAAAGGAGGGGGCGGCAGCGTGATGGAACCGGCGGAGTTCTCCTTGTTCGCGGGTGTGGAACCCGGCGAGGTGCCAAGGCTCCTCGCGCGTTTCGATGCGCACGAGGAATCATTCGAGAAGGGGGAGCTGCTGTTCCGCGAGGGCGACGTGCCGCATGAGGTAGGGCTCGTGCTGTCGGGTGCGCTCCATGTGATGCAGGACGACTTCTGGGGCAACGCCAGCATCGTGTCCGAGGTGGGGGAGGGCGACCTGTTCGGCGCGTCGAGTGCCTGCGATCCGGTGCCCGCGCTCGACACGCACGGCCTGGCGCTGGTTCCCACGCGCGCGCTGTACCTGGATACGGGCCGGATACTGAACCCGCCGCCCGGCGCGCCCGCCTGCCACGTGCGCGCGCTCGCCAACTTCGCGCGCATGCTCGCCGGCAAGTACGCCGTGCTCAACCGCAAGATCACGCATACGGCGAAGCGCACGACGCGCGGCAAGGTCCTGTCGTACCTCTCCGAGCAGGCCGCCCTCGCCGGAAGCGACCTCTTCGCCATCCCGTTCAACCGCCAGCAGCTGGCCGACTACCTGGAGGTCGACCGCGCGGCGCTGTCGAAGGTGCTCGCGCGCATGCGCGACGAGGGCGTGATCGACTTCGACCGCTCGACGTTCCGCCTGCTGAAGCCGTAAAGATCCAGTCAAGCGGCTCGCCTTCGAAAACTCGTGGTGGTTCTCTCGATCGTTGCATTTGACACATACGGTGCCGTTGTTGCGCCGTACGATGCTCTTCGTCGATAAAACGAGCGAAGGAGTTACCTCACGTGAGCATTTTCGAGATCATCATGCTTATCTGCTTCGGGGCCGCCTGGCCCTTTTCCATCTACCGGTCGGCGAAGGCGCGCTCTACTAAAGGCAAGAGCCTGCTGTTCATGCTGGTGGTTGCCACCGGCTACGTGGCGGGCATCGCCAACAAGCTCGTGTACAACTTCGACGGCGTGGTGTACCTCTACGTGCTCGACCTGGTGCTCGTGTCAACGGACATCGCCCTGTTCGCACGAAACCGCCGCCTGGAGCGCCGCGGCGAGGGCTCCTCTGCGCGGGTCGCCGAGGCTGCCTGACCGTCCTCCCGCGGTGCCCGACCGCCCATGCGCAGGCTCGCGCGCCTCGGGCGCCCGGAACCCCGTTTCCCCTTCCTGTTCAAGCTGCCGAGCGCGTCCGCGGCCTGTGCTATGATGGGCGCACCGTTTCGGGAAAGGATGCCCTATGCTCGAGTCAGTCGACCTCTCACGTCCCCCGCTGCCCAAAGAGGATTACAAGCCGCGTCGCGACGCGCTCATGGAAGAGCTCGTGGTGCTGCAGCAGGAAGCGGTGAAGAAGGGCGTGGGGCTGGTGGTGCTGTTCGAGGGCTGGAACGGCGCCGGCAAGGGCAGCCGCATCTCCGACCTCATGTACAACCTGGACGCGCGCGCCACGAGCGTCTACGTCACCGAGGACCTGGATGTGGAGGCCGCCCGCGCCTTCGCGGGGGCCGATCAGGGGGTGACGGGCTTCTTCCCGGTCATGCAGGAGTTCTGGCGCGCGCTCGGCCCGCGCGGCGCCATGACGTTCTACGACCGCGGCTGGTACACGGCCGCCACGCAGCACCTGCTGTACACGGAGTTCGGCGCGCTCTCGCTGGGCGGGTCGGACGGCAACGCGGGCAAGGACGGGAAGAAGGCCGGCAAGAAGGCCGTCGCCGCTGCGGAGCGGGCGCGCGACGAGCGGCACATCGACCTCTTGCACCGCTACCTCACCTCCGCTGCCGACTTCGAGCAGCAGCTCGTGGACGACGGTTACGTGGTGGTGAAGTTCTTCGTGCACGTGGGCCAGGACGCGCAGAAGAAGCGTCTCGAGCGCCTGCACGACAACCCGGCCACGCGCTGGCGCGTGAGCAAGGAGAAGCTGGCCAGCGTGCGCAACTACGCGCAGGCGTATCGCCTCTACGACCATCTGCTGGAGGGGAGCAACTTCTCGTACGCGCCGTGGCACCTGGTGAACGGCGAGGACAAGCGTGCGGCGAACCTGGCCATCGCCGAGACGCTCGTGGAGGCCGTGAAGGGCGCGCTTGACGCCCAGCCCGATCCTGCCGTGGCCGAGGCGGCCGCGAAGGCGCAGGCGAACTCGGCCGGCCTTTTGGACGAGGCGCCGGCTGGCGAGCGCACGTTAGAGCAGGAGCAGGCCGTGTGCGCCGCCGCCGAGCAGGAGGCTGCCGAGGCCTCGGCACGCGCCCCCCGCGTCTCGCGCTTCGTCATCGTGGACGACTATCCCGCCCTCGATGCGGTGGACCACTCACTGGTGCTGGCGCCCGACGACTACAAACGCCAGCTCAAAACCGAGCAGGAGCGCTTGAACAAGCTGGAGATGGAGATGTACCAGAAGCGCATCCCCCTCATGGTCATGTACGAGGGCTGGGACGCGGCGGGCAAGGGCGGCAACATCAAGCGCGTGGCCCAGGCGCTCGACGCCCGCGCCTACACCGTGTTCCCGAGCCCGGCACCCACGAAGCCGGAGCTTTTGCATCCGCACCTGTGGCGCTACTGGACGCGCCTGCCCAAGGCCGGCCACGTGGGCATCTACGACCGCAGCTGGTACGGCCGCGTGCTCGTGGAGCGCGTCGAGGGGTTCGCCACGCCTTCCGAGTGGGGCCGTGCCTACGACGAGATCAACGAGTTCGAGCGCGAGCTGGTGCGCTGGGGCGCCATCCTGCTGAAGTTCTGGGTCGACGTGAGCCCGGAGGAGCAGCTGCGCCGCTTCCGCGACCGCGAGCAGGATCCGGCGAAGCAGTGGAAGATCACCGACGAGGACTGGCGCAACCGCGACAAGTACCCCCAGTACAAAGCGGCTATCGAGGACATGTTCCGCCTGACGTCCACGCCTTTCGCGCCCTGGATGGTGCTGGAGAGCGACGACAAGCGCCATGCCCGTGTCAAGGCCCTCAAAATAATCAACGATGCGCTCGAAGCGCGCTTGCGCGAAAGGTGAGATAGCGCTACCATGAGCAGATAATCGGAATCGAACCGCGTGCTTCGGCGCGCTTGGACAAAGGGGTAGCCACCATGGTGGAACTTTTCGGAATGCAGATTCCCATGTGGGCGATTTGGGTAATCGTGGCCATCATCGTTCTTATCATCGTCGTCTTCATCGCCAAGGGCTTCATCGACGAGATGAAGAAGAAGTAGATCTGCTGGAACTGCCGCTTCGTGAAATATGAGCGTTTTCGAGGCATCGCGCCCCCATTCCGGGGGCGTTTGCTTATTATGGTAACGGTCTGGAAACGGCGGGCGAGGTCCCGTGCGTAGTCCGGCATTCGTCCATCCGAAAGGGAGCTATGGCCGAGTATCGACAATACCCCGACCCGACGCCGCGCGGTCGCCACGCGCAGCGCGGCTCCGCGCAGCCTGACGAGCGGGCCCCCCGGCATGCCGCCCGCCAGCCGCAACCGCAGGAGCCTTCGCAACCGCAACTGCAGCAGCCGCAGCGCCAGGCCCGGCCCGAAGCACGCCAGGCGGGGCAGGCGCAGCAACGCGCTCCCCAGCAGCGCCAGGCGGGCTCCCCGCAGGCAACTCGCCCGCAGGCGGCCCAGCGTCCGGCGGCGCAGCAGCACGCCGTGCAGCCGTGGCGGCAGGCGGCCCCCCAAGGACGGCCGCAACAGCAAGGTCGGCAGGGACATTGCCCGCCCCAGCAGGGGGCCCGCTCGCAGGGCTTCCGCCCTGTCCAGGCAGGACATGCGGCTCCGGCCGCGTACGGCGCGGATGCCGCCGACGGCGGTCGTGGCGGCAAGGGCAAGGGCCGCGGCGGCGCGAAGAAGGGCGGCCCCTGGCGCATCGTGTTCTGGATCGCGCTCATGGTGTTCGTGGTCGCGCTTGCGGCTCTCGGCGCCATCGGCTACAGCTACTGGCAAGGGCAGAACGCCTACGACTCCGTGGCAGAAGAAGTGTTCATGGCGCCGGAGGACATCGAGGGCACGGCGCTTTCCGACCTCACGGTGGACTGGGACCGTCTCCTGGCCATCAACCCCGATACCGTGGGATGGGTCTACATCCCCGGCACCGCGGTGAACTACCCCATCGTTCACACGACCGACGACGAGAAGTACCTCGCCACCGACTTCAACGGCCAGCAAACATGGGGCGCCACGTACGGCTCCATCTTCCTGTCGGCGGCGAACGCGGCCGACTTCTCCGACGCGAACAACATCGTGTACGGGCACCATCTGAACAACGGCTCCATGTTCGCCGCCATCGCGGATTTCGAGAACCCGGACCAGTTCAACGCCCACCGCACGGCCTATATCCTCACCCCGCAGGGCAACTTCAAACTGCGGTCGCTCTCGCTCGTCCATGTGGCGGCCGACGATCCGCTGGCCCAGACGGCGTTCGCGACCGGCGAGGAGCTGGCCTCCTACATCCAGGACAAGGTCGACCGCTCGGTCGTGGCGGTTTCCGACGCGCCGGCAGCGGCGGACATCGCGCACCTGTTCGCGTTCGCCACCTGCGATAATCTCCCGAGCGACGGGCGCTACGTGCTGTTCTCGTACCTCGAAGAGAGCACGGTGGCAAACGTCGCGGCCGTAGGCGGCGCCGATGCCGCCGTCGACCCGGAGGCCGCTGCCGCCGTGGGCGGCGCGTCGAAGGAGGTCGCCGCGTGAGCACGTCCGTGCTTCCCGGGGAACGTCCTGACCGTCTGGAGGAGGAGTGCGCCGTGTTCGGCGTGTTCGCCCCCGGCGAGGATGTGGCCCGCATGGTCTGCTTCGGGCTGCAGGCGTTGCAGCACCGCGGCCAGGAGAGCGCCGGCATTGCCGTGGGCGACGGCGAGACCATAGTGGCGGCGAAGGATCTGGGCCTGGTGACGCAGGTGTTCGACGAGGCTACCCTCGCGGCGCTCGAGGGCTTCGTGGCCGTGGGGCATGCCCGTTACTCCACGAGCGGCGGTGCCGCGTCGTGGGAGGCTGCCCAGCCGCACATCTCGGCCATCGACGACGTGCTCATCGCGCTGGCGCACAACGGCACGCTCGTGAACACGAGCCGCCTGCGCGCCCGCCTCGTGGACGAGGGCGTGCAGTTCCGCTCGAACACCGACAGCGAGGTGGCCGCGAAGGCCATCGGCCAGGTGACGCAGGCCACGCACCATCTTCGCAGCGGCATCCGCCGCGCCATGGAGGACCTGTCGGGCGCCTACGCCATGGTGCTGGCCAGCCCCGACTCGCTCTACGCGTTCCGCGACCCGAACGGCATCCGCCCGCTGTGCATCGGCGAGCTGCCGGGCGGACGCGGCTGGGTGGTGTCCAGCGAGACGTGCGGGCTGGACATCGTGGGCGCGCGCTACGTGCGCGACGTCGCCCCGGGCGAGATCGTGCGTTTCAACGAGGACGGCATGCACGCCGAGCAGGGCGTTCCCGCAGGCAGGCCGGCCGCGTGCATCTTCGAGTACGTGTACTTCGCCCGCCCCGACAGCGTGATCGACGGGCAGAGCGTGTACCAGGCCCGCCGCAGCATGGGGCGCATCCTGGCGCAGGAGGCGCCCGTGGAGGCCGACCTCGTGCTGGGCGTGCCCGACTCGGGCGTGCCGCCGGCCCTCGGGTTCGCGGCCGAGAGCGGCATCCCGTATGCCGACGGCATCGTGAAGAACCGCTACGTGGGCCGCACGTTCATCGAGCCCACCCAGGCCATGCGGCAGCTGGGCATTCGCCTGAAGCTGAACCCGCTGCGCTCGGTGATCGAGGGGCAGCGCCTCGTGGTCATCGACGACAGCATCGTGCGCGGCAACACTTCCAAGAAGCTCGTGCAGATGCTGCGCGACGCGGGCGCGGCCGAGGTGCACCTGCGCATCGTGAGCCCGGAGGTCAGGTGGCCGTGCTTCTACGGCATCGACACCGACACGCGCGACCAGCTTATCGCGGCGAACATGACGCTTGACGAGATGAACGCGTGGATCGGTTCGGACTCGCTGGCGTTCATCTCGCTCGCGGGCCTGCGCGCCGCCGTGCCCGACGCGCGGTGCCAGGGCTTCTGCGATGCCTGCTTCACGGGCGATTACCCGGTGGAGATTCCCTCCTCCGTGGCGAAGAAGAGCTTCATGACGAAGAAGGATTTCGAGGACATTTACGCCGAAGGCGACCAGTAGGGGACCACGATCAAGCAAGGAGCGTTACCATGACCGAGAGAATAACCGTGAGCGCCGCCGGATCCGACGACGCCCCCGCGATGCCCAGCTGGATGGACGAGGAGGCCACGACCTACGCGCAGGCGGGCGTGGACACGGCCGAGGGCGCGCGTGCCGTGGACGCCATCAAGGGCGTTGTGCACGACACGTACCGGCCCGAGGTGGTGGGCGACATCGGCGGTTTCGGCGGGCTGTTCTCCATCGCGGCGGCCAAGGACATGGACGACCCGCTGCTGGTGAGCGGAACCGACGGCGTGGGCACGAAGCTCAAGGTGGCCCAGCTGGCCGGCAAGCATGACACGGTGGGCATCGACCTCGTGGCCATGTGCGCGAACGACATACTGGCCACGGGCGCCGAGCCGCTGTTCTTCCTCGATTATGTGGCCATCGGCAAGCTCAAGGCCGAGAACGTGGCCGAGATCGTGGCGGGCATCGGCGAGGGCTGCAAGCAGGCCGGCTGCGCGCTCATCGGCGGCGAGATGGCCGAGCACCCCGGCGTCATGGACCCGGACGACTACGACCTGTCCGGTTTCTGCGTGGGCGTGGTCGACCGCGCGAAGATGCTCGATCCGGCGGCCGTTCGCGAGGGCGACGTGCTGATAGGCCTCGCGTCGAGCGGCCTGCACTCCAACGGCTACTCGCTGGCCCGCAAGGTATGCGTAGAGGGCAAGACCCACTACGAGCTGCGCATCGAGCGCGAGGAGCTGGACGGCGCGAGCCTGCAGGACGCCCTGCTCACGCCCACGCGCATCTACGTGAAGCCCGTGCGTGCCGTGTTGGACGCATGCCCCGGCGCCGTGCGTGCGCTCGCGCACATCACGGGCGGCGGCATCTCCGAGAACCTGGACCGCGCGCTGTCGAAGTGCGTGGACGCCGAGGTGGACCTGGGTACCTGGCCCGTGCCGCCCATCGCGAGGTTCGTATGCGGCGCCGCGCACCTCGACGAGGCGGAGGCGCTGAAGACGTTCAATATGGGCCTGGGCATGGTCTTGATCGTCGATCCCGAGTGCGCCGGCGAGGTGGAGGCTGCCCTGGCCGAGGCCGGCGAGGCCACGTACCGCGTGGGCCGCATCGTGGCCGGCGAGGGCGAGGTCCGCTACGCGAACGACGGCGAGCTCTACGGGTACGACGCCGGCGCGGAGGCGTAGGGTCATGGCCGAACCGCTTAAAATCGGGGTGCTGCTCTCCGGGAGCGGCACGAACCTGCAGGCCATCATCGACGAGGCGGGCGAGGGGCTGCCGGTGGATATCGTGCGGGTGGTGTCGTCGCGGCCGGACGCCTACGGCATTGAGCGCGCGAAGGCGGCAGGCATCCCCGTGACTGTTCTCAACCGCGATGCGTACGCCGACCCGGAGGCGGCCGATGCGCGCATAGTGGCTGAACTGCGCGAGGCGGGGACGGAATACGTGGTCATGGCGGGCTACATGCGCAAGGTGACGCCGGTCATGCTCGACGCGTTCCCCGACCGCGTGCTCAACCTGCATCCGGCGCTGCTGCCGTCCTTCAAGGGCGCACATGCCATCGCCGACGCGTTCGGCGCGGGCGTGAAGGTGACGGGTATCACCGTGCACTTCGCCAACGAGGACTACGACAAGGGCCCTATAGTGGCGCAGCGTGCCGTGGAGGTGCGCGAGGACGACACGCTGGAGGCGCTCGAGGCGCGCATCCATGAGGCCGAGCACGCGCTGTACCCCGAGGTGCTGCGCCTCGTGGCCGAGGGCCGCGTGAGCGTGGGCGAGGATCGCAAAGTGCATATCGCCCCTGCCTGACGTTCGCTTTCCCGGTCCGGTCGTGCGAAAGGCGCGCCTGACGTGCAGGGCCCCTCTTTCGGCGCGCGGGGAGGGGCGTGCGTATTCGCCCGTGTCCAGCGCGCAGCTTGCAATCGTGCTTGTCGACCGTAAGGAGCCCTGCCCATGAACAAGGAAACGCTGCAAAGCATCGTCGACGACCTGATGGCGGGGCGTACGCCCCGGCTCTCGCCCGAGGATTTCCCCTGCTTCTCGCCCGAGGCCCTCGAGGGCAACCAGCATGTGGATCCATCGTACCTTGACGTGGTCGCCGCGAGCTTGACCGAGGCCGACGTCCCCACGTTCGAGCGCGCCCTGCGCGGGATGGACGAGGGCGACCTCGCCTGGCTCGGCTTCAAGGTGGTCTACGACGCCGCCGAGGCGCAGCGCAACACCGACAACGAGGTGACGAAGAAGTACGGCGACGCGGGCTCCGCCGACGGCGAGCCGCTGGTGTTCTTCTGCAACGACGCCAAGGAGATCGCAGCGTCGCGGCCGTACAGCCCGCGCGACACGTTCCAGATGAAGGACGCCACGCGCGGCCCCTCGATGCACAACGAGCAGTTCGAAGGCCTCACCTGGCTCTCCGTGCCGTTGTTCGACCAGGTGCAGGTGTGGCTGCTGGGTGCGTCGGACGCCGCGAGCGAGGTGGCGGCGCTCGCCGACCACGTGGGCTTCGCCGTGACCGCGGTGGACTACGACGAGGCGTATCTGAACGAGGCGCGCTTCCCCCGCGCCCGGCGAATCGTGCTGCCCGGCGGCAACTTCGACGCGCTCGGCGAGCTGGACTGCGCGCCCGAGGACTACGTGTGCGTGCTCACGCGCGGCCACATGTTCGACCCTGAAGGTTGCGTGTGGGCCACCGGGCATCATGCGCACTACGTGGGCATGATGGGCTGCGCCGGCAAGAACGACCGCGTGCACGAGCTGGTGCTGGCGGCCGGCGCCACCGAGGAGGATTGGGCGCGCGTCAAGCGCCCCATCGGCTTGAAGTTCGGCGCGAAGACGCCTGCCGAGCTGGCCATCGCCATCGTCGCCGAGCTCGTGGACGTGCGCTACCGACAGCGGTACAGCGACGAGGCGCGCGAGCGCCACGAGAAGAGCCTGGGCCGCTGAGGCTCGCCTTCTCCAGATGCGGTGCGTTCGGGAGGCTGCCGCTCGCCCCGAGCGCGCGAACAATCCTGTTTCGTGGCAGAAATCGACGTTAGTTGATCATCTGCGGGCGCCTTCGTCAGCTGGTAACGAAGGCGCCCATCTGTTTCGCCTGGTCATCATCGAGTGTTTTTTCGCACTCGTCCGATGGCCCTGTTTCGATGATCAACTATCGTCGATTTCTGCCACGAGAGGGCGGTTCTCGCGCGCGGAGAGACGCTCGCGACGGACGGAGGCGCGCGCCGCTCCAAGGCTCCGCGTTCGCCGCGCCGCCTCCGTGCGTTTTGGCTGCTTCTGGCGATGCTGTGCGCGTAGGGCGCCGTTCGGCTGCTATCATTGTTGCCGTATCGTTGCCGCCGGACCTGCGGAGAGGCGGCGCCACCCAACAGAAAGGATGTAAGACCATATGAGCGATCCTAAGATCAAGCGCGTGCTCGTGTCCGTGACGGACAAGACGGGCGTCGCGGACTTCGCCCGCGCGCTCGTGGACGAGTTCGGGGCGGAGATCATCTCCACCGGCGGCACGGCCCGCGCCCTCAAGGACGCCGGCGTGCCGGTCACGCCCATCGACGACGTGACGCAGTTCCCCGAGATGATGGACGGCCGCGTGAAGACGCTGCACCCGCGCGTGCACGGCGGCCTGCTGGCCAAGCGCGACAACGAGGCCCACATGGCCCAGGCGGCCGAGCACGGCATCGAGATGATCGACATGGTGGTGGTGAACCTCTACGCCTTCGATAAGACGGTGGCCGGCGGGGCCGACTTCGGCACCTGCATCGAGAACATCGACATCGGCGGCCCGTCCATGCTGCGCTCCGCCGCGAAGAACTTCGAGAGCGTGGCCGTGGTCACGCGCCCCGAGAGCTACGACGCCATCCTGGCCGAGATGCGCGCCAACGGCGGCGCCACGACGCGCGACACGCGCGCCAAGCTCGCGCTCGACGTGTTCCAGACCACGGCGGCCTACGACGGCGCCATCGCCGCGTGGATGGGCGGGCAGCTGGAGGGCGAGGGCGACGCGAAGTTCCCGGCCGAACGCTGCCTGCGCCTGCAGAAGGTGCAGGACCTGCGCTACGGCGAGAACCCGCATCAGGCGGCCGCGTTCTACCGCCGCGACGGCTACGCGAACGCCGAGCACTCGCTCGCGCATGCCAAGCAGCACCAGGGCAAGGAGCTGTCGTACAACAACTACCTCGACCTCGACGCCGCCTGGACGGCCGTGCGCGAGTTCGACGGGCCGGCCTGCGTCATCGTGAAGCACCTCACGCCCTGCGGCGTGTGCCAGGACGACGACCTCGTGGCCGCCTACCAGCGCGCGCACGCGTGCGACCCGGTGAGCGCCTACGGCGGCGTCATGGCGTTCAACCGCCCCGTGACGAGCGACATCGTGGTGGCCATCTTCGACAACAAGCAGTTCGTGGAGGCCATCATCGCGCCCGAGTTCGCGGGCGACGCGCTGGACATGTACAGCGCCAAGAAGAACGCGCGCCTGCTGTCCACGGGCGGCGTGAACCCGGCCGGCGGGGAAGTGGAGTACCGTGCCGTGGAGGGCGGCCTACTCTGCCAGGACTCCGATGCCGTGGCGGAGGATCCCGCGACGTTCACGGTGCCCACGAAGCGCCAGCCTACCGAGGACGAGCTCGCCGAGCTCTTGTTCGCGTGGAAGGTGTGCAAGTCCGTCAAGTCCAACGCCATCGCCATCACGAAGGACCACGCCACCATCGGCGTGGGCGGCGGCCAGCCGAACCGCGTGAACTCCGCGCGCATCGCCGTGGAGCAGGCGGGCGACGCCGCGCAGGGCGCCGTGGCGGCTTCCGACGCGTTCTTCCCGTTCCGCGACGGCCTGGACGCGCTGGCCGAGGCCGGCGTGACCGCCGTCATCGAGCCGGGCGGCTCCATCCGCGACGAGGAAGTGATCGCCGCCGCCGACGAGCACGGCATCGCCCTTGTGTTCACCGGGCATCGCCACTTCCGGCACTAGCGCCTTTTCATGCGGCCTCCCGGCCGTTGAAACGCTCGAAAACGAAGGGACGCCCGCAAGGACGTCCCTTTTCGATGGGTGAGGGAAGGCGCCTCGTCGCGCGATGGCGGCCGGCCGCCGGGTGCTACTCGTCTTCCGTCAAGTCCAAACGGTTGATGCGATCGATCAGGTCGGAGCCGCGCTCGTAGAACAGCAGGTCCTCGTTGTGGGCGAAGTAGCGCTCGCAGCCGTGGTCGTTGATGAAGGACATGCCATAGCGGTTGACGGACAGGTCGGTGACGAGCAGCAGCATCTCCTGGCCGCCGCCGAACGCGTCCTCGACGAACCGGAAAGCGCTGTCGAGCGCGCTCGAGGTGTCTGCGATGCGCGCGTCGAGCGCGTCGACCTGCTCGGCGAACAGCTCCTTGACGCGCGAGAACGGCACGCCGCCGCCCGCCGCGTCGCAGCGCAGCGCGCGGTCGACCAGCGCGAGCGTGCGCTCGTACGCCACGTACTTCTCGTCCGACAGCAGCCCCGCCTTGCGCTCGGTGGTCAGCCGCGCTTGCAGCGAGGCGGCTTCCTCGCGCAGCAGGGGCAGCGCGTTCGCGTCGTCGCCTTCGAGCGCATCGCGCAGCGCGGCAAGCCTGCCGTGCATGAACTCCACGGCGCGTTCCTCCAGCACGGCGTCGCGCAGGCGGCTGCCGAGGGCGTCGGTGATGAGGCCCATGAGCGAGACGCGCTCGTCGAAGGCGGCCTCGCGGGCGCGGTCGAGCACGCCCGGCTCGGCCTCGCCGGCCAGGATGCGGTCGATCTGGTAGTCGGCGCGGTACTTCGTGAATAGGTCGTAGTACACGCTGAAGCGCTTCGCGATCTCGGCGTTCTGCACGTATTGGCCGATCAGCAGCTCGTCGACGGGGATGCCCCGTTCCTCGTACAGCTTCATCATGGCCGACAGGTCGTCCCAGCCGCGCGCGGTGACGAATGACTTGCCGTCCACGGTGGTCTCCACGCGGTAGAAGTGGTCGCGTTCGATGTCGAGGTAGGTGAGCACGGCGGGGTGCACGCCCGTCTCCACGGCGAAGTCGCGCCAGGCGGCGAAGTCGGGCTCCACGTCGATGCGCTTGAGGCGGTCCCATGTGGCGATGTCGAAATCGTGCGCCGTGCGGTTGTACTCGGGCGGGTTGCCGGCCGTCACCACGATCCAGCCGTCCGGCACGCGATGGCGTCCGAAGATCTTGTACTGCAAGAACTGCAGCATCGCGGGCGTCAGCGTTTCCGACACGCAGTTGATCTCGTCGAGGAACAGGATGCCCTCGCGCTTGCCGGTGGCCTCCATGGAATCGTACACGGCGGCGATGATCTCGCTCATCGTGTACTCGGACACGTCGTACTCCACGCCGTCGTAGGTCTTCTTCGCGATGAAGGGCAGGCCGAGCGCGCTTTGGCGCGTGTGGTGCGTCATCGAGTACGACACGAACCCCACGTCGAGATCCTGCGCGATCTGCTCCATGATGGCCGTCTTGCCGATGCCGGGCGCGCCCAGCAGGAACACGGGGCGCTGCCGCTCGGTGGGGAGGCGGTAGTTGCCGAACTCGTCTTTCGAGAAGTAGGCGACCATCGCGTTTTTGATCTGCTGCTTTGCCTGACGGATGTCCATGATTCCTCCTGACGGCTTCCCGTGGCGGCCGTCTAGCCGCTCAGCGCCTCGTCGCTTTCGCACACGACCACAAGGTCGCTTAGCTCAAGCTCCTCGGCGCTTCGTGGCTAGACGACTCGCCACGGAAACCCTGTTTCCTCCATTGCTGGTTTTCTCCCAATATGACGGTTTCGTCGAGCTCCACTTTCATAGCCCACGCGGGAACGTGCGGGCTGGCGGCGGCGGATGCGTCGTCGACGAAGACGAACGCGGTATCGTAGTCGGGCTTGCGGGCCGGGTAGGTGCCCTGGCCGTCGGTGAAGTAGATGAGGCCGCCCAGGTTCGTGAGGTCGCCGCGTTCCACGGCGTCGTCGACGTAGGCGAACACGGGGCGGAAGTCGGTGCCTCCCAGCCCCTTGATCTCGAGATCGTCCAGGTAGTCGTCCAGATCGCGCAGGTTCGCGATGCGTGCCACGTCCGTGACGGCGGCGTCGCACTGCACGATGAGCACGTTCATGTCGGCGAAGAAGCTCGTTTCCTGCTCGAGGATGGCGTACGTCTTCTCGATGAAGCGGCGCACGAGCCCGTCCTTCGTCGAAGCCGAGGTGTCGATGGCGATGACGAAGTCGCGGATGCGCTTCTCCTCCACGTACTCGAGCGGCTCGATGAGCGGCAGGTTTCCGTAGCGCTCCAAGCCGTAGCAGTAGTAGACGTAGTCGAACTCGTCGTCGTTCACGCGGATCTGCTCAGCGCAGCGGGCGAACTTGCGCAGGAATTCGCGGTAGTCCTGCTTCTCGCGCGTGACGGCGCGCAGGTTCATGGCGAGGTTCGCGCCTTTGACGCCCCAGAGCTTGGCGTAGGCGTCCAGCTGCACGCCCATCTCGAGCGCGGCGTTCTTCCATTGTTCGCGCGAGCGGTCGAGGTTCACGGTGTCGGCGAACCGCTCGCCCACGGAGGGCTTGGCGTTCTCGGGCGCTTCCTTCTGCGTTATGTCGTCCGGGTCCATGCCGCGGTGCGATGCGTGGCTGCGCTTGGCGCTGGCGGCGTCCGGCGGCAGCTCGGCGTCGGTGCCGTTCTCGGCGGGCCCGGACGCGGGCGCCGTGGACGAGCCGTCCTCCTGCTCCTCGGCGCGCCGGCTCTCCTCGGTGGCGTCGCCCTCGCCCTCGGCGGCCATCAGGCGGTACCAAGGATCGTGGTCGTCCACGTAGAAGGGGGCGCGCAGCTCGGCCAGCTCGGAGGCGTCCAGGCCCTCGTCCTGCAAGTAGCGGTACACCGTCTCGGCGGTGGCCAACGGCAATGCCGCGTCGATACGGGCGAGTGCGGCCTGCTGCCGCGCGGCGCGCACGGTGCGGGTGGCGGGCAGGTCGAGCTCGGCGATGGTGCGCTCCGCGACGATGTCGCAGGCCGCGTCCCAGCGCGCCGCGTCGACATGCGGCCCGGGATAGAGGTGGAGGAACACGTTGTGCAGCACGATGTGAAGGTAGACGCGGGTGAGCTCGGCCGGCTCGGCAGCGTAAAGGCGTGCGAGCGCGGCGGAATCGTAGCGGAGGCGCGCGCCGTCGGTGGCGAGCGTGGAGCCCGCGACGGGGAAGGGATGCAGGCGCGCGAACGCGGCGTTCATGAAGCGCAGGTTCACGAGCAGTGCGTTTTTCGCGAGGTCGAGGGCTTGGCGGGCAAGCGGCTCGGCAGCATCGGACGCCATGGGGCCTCCTTCGACGGGCGTTTCGTGCGGCGGCGGGCGGCATGCTCGTTGCCTGTGCGCGCGGCGCGCGTCGGCTTGACGCTTGCCATCGCCACCACGGGCAGTGTAGCATGGGGGAAGCGGGTGGTAAACTGCTACTAAAAAGGTACATTTGGGAGGTCGCACAATTCTATGACAGGGAATATGCTGGTATTTCACGATACGTCAACCGAATTGAACGAACTCATTGAGCATGTGCGCAAAAATCCGCCCAACCTTTGCGCACAGGATGTCGACGTGGTCCGCGCCGCGCAGGCTGCAGAGGGCGAGGTGTGGTCCCCGCAGCTGCCGCCGTACCGGGCGTGGGCGTCGCGGGGCGAGGCGGGTGCCGGGGGCCAGGGCCGGCAGGGCGCGGACGGCGACCTGCTGGTGGTGGGCGCGCTGGGCATGGGGTTGTCGGACGAGGAGCGCGAGAAGCTGCTCGCGCATGCGGCGGAGCGGGGAGGCGCGGAGGAGCGCATCGGAAAGGACGGCGCAGCGCCCTTTCCGAGCGCGGGCCCGACGGCCCCTGCGCGCGAGCGCATGGGCGACGACCTGCGCGGGGCGCTGCGCGTGCGCCAGGATGCCGACGGGTACGCGCTCGTGGGATTCGACCTGCGCCGACTCGCCGCGGCGGCGGGAAGCGACGACGGCCTGGTGGTCAGCTTGCCCGCGTTCGTGGACGGCGTGCCGGTGGTGCGCGTAACGGCCGAGGCGTTCACGCGCCGACTCGTGCAGGGCGTGGGCGTGCGCTTGCTCGCGATGCCCGACACGGTGCAGATCGTCGGCGCGAACGCGTTTCTGGCGCTGTCGGTGCAGCATATCCACGTGGGGGCGGGCGTGCGCGTCCTGGGCGAGCAGCCGTGCGACCTCGCCGGCGTCTCGCCGCGCCTCAAACGTCGCGAGTATTCCGTCGACGTGCGCAACGGGCGGTTCTGCGCGCGGGACGGCAACCTGTTCGCCGACGGCGGGTCGACGCTGTTGTTTTTAGCCTCGCCGTACGACGAGCGCATCGAGCTTCCCGCAGGTGTCGAGCGCATCGGCGCGGCCGCGTTCGCCGCCGGGTGCGAACCTCCTTCGGTAGTGTCGTGCCCGCCGACGCTTGCGCGCGTGGATGCGAAGGGCTGGGACGATGCCGTGTGGCTGTGCCCGTCCGAAGCGCTGGCACATCGCCCGCTCGCCGCTCGCGGCGTACGGATGGCGGGTCCGCGAGCGGTGGAGCTTGACGGATGCTGGTACGACTTCGACGACGCGGGCGCGGTGCTGGTGGCCGGGCCGCCCGCGCCCACCTCGGTGTCCAAGCGGTTCGCAGCGGCCGCCGCCGTGCGCGCGGCGACGCTGCGCGGGCAGAGCGCGGTGGAACAGGCGCCGTCGCCGGGGCAGGTGGCGCACGTGGCCGCGCATTCCGCCGCGCCGGAGGACGCGCTCGTGCTGCCGCGCTCGGTGCAAGGCCGCCCGCTCGTCCGCGTGGGCGTGCGCGCGCTGCCCTACGCTCCCGCATCGCTCGTGGTGGCCGATACCGTGCGCGTCGTCGAGTGCGACAACGCATGTCGCAACGCGAAGCGGCTCGTGCTTCCCGAGGGGCTCGAGGCTATCGGGCCCCACTGCTTCTGCTCGCGCATCCTCGAAGGGCCCGTGTCTATCCCGGCCAGCGTGCGCTCCATCGGAGAAGGCAGCTTCGAGTACGCGGTGTGCCGTCTCGAGCGCACGGGAACGATCGTGCACGTATCGGCCGATCAGCTGCTCACGTGCTTTCTGACGGACGCGGAGGACGGCGTGCCGTTCGACTACGGGCGCTACGACGAGCTGCTGCGCTCGGGGAAGAACCTGCCGGACAAGCTGGGCGCGGTGCTGCATCGGCTGACCGTGCCGTACCGCTTGGAGGACGCGACGCGCACGGCGCTCGTGGCGTATCTGCGCGATCACGAGCATGAGGCTCAACAGCGCGTGGCGCAGGAGGGCGATCGGGCGATGGTGGAGGCGCTTGTGCGGGACGGCTTCGTCGACGAGCGCACGTTCGACCGGCAGATCGAGCTGCTGCGCGCCTGCAACCGAACCGACTGCGTGCTCTACCTCATGGAGCAGCACCGCGCCCAGTCCAAGCCGACGAGCGCGAAGGAGCGGTTCGCGTTGTGAAATTGGTGCGGTATGGAAGGCATGCCTTTGGATTCGGCAAAAGCGCCGCGATGGCGTAAGCGCCGGCTTAGCAACTTTATCCACGATGGTCTACTATGTGTTGACAGCTCGATTGGCAAAGCGGCCCGGATGCGGTAGCAGGGCGTTGGAAGTGCGGCACGTGCCACATTCGGTCGGCGGAAAGCGGGGAGGTGCGATGAAGATGAAGAGGTTCTTCAAGGTTGTCCTGGTCGGAGTGTGCATGGTTGCCTTGGCTGCGGCCGTCGCGGGTTGTACGGCGCCTGCCGCGGATTCGCAGGCGGGCGGCAAGGAGATCGACGTCTCGTTCGAGGGCGGCATGCTCTCATGTACGGGCGACACGATGACCGTGGCGCTCGATGCGAATGCCACCACCGGCTACGAGTGGGCCAGCTCGATCGAGGGCGAAGCCGTCAAGGCCGTCGGCGACGAGTACAAGGCCGAAACGAGCTCGGACGGCAAGGCGGGCGCCGGCGGCGTGCACACGTTCACCTACCAGGCCGAGGGCTCGGGCGAAGCGACCATCACGTTGAAGTACGCGCGCTCCTGGGAAGCCTCCGACGCCGACAAGACGGTGGTTGTCAAAACCGAGGTGAAGGACGGCACGTTCGCGGAAGCCTCCGTGCAGTAAGTCTCCCGGCACGCTTCCTTGCGGCGGATGCGCGGTGCAGGGAAGCGTGGTTGTTTCGAGATGGCGTGCAACCGCTGCTATACTTGATAGTTCTAGGAACGATCGAGGTGTGAGGGGTGCGCGATGATCGATGAGATCCAGGTTGAGAACCTCGCGTTGATCCGCGAGGCGACGCTCGTGCCGGCGCGCGGGCTGACCGTGCTCACGGGCGAGACGGGCGCCGGCAAGACGGCGCTGCTCTCGGCGTTGAAGCTGCTCATGGGCGCGCGTGCCGACAAGGATGCCGTCCGCGACGGCGAAGATTCCCTCACCGTTTCGGGAAGATTCTACGGCATCGCCTCCGCCGATGGCTCCGAATCCGACGCTGCCCTGGCTGCGGGCGACTTCGACGACCTCCGGGAGCTCGTGGTCACCCGTCGCGTGACGTCGGACGGCCGCTCGCGCGTGTCCATCGACGGCCGCATGGCCAGCGTCGGCGAGCTCGCGCGCGCCGTGGCCCCCACCATCGACCTGTGCGGCCAGCACGAGCACCAGCAGCTCATGAAGACGTCCCAACACGTGCGCATGCTCGACGCGTGGGCAGGCGAAGCGGTGGCGCAGGCGCACGCTGCGTATGAGGAAGCGTTCGCGACGGCGAACGAGGCTGCGGCCGAGCTGGCGCGCGTGCGCGAGGCGGGCGAGGCCTCCTCGGCCAAGCTCGACGAGGCGCGCTTCGTGCTGCAGCGCATCGACGCGGTGGATCCGCGCGAAGGCGAGTACGACGAGCTGCTCGAGGAGCTCGCGCGTGTCGAGCACGCCGAGACGCTGGTCGTGTCCGCGAATACGGCGCACGAGGCGCTTGCGGGCGAGCAAGGGGCCATCGACGCGCTGGGCAGCGCCATCTCGGCGCTCGACGGTGCGGCTCGCTACGACGCGAAGCTCGGCGAGTTCGCCGACGCGCTGCGCGAGGCGGGCTACGTGCTGGAGGACATGGCGCGCGAGACGCGCGACTACCGCGAGGGCGTGGAGTTCGATCCGGAGGCGCTCGCCCAGCAGCAGGAGCGCATGGCTTCGCTGCAAGGGCTTCTGCGCATGTACGGTCCGCGCATGGAGGACGTGCTCGCGCGTCGCGCCGAGGCGGCCGACCTTGTGTCGCTCGTGGACGACGCCGCCGAGCGCGAATGCGCGGCGCAGCAGGAGCTCGATCGGGCCGAAGAGGCGCTCGCGCAGGCGGCGGCCGTGCTGACCGAAGCGCGCGCCGAGGCCGCGCCGCGGTTCGCCGAGGCCGTGTGTGCTCAGATGGACCGCCTGGAAATGGGCGGCGCGCAGCTCGTGTGCGACCTCGCGCCGCTCGAGCGCGGCCAGTGGACGAAGGTGGGGCCGCAGGCGGTGGAGTTCCTGTTCCGCCCGGGTGCCGGGATGCAGGCGCGCCCGCTCGCGCGCATCGCGTCGGGCGGCGAGGTCAGCCGCGTCATGCTGGCGGTGAAGGTGGTGCTCGGCGAGGCGGACGAAGTGGACACGCTCGTGTTCGATGAGGTGGACGCGGGCGTGGGCGGCTCGACCGCCGTGGCCTTGGCCGACGTGCTCGCCGACCTTGCGCGCACGCACCAGGTGATCGTCGTCACGCACCTCGCGCAGGTGGCCGTCCGCGGCCAGGCTCACTACGTGGTGCAGAAGGCGGCGGGGGACGAGGGCGCCATGCCCGAGACCGATCTGCGCCAGCTGGACAGCGCCGAGCGACCCGCCGAGATCGCGCGCATGCTGTCGGGCGACGCCACCGAGACGTCGCTCGCCCACGCGCGCGAGCTGCTCGAGCGGGCCGCCGACTGACGCGTGCTCGTCGCCTCGCCCTCTACCAGCGACGCTCGATGAGCCGCGGAAGCGTGCCCGACAGCACGAGCCCGGCGATGCCCGCGCCGATGCAAAGCGCGAACACGGGCAGTGCCGCGCTTGCGAACGACGCGCCGGCAACCGCGCCGCATGCCGCCGATCCCACGGTGCCGCCCAGCCCGCGGAAGAACAGCGCGAGGGAGGTGACCTTGCCCATGTCGCGCTGCTCCACGGCGGTTTGGGCGGCGATGTTGGTCATGGGCATGTTCACGCCGATGCCGAATCCCAGCACCGCCGACGAGCACGCAAGCTGCACCATGCCGGTTGCAGGGCCCACGAGGCACAGCAGCAGCGCTCCGATGCCCAGCACGAGGAACCCGATACGGCTGATAGCGCGCATTCTCCCGTTCCTGCCGAACACCCGCCCCGCCAACGTGCTGCCCACCACGAGCGCCAGCGTCATGGGGATGGTAGCCAGCGCCGAGGCGGACGACGAGAGCCCCAACCCTTCCTGCACGAACCGCGGCACGAACATCACGCCGATTAGCAGGGCGAACTGCGAGCAGAACCCCATCGCCACCGCCCCGTTCACTTGCGCGCGGCGGAAGAGCCGAACCGGCACGATGGCGTGATCGCGGCGTCGTTCGACCAGCACGAGCACCGCGATCATGACGACGGCCGTCGCGAGAAGCCCGAAGAACGGCCCGGAGAACCACGAGAAGGCGCTGCCGGTCAGGCTGAACGCAAGCGTGAGCGGCACGATGGCAGTGGCTGAGCACACGGCGCCGGGCAGGTCGAACGACCGCTCTGCATGGGCTTGCTTCCCGGGAAGGAACCGCACTGCCAGCACGAGCGCCACGATGCTCAATGGCAGGTTGGCGAGGAATATCCAGTGCCAGCCAACCGTGTCGGCGATCAGCCCGCCGGCCAGCGGCCCCGTGATGGAGGCCAAGCCGTACATGGACGAGAGGATGCCCATGTACTTTCCGCGCACGCGCGGCTCGAACAGCTCGGCCATGGCGATGAACACGCCGGCCTCCACGAGCCCGCCTCCTACGCCCTGCACGGCGCGCCATGCCGTGAGCGCGTCGAGGCTGTTCGACAGCGCGCAACCGGCCGATGCGACGGCGAACACGCTGATGCCGCAGGCGAACACCCGCTTGTGGCCGAAGCGCGTCGCGCATGCGCCGCACAAGAGCGTCGCCAGCGTGCAGGTGAGCAGGTACGAGGTGAACGGCCAGGTGTAGTGGTCGAAGCTGCCCAGGCCCGCGGCGATCTTCGGCATGGCGGTGCTCACGATGGTAGCGTCGAGCGCGGCCATAAACAGGCTCAATGCCAGTCCTCCCAGCACGGCGGCGGTAGGGAAGGGCTTGCTCTCCGCCTGCGCCCGCCCGTTGCGCCGCGCTGCACCGGCCGCCGCGCCCTCGAGCGCCCTGTTGCGCGCGGCTGCGGCCGAAGTGCGCGTTCCCGCGTCGAGCGCCTGTTCTCTCAAGTTTTGCACGTCCATGATATCTCCTATCTACAATATTACTATCAATGATAGTTAGTGCCGAAAAAGAAACCGGTCAACCCGGTTCCTCAATTAGTTAGTGCATCAGAATGCCGTTTTTTTGGCGCATTGGCCTGTCGCCAACGGCCAGTCGAATCCATTGCCCTCTAAGCCCTCCCTGTTGCGCCTGTGGAAAGCCTTGCCGGTCCATAAGTCTCTTCGCAGGTACAAAAGCAAGATCACTGCTCAGATTTCAACGCAAGGGAGGGAGCATTCGGCGGTGCGATGTTTCACGTGAAACATCCGTTCGTGTTTTGCGCGTCAAGCATCGCCGTACAGACCCTTCTCGAACTGCTCGAGGTGTTTCGCCACCAGGCGGTACGTGTCGGCGCACAGCTCCATCGTCGCCCGCGCCTCGAGGCGCTCGTATGCGGGTATGAGCCCATCCACGCGCTCGGCCGTGCTTCGGTGCGTCTCGATCAGCTCGTCGATGAGGGCGCGGCCGGTCTTCTGGTCCACGAGGCTGATGTTCGCCAAGACGGGCAGGAAGCCGAAGTCCACGCGCGCGGGCAGCGCGGCGGCCTCGTCCATGAGCTCGGCGAAGCGCTCGCGTCCTTTGTCCGTGATGGTGTACACCGTCTTCTCGGGCATCTCGCCCTCCTTGACCACGGTGCCGTCGGCGTAGCCTTCGTCGCACAGGCGGATGACGTTGCGGTACACCGACGGCGAGCTGATGCGTATCCAGCGGCGGACGTTGCGCTCTTCCAGCGTCTTGTCCATCTCGTACGCGCTCATCGGCTGTTCGATGAGCGCGCCCAGGATCATGATCTCGATCGAATGGCTGGCCATTTTTCTGGTTCCCTTCGGTTTTCGTTGGCAAGGAATATACTATCACTGATAGTATAAAGCGCAAGGGGAGACTGCAGGAATCTCACCGACGGAGGGCGCGAGCGCTCGCACGCCACTCTCGGGGCGGGAGGCCGCACCGGGCACGAAACGCTTCGGAGAAGCTGCCCTGACGGGAATAACCCACGCGTGCGGCTATTTCGGCCAGAGACAGGTCGGTGGTCTCGAGCAGCTCGCAAGCGTGATGCATGCGCACATCGCGCGCGTACTCCTGTGGCGTCATGCCGCAGGATAGCCTGAACAACTCGATGAGCTTGCTCGTTCCCATGCAAGTCGCGCGGCAGAGCTCCTCGGTGGTAGCGGGGCGCGCGAGATCTTGCTGGATGAGGTGCTGGGCAACCGCCACTGCGGCGACGTCGTCTGCCGAGAGCGCGATGGGCGCACGGCCGCATGCAAGCCGCCAATCCACGATGAGCGCGCACGCTTCCACTACTTTGCTCTCGTAGAACGCCTCCGCCACGACGGCGCTCGGTCGGGCTTGTCGCATGTCGTCGAGCAGGGAGGGCAGCCTGGCGGGGCAGGACGTGCCGTCGAGCGCGGTGATAGCCGAGCTCAGCACCACGGGGTCGCAGTGCAGCCGCAGGCTGACGTCGCGCAGCGCCTCGGGCAAGAGCATGACGAACGTCTCTCCCAACCTCGCCCCGCCCTGCACCCGCTGATGATAGGGGGCATGCTTCCAGGCGTGCCCCACCACGGTGCGGTCGGGCAGTGTCGCGTCGATACCCAAGTAGGGGAGCATCCCCTGGTTGTAGGAGCCGAAGTAGAAGCAATCGGCCGCGTCGCAGAAGAATCCGCCCTCCTCGCGAAGCGTAAAGTCGAACGCGCCCACCGCTAGGCGATCGCCGATGGGGAAGTACCAGAAGGAGCCCATGCCGATCGCGGGATCGATCAGCCACAGGAGCCCTTGACGCCCGTGTTCGGCCGCGTCGGCCGGCACGCCGCCAAGCTGCCGTACCTGCGGCTCGAACAGCGTGTCGATGGCCCTGCCGGCCCCGCGGTCCGTTTCGGCGCGATTCTTGAAGTTTTCGGCGGGATTGCGCATTGGCGCATTCCTCCTCTCCGCTCCCCCGAAGGACGCTAGCATAGTTAACCATGGATAACAATACTACTACAAACAGGGCCTTGGGGGAACAGTCTGCCCATGGCGCAAACGCAGCACCGTCATTCGCCTGCGCCGCTACTTTGAAAGCTGCGGGCGCGACGAGGTCGTTGCATGCGGATGGCGGGGATGCCTGCGCCGCGAAAGCGTCGGAGAGGGCCTGCGGCAGGGCTGCGGCAGTGCCGCCCGCGCACCGCATCGATCCCCGTGTCTCGTTGGTCTGCATCCTGTTGATCGGCCTGTCCACGTTCGCCTCCGCATCGGTGGCAGTTGAGTTGGCGGCGATGGGCGGGTGCGTGCTCGTCGGCATCTGGTGCGGGCGGCCCTCCTCGGCCCTGCGTTGGGCTGCGGCCTGGGCGGCGCTGTTCGTCCTCTGCTGGCTGTGCGCGCACTCGGGCGTGGTGCTCATGGCCGTGGGCGCCTCGTTGGCGATGCTGCGCCGCATGCTGTGCGCCTTCATGATGGCTGCGAACATGGTGGGCACCACGCGTACCGGGGAGCTCGCCTACAGCCTGCAGTGCCTTGGCCTGCCGAAGCGGGTGTCGGCGGCGCTGTGCGTGATGTTGCGCTTCGCTCCCACGCTCGGCCAGGAGTTCGGTGCGGTACTTGACGCCATGAAGGTGCGCGGTATCGCGCTCTCGCCGGCACGTGTTTTGCGGCATCCCGTGCAGGTGGTCGAGAACCTGCTGGTGCCAGTGGTGGGACGTGTGGGTATCGTGGCCGATGAGCTGGCGAATGCGGCGGCCGTGCGCGGCATCGACGCGCCGAATCGGCGCACGAGCTACTACGAGCTGCATATCGGTGCGGCTGATGCGCTGCTGCTTGCGTACTTCGCCGCGATTGCGGGCGTGTCTGCGGCGCTGGGCGCGGGGGTGCTGGCATGACGGCGTCGCAGAGGCTGCGCGATGGCATGGCCGTGGAATTCCATGGAGTGGCGTTCTCCTATGCCGATGCGGAAGGAAACCTGTTCGAGCCGGTGTTGAAGGGTGTGAACCTGTCTGTTGCGCGAGGGCAGTGCGTGGCGGTGACGGGTTGTTCCGGCTGCGGGAAGACCACGCTCATGCGCCTCGTGAACGGGCTGGCGCCCCAAGCCTACGACGGGGAGCTTTCCGGTGCGGTGCGCGTGCTGGGGCAGGATGCGGCCGACTTGGGCATCGAGGGGCTCTCGCTGTGCGTGGGCTCCGTGTTCCAGAATCCGCGCAGCCAGTTCTTCAACCTGGACACCACCTCCGAGATCGCCTTCGGGTGCGAGAACGCGGGCCTGCCGCACGATGAGATTCACCTCCGCGTTCACGACGCCGCAGCCGACCTGGGCATCTCTCATCTGCTCGACCGTGACATCCGGAAGCTTTCGGGAGGACAGCGCCAGATGGTGGCCCTTGCGTCGGTGCATGCGCTGGGTCCGGAGGTGTTCGCCCTTGACGAGCCCACGGCCGCACTCGATGTGGCGTCCATGCGCACCCTTGCGCACCTCGTTCGGCGTCTGAAAGAGCTAGGGCGTACGGTGATCGTCTCGGAGCACCGGCTGTGGTGGCTGCGGGGGATAGCCGACCGGGTGGTGCATATGGAGAACGGGCGCATCGCCCACGACTGGGTGGCTGCGGAATTCGAGCGCCTGTCCGTGTGCGAGCTTCACCAGATGGGCCTGCGGGCCTGGCGCATCGAGGATGCCCGCGCCGAAGACGTGCCGACGGCCAGGCAGGATCCCTCCGCTCCCATGCTCGCTCCGGGCGCCGCCTCCGCTGCAGCGCTCTCGTTCAGCGACCTTCGTGCGGGCTATCGTCGCGGCGGTGATGTGCTACGCGGGGCCGCCGGCGTGTTCGCGCCCCGGCGTATCGCGGCTTTGGTGGGAGGCAACGGCGCGGGGAAGTCGACGCTTGCGCGCTGCTTGGCCGGGTTGCATCGCGAGCGCGCGGGACAGGTGGCGTTCGGGGGCCGATCGGTTCCGTATCGCAGACGAGCCGGCCGGGCGTTCCTGGTGATGCAGGAACCGGGCTACCAGTTGTTCGCCCATACGGCCGCATGCGAGCTGGAAGCGGCCGCGGCCCGCCGCCTCGGCCGCGGCAGGGCGGCGCGGATGGCGGCCAGCGAGGCGCTCGACCGTTTCGGCCTGGCGCATCTGGCCGAGCGGCATCCGCTGTCGCTCTCGGGCGGCGAGCGCCAGCGACTGACCATTGCGGCCGGCGTGCTGCAAGGGGCTCGCGTTCTGGTGCTAGACGAGCCCACGAGCGGACTCGATTTCGCCAACATGCAGGCCGTCGCCAGAGAGCTTGAGCGCGTGCGCGACGGCGGCACGTGCGTGACGGTGATCACGCACGACTACGAGTTCATCGTCGCCGCATGTGACGAGGTGGCCGTGGTGGCGGATGGCCGTGTGAGCGTCCAAGAGCCGCTTGAGCGAGCGAACCTGCCCGCCGTGCGCCGCATGCTCGGTTTCGACGGGTGATGAGCTCGCGTGCTTCGGCATTACTTCCGATGAAAGGAGTTCTTGTATGGAATCGACAGCAACGAAAAAGCGCACGCTCACCCGCGGCACCCGGCTTACCGGTCGCGACTATGTGGTGCTCGCCGTATTCGGCGTGCTTCTGTTCGCGGTGTTCATGGCCTTCTCGATAGTGTGCTCCCTCAGTGCCACCACGTCGTGGTTCACCCATGGGGTGGGCGCTGTTCCGGCTGGCATCGTGTGGACGTATGTGCTGGCCCGTGTTCCAAAACGCGGTGCGGTGGCGCTCATGTGCCTGCTGGTGGCGCTTCTCGGCTTGGTTATGGGCATGTTCTGGACAGGCCCTCTGGGCATCGCCCTCGGCGGTGTGGTGGCCGAGCTCGTGTTGGGCGCGCCGGGCAAGCGCACCGCCTTTCGCCGTGTGGCGGCGTTCGTCTCCTTCGTCGTGTGCTTCTGGGCCGGGCATGTCTCGCTTATCTACCTCACGGGCCAGGCGTACGTGGACATGGTTGTGGCATCGGGAATGACGGCCGAGTACGGCCAGCAGCTCGTGGACTTCATGTACGGCCCGCTCGCCCTGGTGGCGCTTGCAGCAGCCGTGGCGGGTCCCATCGTCGGCGGTCTTTTGGGGGAGCGCGTGTTCAAGAAGCATTTCGCGCGGATGGGCGCCTAGTCGCATCGAGGTGAGCCGACGCGGCCTCGGCAGGCTGCGTTCGAGGAAAGGAAGGAAGCATCATGGCAGAGACAGCAACGGCAGCTGGCGTGCTGCATGGAACCGCCAGCTCCGGTGGGACGACTCCGCCGGCGGGCGCCCCCGCCGCGGGGGCGGGGAGCGGGCGCGCGCCGGCGGCTGACAGGGCGATGCCCGTAGCGCCGCCTGGCCCCAAAGAGGCCGTCGGACGACTGCTCGGGTTCGCGGGCTCGCGCAAGAAGCTCGCGGTCCTGGGGTGTGTCCTTGCGGGCGTAAATGGCGTCTTCGCGGTCATGCCCCTGGTGTGCGTGTGGTTCGTGCTGCGCGACCTCGTGGCCGTGGCTCCCAACTGGAGCGCTGCGGAGGGGCTTGCCTTTTGGGGCTGGCTTGCGTTCACGTTCTCGGCAACGGGCCTGTTGGTGTACTTCGCGGCGCTCATGTGCACCCACCTGGCGGCGTTCCGCACGGCGGCGAACATGCGCAAGCAGGCGCTCGGCCACTTGGGCCGCGTGCCGCTCGGCTACTTCGACTCCCACGCCTCGGGACATCTGCGGCGCGTGGTGGACGGCTGCGCCGGTCAGACCGAGGACATGCTTGCGCACAAGCTGCCCGACTTCGTGGGGTCGCTCGTCACCCCGGTGGCATTCGTGGCGGTCATGTTCGCGTTCGACTGGATCATGGGGCTTGTGTGCCTCGTTCCCATTGCCATCTCGGCGCTCATGATGTGGTGGATGATGGGGCGTCGGACGAAAAAAGGTGGCATGCCGTTCATGATGCTCTACCAAGACGCGCTCAACCGCATGAACAAGGCGGCCGTGGAATACGTGCGCGGCATCCCCGTGGTGAAGGTGTTCCAGCAGACGGTGCATTCGTTCCGCGCGTTCTCCGAGGCTATCATGAGCTACCGCGACATGGCCTGCCAGTACTCGAAGTCGTGCCAGCGCCCTCAGGTCGTTCAGCTCGTTGCCATCAACGGCACGTTCGCCGTGCTCGTGCCCGCGGGCATCCTCCTGGCACATGCCGCGGGCGATTTCGCAGCGTTTCTGACGGACTTCCTGTTCTATGCGGTGTTCTCGGCCATCACTACCACCATGATGACGAAGGTGATGTACGCGAGCGAGGCCGTCATGATGGCGCAGGACTCCGTGCGCCGCATCGACGAGATACTCGCGACAAAGCCGCTGGCGGAGCCATCGGCGGCGCAGGCCGGGCATCCGCACGATGGCTCGATCTCCTTCGAGCATGTGGGTTTCGCGTACCCTGGCGCTTTGGGAGACGCGCTGGTGGACATGAGCTTGGAAGTGCCCGCCGGCTCCACGGTAGCGCTCGTGGGACCCTCAGGTGGAGGCAAGACGACGGCCGCCAGCCTCGTGCCCCGCTTCTGGGATGTGGATTCGGGCAGCGTGAGCGTGGGCGGGGTGGACGTGCGCGACATCCCCGCCTCCGAGCTCATGGCGCAGGTGGCCTTCGTATTCCAAAACGACCGCCTGTTCAAGACGTCGCTTTTGGAGAACATCCGCGCCGCGCGTCCGGGCGCCACGCGCGCACAGGTGGAGGCCGCGGCCCACGCCGCGCAGTGCGACGACATCATGGCGAAGTTCCCCGACGGTTTGGACACGCAGGTAGGCGCGAAGGGCGTGTACCTCTCGGGCGGCGAGTGCCAGCGTATCGCGCTCGCCCGCGCCATCCTGAAGGACGCGCCCATCGTGGTGCTCGACGAGGCCACGGCGTTCGCTGACCCGGAGAACGAGGCGCTCATCCAGCGCGCATTGGCGAGGCTCTGCGAGGGCAAGACGGTGCTCATGATCGCGCACCGGCTATCCACCGTCACGGGCGCCGACGTCATATGCGTGTTGGACGGAGGCCGGGTGGTCGAGCGCGGCCGGCACGACGAGCTGGTTGCGGCCGGCGGCCTGTATGCGAAGATGTGGAACGATTACCGCACGTCGGTAACGTGGAGGATTGAAGGGAGCGGCACCCATGCTGCGTGATAAGTTCGCACTGACCGAACAGGGCGCGCGCGATTTCAAGCGCGGCGTGGGGGCCGCAGCGTTGGCCAACGTCGTGCTCATGGCGCCCATCGGCGTGCTGTTCACGGTTACGGGCGCGTTCGTGTCCCACTTGATCGACCCGTCGCAACCGTTGCCGGAGCTCGGAGCGTATCTCCTGGCCATCGTTGCGGTGCTCGCCATCATGCTGCTCACGCAGAATCTCGAGTACGACAGCACCTACAACGTGGTGTACAACGAAAGCGCTCGCAAGCGCATCGGGCTGGCCGAGAAACTGCGGCAGCTACCGCTGTCGTTCTTCGGGCAGCGCGATCTGTCGGATCTCACGAGCGCGGTCATGAAGGACTGCGCCGATCACGAGCGCATGTTCTCCCATGTCATGCCGCAGCTGTTCGGTGCAGCCATTTCGACGGCGGTGGTGGCCGTTTGCCTGCTCGCATTCGACTGGCGTCTGGCGCTGGCGGCGCTGTGGCCTATCCCGGTGGCAGTGGCGGTGCTGCTGTCCACCACGCGTCTTCAGCAAGCGGCAGGACGCGCCCGCAACGAGGCGAACCTCGAGCTTGCCGACGGCATCCAGGAGTACCTGGAATGCGCTCGCGAGATCCGCGCCACGAACCAGGTCCCGGCGTTTCTCGGGCGCGTGGGAGAGAGGGTAGACGCCTTCGAGCATGCGAAGATCAGGGCGGAGCTGACTGCTGGCGTGAGCGCGTCGTCGGCCCAGGCGCTTTTACGGCTCGGCATTGGCACCACGGTGCTGGCAGGTGCGCTGCTCATTGCGGACGGGCAGGTGGACTTCATGGTGTTCTTCTGCTTCCTGCTGGCGGTTACGCGCGTGTACGATCCGGTGAACGTCATCCTGCAGACCATCATCGAGTTGCTGGACTTGCGCCTGAACATCGCTCGGCTGCAGGCTATTGAGGACGAGCCTGTGCAGGCAGGTGCGATCGAGTTCAAGCCGGCGGGTCACGATTTGGCCTTCGAAGGCGTGTCGTTCTCCTACGGCGAGGGCGAGCGCGTGCTGAGCGACGTGACGTTCACTGCCCGTGAAGGCGAAGTGACGGCATTGGTGGGCCCCAGCGGCGGAGGCAAGTCCACCGTGGCCAAGCTGGCTGCTCGCTTCTGGGATGCCGATGCGGGACAGGTGCGCGTGGGAGGCGTGGACGTGGCGGGCGTGGAGCCGGAGGCGCTCTTGGCAGACTACGCCGAGGTGTTCCAGGATGTGGTGTTGTTCGACGATACGGTGATGGGCAACATCCGGCTCGGCCGGGCCGGCGCTTCCGACGAGGAGGTTCTCGCCGCCGCCCGCGCCGCGAACTGCGATGAGTTCGTGCTGCGCATGCCGCAGGGCTACGACACGCCCATCGGCGAGAACGGAAGCCGTCTTTCGGGCGGCGAGCGCCAGCGCATCTCCATCGCCCGCGCCATCTTGAAGGACGCGCCCATCGTGCTGCTGGATGAGGCCACGGCCTCGCTGGACGTTGAGAACGAGACGCAGGTGCAGACGGCGCTCTCGCGGCTTCTGGCGGGCAAGACCGTGCTCGTGATCGCACACCGCATGCGTACCGTGGCGAACGCCGACAAGGTCGTGGTGCTGAAGGAGGGCCGTGTGGCGGAGGAAGGCTCGCCGGAAGAGCTCATGGCACGCGAAGGCGGTTTGTACCGCCGTATGGTGGAGCTGCAAACCGAAACCGCCGGGTGGTCGCTGGCGTCGTAAGCGGCGATATGCACCCTACTGTGCGTGGTACTCGAGCGCTTTCATGCAGAAGGAGTCTGCGCGGTGGCCGAAGAGCCGCCGCGCAGCGTTCACCGTCGAGATGCGCGGCGCTTTCGACAGGCTATTGCGCTTGCTGCGGGCGTCCCGGCAGCCAAGAGCACGATGCCGGCGACGACGGTCGGCTGCACGCTGTCGCCTGTTGCGGCGAGAAGCTTGGCGCTCGATGAAGAAGGCTGGGAGCCGGGCGTCGGGGGCGTCGGTTCAGGTGCAGGTGCGATTGCGGGAACGCCGCTCGCAGCGAGGAACAGCGGACCGGCGACTGCGCCCTTCTTGACGGCAACGACGCCGGTGGCATCGTTGTAGGTGTAATCCGTGCCGCTGACCAGCTCTCGGCCGTCTGCGCTTCCCAGGCGCACGCTCACCGAGCTGGGCAGCGTATAGCCGGTGTCGGCCGTGAGCGTGAGGCAGTTGCTCTCCTCGCCATCCTTCTCGTACGTTGCGACCGGCTGCTCGGCACCGGTTCCCGCAAGGGAGAGCCCGGCCAGGCTCGCGTTCACCGGGAAGGTGCACGAGCTCACCGTCCCCCCTTCGCCGATGATGATGGGACGTGCGAAGAAGCCGCCCTCGACGACGCCCCGATTGGTCACGTCGCCAAGGAACGTGCCGCCGGCGATGGCGTCGTAGTTCGTCACGGCGCCTGCGAACGTGCCGCCGGCGATGGCGGCCGCATTCCAGTCGGGATCGGAGTCGCCGCTGATCACAGGACCGTCGAACGTGCCGCCAGATATGGTGCCGCCGCCGTCGGTGGTATCTTCGTCGTTGCTTGCAACGGAGCCGCTGCGGGAGAACGTGCCGCCCGCGATGACGCCGCTGCTCATGATCTCGCCGTTGAACGTTCCGCCTGCGATGGTTCCGAAGTTGCTTATCTCCAAGTTGAACGTGCCGCCCGAAATGGTGCAGGACTTGTTCTTGTCGGAGTCGAATCGCGCGTTGCCGTTCTGCACGTAAGCGTTGAACACGCCTTCGCCCTCGATGGTCCCGCTCGTTTGGACGGGAACGTTGAACGTGCCGCCGCCGATCGTCCCGGAGTTGTCCACGCTGTTGTTGTTGCCGCCGTCTTCGAACACGCCGCTCGAAACCACCGCGCCTTCGCTGTTGGTCACGTAGTCGTCGAACGTGCCGCCGGCAATCTTCCCGTGGTTGTGCGCGGATTCGTGGAACGTGCCGCCTTCGATGGTGCCGTAGTTGTTGACGGGCATATTGAACGTGCCGCCCTGGATGACGCCGCCCGCTTCGTTGTGCACGGTGGAACCGTTTCCCTTGGATCCGTTGACGAAGATGCCGTCTACTATGATACCGCTGTTCCAGATGCGGTTCTCGCCTGAAACGTCGAACGCGTGGCCTGTGAACGCGAACGCGTATCCCGCTTCGAGCACGAGCTCGCCGTCGTCGTACGTCCAGCCATCGCCTGACGTGCTCACCGGCGCGCCGTCGTCGCCGACCTCGATCGTGACGGGAGTGGGCGTTGCGCCTCTTTCGTCGGCGAACGTGACGCTCGGAGCGAGCGCGCAGGCGAGCGTCGTCAGCAGGGCTAGGGCGAGCAGGCGTTTCCTCATGGGGACCCCCTTCGAGAGCGTTGACCCTCGAATGCTAGCATGGGGAAGGGGCCCATCGATTTCCGGATCGAACCCGGCCGCTTTCGCTGCGAAATCGGCGCGATCGCCGTGCGCCGCCCGCTAGATGGACGACGCCACGGCCTCGTCGTCCGGCAGGGCTGCGGCTTCTTCGGCGCGCTCGAGCTTGGTCGGCCCCTGGCCCTCCCCGCTACCGGCGGCCAGCGCCTCGTCGCCGCGCTCGGCCAGGTACTGCTCCATGGAGTAGTGGGTGATGTCGGATCGGTTGATCACGCCCACCACCTGGCCGTCGTCGAGAACCGGCACCTTCTTCAGATGGTTCTCGCCCAGCACGCGGCACACCTCGGGAAGGTCGGCGTGCACGTCCACGCCTATGATGCCCTTCGCGCCGATGCTCAGCGCCTGCATGCCCATGAGCTCGTCGAGCTTGCGGGCGAAGTCCTTGTTGCCGCCGTCGGTGTCCACGGTCTGCATGATCATGACCACGGGGTCCATCATCATGGTGGAGCGCTTCGACAGGTAGCGCATGATGTCGCCGTCGGACACGAAGCCCACGGCCTTGCCCTCGGCGTTCACGAGCGGCGCCGCGGAGATGTGCTTGTCCACCAGCAGCTTCATGGCCTCGGCCACGGTGGCGTTCGACGGCAGGGTGAACACGTCGCGCTTCATGATGGACTCGAGCACCGTGCGCCGTGCATTGTCCTTGTCGAGCTCGGCAGTCTCGCCCGGCTTGTTCTTCACGAGAGCCACCACCATGACGAAGCCGATGAGGCACAGCACGCCTGCCAGGGCGAACGCCACGTCGATGCCGAAGATGCTGGCCTGCGTGGGAGTCATCACCCGCGCGCTCGCGTTCGTGGCGATGGTGGACGCCGAAACGATGATGGCCGTTCCCAGCGAGCCCGCCACCTGGCGGAACGTGTTGTTCACCGAGGTGCCGTGGTTCACCAGCTCGTTGTCGAGCGCGTTCATGCCCCAGGTGGTGATGGGCATGTTCACCAGCGACAGCGAGAACAGGCGCACCGTGTACAGCACGGTCAGCGTGATCAGGCCCGTTTCGGTTCCCAGGAACGCGAAGCAGAACGTGGTGAGCGTCAGCACGCCCATGCCTACGAGCGCCAGCACGCGCGGGCCGTGCTTGTCGAACAGGCGGCCGGCGATGGGGCCCATGGCGCCCATGATGATGGCGCCGGGCAGCAGCACGAGGCCCGACACGGTGGCCGAGTAGCCCATGAGCGACTGCAGGTAGATGGGCACGAGGATGCCGGCGGCAAGCAGGGCGCCCTGCACGAGCATGCCGATGATGGTGGCGATGAGGAACTTGCGGTTGGCCAGCACGCGCACCTGCAGCATGGGATGCTCCATCTTCAGCTGGCGGCGGAAGAAGAACACGAGCGCCACCACGCCCACGAGCGTGCCCGCGATGGCGTCGGCGCGCAGGCCGTACGAGCCGATGGTGGACAGGCCGTACAGGAGGCCGCCGAAGCCGAACGACGACAGGACGACGGACGGCACGTCGAGGCTGACGTCTTTGTTCGTCTCGCCGCCCTTCTCCAGCACGAACGCGCCGATGAGCACGACGACGGCCGACAGCACGGTGATGATATAGAACATGTCATGCCAGGTGTAGCGGTCGATGATCACGCCGGCGACCGTGGGGCCGATGGCCGGGCCGAACGCGATGACGATGCCGAACAGGCCCATGGCCGTGCCGCGCTTGTCCACGGGGAACGTCCACATGAGCACGGTCATCACGAGCGGCATGAGGATGCCGGCGCCTGCGGCCTGCACGAGGCGGCCGAGCAGCAGCACGGCGAAGCTCGGCCCCCAGCCGGCCAGCGCGCTGCCCGCAGTGAAGATGGCCATGGACACGAGGAAGAGCCGCTTGGTGGTGAAGCGGTCCGTCAAGAACGCCGTGATGGGAATCATGATGGCGTTGACCAGGGTGAATCCCGTGGTCAGCCACTGCGCCGTGGAAGCGTCGACGCTCATCTCGGCCATGACCGACGGCAGCGCGGGCGCCACCACCGTTTGGTTCAAGACGGTGACGAACGTGCCGAACACGAGCACGGCCAACATGATGATCTGCTTGCGCGACAAACCCATATGCCTGATTCCTTCCGCTAAGAGACGTGCTGCCGCGAACAAAGGCGCCCTCGAGCGGGCTTTCGCCCGTCCTCGAGAACGCCTTCATGTGCGGCTGAGGTAATTTACACCCAGTATAAATATTCATTCGGTAGATGAAAAGCGGCGCGGTCGAAACTTGTGGTACCCTGCATGAAAACGGCACATCATCGTCAACGGGAGGTTGCGCGCATCGTGGAACACGGTCGGGAGAACGCATCGCCGGAGGGGCTGCGGTACCGCAAGAAGCTCAAGGCGCGGCTTGCGGTGGAGCGCGCGGCGCTGGAGCTGGTCATCGAGCGCGGCTACGACGGCGTGACGGTGGAGGACATCTGCGCGCGGGCCGAGATATCCAAGAAAACGTTCTTCAACTACTTCCCCTCGAAGGCCTCGGTCATCATGGGACGCATGGACGCGTTCCCCGACGACGAGCGCCTGCTCGAGATACTGGCGGAGCATGACGAGGCGTGCTACCTCGATGTGCTCGTGGGGGTGGTGAGCACCACCGTGTCCGCGGGCGTGGACGACGAGATAGAGAGCCTGCGACGCGAGGCGCTGCGTTCCATGCCCCAGCTGTTCTTCCATGGCCAGCGCGATCTTCTGGCCGTGCAGCGCTCCATCGCCGCCGCCTTGCGCTCCTATCTGTGCGAGCGTCCCGAGCGCCGCATGTTGGCGGGCGGGTCGGTGGAGGAGGAGGCGCTCGTGGCGTCCTCCACGGCCATCGGCCTGGCGCGCACGCGCTCGATGCTGCATGTCTGCGGCGAGGCGGCGCCCACATCCTCCGAGACGCGCCGGCTGATAGCGACGTACCTTTCTGCGGGGGACGACACGGCGGGCTAGGGCGCGCTCCCGGCTCGCAGCCAACGGCTCAACGGTCCGCGATACTGCGGTCTGCGTTGAAAAAACGTGCATTTTCTCTTGACAGCATCCCGAAGCGTTGTGCTAAAGTATGCGCCACAACTTAATAGCTGAAACCGATGAGGCGAAAGTCAAGCCATCATGAGCACTCACAGAGAGCGGGCGCAGCTGGGATTCCCGCAGTAAGCTGGATGGTAAATGGTTCGCCGAGGGAAAGGGGAAAGGAAGGCATGGCGCGCACGGGGCCGAGCCGACCGAGTATCTGGACCGTGAGCCTGCGTTAAGGGCAGAACATGTGTTGGCATGTTCGTGAGAGGGTTCTGCATCGCAGAGTCAATAAAGGTGGCACCGCAGGTTACAACACCTGTCCTTTATCTCAAAGGACAGGTGTTTTTTTATGCGGCGCAGCGCGGCGGCAGCCGTGCGCACCTTTGGAGGCGAGGCGATGCGTTCCTCAACCGCGAAGCTCGTGCCGGCAAACGAAACGCCCCGGGAGGGGCAACGAACCGGCGGGAACTCCGCCAAGAAAGGATTGAGGAACATGGAACAGCAGATCAAGCGCGAGGTTGCTACGCAGACGGCCGCAGCGGGCAAGGCGGCAGCGCCGCGCAAGCGCGACGTGGCGGCGGCTCCCAAGAAGGCAGGGCTCTCCACGCAGGATCTCATCCTCATCGCCGTGCTGCTGGCGGCCGGTGCCGTGCTCAAGCTGACGGTGGGGTCGCTGCTCTCGTCGATGGGCATGAAGCCGAACTTCATCATCGCCATGTACTGCCTGGCCATCATCCTGACGCGCCCGAAGCTGGGCCAGTCGCTCGTCATCGGCCTTCTGGCGGGGCTCATCTGCCAGATTCCCCTGCTCAACGCCACGCCGCTTCTTAACATCCCCTCCGAGGTGCTCGGCGCGCTGGCCTGCGGCTTGCTCGTCAAGGTGCCCATGAGCATCGGCGGCAGGCTCGACCTCAACCCGCTCGTCAACACGTTCGTGTCCACGGTGGTGTCCGGAGGAACCTTCGCGCTGCTGTCCGTCTACATCAACGTCGTGTCCACGGGCGGCGACGTCATGGTGGCGCTGGCCACGTACGCGGCCATCGTGTTCGGCACGGCCACCTTCAACTGCATCCTCGTGCAGGTTCTGGCCATGCCGCTGAAGAAGGTTCTCAAGCGCTAGGGATTCCGCGGGCCTGCGGCCGCCCTCGCTGACTTGCTACGCCAACCTGCGATTCGGAAGAAAGACTCGACATGATAGAGATACGCGATTTCACGTTTCAGTACCGCGAAAGCGAGCGGCCCGCGGTGAGCGGCATCAGCCTTGCCATTCCGGACGGCGCGTTCGTCGGGATCACCGGCGCGGCCGGTTCGGGCAAGTCGACGCTCACCTATGCGCTCAACGGCATCATCCCGCACTGCTATCCGGGCGACTTCTACGGCTCGGTGACCGTGGACGGGCTCGACACCTGCGACGTCGCGCTCACCGATGTGTCGCGGCTGGTGGGCAGCGTCTGCCAGGACGTCGACAGCCAGTTCGTCACGTCGGTCGTGGAGGACGAGGTGCTCTACGGGCTGGAGAACTTCGGCGTGCCGAAGGGCGAGATCGAAGGGCGCGTCGCACAGGCCTTGGACGACATGGGCATCGCCGATTTGCGCGACCGTATGATCGCAACGCTCTCGGGCGGGCAGAAGCAGAAGGTGGCCATCGCGTCCGTCCTGGCGCTGAACCCGCGGGTGCTCGTGCTGGACGAGCCCACCGCCGAGCTCGATCCGGCCAGCTCGCAAGCGGTGTTCGACCTGCTGGCGCGCTATGCGCGCGAGCACGGCACCACCGTCGTGGTGGTGGAGCAGAAGATCGCGCTGTTGTCGCAGTACGCCGATATGCTGGTCATCGTCGACGAGGGGCGCATCCGCTTCGCCGACGAGCCCGCGAAGGTGCTGGAGCATTCGGACGAGCTCAAGCGGATCGGCGTCAACTGCCCGCGCTCGACCACGCTCATGAACCGCCTGCGCGCCGAGGGCCTGTACGGCGGCGCGTCCGTCCGCAACGTGCGCGAAGCGCGCGAGGCGTTGAAGGAGGTGCTCGCATGATCGAGTTCGACGACGTGCACGCGTCCTACGAGGCAACGCTGCCTATCCTCAAGGGCGTCAGCTTCACCATCCGCGACGGCGAGTTCGTCGCGTTCGTGGGCACGAACGGGGCGGGGAAGTCCACCACGATGCGCCTGGTGAACGGCTTGCTGAAGCCCGACGCCGGACGGGTGCTCGTCGACGGCGTGCCCACGACCGAGCTGCGCACGAGCGAGCTGGCCCGGCGCGTGGGCTTCCTGTTCCAGAATCCCGACCGCCAGATCTGCTGCAACACGGTGCGCGAGGAGCTGCTGTTCGGGTTCAAGGCGCTCGGACAGACGGGTCCCGAGGCCGACGCGCGCGTGGACGCCATCATCGAGGAGTTCGGCTTCGACGCGGACGACGACCCGTTCCTGCTGAACCGCGGCGCACGCCAGCTGCTGGCGCTCGCGTCCATCGTGGTGCTCGCGCCGCCGGTGGTGGTGCTCGACGAGCCCACCACGGGGCTCGACTTCCGCGAGTGCGAGAAGGTCATGGCCATCATCCGCCGCATCCACGAGCAGGGCGCCACGGTGATCATGGTGTGCCACGACATGGAGGTGGTGGCCGACTACGCCACGCGCTGTATCGTGATGAGCGGCGGCACGGTGGTGGACGACGCCCCCACGTTCGACGTGCTGCGCAACCGCGACACGCTCGAGTGCGCCTCGCTTGTTCCGCCGCAGATCGTGGACCTGTCGCTTGAACTGGCGCGCGACATGCCGCGGCTCGCCGAGACGGCCGTCGCCCGCGCCAACACGGTGGATGAGATGCTGGCCGCCGTCGTCGAAGAGGCTCGAACAACCCAAGACGTCGAAAGGAGCGTGTGCGCATGAGCTCGTTTCTCGAATACGTGCCCGGCACCAGCCTGCTGCATCGCATGAACCCCGTGGCCAAGCTGGCGGCGGCCGCGCTGTTCGCCGTCGCGTGCTTCTGCTCGAGCAACCTCGTGTTCTTGGCCGTGCTGCTGGCGGTCGGGTTCGCGCTGGCCGCGACGTGCGGCATGATGAGGCCCGCCATCGGCCTCGCGAAGGCGGTGTTCGCGTTCTCGCTGATCCTCGCCGTCGTCCAGATCCTCACGACGCCGAGCGGAGCGGTGCTGGCAGAGCTTCCGTGGGGCTACATCGGCACGGGCAGCCTGTTGGCGGCGCTCACCACGGTGGTGCGCCTCATGGCCGCGGCCATCCCGCTGTTCCTCGTGTTCTACGTCACGAAGATGAACGACATCACGAACGCCGTGGTGAAGGTGCTGCACGTGCCGTACAAGTACGCGTTCACGTTCACGTCCACGATCCATTTCATCCCCCTGTTCATGAACGACATGAAGGGCATTATGGAGGCGCAGACCGCGCGCGGCGTGGAGTTCGACGCGGGCGGCATCGTGCGGAAGGTGCGCCTGATGGTGCCGCTGTGCGTGCCGCTGCTCGTGTCGTCGGTCCGCAAGACCAACAGCGCCGCCATCGCCGCGGAGGTGCGCGGCTTCAACCTGCGCGGCGTGGCGAGCGGCTACAAGGAGTACCCGTTTGCGGGTTACGACGTGGCCGTGATGGCGGTCGCGGTCGCGCTGGTGGCTTGCGCCGTAACGCTGGGGATCGTGCTGTAACGGCTGCGAACGCGTCGGCCGCGCGCTCTCTCGCGCCGGGGCCCTAGGGCAGCGGCAGGGCAAGCGCGACGGCGATCGATGCGCCATGCGAGAAAGGGGCTCCAGAGAGGGAAGCGGCGGAAAGAGCCTCCGCCATCCTGTCAAGCACGCGGACTTTTCGGCCTGTCCTTATAGCCGCCCGACGCAACGGCGAACCGTTGGATGAAAAGGGGCAGACTGCGGAGATCGGCGGACCCCGGTCGGCCGACAAGACGGCGAGCCCGACGGGCACGGGGCGTCGTGCCGGCTCGTTGCCGTGCTCTCGGCTGATGCAGAGCCTTCGGGGGGATGACGGTTCGCCGCGCGCCGCGTCGCCGCAGCGTCCAGGGCCCTATACTGGTCACGGCGGAGGCAAACGGCGCCTTCGGGCGCTCCAGACGAAGGAGGCTGCGCTATGGCAAAAGGATTCGAGCTGTTCATGAACGAGGAGCCGGAGCTGGCGAAGGCGTACGGCGGCATGGTCATGCAGGTGGCGAAGTCGAGCGCGCTCGACCAGAAGACGCAGGAGCTGGCCTACCTGGCCGTGCTCTCCGCACTCGGCATGACGGGCGGTCTCGGGTTCCACGTGACCTCGCTCAAGAAGCTGGGCGCCACGCGCGAGGAGGTGCGCAGCGCGGTGCTCGTGGGCCTGCCCGCCGTCGGCATGACTGCCATCGAGGCGCTTGGAGCCGCGCTCGACGCCTACGACGCCGCGGAGGCGTAGGCGCCCGCCCGCCCTGGCCGCTGCCTCTCCGAAATCCCCTCTCCTCATATAGCCTGCCACGCTCGCCCGGCTGGTTGCACGGGGGCGCAACGGGCTGCTGACAGATGCGCGGCGGCGCGCCTTCCGCGTCGACCTGGCTGCGGGCGCACAGCTAGCATGGACGGCAATGCTCCCCATCGGAAAGGACGCTGCCATGCTCACCATCGGATGCCATCTCTCGGACAAGGACGGATACCTTGGCATGGCCAAGGCCGCCGTGTCCATCGGAGCCAACACGTTCCAGTTCTTCACGCGCAACCCGCGCGGCGGTGCGCAGAAGGCGCTCGACCCGCAGGATATCGCCGCGTTCGAGGACTATGCGCCCGAACACGGCATCGAGGTCATCCTGGGATATGCGCCCTACACGGCGAACCCGGCCAGCGCCGACCAGCGCGAGCACGATTTCACGATGATGGTGCTGGCCGAAGACCTCGCGCGCATGGCCGAGACGCCGCAAGCGATGTACACGCTGCAACCTGGCAGCGCGCTCGGCAAGCCGGTGGACGAAGCACTGGCAAGGGTTGCCGCAGCGCTGAACGACGTGATTACGCCGTCGCAGGAGACGCCCGTGCTCGTGCAGACCATGGCGGGCGAGGGCACGCAGGTGGGCAGCACGTTCGAGCAGCTGGCGCGTATCCTCGACCAGGTTAAGTTCGACGACCACGCGGGCGTGCTCTTCGACGCCTGCCGCGCGTGGGGCGCCGGCTACGACCTCGCCGGCGACCTCGACGGCGTGGTGGAGGAGTTCGACCGCGTCATCGGCCTCGACCGGTTGCGCGCCATCCACCTCAACGACTCGAAGGACGCTCTCGGCTCTCACAAGGACCGCCATGCGCCCATCGGCGAGGGCGAGATCGGCTTCGACGCCCTGGCGGCGCTCGCGAACCATCCGAAACTGCGCGACGTGCCGTTCTACCTGGAGGCGCCCGACGCGACGCTCAAGGAGTACGGCGAGGCCATAGAGAAGTTCCAGAAGGCCCGCGCCTCGGCCTGAGCTCGCCGCTCCATATGCTACTATAAGCGTCACGATTAAACCACCGGAAAGGATGCGGCCAATGTTCACCATCGGATGCCACCTCTCGAGCGCCAAAGGCTACCTCCACATGGCGAAGGACGCCGTATCCATCGATGCCAACACATTCCAGTTCTTCACGCGCAACCCGCGCGGCGGGCGGGCGAAGGCCATCGACCCGAAGGACGTGGCGGCGTATGCGGCCTACGCGCCCGAGCACGGCATCGAGCGCATCCTGGCGCACGCGCCCTACACGCTGAACCCCGCCTCCGACAAGCAGCAGACGCGCGACTTCGCGCTCATGGTGCTGGCCGAGGACCTGGGGCGCATGGAGGAGACGCCGCACCAGCTGTACAACATGCATCCCGGCAGCGCCACCGGCCAGACGCACGAGGCGGCCATCGCGAAGATCGCCGACGCGCTCAACCAGTCGCTTCTGCCGCACCAGACCACCACGCTGCTGCTCGAGACGATGGCAGGGAAGGGCAGCGAGGTGGGCGGCACGTTCGAGGAGCTGGCGGCCATCATCGCGCAGGTTGACCTGGCCGACCACGTGGGCGTATGCCTCGACACGTGCCATGTGTGGGATGCGGGCTACGACATCGCAGGCGACCTCGACGGCGTGGTGGAGGAGTTCGACCGCGTCATCGGGCTCGACCGGTTGCGCGCCATCCACCTCAACGACTCCCAGAACACGCGCGGCTCGCGCAAGGACCGTCACGCGCGCATCGGCGAGGGGCAGATCGGCCTCGAGGCGCTCGCCGCCGTCACGAACCATCCGAAGCTGCGGGACCTGCCGTTCTACCTGGAAACCCCCAACCCCGAGCTGTCCGGCTTCGCGGAGGAGATAGCGCTTCTGCGCGAAGCCCGCGAGGCAGCGTAAGGCGCGGTGCTTCGCGGTTTACGGGCGCCCGTCCGCGCTGCCTGCGGCTACCCCTCGCTCGGCTCCAGAACGGCGCCGTCCAGCTGGCGGTCGGACTCGGCCCGCGGCACGGGGCGCGAGTACAGGTAGCCCTGCGCGATGATGGCGTCGTCCAGCTGCTGGAGCATCCGGGCCTGCTCGCACGTCTCCACGCCCTCCACGACGATGGTCACGCGCAGCTTCTCGGCGATGCCCACCACGCCCTCGAGGATGGCCCGGCTGCGCTCGCCGCTCTCGCTGCTCATGAGGAACGTGCGGTCCAGCTTCAGCACGTCTATCGTCAGGTCCTGCAAGGTGCCCAGCGACGAGTAGCCGCTGCCGAAGTCGTCGATGGATATGCGGAAGCCCAGGTCCTTAAGCTGGCGGCAGATGCCCTTCGCGCGCTCCAGGTCCTCCATGACGATGTTCTCCGTCAGCTCCAGCTCTATGAGGTCGACCGGCACCGCGTACTCGTCGACGATGGCTTTCACCCTCTCCGGGAACCCGTCCCGCTGCAGGTGCAGGCGCGAGAAGTTGCATGCGATGGGCACGACGGGCAGCCCCTGGGCCAACCGCTCCTCCAGGCGCGTGCAGGCTTGGCGCAGCACGTGCAGGTCGATCTCGGTCACGAAGCCGTTCTTCTCGAACAGCGGGATGAAGTCGTTCGGCTGCACGACGCCGCGCTCGGGCGACTCCCAGCGCACGAGCGCCTCAAGGCCGACGATGCGGTTCGTGGCCAGCTCGACCTTCGGCTGGTAATAGGCCACGAACTCGCCCTGATCCAGCGCGGCGCGCGCCAGCGCCACCACCGCGCGCTCGGCCACGTCGCGGTCCTTCATGTCGGCCGTGTAGAGCGCCGCCTTGCTCGACGACGTCTCGCCCACGCTGTCGCGCGCGTAGCGGGCGCAGTCCATGAGCTCGGCCAGGGCCTGCGCGTCCAGGCGGCGCGACCCGCCGGGGCGCTCCACGATGCAGGCGCCGGCATGCAGGAACAGGCGGTGCGAGTGCGATCGCAGCACGTCCAGGCTGTTGAAGCGGCGGTCCAGCTCAGCGAACCGCTCGAGGAACGCGTCCCAGCCGTCCCACCGCACCAGCACCACGAACTCGTCGGCGGTGATGTGCGCGTGGTGCTCGCCATCGTGCTCCAGCTCGCCGATGAGGCGGTCGAGCGCCTTGAGCAGCTGGTCGCCCGCCGCGTAGCCGAACGCGGCGTTGAAGCTCTTGAAGCGGGCGATGTCCAGGTAAACGATGGCGTGCTCCCCGCTGCCCGCGCGCTCGAGCGCGTCCTCGGCCCCCGTGCGGAAGCGGGCGAGCGTCCACCCGCCCGTGAGCGGGTCGGTGAAGGACAGCTCCTCGATGTGGCGTGCCGTGCGCAGCTTCGTGCGCCCCAGGTAGAGCGCCCCGGCCAAAAGCACCCCGAACAGCGCCGCGAGCCCCGAGATGATCTGCAGCGGGTACTGGCGCAGGAAGTCGAGGGGCGTGGTGGGATGCACGGCCAGCGAGCTTTGCGACACCCAGGTGGTGATCTTGCTCTCCGCCGTGTACTGCACGCAGCGGTCCAGCACGCTCAGCAGGCGCGTGTCGGCGGTCCCCGCCACGCCGATGCTCATGTCGTTCGTGTAGTCGGTCATGGTGGTGACGGTGAGCGATTCGTACTGCGACTCCGACAGCAGGTAGTTCGCCACGTGCGTGTCGGCGTAGGCGAAGTCGGCGGCGCCTGTCAGCACGGCGTCCACGCACTGCTTCGGCGTGTCGAAGTACACGATCTCGTCCCCCACGTGCTGGCGCTCCATCTCGGCGGCCAGCGCGAAGCCGCGCGGCAGCGCCACACGCGAGCCCGAGGAGCCCGGCCCCACGATGAGGGCCATGGGGTCGCGCAGGTACGGCCCGGTGGTGGACACGATGCCCGCCGTGGCCTCGTCGGCGTCGCGGTCCACTCCGGCCACCAGGTCCACCGCGCCGCTCTCCACCATCTCGAAGGCGTCGCTGTGGCGGTCGACGGGCACGAACTCGAACGAGAGGCCCGTCACGCGGGAGATGTCCTCGAACAGCCGCGCGGCGGCACCGGCGAACGCGCCCGTCTCCGGATCGGTGTACGACAGCGGCGTGCGGAATGCGTCGTAGGCCACCCTCAGCGTGGGAGCGGACGCGAGGTAGGCGTACTCGTCTTCGGTGAACACGGGGTCCTGGTCGGTGTTGATGCCGAAGTAGCGGTTGTACAGCAGCGTGGAGAAGCCGGGGTCGCGCAGCTGGAGCCGGTTCATGGCGGCGGTCAGGTCCTGTTGGAGCTCGGCGCGGTCGAGCGGGAACGCGAAGTGGATGGGCTCGGGAGAGAACTGCGCGATGGTGCGGAAACGCGAGTTGCTGCCCAGGTAGGTGATGGCGATGGCGTCCAGAGCGCCCTCGTCCAGCGCATTCAGGAGGTCGTCGGTCTCCAGGTACTCCACCATGTCCACGTCGAAGCCGTTGTCGTTTGCATACTGGGCGAACGCCCGGGCGTCCTGGCTGTTCTCGATCACTCCCACGCTCATGCCCGAGAACGCGGTGAAGTCCTCGTAGGCGTAGCGCCTATCGTCCAGGCGCACGTTGAGCGTGGTGTAGATGCTGCACATGGGCTCGGCCGAGAACAGCATGCGGTCCGTGCGCTCCTGGGTGTAGTATACGGCGGGGAGCAGGTCGATCTCTCCGTTCTCCAGCGCCTCGTAGGCTTCGGCCCATCCGGCGAAATCCACGTACTCGTACGTCCAGTCGGCGTAGCGCCGCAGCTCTTCCAGGTAGTCGATGTTGTAGCCCACGAGCTGGCCGGCCTCGTCGTAGGACATGTAGTCGCCGTCTTCGTAGTAGCCCACGCGCACGATGCGCTTGCCTTCCGGCGCGTCCTCGTCGGCGAAGGCGGGAGGAGCGTAGGCCCCGGGCAGTGCAAGCAGTGCCGCAACGAGTGCAAGCAGCAAAAGCGGCAAGGACACCCCGACCAGGTGCCGGTTCCGCGCGTCTTCTCCTCCGTGTGCTATGGCTTGCTCCGATCCGCTTCGACGCCCTCCTGCGTCTCGCTCGTACGATACCATATTTAAGCGGGTGTGGAGCCAAGGCGAAGAGGGCGGCGCATGGTCCGTGCCTGAATCGCAGTCCCTTGCGCCGCTTTGCGCAGAGAGCAAAGAAAATGGCCGGTTCGTCTCCGAACCGGCCATCAAGTTGATGGTGGAGCTTAGGGGGATCGAACCCCTGACCTCATGGCTGCCAGCCATGCGCTCTCCCAGCTGAGCTAAAGCCCCGAAAAAGTGCGAAACCTAGTATAACGGAAGCGCGCACAGGGTCAAGCATCATTTTCAAGAATTTCCTCGTTTTCGGAAGACGGCGAGAACGAGCGCCTTCGGTTGTCCACGTACGCGCGCAGATCGCGCACGTTGTGCACGTCGAGTTTCGCGTAGATGCTGTGCAGGTGCGTCTTCACCGTGTTGGGCGCGATGAACAGCGCCTCGGCCACATCGGCGCGCGATTCGCCCTCCACGATGCGCCGCAGCACCTCGAACTCGCGCTGCGTGAGGCTGAAATCCTCGGCGACGATCTGGCAGGCGCGGTGGGCGTTCGCGCCGTCGTCGGGGCCGCCCGGACGCACGAAGCCCCAGCCGGTACGCAGGTTGGCGGCGTTGGACAGCAGAAGGGCGGCCATCACGAAGCAGAACGCGGCGGCGCACAGCAGGGTGTTCCAGCCAAAGCCGGCCGGCAGCAGCTGCAGCAGGGCGGCTCCCAGCACCGCCCCCAGCGTCCGGCCGGCCATGAGCGAGGTGGTGGGGCAGGCCGCCACCCAGGTGGCCGGTTGACGGCAGTTCTTTATGAGATACGATCCCAGCCCCCACAGCACCAGGTCGAGGTACAGGAACCCCGTTACCTGCATCACCGCGCCCGGTGCGCCCAGCGGAGCGCCCGCGATGCCGGCGCACAGCAGCCCCAATCCCACGAGCGGGAATCCAATCTGGTACACCGAGCGGTTGAAGTCGAGCTTGCACACCAGCATCGTGGCCAGGGTGAGCACCGCGGCAAGCAGGTACCCAGCCACGTTCCACGCGGGCGAGAACTGCCCGCCGACGCACGCGAGGGCTACGAGCAGGCCGGCGGCGATGCCCTGCGCCACGGAGGTGGCGATGAACCGGTAGGGAACGAGCACTTTGGCTTCGGGCTCCTCGTAACGCGTCCTAGGGGAGCGGTACACCTCTTGCTGTGCGCGCCAGAACGAGGCGGCGAACACGAGCGGCAGCACGAACGCCGCCGCCCAGCGCCCTTGCGGCATCGGCAAAAGGGTCAGCGCCAGGTAGAGCAGGGAGGCAGCGAACGCAGCGGATACGCCGAACGTGAGCGTTTGGGTCATGCCGAGGGCGCCCATGATGCGCGCTTCCTCGATGTGCGCGCCTATAAGCCCCATCGCCACCAGCGTGATTCCCAGTCCGCGGCACGCTGCGGCCAGCGCCGTGTTGCCGATTCCTCCCAGCTCGCGCAACAGCAGCAGGAACAGCCCGAGCAAGAGGCAGGCTGTGAGCAGCCCCAGGTACCAGCCGCGGTCGTGGAACGTCAGCCGGCGGAACAGTATGGCGAAGGCCAGGCACACCAGGGCGCAGGCAAGGAACAGCAGCGTGCAGGCGGGAAATGCCAAGCCGCCCACGTCGAACGTGCCCGGCAGCAGGAACGTTTCCATGAACAGCAACACGGCAAGCAGTTTGTAAGAGGTCAAAGCGATGAACAGGGAGGGGATGGCGCGTACACCGAGGACCATCCTTCTCAAGTCGCTTTGCCGGTAACGAGCGCGCTCCATAATAGCCTCCTTGAGAGAGCGTGCAGCCGGCTTTGCGCTTGGAACATCCCCATCCCATACGCGACGGCGTTTATTCAACTTGCCCCAGTATACGATACGATGCGCCCGAACGCCTCAAAGTTTCGGTTTCCCGGCAACGCGGCGACTTGCCCTATAATAGTTGGGAGAAAAGGAAGCGAGGCGGGCCGCCGAGGAGAAGCCGAGGCGGCCCGCTGGCATGGGACATGCGCAGGCGCAGGCGGAGGCGGTATGGAGGCAGATCAGGGAACGGCGGTGCCGGGGAGTGCGCGCCGAATGGGCGGAGCGCGGGCGAGCGCCCGGCCGGCGCCGCTCGGTGCGGACGGAAAGCCCCTGTCGACCTGGCAGGTGTGGCTCAGGCGGCTGTGCATCGTCATGATCGTGTGGGCCGTGCTGGAGCTGGTGTTCGGCGCCGTGTTCTGGGCGGCCGGCTCGGTGGCGGGAGACGTGCGGCTCGCCGGCGTGGAGTTGCGCGACATCGCGGCAGCCGTGGGGGCCACGGCGCTTGTGAGCGCGGTATTCAACCTGGCCATCGGCCTGCTGGGTATTCGTGGAGCCAAGAACCCCTACAAGATAACGCTGTTCTTCTGGATAACGCTGGCCGACGCGGTACTCACGGCCTGGGCCATGGCCGGCAACCTCTCGTCGGGCATCGTCGACGTTACCGGCATCGTGAGCGGGCTGTTCATCATCGCGCTGGCCGTGTGCACGTGGCAGGTGCGCGGCCAGACGGGCTACTTCGACGAGCATCCCTGATCCCTCTTGTGCTCCGGCGCCCTGCCGGCTTCCGGTACGCGCCGACGTTGCGGAGGGTCCCGTCCCGACCTCCGGACGATACCGGAAGCTCGCGTACCCGCCGTGCTTCGCCCCCACGATCCTCTGATTCTCGTGCGTCGGGACACCTCTTGCCGGCATGCTCGCCAAGGCCGTTGTCCATGGAAAAGGCCCCCGGGACGATGTCCCGAGGGCCTTCGGCTTTGCGGTCGGCTCGGCTTCTCGCCTACTCGGCGTCCTTCGCCTTTGCGCAGATCTCCACCTGTTCGATGACGGGGTCGAGCGCGCCGGCCACGTCGTACTCCTCCACCTTGCCCTCGTCCACGAGGCGCGCGAACGACGGGTCGATGGGCAGCGTGGCGAACGAGGGGATGTCGTAGCGCTTGGCCACGGCCTCTCCCTGGGGCTCGCCGAAGATGTGGTGGTCCTTGCCGCACTCGTCGCACTTGAAGTAGGCCATGTTCTCCACGAGGCCCACCACGGGCACCTTCAGGTCGTGTGCCAGGTTCACGGCCTTGCCCACGATCATGGCCACGAGCTCCTGCGGCGCCGACACGGTCACGATGCCGTCGACCGGCAGCGACTGGAACACGGTCAGGAACACGTCGGAGGTTCCCGGAGGCATGTCCACGAACAGGTAGTCGATATCGCCCCAGCTCACCTCGCCCCAGAACTGCTTGATAATGCCGGATACCACGGGGCCGCGCCACGCCACCGGGATGTCGTCCTTCGGCAGCATGAGGTTCACGGACACCACTTTGATGCCGCTGGCCGTCTGCGCCGGCACGATGCCGTCGGCATCGGCCGTGAGCGGGTTCGTGATGCCGAACGTCTTGGGGATGGACGGGCCGGTCACGTCGGCGTCCAGGATGCCCACGCTGAAGCCCTTCTTCTGCATCTGGCTGGCCAAGAGGCTGGTCACGAGCGACTTGCCCACGCCGCCCTTGCCGGAAACCACGCCGATGACGTGCTTGATGTTCGTGCGGGCGTTCGTGGGGAACGTGGACGGGCCCGCGTCCTCGCGGTCGCCGCAGCCGGCAACGCCGCAGCTGCCGCATTCGTGGGTGCATTCTTCTTCTGCCATGGCTCCTTCTTTCTTCGAGAGGCCGCCGCCTCGGTCTCGGCGGCCCGTCGTCTCGTCTCCCTCGGCATGATAGCATATATAAGGTTGTGTCAAGAAAGATTGCCGTTAGCTATTACTAGAGGTAGTCCTATAATGGGCGGAAACGGCAGGGTGCCTGCGGCGCCCGGCGACGAGGCGCGCCCTGTGGGCGCCCGAATACGAAGGCGGCGCCCCGGCGGGGCGTCCGGAGAGCGAGGAGAGCGCATGCTGTTCGCAGACATCGACATCTTGGACGAGAACCTGGACCTGCGTCCCCACTGCTGGGTGGGCGTGAAGAACGGGCGCATCGCGTACCTGGACGGGCAGGCACCCGCCGACGCCGACGCCGAGGCCTACGGCGAGGTGTACGACGGCCGCGGCAAGCTGCTCGTGCCGGCCTTCTACAACGCCCATGCGCACGCGCCCATGACGCTTCTGCGCGGTTACGCCGAGAACCTGCCCCTGCAGGCGTGGCTCAACGACATGGTGTGGCCGTTCGAGGCGAAGATGACGCCCGAGGACAACTACTGGGCCACGCTTCTGGCCTGCGCCGAGATGGCCCGCTACGGCGTGGTGAGCTTCTCCGACATGTACTACGCCACCGACGAGCGCGTGCGCGCCGTGGTGGAGAGCGGCCTGAAGGCGAACATCTGCGAGAGCGAGCTGTACTTCGAGCCCAAGCCGTTCGCGGACTATGCGAGCTGCGCGGCGGTCGAGGAATACGTGGGGAAGTACCACGGCGCCGCGGACGGGCGCATCCTCATCGACTACAACATCCACGCCGAGTACACGTCGAACCCTCAGACGTGCAAGGATATCGCTGCCGTGGTGAAGGAGAAGGGCCTGCGCATGCACCTGCACGCCTCGGAGACGAGAAGCGAGCACGAGGAGTGCAAGCAGCGCCACGACGGCCTGACGCCCATCCAGTACTTCGCGAGCATCGGCGTGCTGGACGTGCCCACCACGGCCGCGCACTGCACGTGGTGCGAGCCGGCCGACTTCGATATCATGGTGGAGAAGGGCGTGTTCGCAGCCGCCAACCCTGCATCGAACATGAAGCTGGGCAGCGGCTACGCGCCCATTCCGGCCATGCTCGAGCGCGGCGTGAGCGTGTGCCTGGGCACCGACGGCATGGCCTCGAACAACAACCACGACATGATGCAGGACCTGTACCTGCTGGCGCTGCTGTACAAGGGCTCCACGGGCGACCCGTCGGTGGTCACGCCGAAGCAGGCGCTTTCCGCCGCCACGCGCGTGGGCGCGCTCTCGCAGGGCCGCGAGGACTGCGGGCTGGTGCGCGAGGGCATGAAGGCCGACCTCGCCGTGCTCGATGCGACGGGCCCCTCGTGGGCGCCGCGCACGAACCCTCTGGTGAACATGGTGTATGCAGGCCACGGATCCGACGTCGTGCTCACCATGAGCGACGGCGCGGTGGTCTACCGCGACGGCGCCTACCCCGGAATCGATGTGGAGCGCGCGAAGGCCGAGGTGGAGGCCCGCACGAAGCGCATCATCGCCGAGGTGTAGCCCCTGCCGCCAAAGCCCGCCCGGCACCCCCCCCCCCGACGCCGCGTGCCGCACGCAACCGCGCTCCGCGCCAGCCTGTACGCAAAGTACCGCTAGGCGCGGGGCGCGTGTTGGTTTATTCTGGTATGGCTATCATTATGAAGAGGGAAGGGGAAGCATGCTGCGAATTTCCGATGCGCGCATCGACGGCTTCATCGCCGAGGACGTGCCCTACGTCGACCTGACGTGCGCGGTGCTGGGGATAGGCGACGAGCCCGGCGAGATGGACTACTTCACGCGGGAGGACTGCGTGCTTGCCGGGACCGAGGTGGTGCGGCGCATCATGGGCAAGCTGGGCTGCGAGGTAGTATCGGCCGAGCCGAGCGGCACGCGCGTGGCGGCCGGCGGCACCTTCATGACCGTGCGCGGCGCGTCGGCCGACCTGCATGCGGCGTGGAAGGTGTGCCTGAACGTGTTCGACCACTGCTCGGCCGTGGCCACGAAGACGCGCTCCATGGTGGACGCGGCGCACGGTGCGAACCCGCACTGCGAGGTGCTCACCACGCGCAAGAGCCAGCCCGGCGCGAAAGACCTGCTCACCGGTGCCGTCATGGCGGGCGGGGCGTTCCCGCACCGGCTGGGGCTCTCCGAGACGGTGCTCGTGTTCGACCACCACCTCACGTTCTTCGGCGGCTTCGACGCGTTCGTGGAGCAGCTGCCGGCCATCAAGGCTCGCTGCATCGAGAAGAAGCTGTTCGTGGAAGCCGACGCCGCGCGCGCCCGGGTGCTCGCGGCCGTAGGCGTGGACGGCATCCAGTTCGACAAGGTGCCCGTGGACGAGCTGGGTCCCCTCGTGGCCGAGCTGCGCGCCATCGACCCGCACGTAACACTCGTCGCCGCCGGCGGCATCAACCCCGGCAACGCCGCCGCCTACGCCGCCACCGGCGTGGACGGCCTGGCCACGACGGCCCCCTTCGCCGCGAAGCCCCTGGACATGAGCGTTCGCATGCGGCGGTTGTGAAGGGGCGCGAGCCGCGGCGGCAAGGCGATCGCGGACGGGTGCGAGCTGTGCGCGGCCCGGGTGTTTCGCATGAAACATCCGTACGATAAAATGAGGCGCATCGCCTGCGAGCGGTAGGAAGCGAAAAAAGAATTATCGGAATGCAACGAAGCGAAAGAAGGAGCGAAGGACATGACGGTTGAAACGCTGAAGGTGACGGGCATGCACTGCCCGAAGTGCACGGCCCGCGTGGAGAAGGCGGTGGGCGTGCTGGACGGCGTCATGGGCGTCGCGGCCGACTTCGAGGCCGACAAGGTGGAGCTGACGTACGACGGTCAGCCCTCCACGCTCGCCGCCGTGAAAGCCGCCATCGCCGCCGAGGACTTCGTCGTCGAGAAGTAAGCCCGATCCTCCTCCAGAAGGATCGGACGGCTCCAGGGTCGAACGCGAACCGCGGGGGGCGGCAAGGAGACGGTGCGTTGAAGGAGGCGGCGGCCATCGAGGCGTCGCCTCCTTCCCTTCGTTTCGAAGCCATGCGACCCTGCCCGCGTCGCTGCGATGCCGGGGAGAAGCGGGCTCAAGCAGGTCGCTTCTCTACTCTACGCCAACGATAACGTCGGTCGACTTCACCACGGCGAGCGCCTCGGCGCCCTCGGCCAGCCCCAGATCCTCTATGGCCTCGTTGGTAACCGATCCCATGATGCGGTTGCCGTCGACGAGCTCCAGGACCACGTGGCCGTTCACGGCGCCCTTCGTCACGGATGCCACCTTGCCGGCCAGCTGGTTGCGTGCAGAGAGCCCTTTTACGCGCTCGGCGCCGACGGCGAACATCACGTTGCTGGCTTTGATGACGGCAACGGCCGGAACGCCCTCGGCCAGCCTCAGATCCTTGATGGCCTCCATGGTGATGTCGGCCTTGACGGTGCTGCCGCCGAGGTCGATGGCGACAACCCCGTTCACCGCGCCGTTGGTGACGGCGGATACGGTGCCCTTGAGCTGATTGCGTGCGGAAATCTTCATGGTGCGCTCCTTTCTATCGAGGGTGCCGCCCTTTGCGGCGCTCCCGGCGCGGTTCATGCCGCTGTGGATGCACGCTGCAGGGGCCCCGCCGATCGCCGTTTGCCGGCATCTGCGGGCCAAGGTATTGCAGCATCCATTATCCATATTTAAACATATTAGTCTTAATTATGCATATTAACAAATATGCGCTCTGTTCCCGTATATGACCGTGCGGGAGAACATCGCCCACAGCCTGCGGATGAACGGCTGCCTGGGCCTCCCGGCGACGGCGGCGATCATTCCGCGAGATGAGGGCCCTGCCGCCCCTACCGCTCCGAGAACATCTGCATGAGCTCCTTCTTGTTGTGCACGCCCAGCTTGTCGTAGGCGTTCTTGCTGTGGAACTTCACGGTTCGCTCGGTGATGAACAGCTCCTCGGCTATGCCGCCGAGCGTCTGTCCGTCCACGATCATGGCGACGATCTGCTGCTCGCGCTCCGTGAGCCCGTACGGCTCCATGAGCGCCAACCGGTGCGCGCGCAACGCCTTGCGGATGTCCTCGAGCGACAGCGGCTCGGACGGGGCGGCTTCCTGCAGGGCGCGCTGTCCGGCCCCCATCTGCCGCATGCGCACGACCATGTACAAGATGGCCAGCACGGCCACGAACGCGATGATCGCCGTTGCCGTGCAGGTAAGCGCCTCGAAGCCTATCCCCCTGCTCTTGTTGACCCATGCGCCCAGGTACGGCACGTACAGGGCGCCGCTGGCCAGGACCAGCAGGGCGAAGCAGGGGATGAACGGCAGGCGCGCATCGGCGATCTCGCGCGCGAACACGATCCAGCAGAGGACGACCAGGCAGTTCTTCGCCCCCAGCACCATGCCCAACGACGTGGTCATGGTGTCGGGCAGCTTCATGGAGAACAGCAGCAGCCCGCCCACCAGCAAGATCAGCGCGAGTCCCGCCATAAGCTGCATGAGCGGCAGCGGATCGCGTGCGCACCCGCCTCCTCCTCCACCGGCCCTTCGACGGGCTGCGTGGACGCCCATCCCCTCGGGGCGGCCTTCCGGATCCTCGCCGTCCCTCCCGGCGCCGTCGTCCCCCGCATTCCCGGTTCTTCCCGCGGAGAAGTACCGTAGGCTGCCCGTGCCCATGAGCGCGAGCCCGACCGCCGTGAGTGCCAGCATGCTGGACGTGACGGTGCCCGAGTTCGTGAGGTAGGGGTTCGTGGCCATCCCGCCGAACAGCGATGCCGCGAACGTGCACAGGCACAGCACCGCGACGAGCATCCAGGGAAGCCGCCGCAGCGATGCGGGGTCTATGGGCTCGAACGTGAGGAACCCGCTGCCGGCCGTATGCTCCGTGCGGCCCCGGATGTCTTTCGCGGCTCCGGCCGCGCTGTCCCCCAAGGTCACGAAAAGGCAGGTGCCAGAGCAGGCGGGAAGCACAGCCACGGCGGGCAGCATGGCGGCCGTGCCCGCCAGCGAGCAGGCGAGCAGCACGGCCGCCGAGCACAGCCCCGCCGCGCATGCAAGCGGCACGAGCGCCCGGTAGCCGAACAGCGCGAGCCGCTCGCCCCACGAAACGACGAGCACGGCCCCGCATCCCATCTGCAGGCAGAAGAACAGCAGGCGCACGCCGTCGCTCCCACCTGCCGCGTAGCCGATGCCGCAGGCTCCCGCCGCAAGCGCGGTTCCCAGCAGGAGCCCGCGCCGCGGCTCCACGCCGAGCAAACGGTTCAAAAGCCCGCACAGCAGCAGCGCGATGGCGAACACGGCGCACGCCGCCGCGCTGCCGTTGTACACGGCCGCATCGCGCGCGAGGAGCAGGTAGTTGCTCGCCTGGAGCCAAGCGAGCAGGCTCGAGAAACCGAGGAATGTCACTAAATTACAGGGCATGCCGCCAGTATAGCGCCTGATGTATATTGTTCGCTACAAACACTATTCTTTTATTCGAATAATCAGAATACTGTCCCTAAAGTACAGGGTACGAATTATACTTAATTAGATATTATTCTGTTCGAAGGCGCACATAGGCAAGGACGCCCGCGACCGTGCGGGCCGATGTCCGGCGCACCCGCATGGTGCGTGCACGCCGAGGGCGAACGATGTCGGAGGGAAAGGAGTTCAGGGATGAGCAAACGCAAAGCCATGCGATACCGCGGGGGAGGTGTTTCCTGTCCGGGCGCCTCCGCACGCGGAGGCAGCTTGCCTCAAGGCAAGCTGCTCAACCTCATCATGGCCTTGGTGCTGTGCTGCGGCCTGATGATACCCGCGACGCTGACGCGCACACAGGCGCATGCCGATCCCGCCGCCGCCCCGGCAGCGCAGGACGCGCCGGACCGGCAAGACGGCCATGGCGGCCAGCAGACCGCCATGGACGGGGAGTCCGGACAGGAGGCGCAGGCTCCCGACCCTGCGGAGGAGAACGCCGCCGCGCAACAGCCGGTCGGCAGCGCGCAGGCGGCCGAGGCCTCGGCCATGGCCGAGGGACCTGCGGACGATGCAGCCTCTGCCGACGCCGGCAGCGATGCGATGCTCCTGTCTGCCGATGTCGACGCGGTGTGCGAGGTCGACGGCTACCGGGTGAGCGCACGGCATACGGGCACGACCGACGCCGACGCCAAGCAGTACGTCGAGTTCGTCATCGATCCCGGCTACGGCAGCGTCACGGTGACGGATGCGGAGGCCCTTGCCCAGAGCTTCGCCATCGTCAACAGCGACGGCACGCCGAACGCCAGGTACTCGTCCGTCACCGCGGCTGTCAGCGACGACGGCGACTCCATTGTGGTGACGGGCGAGCTCGGGTTCGCGCTCATGGACGGCGTCGCCCACCTGAGGACCTCCTCGGACGACGGATTGATCGCCGGGTGCACGGCCGAGACGTACGTGCGCGGCAGCGGGTACGTGCAGGCGCCCGTGAAGTTCGACGGTATCGACACCGTGGTGCCGAGCGGCCTGGCCTTCACGGCCGTCAGCTACGCCACCGGCACCGACACGACGCCTGCGAGCACCACGTTCATGCTGACCGGAAAAGCGAACGTGCGCTCCATGAACCACGTGATCTGGATGTCGAACGGCACGTCCATCATCCCCTCGAACGGCGCGGCCGCCAATGCCGGCTACTCGCAGACGACGGTCGCCCACCAGCACGACTACCTGGCGATGAGCGAGGCCGATGCCGTGGCCTCCATCGTGTCGAACGCCTACGACGAGACGGAGGGCTCCCGCACGCTCGCCCAGTACGGCTACACCATCACGGACAACGGCAACGCCACGTTCACGGTGACGGCCAACGTCGCCAAGGACGGCGAGATTATCGACGCGTCGGTCTACGACGACGACTTCCTGCAGGCGAACGGCCTGAACATGGACACGCCGCTCGACGACAAGACCTCCGTTCCCTCGGGCCCGGCCACCATCGCCACCACGGAGCTGCGCGGCCGTGCTGCGGCCGACCCGTCCACGGTCTCCCTCTCGCTGAAGAACGTGGGCGCGGGTTGGGCCGACGCTGCCAAGACCGTGAAGGTAGCCTGGCTCAAGGACGGCGTGCCCACCGACGAGCAGACGCTCGCCGGGAAGCAGTGGACGCTGTCCGGCAACGCCCTGAAGGTGACGCGCACGGAGGACGCCCCCGTGTTCGAGACGACGAAGGACGACGCGACGAAGGACGATCCCTACGTCCAGGAGCGCCAGTATCGCGTGACCATCGAGGCCGACGGTTTCCCTGCGGTGACGAAGGACATCCGCTTCTACACGAACTACAACAGCGGCACCCTGCAGGTGCGGATGAAGGACGGGTCGACGGACGCCGCCGCGTCCAAGACGATCGACTTCACCGAGGAGGAGCTCAACGAGATGCTGACCTTCCAGAACGGCAGCTCGTCGTGCGGCCACACTGGCGTGCGCACGTTCTCGGGATGGGGCGTTCCCATCACCGCGCTGCTGGAGAAGGCCGGTATCGCGTTCGAGCCCGGCGACACGCTGAAGATGCGCTGCACGGACGGCGACGGCGCCGACAAGTACTACTGGCGCGGCGGCACGTGGACCTACGAAGAGCTTCTGGGCGACCAGCGCTACTTCCTGAGCTCGCTCTACACCGATGAAGACGTCCAGGCCAAGTTCATCGAGGCGGCCGCGAACGCCGCCGAGGCGCCCGAGAACACGGCGTTTCGCCAGGCCGCGGCCGCAGCCGAGAACACGCCCATGACGCCCATGATCTCCACGGGCTACGTTGAGACGATGCTCGATGCCGGCAGCATAGCCGACGCGGTGCTTCCCACCGAGGACAACACCACGGTGAGCAAGCTTGTGGGCAGGGAGAACAACTTCCGCTTCATCTACGGCATCGCCATGACCCAGGATGAGCACACGGTGTCGTTCGATGCCGGCAACGGCTCGTCCATCGCCTCCCAGACGGTGAACGGCCCGCTCATGACCTCCACGCCCGAGCAGGAGAACACCACCATGAGCTCGTGCTACTGGGTCATCGGCTTCGACATCATCAAGGGCACTCATACGCCCGAGGTTGAGGACGCCACGCCCGATGTAGTGACGAGGCCCGCCGACCCGACGCGCGAGGGTTACACGTTCGGCGGCTGGTACGTCGACGAGGCCTGCACGCAGGCGTTCGACTTCGGCGCTCAGGTCGATTCCGACGTGACGCTGCATGCGAAGTGGGTTGCGAATGGCTCGGGCGAGACCCCGACGCCCGATCCCGGCCCGACGCCCGGCCCCGAGCCCGACCAGCCGACGAGCGGCACCGCGACCGATCCGGCCACGGGCATCACGGCGAGCGGATCGGTGCTCGCTGATGGAGGAAGCGCCGCCGGCGGCAAGGCCGCGGGCACGACGCTGACGAAGACGGGCGACAGCCTGCCCGTCTTCCCGATCGCCTGCTTCGGCGGGGCGGCCGCGCTGCTGCTGGCGTTGGCCGCGCTCGCGCGCCGGCGCTCGGGCGAGTAATGCTTGACTGCCCCCTCGCCCTGTGCGAGGGGGCAGGTTCCGGCTTCGGCCGGGCATGGAGAGAACGCTACCAAGGGGGGAGCCACGTGGTTTCGAAAACAACCGTCATAAAAACGGACGGCGCGCGGCGGGCTTTGCTCGGCCTCGCGTTGACGATCGCCCTCGTTCTGGCCCTGCTGCCAACACAGGCGCTCGCCTATTACAACCGGGGGAGCGTGTCGGTTGCTTTGGGAACCACGGGCGTCGAGGTGCAGGCGGGGGCGACGGCGAGCGTGACCGTGGCCATCACGCCGGCTTCGGACGACCAGACCGAGGGATGCGGCATGCCGAAATGCCCGCAGGGGTGCTCGGACACCTGCGCCGACGAGAACGGGCAGTGCCGCTGCTCCGGTCCCGACTATAAGACGTACTATCCTACGGCCGTGGCGTCGTCCAGCAACGCGAGCGTGGCCGTGGCCACCTACAGCGGCGGCGCGCTCACCGTGTACGGAAAGTCCGAGGGCGAGGCAACCATCACGGTGCGTGCCTCGCTGCGCCAGTTCACCGATGCCGAGGATACGCTCAAGGTGACGGTGTCCGGCACGGCCGCCGGCGCGCAGGCGGGCTCGGCCGCTTTCGTGGACGTGCCCGAGACGGCCGCCGCCGTTCAGGAGGACAAGGCCGACATCGTGGATAAGACGGTCATGGGCCGTCCCGTGCGCAACGTGCGCATCAACGACGCCTGCGACGCGGCGGCTCGGCTCGCCGAGATGGCGGGCATCGACGGCGACGTGACGTTTTGGGAGGGCGACACCTACTACCACCCGAACTACTCGCTCACCTTCAACGGCACCACCTACGACGCCTCCGCCGTGCAGCCCTTCGACGTGAACTTGGCGGTGTCCACCGAGGCCGAGGGCGTGCTGAACCAGCCGCTTTCCGGCGTGCAGGGCTTCGTGGCGGTCGACTTCGCCCAGAAGGGCGCGCTGCCCGCCCCCGCAACTGTGTACGCCCAGGCCAAAACGGCGCTCTCCGACGACGACTCCGTGGCGCTGTTCTCGTACGACGGCGGGGCGAAGGCGTTCGTGCGGGAGGAGGCGCCCGCCGCCATGGTGGGCGGCTACGCCACGTTCACGGTGCAGGAGGGCAAGACCTACGTCGTGTCGTCGCGCGATCTTACGACGGAGGCCAAGGACATCGTCGTGGGCGGCGCAGCTTCCGCCCAGCAGGGCGGCAGCTGCTGCGATCCGACCCCCGCCGCGGCGGCCATGGCCGACGGCGCATCGTGCTGCGATGCGTCGAGCGCCGCCATGGCTCCGGTCGTGCCCATCGCCATCGGCGCTATCGTGGTGGCGGCTGCGGCAGCCGCCATCGTCATCATCATGACCCAGCGCAAGGGCAAGAGCGCGGGAGCTCCCCCGAAGCCGCTGACGAAGAGTGAGAGCAAAGGTAACGAGGAGGAGTAGCATCATGGGAAACCATCGATTTGGTAGGGACGCAGCCGCTTCTGGTGCAGGCGCAGTCCGCTCATGGCGTGCGCCCATGGCGCTCTTCGCGTGCGCCCTCGTCCTCGCACTCGTGGCGTGCCTTATTCCCGCGACCAAGGCGGCGGCCTACTTCAGTTTCGGCACGGTGGACGTGTCGCTGGGCAGCTCGTACGCGAGCCTGCAGCTGGGAGCCTCCACGTCGGTGAGCGTGTCTATCAGCCCCGCCTCGTCCGACCAGACGCTCGGTTGCGGCATGGCCAAATGCCCCCAAGTGTGCGATACCGATGAATCGGTTGCAGCGGGGTATTCCTGTTTCGACGCGAATGGCCAGTGCACCTGCATGGGGCGTCAGTACTCCACCTACTACCCCTCGGCCTACGCCTCATCCAGCAACAGCGGGGTGGCTTCGGCGTACCTGAACGGATCGACGCTCGTTATCACGGCGAACGGGGTTGGGTCGGCCACCATCACCGTGGGTGCCTCGCTGCGGCAGTATACGGACGGGGCCGCTTCCATCCAAGTCGACGTGAGCGCGCCGCCTGCATCCGATGCGAGCGGGACAGATTCGGGCGGATCGACGGGCGGTTCTAGCACCAGTGCACCCGAGAGCCCGTCTTCGGCCCCCGACTCCTCGGCTCCCAGCTCGACGCCGAACGCGGCCGGCATCCCGCAGGCGGCGACGCCGCTGGAATCGCGCGACGACGGCGCGAACGAGCAGGTGCTGGAGATGGAGGGCGGCAAGGTCATTCTGGCGGAATGCAACGGCTACCTCGACGCCCCCGCCACGTTGGCGAAGATCGTGGGCACCGACGACCAGGTCGTGTTTTGGTCGGGCACCTCCTCCGAGCGGCCCGACTACTCGTGGACGTTCACGGGCGACAAGCTGGCGGACGATGCGGCAACGCGCCCGTTCGACCCGACGATCACCGTGTCGAAGCTGGGCACCGGCAACGTGTCCAACGTCATGAGGCAGGCGAAGGACGGCATCGTGCTCGAGTTCGCCCAGACCGGCGACCTGCCGGGCGAGGCCGTGGTCTACGTGAACGTGGACGCGGCCTACGGCGACGGCTCCACGGTCGACGTGTACGACTTCGACGAGCAGCGCTGCGCATTCGAGCAGGCCGCGGCCGACACCCCGGTCGAGGCTGGCTACGCCTCGTTCTCGCTGACGAGCGCGCCACCCGCACGTGCCCTTTCCACCGACAACCTTGCCTCCTATGAGTTGGAGGAGACAAACACTCCGGGTGCCGTTTCTGTGAGCAAGCAGGACAACATTGCCGATGAGAGGGCCAATGGCTGGATCGTGCCGGCGGCCGTGGGTATCGTGGCTGTGGCAATTCTCGCGATTATCGCTGTCGTGCTTGTTCGGCGCCGCAAGGCTGCTGCAACGATTGGCGAACCGGTGACGGGGGAGGCGGAAGTGACGCCCGAAGAGGGGAAGGCGCCAGCCGATGCGGACGAATAGGCTGCTAGCCGCTCTGGCGGTCGTTGTCGCGCTAGCCTTGAGCACGCCCGCCTCCGCGTTCGCGACGATGGATAACATGGGCAACTCCGGGTCGTCCGGCGACATGGCCGCCGATGCCGCCGCGCAAACCGCCGCCAGCGCCGCCGCGACGCCCATCGACGATCCGGACGCGGAGCAGCTCGGCCTCATGCCGAAGCTCTTCCGCCTCACCGGCGAGAGCCGCGCAGCCGAGGGTGAGGGCAGCCTGCCCACCGAGGGCGTGGGCGCCATCTTCCCGAACCTGCTGTCCGTGAACACCACGCCCTCGTCCATCAGCACGGGCATCGAGTGTCACATGGACGAGGTGTGCGGATACGACCCCTGCACCTGCGGCAAGCCTGACGCATGGGGCCACTGCGCATGCGGTGGCTTCCGCGAAACCGCGCCCACCGTGACCATATCCACGAGCGACGCCAACGTGGCGCAGGTCGTGCAGGCGTTCGGCCAGACGTGGATCGTGCCCGTCGGGGCCGGCACGGCTACCGTGCAGATCACTGCCGACCTCGTGCACTACCGCAGCGCCAGCTACACGTTCGACGTGGAGGTGGCGCCGTTCGGCGTGGTGGACGCGTTGCTCATCGCGGCGGCCTGCCTGCTGGCGGCGGGCATCCTCGTGGGCCTGTTCTTCCTCGTGCGGCTTGTCGTGCGCCTTGTGCGCCGCAAGCTGGCCGAGCGCCGCGCCTGGAAGGCGCGCGGCGAGGAATTGAAGGAGGAGTTTCCCTTGACCTGGCGCGCCAAGCTCCGATCCGAGAAGTACGCGAAGTCCCCTCGCGGGCGCCGTCGGCGCGCGGGGCGCCGCCGTCCGTTCGCGCACGACTTCCTGTTCTCGCTGCGCCAAGCGGCGCCGGTGCTCGTGGCCGCGCTCGCGCTGTTCGCGGTGCTCGTACCCGTGTCCACCTCGGTGGTGAACGACATCTCGGTGTTCAACGTGAACTACACGCACGAGCAGCTGAAGTTCCAGTTCTACGCGCAGGAGCTCGCACCTGTGGTCAACGCGGCGTGCGTGCTGTTCGGCGCCGTGCTGGCTGTGGTGCTGTTCCGGTTTCTGCTGGTGAAGCGCGCCACCACGGCGTTCTTCTCGGTGGGGCTCTCGCGCGTGAAGCTGTTCTTCTCGCGCTATCTTGCTGGCGCCCTGTGCATCGTGGTGGGCATCGCCCTGCCGTTCGCGGTTTCTCTGTTGCTAAACCACCTGGCGCTTGGGCTCTACGACGGCGAGATTCATGAGTTCTTCTATGTCACCTGCGGCTACATCACGGTGGCGCTCGTGTCGTTCGCGCTGGCGGGCATCGCCGTCGTTTGCGCCGGCACGCTGTTCGAGACGTGCACGTTCGGCGTGGCGTTGCTGGCTAGTGTGAGCGTCGTGCTGTGGGGCGTGGGCGTGCTGGCCGACTACCTGCTGGTGGGCAACGTCGCGGGGGCGGCGCTCTATGGGCAGGCGGTGGAGGTGGCGCCGTCGTTTTTGTCGCAGCTGTCGTACCTGAACCCGCTGCTGTTCTTCTCCGACGCGGGTGGCACGCACCAGTTCTTCATGGCGCTGCATCCCGTGTACTACCCGGAGTTCGGTTCGTGGTCGCTCATCATCGGTTGGCTCGCGGCCTTTCTGGCGCTCTCGGCGCTCGGGCTGGCGGCGCTCTGCCGCCGCCGCGGCGAGCAGGCCGAGATGGCCGGCAAGGCTCCCGTGTTCTCGCTGTTCTCCGTGGGCGTGCTCGGCTTGGCTGCCTTCGCTGCCGCCGTGTCTCTGTTGGGATCGGTGGACGTGGCGGTGGCGCTCGTCGTGGGTGCAGCGCTGTTCGTGCTCGTGTCGCTCATGCTGCTGTTCGGCCCTTTGCGCGGTCGCACGCCCCGGAGGACGACGCTCGCGTGCGTGGGCGGCGAGCTCGTGGCCATGGCGGCCGTAGTCGCGGTCGTGGCCGGCGGCGCCTTCGGGTACGCGGGCTTCATTCCGGCCTCCGACGACGTGGAGAGCGTGGAGGTGTCGTACAACGGCTCACCCAGCTACCTCACGCAAGGCTTCTCGGGCGTGGCGAGCGGCTCGTCCTACTACTACACGTCGTACCGCAGCTATAGCCAGGCGTCGTCCATCGACATCGTGCGCTCGCTGCACGGTCAGCTCGTCGATTCGGCGACTCAGGTGCGCGAGACCGATTATACGGACTTTCAAAGCTCGATCGTGCCCTACGACGTGGTGCTTCGCTACCGCATGAAGGACGGCGGCGAAGTGGTGCGCTATTACCGCCAGGCCACCGTGGGCGAACTGTCCGCGCTGCTGGCTTTGGACAACGACGAGCACACCCACGAGCTGGAGAACGCCGTCATCACCGGCGACACGGATGGCCTCACCGATGAAGAGCGCACGGCGCTTTCCAAGTCGCCCTCGTACAACGCCTACCGCACCGGCTCGATCTATCTGGGCGATGGCGCGCTCAACCGCATCATGCAGGTGGAATGCACCGACGAGGAACGCGCCGCGCTGCTTACCGCCTTGTCGCACGACCTAGCGAACACGAACGCGAACGAGCGCTACCTGCCGGCCAAGCCGGCGCGCGCCGCGCTCATGTTCACGCTGTCGCCCGAGCTAGACGTGGCGTCGTTCGGTTACTCGTTCAGCAACGCCGTCACCTACGTCACGGACGACTGGACCGAGACCATGGCATGGCTTGAGAACAAGGGCCTCATCGATGCTTTGGGCGGCCAGCTGGATGCAAGGGTCATTGAGTCGCTCACGTTCCAACTCGACGACCCCTATGCGTCCATCAACAAGGTTACGCAGCCGGTGAGCCGCTACTTCATGGCCTACCGCTCCGAGACGGCCGGCCAGTATTGGATCACGCAGGATTACGGCGCCCTCAAGGTGGTCGACGAGCAGAGCAAGATTGCCGAAGTCATGCCGAACCTGCGCATGGGCTGCTACATGACCGGCGGTTACCTCGTGCAGGCGAAGCTGCGTGGCATCGAGGCGTACGTGTACTTCTACCTGCCGGCCGAACTCGCGCCGTCGTATCTGTAAGGGGGATTGCATGATCGAAGCGGAGGGCGTATCGAAGCGCTTCGGGGCCTTCACCGCGCTCGAGGACATCACGCTCACGGTGGCCGACGGCATGGTGTACGGCCTGGTGGGTTACAACGGCGCCGGCAAAACCACGCTGTTGAAGATCATCGCCGGCGTGTACAAGCCTGATGCCGGCGAAGTGCACATCGACGGCGTGCCCATGCACAGCGACCGGGTGAGCCACGACTCGCTGTTCATCGTGGCCGACGAGCCGTACTTCCTGCCACAGGCAACGCCCGAGACCATGCGCTCGTTCTACCGCGGCTACTATCCGCACTGGTCGGACGATGTCTACGAGCGCATGCTGGCCCTGTTCGGCCTGGACCCCATGGCGAAGGTTACGGGCTTCTCGAAGGGCATGCAGCGCCAGCTGGGCATCCTGCTGGGCTTCGCCACCGGGGTGAAGACTATGCTGCTGGACGAGAGCTTCGACGGCCTAGACCTAGGCAAGCGCATCCTGCTGAAACGGCTGCTGAAAACGTACGCGCACGAGCGCGGCGCATCGGTCATCCTATCGTCGCACAACCTGCGCGAGCTGGAGGACGCGGCCGACCACCTGGGCATGATAAAAGGATGCCGCCTGACGTTCGACGGCAGCGTCGCCGACGTGCACGAACAGTACCCGGGGTCGTCGCTGGAGGAGATATTCCTGTCAGAGGGCGGGAACAAGGCAGAGGATATCCATGGTATTTTCGCTTGAAAATCGCGTTAACCTGGCCGGGGCGGAGGGGCGGGACGCCTCGCCGCTCGGGCAGTCCTGGGCTCGCACGAAGCGTCCGCAGGACGCTTCGGCTCGTGCGGAATCTCGCGGCGAGGCGTCCCGCCCCTCCGCCCCGGCGGTCGACTCGCTTTGTCGGCTGGACGAGGGGGGAGGGCGGTGGCGCGCCTTCGGCGCTTGCTTTGGGCGAAGGGCGTGCGTTTGGATGACTGTTGCGATTACCGCTCTTATGCTTGTCGCCTGTTTTGCCGGCGTTCCTCCGGCGTTAGGGCTCGCCTCCACAGAAGATCGCATCGTGGAACCCGTGGCGGTGCAGCAGGTGAGCGCCGGGGCGTTCGGCGTGGAGTCTTCGACGGCCGTGGAGGACGGGACGGGGCAGCTTGCCGTGGCGCGGTTCTGTCCGCTGGCGCTCTCGGCGGTGTGTGACCCTGCGTCCATCGAGGCTGGTATTGACTGCGGCATGGATTGGATGTGCGGCATCGAGCCGTGCCTGTGCGGCTCGGCAGACGCGTGGGGCGGGTGCTCGTGCAACGGGTTGGAGACGCTTGCCCCGACGCTGGCCTACGCGTCTTCGAACGAGGGCGTGGTGCGCGTGGCGGAGGCGGCGGGCCGCACGTGGCTCGTGCCCGTGTCCGCCGGCACCGCTACCGTCACGTGCACGGCGTCGCTCAAGTACCACGCCGACGCCGCAGCGCAGCTGACCGTGACCGTGGGCGGCCCGACGCTGGCCGACGCCGCGCTCCTGGGCGCCTGCCTGCTGGCGCTTGCGCTGATGGCGGCCGTCGTGCTGGCCGTGCGCCATGCAATGAGGAGAAGGGGAAGGCAACATGCGGATAAATCGTAAGGGCGAGGCCCTTCGCCAGCCTGCCGGGTGCAGGTCGTCGCTCACGCGCGCGCTGGCGGCCGCGCTCGCACTGTGCGCGCTCTGCGCGCTGGCGGGCTGCGGGCAGGCGCAGGGGGCGAGCGACTCGCCGCGCCTGGCCGACGTGCGGCTGTCGGCGTCGAGCAGTATGACGGAGGCGACGCAGAGCGTGGAGGTTCGGCTCGTGTTCGACCAGGGCGTGTCGGTGGCGGCGAACGCCGCGGACGATTTCGAGGTGCTGCTCAACGGCAGCCCGCTCGACGGCAGCGCCGTGGCGCTCGACGTGCGCGGCTCGTCCGACGGTGTCACGTTCGTTCTGCATCCCGCGTCCAGTGCCAGCACCGCGGGTGGCAAGGGCACGTTCTTCGCGCTGTACCAGAGCGGGTTCTCCGTGGCGGCGAAGCGGGCGGACGGCGCGCTGCCGTCCGTCACGGGGGCGTCCGGCTCGTGCGCCGTGCTCGACGGGGCGGTTGAGGGCACGCTGCCCAGCGGCCTGGCCATCGAGGTGGTGGAGGCGCGCGCCGGCTCCGCGGCGGACGACCTGCCCGCCCAGACGGTGTTCCGGGTGACGTCCCCGGCCCTCGTGCGGGCCATCACGTGGTTCTCGCCCGACGGGGGCGCCACGAAGCTGCTGAAGCACAACCATGCGTTCGCCGACGCTTCCGCCGAGGACTGCGCGGCCAACTTGGCGAAGGTGGTGGGCGAGGCGTCGGGACTGGGCATCGTCGCCAAGGCGGCGGGCGACACGGTCACGCTGACGGCTTCCGCCGTACAGGACGGCCAGGTCCTCGACCCCGTGGTCGTGGAAGGCGTGGGCGTCGAGGGCGGGACGTACGATGCGTCCCAAGGCACGGGGGAGGGCGTCTGATGGCCGGCGGGCCCTTGGTCGGCGCCGACGGTGTCGCCGCGGTCGGGGCGCCGCCCGCCGCTGCGGGCTCCCCCGCCGTGGCTGACGGCCCCCGCCCGGAATCCTCCGGCCGCACAGCAGCCGACGCCCCTGCTCGGCCGGCCGAGCGCGTGCGCCGCGCCGCCGATGGCGCGCCGGCCGTGCGTCGCCGCAAGGTGCTTGTGCTCGCGGCGCTCACGGTGCTCGTGGCGGCCAGCTTCTTGTTCTCCCTCACGCTTGGGCGCTACGATATGGACTTCGGCCAGATGCTCGCGTTCGTGGCGGCCCCGTTCTCCGGCGCGGCCGATGCGTCCGCGGCCGATGCCAACGTGTTCCTCACCATCCGCCTGCCCCGCGTGCTGGCGGCCCTCGTGGTGGGGGCCGCGCTCTCTGGCGCGGGCTGCGCGTTCCAGGGCATCTTCAAGAACCCCATGGTGTCGCCCGACCTGCTGGGCGCCTCCGCCGGCGCGTGCTTCGGGGCGGCGCTCGGCATCCTGCTGTCGTTCGGCAGCGTGGGCGTGGAGGCGGCCGCGTTCGTCGCGGGCGTGGCGGCCGTTCTCGTGAGCTACGGTCTTTCCAGCGTCATCGGCCGGCGCATGGGCGGCGTGCTGGTGCTCGTGCTGTCGGGCCTGGTGGTGGGGAACCTCTTCCAGGCGTTCACGTCGGCGGTGAAGTTCTTGGCCGACCCGAACTCCCAGCTGCCCGAGATCACGTTCTGGCTCATGGGAGGCCTGTCGTCCGTGCGCGAGGGCGACCTCGTGGGCCTGTTGGCCGCGTTCGCGGTGGGTGCGGTGGGCATCATGGTGCTGCGCTGGCGGCTGAACGTCATGGCGCTGGGCGACGAGGAGGCGCTGTCGCTCGGCGTGAACGTGAAGCGCACGCGCCTGGCCGTCATCGGCTGCGCCACGCTGCTCACCTCGGCCTCGGTGGCCGTGGCGGGCATGGTGGGCTGGGTGGGCCTCATCGTGCCGCACCTGGCGCGCTTCCTCGTGGGGTCGGACCACCGTGTGCTCGTGCCGGCGTCCATGCTGCTGGGCGGCGCGTTCCTCATGCTCGTGGACGACGTGTGCCGCAGCGTCTACACCACCGAGATACCGCTGTCCATCCTCACGGCCATCCTGGGCGCCCCGCTGTTCGTGTACCTTATCTGCCGGCAGAGGAAGGCGCTGTGAGCGCCCCCGCCGCCGCGGGGGCCGCCCCCGCCGCCCCGCCCGCAAGCGCGCCGTCCCCGCCCGCACCCGTTGCGGCCTCCGGCGTCCCGGCCCTCGAGGTGAGCCATCTGGCCTGCGGATACGGGGGCATCCCCGTGCTCGACGACGTGTCGTTCGCACTCGCCCGCGGCCGCGCGCTCGTGCTTCTGGGCCCCAACGGCGTGGGGAAGACCACGCTGTTCAAAACCATCCTGGGCTTCCTGCCGCGCCTTGCCGGCGACGTGCTCATCGAGGGCGAGGATGCGCGCGGCTGGACGCGCAGGCGCTACGCGCGCTCGGTGGCCTACGTGCCGCAGACGCACGAGTCGGCGTTCGGCTTCACCGTGCGCGAGATGGTGCTCATGGGCCGCACGCCGTCGCTCGACGGCTTCGCCGGCCCCCGCCGCGACGATGAGCGCATCGCGGACGCCGCCATCGAGGAGCTGGGCCTGGCGGCGCTGGCAGACCGCGACTGCACCACGCTCTCGGGCGGAGAGCGCCAGATGGTGCTCGTTGCCCGTGCGCTCGCGCAGCAGCCGCGCCTGCTGGTCATGGACGAGCCCTGTGCGAACCTCGACCTGGGCAACCAGGTCGTCGTGCTCCGGCGCATCCTCGCGCTCGTTGAGCGCGGGCTCGCCGTGGTCATCACCTCCCACGATCCGAACCACGCGTTTCTGCTGGGCAGCGACGTGGTGTGCGTGGGCCGCGGTTCCGGCGTTCGCGCGGGCGCGGCGCGCGAGGTGCTCACGGCCGAGGCGCTGGGTTCGCTCTACGGTATCGAGGTGGGCGTGGGGGAAGTGCGCGGCCCCCGGGGAAAAACGGGAACGGCCTGCACGCCGTTTCTGGAAAGCGAGAGGATCGTCCTATGAAGAACTGGCAACTGCGGCCTTTGCGGCCCGCGCAGCCCGATCGGCCTGCGCATTCCAAGCACGCCGCGCAGCCTGCGCAATCCGACCAATACGCGCATCCTTCGCGCGCCGCGCAGGCGGCCCGCCCCGTACGCCCTGCGCGTGCCCTGAGCCGTCGGAGCTTCCTCGGCTGGGCGGCCGCTGCCGCGGCCAGCGCGGCAGCGGGGGGCCTGCTCTCCGGCTGCGCAGACGCCGGCTTCGCGCAGGGCAACCTCGCCAACATCACCGACATGGGCAGTCGCGGCGTCATGGTGCCCGAGCAGATCGACCGCGTTTTCTGCACGAACCCCATCGGCACGGTGGACCTGTTCGCGCTCGCTCCCGAGAAGCTGGCGGGCTGGAACTTCCGCCCGGCCGGTGACAACAAGAAGTACATCCCCGACGAGTACTTCGCGCTGCCGTCGCTCGGCGTGTGGATGGGGGCGGGCTCAGTGCCCAACGCGGAGGAGATCGCCGCGCAGGATCCCGACGTGCTGCTGTGCTACTGGACGGCCGATGACGTGGGCGGCGACATGGCCGACGACATCCGCGACGAGACCGGCCTTCCCGTGGTGCTGGTGGACTACGACGTGCGCCACGCGCCCGATATGTTCCGCTTTGTGGGCGACCTCGTCGGCTGCGCAGAGCGCGGCGAGGAGCTGGCCGCGTTCTGCGAGCGGAAGCTCGCCGTCATCGAGCGCGTCGCCGCCAGCATTCCCGAGGAGGAGCGCAAGTCCGTCTTCATCGCGCAGGGCAACGACGGCCTCACCACCGATCCGGTGGGATCCATGCACGTCACCGACGCGCTGGATCTCGTCAACACCGGCAACGTGGCCGACATGCCCGGCACGGAGGGCAAGGGCATGGGCATGCCCTCCGTGAACCTGGAGCAGGTCATCACGTGGAACCCCGACGCCGTGCTCGTTGCCGAGTTCAACATGAGCGATTCGGAAAGCTCCGATATCTACGGCGCCATCCGGCAGGACGCGCACTGGAGCAACGTGCCCTGCGTGAAGGCGGGGGAGATATACCGCATTCCCCAGTCACCGTTCTCGTGGTTCGGCCGCCCGCCCTCGGCCGCCCGCGTGCTTGGCTGCCTGTGGGTGCTCAAGGTCCTCTACCCCGCCTATGCCGCCGACATCAACTTGCGCGACGAGACCGTCGAGTTCTACCGCGTGTTCTACCGCTACGACGATTTCGACGAGTACACCCTCGACCAGCTCCTCGGCGCCGCCGGCATCGACAGCGCCACCGGCCAGAAACGCTGAGGGCCCCGAAGCCGCCGACGGGGTGCAACCACCCGGCCATCTTCCCTAGTGCTGCCCCCTGATCGTCGTCCGCAGGGGGCGGTCTGGGGAATGCGGCCACCTTCGCGACGAGTGCCCGATCGCCTTCGGCCTCTCCACTTCCGCTTTTCGCCGAGCAAAGCCGGTTTCGAGGTTTTTCGAAATCCCCCGTAACCTTTCCCCCTTCCGGCGCGTCTAATGGGTGTCGACGAAAGAAGGAGGCTCCTGCGTGAACGAACTCGTACAACGCGCCCAGCAGGGGGACGACAGCGCCTTCATCCAGCTGCTCGAACAGCACAAGCTGGACCTTTGGAAGGCCGCATTGGCGGTGCTGGACAGCCCCGACGATGCGGCCGACGCGCTGCAGGAAACGGTTATGAAGGCTTGGCGGGCCATCCCGCGCTTCGAGGGCAGAAGCGCGGTGGGAACGTGGCTCATGCGCATCCTGCTGCGCGCGTGCTACGACATCCAGCGCAAGCGGCTGCGCGAGATACCGTGCGTCATGGACGGCTCGGGAGAAGGCTCGCCCGGCCCTCCGTCGGCGGATGCGCCCAGCGGCGCGGGGGAGGGGCGGAATCTTGAAGCCCCGCTCGAGCCCGATCGCGACCTGGTGCTGGACGTGCGCGGCGCCATGGGCCGCCTTCCGGCCGATGACCGCTGGGTGCTCGCGCTCTTCTACCTGGACGACTATCCCGTGAGCCAGATCGCCTTGGCCCTCGACCTTTCCGAAGGCGCGGTGTGCACGCGCCTGTCCCGGGCGCGCGACCGGTTCAAAGCGCTTTACCGCGAAACGAGGAACAAGGAGGTTGAAGTAGCATGAGCGATTTCAATAGCGGGCAGGGCGGCGGCGGGCCCGAGGCCCTGATTGACGATGAGCTGAGAAGCGCGTTGCAGCGGGCGTACGGCACTCGGCGTATCCCGGCGAAAGCCCAGGTGAAAATCGAGGAAGCCTACGCCCGGCTCAAGTCCGAGCCCCAGGAGCGGCCGTGCGCTGCGCCGGTGGCGACGGCGGGCGCCTCGCCGAGCGTCTCCGACGCGGGCAGGCGCACGCCGCCCATCCATGCGGCGCCCACCCCGCGCTCCGCGCCCGTGCGCCGTGCCGGCCAAGCGGGCGCGCAGGGGGGGAAGCGCGGCACCCGCGTCGCGCGCCGCGGCGTGGTCATCGCGGTGGCCGCCGTGCTCGTGGTGCTGCTGTGCGGCACGGCCTTCGCGGCCTCGCGCCTCGTGCAGATGCAGCCGGGCGACGCGCCGTTCTTCGACAGCGGCAAGAACCTGCCGATCTACGGGAGCCTGCAAGAGGGCGTGTCCAGCTTGAGCGCCGACGTGGGGCAGACGGTGGAGGTCGACGGCGTGAAGGTGACGCTCGACTCCGTGTCGTCCGACCGCAACATCGTGAACCTGTTCTTCACGCTGGAGAAGGAGGGCGGCTTCGACCTGACCGAGCAGGCGAGCTACGAGGGCTCGCAGGAGAGCGAGTGGGATCGCCTGCAAAGGCTGTCGCCGCGCTTCACCTATCGCCTCGCGAGCAACGGCAAGTCGATCGGCAGCGATTCCGTCTACCTTTTGGATGCCTACAAGGAGGACGGCAAGGTGAAGGTCATGCAGCGCATCGTGCCGGAGGCGACGCTACCCGACCAGGTGGACGTCGAGCTGGAAGGGTGGGCGACTTGGAGGCCCTACGAGGAAGGCGACGAGCCCTTCACCTTCGACTTCGGCCTCGACCTCGGCACGGTGGCCCAGCCGCGCGAGCTGGGCTCGCAGGATCTCACGTTCGCCACGAGCGAGGGCGAGAAGACCATGGGTATCGAGCGCTTCACGGCCTCCGAGCTGGGATGCGTGATGGTGGTGCGCAACGATGAGATCGAAACAATCGAGGAAAGCGGCCGTCCCATCTATAACGTGGCTGAAGGCTCCATCACGCCGTCCATGCTGAAGATCGCCGACGACCTAGGCAACGTGCTGACCCCGGTGGGCGCGGGCGACGGAACGGGGATCGATCCGGCCGGTGCGTATGTGGTGGAGCTGGCGGGCTTGTCACCCGATGCGACCAGCGTCACGTTCACGCCGATGATGCACGCGGCCGATTGGGAGTCGATGACGGACGAGCAGCGCGCAGCGATCAACGAGCAGAACGAGCGCACGGTGGACGTCTCGCAGATCGGGACCAAGCTGGAGACGAGCGAATACGGCGGCTACGAGCTGACGGGCTGGGATGTGGCGGACGGCACAGTGAGCATCTCTCTCAAGCCTTATGGATGGCAGGCATCGCTCGGCGGCGCGGCAGGCATGCGGCCCACGCAGCAGCCGACGCCGCTGTACGAGGAATGGTACGACGAGGAGACCGGGGAGAAGTACTGGGGCTACCACACGGCGGTCGGGTACCAGAAACACGATTACCAGACTGGCGAGCTGCTGCTGATCACCTCCTACTACGCGGCCAGCGACGAGGAGCTGCGCGGATTGACGGAGTACGAGTACCAGGCATCGTTCGGCGGGTATCGCGAGGAATCTGACGCGTCGCAGACGCTTTCCTTCTAGCGGCGAACCATGAGAACGGGGCTGCATCGCATTCGATACAGCCCCGTTCCCCCTTGGGTTGTATCCTTGGCGCGAACCGCTCGTTTTTCGGGTGGCGCATAATTCTCTTCCACTTGTCTCTCCGAAGGCCCTTCTTATCCTTGAGTAAATATATTAGCCTCAAATATATATACTTCCAATTAGAAATATCATAAAATTGGAATAATTCGGTCCTGGACCGTCGAGGATTGACAAAGGAAAGTCGAGGAGGGTCTCATGAATTCAAGATCGAAGAGTCATTGCCGCCCGAGGTTTGCGGGAGCGCTCTCGCTCGCCGTATGCCTGTGCGCCGTGCTGGCGGTCGGCATGCTCGTAGGGTGCTCGTCGCCCGCACAGGAAGAGGCTGATGGTCAGCCCGAACCGGCGGCTGGGAAGCCGCTCGATGGCAAGACGCTCGACGTCTACTGCGGGGCCGGCATGACCGACCCGTTCCAGAAGATCGCCGATGCGTTCCAGGCCGAGACGGGCTGTACCGTGAACGTCACATTTGCCAACGCTGCGCAGATTCAAACCCAGATCACCACCACCGAGCAGGGCGATTTCTTCATAGCCGGCTCGGCCGACGAGCTCAAGCCCGTCGAGGCCTTCGTCGAGTCCAGCACCGACCTGGTGAAGCACATCCCGGTGCTGGCCGTGCCCGCCAGCAATCCGCAGAACGTTGCCGGCCTGGCCGATCTGTCCGGGGCTTCGCGCGTGCTGGTGGGCGACCCCGAGTCCACCCCCATCGGCAAGATAGCCAAGAACGCCCTGACGAAGGCAGGCCTGTGGGATTCGCTCATGGCGGCGAACGTCCTCACCACCACGACCACTGCTCCGCAGATCTCCACCGCCTTGGCCAATGGCGAAGGCGACGCGGGCATCGTGTGGAAGGAGAACGTGAAGGGCGACGGGGTCAAGATCGTGGATACCCCCGATTTGGACGCCTTCGTTAAGACCGTGCCCTCCGCGCAGCTGACCTGTGCCAAGGATGCCGAGGCCGTGAAGGCGCTCAACGAGTTCCTTCAGACCGATGCGGCGTGGGACATCTGGGCCGCTTACGGCTACGAGCGAGCGTAGCCCCGTGGAAGCACGCGAGGCCGCCGCGGTGGGTACTCGGCCCGCCGCGGCGGGCCGCGAGCGGCGGCATCGCGGCCGGAAGCACGATGTGTTCTCGGGTGTTTCCCTGGCCGTGGCCACGGTGGTGCTGTTGTTCGTTGGCAGCGCCATCGTGGCCATCGTGGCCGGCGGCATCGCCCATTTCGGCGAGGCCGTCACCTCTGCCGAGGTGCTGTTCTCGCTTAGGATGAGCGTGGTCACGTCCAGCATCTCCACCGTGCTCTGCCTGGTGCTGGCGCTGCCGACCGCCTACGCGCTGTCGCGCACGAACATGCCGTTCAAACGCGTGGCCGAGGTGCTCATGGAGCTCACGCTCTCGCTGCCCTACATCCTGCTGGGCTTCGCCCTCCTGCTCATCTTCTCGTCGCCGTTCGGCAAGGCCCTCAAAGAGGCCGGGCTCGCGGTGGTGTTCGAGCCGACAGGCATCGTGTTCGCCCAGCTCATCGTGAACCTCCCGTTCGCCATCCGCATGGTGCGCACGGCGTTCGCCGACGTGAGCCCGCGCATGGAGTTCGTGGCGAAGACGTTGGGCGCTACGCCGGGCGACGTGTTCCGCACCATCATTTTGCCGCAGTGCCGTAACGCGCTCATCAGCACGTTCGTCCTCACCTGGGCACGCGGCATGGGGGAGTTCGGCGCCACGCTCATGCTGGTGGGTGTGACGCGCATGAAGACCGAGACGCTGCCGGGAAGTATCTATTTGAGCATCTCCACCGGCAACAACGAGACAGCCATGGCCACGGCCATGATCATGCTGCTGCTGTCGGCGGCGACGCTCGTGGTGGCGAACCTGCTGAACCGCCCGGTGGGGGCGACCCGTGTCGGGCCCGGCCGCAAGGCGGCGGGGAAGGGGGCTTGGCATGGCCGGAAGCATTGAGGTGCGGGATCTGCGCGTGGAGCGAGGATCGTTCGTGCTCGAGGTGTCCCGCCTTTCCGTTAGGCCACGCGAGGTGTTTGCCATCTTGGGATCCACCGGGTCGGGCAAGACCGTCCTCATGGAGTCGATAGCGGGCGCGTTCCCGCTTGACGGAGGGTGCATCCTTCTGGATGGCAAAGACGTTGAGTCGCTGCCTGTCCAGCAGCGCCACCTGGGCATCTTGTATCAGGACTACGCGCTGTTCCCGCATATGACCGTGCGGGAGAATATCGCCTACGGCCTGCGGATGAACGGCTGCCCGCCGCGCGAGCGCGACGAGCGCGTGCAGGCCATGCTCTCGTTGTTCGAAATCGGGCATCTGGCCGAACGGTATCCCGGTATCATCAGCGGCGGCGAGTCGCAACGTACGGCGTTGGCGCGCGCCTTGGTGTTGGAGCCGGAGATACTCCTGCTCGACGAGCCGTTCTCAGCGCTGGACCCGGCCACGAAGGAGCGCCTATACGCCACGCTGCGCGACGTCCATGCGCGGTTCGACTGCACCATCGTGTTCGTCACCCACGACTTCAACGAGGCCCGCACGCTGGCCGACCGCGTGGGCGTGGTGCTGGACGGCCGTCTGCGCGCGGTGCGGGAAGCCCGTGCCCTCTTCGAGCCGGAAGAGCTCGACCCTGACGTGCGGGCGTTCTTGGGCCTCGCCTGTGGTGACGGGCCTGCTCTCGGTCAGTCCATTGTTGCCGATGTTTCGCGCACGGTTGCCTGTGGGGCTAGTCCCGGGTGATTTGCCAGTTGCCTATATACGCGACACCAACAGCTGGTTATGGAAACCCTTTGCTCGGCGGCTTCTATTGCCACGCGCCGATGCTGCTCGGATGACATCCGCAACGCGTACTTGCCCGAGAAGGAGCGTCGGCCGAACGGGAGCGGTGGGCATTCGCCCCGCTCACACCGCTTTCCTTCTAGCGGCAACGCATGAAGAGCGGGCCCCTCGGCGAGGGGCCCGCTTCGTTTGCGCGCGTTCGCTTCGGCTACTTGCCGAGCACTTTCTTGATGCCCTTGGCGGCCACGACGGCACCGCCGCCAATGGCCAGCAGGCCGGGGCCGGGCAGGATGAGCATCGGCACGCCCACGAGCATGATCGCGCCGCCGACGGCCGTCTGCACGGCGCCGCCGATGCGGCTTGGCTTCTTCTTCCCGGAGGCAGGGCCTCCGTCGATGATGGTAGCGTTGACAGAGGCGGCCTGCGCGGCGTTCTTCCCGTACGACGGCGCGCGGAACGCGTCGCCGCCTGCAGGCCGTCCGCTCCGCGCGGCTTCGCTTGCGCTGGCGACGGGGCTGACATCGATGATGGGGCTGTGGTCGCTCATAGTCTCCTCGCTTATGGTGGGTGGCGGCTCGAAGCCGCGTGTTGCTTGCGATTATACGGGCAGCACGGAGCCATGCGCCTGGGGCGGGGTGCTGGCGACAGGTTCGTCACCGTTCGGTAACGTGTTGTTCGCGGGTTCTCCAAAGACAAGCGCCGCGTTTCGAATTCGCGCCGACGCTCGCGACGCTGCTGCAAAGTCGCCGATTTCGGCAGATTGACGGGCGAAAGACGCGACGAGCGGCATAGCGTCCCTCGCTGGCCGTTGTCCGACCAGGTGTTTTGCTTTACCTGCACAAGGCTCTGGCTGCAAAGGGGGCCCGCACGGCGAAGAGGCCGCCGAAATCGGCGATTTTGCAGCAGCCGAACGAAGTTTTGCGGCTCGTTGCGGGGGATACGGCCACCCTCAGTCGAATCCGACGGGCAGCCCGAGCTCTCTCCTAAGCCTGAGCTTGCGCGCGTGATGGTCGGGGAAGCTCATCTGCAATCGTTTGCCCAGGCGCTTGCGGATGGATGCGGCTATGGTGTCGGTCGCCAGCATGCTGTCGAGCTCGTCGTTGGTGACGCCTATGACGATCCATCCCATCGCCACCAGAGCGTTAGCCCTTCTCGAATCCCGAAGGCGGCTAACCTCTCCTTCGTGGTGCTCTCTGCTCTGGTACTCGACGTCGAGTTTGGCTTCAGGCCAGCATAGGTCACAGCGGAAGCTTCTCCTTCCGGAGATCGCGCGCGCCGCGCTGTTCGCGCTCACCTCGTAGTTCATCAGGGGGATGCCGAGTCCGTATCCTCCGCGTGACAGGGGCAGCCCGAGGATGAGCGCGAGCTTCGATTCGCGCGCGGAGGCCGATCCGTCGGCAAGGTAGGGTAGGATGCGCTGGACTTTGCGTGCTCCGCCCATCGAGGGGTTCTTCGTTACGTAGGTGCGTAGGGCCCGCGTGCTTGTCAGCGGTTCGACCTGGTAGGCGGATCGAGCGCCGGTCCGTTTGGTTTGGTAAGAGCCGCACATCTCCCATCCTAGCTCGAGCAGCGCCGTTTCACTCGCTTGTCGCGCCAGGTGAACGAAACTGGTTGCGGGCGCGGTGAGGGTCGTCTCGCGATCCAAGCGCAGGAGCGATCCGCTCGGCAGGGGATTGCCGTGCACATGCGGCTTGCAAGTCGGCGATGCTCGGCAGTTCGGGTTGCCGACGAGAACATGGGCGGGTTTCTCGAACCGCAGATCGGCATGCATCGTTTCCAGCAGTTCGAGCTTTCGCTGCAGCTCCCCAGCTCTCGGGGCGTGATCGGGCAGCGTGCGAGCCGCGCCCTTCTCGGGCGCCAGCATGCCCGGTTGAGCGGCTCGCAGGATTTGCAGGGCGGTGAGGTGCCCGAAGCAGATGCGCGCCGGTTTCGCGCGCTCCCGCCTGTCATAGGGGCGGAGACCGGTTTTCGGGATGGGGTCGCATGCGGCCATGCAAGCCTCCTAGCTCGTCGCGGGCTCGAAGGATCTTGCAGACGTGGGGAAGCGAGCGCATCGTTTCCGCAGCGGGCTCGTCAACGTGGGAAGAGCGCCTGCCTCGACTCTGGTTGGATGATTCTAGCACGTGCAAGCCGTCTGCGGCACGACGCTTCTTGCTGCAAAATCACCGATTTCGGCGGCCGTTGCTCATGGCAGGTTGAGGCTCGGCTTCTCCATTGACGACTGGCAGTGAAAACGCCTGTTCAGAAGAATGCTCTGAAGGCAATACGGGGCTGCTTCCGGAAAGACGGCTTTATGGGCGCCGAAATCGGTGATTTTGCAGCATTCGGTCGGGCGGTGACTGTTATCCGGGATGATGCAGCCTGCCTGCGGCTGCGCTCCGGCGCGCCCCGGGCGCGGCTCGGCCTCGGCAGCGGGCGGGCCGCGCACTTCAGGCGTGCGGTCGAATTCCGGCGTTGTGGACGCCGAAAGCGGCCATTTGCGATACACTATGGGTCAAGGTTTCATGTTCGCGTTTGAAGTTCGTAGGTTAGGCTCGACTGTGGTTCGCGCCTTGACGAAGACGGCAACGGCGTGGGCCACTCAACAGGAAAGTTGGTGGTCAACATGGCAGCTCCTGCTACCGAACACGTACGGAACATTGTGCTGGTGGGCCAAGACGGCGCCGGCAAGACATCGCTCGCCGAGGCGATGCTGCACGTCTCGGGCCGCACGCCCCGCATGGGCACGACCCACGACGGGAAGTCCTACCTCGACTACGACGAGGAGGAAATCCGGCGCAAGTTCACCATCGGCACGTCCATCGCTCCCATTCCCTTCAAGGACTACAAGATCAACCTGCTGGACACCTCCGGCCACCCCGACTTCATCGGCGACACGCTGGCCACCATGCAGGCGGCCGAGATGGCGCTGTTCGTGGTCGACGCCGTGGCGGGCCCGCAGGTCATGACCACCAAGCTGTGGCGCGAGGCCGAGGACATGCGCCTGTCGCGCGCCGTGTTCATCAACCACATCGACCGCGAGAACGCCGACTTCGACACCGCCATGGCGCTCCTGCACGCGCGCTTCGGCTCGCGCCTGGGCCCCGTGACTATCCCCATTGGCGTGGACGCGGACTTCAAGGGCGTCATCGACATCATCCGCATGAAGGCGCGCTACTTCGATCCCGGCAGCGACGCCGAGCGCATCGAGGACATCCCGGCCGACTACCTGGAGACGGCCCAGGCCGCGCGCGACAAGCTCTGCGACCTCGTGGCCGAGGCCGATGACGAGCTCATGATGAAGTACCTGGACGGCGAGGAGCAGCTCACGCAGCAGGAGTTGGAGCAGCTGCTTGACAAGGCCATCGCGCAGGAGCTGTTCATTCCCGTGTTCGTGGGCTCCACGATCATCGAGCAGGGCATCCAGGGCGTCATGGAGGACATCGCCACCTATTTCCCGCACCCGCGCCACCACGGCCGTTTCCGCCTGGCCAACGGCGAGGAGACGCTCGTGGACGAGACGGGCGAGCCGGCGGGCTTCGTGTTCAAGACCGTGTCCGACCCGTTCGTGGGACGCTTGAGCTTCATGAAGGTCATCTCCGGCGTGCTGGAGCCGGGCATGGAGCTGGTGAACGCCCGCACGGGCAAGAAAGACCGCCTGGGCCACCTGTACGTCATGATGGGCAAGGAGACCAACGATGTGAAGAGCGCGAAGGCAGGCGACATCATCGTCGTCCCCAAGCTCACCGAGACGCGCACGGGCGACACGCTGTCGAAGTCGGGCACCGTGGCCATCGACCCGCTGCCCTTGCCCGAGCCGCAGTACCCCGTGGCCATCGAGGCCGTGAACAAGAAGGACGAGGACAAGCTGGGCACGTTCCTGGCCCGCGCGGTGGAGACCGACCCCACCATCCGCGTCAGCCGCAGCGAGGAGACGCACCAGACCGTGGTCACCGCCATGGGCGACGCCCAGGTTGACACGCTGCTCGCACGCCTGAAGGAGCAGACCGGCGTCGAGGCGAGGCTCGTGGACGTGCGCATCCCGTACCGCGAGACCATCCGCAAGAAGGCCGAGGCGCAGGGACGCCACAAGAAGCAGACGGGCGGCTCGGGCCAGTTCGGCGACTGCTGGCTGCGCCTGGAGCCGAACCCCGGCGGCGGCTACGAGTTCCTGGACGAGATCGTGGGCGGCAAGATCCCGCGCGGCTTCATCCCCGCTGTGGACAAGGGCGTGCAGGACGCCATGGCCGAGGGCTTCCTGGCGGGCTATCCCATGGTGGACGTGAAGTGCGCCGTGTACGACGGCTCGTACCACTCGGTCGACTCCAACGAGATGGCGTTCAAGACGGCTGCGCGCATCGGTTTCCGCGCTGCGTGCGAGAAGGCCGACCCCATCCTGCTGGAACCCATGGCCAACCTGAACGTGACGGTGGGCGAGGAGTACGCCGGCGCTGTCATGGGCGATATCTCCACGCGGCGCGGTCGCATCGTGGGCACCGACTCCAACGATGCGGGCGAGACGGTCATCATGATGCGCGTGCCCTACGCCGAGGTGGTCACGTACACGAAGGACCTGCGCTCCCTCACGCGCGGCTCCGGCTCGTACACCTTGGAGCTCGAGGGCTACGACCCCGCTCCGGCCGACGTGACGAAGAAGCTCGTGGAAGCCTACCAAGCCGCCCGAGCTGCCGGCAACTAGCTTTTCCGGCCCGGTATCTGGCATGCAAAAGGCGCCGCCCCGAGTGGGTAGCGCCTTTTTAACGTGTGACGGGGGGGGGGCGGCGGATGGCGTCTCGTTCTCGCACGCTTGCGGCAAACGAGAGCTATCGGGGGAGCGAGGCGTTTCCCCCGACCCTCTGCCTCCCTCCGCCTCCTCCTACACTCCCGGATGCGCTGCCAGCCATTCCTCGCTCGGAGGGGTGTTTCGGCGGCATACCTGGTACCCATGCTCGGGATGCGCGCTCGTGCCCTTGCCGCAGGGGTAGGCGCACACGAGGCCGCTGTAGTTGCAGCGCAGGGGCTCGGGGCGCACGAGCGCCGTCAGGTCCTCGCCGCATTTCTTGCACAAGAGCGCCGCTCCGGCCGTCACTTCCGTGCGGTCGAAGATGGTGCACGTGCCGCAAGAGGGACACTTCCCCGACTTCTTGGGCGCGGGCTGGCATTTCCCGCACAGCGGGTTGCATATCCAGCAGCCTCCCGGCATAGTGGCCTTCCTTTCTGTCGTTGGGCTATAATATAATCCAATCGATTACGTTATGCTCTATACTAGGGTTATGACCGGTTCGGGCGAAGACGAGCGCGCCGAAGCGGGGGAGAGATCGTGCAGGTGGCGCGCACGGAAATTACCTGGAATCGCGCATATGCAACTATCAACCTAGCACGGGGCCTGGTGGGCTTTGTACCTATCGCAGTATGAAAATGAGCGGCTCTGGTACCGTGGGCTATAGGCCCTTCCGAGTAAAACGAGTAAGGTTTGAGAAGGACGAGTGAAGCGCTGCTCGTTTCTTTTCATCAGGGGGAAAGGGGCGTGCCGGATGACGCAATCAATGCCGGAACGATCAGAGGATAAGACTTCCCATGTGAAGACGTTGACGATGATCGGATTCAAGGTTCTCTTGAGCTGGCATTATCTGGTACTGTTCTCTCCCATATTTATCGGTGCGACCAACAACCCGTCTTTTTCCTTCTTTCTCGAGCGCCAGTTCACGCTGTATCTGACGCTTGCCTTGTCCTTCGGGGCGCTTGTCGGCGTAGGCCGCTTCTTCCTGAACCGCAACAAGACGGCTCCGTCCACGCTTCTGCTGGGCGCGGCGGGCGTGCTTGCCACGGTCGCCTCGGCGCTTTCGCTGGTTACGCTCTCGGCCGACATGCCGTGGCGCATCGCCTCGGTGGTGCTGCTGGGCTTTTCCGAGGCGTTCCTCATGTTCCTGTGGCTCCACTATTATATGGAGGCGGCGGCAGGGCATCTGTTCCGCTCGTTCGCGGTCGATATGATGGCCGGCGGCATCCTCGCGTTCCTCACGTGCAGCTTCGTGCCGCCGCTCAGCTACCTTGTGACGCTGTGCATGCCGGCGGTGGCCACCGTGTCGCTCATTGCGAACTGGCGCACCATCGAGCCGGTCGACGTGGCCGCTCGGACTCCGGCCGTCGTGCCGCCCCGCAAGAGCGTCCTGCGCCATTCGCTGAAAACGCTGCTGCCCACCACGGTGTACGCGTTCGTGTTCGGCCTGCTGCAGGGCGGGTTCATCAACAGCGGCGTCGCGCTGCTCATGGCGGGCAACGCCGTGGTGCTCGTGGGCATCGTGGTGGCGGGCATCGTCATCTTCTTCATACCCGAGGCGCCCGAGACGAACGCCGATATCGACACGATACACCGCTTCTCGCTGCTCTTCTTCGTCCTCGGCATCGTGGGACTTTCCTTCTTGGGCGGGGGGGGGGGGGTGCTCCTCGCATCAGAAACGGTTATCCTGGCAGGATTCAACCTGTTCGACTTCGGCGGCCTGATACTCGGCGTCGGGCTGGCGCGGCGGCTTAAGCCTGGATCGCTGCTGCTGGTCGACGGCGGCCGCGTGCTCGTCTACATGAGCTTGGCCGTGGGCCTCGTGGTGGGCAAGACCGTGGTCACGGGCCTCGGCGTGGCCGACCCCTCGCTCGTGCTCTACTCGCTGTGCGGGGCTGCCATCACCATGCTCGTGGCAACGGTGCTCACGCCGTTCCGCGAGCAGGAGCCCTTCGAGGCGCAGCTTGCCCGCATGACGTCCGACTCCGGCGCCGCTGCCCCCGAAGGTGCTGCGGCCGCAAAGAAAGCCGACGTCGCATCCGCCTCGGCCGCCGGCGCGCCCGCGCCCTCCGGCGCCGGGGCCGGCACCTCCAAGAAGGCCGCAGCCGAGCCGGCGCCCGACGCTCCGGCTTCCGCCTCGCGCGACGAGGACGCGCCGTCCAAGCCCGCACTGTCGTCGAAACCCTCCGGCGAGCCCAAGCGTGCCGACACGCCTTGGCGGCGCACGTGCCGCGGCATCGCCGAGCTCTACAAGCTCTCCCCGCGCGAGACGGAGATATTCTTCCTCATAGCCAAGGGCCGCAACGCCGAGTACGTCCAGCAGAAGCTGGTCATCTCCATGCATACGGCCAAGACCCACATAGCGAACATCTACCACAAACTCGGGGTGCATTCGTCGCAGGAGATGCTAAGCCTTATAGAGACGTTCCGAGAGGAAGACATCAAATCGCAAGAGCAGGACTGACAAGCCCATCTCGGCGCGCCGCGGCGCGCCGTTTTGCTGTCCATCTGGGGCGATGCGCCCCGCCAACCGTAAGGAGTACCCTATGCAAGAAACCGCACCCCAGCTCGACTTGAGCGCGTTTGCGCTCTCTTCGCACGACAGCGTGCATATCGTCATGCCGCCGCAGCCTGTCGCGACCGACGACGACATCGACGCGCAGCTGTTCGTGTACGTGGCCTCGGCCACGAACCATTCGCCCATCCGCTCCATCGGCGATTTGACCGACGAATGGGTGAAGGGCCAGTTCGACGGCATCAGCACCATGGCCGAGCTGCGCGCGGGCATAAAGCAGGACCTCGAGCGCCAGGGCATGGTGGCCTGGAACAACACGAAGTTCCAGAAGTGCTCTGACGCCCTCGTGGCGCGCCTGGAGGGCGAGCTTCCCGCAGATGTCGTCGCCGCGAACATCGAGGCTTCGCACGCGCAGTACGAGCAGCGCCTCAAGTCGTTCGGCTCCACGAAGGAGCGCTATCTGCGCGAGGAGCACCTCACGCCCGAGCAGTTCGAGGAGAAGCTGCGCGACGACGTGGTGTTCCAGCTGAAGCTCAACGCGGCGCTCGACAAGATGATCGAGGCCACGGGAACCGAAGTCGCGCCCTCCGAGCTCACCGAGTACCTGTCCACGGACGATCCCGATGCGTTCCTCGCGGAGATCGAGGCGAACGGCCGCATGGCGGACGCCCAGCGTGCCGCCGCCCGCGTCAAGGTCATGCGCAGCGTGGTGGACGCGGCCGTCGTCGAGACGGAAGGCGACGCCTCCGCCGCCTAGCCCCGGCTTCTATGCGCCATCCGGCGCTGCGGCTCGTGCCCCCGGCACCGGCTGCTTCGGAAGGGCCCGCATCGCGGGCCCTTTTGCTTGCTCGGGGGCTCATACCCCGTATCGTCCCCTTTGCATGACCGATTTACGTTTCCCCAGGTAAAAGCCTCGATACGTGCGTAGTAGTGAGTATGACTGCCAGTACTAGATCGTCCTTTTTCATACCCGCGAAGGTACTTTCGCCGATTTGCCGCATGGTAGCTTATGCGCTGTGAATGCACCCCAATGTATTTGCGAACAGACCTTGTCCACCGAGATTCAATGAGGAAGAGGAGGAACCACGATATGTGCTTCAGACCGCCGTCGTTCGACGAAATGATGAAGAAGTGCCCGTCTTGCGGCTCTTTCAACCCGCCCGAGAACGACAAGTGCAAGAAGTGCGGCACCGAGCTTCCCGCTGCGGATGCTGCCGGCACGGGCGCGAACGCCCCTGCCCCGAGCGCTCCCGGCGCCCCCAAGGCTCCCGGCGCTGCGCCGAGCGCCCCCAAGGCTCCTGGCGCGCCGAAGCCGCCGACTGCGTAAGCAGGAGCGGACCGATCCCCCCGGCGCCGCGGCTTGAGAGAGGCCGCATGCGCGCCGAGACAAGGATCATGCAGGTCTTTAAGAAACCCCGATACTCCGCTCGGAAGAGGAGACCGACGGACACGGGGAAGGCGGGAAGCGAGGTTTGAGGAGGCCGCGCGACCCGAGATAAGCGTGCTTCGGGGTTTCTGAAGAATAAGAGTTCATCTTATCGGTATCTCTTTTATGAAAGGGGGGCTTTTCATGATCAACGAATACAACCATGATCTGTACAAAACAGACTGGCGTTGGTACGAGGATGGTTATGAAGTGACCCGCACCTCGGTCTGGACCGGACCTGGGTGTCACAACGGCTGCGGCGTGCTCACGTACGTCAAAGACGGCAAGCTCGAGAAGATCGAGGGCGACCCCAACTTCGGGTACAACCAGGGACGTCTGTGCCTGCGCTGCCTGAACATGGTCGAGAACATCTACAACAACGACCGCCTCAAGTGGCCTCTCCTCCGCGACGGCGAAAAGGGCGAGAACAAGTGGAAGCGCATCACGTGGGAAGAGGCCTTCGACTGGCTCGAGGACACCTACGCGAAGATCTGCAAGACCATTCACGACGACTACAACGGAATCGGGCCCGAGGGCATCGTCGCCCTGTCCGGTACCGGCCGTAACGCCATGTGGCATGGCGCTATGTGCCTCCGTGCAGTCTTCGGCAGCCCGAACATGTCGTTCGGCTTCCTCTCTGCCGACTCCTGCTACCAGCCCCGCATGACCGCCAACCTCATGAAGGACGGCGACTGCTGGATCCTGGACGCCTCGCAGCTGCACCCGGATCGCTACGACAACCCGGAGTGGAAGCAGCCCGAGGTTGTTATCGTGTGGGGCAACGAGCCTCTCGCGTCCAACCCCGACGGCTTCGTCGGCCACTGGCTGATCGACCTCATGCGCATGGGCACGAAGTTCATCGTCATGGATCCGGCCCTCACGTGGCTCGCCTCGAAGGCCGACATCTGGATCCAGGTTCGCCCCGGCACCGACTGCGCGCTCGCCATGGGCATGCTGCGCGTCATCGTCGACGAGGACCTGTACGATCACGACTTCGTTGACAACTGGTGCTACGGTTTCGACGAGCTCGTCGAGCGCCTGCAGGACTACCCGACCGACAAGGTCGCGGAGATCTGCTGGATCCCCGAGCAGCAGATCTACGATGCTGCCCGCATGTTCGCTGCTGCCAAGCCCGGCGCCATCCAGTGGGGCCTCGCCATCGACATGCAGATCGCTGCCATGGAGGCTTCGTTCGCCATCTCCGACATCACGGCGCTGTGCGGCAACCTCGACGTCCCCGGCGGCAACGTGCTCGTGCGCTACGCCTACAACAGCTCCAAGAAGTACGGCTGCGGCCTCGAGTTCATCTCCCAGGAGATGCTTGACCGCCGTATCGGCACCGACCAGTCCCCGATCCACAAGGCCGGTTACACGCCGTTCATCCCGCCTGACCTCCTGCTCGAGGCCATGGAGACGGGCGTGCCGTATCCGCCTCAGATGATGTGGGTCCATGGCACGAACCCGATCGCCAACATGGGCGGCGACGCCCCGCGCATCTACCGCGCGTGGCAGAACGTGCCCTACACGGTCGTCGTCGACTACTACCTGACCCCGACCGCCGTCGCCTTCGCCGACCTGGTGCTCCCCGTGGCCATGTCCGTCGAGCGCGACTCCTTCCGCTCCTGGTGGCAGCCGCTGCGCACGATGACCGCCGCAGCCGGCCGTTACTACGAGTGCATGATGGACGAAGAGCTGGTGTTCTATCTGGGCAAGCGCTTCAACCCGGACTTCTTCAACCAGTTCGAGACCGTGCGCGACTTCCTGACGTGGATGATCCAGGACGACGGCAACGGCGTTCCCTACACGTTCGAGGACCTCACGCACACGGTGTACGACTACTGGGATTGGAACGAGACGTACCACAAGTACGAGAAGGGCCTGCTCCGCGAGGACGGTCAGCCCGGCTTCGTTACGGCTACCGGTATGTACGAGATCTCCTCTCCGCTGTTCGACGTGTGGGGCTTCGATCCTCTGCCGCACCACATGGAGCCGTTCGAGAGCCCGTACCGTACGCCCGAGCTGTACAAGGAGTACCCGTACATCTACACGTCCGGCCACCGTCACATCGGCCTGTTCCACTCCGAGCATCGCCAGCTGCCGACCATGCGCGAAGTGCACCCCACGGCTATCGCCGACATCTCGCCCGAGATCGCCGAGGAGATCGGCGTCAAGGAAGGCGACTGGGTGTGGTTCGAGAACCGTCGCGGCAAGTGCAAGCAGCAGGCGCACATCGCTCCGGGCCTCATGCCGAACCTCGTCCGTGCCCGCCACGGCTGGTGGTTCCCCGAGCAGGAGGCTGCAGAGCCGAACCTGTACGGCGTGTTCGACTGCAACGGCAACAACCTGACCACGATGGGCGTGTACGGCCCGACGCACTATGGCGCCCCGTACAAGAGCACGCTCTGCAAGTGCTACAAGGTGACGCCTGAAAATGATTGCTCGCCTAGCGAGATTGTGACCAAGGGAGGTGGCTTCGGTGGCTATGACTACACCCGGTTCGAAGGCGACTAACGGTCTGCTGATCGACTACGAATTCTGCACCAACTGCCATACGTGCGAAGTTGCTTGCAAGAAAGTGCATGATCTTCCGATCGGCCAGTACGGCATCAAGACGCTCGAGTACGGCCCCGTGAAGAACATCAACGGCAAGTGGGAGTGGACCTATCTTCCCCTGCCCACGGATCTGTGCGACCTCTGCGCCGACCGTGTGGCCGAGGGCAGGCTTCCGAGCTGCGTGCATCACTGCCAGGCTGGCATCATGTACTACGGCACGCTCGAGGAGCTGTCCGCTAAGTTGGCTGAGAAGCCCAATCAGGTGCTTTTCGCAAAGTAATGTTGGAACGAAGGAGGTAGAGCTATGGCTCGTCAGGAGAAAGGCGGATTCCGTCCGCCTCCGCTGGGGAAAATTCTGTGGAAGTGCACCGAGTGCGGTACCTTTAACGCGGCCGATGCCACGGCGTGCAAGAAGTGCGGCGCCGAGAAGGAGAAGGTTGCCGACAAGTCCATCGAGAGCGCTACGTTCAAGCCTATCGATGACTCCGAGCGCCTGAACCAGGACAAGAAGGCCGTCGAGAAGATTCTCGGCGAGGAGTAGTTAGTTCCAACGGCGAGGGGATCTCTTTCTTGAGATTGGGGTCCCCTCGTTCTTTCCATGGCCGCCAGGCAGGGTCGAAACGTTTTCATGGGGAAATGCTGAAAGAGCAAAAGAAGACGAAGCCTCGATCCGAGTCAACCATCCAAGGCTAGCGCATGAAAGCAGGAACGCCTTCTTTTGCGCGGGATCCGCACTGTCCGACGGCCGCCTATCAGATTCTCCGGCTTAAAACAGCTCATAAGGGCCGGGGAACGTTCCAAGGAGCGGATTATGAGTGCAGCTGCAAAGTCGCCAGGGAAGTTCACCATTTCCCAGGCGATCGACTCCCTCGGAGTCAGCAAGTTTACCATTTCCATTTTCTTCCTCGTTGGCATAGCGATGATGTTCGATGGTTACGACTACATGATCATCTCCTATACCAACACCCAGATCATGCAGGAGTTCTTCGGTCCTGCAGGCAACGACGCCCTCAAGGGCGCCCTGTCGTCCTGGTCGACGATCGGCATCGTGGTGGGCTCGTTCGCAGCCGGCCCGCTGTCCGACAAGTTCGGCCGCCGCAAGATCCTCACCATCGGCACGTTCATGTACGGCCTGCTCACCATCCCGTGCATCTTCGCCCCGAACTACGAGGTCTTCGCGGTCTTCCGCGTGCTCGCCGGCCTGTTCCTGGGCGTGTGCACGCCTATCGTCACCACGCTGTTCACGGAGTTCACCCCCACGAAGCAGCGTTCGTTCTTCATCACGTTCGGCATGGCGTGGATGATCGTCGGTTGGGTTATGGCCGCCCTCGTGGGCACGGTCATGGTCCAGGTTGCCACGTGGCACTGGTGCTACGCCATCGGCGCGCTGCCGGTGATCTACGCGTTCATCTTCGGCAAGTTCACCCCGGAATCGGCCCACTGGTGCGCCGTGCACGGCAAGCTTGACGGCGCGGTGAAGACGCTCGAGCGCATCGAGAAGCGCGCGGGCAAGGAGATCCCCTACGAGCTCAAGCCCGAGAACCTTCTCGTGCCGCCGGTTTCCGCCAAGTCGAGCCCGGCCGAGGTGTGGAAGGGCAAGTACCTGAAGACCACCATCGCGCTGGTTATCATCTACTTCGCCGGCAACTTCAGCATCTACGGCGTGAACGCCTGGCTGCCGGCCCTGATGCTCGAGGCTACGGGCGGCGCCGTTACCGCGTCGTACATGCTGGCCATGGCGCAGAACGCCGCATCCGTTGTGGCAAACTGCACGACCGGCTTCGTCTCCGAGGCCATGGGCCGCAAGCGCAACCTCATCTTCGGCTACGGCCTGTCGGTGGTTGCCTGCCTTATCGTCTCCCAGGTGGTCAAGCTGCCCGCCGAGACGAGCTTCTGGCCGTACCTGATCGCGTTCGTGTTCATGGGCTTCGCCCTGAACTACGCCATCACCGCTGCCCAGCCGATGATGTCCGAGTCCTATCCCACCGAGTTCCGCAACTCCGGTGTTGCGACGATCGTCGCGCTCGGCAAATCCGCCGGCATCCTGTCGCCCATCATCCTGGGCGGCCTGAAGGCTGCGGGTTGGGCGTTCTCTCCGCTGATCGCCCTGCTGGCCGCCCCCATGGCGTTCGGCTTCTTGGCTGGCTTCCTGCTTCCCAAGGGCGCCAAGGGCATGAACATCGACGACATCGCCGATGAGGCTGCCGACGCAAAGGCGTAAGCACTGCTTTACCGCCCCATCCTGAAAAGATGCGAGCGGATTGACGTTCGACCGGCCGACGGGGTTCCTGGAAAGGGGCCTCGTCGGTCGGGTTTGCCAAGGCGGTTCGCGGGTCGCCGCGTCCCCTTAGCGTTGCTGGTCGCGCGCAGGATGCAACCGACCGCGGCGAACCGCCCTGGCAAACCCGACTGACGCACCGGTGCCGGGTAGCTGAATCGATACAAGGGGGTTCGCGATGAGCGCTATCATCTGTCCGTTCTGCGGCAAGGAATCTGCTTCCGAGGACCATTGCACGAAGTGCCGCACGCGCTTCACCAAGGAGATCCGCGCTGCCGCATTCACGGTGGACAACGACCCGCGCAGCGACCGGATAGGCCCCGTGTCCACGAAGACCGCCAAGATATTCTGCTGGATCGTGCTGGGGCTTTTGCTGGCGGCCTTCGTGCTGGCCACCGAGCTCACCGGCAACGGCGTTACCGGTCACTGAGGGCGCGGTGGGGATGGGTCGTCTCGGCGGTCGAGCAGGCGCCCCGCGTTGCGTTTGATCGAAGAGGCGCCCTGGCCAACCTTCCGCGCTTTCAAAACCAGGCGGCGGAGCATCCGGGGGAGTATTGCCTCCGCATCGTCATGCGTTCGCCTGCTCTCTCGAGGCCTTGCGCGAGAGGCGGGAGCTCGGGGGATCCGCGCCGGGGCCGTATCCAAAAGCTCTTCTTAGCCGTATCTCACGGGTTGAAGGGGCTGTATCAAAAGTCCCAGAATGCGATCCCGGCTGGCAGCAAGGGCAGAGCCCTTGCCCTACGCTCGTCCCGGGAGAGACGACGAGGCGAAACTTTTGATACAGCCCCTTTACTTCAACCTGGGGGACGTTCCCCGCTGGCAGCAAGGGCCCTGCCCTTGCTGCCAGCGGGACGGCTCCAAGGCGGGGCTCGAGCTCAAGGCTTTCGAATCGCCGCCATGCGCGCGCTTCGCCGGCTTTATCCCCGCTTTGCCTGCTCGTAGTCCTTGATGTCCTGTTTCGTGATGCCCACGCTCGCTTGGATGCCCCTGATCTCGTTGCCGGAGCGGGTGAAGTCCACGCTCGAGGTGCCGCCCAAGATGGCCAGGCCGATGCCGGCCATCATCATTGCGGCTCCCACGGCCATGTTGCCTACTTCCAGGATGCCGCTCGTCTCCAAGCCCAGCTTCACCGTGACGAGCACGACGATGGCCGCGAGGGCGGCGGCGCACTTGATGAGGTCCTTGCGACGGTTCGCCTTGAGACGTTCGATGTCCTGGTACGCCTTCGCCTTGCGCTGGCTCATGTTTCTGCCCATAACGTGTCCTTTCCCCTGATTAGGATCGCGTGATCCCCGTCGGGGCGGCCTCTGGCGCCAGAGGCCGCCCCGACGGGGAATCGGCAAGCCTGCGGAGGCAGCAAGCCCGCCGATTCCCGCATGGGCGCTCGCTTACGAGGCGGCGGCAGCCGTCTCGGGCGCCTCGACGTCGGCGGAGCTGCCGGAGGCCTTCGCCTTGCGGCCTTCCAGCATCTTCATGTCGCTGTTCCACTTCTTGGAGAACGGCAGCACGTCGGCTGCGGCCACGAGGGACAGCACGCCCATGACCATGAACACGGCCAGGCGGTTGTCGCCGCCCACGGCGCCCTGCACCACGATGTTCAGGATGGAGCCGAACACGATGGCGAAGTTCGCCAGCGACAGGTTGAGCGGGTACTTCTTGGCGCCGTAGCGCTGGCGGGCGAACGCCGAGGCCACCACGGGCACGCCGCCGTAGCAGAAGCCGCAGCAAAACGCGCCGACCACGTAGAGCGCCGAGATGCCGGTGGTGAGCGCGCCGATGATGCAGGCGCAGGCGGCCACGGCGATGAGGCCGTCCACCAGCATGGTGATCTTCACGTTCGTCTTGTCGTAGATGAGGCCGATGACCACGCGCGCCAGGCCGTTGCAGGTGGATACCAGGCCCACGAGCAGCGTGGCGAAGCCGGCGTCGAGGCCCACGAGCTGGGCATCGGAGGCGCAGTTGCCGATGGTGGCCAGGCCGATGGCGATGACGATGATGGCCCAGACCCAGTACACGTAGAACGTGGAGGACTTGAGCGGCGTGTCCTGCTCGCCCGGGTCGTAGCCGGACGCGGTCGCCTTCTCGGGGGCCATGAGGGCCACGATGTTAGCCGGCGGGCGGCGCAGCGTGCAGGCCAGCACGACCACCACGAGCGCGGTGATCACGCCGATGGCGGCGAACACGGTGCCCAGGCCGAACGTCGGCGCCAGGTTCACCGACAGGGTGCCCAGGATGAGCGAGCCCAGGCCGAAGCCCATCATGAGCACGCCCGACGAGAAGCCCACCTTGTCGGGGAACCACACGTTGGTGGTGGCGATGACGGAGTTGTAGCCCACGCCCACGCCCAGGCCGCCCAGCACGCCGTAGCACAGGTACACCACGGTGATGCTGCCGTTGCCGAACAGGCCCGTGCCGGCGAAGCCGCAGAAGAACAGCGCTGCGGCCACGAACAGCGTGTTGCGCACGCCGATCTTGGCCTCGATCTGCGATCCGATGACGGCGCCGACGCAGAACGTGATCATCATGATGTTGAACGTGAGCCCCACGGCGGCCTTCTCGAGGCCGAACGTGGTGCAGATGGGGGCGGCGAACATGGAGAATGCGTAGATCAGCCCCAGGAACAGCAAGGTGAGCGTGGACAAGGCCAGGTAGAGCATGCGCTTGCTCTTGATCTGGCCGACAGTAAGGTCAGGCATGGATCCCCTCTCTTTCAATGGTTACACGCGCGCACGGACAGCGCGGGCATGCCGTGCGACATCATCCATTGTGCCGTGCGCGCGCGGGCTCGCGTATAGTCGTCCGTACTAGATGCCCTCGTTTTCATACTCCTCACGGTAGGGGCGTTCCTCATGCCGGTGGTAGGTTGCATCGCGAGCGAAACGGTCTGCGCGCGTTTGCGCGCAGCTTCCGCGCGGAGGCGTCGGCACCTCCGCCGGGAAACGTCAGGGAGGCGATGAGCGTGGCCGACATACGCACGAACCGCTACGCTATCCTCGTTTGCGGCATCCTGACCATGCTCATGTTCGGCACGATCTACGCCTGGTCCATCTTCATTCCGCCGCTCGAGGCCGAGTTCGGCTGGACGCGCAGCCAGACGTCGCTCGTGTTCTCCGTCGCCATGATCGGGCTGTCGTTCGGCATGCTGTCCATCGGGCCGCTCTCGAAGGTGCTCTCGCTGCGCGCGTGCTTCGTCGCCTCCACGTCGCTGATCGTGCTGGGCTTGTTCTCGTGCCAGTTCATCACCGAGCTCTGGCAGCTCTACGTGTTCTACGGCGTGTGCTGCGGGCTGGGTTCGGGCATGAGCTACACGGTGTGGACCACGAACACGCTCGCGTGGTTCGGCGACAAGGTGGGGTTCGCCTCGGGCGTGCTGGTCATGGGCTTCGGCATGGGCGCGCTCGTGCTGGGCTCGCTGGCCTCGGCGCTCATCTACTCGTCGCTGGGTTGGCGCCTGGCGTTCGTGGTCATTGCTGCCCTGGCGCTGGTGGAGGCGCTCGTGGCCATCAACTTCATCCAGGAGCCGCCGCCGCGCATCGCGGCGCTCAAGCCGAAGCGCGACGCGGTGGGCGTGAGCCTGCCCGGCTCCAAGACGGTGCGCGAGCCGTCGTTCTGGCTTTTCTGCATCTGGCGCAGCGTGGTCATGGGGGCGGGCGGCGCCGTTATCGCCGAGGCGTCCGTCATGATGACGGGCATCGGGTCGTCCATCGCGTTCGCCACGGCGGCCGTGGGGGCGCTCGGGCTGGGCAACGGGTTCGGACGGCCGCTGGGCGGCATCCTGTACGACCGTATCGGGCAGAACCGCACGCTGGTGGTGCTGCCGGCGCTGGCGCTGGCCGTGTCGGTGGGCATGGCGGCGGCCTACTGGTTCGAGGCGCCGTGGCTGTTCGCGCCGTTCCTGCTCGTCGAGGGGCTGCTGTACGGCATGTACGCGGCCATCAACACGTCGTACATGCGCACGACGTTCGGGCAGCGCGACCTGGCCATGAACACCGGCATCAGCGCCGTGGTGCTCGCGCCGTTCAACCTGGTGTTCCCGCTGGTTGCCGCGGCGCTGTTCGAGTGGACCGGCGGCTACGAGGCGTTCTTCGTCATCGTGCCCGCCTTCGCGCTGCTGTCGCTGGCGTGCGGCGCGCTGTGCAAGCCGGCGAACGCGCGGCTGCAGGCGAGGTACGGGGCTGCGGGGGAGACGGCGGGTACGGGGATTGCAGGGGAGCTGCAGGATGCCGCAGGGCAGACGACGGGGAGGAGCGCCGATGGCGTGGGGCAAAGGGCAGATCGTGAAGCAGGCGTTGCGCACCGCGCCTGAGGACTACGCCGCGTTCGAGGCCGTGAACCTGGCTGGGCGAGACGGCGTGCGCGTGCTGGATGTGGGGTGCTTCGATGGCTTCAACACCTACCTCAAGTTCGCGCCCTACGCAGGCGTGGCGCGTGTCGTGGGCGTGGACCCGCTGCCCGAGGCCGTGGCCGAGGCGGCAGCGCGCACGGCCGGCGACGCGCGGTTCTCGTTCGCATGCTCGACATTCGAGGACTACGAGCCCGAGGCGGGCGAGCGCTTCGACCTGGTGTACTTTTCCCACGTGCTGCAGCACCTGCCCGACCCGCAGGCCGCGCTCGCCAAAGCGTGCCGGCTGCTCGTGCCCGGCGGCTTCGTAGTGGTGAAGACCACGGACGACGCCGCGAAGCTGTCCTACCCCGACCCGGAGCAGGTTATGCGCCGGCTGTTCGACCTTTACGAGCGGCACGTGCTGCCGAACACCCTGCACACCGCCTGCACGGACCGTTGCAACGGGGAGAAGTGCTACACGCTTATGAGGCGCGCGGGCCTGGGCAACGTGGCGGTGCGCCAGTTCGCGGCCGACACGTGCGGCAAGACGCTCGAGGAGCGCCATGCCCTGTTCGAGCGCTGCGTGTACTTCCGCCGCAACGTTCCCGCGTGCGTCGACGAGGGAACCGCCGCCGAGATCCACGCCCTCGTGGAGGCGTGGGGCACGCTGTTCGACCAGGACGACTACTACTTCGTCACCCAGTCGTTCGTGGCCATAGGGCAGAAGCCGCAGGAAGGCGCCTCGCCATGGAAGTACGCCGGCCCCGTTTTCGAGTCGGCGCCCGAGGCGTTCCGCAAGCCGCAAGAGGTCCAAACGGAAGCGCGTCCGCGCGGCGGCGCACCGCTTGCTCCCGCGGATGCTCCCGCCGTTGCCATCCGTCCGCTCGCCGAACGGGACCTCGGCGCCGTCATGGCCATCGAGGTAGCCTCGTTCCGCGATCCGTGGACGCCGCTCGCGTTCGCGCTCGACCTGCGCCACAACCCGTGCGCGCACTACACGGCGGCTTTCACCGAGGACGGGCTGGCGGGATACCTGGGATGGTGGGGCGCCCCCGACGGCGCCGCCATCGTGCGCGTGGCCGTGGATCCCGCGCGGCGCAAGGCGGGCGTCGGGCGTGCCCTCGTGGAGCAGGCGGTGCGGGACGCCCGTGCCGGCGGCCACGGCGTCCTCACGCTGGAAGTGCGCGCGGGCAATGCCCAAGCGCGCGGTTTCTACACGCGCTTGGGCTTCCAGGAGGCGGCGGTGCGGTCGGCCTACTACGAGGATCCTCCCGACGATGCCGTGATCATGGCGCTCCCGCTGGGGTGAGCGCCGAGCGCGCGTTTATTGGCCGGCCTCTTCGGTGATGGTGTCCGACATGCCCACGGCCCATAGCATGTACGCGTTCATGATGCGCGGCGACTTGTCGGCCAGGGTCTCCGAGTCGGCGCCGCTGGCCGCCTCGCTTGCGCTTCGCAGGTGCTGCGGTCGGTAGGGCGGCCGCGGGGCGTAGTGCGCGCGCTTCGCCACGAGCAAGGCGGGGAACGTCACGCCGGCGTTGTTGTACATGGTGGCGGCGTTGTTGTACAGGCGCTCGCACGTGGGCAGGAGGCGATCGGCCCCCTGCAGCTGCTCGATCGCCTCGTGGGCGCAGTCGAGCGCGACGACGCGCCGCATGTCAGCTGCGGCGGAGAAGGAGCGCCATGCCCGGGCGAGCGCGCTGTCGGCCTCGGTAGCGGCCTCGGGCCCGTCCGCCTCCCGGCAGGCGGCCAGGGCTTGGCGGATGCCGGCGGTGGGCGCGTCGGCAAGCTCGCCGGCTGCGTCCAGGGCATCGAGCAGGCGCAGGGAGGCATCCAGGCGCACGGCTCGCTGCTCCTGCACCCGGCGCCAGGCGTCGCCGGCCTCCTGGTCGAGCCTTTGCAGGTTGCGGTAGAGCAGGAACATGATGGTGGCGAACCCGGTGGCGAGTACGACGAACGGCACGAGAATCGGCATGATGGACATGATGGCCCCCTTCGGAGTCGGCTAACGCCGCCATTATACGAAGGGGGCCGGGGGAAACCCTACCACTTCTGGTATGGTTCTGGAGTATGAAGTGGCACCATGGCGCCCGAGCCGGGACGCTGGCCGGCTCGGTGGTCGCCTAGAGTCCGGCGCGCGTGCGCACCTCGTCGATGCTGCGGCCGCACTTCGACAGGTCGCGGCCTGCCGAGCCTGCGAAGATGGCCAGGACGAACGCCGAGATCCACATCGCGCCGTTCACCACCATGTTTCCCGCCTCGATGACGCCGGCGTTCTCGAGCATCGGCTTCCCCAGCAAGATGAGCATCATGACGGCAAGGGCTGCCAGTATCTTTATGAGGTCGAGGCGCCGCCGTGCCTTGAGTCGCTCGATCTCGGCACGCGCCTTCTCGATGCGTCCGTTGCCCTTCTTGCCCATGCGGGCCTCCTTCTCCCTCGAACCGGCCGCACCGTGCGGCCGGGGCCGATGCCTTTTGCGCGCCTTAGCCTATCGAGCGGTCCACGGCCTCCTCGGCCACGGCCATGGGCACCGCCCCGGCCGATGCGACGACGGGCGTGCCGGCTGTGCCCGGCAAGATGTCGTCGAGCTCGTCCATGAGATGCTGCGCCTTCATGCGGTGCACCTCATGGATGGGCGTGCGGCCGAACTTCGCGTTGTAGATGAGGAACGTTGCCAAGCCGGTGAAGAACAGGCCCGCAACCGCCAGGAAGAACGATCCCAGATGCAGGAGCCCCTCGCCGAATTCGCCCATCGCAAACGACACGCCCACATTGTACATGTTGTAGCCGCCCACGGGGATCATGACGCTGAAGCCCTGCCCGGCGAAGTTGGCGAGCGCGCCCGACACGCCGAGCGGCGCGAGGATGGCTCCGCAGAACCATGCCGTGAGCAGGATCCACACGGGCTTGCACTTCGGCGTGATGCCCTTCACCACCAGGTACACCACCTGGAACAGCGCGCACAGCCCGCCGCCCACCAGGAAAGCCAGCGGGAACACCATCGCGGTCGTGTTCTTCTCCACGGCTACCATCGGCTCCACGCCCATCGTGCCGCAGACGAAGCCGAGCAGGATGCTCAACGCGGCCGCCACGGCATTGAACCAGATAACCAACCACAAACCCTGCCACACCGCCTTGCCTGCGGTGGCGTTCTGCTTCGTCCAGGGCCCTACCATCTTCATGCCCACGGCCATGGCGAAGCCGGAGAACGGCAGCAGCGCGCCGAACGTGCCCCATTCCTCGACCAGCTGGTAGTTGGCGAAGCCTCCCAGTATGCAGCCGATGATGCCCATGCTGATGAGCGTCGATCCGCCGATGAAGAACTGCATGGGCGTGCCGGTGAGCACGTTGGTCCACACGGTGACGAGCGCCTGGGCGACGAGTGCGAGCACACCGCCGATCAGAAAACTGTAAATCACGGTCTTGTAGGCTTTCATCGAAGCAATCCCCCCTGTAGGTTCCGATAACGTGACGTGCGCGAAAGCGCGAGACGCCGCCATTGTACCGGCGCGTGGAGGGAAGGCATCGACCCATGCGTACTAGCCCCCTGTTGATTTTCGTCCACACGAGGGGATGAATCGTGCTGCACGATTGGGGAAAACCCCAGATGGGAATGCTGATGAGGAGGGGGTGGCGAAGACGGTGGAAAGCAGGAGAGCCGGAAACGCGGCACGTTTCCGGCTCCTGTGTTTCAGACCTCTTCCAGTATAAGATGATATCTACTATTAGGCAATACCCGCAGAGATGATTTTTTCACTGACCGAAAATTCCCGTCGTTCCGCGGATTTGCCCCTGCTCTCTCCGTTCCCGCGCTCCAGCGAGAAGATGACGAGGGGAAGGGGCTGGCAGGTGCTTCGGAAAGAAGCAAATGCCAAGGCAAAGCATTTGCCCGTTGAGCAAAGACGGCTGGCCGATGCCGCCGGCAGACGGGCGAGCGCGTACGTTTCCGTGCGGTGCGCGGGGGGCGAGCGCCGCCCGCGCACCGTGCGACGGAAGCTGCGCGACGGGAAGGATGCGCGCCAAGGCGGGGGAGCTGGGGGCGCGGCGCTACTCGCCGCGCCCGAACAAGGTGCGGGGGATGGCGGTGCGGATGGCGGCGCGCGCCTCGGCGGCCTTCTCGGACGCCCAGAGCAGGCCGGGCCTCACGGCAGCCGTGTATACGACCTTCACGAAGGGGCCTACGGCCAGCAGGTTCACGGAGAACGCCAGCAGGTAGGACAGGGGCAGGTTCTCGGCATAGGCGAGCCAGGTGAAGCCGGCCGGGCCGTTCGAGATGAGCACGCCGAAGAACGTCATGAACGTCACCATGACCGAAACGTTCACCAGCGTCATGGCGACCGTGCGCTTGAAGCCCGCGAGGCCGGCCGGTACGACGGCGCGAGCCAGGCGTCCGACGAGGGGGTTCGCCACGACCGTGCGCACGAAGAGCGCGGCTACGAACGTGAGCGGGTACTCGTAGAGCACCTCCGAGAACGCGGCCGGCGACCGGTCGGACGCATGGATCAGCCAGTTGAGCGTCACCATGCACGTGACCATGCAGAACACCATGAGCACCTGGAACGCAAGCTTGTCCTTTCCGCCGGCGGGTACGGGGAGGGCGCCGCGGAGGGCGCGGGTGTAGGCGTTGTCGGGCAAAGGGCGTACGGCATGCAGAGACATAGGGTCCTTTCGGTCGTGGTGCGTATTCTCTTGTCGTTTCTTTCATGCGTCGTGCAGGGCCGCGGCGGGCGGCGCAGGCATCTGGCGCGAGCGCGGCGGAGAGCATCCCGCCGGCGCAAGACGACCGGCAGCGAGCGCCGGGCGGCGAGGCTGCATCGAAGGTGTCGTCGATGATGAAAAAACGGGCAGCGCATGAAGCGCATACGAATCCGAACTCATCGGATGCATCCAGTATACGGCAACGTCCCCTCGCTGCACCGGTACGTAAGTTCATCGCCATTAACTCTTCACCGCATCAGGCGCTCTGCACCGTCCACCGTGCACGACCGGCCGCTCGCGGCGCAGGACGGCGAGGGCGGCTCCTTTCTCGCAGGGCGGGTTGGTCCCGGCCGGGCTGGTATCGAGGAAACCATCGACGCTCGGCCGGCAAGGCCGCTTGAAAGGAGCCTCCCTTGCGGTTCGTCCGCGTTTTCGTCCAGCAAGCTAGCCAAGCTGTGATAATAGTGATAATCTAGTATAAGACATAATCTATCATTACCGAGCCAGTCAGCGTGCTCGAGCGACGCACGCGGGAAGGGAAGAAGGCCATGGATACCTACTACCACCCGGAAGACCTCGACAAGTTCTCGACGATGGGCGAGGAGGCCCCCGAGCTCTGGGACCTCTACATGGCCTACTACGGCAAGGTGTTCGCCGAGGGCGCGCTCACGGCGCGCGAGAAGGCGCTCATCGCGCTGGCGGTTGCCGGCGCCGTGCAGTGCCCGTACTGCATCGACTCCTACACGCAGTCGTGCCTGGAGAAGGGCGTGACCGAGGAGCAGATGACCGAGGCCTTCCACGTGGCCAACGCCATCCGCGGCGGCGCCGCGCTCGTGCACGGCGTGCAGATGAAGAACGTGGTCAAGCAGCTGGAAATGTAGCCATGCCGGGAACCAGCGAACAGGCCCAGGCCGTCATGGACTCGTTCCCGCCGTTCTACGAGCGGACGGACGAGGCCACGCGCCGCACGCACGAACGGCTCGACGTGCTGCAGGTGAACGTGGGCCGTCTGTGCAACCTGGCGTGCCGGCACTGCCATATGGACGCCGGCCCCGCGCGCACCGAGGTCATGGCGCGCGAGACGCTGCAGCAGTGCTTGGACGTGGCCGCGGGCCGCGGCTTCAAGACGCTCGACGTGACCGGTGGCGCCCCCGAGATGAATCCCGACTTCGAATGGCTCATCCGCGAGGGGGCGGCCCGCGGCCTGGACATCATCGTGCGCTCGAACCTCGTGGTGATGCTCGACGAGCCCTACCGGCACCTGCCCGAAATGTTCGCCGAGCTGGGCGTCACCGTGTTCGCCTCGCTGCCCCACTACACGGCGAAGCCGGTGGAGAAGCAGCGCGGCGCGAATACGTTCGACGGCGTCATAGCCATGCTGCAGAAGCTGAACGCGCTCGGCTACGGCGCGTCCGAGGGTGCGGGCGGGGAAGGGCTGGTGCTGAACCTCGTGTTCAACCCGAGCGGCGCGTTCCTGCCCCCCGACCAGGAGGCGCTGGAGCGCGAGTACCGCGCGAAGCTGGCGGAGGACTACGGCATCGTGTTCGACCACGTGTTCGCCATCGCGAACAACCCGCTCGGGCGTTTCGGGAACCTGCTGCACAAGACGGGGAACCTGGAGCGCTACATGGGCAAGCTCGTGGGCGCGTTCAACCCCGATACCGTGCCGGCCATGATGTGCCGCAGCCAGCTCTCCGTGGGCTGGGACGGCGCGCTGTACGACTGCGACTTCAACCAGGCGGCCGGCCTGCCCTGCAGAAACGGCCTGACCATCGCCGACTTGGCGGCCGACCCGACGCTGCCGCTGCAGCGCAACATCGCGTTCGGCAACCACTGCTACGCCTGCTGCGCCGGCGCCGGCAGCAGTTGAGGCGGCTCCACGGCGTAGTTTGCGCCGTAAGGGTTCCGTCGTTGTGCGAACGACGGAACGAGCCGACGCTGCGGCCGGCCGTGGCGCCCGGACTTCGCGCGATGCCGGAGACTCGCGTACCGAAGTACGCCTCGCCTCCGCCATCCCCCGAATTCCGACGCCACGGCCGGCCTCGCTGACCCACTGCGCCAACCAGCGCGCTTTTCCTAGATCCCGATCGTCAGGCCGTCTGCGGCGGGCTTCACGCGGCCGCCGTACTGTTGCAGGTACTCCTCCAGCTCGACGAGCGTGACGGGCTCGTCGTAGTGCATGGCCAGGTGCGTGAGGTAGAGCGTCCCCGCGTCCAATTCCAGGCCCTCCTCGATGCACTCCTGCACGCTGTGGTGCGCGTCGGGCGACCAGTTCCGCTTCCAGAACGTGGCGTCCATGGCCATGACGTCCACGCCGCGCACGCGCTCGGCCGTCTCGGGCGGGAGCTTCCCGGTGTCCGACGCGTAGAACAGGCGCGTCTCGGGCGTCTCTATGAGGTAGCCGTACGTGCCCGGTGCATGCGTCACGGGCAGCGCCGTGTAGCGCACGCCGTCGAGCTCCAGCTCGTCGAAGGGGGCGAGCTCGCGCATGTCCAGGCAGTACGTCATGTAGTGGAACTCGATGCCCGCCCCCTCGAGGGCCGCGGCGCTGCCATAGGTGGGCAGTGCGGCCTTGCGCACGAGCTGCACCAGGTACTCCAGCTCGCCGAGGCCCCCCAGGTGGTCGAAGTGCGCGTGCGTGTACAAGAGCTCGTCCACGTGGCGCACGTCCTCGCGCAGCAGCTGGTGGCGCAGGTCGGGGGGCGTGTCGATGAGCACGTTCCTGCCGGGCGAGCCGTCGGCGTTCGTGCCGCGCACCAGGGCGCCGCAGTCGCCGCGCCGCGCGCGCGGGTCGCGGCGCGCCTCGTTGCAGGCGGGGCAGTCGCAGAAGAAGGCCGGCACGCCGCATCCGGCGGCCGTCCCCATGAACGTGAACGTGTGCTTTCCGTGCTCCATCGCGGTCTCCTCGGTGGTCGATGCCGTGTCTTTTCTCCCATGATAGCGCTTTTCGCAGGAGCGGGTTGCGAAACTCCCGACCGAAGAAGTCATCGTCTTTCGGCCCGATCGTGCTACTATAGTCACCATTCGATCCGAGGCGGGGCGTCCGAGAGGGGCCCGCATCCTCGGTAGGCGGTTTCCGACGGGGGGAAGAGGCTGTCATGCGGCAAGGCTTACCGGCAGATCATCGACATGTCCGGGGCGCTCGCGTACCGGATGGGGCGGAGGCGGCTTCGTGAACGTCGACCAGAGGCCCGATCTCGGCCTGCAGCAGCACCTGCACCTCACCACCGAGCTCAAGCAGGGCATCGCCATCCTGCGCATGTCGGCGCAGGAGCTCTCCGAGTACGCGCGGAAGTGCGTGGAGGAGAACCCGTTCTTCGACGATGACGACTGGGTCGAGCCGCGCCACCCCCTCGCGCCCGAGCGGTACTCCCAGGACGTGAGCGCCGATGCGCTCTTCGAGAAGCGCGGCCACGGCAGCCCGGAGACGTTCGATGCCGAGCGCAGCGACCTGTCCCAGCGCTCGTTCTCGTTCGACCGCTTCCTGGCCGAGGGCGACACGCTCGACGAGCACCTGCTGGAGCAGCTGCGCCTGCAGGCCGACGGCCCGCGCGCGAAGGCCATCGGGGAGTATCTCATCGGCAACATCGACGGCAACGGCTACCTGCGCATCGCCGTGGACCAGGCGGCGGCCTCCCTCGGCGTTCCCGAGCAGGAGGTGTCCCAGGTCCTCGCGCTCGTCCAGCAGTTCGAGCCCACGGGCGTGGGCGCGCGCAACTTGGCCGAGTGCCTGCTGCTGCAGCTGCGGAAGAGCGGCAAGCTCACCCCGCTGCTCGAGCGGCTCATCAAGAGCCACCTCGTTGAGTTCGAGACGCGCACCCCCGCCGCCATCGCACGCGACATGGGCATCTCGCTCGCGCAGCTGGGCAAGGCGCTCGACGTCATCCGCTCGTGCAACCCGCGTCCTGCGAGCCAGTTCGGCCGCCCGTCGCGCCCTATCTGGCCCGAGGTGGTGGTCACGTCGTGCGACGATGGGACGTACGAGGTCAGCCTCCAGGATTTCTATCTGCCGCACCTGAAGATCAACCCCACGTACCGGGCCATGGCGTCGCACGTGAAGGAGCACGAGACCGAGACGTACCTGAGCGAAAAGCTCAAGGAGGCAGAGAGCCTCATCGACGGCATCAATTTCCGCCATGCCACGCTCTACAAGGTGGCATGCTGCATGGTGCAGATGCAGGTGGAGTTCTTCGAGAAGGGCTACGACTGCCTGCGCCCCCTCACCATGGCCCAGGTGGCCGAGGCCACGGGCGTGTCCGAGTCGACGGTGAGCCGCATTTCGAACGGCAACTACATGCAGACGCCGCGCGGAGTGTTCGAGCTGCGGTTCTTCTTCCATTCTTCGGCCTACCAGGGTGCCGACCGCGTGGTGTCGTCCGTCAGCGTGAAACACCGCATAGGCGAGCTCGTGGATCGCGAGGACCCGTCGAACCCGTTAAGCGACCAGGCCATCTCCGAGGCGCTTGAGCGCGAGGGCGTGTCCGTGTCCCGTCGCACGGTGAACAAGTACCGCGAGGAGCTGGGCATCCCGGCCCGAGCCGCACGCCGCCGCAGCTAACGCGGCGAAAGGGGCAGCGCCGCGAGCCAAGCCCCTGCCCGGCTCCCGTCCGGCGCGATGGCCGTCTTATTTCTAAACAAATTCTCATGCGTTCTCATATTGTGACGTCTGCGCCCCCTGCGCTTTCGAGGGCCCTGCGCGCCTGCAACTCCGTGACCTGCCCGTTTTTCCCGCGAGAAAGTGGCACGGTTCTTGCATCGATGATTACGAGGCGTCTTTGGTTTGGGCTGAAAAGGGATCGGCCAAGTGAACGGGTGTGCAGCTTATCGGGGGGAAAGGTCGACGAGCTGTCATCCCTGCATCCGTTCGAATCCAAACGCGTTTCCGAGACCGGTTTCGTAAGTAAACGGGGACTGTCGGAATAAGGAGGAGTTGGATTGACTAAAAAGCAAAAGACTGCGGCGGCATGGACCGTCGTCATCATCGCCTTTTTCGGAGGCTTTGCTCTTGCCAACGTCCAAAACAAGGTACCGCCCTGCATTGACGTCGTGATGATGTACTTCAACATCGGCGAGACGGATGCCGGCTGGCTGACGTCGGTGTTCACCATCATGGGCATGATCACGGCCATCCCGGCTGCGGCGCTCATGCGCAAGATGGGCCCGAAGAAGATCGGCGTGATCTCGCTCGCCTGCGCCGCCGTGGGCGGCGTCATCGGCGCGTTCGCAACCGATCTGTGGGTGCTCATGGCCACCCGCGTGCTCGAGGGCGTGGGCGTGGGCATGATCGCGGTTGTCGGACCTGCGGTCATATCCATGTGGTTCCCCGCCGAGAAGCGCGGTCTTCCCATGGGTCTCTGGGGCTCGTGGATGATGTGCTCCCAGACGCTTCTGTTCTTCATCGCCGGCGGCCTGACCGTGTCGTTCGGATGGCAGGGCGTATGGTGGTTCTGCGTGGCGTTCTGCGTGGTCGTGCTCGTCCTGTACATGTGGAAGGTCGACGCGCCCCCCGAGGGCACGCCGAACTACGCCGAGGGCGAGGACGAGGAGGAGTTCAAGTTCGGCGACGGCTTCAAGTCTTCGGGCACGTGGATCCTCACCATCGCCGGCACCATCTTCACGTTCTGCTGCTTCGGCTTCGCCACGTACATCTCGCTCTACTGGGCGCAGACGTTCTTCGGCGGCGACATGAACCAGTCCAACTGGTGGGTTTCCATCATGTACGCCATCGAGATCCCGGTGGTCATCTTCATCGGCTGGCTGCTGAACCACATCAAGCTCAAGAACCGCCGCTACGTTGGTGTTCTGGGCTTCTTGCTGTACACGTTCATCCTGTTCTTCTGCTTCCGGATGGAGGAGCCCGGCCTGCTGCTGCCCTTCATCCTCATCTATCCGTTCCTCGAGGGCGCCATTCCGACCGTGTACTGGACGCTGTGTCCCTCGACCGCCAAGAGCCCGGAGTATTCGGGCACGGCTATCGGCATCCTCAACGTGGGCCTGAACATCGGCACGCTGCTCGGCCCTCCGGTGACCGGCTTCTTCATCGAGAATTACGGATGGGGAGTTGCCACGATCCCGCTGGCAGTCGCCTCGGTGCTGGGTGCGATTGCGTTCTTCTTCGTGAAGACGCATGACCACGACTCCGACAAGGCCACGGCTCGCGCTGCGGAAATCGATAGCGACCTGACCCAAGCGGCTGTGTAGGCAAGACCGAGCAGCCGTGTAACTGAAGGAGAGTAGTTTAATGAAGACGAAACGAGCCTGGATCGTCGCGTTCGCGACCATCTTCGCCGGCATCTCGCTGGCGCTCGTGCAGAACAAAGTGGCACCCTGCATGACCACCCTCATGGGTGCGTTCAATATCGATATGGCGACAGCCGGTTGGCTGAGCTCCCTGTTCTCGCTGGTGGGTATCGTCATGGCCATCCCGGCCTCCATCGTGCTGAACAAGCTCGGGCCGAAGAAGGGCGGCATCGTGGCCCTGGCATGCGCCATATTGGGCTCGCTCATCGGTGTGTTCACCGACAGCGTTCCCGTGCTCATGGCGAGCCGTATCGTGGAGGGCGTGGGCGTGGGCCTGATGTCGGTCATCGGGCCGTCGCTCATCGCCATGTGGTTCCCCGAGGCGAAGCGCGGCCTGCCCATGAGCATCTGGGCCGCGTACCAGATGGGCGCCCAGGCTGTCATGTTCTTCTTGGGCGCCGTGCTCACCACCAGCTTCGGCTGGCAGGGCGTATGGTGGTTCGGGCTTGTTGCGTGCGTCGTCGCGTTCGTGCTCTACGTCCTCTGCGTGAAGAGCCCTCGTCCCGAGGACAGCTACGCGGATGTGGAGAGCGAGGACGTGTCCATCGTCGAGGGCATGAAGTCGCCTTCGGCCTGGGTGCTCTCGCTGGCGACGATGCTGTTCTGCATCGGCTGCTTCGGCTTTGTCAACTGGATCGCCACGTGCTGGGCCCAAACGTTCTCTTGGGACGAGGGCCAGGCCAACATGTGGGTGGGGTACTTCTCCATCTTCGGCGTGATCGCCGCCGTGGTCATCGGCGCGCTGCTGAACCATGTCAAGAACCGCAAGCTGTTCGGCGTGGCGGCGCTCGTCGCCTACGGCGTGGCTTCGCTGGTGGGCATGTTCATGGACAACCCGTCGTTTCTCATCGGGTTCGTGATCGTTTACGGCTTCGTGGACGCGGGCTTCCCGTGCGTGCTGTGGACGATGGCCGCCCAGACGGTGAAGAAGCCCGAGCTTGCGGGCGTGGCGCTGGGCGTGGTGTCCATCGGCTTCAACGTGGGCATCCTTTTAGGGCCGCCGATCATCGGCGCCGTGGTGGAGGCCGCCGGCTGGCATGCCGGCGCCATCGCCATCTGCGGAGCCTGCGTCCTGGGCGCCGTGGCGCTGCTGTTCACGAAGCTCTACAGCGCGGACGACGTTCCGGTCCAGGAGGTGCCGGAGGCCGAGCCCACAGCCGCCTAGAGGCTGGCCCGGACGCCCTCGGGCGTCCGGGCCCTTCCCGGAAAGGGAGGGCGCCGGCGATCCCGGCGCCGCGTGAAACGATGCGGACGCTTCCGACGAGGCGTCCGCATTTGTTTTTCCCAGGGGGACGGGGCGTCGGCCCATGGTGCTTCCCCCACCCGATTCCCGGCATTGCGTCCGCCTGGGTTTGCGACGCCACCGTCCGGAGAACTTCCGCCGCCGGTTGGGATGCGCGGTCGCCGGACGCCGTGATTCTCAAAAGTAACCCGAATGGCGGGCGAATCTCAATATGCGAGCGTCCTTCGCCGTCCGACACCCGCATTCGAGGAGCAAATTGAGAAACCGGTTGGCGCGCCGGCGCGTCCATGGACGGCGAATTATTTCGCTCAAAATTTTTTCACGCTTATGAACTGGGTATATATCAATTTACCCACCGGGTTTCAACGGATTGGCACGGACCATGCAACTACTTATTACGTAAGGCGCGAGCGGCAAGAGGGTTAGGCCGACCGCCCTTCGATCTACGTTGTAAGGCCATGCGAGAGCATGGCATAGGTTTGTCGGAGAGGAGGACATGCAAATGGCAGAGGAGAAGAAGAGGCTGGATCTGGACAAGGAGTTCCAGGAGAAGCGCATCAAGGAGCACCTGGCCGACCCGAACAAGAACAAGGAAGCCTGGCAGCAGAAGGCGCAGGATGCTTCGGGTCGCGATTGGACGAAGCCTCGTCGTCCGACGTTGAAAGACGGGGAAGTCTAAGTACTGCCCGAAAGAGGAGAATCGGAGAGAGAGGGATAGCAAGTATGCTTACCAACGAACTCGAAGGCGTCAACAAAGACGTCTACAAAACAGATTGGCAGTGGCAGGAAGGCGAGTACACGGTCACGCGTACGAACATGTGGACCGCCCCCGGCTGCCACAACGGCTGCTCTGTTCTGTACTACACCAAGGACGGCAAGGTCGAGAAGATCGAAGGCGACCCGCTGAGCCCCTACAACCAGGGCCGTCTTTGCATGCGCTGCCTGGACGTCGTCGAGACGTTCTATCATCCTGACCGCCTGAAGTACCCCCTGAAGCGCGTCGGCGAGCGCGGCGAGAACAAGTGGGAGCGCATCACGTGGGACGAGGCGTACGACGACATCGCCGAGCACGTGCGCGCCATCTGGGAAGAGTACGGCCCCGAGTCCATCGTGTCCATGCAGGGCACCGGCCGTAACATCTGCTGGCAGACCCCGTACCTGAGCTACGCCGCCTTCGGCAGCCCGAACTTCGTGCTCGGCTTCCTGTCCGGCGACGCCTGCTACCTGCCCCGTACGACCATCGGCCACTGCTTCATGGGCGACTTCTTCGTGGCCGACTGCTCGCAGCACCTCGAGAAGCGCTTCGCCGATCCGGAGTACGTGTTCCCGGACTACATGCTCATCTGCGGCAACAACGCTCTGATCTCCAACGGCGACGGCTTCTTCGGCCACTGGATCGTCGACGTCATGAAGGAAGGCGGCACGAAGCTCATCGTGCTCGACCCCTCCTGCACGTGGCTGGCCTCCAAGGCCGAGCACTGGCTGCAGGTGCGTCCCGGCACCGACGCCGCGGTCGTCATCTCCATGCTGGGCGTCATCATCGAAGAGGATCTCTACGATCACGACTTCGTTGAGAACTGGTGCTACGGCTTCGACGAGCTGGCCGAGCGCTGCAAGGACTACCCGCCCGAGAAGGCCGCCGAGATCGCCGGCATCGACGCCGACGACATCCGCGCCGCCGCCCGTGCGTACGCTTCCGGCAACCCCTCCACGATCCAGTGGGGCCTCAAGGTCGACCAGACCGTCTGCGGCATCCCGCTGGCCCAGGCTCTGCTCTCCCTGGGTGCCATCTGCGGTGACATCGACGTGCCCGGCGGCATGATGATCCCGCGCTGCGCCTACGACATTCCCGACTCCTATGGCTGCGGCATGTGGAACCTCTCCGACGAGATGCTCGGCAAGATGCTCGGCGTGGACACCTCCCCGCTGCACGCCCTCGGCTTCGACCCGACGGCCAACGGCGACACGGTCCTCCTGGCCATCGAGACCGGCGAGCCGTACCCGATCCGCATGCTGTTCATCCAGTCCACGAACCCGATCGCCAACATGGCCGCCGACGCCCCGCGCGTGTACAACGCCATGCGCTCGGTGGACTACAACGTCGTGGTGGACGTGTTCATGACCCCGACGGCGGTTGCCTGCGCCGACATCGTGCTGCCCTGCGGCATGAGCTGCGAGCGTAACTCCGCCCGCGTGTGGTGGTGGCCGCTGCGCTCCATCGTCAAGGTCGCCGACTACTACGAGGCCAAGTCCGACGAGCAGATCATCCTCGAGCTGGGCAAGCGCCTCAATCCCCGGCTGTTCCCGTGGGAGACGGACGTCGAGCTCATGACGTGGTGGATCCAGTCCGGCAACCGCTTCCATGCCGGTTGGCCGCACAAGACCGACCAGACGTTCCTCGACCTCACCGAGAAGGTCATCGACTGGCCGGACGACTGGGCGTACCGCAAGCACGAGCTCGGTTGGCTGCGCGACGACGGCCAGCCCGGCTTCAACACGAACACGGGCAAGTGCGAGCTGTACAACACCCTGTTCGACGCGTGGGGCTTCGATCCGCTGCCGTACTACGAGGAGCCGCCTGAGTCCCCGATCTCCACGCCGGAGCTGTTCGAGGAGTATCCGTACGTCCTCACGACCGGTGCCCGCACGTGGGAGTACTTCCACTCGGAGGAGCGCCAGGTTCCGCGTCTGCGCGAGTCGCATCCCGATCCGCTGACCGATCTGCATCCCGACACCGCCGCGAAGATCGGCGTGTGCGAGGGCGACTGGATCTGGGTCGAGAACATGCGCGGCAAGTGCAAGCAGCGCGTGCGCATCAACGCGTCCCTCAAGCCCGACACCGTGCGCTCCGAGCACGGCTGGTGGTTCCCCGAGACCGACGGCGCCGAGCCCAACCTGTTCGGCGTGTTCGACTCGAACATCAACAACCTGACGGTTCAGGGTGTGACGGGCCCGACGCTCTACGGCGCCCCGTACGCGAACCAAATCTGCAAGATCTACCCGGTCACGAAGGAGAACGACTGCTCGCCCAGCGAGATCGTGACCCGCAAGGGAGGTTTCTAAGATGGCTGAGAAGTATGGACTTCTGATCGACTACACGTGGTGCACCGGCTGCCACTCCTGCGAGATGGCCTGCAAGGTGGAGCACGGTTGGCAGGCTGGCGAGGCGAACGGCATCCAGCTGTTCGAGGACGGCCCGCGCCTGATGCCCAACGGCAAGTACGAGTACAACTACCTGCCCGTCATGACGTCGCTCTGCGACCTGTGCGCCGACCGTACGGCCATGGGCAAGCTCCCGACCTGCGTGCATCACTGCCAGTCGGCTTGCATGAAGTACGGCACGGTGGACGAGCTGGCCGAGAAGGCCAAGGAAATGCCCCGTACCTGGATCTACGTACCTGAGCAGTAAAGCCTCGTCTTCTCTGCTGGTGCCCCGGCTAAACGCCGGGGCACCAGCCCCGAGAGGGCGTCACGTAAGGAGAAAACTATGTGTTACAGACCGGCCAATACCGTTACCATTGTGAAGTGCCTCGAGTGCGGCGCGTTCAACAAGCCCACGAACGAGACCTGCCAGAAGTGCGGCGCGGACCTGAACGAGTCCCGCAAGGCCGCTGACGAGGCCGCGGCCCCTTCTCCGGGCGCTCCCAAGGAGATCTCCCTCAAGCCGCAGGGCCTCGACGGTGCCCCCAAGGCCCCGGGCGCTCCTGCAGCCCCAAAAGCGCCGGGTGCCCCGAAGCCGCCGGCGAACTAACCATGCCATGTCCGGCGGCATACAGCGCGTGTTTTAGGATGAGGCGAAGCGCCCATGCCTAACTGTAGAACATGCAGCCCCTGGTGTCGTCGTTGCCATAAGAAGGCGGATTACAAGTTTCCCGTCGAGTGCCCCGAGTGCGGGTGGTACAACCCCTACGAGCGGGACACGTGCAAGAAGTGCGGTGCGCCGGTCGCCCATGACGAGGAGAAGGCGGTCACGCACCTGAACGCCGAGGTGAAGAAGGCCTGCTTCTTCTGCTCGCCGTTCGAGCGGCCGCTGTGCAACGAGTGCGTGGAGACGGGGCGTACGAAGATATGCCCGGAGTGCGGCAGCTACGTGTTGGGGACACGGACTGCCTGCAAGAAGTGCGGGCATGTTTTCTAGGGCGTGCTGCGGGGCGACAGCCCGCGCGGTTGCCCTGAGCGCAGCCTGAGAGCGAGGGGGGCGAGGGCATGGCGGCTGCAAACCGTGCCTGTTATTGATCGGGCTGGAGAAGGTGCTTAACGCTCATCTCCAGCCCGATTGGTTTTTCCGGGCCTGCGCTCCGGCTCGGGGCAGGGCCGCGGTTCGGCGCAGGAGGGCTACTGGCTCTCCTTGAGCTTGCGGTACAGCGTGGCCTTGCTGATATCGAGGATGGCGGCCGCGGCGGCGATGTTGCCGTCGGCCTGCATGATGGCCTCGTTGATGGCGATGCCCTCGAGCTCTTTGAGGGAGAGGGTGGGCAGCGTCCCGCTCGTCGCGGCAGGGGCCTCGGCCCCGGGGGCGGCGGCCTGCTCGTCCGGCACCTTGATAGCTGAAGACGATTCGTTTTGCGAAGGGGCTGCGGCGTCGTCCGCCGGTGCGGCCGCCCCGGCTTCCTCGCTGCTGCGCAGGTCGCTGGCCTGGGCGATGTAGCTGGGGAAGTCGTCGATGTAGATAACGCCGTTCTCGCAGGTGTAGTAGGCGGAGTAGATGGCATGCTTCAGCTGGCGCACGTTTCCCGGCCAGGCGTAGGTGCTCACGAACTGCGACGCCTCGTTGGAAAGCGACACCTTGCCGTTGCCCGTCTTCGTGTGGCACTCGTTGAGGAAGTAGCGTGCGAAGTAGAGCGCGTCCCCCACGCGGTCGCGCAGCGGGGGCAGGTCGACGGTGAGCACGGAGATGCGGTAGAGCAGGTCCTCGCGGAACTGGTGCTGGCTCACCAGCTTCGGCAGGTTCTGGTTCGTGGCGGCCACCAGGCGGAAGTCGATCTGCTTGTACGACTTGCCGCCAACGCGGATGATGCGCTTGTTCTCCAGCACGCGCAGAAGCGTGGCCTGCAGTTCCAACGGCATGTCGCCGATCTCGTCGAGGAAGAGCGTCCCGCCGTCGGCCAGCTCGATCTTGCCGGGCTTGCCGCCGCGCTCGGCGCCCGTGAAGCTGCCGCTCTCGTAGCCGAAGAGCTCGCTTTCGATGAGGCGGGGCGGGATGGCGGCGCAGTTGATGGACATGAAGGGTCCCTCGGGGCACGCCTGGTTGTGGATGGCCTGGGCGAACAGCTCCTTGCCGGTGCCGCTCTCGCCCGCCAGAAGGATGTTCTCGCGCGATCGGGCGAAGCGGGAGGCGAGCTTCTTCGCCTTTGCTATCTGGTAGCTCCTGCCCAGGATGTCCTTGAACGTGATGTCGGCTGCATCTCCCAGCTTGCCTCGCGAGGCGCCGAGCGTGGCGCGCTTGGCCTCCTTGAGCGCGATGATGTAGCCCTCGAAGTCGTGGTCGCCGCCGTAGATGCGCGAGATCTTGGCCTCGAGGGGCATGCCGTCCACGTCGAAGGTCGAGTGGCCGCCCTGCTCGATGACCTCCTCGAACGTACGGCTGTCGTTGATGAGGGCGTTCACGTTCGTGCCGAGCAGCTCCTCGGGGGACGTCTTGAAGATGCGGGCGGCTTCCGGGGTGGCCAGCGAGATGGTGTCCTCGGCATCGCAGATGAGGATACCGTCCTTCACGGTGTTCATGAGGTTCTGCGAGATGGTCTCGTAGCGCTGGGCCTCCAGCGACGCCTTGCTGTAGCGCGACTCGGTCTCGGCAAGCTGGGCGTCGTAGCCGCTGATGCGCAGCTGGTCGCTCAGGGTGATGGCGAGCGATGACACGAGGCTCATGGCATGGATGAGGATCTTCTTGTTCGCCGTGGACAGCAGCTCGTCGGACGTGGGCTGCGTGAGCGCAAGGGCGCCCACGCTGGCACCGAACTGGTCGATGATGGGCGCCGCGCAGGCGATGAGGCCGTGCAGCGCGAAGCAGTAGTGCTCGGGGCCGATGAGCACGAACGGCTTCTTGTGGCGCATGCACAGCGTGTGCGCGTTCGTGCCCATGTTGCTCTCGTTGCACTGGTAGTTCGGGCCCGCGAAGCGGTGCAGCCACAGGTTGCCGATCTGCACGAGGGGCGTGCCGTTCACGTCGAGCAGCTCGAACATGTAGTCGTTCTGCAGGTTCAGCGACTCGATGTTCCTGATGAGCGACTTCGCGGCAGCCACGATCTCGGCGTTCTCCGCGAGCGTTTCCTCGTATGCCTGCTCGGTGATGTACTCGCCGAGGTCGGGCTGGTCGGGACTCAAGCCGAAATTGCGCGAGTTGATCCACGACTCCGCGATCTCGGGCCGCACGCAACCTGCCTGGCGGGGGTCGCCCCCGTTGTTGAGGAAGTCGAGCTTCGCATCGAAGATGCGATCCCAAAACGAATCGTCTTCGTGCATGGACTTGATGAGCTGAAGATCGCTGGCGTAGTCAAGTTCCTTGGTGCCTGCAACGTCGTCCATGGCGCCCCCCTTGCGCTTACGGGTTAAGTGCATAACGACATTATAGGATTAAAAGGTGAAGCAAGTTACGCAAGAAGATCATTTTGAGAAAAGCTCTGGAAACCGGGGCATCTCCTCGCATGCCGCGCCCGAGGGCTTCAACGGCCGGAAGCCGTGGGGGCTCGATGCGAAGGGGGCCGACATGGGGGACGATCCGTGGGCGTTCGACCACGGCATTCGGCGCTCGCCTGCCGAGGGGCGGGATTTCGAGGGTGCCGCCGTCCGCCGCTCCCCGGCCGAGGAGCTGGTCTCGAAAGGATACTTCCTGCCCTACGCCAAGCGCACGTGCGGTGGCGAGGAGCTGCGCTGCGGCGAGTACCGCTACCGCCTGCGCGAGGACGGCACGGCGCGCCTCGTGTCCTACGAGGGCTCGGCGGAGCAGGTGGACATCCCGGCCGAGGTGGACGGCGCCCGCGTGGCCTCGCTGGCCACGAACCTGTTCCGCGGCCACGCCGAGCTGCGGCGCGTCTCGATGCCCGACACGGTGGAGTTCGCGGGCAACCACGTGTTCGACGGCTGCGTCAACCTGCGCAGCGTGCGGCTGTCGGCGGCGCTGGACCAGGTCGACCCCACCATGTTCCTGCAGTGCGGGGCGCTCGCGGAGGTGGAGCTCCCCATGCCCCTGGTGCGGCTGGAGGGAAACTCGTTCTCGGACGCGCCGGTGGCCCACGTGGCGTTCGGGCCGCTCGTCGAGGCGCTCGACGCGAAGCCCCTCGGGCTGCCGCACCTGGAGCACGTGACCGTCGATCCCGCCAACGAGGCCTTCTCCACCGACGGCCGGGCGCTGCTGTCGAGGGACGGGCGGCACCTGTACCGCCTGGTGGTTCCCTGCCGCTCCTACGAGGTGCCCGCCGGGTGCACGGACGTGGACGAGCGGGCGTTCGACTCGCTGGACGACCTCCAGGAGGTGGCGCTGCCGGAGGGCGTTCGTCGTTTGGGCCGCATGGCGTTCGCGAAGACGGGGCTTTCCGCGGTGCGCCTGCCCGCCTCGGTGGAGGCGGTGGGCGAGAAGGCCTTTTACCATTGCGCGCGGCTCGTGCAGGCGCACCTGCCGGCCGGGTGCCGGAAGATCGGCGCCGAGGCGTTCGCGTTCACCGCCCTTGCGCGCGCGGAGCTGCCGGCGGGGCTCGAGCAGCTGGGCTTCCGCGCGTTCGACCACACGCCCGCGCAGGCGCGCATCGGCGAGGGGGCCCTGGGCGTGTCGCCGGCCAACCGCTGCCTCGACCTGGACGCCGAGGGCGGCCTGTACCGCCATGACGTGTTCCTGGAGCTGATAGGGCAGGTGGAGTCCTATCGGGTGCGTCCCGGCACCCATGCGGTGGCCGACGAGGCGTTCAAACGCCATGCGCACGTGCGCGCCGTGGAGCTGCCCGAGGGCGTGTTCTCGGTGGGGCGCGAGGCGTTCCGGGGGAACCGGCAGCTCGTGCGCGTCGATTTGCCCGAGAGCCTCGAGCGCATCGGCGAGCGCGCGTTTTTGGACACGTCGCTCTCCACGCTGCGCCTCTCGGAGAACGTGCGGTCCATCGGCGAGGACGCCCTGCTTGTGCAGGGCGACAACCAGCTCATGCCGCGCCGGCCCCTCCAGTCGATCTCGCTCGATGCGGCCAACCCCGTGTACTACCTGGAGAACGGGCTTCTGTGCCAGCGCGACGGCAGCAAGATGGGCGGCGACACGTGCCTTCTGTACGTGGGGCCCGACGACGTGGTGCGCATACCCCGCCAGGTGACGCACGTTGCGAGCCTGGCCTTCTGCGGCGCTTCCGGCGTGGCCGAGCTGCACCTGCACGGGCACCTGCACAGCATCTGCAACGGGGCGTTCTCCACGGCTCGCTCCATCCCGCTCGTCCACGTGGAGTTCCCCGAGCCCGTCGACGGTTACGAGGCGGGCGAGTTCCGGGTGCCCGAGCTCTCCTCGCGCTACCGTTCGCCGTCGTATTTGTTCGGCGCCGGGCCGGGGGGAACCGCCTTCGACTTCGAGTACTACGACTCGTGGGTGACGCACGCGGCGACCATGCGGGAGTTCGCGCCGGCGGCCCTGTACCGCCTGCAGCATCCTATGTGCCTTTCGGACCATACGCGCGGGCTGTACGAGAACATCTTCCAGCGCAAGGCGCGGCAGGCGTGCCGCTACTTCGCCGACCAGGGCGACCTGGACGCGATCACGTGGCTGGCGGGGCGGGGGCTTTTGGACGACGGGGCCATAGAAGCGGAACTGGGCACTGCGACGCGCGAGGGGAGGACGCAAGCCACCGCCTGCCTGCTCGAGCTGCAGCATCGTCTGATGCCGGCCGCGGGCGTGGACTTCAGCTTGTAAACGCCTATGAAAGACTTGACGCCCATAGCAGAGGGGGACGTGGTCCTCAAAGAACGGGAGCGCCTGGGGGGCCAGGCTGCCGCGGCGCCCAAGGTGGGCCTGACCACCGAGGCGCGCCAGGCCGAGAAGCGCGAGCGCTACGAGCGGTGCCTGCCCGTGGCGGGCGACATATTGGAGGACGCCCGCACGTCGTTGGCCGTGCGGTTCCGCTTCCTCGACCGGGCGCTGTGGCGCATGCCGCTCGTGCCGAGCTTCGACGTGTACGGCATAGCGAGCGACGGCGTCAAGCTGTACTACGACCCCGAATACGTGGTGGCCCGCTTCAGGCTCTCGCCGAACGAGGTGGTGCGCGACGTCATCCACTGCCTGTTCCACTGCATATTCCGCCATCCGTTCATGCTGTACTCGGTGCTGCGCCAGCCGTGGGACGTGGCCTGCGACATCGCCATCGAGGCGCTGCTGCTGGAGCTGGTGGGCGAGGCTTTCCCCAGCAACTTCGACCGGCGTGCCCGCGAATCGCTCAAGGTCATCCGCGCGCAGGTGGGCGGCGTGGTGACGGCCGAGCGGCTCTACCACTTCTTCTCGGAGGAGGGAAGCCAGATCGACCTGCGCTCGCTGGCGCCGATGTTCTTCCGCGACACGCACGGGCTGTGGTACAACGACGGGGTCGAGGGCTCGGCCCGCGGCTCGATGAGCGCGGCGCGGCAGCAGTCGGAGGACCGCGAGGGCGGCGAGCTGCCCACGTCGGAGGGGAGCGAGTCGCTCGACGACACGCGCGGCGCCTCCGAGATGCCCTCGCCGGGCGGGGGCGACGACGACCGGGATCGGGAGCCGGCCGAGGACGGCGAGCGCGACGAGCCGGCCGACGAGGGCGGCCCCGACGACGCGTCGGCTGCGGCCGACGAGGAGCGCGCCCGCGACGAGGAGCTTGCCGAGGCGTGGGAAGACGTGAGCCGGCACATCCAGATAGAGCTGGAGGCGCATATGCTGCGCCAGGGCGAGGGCGCGGGCAGCTTCGCCACGGCGCTCGCGGCCGTGAACCGCGAGAAGCACGACTACGCGGAGTTCCTCAAGCGCTTCGCCACGCTGCACGAGCGCATGCGCGTGAACCCCGACGAGTTCGACTACATATACTATACCTACGGGCTGGACCGGTACGGCAACATGCCGCTCATCGAGCCGCTGGAGTACCGGGAGGCGCGGGCGGTGCACGACTTCGCCATCGCCATCGACACGTCCGAGTCGGTGTCGGGCGATCTGGTGCAGGCGTTCATGCGCAAGACGTACAACATACTGAAACAGGCCGAGAGCTTCACCGATCGCGTGAACATCCACGTCATCCAGTGCGATGCGCGCGTGCAGGAGGACACGAAGATCACCTCGCTCGACGAGCTCGACCTGTACCTGGAGGACCTGGAGCTCAAGGGCTTCGGCGGCACGGACTTCCGCCCGGTGTTCGACTACGTGAACCTGCTGGTGGAAAAGGGGGAGTTCGCCGACTTGCGCGGGCTCGTGTACTTCACGGACGGGCAGGGCACGTTCCCGCGCCGGCAGCCGGCCTACGACGCCGTGTTCGTGTTCCTGGACGATGGCTATTCCGACCCGGCGGTGCCCCCCTGGGCGCTCAAGGTCATTCTGGACGAGAGGGGATTGACGTGACGGACGAGGCGCGCGCGACGCGCGGCGACAGGCGGCAACAGGCGGACCCAAGGAGTGCAACATGAACATTGCGGAAGCAAAGCAGCAGGTGAAAGATACGATCGAGGCGTACCTCGCGGTGGACGACCAGGGGCGGCCCCTTCTGGACACCGCGCGCCAGCGCCCCGTGTTCTTGGTGGGTGCGCCCGGCATCGGCAAGACGGCCATCATGGCGCAGATCGCGCAGGAGCTGGGCATCGGCCTGGTGTCCTACTCCATGACGCACCACACGCGCCAGAGCGCGCTCGGGCTGCCGTTCATCGTGCATGAGGAATTCGAGGGCCTGGAGTACGAGGCTTCCGAGTACACCATGAGCGAGATCATCGCCTCGGTGTACGCCTACATGAAGAAGAGCGGGGTGAGGCGCGGCATCCTGTTCCTCGACGAGATCAACTGCGTGTCCGAGACGCTCTACCCCTCCATGCTGCAGTTTCTGCAGTTCAAGACGTTCGGACGCCATGCGGTGCCCGAGGGGTGGATCATCGCCTGCGCCGGCAACCCGCCGGAGTACAACAAGTCGGTGCACGAGTTCGACGTGGTCACGCTCGACCGTGTGAAGAAGATCAGCGTGGAGCCCGACTTCGGAGCGTGGAAGGCCTACGCCGTGTCCAAGGGCACGCACCCGGCCATCCTCACGTTCCTGGAGATCAAGAAGAACCGCTTCTACTCCATCGAGGCGTCGCTCGACGGCAAGTCGTTCGTCACCGCGCGCGGCTGGGACGACCTGTCGGACATGATGGGCGTGTTCGAGCGGCTGGGCAAGGCGGTGGACTACGACCTGGTCGTGCAGTACGTGCAGAACGAGGCGATAGCGCGCGAGTTCGCGGCGTACTACGACCTGTTCAACAAGTACCGCGACGACTACCGCATCGACGAGATCCTTGCCGGGGGCGACGTTGCCGGTATAATCGAGCGGGCGGCCGGGGCGGAGTTCGACGAGCGCCTGTCGCTCGTGGGGCTCCTGCTGGATGCCGTGTGCGGCGACATGGCCGACATCGTGGCCGAGACCGACGTGCTCGTGGCGCTGCGCGACGACCTGCGGGGCCTGAAGCCCGCCGCGGAGGAGGGGGGCGACGTGCGCGGCCTTCTGGACGAGCTGGAGCGGACCCGGACCTCGCAGCTGGAGCTGGGCGTGGCGGCGGGCAACCTGTCGAAGGGCCGCCGCGCGACGGCGGAGGCCGAGCTGGACGGGATCGCGGCGTTGCGCCAGGCGGTCGACGGCGCCGCGCCCCAGGACGCCTTCGCGCTCGCGTCGCAGGCATTCGCCGCCCGGGCGGCGGCGCTGCAGGCGCGCGCAGCCGACGTGGAGCAGCGGCTCGCCCGCGCGTTCGCCTTCGTGGAGGCGGCGTTCGGGGATGCGCAGGAGATGGTGGTGTTCACGACCGAGCTCACGTCGCGCACCAGCTCGGCGCGCTACATCGCCCAGTACGGCAGCGAGTCCTACTTCGCGCACAACCAGGACATGATCCTGTCGGACCGCCAGCGCGAGCTGCGCCGGCGCGTGGAAGACCTCGACGTGTAGATGCAAGCCAAGGAAAGCAAGCAACCTAAAGGAGAAGAGAACATGAAGAAGTACACGCTCACCTCGTATGATCCGGTCGAGCTCGATCTGCCGAAGCCCCAGGTGCCCGCGAGTCTCGTGGACGCCCAGATCGAGAAGCTGCTCGAGCCCCTGGCCGAGTACCACGAGATAGCCGAGGAGCGCGGCGTGGCCATGGGCGACCACGTGGTGGTGACCACGGTGGACGCGCGCTTGGACGGCAACCCCGCCTCCAACTTCGTGCTGGAGCACTCGCTGTACCACGTGGGCGGCGGCGAGATGCCCCGCACGTTCGACGAGGAGCTCGTGGGCATGGCGCCCGGCGAGACGAAGGACGCCGAGGCGAAGATCAAGCTGCCGCTGGCGAAGGACGGCGACGCCTCCCGCCTTACCATGCAGGTGACGGTGGAGAAGATCCTGAGCTGCCGCACGCCGGAGCTTACCGACGCGTTCGTGGCCGAGCACTTCGAGCCCGCCACGACGGTGGCCGAGTTCCGCGAGGGCGTGGCCAAGCAGTTCGGCCTGCCCGACATGGCCAAGAACGACGCGCAGTTCCCCGACCTCGTGCTGGACGAGCTGGCGAAGCGCCTGGTGGAGGACCCCGACCCGGCCGACCTGCTGCCGGGCCAGCCCCTGGATGCGCTGCGCATCACCTGCGCCATCGACGCTTTGGCCGACCATTTGGACATCGAGCTCTCAGACGCCGACATCACGGCGCAGATGCCGGGCAACGACGCCGAGCAGCGCGAGAAGATCCGCCAGCAGCTGGAGGACCAGGGGCTGGGCGACGAGGCCCGCGTGTTCGCGCGCCGCGAGGCCGCGCTCTCGTGGCTGGTGAACAACTCGCGCGTGTCGTACAAGTAGCGGCTCGGGATGGACGGAGGCGAGGGCATGGATGCGGGCAGGCCCATCGACGCGGAGGCGCTGAGGGCGTACTACGAGCAGCTTCCCAACGAGTACGGGTTCGCGAGCCAGTGCAAGATGACGCTTCTGGGCGATCTCAAAGGGAAGCGCGTGTTGGACATCGACTGCCGCCGGGGCAAGGGCGTCATCAAGCTGTCGGACTACGTGGGCGCCCGCGGGCGCGTGGTGGGGGTGGATCCCACGCCCGAGTGGATCGAGATCGCCCGCTCCTACCAGGACGATGCGTGGCGCCGCAACGGGCTGCCCGAGAACAACATGGAGTACCTCGTTGCCTACCCGGAGGACCTCGCCGCGGCGGGGCTCGCTGACGGCACGTTCGACCTGGTGTTCGCCAACAGCAGCGTCAACGTGGACTTCTGCCCCGAGGCGGTGTTCCGCGAGGCGTTCCGCGTGCTGCGCCCCGGCGGGGTGCTGGTGTACGACGGCGTGGTGGCGGCCGGGGAACGCGACGCGGGCACGGTGGCCCGCGCACGCGAGCTCGGCAACGCCGTGCAGGCCGCGCCCGCCCGCGACGAGCTCGAGGCCATGATGGCGCGCATCGGGTTCGAGCGGCCCGAGTACTACGAGGAGTCGGACGTTTCCCCCGAGACGGGCTACGTGGGCGGCTTCGAGGTGCCGACGGCCGAGACGGACGAGGACGTGCGCTTCGTGAAGACCACGGCGCGCATCTACAAGCCGCGCCGCTAGGCGCAGGCGGGGGCGCGGGCGCTCGGGGCGCCCGCGCACAGGGAAGGGCGGGGCTGTATCGAAGACCCGCCTGGCTATGGGTTGAGAACAGGACAAGGGCTCTGCCCTTGCCGCCGGTTGGGACAGCCTCCCAGGCGGCGGCAGGCGCAGGGTGCCTGCCCTGCGGAACAACCTTATGGCGAAACATGGTTTCGGGGGCTTTTGGACAGCCCCTCTAAGGAGGAGCAATGCAGTACGAGGAACTGAAAGCGCAGATAGAGGCGGTGCCTGCGGCGCAGGCGAAGGACTACCGGGAGCTTTTGGCCTTGGCCAGCATCGCGGGTGGCGTGTGGCCCCGGCTCAAGGGGCACCTGGAGGCGGCGGAGGACTGCCGCGGTTTCTTCCAGGCGATCTACGACGACGATGCCTGCCGGTTCGAGAACGCCTGGGCGTACTGGGCGAAGATGAACAAGGAGCCCTGGGCCGACCGCTTCGAGGCCGAGAAGGCCGTGCGCGGCGTGCGCCTGGAGAACAAGGGCATCTTCATCGAGGGCAACGGCAACGAGCTGCTCGTGCCGCTGCAGGGCCGCGGGCACGCGGCCAACGTCTACCTGTTCGCCGAGAACAGCTTCAACGAGCACGCGGCCGAGTTCTACGGCGCCATCAACGGCTCGTTCACGTGCGTGGGGATGGAGCTGGAGGGCGCCTTCGACATCTACCGCGCGCACCGCGCCCTCATCTTCGAGCGCTGGGACGTCGACAAGCTGCGCAGGCGTGCCAACGGCAAGGGCCAGGTCCGCACCGGCTGCGACTGCTCGGCCACCTGGTAGGGGATTCGCCTCGGTGCCGTCCCCGCGGTCGGCGCCGCCATCTGCGAGGACGGGCTCGCGGTCGCGAGCGGTGGGTCCGAACCCATGAGAGCCGACGGAGGGGCGGACGCGAGTCCGTCCCTCCGTTCGGTTTCTAGCGGGCTTCCACTGGCTTCGCCGCCGCTTTTGGCCGAGGCTTTGTCGTCCCCTTCTTCGGCCGTCCCGCCTTGGGCTTCTCGCGCAGGCGAGCGTCTATGCTGTCTTTCGTGATGAAGGTGTCGCGGCCCTTGCGAAAGCCTTGAAGCAGACAGGCCTTGCGCATCTGGGACACGCGTGCCCGTGACACCCCTAAGATCTTTGCCGCCTCGGAAGCCGGTACGGCGGGAATACCGTCGAGGCTCGCCTCCACGGCTACGAGCAGAACGCGGCCGTTTTTGCGTGCAGGTTCGTGGCCGAGCGTCGCCTCGGGGATATCCCTGCTGTCCATAAGGCGGTATTCGATCTCCGTCCTGAGCCAGTCGGCGGCCATTTCCGAAGCCTCGGCCACGTCGGCTCCTTGGGTTGCGCCTTCGAAGTCGAAGGGCCGGGCGATGATCCATCCATCTTGCCCGGTAAAAAGCTCGAACTCGTATACATACAACATAGGCGGGTCCTCTCGTTCTCGAACTGGGTCAGCGCCGCTTCTCGATACCTGCTTGCTTTCTGATATCTCGGGCTGTGTCCTCGTCTATCTCCCGATGCCGGGGGATAGACGTCTGGAAGCCTGGCTTCTTAAAAGTCTCGTGGTTCGTGCCGCCGGTACTTCTCAACCCTTGGGCTTCGACCTCCTTGACAAGGTCGCGTCTCTTGACCATGCTCGTCCTTCCTAAAAATTATAAACTATAATTAATAATTAATCAAGTGCGAAAGGGGAGGGAGGCGGGCGTTGCCACGTATCGGTTCCGCGGGGTCGCAGGCGTCCCCAGCGCCCGTCGGCATGCGCCGGGCGCGTCTATGGGCGTTGACGGCGCAGGGCGAACGCGGCGGCGAGCGTGGCGCTGATCACGGCGGCGAGTGCGATGCAGCGGGGCGCGCGGGCGAGGGCATCGCCCGTCTCGGCGAGCGGGGCCGGGGGTTCTTCTTCGGCGGGCTCGTCGCCTGCTGGCGGCTCCTCGGGGGCGCTGACCAGCTCGTTCACCACCTCGTAGCAGTAGGTGCGGGCGTTGCCCTTGACGGCGACGACGAAGGGCTCGGCGGTGCGGTAGCCCGGCGGGGTGGTGGCGGGGTCCTCGCGGACCTCGTAGAGGCCGTAGGGCAGCGCTCCGTCGAGGCCGGCGGGGCGGAGCCCCTCGGTGGAGGCCCGGCCGTCCTCGCCGGTGACAAGGCGGGCCGCCACCTCGCCTGTGGAGAGGCGCACGATGTCGAACGCCACGCCGCCCAGCGGGACCTTGGGCGTCGTGCCGCCCCCGTCTGCCGAAGCGCCGCCTGCGCCGCCTTCGCCCGTGCTGTCCGCAGCGCCGCCTCCGTCCTTGCCTGCGCCGAGCTTGAGCAGCGCCACGTCGCCGCGTGCCACCTGATCGGCCACGGTGGGGACGCGGTATACGGCCACGCCTGGCTCGTCGGGGGAGGGCTCGACCGCGCGCACGAGGGCGGGCGGGTCGGGCAGCAGGTAGCCGCGGGGCGCCTGCACCTCGCGCACGACCACGGTGCCGAGCGGCAGGCCGGACCCGCCGCTTCCGTTGCCAGGCAGGTCGCCCGTGCCCACGCTCGCGCGTCCCTGCTCGTCGGTGACGACGTCCCAGGTGCGCGCGGGCTGCGCGCCCGCCGCGGCGATCTCGCCAAGCGAGGCGTAGCGTCCCGCGTAGTGCTCGACCGTGAACGTCGCGCCGGCGAGGCTCGCGTCGCCAAGCGGCAGGGGGACGCCCGTCTCGCGGTCCGCCTTCTGCACGAGGATGTCGACGGGTGCGACCAAGGGCGCATCCGCGACGCGCACGGCCGGCACGGTGCCGGTGCGGCAGTCCTCCTGAGCGAGGTCGACCGGGTAGACGCCCGGGTCGGGCAAGTAGCCCTCCGGCGCCGTCTTCTCGCGCACCCAGTAGCGCCCCGGCGCGAGGACGCATTCCGACCGGGCGCGCCCCGCGGCGTCGGTGGTCAGCGCGAGCGCCTGGCTCGTGCACGCCTCGTCGGCGTACACGCCGTACACCGCGCCGGCCAGCCGGTAGCACGCGTTGTTGTCCGTGACGTCGGGGGCGGCGGAGCGCTTGAGCACCTCCATGGCCCCGAAGGGGCGTATCTTGAACCCGCCGACGTTCTGCGCGCCGTAGGGCGAGTAATGGTTCTCGTACATGCCGGCGCCCCGGCAGTTCACGGTGATCTGGAAGCCGCCGTCACCCGCAGGCTCGCCGGAGAACGGGTAGGTACCCGGAAGCGGCGTGCCGTAGACGGAGCCCGAGATGCAGTAACCGGTGGCCGAGATTCCGTACTGGGGGAACGTCACCTCGAACACGTTGCCGCCGTCCGGCCCGTCGATATGCGCGTTCGTGCAGGCCACGTAACAGGTGCCCGAGATGCCCTCAAGGGCCTCGGCCGACCGGGGAGCTGCCAGCGCGAGCGCGAGCACGCACGCGGCGAGCATCGCCGCGCATGCCGCGGTGCGCACGCGGCGAGGACTGCGAGGGCCGCCGGGCCCTGGTCCTGCGGGCCCCGCTTCCGCAAGGGCCTTCGCCGCGCCGGCCGCAACGGGCTTGCGGCGCACGCAGCCGGAAGGCGAGAGGGGGCGCCGACGGGGCGCTGCCTCGACAGCACCGTTTTCCCTGCGAATGTGCGGCTGCGTGTGCGACGGATCCACGTCGGCCCCCTTCCTCGTCGGTCGCGCCGGGTCTGTCCCGACGCCTCCATCCTAGCGCCGCGACCTTGCACGCCGACCGTAATTCGACCGTCCGCGAGTCGCGCAGGCCTTGCGCGTTTCCGACGTGGGCGCCGTCCGAACCTTGCATGTTTCCGCCGTGCGAGCCGTTCGGTCCTTGCCCGCATCCAGCACCGATCCAGCTCGTTTTCGCTGGAAGCCCCCCAGGCGGCTTCCAGGCGCCGCTGCCGCGCATCCTGCCGGTGCCCGCTCCCGCCCCTTTTGCGTGTTATTCGCCGCAAAAACACGCCGCTAGGGTGGCACATGCTATCCCGCATAGCTATAATCAAATAGCCGATTCTATCTACTACTGGTTGGCATCGAACAACGGTTCAGGCCGCAAGGAGTTCGATGACGGCCATCAGTCGATAGAAGCGGTCGGAGGAGCTGTCAACGTCATTTCGCGCAGGGGGTGCGAACGTTTCACGCCAAGGCTCGCTCAGGGGGTGGCGAACCGCCGAACGGCGGAATGCCCAGACGAGCGGTCGGGGTGAAAATCGCGGTCCGATCAATTAATACTATCGGGCTTACCCGCTCGCGGAATTTAGAACTTCCGGTGTGATGTGGATGGAACGGGCGTTTTATACACTGGCGTGCATGATCCGCGCGAGTGAGAGCGTTCGGGCCAAGCGGAGCTTCCGCGCATAATCATGCGAACGGCACGACAGGGTTCAACGGTAAGGTAAACGGACGAGAAGAAGAGGGGAAGGTAGATGGAGATTTCCAAGACGTCGACCGGTCTCAAGGGCCTTGTGAGCCCGGATACCGTGTCGACCGAGGTCGACATCCATCAAGACGGCGTCACGATGGTCAAGTCGCTCTGCTATTTCTGCCATGCTAACTGCGGCGTGCTCGCCTACGTTAAGGATGGCGACGTAATCAAGATCGAAGGCGATCCCGATTACTCGAACCATGGCGGACTGTGCTGCCGCGGCACGAGCGCGCTGCTGCACGTCAACCACCCCGCCCGCATCAACCACGCGTTGAAGCGCGTGGGCGCCAAGGGCGAGGGCAAGTGGGAGAAGATCCCGTACGACCAGGCGATCCAGGAGGTTGCCGACAGGCTCAACCAGATCAAGGAGGAGAGCGGCGCCGAGGCCGTGGCCTCCGCCGGCGGCACGACGCGCACGGACGACTGGGCGCGCCGCCGCTTCCTGAACCAGTTCGGCACGCCGAACGGCTTCCACAACGCCCTTCTGTGCTGGATCCCCACGTTCATGGCCGAGACCTGCGTGGCCGGCTGGTCGCCGTTCGAGACGGACCTCGCCGGCGCCAAGTGCCTCATCCTCTGGGGCATGAACCCCGGCGCCTCCACGTTGGGCGGCATGGACGGCTACACCGACCTGCAGAAGAACGGCCTGAAGATCGTGGTCGTGGACCCGCGCTACTCCGAGACGGCCTCCAAGGCCGACCTGTGGCTGCCGCTGCGTCCCGGCTCCGACGCCGCGCTCGCGCTGGCCATGCTGCACACCATCATCTACGAGGGCCTGGTCAACTGGGAGTTCGTGGGCGAGTGGTGCGACGGCTTCGAGGAGCTGCAGGAGCATGTGGCCGAGTACACGCCCGAGTGGGCGGCGCCCATCACGTGGCTCGATGCCGAGCAGATCCGCCAGGCTGCGCGCCTGTACGCCATGAACACCCCCGGCTGCATCCAGTGGGGCTGCACGTGGGACCAGATCGGCCGTGCCTCCACCACCGGCAGCCACGCCATCGCCCTCATGCGCGCCGTCTGCGGCAACCTGGACGTCCCCGGCGGCGACGGCATGCCGGGCCCCGCGCTCAACTACCTCACCGACGAGGAGATGGAGCTCAACGAGTGCCTGCCCGAGGAGCAGAAGGCCAAGCAGATCGGCTCCGACAAGTTCAAGCTGACCTCCTGGCCCGGCTACCAGCTGATCTCGGACAACGCGAAGCGCACGTGGGGCAAGACGCTGCCCACCGAGTGGTTCTGCGAGGCCCACGGCCCGAGCGTGTTCAAGGCCATCATCACGGGCGACCCCTACCAGGTGCGCGCGCTCATCGTGAACGCCACGAACCCCATCAACTCCTACGGCGACGCCAAGATGACGCTGCAGGCGCTCAAGCAGTGCGAGTTCCTCGTGGTCGTGGACTACTGGATGACCCCGACGGCCCTGTTCGCTGACTACGTGTTCCCGGCAGCCGGCGCGCTGGAGCGTCCCACCATCGTCACGCACTACGGCGCCACCGACTCCATCATGGGCGGCCGCCGCGCCATCCAGCCGAAGTACGACCGCCACACGGACATGACGTTCTGGCGCAAGCTGGGCCTGGCCTGCGGCCAAGATCCCGCGAACTGGCCGTGGGAGACCGAGGAAGAGGCGTACTTCCACATCCTGGAGCCCCTGGGCCTGGGCGGCGTGGAGAGCTACAACGACTTCGTCGACTACTACCGCATGTACTATCCGCCGCTGCACCAGAACAAGTTCAAGGCCAACGGCTTCTGGACCCCCTCGGGCAAGGTCGAGTGCAACTCCACCATCCTGCGCGAGCTGGGCTACCCCGGCATGCCCACCTACATCGGCTGCATCGAGAACGAGATCGACACGCCGGAGATTGCGGAAGAGTACCCGATCGTGCTCACCACGGGCGGCGGCTTCATGCCGTACCACCATTCCGAGCACTTCCAGATGCAGGGCATCCGCTACCTGTATCCCGACCCGTACTTCTCCATCAACCCGGAGCTGGCTGAGAAGCTGAACATCGCCTACGGCGACTGGTGCTGGATCGAGACGCGCCGCGGCCGCATCAAGATGCGCGCCAACGTGGAGCCCGAGGTGCATCCCAACGTGGTGTTCGCGCCGCGCGGCTGGTGGTTCCCCGAGCGCGACGGCTCGGCCGACCTGGACAACCCGTTCGGCTGCCTTGAGTCCAACGTCAACGTGCTGACCTCGGTCGATGACGAGCACTGCGACCCCATGGGCGGCTCGTGGGCCAACCGCGGCCTCATGTGCAAGGTGTACAAGTGCGGCGAGTACGACAAGGAGTACAAGAAGGAGGACACCCAGTTCTCCATCCCGGGCTCCTCGCCCGAGCCGGGCGTGACCGTCATGCCGAGCGACCAGAAGCTCGCCCGCGAGCCCATCCCGTTCGAGAAGCCGCAGCCGGCCGAGGCCGTGCCCGAGGGCTACGAGTGGGTGTGGCAGAGCAACACGCTGTACCAGAAGGGCACGAATTTCCGCCTGGACGAGTCGGGCTGGCTCATCAACCCGCGCACGAAGGGCTACCACGACGCCCACACCGGCTGGCGCTACGATGCCGCCAACGAGTGCCTCGTGGACGACGCCACCGGCAAGATGTACACCATGGACCGCGAGGAGATCGTGTTCGCGGCGGGCGTGCGCTGCTATCCCGGCCAGGCCGCCCCTTACGAGGTGCCCGAGAACCTGACCTGGAACCAGGAGAAGGGCTACGCCACGCTGGGCGACCTCCCCTACGTGTACGACCCGAACAGCGGCTGGATGCTGGACCCCGACAACGGCGCCTTCCACGACGCCAACTACGGCTGGCTCTACGACGCCGCCACCGGCCATCTGGTCGACGAAGCCACGGGCAAGCATTACGACATGTCGTATGCGCCCGTCGAAGAATAGCCGCCGAGTAGGAAGAAAGGATAGATAAATGACTCGTTACGTCATGGTCATCGACCAGCGTCGCTGCATCGGCTGTCACTCCTGCACGGTTGCTTGTCGTACGTGGAACAAGCTTCCCCTTGACATCGTCTACAACCCCGTGGTCACCGAGGGCGCCCAGGGCACGTGGCCGAACGTCCACAAGTCCTGGCAGCCGCTTTTGTGCATGCACTGCGAGAACCCCGAGTGCGTTCCCTGCTGCCCGTCCGGCGCGAGCCAGCAGGACGAGGACGGCACCGTGTGGGTGGACCCCAAGAAGTGCCTGTCCTGCAAGGTGTGCGTGAACGCCTGCCCGTACGGCATGCGCGACGCCTCGCACCTGGAGGACCGCATGCACCGCTACGTGCGCAAGTGCACGTTCTGCCGCGACAAGCGCCAGCTGGACCCCTCTGCCCAGCCGTACTGCGTGCTGACCTGCCATCAGAAGGCCCGTATCTTCGGCGATCTCGATGATCCGAACAGCGAGGTCTCCAAGCTCATCGGCTCTGTGAAGACCGAGCGCCTCTTCGAGGAGTTCGGCACCGAGCCGCAGATCTACTACATTCCTGATTTGGGAGGTAAGGCATAATGAAACATCATTATTGGGAACCGCCTATCGCCCTGTACCTTTTCCTGGGCGGTCTGGCGGGCGGCATCCTGTTCCTGGCCGCCATCTTCAACAGCTTCGTGGTCCCCGGCTACGCCGAGGTGTTCGCGCTGCCCGTGCTCGTTTCGCTGGTGTGCGTGGCCATCGGCTGCGTGTTCCTGGTCGTCGACCTGGGGCAGCCGGGCGTGTTCTGGCGCGTGTGGACCACGTCGAAGTCCATCATCAAGTGGGGCGCCACGTTCCTCGTGATCGCCGCGGTGTTCGCGCTGCTGTTCCTGCTGGCGTTCATCGGCGACGCCTGGCCGATCTTCGCGGGCCTGTCCGACCTGCTGAAGCCCGCTGCGGACTTCTTCCTGATCGTGGCCGGCTTCTTCGGCCTGTGCATCATGATGTACACCGGCATCATGCTGTCCACCTTGAAGGCGCATGCGTTCTGGGCCACCCCGGCGCTGCCCGTGCTGTTCACCATCTCGGCCATCTCCACGGGCTGCGCGGCCATCGTGCTTTCCATCGGCGGCTGGCCGGCGGCTATGACGCTGGAGAGCCTGGTCGTGTCCGAGATCGTGCTGGAGATCCTGCACGTGGTGGACATCGTGCTGGTCGTTGCCGAGCTCATCGTGCTGCTGACCATGGTGCTGTCCTTCGCGGGTGCCGGCAACGAGACCGCCAAGGCGGCGGCGCGCCGCTGGGTGAAGGGCTCCTACGCGGGCCTGTTCTGGGTCGGCATGGTGGGCCTGGGCCTCGTGGTGCCGCTGGTCATGTACATCGGCGGCGGGCACTCCGCCGCGGCCACGCTCGTGGCCCCCATCCTGGTGCTGTGCGGCGGCTGCCTGCTGCGCTTCATGGTGGTCAACACCGATGACCGTGCCGAGATCCCGGGCGAGAACCGTTACTACAACCGCCTTGCCAAGAACGACGCGGAGTTCATCACCAAGTGGACGTACGGCGATAACCAGTTCTAAGACGGCCGCAAGGCCGCGAGCGCGCCGGCTTCGCGCCGCGCGTGCGCTGACGGGGGGCCCGGCTTATCGGTCGGGCCCCCGCCTGCGGTTTTAACCGAGTATCCAGGGGGTAACATGGAAGACTACGTATTCGATGACGTGCTGGCGGGAAGCACCGTAGCGTGCGCTTTCCCCGGCCTTGGCACGCGGGTGGCGGCGGCCGACGGCCCGCTGCGCGCCCGCGCCCTGTTCTTCCCCGGATGCTCGCTTATCAACTATGCGCTGCCATTGGTGAAGGCGGTCTACGACCTGTTGGCCGGGGCCGGGCGCGTCGAGGGCATCTCGCTTCTGTGCTGCGGGAAGATACTGAGCTTCGAGCCGGACGGGAAGGCCGTGCGCGCAGCGTTCGAGGACCAGCTGTGCGAGCACGTGGCCGCGGCGGGCGTCGAGCGCATCGTGGCCGCCTGCCCGAACTGCGTCGCCGCGCTGCGCGGCGCCCTTGCCGAGGACGAGCGCACGGCCGGCGTGGAAGTGGTGCCGCTGCCGCTCGAGCTGGACGCGCTGGGCTACCGGGTAGATGCCCGAGTGGCGGAGCGCCTGCTGGCCGAAGAGCTGGAGGCGGGTGCGGACTTCTACGAGGCGTGCGCCGAGGGCGCCCGCCCGCCGCTGCGGTTCAGCGTGCACGACTCCTGCCCCGACCGGGCCACGGGCGAGTTCGCCGACGGCCTGCGGGCGCTCATGCCCGCCGAGCTGACGGTGGAGCCCGCGCATGCGCGCCGGAGCTCCCAGTGCTGCGGCTCGCTCGTGCGGGCGGCCGGCCATGCGGACAAGGCGCTCGCGCAGTCGCAGGCGCGCGGGGCCGAGGCCGTCGAAGCCGGCGGCTCCGCCATCGTGGCGGCCTGCGTGAGCTGCTCGTTCCTGCTCTCGGTTTCGCAGTGGCGCGTGCCGGTGTTCCACTATCTGGAGCTGCTGTTCGACTGGCGCATCGACTGGCGTGCCGCCGACGCCTACATGAAGCTGCGCTTCCTGTTCGACGAGCCGGCGGCGGACGGCGGCGAGGCGCGCCCGTTCAAGGGGCTTGCCTCCGAGGCCGGCGACGATGGGGAGGAGGCGCGATGACGGCCGAGGTCAAACCCACGAACTGCCACTACTGCGGCTACTGCTGCGCGTTTCTGGCCACCGTGGAGGACGGGCGCGTGACGGACCTCGTGCCCGACCCGTCGCGCTACCCTTACGACGAGCGCATCCTGGCGGGCTGCCGCCGCTGGCGCATGAACCTAGACGCGTTGGACGGCGCCGACCGCGTGAACCATCCGCTTCGCCGCGTCGGGGAGCGCGGCGGCAACGAGTGGGAGCGCGTGGGCTGGGGCGAAGCGCTCGACGATATCGCGGCGCGCCTGCAGGCGCTTGCCGACGAGCACGGCCCGGAGACGCTTGCGAGCGCCATCGGCGGCCCGCATGCGTCGTTCTGGCCGCTGCACCGCTTCATGAACCTGTTCGGCAGCCCTAACAACATGGGCATCGGGCAGATTTGCTGGAACCCGCGCATCTGGATGGATGCGCTCACGTTCGGTTGGACCGTGGAGGCCGACATCGTGCCGGGGGTGACGGAGTGCCTGTTCATCTGGGGCACGAACCCGGCACAGTCCGACAACTCGGCGTTCTGGCGGTCCATCCTGGCGTTCGCGCGCTCGGATGCGCCGCTCGTGGTCGTCGACCCGCGGCGCACGCAGGCGGCGGCCGTGGCGGATCTCTGGCTGCCCGTGCGGCCGGGCACCGACTGCACGCTGGCGCTGGGCCTTCTGCACGTGATCATCGAGGAGGGCCTGGCGGACCGCGCGTTCGTGGATGCCTGGTGCCACGGGTTCGACGAGCTGGCCGCGCACGTGCGGCCCTACACGCCCGCGCACGTGGCCGCGGTGTGCGGCCTGCCGGAGGACGACATCGTGCGGGCGGCGCGCCTGTTCGGGCGGGCGGGCGCCGCGGCGCTCGTGTCGGGCCGCGGGGTTGACCAGGTGGGCGCGAACGTGGCGCCCACGCACCGCGCCATCTGCTGTTTGCGCGCCGTGACGGGAAACGTGGACAAGCCCGGTTCGTGCGTGCTGGCCGAGGGACCGGACTTCGTGTCGGAGATGGAGCTGGAGATGTCCGACGCGCTTGCGCCCGAGAGGCGCGCGCGCTGCCTGAACACGCCCTTCACGCCGCTGCAGTGCTACGAAGGCTACGACCGCGCCCGCAAGCTCACCGAGAAGCTGGGCCGCACGCTGCCGGAGCGCTACCTGACCTCCGCGCTGCCGCACCTCGTGCTGCGCGCCATGGAGGAGGGCGAGCCGTACCCGGTGCGCGCGCTCATCGTGAACGCCACGAACCCGCTGCTCACCTATGCCGACACGCACCGCGTGTTCGATGCGCTCATGGGCCTGGACTTGCTGGTGGTGCTGGACTACTATATGACGCCCACGGCCATGATCGCCGACTACGTGCTGCCGGCGGCCGGTGCCATCGAGCGCCCCGTGCTGCAGGTGCACGGCGGCGTGGCGAACATGGGCTACGGCGGCCCCGCCGCCGTGGAGCCGTACTACGAGCGAAGGTGCGACTACGACGTGTTCCGCGGCCTTGGCCTGCGCCTGGGCCAGGTTGACGCGTGGCCGGAGGAGACGCTGGCCGACGCGTTCGCGGCGCAGCTCGCGCGCGCGGGCATGGATTGGGACGCGTTCTGCCAGCTGGGCATCTACTGGCAGCCGCCGGCGTACGCCAAGCACGAGCTGCCGGGCCCCGACGGCAAGCCGCAGGGCTTCGCCACCACCACGGGCAAGATAGAGCTGGCGAGCGAGTTCTTGCCGACGCTCGGCGGGCCGCGCCTGCCCGAACCGGCCGCGTCGGCGGAGCCCCTGTGCTCGCCGGAGCTCGTGGAGGACGCCGAGCGCGCGGGCGGCGCGCACCTGCCGATGATCACCGGCTCGCGCAAGCAGCCCTACAACGCGTCGATGTACTTCAACAACCCGGCCTTCCGCCAGAAGTCGCCGCACCCGGTGGCGGAGGTGAGCGAGGCCACGGCCGGGCGGCTGGGCCTGGAACCGGGCGACCGCGTGGAGATCGCCACCGACAAGGGCTCGGCACGCTTTATACTGGAGACCGCGCCCCTGCGCGACGACTTGGTGAACGTGGACTACGGCTGGTGGCATCCCGAGTGGGAGCCGGGCGGCCCCGACCTCGGCGGCATGTGGGAGTCGAACGTGAACTGCCTCACGTCGTGCGAGCCGGGCGAGCCGCTGATCGGCACGTGGTCGTACAACGCCATCGACTGCGTCATCCGGCGGGTTGACGAGCCTTTGAGCTGGGAATGAACCTGCGGGACGGGCGGAGCGGAAGAGGGGGCCATGCAGCACTCCTCGCACACTTCGCGAAAGCTCGTCGCACTGCATGCCCCCCTCTTCCGCTCCGCCCTCGCGGTTGCTGCGAAGGGCGGTGGGCCGGGGGCGGGACGCAGTCGCGTGATCGGTTGAGGTTGGAGGGGGTGCAACCTGCGGGGCCTTCCGTGGTGCGGGGAGGGGCGACGAAGAAGAACTGCCGTGCGCGAGCGCACGAACGAGAGACAACGGATAAGAACGACGAGAAGGAGAATGTTCCTATGGCCGAGAAGAAGCAAGCGCTGCTGCTGTTCAGCAAGCCCCCGGTGCCGGGAATGGTGAAGACGCGCCTGACGACCGAGCACGACGGTTTCCTGAGCCCGGCGCAGGCGGCCGAGTTCTTCAAGCGCAGCCTGTACGACGTGAGCGAGCTCGCCATGCACGCGCTCATGGAGCTGCAGATGGAGAACGACGCGGCTGTGGCGGCCGATCCGAGCGTCGACAAGATCACCTACGACTTCTTCGTGTCCACGACGCCGGCCGAGAACGTGGAGCTGATGAAGGAGACCTACGATGCCATCGGCCCGTGGCCCATGGAGATCCACTACATGACGGACAAGGGCGCCACGTTCGACGACCACTTCGACTACGCGTTCAAGGAGATCTTCGCACGGGGCTACGAGCATATCGTGTCCGTGGGCGGCGACATCCCCACCATGCCGAAGTCGCACATCGTGGCTGCGTTCCAATGGCTCGACTACTTCCAGAGCATCGGCAAGCCCGGCTTCGTGCAGGCGCCGTGCCAGGAATGCGGCACGTCGCTCGTGGGCTTCAGCCACAACACGCCGATGGACCATCAGGGCGTCTACTACAACCTGGACGGCCGCCCGGCGCTCGACGGCTACATGGAGAAGCTGGAGGAGCGCGACGTGCCCTCCGCGTTCCTGTCTCCGGTGGCCGACATCGACGAGAAGACCGACCTCGCGCACGCCATCTCGTGCATGCGCGCCATCAAGCAGGCGGCCGTGTTCCAGACCGACCTGTTCGTGCCCCAGCGCGTGCTGGACTGGGTCGACTACATGGGCATCCAGGTGATCACCCCGCCGAACGACGAGCACGACCCGCGCCAGTACATCGACCAGGAATAGGAGGTTCCGTCGGCCTGTCGGCCGACGGAACAAGTCGATGCTGCGGTCGGCTGCGGCACCCGATCTTCGCACGAACACGTGAGACTCGCGTACCGCAGTACGCTTCGCCTCCGCGATCCTGCGAATCTCGGGCGCCGCAGCCACCCTCGCTGACTTTTACAGACCGTCGAGATCGACGATGATGAGGAAGAAGACGTGATGAGCGAGTACGAATCGAGAGACAACGAGCGCACGCCGCTGCACAAGACCACGGCGCTCTGCCCGGACTGCCTCGCCGAGCTGCCGGCCGACGTGTACGCCGATGCCGAGGGAGTCGTGTGGATGGAGCGCACCTGCCCCGACCACGGGAGGCTGGCCACGCGCATGTGGCCCGACGCCGCGCACTACGAGTGGCTGCGCTCGCTCGCGTTTCCCAAGACGGCGCCGCAGAACACCCTTCCGGCCACGGCGCCATGCCCTCGCGGCTGCGGCACGTGCAGCCGGCACCAGCGGCGCGGGACGCTGCTGGAGATCGAGGTCACGCGCAACTGCAACCTGCATTGCCCCGTGTGCTTCATGAGCGCCGAGACGGGTGAGGGTGACCCCACGCTTGAGGAAATTTCGGATATGTACGACGTCATCGCGAATGCGGTGGGCACCGACGGCGCCGTGCAGATCACGGGCGGCGAGCCCACGTGCCGCAAGGACTTGCCCGAGATCATCCGCATGGGCCGCGAGAAGGGCTTCTGGGGCATCGAGGTCAACACGAACGGCCTGGTCATAGCCGCGCGCGACGGGTATCTGGAAGAGCTCGTGTGGGCGGGGCTCACCGGCGTGTACCTGTCGTTCGACGGCCTCACGGGCGAGGTGTACGAGGGCACGTGCGGGCGCGACATTCTGGACGTGAAGATGCGCGTCATCGAGCGGTGCCGCGAGGTGGGCATCCAGGTGGTGCTGTCCGTGGCCGTGGTGGCGGGCCTGAACGACGGGCAGCTGGGCGACCTCTTGCGCTTCTGCCTGGACAACGCCGACGTGGTGGCAGGCTTGGCCCTGCAGCCAGCGTTCACGTCGGGCCGCTTCGACGCCGAGCGCGCCCTGCCCATGAGCTCGGGCGACGTGATCTTCCAGCTGGCCGAGCAGTCAGACGGGCTCATCGAGCCGCGCGACGTGTGGCCGCTCGGGTGCTCGAACCCGCTGTGCGACACGGGCGTGTTCTTCGTGAAGGGCGAGCCTCCCGCGGGCGTGCCGGCGCATCCGTCCGGGTTCTACCCGGCCACGCGCGCCATGACGATGGAGGAGTACCACGCGGGGTACTCGCCCGACAGCCCGCAGGGCTCGGTGTTCCTGGACATCCTGGACAAGAAGGGCGTCGAGGTGGCGAGCGGGCTCTCCGTGGTCATCATGAACTACATGGACGCGGTGTCCATGGACACGCAGCGCCTGCGCGAGTGCTCCATGATGGTGACGGTGCCCGACGGGCGCGCCATCCCGTTCTGCTCGTACCATCTGACCGATTCCGCCGGGCGGCGCGTGTACCCGCCGTGGTGCAAGGAGGAGCTGCGCTGATGGCCGACTACCGAATTGTGAACGACCCGAACCGGTGCGTGAAGTGCGGGCTGTGCATCGCGTTCTGCCCGTGCGAGGTGCTGGAGGCCGACGAGGAGGGGCATCCCTTCGCGGCGCGCATCGAGGACTGCGTGGGATGCACCACGTGCGCTGGCAACTGCCCGCAGCGGGCGCTCTCCGTGGAGGCCACGGGCGACGCGGTGTACGATCCCTTTGCCGACGAGCCGCGGGCCGAGCCCATCTCGCGCGAGCTGCGCGAGCAGTACGCGGAATGGCAGCGCGTGATCATGGAGAAGCTGGGCCTGCGCTGGCAGCCGGTCGCCGTGAGCCTGATCGACAAGGACGAGCCGCTGCCCGACGTGCCCCTGCCGCCCGAGAACCAGCGGTTCTGCCAGGCCATGATGGCCGCGCGCCGCGGTGCGAGCATCCTCATGCCGCCGCATCGGCACTCGTGCCCGGACGGCACGTCCATCTTCGGCATGACCGGCGTGCCCGAGAAGCTGGCCACCGGCGAGATATACGTGCTGTTCCACAAGGTGGTGAACGCCGAGGCCGCCGCCCGGATGGTGGCCGAGCGCCCCACGCTGCCGCCGAAGAGCCGCCGCGCCACCTACGTGGCGCCGCTGGCGAAGACGGTGCGCAAGCCCGAGGTGGTGGTGGTGACGGGCACGCCCGAGCAGATGATGTGGCTGTGCATGTCCATGAGCTACTACTCGGGCCACCGCTTCGACTTCCACGCGAGCGGGTTCAACTCCATGTGCGTGGAGGCGGTGCTGTACCCCCTGACGGAGCAGGAGCCCAACATCACGTTCGGCTGCTACGGCTGCCGTGCGGCCACCGACGTGGCCGAGGACATGATGTTCATGGGCCTGCCCGTGGACAAGCTGCCCATCGTGGCGCAGGGCCTGACGGAGCTGGCGAAGAAGGCCATCCCGGATTCGCGCATGAAGATCTACGTTCCGCCTATCATGTAGGGAAGGAACTCCTATGACGAACGAGCTGTTCACCATCCGCGATGCGCGGCCGGACGACAAGGCCGTGCTCGACGGCTACGCCAACCTGGAGGGCATGGACGCCATCCCCTCCATCGAGGGCGTGCGCGTGGCCGTGAACGAGGACGACGAGGTGGTAGGGTTCCTTCGCATCGCGCTCGCCGAGGACGGCACGGCGTTCGTGAACCCCGTCATCACCCACGAGACCTGGCGCGGCTTCGGCGTGGGCCGCGCGCTCATGGAAGAGGCTCTTGCGCGCCACGGCGAGCTGCGCCTCGTGTCGCGCGGCGGGAGCCTGCCGTTCTACGAGGCCCTCGGCTACGAGCGCATAGGCTGGGACCTCATCGAGATGTCCCTCGTGGACGACTGCGACCACTGCGAGATGCGCGACGAATGCGGCCCGGTGCCGGTGCGGAAGGTGCTCTAGGCGGGAGGCGGACAACAAGCTTCCCGCCATTTGTCATGCCGAGAGCGCCGAGCTAAAAGTCACATACCTCGGAACCTCTGCCACTTTTCGACCCCCTGCCTGCCAATCTGTGTTTAACAGCGTGCACGCGCGAAGCCTTTTCCTTCTCGCCCCTTTGCAGTTTGTCCCCTTATGGAGAGATATGCGAAGGACAGGTTGTCACGATGGCCGTTGACCGACGCTCTCATAATTGAACCTGGCCGGAAAAAGTTCTACTATGGTCGAACGGCGGGCAATGTGCCCGTTTGCCGGGAAAGGGTCGGCGGCAGGAGTGCGTTCGAAGGGGACAGATGGGCACTTCGACTGAAAAGGAACTGCAAAAAGCCGTCGTTCGGGCAAAGCTGACGCAACCGGCGTTGCCGATCGGGTATGTGGGCAGGGCGGCGCTTCTCAAGAGGCTCGAGCTGCTCGCGCGGCAGAAACTGACGCTGGTCGCTGCGCCGACGGGCTATGGGAAAACCGGATTGATGGTTGAGTTCGCTCGGAAGAAGGCAGAAGAGGGGACCCTCGTCTCCTGGTTGACCGTCGACGAGGAGGATGCCGACTTCGCCCGCTTCTGTCGACATATCGTGGCGGCACTGGCAGGGCTGGGCGCCCAAGTGGCTGCAGAGATTGAACCCCTGGTAGACGAAGAACTCCTGGAGCGCGGTGCAGGGTTGGACGACGGCGTTCTCGTAGCCATGGGCAATGCGCTGTTCGAGGCGCTTCCTCCCGGTTTGCCCTGCTACCTGCTCATCGACGATTACGGCTGCGCCGACCAACAGGGTAGAGACGTGCAGCTGCTGCGTTTCTGCTCACTGACGCCGCCCGACTTCCATGTGGTGCTCGCCTCGTCCGCCTTTTCGTGGGTGCTGCAGACCGATGCCTATCGCTTGGGGTACGGCTGCCTCGGCGTAGAGGACCTGGCTCTGACCATAGACGAGGCGCGGCATCTGGCGAATGCCATGTGCGATGAGCCTCCCTCCGACGAGGCTCTGGGGAAGGCCTGCCGCTTCGTCGAGGGGTGGCCGCAGGGGCTTGTGCTGGCGGCGCGGTCGCTGTCGGGCGCGCGGAGCGCGGACGACGTGCGGCTGGACGGTTCCCTCCTGAACGTGCGGCGCTACTTCCAGGCACAGGTCACGCGCTTGGTGACCGGGGATCTGTTCTCGTTCATGCTGGAGATATCGGTGCTCGAGACGTTCAGCCGCCCCCTCTGCGAGGCGGTCTTCGGCTCCGGTTCGACGCAGGCCCTTCTCGACGAGCTGATACGGCGCAACCTCTTCGTCGTGCCCTGCGACGAAGAGGGAACGTGGTTCCGCTTCAACGCTCTGTTCGCCGACTGGCTGCGCAGCGAGCTCCTGCAGCTGCGGATCGAGGAGATCAGGCAGACATGCGCGCGGGCGAGCGAATGGTTCCACGATTACGGGATGCAGGACGAGGCGGCGAAGTACCTGTTGCTGGCGAGCGATTTCGACTACGTTGCGAACCTGACCGAGGCTACCTGCTCGCTCTCCCGCTCGGACAAGCGGACCCACTACCTTTTGTGGCTCTGTCGCATACCCTCGGCCGAGTTCGCCTCGTCGCCGCTTTTGTGCATGCTCTCGGCATGGTCGTGCATCACGAATGCACGCGTCGCCGATGCGCAGAACTGGATCGCCCGATTCGAGCGCAGCATGCAGGAGCCTGCGCATGCCGGCAGCCTCGATCCGAGCATCGTGGAGTTCTCGTCGAAGTGCCTCAAAATGAAGTGCGTTGCCATGGAGGGAGACGGCCAAGAGGCTCTCGCGCAATGCGATGAGCTGTTGAACAGCGGGTACGAGATCAAGCCATCGCTTATGAGCATGATCTACCAGTCGCTCGGCGAGGCATACGAGCGTATTGGCGACATGGCCCAGGCCCAGGAGATTTACCTGCAAGCCCAGGCAAGCGCAAGCGTGGACGCTACGATGCACCAGCTGCTGTTCAACTCGTTCAACTTCGCCGAGGTGCAGCACTGCTTCGGCGAGCTCGCCGAAGCCCGCGAGAGTTGCGAGAAGCTTCTGCGAACGTGCCCTTCCGATTTCGCGCTCTATGGTGCCATCTGCGCACTGCTGGCGCGCGTGCTGCTTGAGCGCAACGAGAAGGAGCGGGCTTCGGTTTTGGTGGAGCGCTCGCTCAAGCGGACCTCGCATTACCGGCACATCGACATGTACCTTGAGGCCAGGATGGCCCAGGCTGGCCTGCTCGCTGCGAGAGGAAGCCTTTCCGAGGCGTACGAGGTCATCGTCGAGGGCATCCTGCATGGCGAGCAGAAGGACGTCCCGCGAGCCGTGCTGCTGCACGCCTACTTCCAGCAGGCGGAGATAGCGGCACGTCGCCGGAACCTGCGCGACCTGCTTCTCATCGAGCGTAAGTTCGCCGCGCGGGTGCATGAGGGGGATGTGCATTGCCAGCTGCTGCTTGCCCTCGTGCGCGCACTTTCGGCTTGGGAGAAAGGCGACGGTCCGACCGTCCTCGAGACGCTCGAATCGGTCGAGGTGCATGCACGCAAGGGCCGCTACGTTTGCCTGCTAGTGAAAGCCCTTGTGGTGGAAACGGTCGTCTTGCGCGAGATGGGAGAGAGGTCGCGCGCCTGCGCCCAGCTGAACGAGCTCTTGACGCTAGCGTGCCGGCACGGTTTCATGCGCAGCCTCCTCGATGCAGGCGAGCCCCTGCGCGACCTTCTGCGCGACTACTCGACGACGCGCAAGGCGGGTGCATCCGTCCGATCCTACGTGAAGTCGCTTTTGGTGGAATTCGAGCGGGAATTGCCGGAGGCTCCGTCGGGCATAGACGGTCCGGGCGCGTTCGCCAATGACGGGCCCGACCCGCTCACCCCTCGAGAGCTGGAGATCCTCAAGCTCCTGAACATGGGCTTATCGCGCAAAGAGATTTCCGATGCGCTCTGCATCAGCGTCAATACCGCGAAGAAGCACCTTGCGAACATCTACAGCAAGCTGGGGGTGGGCACGCGCGAGGAGGCTTTGAGGGAATATGCGGCGAACCGCTCCGTTGGGAGTGGGGGATCGGGGCCTGCCTCGGTGGCAAGGGAATGAGCTCTGCTCACCCCCGCTTCTCACCCCCGCTCCTTACCCTCTCGTTCGGTCTTGAGAAGGTCATGACCCCTGCTTTCCCCCTGCGTATCCTCTTCAGGTAGAGAGGCCGCCTTAACCGGCGGCGCCGACCCAGAGGAAAGGATACGCCATGTGCTTCAGACCGCCAGCAGCCGTCGAAGGGCCGAAGAACTGCCCGAAATGCGGAGCGGAGGTGCCGGCCGGGGCGGCGAAGTGCCCGAGCTGCGGCGCCGCCTCGCAGGTGCCGGCCGTGCTCGCCCCCGGCGCCCCGGCTGCGCCCAAGGTCCCCGGCGCCCCGGGAGCCCCTACGCCGCCGCCCGTACCGGGCGCCTGAGCAAGGGAGCGCGGGCGGGCGCATCGAACCCCCTGAACGGAGCGCCCGCCCGCACCGCCTTACCCCGCCCCTTACCCCTGGCCGTTACCCCGCGCCTCACCCGTGCGATGCCGCGAGTTCGGGTCATGTAATCAGGCGGGGCCTTCAGTAGAGTGAGGCCATCGTAAGGGAAGGCTTCCGGAAGCGCTCTTCACGACGCCTCGCGTCAACCAGGTAGAGAAGAGAGAGGGGAGAGATCCATGTCCGAGAGCATGATCGGCGTGCCGAACAACCACGTCGACGAGAACGGCATCCGCTGGCGGCGCACCCGCTGCCACATGTGCCATATGAACTGCGGCATCTTCGCCGGGGTGGACACGGCGACCGGCCGGTTGGTGGAGCTTCGGCCCAACGACGACGAGGGCGCGGTGCTGTGCAACCGTCTGGGCGAGCGTGGCCAGCGCGCCATCAAGTTCCACTACCATCCCAAGCGTATCAACCACCCGCTCAAGCGCGTGGGCGAGCGCGGCGAGGACAAGTGGGAGCAGATATCCTATGACCAGGCCGTCAAGGAGATTTCCGAGAAGCTCCAAGAGCTCATCGACAAGCACGGCCCCGAGACGCTCGTGTCGTCAGAGGGCACGTACCGCTCCGACCACCTGTGGGCGCGCAGCCGCTTCACGAACCTGCTGGGCAACCCGGGCAACGTTGTTGACCCTGGCACCATCTGCTGGTGCTGGAACTACTCGCTGAACATGGCGATGGTGGGCTGGCCGGTGGAGTCGATGATGCCGGCTTCGCCCCAGCAATCGAACACGATCGTCAACTGGGGCAAGCGCTGCTCCGAGTCATACGCCCCCGAGGCGCCGCTGTGGCGCGTCATCAAGGGCCGCACGACGGTGAACGAGAACGGTCCTGCCCAGATGATCGTGGTCGACCCGGTGTGCATACCCGAGTCCGGCCAGGCCGACCAGTGGCTGCAGCCCTACCCGAACACCGACTGCATCATCTGCCTTGCGTGGATCAACTACATCGTGGAGCACAAGCTCTACAACGAGGATTTCCTGAAGAACTGGTCCAACGCCGTGTTCCTGTTCCGTACCGACACGAACAAGCTCCTGCGCGCGAGCGACGTGCTCGCAGACGGCAGGGAAGAGGATTTCGCGGTGTGGGACGCCAAGCGCGACGGCGTGCTGGCGTGGTGCTCGGATGAGAACCGCTACTGCACCGACGAAGGCGTCGAGGTGGATGCGCAGCTCAGCGGCACCTATCAAGTGAAGCTGGCCGACGGCAGCGAAGTTGCGTGCATCACGGTGTTCGATGCCATCGTGCAGCGCGTGGCCGAGTACACGCCCGAGCGGGCGTCGAAGGTCTCCGGCGTGCCCAAGCGCAAGATCGAGGAGGCGGCCAAGCTCTACGCCACGAACGGCCCCGCCTGCATCATCTGGGGCCTGGGCGGTGGCGACCAGCACGGCAACAACGCCGCGAGCTTCGGCATTGCCAAGACCATCCTGCGCATCATGACCGGCAACATCGATAACCCCGGCGGCGAGTTCGTGGGCCAGCCGGCCGACCCGAACTCCGTGGGCAAGGAGAAGGACTTCCCGGTGCGCGATGCCGAGATGGAGCTCTCCGAGCTGCAGGACCCCGAGAACCAGGCGAAGTACATCGGCAACGACCGCTTCCGCGTCATGGCGTGGCCCGGCTTCAAGAAAATCGACGCGTGCTACCGCAAGATGTTCGGCCTTCCGCGCCCCATGCTCCATCAGATGCTCTGCTCGCCCTCGCTCGTGCTCGATGCCATCATCGACCAGAAGCCGTACCCCATCACGGCTATGATCGCATGGTCTTCGAACCCGCTGGCATGGATGCCGAACACCAAAAAGGTCTACAAGGCCTTGAAGAGCCTGGAGCTTCTGGTGGTGTGCGAGTACTGGAAGACCCCGACGGCTGCGTTGGCGGACTATATCATGCCCGCGTGCGACTGGATGGAGCGCCCGATGTGCACGACGTCGGAGGACTCCATGGACTTCATCACCGTGGGCGACCGCGGCGTGGAGCCCTACGCCGAGCGCCGCATGGACTACGACTTCTTCCGCGCGCTCGGCTGTGCGATGGGCCAGCAGGAGCAGTGGCCCTGGGAGACCTACGAAGACGTCATCCAGTACCGTATCGACCGCTGCGGTCTCAAGTACGAGGATGTGGTGAACGCGGGCACGTACTTCCCGTACCCCACCGAGTACTACAAGTACGCAAGGCGCCTCGAGAACGGGCAGATCCAGGGCTTTGCCACGCCGTCGCGCAAGGCCGAGGTCTACGCGTCGGTGCTCGAGGAGCTGGGCTATGACCCGCTGCCGGTGTACCGCGAGCCGGAGTCGCCGCTCGGCAACCCCGAGATGGCGAAGGAGTACCCGCTGCGCCTGACCACGGCCGGCCGCATCAGCCCGCTGTACCACTCCGAGATGCGCACGCCGGGCCACGGCACCCGCACGGTGGCGCCGTATCCCATGACGTGGATGCACTTCAACGACGCGCGCGCCCTGCACATCAAGGAAGGCGACTGGATCTGGATCGAGACGCCCATGGGCCGTATTCGCCAGAAGGCGCACCTGGGCTGGGACATCCCCGAGGGCGTGGTGCAGGTGCCGCCCAGCTGGTGGTACCCCGAGCTGCCCGCGGAGGAGCCCTGGTCGCAGGGCGTGTTCGAGGCGGCCGCGAACGTGCTCATCGACGACGACCCGGACAAGGCCGACCAGATGACGGCCACGTGGAACTGCCGCGGCCTCTTGTGCAAGGTGTACCCCTGCATCGATCCGTCCGATGGCGCCGACGACAGCATCCCGGCCGCCCTCTACGACGGCACTCACGGAACCGTGTGGGACAAGGCCGCCGAGAACCTGGGCTTCTGGGAGCTGAAGAAGTAAGAGGGAAGGTTTCCCCGCCGCATTCCGGAGGGAGAAGGACGGAGGCAGATGCTCCCTCCTGGGGCGGGGGGTTTGGGGAAGCACAAGCGCGTTTCGAGGAGGGGCGCCGCGCCACTCCGCATGCTGGAAAGGGGGTCTCGTGGGAGCATATGCGCCGATGGGCTTCTACCGCAACAAGCCGCGCGTGAAGGTCGACGAGGATTACTGCCGAGGGTGCCTGAACTGCGTCTCGGCGTGCCCACAGGAGGGGAAGGTGCTCCGCGCGCGCAAGGTCGACGGGCATGCTCGTGCGAAGGCCGTGCATCCGGAGCTCTGCGTTGGCTGCGGGCGCTGCGTGAACGCATGTCCCACCCACTCCATCAGCATTTACTTTGTTTGACTGCTGAAGCGCCGTTAGGCGCGATAGTTGGAGGACTCGAAAGGGTTTCTTCATCAAATATTCCACTGTCCCTGTTAAGGAGGGGAAAGATGAGAGAGAAAGCTTCCTTTAAGGCCGGCGTCGTCGCGGTCGCCGTGCTGATCGTGGCCGCGACGTTCCTCGTCCCCAACCCGGAGGG